>CAVTNP010000003.1:0-260251 GCA_963736195.1 Ignavibacteriota bacterium
GCGAACCAGGGCCCTCGTCAGCGGGAACCAAGCGGTATCCCAACATGGTAGATTCTTTCTTTACATCCTGATAGGATTTTCCCATCAGCCGCTTTACGGAATACACGGTGTGCTGCGCATCCTGCATGGAACGCTCGCGGGCTTTCTGGCCGATGGCAACGACATCGCCGTGATCGTTCAGCGTTACAACAGATGGAACAAGTTTCCCATCCGGCCCATCGATGATCTTCGCAACTCCGTGATCGACATAGGCCACGAGCGAGTTCGTCGTCCCGAGATCGATCCCGACGATGCGGCCTTCGGTGGCGTGGCCATTTTGTTGTCCCGGCAATTGGATATTAAGCGGCATTAGAAAGGCAAAATCAATAGAGTTCCGGGAATAACCGGCGTTCGGCACATTCGATGGCAATGTGAATGATCTTGATATGAAGCTCCTGAATGCGGTCGCTTGTGGCACCAGGAACGATGATAGGAATATCGCAATGAGCCTTAATTCCTCCGCCGTTCTTGCCGAGCAAGCCAACGACTTTCATTCCCTTTTGCTTTGCAGCTTCGGCTGCTAAGATCAGATTCTTACTATTGCCGGATGTTGTAATAGCGAGAAACACATCGCCCGGTTCACCAAAGGCATCGACCATACGTTCAAAAATGTGTTCGAAGCCATAGTCGTTAGAAGTGCAGGTGATGTGGGATGGATCGGAGAATGCCAGCGCGGGCATCGGCTTGCGGTCCTTGCGGTAGCGGCCCGTCCATTCCTCGGCGAAGTGCATGGCATCGCAATGGCTGCCGCCGTTGCCGGCGGAATACACCTTATGTCCGCTTTGAAACGTCTCGCCGAGCAGATCGACAAATTGCTCGACGAGCGCGAGATTTTTCTCCTCGCTCATAAATTGAGCGAGACATTCATGTGCTTCGCGGAAGCTCGATAGTATATGCGTACTCATAATGTTCAAATCACTCGGACATCACGATCCGGATCGTCAATATAAATGGGACCTTCCTCATCCGCGGGCCATTCCAATTGTGCAACGATTGCTCGCTGTACACGAACCATGACTTCATCGAAATTGGAATCAAGAGTTCCTTTATCAACTAACACGTTGGGATATGGTGGCCCCAGGGGATCGTCCTTGAGCATGCCGCTAACGAAATAATCCTTTTGACTGCCACCGAATTGTTCACTATCAGTGACCCAAAACGTCCATTCCTCGAATTCACCCGCGCCAGGGATTGATTTCTCGAAATAGGGCTTGGTCCCTACTCTCGCTGTCGCGATAAGTTCGCGTTGAAGGATGGGAAAAAGCGACTCAAAATTATTAGAATTGAGATTCAACTTAGGGACGCCAATTCTTGGGGAAGGAATCTTAAGAGAAGAGTTAGAACCATCAGTTAGTAGCGCGGTAATGCGATAAAAAATCAACCGGAGTACCATTTGACAAAACCTCGACGTAGTCCTTAATCTCAAAAGTCCATCCTTCGAACTCCCCAGTCCCCACAATATTGGTGTTTGAATAAGACATAATCTATTTGTTCAACCTTAATGTTGAATAAAAGCTGGTTTGCCTTGCCGTGCCGCTTGCACTGAAATTCGCAGGGTTTCAAGATATGCGCGTTCACTCATGAGCTGCGCCATGCGTCCAAGCTCCTCCTGCTCTTCCTTAGAAAGCTCGCCGGACTCGTTCGGGTGCATACGCGAATCCCATTTCCGTGCAATGCGCTCTCGCTCTTCGTCGATAGCTTCACGCTGGCCTTCGAGTTCTTCGACGATGGCGTATAGCTCGCGCATCACCTTCTCTTTATCCCGCTGGCTGGTTGCTGCTTCGAGATCGGCGATCTTTTCCTGCGCTTCCATCACGGTCATAAGCAGGCCGGGCGGAACGCTTTTTTGATCGGAGATGGGGAAGCCATAGAGTTCCACCACGTGCTTGGCGCGCGGAATGGGTTCCCGGAGCGTACGGTAGGCCGCGTTAATATCGCTGGACTCCGCCAGAGCGCGATCGCGGCGCACTTCTTCAGCCGTCACATGCCGGTCCGGATGCGACTGCAATTGCAGCTCGTGAAATCGCTTTTCGAGCGCATCACGGTTTACCGCAAACGTGCGATCGATCCCGAATCTACAAAAGTGGTCGGTCATGTGAGAGTGCCGAGTGATGAGTAACGAGTAACGAGTAGGGGAGCAACGAATCGAAATACCGACTCGTTACTCGTTACTCATCACTCGGTACTCTTTAGGCTGTAAACGAGCTTCCGCAGCCGCAGGTCTTGGTGGCGTTCGGGTTATTGAACACGAAGCCACGTCCGTTGAGGCCATCGGTGAAATCGAGTTCGGTTCCCGAAAGATAGAACAGCGATTTTGTATCGACGAACATGCGGATGCCATCCTTCATGAGGATCTTATCGTTTTCGCGCTGTTCGGCGTCGAAGCCTAGCGAATACGATAGCCCGGAGCAACCGCCGCCCTTTACGCCAACGCGCAGGCCGTAGGTCTCTGGGATCTTATTCGCTTCCATGATCTTCTTTACCTCGCTCGCGGCCTTATCGGTCAGCGTGATCTCGTTATCGAGATCGGTAAACGCTTGCTCGACGGTCGTTTCCTCTAACGAGGGTATTTCCATTACTTCTGTCATAGTACTAGTCTCCTAATGTGTTTGAAAAAACTTTTCTATTACGTCATTCTGAGTGAAGTCGAACGCAGCGAAGCGGAGTTCGACGGAACGAAGAATCGGTTGATCTCACGCGATCCTTCGCTACGTTCATTCCTCCTTCGTCGGAATGAACTTCGCTCAGGATGACGGTTCTGATCAAGCAACTGCCTCTTCGCGCGAAACAGCGGCGCGTTTCTTTTAAAATCTTCGATGGCGGCTTTGATCGCGTCCTCGGCTAATACCGAGCAGTGGATCTTCACCGGCGGCAGATTGAGTTCCTGCACGATCGTGGTGTTCTTGATCGCGTAGGCTTCATCCACCGTTTTGCCTTTGATCATTTCGGTTGCGAAGGAGCTTGAGGCGATCGCGCTGCCGCAGCCGAATGTTTTGAACTTTGCATCTTCGATCACGCCTGTTTCCGGGTTGATCTTGAGTTGCAGGCGCATGACGTCACCGCATTCCGGCGCGCCGACGAGTCCGGTGCCCACGTTCACGTCCTTCGCATCCAGCGAGCCCACGTTGCGCGGGTGCTGATAATGCTCGATTACTTTGTCTGAGTATGCCATAATGTTATTTTGCTGTGGTGTGGAACATGCTTTAGCTTGTTCTTGCTCCTGACACAAGCTAAAGCATGTGCCACACCTAATTCTTTTTCATCCACGGTGGCGGAGCGATCTTTGGTTTTTCGCTCACGGCCTCCGTTGGTTTTTCTTCTGTTGCTTCCTGCGGATTGCGAACCTGATACTCCCGCTCGTGCGGAAGGAACGGCCTGCCATCCAAATGTCCCGGCTCTGCATTTTTTGGCGGAGCGATCGGGAGTTCAAAACTTGCAATGCGCGATTCCTCGCGCTTTACCTCTTCCGTTTTCGGCGCTGGCGGTGCTTCTGCTATGAGCGGCTCGACTGCTTCACCAGGAAGCGGTGTGCCGTTTAGCGTAAGCATCGCGTAAGTACCATCTTTCGGCGTCATCCAGGCTGGGCCTTCGAGGCGATACGCCTGGTTATTCACTTCGCGCAAAACGCCTTGCTGCGTATAAAGTTGTACGATCTCTTTGGCCATTCGTTCCGCTTCGGGAAGCGAGACCTGCTCGTGCTCGACCGATTCGAAATAATCATGCACCGCATGTTGAATGTCCCGAAAAAAAACATTCGACTTATGAAATACCGGCTTCCGCGTCTGGCGCATGAAGCGAAGCAGAACCTCGGGGTTACCGAAATATTTTTCAATTTTTGAATCTTCTTTTTTCATTCTGTAAGAACTCGCACTTTCATCCTGAGCGGAGTCTTTCCGACCGGAGGGAGGGAAGACGGAGTCTAAGGATCTTTTGTGGTTCTAACCGGAGACTCTTCGACTCAGCAAATCTCCGCTATCGCTACGATTTGCTTCGCTCAGAATGACAAGTTGAATTAACCGTTCATACTTCATACTTCATAATTTCCCCTAATGTGCTGCCCATTCGATCTTCGTTAGATCAATACCCGCTTTTGCCATCTCGTAGAGCGGCGACATCTCGCGCAGATGCTTCACCGCTTCGACGACGTTCGCGACAGTGTAATCGCATTCTTCCTGCGTGTTGAACCGCCCGATTCCGAAGCGGATGGAGGTATGCGCCAAATCCTCGCCAACGCCGAGCGCTTTCAGCACATAGCTTGGCTCCAAACTGGCCGACGTACACGCCGAGCCAGAAGAAACCGCAATATCTTTAATTCCCATCATCAGCGCTTCGCCTTCGACGAAGGCAAAGCTGACGTTGAGATTGCCCGGCAAGCGCCACTCGGGTTTATCGAGCGGATCGGGGCCGTTGATGTAAATTTCATCAAGTTCGGCCTGGAAATCCATCCACATTTTGTCGCGCATGGATTGGATGCGTTTGGTGTCGGTCGCCATGTCCTCGATGCAAAGTTCCAGCGCCTTGCCAAGTCCGACGATGCCCGGCACGTTCAGCGTCCCGCTGCGCATACCGCGCTCGTGGCCGCCGCCATCCATTTGGGATGCCAGTTTCACGCGTGGGGATTTCTTGCGAACGTAGAGCGCGCCAACGCCTTTCGGTCCGTAAATTTTATGTCCTGAAATGGATGCGAGATCGACATTCATCTTCTGTACATCGAAGGGAATCTTTCCAATAGATTGCGTGGAATCCGTATGAAAGATCACGCCCTTTTCGTGGCAGAGCTTGCCGATGGCTTCCAGATCCTGAATGACGCCGATCTCGTTATTGGCGTGCATGATGGTGACGAGCACGGTCTTATCCAATATGGCATCCCGCAGCATGTCGAGATCGACAAAACCTTCTTTCGTGACCTGCATATAGGTAACGCGCGCGCCGCGGCGTTCGAGCGCCTTACAGGTATCGAGCACAGCTTTGTGCTCGGTCGTCAGCGTGATAATGTGATCGCCTTTCGAGGCGTACATCTCGGCAATGCCTTTGATGGCGAGATTATCGGATTCCGTTGCGCCGCTGGTGAAAACGATCTCCTTCGGATCGGCGCCAATGGATCGGGCGATCGTTTCGCGCGCCCAATCGACCGCTTCCTCGGCTTTCCAGCCAAAGGAATGATTCCGGCTCGCCGCATTGCCGAAATATTCGATAAAATAGGGCTTCATCGCCTCGAAGACCCGTTCGTCCATTTGGGTCGTGGCGTTGTTGTCTAAATAAATTGGCAGTTTTACCATGTTCAAATTTTTTTCAAACTTTTATTCCCCTCCCGCTTGCGGGAGGGGTTAGGGGAGGGTGTGTCAGTGTCCCGACACCCTCCCCCGGCCCCTCCCGCAAGCGGGAGGGGTGAATATATTAAAGTAGCTGTGCTATCGTTACCGAATTCAAAACTTGCTCGACTTGCTCTTGCAGCTTGTGCATCGGGCCTTTGATGGTGCAGACGCTTTCGCGGGAGCAGCATTCGGTGTCCGAAGTACACTCGGTAATGGAGCTATCGGATTCCAATGCATCCACTACGCGCGTGATACTTATTTGCTGCGGAGCGAGCATCAGAGAATACCCTCCGCGCACACCCTGATGGGAGTAGATCACGCCGTCGCGCTTCAGATCCTGCATGATCTTGGAGAGCAGTTCGAAGGAAATGCCGCTTTCGTCGGAGATCTCACGCGCAGTCAGCACCTGACCACTGCGAGCAAGCTGCTGCAAGGCGACAAGCCCATATTCTACCCGTTTTGAGAGTCGTAGCATTTTTGTTATTAGGAAACGCTATACCGGACTAAAAGAGTCCGGTTTTTGCTCAAAAATAATTAATTCATCAATCTTGGTTTCTACTCAGGATTTTGCTCTTCGATACTATCGATCTCGAGTTCGAGCCAACGCGGAATGGTATCGGGGAAGACGGCGTAGGGCTTTAGACTAATGAAATCCGTATCGACAGGATGAGCAATAACACTATCATTATCGGCGAAGTGGCTGCCGATCAGATATCCTAATCCCGCGCCGGAAACCAGCCCAATCCCCAGCCCAAGTGCAAACCGCGTGCGCTCTTGACTCGGTGAGGCGGAATCCAGTGCGCCGGACGCAAATATGCCGGTGATGGCGCCAACAAGCCCGCCGAGTACAGCACCCGCTCGGTCATACTTTGCGCCAATGATCTTAATGGTATCGATCAACGTATAATCGATCAATGTGAGTGGGGATTCAAGCGGCGAGGTGTTATACTCGCCGAGCACGAGCCAATCGGAATCCACGGCGATGAGTCCACCGCCGGTGTGTGTGCCATCAGTCAGTGCTACTCCGATCGAGGTGGTTCGAACTTGGGTAGTGCAAGCAGAACATAGGATCAATACCAGCGATAGAGCTGAAATTCTTACCACGCTCCAGCACGCTCGCATTCTCAAAAGGCGAATCATCTTCATTTATTGAACAAGGTTGGCCTTCGAACAGCGCGAGTTCGGGAATCGCTTCGCATGGCGGTTGTTACAAGTTTATCGGTTTACACGTAAAAATGACTGGTACGTTTGTTGAAGAGTTATCAGAAATACACTTTTCGCTCACGATTCTTGGAATTGATTTGCCAGTGAGCGGGATTTGATAGGTAATACAATGGACAGAGTTCAGGTAGAAATATTAGGTATCTCCGCTAACCCCTCCACGAGTGGGGCATACGCCCTGATTTTGCGGGAAACGGGAGGTTCTCGACGCATCCCCATTATTATCGGTGGATTCGAGGCGCAGGCCATCGCACTTGAGATGGAGGGTATCAAACCTCCGAGACCGCTCACCCACGATCTGATAAAAGTGCTGGTCGAAGCATTCGGCGGTACGATCACGGAGGTATCCATTCACGAATTGCGGGAAGGAACATTCTTTGCGAGCCTGAAACTTTCGGACGATCAGGATATTGATGCTCGCCCCAGTGACGCCATTGCGATCGCCATTCGGTTTGGAGTGCCGATATGGGTCGCGGAATCTGTGATGGCCGAAGCGGGATTCATGCCCGAAGAGGGCGAGGAGGAAGGCGAGGAAGAAGAGGACGAAAGCGAACTCAGTCTTGCCGAGCGACTTGCGGGAAAATCCGAAGAGAAAGCTCCCAAGAAAGCAACGAAGCCGCTGACCGCATTAGATAAGCTTAACCAACAGCTTAACGAAGCCATCAAGAAGGAAGAATACGAACGAGCAGCCAAGCTTCGCGACGATATTCGCAAGCTCGAGATGGAGCAGAAATAATGCACTGCGATGAGCGAGAGGGTATTACTTTTGTTGTTTGGTCGCATTTGTGGAATCATGATCGATCGCAAAACTTGAGTTGAGATCTGTAATCATTCTCATTTTTCTATTTGTGCTATTCGGTTTCTCATCGAGATCGAATGCGCAGACCGTGTTTTCAGATAGCGGGTACTCCACCGTTACGATCACGACCGAGCCTGATACAAGCGCAGCTGACTCCGATGCGAATCCTGTCCCTATCGTCGAGCAGATCGTCAAGACTTGTTCCTATCATGTCGAGGAGTTTGGTGCGAATTGGATGGATACAGTGATTCTCATCACTGAGACGAGCACGCAGCAAAGCCAGTCCAACATGGAGGGCCAGGAAGGGCAGATCGAGCTGACCGGAAGGATATCGAAGCAGGGCAGATTCGGAGATCCAGCCTGGAAGCTTGAACTGAACTCCAATCTTATAGAATATAGCCCGGACTACTTCACGGCAACGGATTACGGTTGCTGCGGTGCAGAAAATGTCAAGCGTGTCTATCGCTATTCCGATGGCAGAATGATGCTTGCACTGACTTCCGATGTTGGTGAAATTTCCGTTCCGAATTCACAAACGAAGAGATATGCCGGATATTGGGATCTGACTAATTCCGAGGAAGAAAGCGATCTAAAGGATACAACCATCATCGGGATATTGACCTTGGTCGATCCTGAGAGCTTAAGCTCGCAGCGGATGGTTGTCCGGTTTAGCGATCCGAATTATGCAGAGCAGTTCGGCGTCAATCCATTCGATACGCTCTCATTCGGAACGTTTACCGCGAAAGATAGCCAAAACTACGCGGGCGGAAGTACGCTCGACCTGTGGTCTGCTGACGGCAACCGCGATCCAAAGGCGTATTCGAATTTTTCGATCAAACTCATCTACGAATTGCCCGACGAAGGTTTTACTACAATAGAAGTTCCTGTGCGAGAAGGCAAATTGGACATCTCCCAACTCCACTCACAATGGTTTACGTTCGAAGTTTTTTGAAGAATGATAACCGAAGTGGGTGAGCGGTCAAACATTTCTCCGAGATTGAGTGATATTCTATCTATTCCACTTCAGATTAGCTATTTGCTGCCATGGAGAAAAGCGTAGCACATGAACTTTTAAAATAGGGCGGCAGGGCACCAATTCCACGAAGAACAACTTTCGATTGTCGCGTGGTTACAACAAAAGTATTGCTTAACAAAATGAACGCGCACGAAACAAGCCCTGATGAACAATAGCAAACCAGAGCGAGGAATTCCACGGCGCGATCCGCGCGGAGTGGGCGCTGCGCGGCTGCCGCGATCGGCGAATATCAAGCTTGCGCTGCTGGTCGCCTCCGTGCTCATTGTGATCGGTACCCTCTTTTATGCGCATAGTTTAGTTGTACAGCTTCGGGATCGGGAGTATCGGGTAGTTCAGCTTTTTTCGGATGCGGTCAAGTATTATAATAATTCTGAGGAGACCCCGGACGATTCTCTGTATCGGATGATCGTGCATTATGCGCGATCGAGCGATGTGCCCGTGATCTTAGCCGATCGGCATGACCATCCAAGCGTGCGGCATTTTAGCGAGACGAACTGGAACTTGTCGTATGATTCCACGCTCGACTCTGCAAAACAGTTCGGGTTTCTGCGCGAGGAAATGCGAGAGATGGACCGAGTGTATCATCCGATCACGTTCTACTTTCACGATTCTGCGCAACACCGAGATGTAGTGACTGGGTATCTGCATTACGGCAATAGCCTGGTACTTTCGAAGATCGAGTCACTTCCGTATGTACAATTATTACTTGGGATGGTGGTGGTGGTGATCGGGTATCTGAGCTTTAGTTATCTGAAACGCAGTGAGCAATCGAATATTTGGGTCGGCATGGCAAAGGAAACGGCTCATCAGCTTGGTACGCCGCTTTCGAGTTTGCTGGGTTGGGCGGAAATGCTGCGATTATCCGCAAATGAGCCTGAGGAAGTAAAAAAGATAGCCGAAGAGATCGATCTGGATATTGAACGGTTAAACCGCGTGACCGTTCGGTTTTCTAAGATCGGTTCGGTTCCCGATCTGAAGCCCCAGAACGTTGTGCAAGTCGTGGCGGAAGTAATGAGTTATTTTGAAGGCCGAAGCATTGTTGCGAAATCGCCGCAACTCCGAAAAAACATCAAACTGGAACTTCTGACCGATGAAGACGAGATCCTAGTGAAGATCAATCGCGAATTGTTCGAATGGGTAATAGAAAATCTGATAAAAAATGCATACGAGGCGATCGAAGGAGCGGAGGGTTCGATCCAGGTCAATATACATCATGCACCTCGTCGGGACGCCATATTTATCGATGTGACCGATACGGGGAAGGGAATTGCACTACGCAAGAAGAATGATGTGTTCCGCCCTGGCTATTCCACGAAGAAGCGCGGCTGGGGGTTGGGGTTATCGCTGGCCTTGCGAATCATTCAGGAATATCACCATGGGAGGCTGTTCGTGAAAGAATCCCAGACGGGGAAAGGAACGACGTTTAGGATAAGGTTGAAAGTGTGATGAGGGAGTTTGGAAACTCTAATTAAGTCCAAACCTGGATTCCCGCATTCACGGGAAGGACAGAACGGTAGTGTTCTTGCGCTTCGCGCATACATCCAATTCTCTGTCATCCCCGCGAACGCGGGGATCCAGGGACGACATCACAGTATCCTTACGCTGGCAATTCCTCGTACATTCTTCGCAGTTTTTTCAAGTCTTCCCATGCGCCGTGTTTCCAGTCGGGATTACGGAGCAGGGCAGCGGGATGGTAGGTAACAATGACAGGTATGCCGCAAAAATTGTAATCCTGATTGCGCATTTTGCCAAGCGATTCGGTGATCTTAAGTAGGTTGGTTCCAGCGATGCGACCGAGGCAAAGAATGAGCTTCGGTTGGATCAGAGAAATTTGCTTCCAAAGATATGGTTCGCATGCTGCAACCTCCTCCGGTTTGGGATCGCGGTTATTCGGCGGTCGGGATTTCAGGATATTGGCAATAAACACTTCTTCGCGTTTGAATTCCACGGCGGCAAGCATTTTATTTAGAAGCTGTCCTGCGCGGCCCACAAATGGCTCGCCCTGGGCGTCTTCATCGGCACCGGGTGCTTCACCAATGACCATCACCTTAGCATGAGGATCACCGACTCCGAACACGAATTTAGTTCTTGTTGCCCCCAGCGAGCACTTTTGGCAGTCGTGGATCGCGGCTTCAAGTTCATCTAATGTACTCGCTTTGAACCACGGCTCTGATTTGTGAGGTTTTAGTTTGTCGGCTAAAATATTCAATTCAACGGAGGGAACGGAAGAGTTTGATGGCATTGGAGCTATTGATTTTTCGACTTTTGTGGATCTGGCAGGGACGTAGGATATAACATCGCCATATCGGGACGCTTGTTCTTTTACAAAACGCTCAAGTTCGGTTGCCAGATCGGCTTCCTGGGGCTGGTTAGTCATAAAGTGCTAATATTGCTTAATTCTAAAAGGTTAGGATGGCGGGCTTCGAGCTTATGCTTGACCTTTTCGCGCTCTGCATTCAGTCCTTCTCGTAAGAATTTCATGATATGGGTTCCGGCAGATCCCACTTGTTCGCCTTCGGCGTTTTGCGGAACGAATCTCCGGGCAAGTTGGAAATGTACGTTCGAAGCAGCCACATATTGCTTTATCACATCATGGAGAAGTTCCGAGAGGGCGATCTGGTCAGTAGTGCTAAAGGAAGGTGGGATAAGATGCGTCAGCGCGACAGGGCGTTGCTTCATCTTACGGATGACCTTGGTAAGAAATTTGTAGTCCTCCGGAAGTAAATAATTAGCATGCAAATATGCACCGGATTGAAACTCGTAGGCGACAACATCAGCGCTGGTGATAACTTCATCAGGGTAGTGTCGCTCAGATTCGGTGTCCTCGAATGCGACTTCGAAGACATGTTTGAGATCAACTCCCAGCAACAGATCGATCACATAGGACCACGGCTGGTCGCCGGCGTTTACGCCGCGCAGTGGCGGGCCGCCGGCTACGCGAACTTCACCAAAGTATTGTGTAAGAGTTCGGAACTCTTCGCTGCCGGGAGCGCGAATGAGCTCTGCGTTACCCGAAGATATGGTGCGAAATGCGCTGGCCGCTGTTTGAAAAAGTTGCGCTATTTTTTCTTTGGAGGGACCGAATTTCAGCAATCGGTCGGACGCATCGGTCAGCGCTTTTGCAGCTATTTGGTATTGCCGCGTGCCTTCGCGGTTGATGCGAATAAATGTTGCTTCATACTCGGAATTGTGAAATTGGGCATACTTGCCGGTCAAATCCGGAATCTGCGGATTGCAGAAAAGATAGAATACCGACAAGAAGCGATGCTCAACTCCAATCGTGCGTGCAAGCTCGATCATACTGCCTTCCACACGCTCCATGGTGGCATCAAAGCTGGCATCGGATCCGGAACCCGAATTCAGACCACGCTTCCGGTGGTGATAAAGCGCTGCATGGATCATTGAAATATACGTAAAGCGCTCCCGCTCGTCTGTAGCGGAATCATCAGTCATGGCGGACAGTACCAAACCAGATTCAGCCAGGAGCAAGCTAAGCTCCGCGCGGTCGCCTTCATCGATGCGCCGATTGAGCGTCGGAAATCTTTCGCGAATCCAAAGTTTGTAATTTTGAGTAGGGGAGGAAACCACAGGCTATAATGCGATTCTAATAATCTCGGACAATTAATTCCTTCAGTTGCTCGCGGATGATCGTAAGGCCAATTTTGAGTTCATCTCTGGAAATATTCAAAGGCGGTCGAAAACGGATGGAGCGGTCGCCGGCGCCGATAAGTATGAGTCCTTCATCGTAGCATTTTTGCTTGAGGAGGTCGCGCATTTGCGCTTCGGCCAGATCGAAGGCGCACATCAGGCCGCGTCCGCGCGCTTCGAACACCAAGGTTGGAAATTCCGCTTGAAGCTTTTCTAATTCGGCAAGCAAATACATTCCCTGGATACCCGCATTCTCTATCAATTGCTCCTCTGCGATGATCTCAAGGTATCGAGTGAATCGGATCATATCTACCAGATTGCCACCCCAGGTGGAGTTCAACCGGCTCGAACGCTGGAATACGTTATCGCGCACTTCATCGACTCGCTTCGAAGCAAGTATGCCGCACACCTGAGTTTTTTTTCCAAAGCTGAGGATATCCGGCTGCACAAAATGCTGGTGCGCCCACATTTTCCCCGTCAGGCCAATTCCAGTTTGGACCTCATCGAAAATAAGCAACGCCTCGTTTTCATCAGCAAGCTCACGCAGAGAGCGCATGAATTCCAAGCTGAAATGATGATCGCCACCTTCTGCCTGGATGGGTTCGATAATGATCGCGGCAATGTCATCCGGATTATTGATGAATGCTTCCTTTATTTGCCGGATCGCAGTAGCTTCCTCCTGCTTTGCTCGCTCGATGTTCTCTTGCGTAAGCGGAAAATGAAGATATGGCGAATCTATGCGTGGCCAGTCTTTGAATTTCGGAAAATAGAGCGTTTTGTTTGGGTCGGTATTGGTCAGCGACATCGTATATCCTGAACGCCCGTGAAACGCATAACGGAAGTGCAAGATCAAGCGGCCGCGTTCTTCCGTGTATCCGCGCGTGAAATTTTTGCGGACTTTCCAATCGAATGCCGTCTTCAGCGCATTTTCAACGGCAAGCGCGCCTCCTTCGATCAGAAAAAGATGTGGTAGATATTCCGGAACGGCAAGCCGTTCGAATGTTTCGACAAAATCCGCCATCTCAACGGTGTAAGCATCCGAGCTGGAGGGTTTGTTAATTGCCGCGCGCATCAGCGCTTCAGAAAATTCGGGCTCGAACATCTTGGGATGGTTCAACCCAACGGGGCTGGATCCGAAGAAAGTGAAGAAATCGAGGTAGCGTTTGCCACTTCGTGCATCGACGATCCAAGAGCCTTTTGATTCTTTCAGATCGACGATGAGATCGAAGCCATCGGCAAGGATATGTTTGGCAAGCGTCTCATGGACTTTATCGGGGGTGATGCGCACACGTTCAATTTTTTTATCACTCTGTACGGATAACTCTGGAGCCGGTTTATGACCATTCGTACCGATGGGAGGGCTGGTTGGCATCGCGTGTTCGAGTTGCTCCTTCATATTAGTGTGAACAAAGATGACATGATGAATCGTTTGAATGGACTATGCAATCCAGAATTCGAATAATAGCGGCACTCGGCGCAATCCTCCTCATTGCTGGCTGTAACAGTAACAGCACGAATCCGATGGAGACTCTGAATCCTGGTTCGATCGCTGTTGATCTGCAGGATGGAAGCGAATTTCTTTCTGCGAGTGCAAAGGTTTCCGATCAGTCGAATGTGTACATTCTTTCCGCTACACAGGACGTTCAGGGTGCCCCGTCAAACGAGATCACGCTTTCGATTCCCAAGGAGCTGAGCCTGCCATTCACGGTTCAATCCCAGCCAGATGGAGCCATTATTACCTACTACGATATTACGAATAACAACACCTACGAGGCGAACCCAGCGCAGGGATATTGTACGATCACGGTGACGCAGACCTCACCAACATTTGAGGGAACGTTTAGTGGAACGCTCAAATGCTCCACGGCTGCCGATAGCGTTAGAGTTTTCTCTAATGGTGCATTTAATGCTACGTTCCAATAGCCATTTCACGATTTCTCTTTTTCCGTTCGATCTATGAATAGCACTGAACATTTACTTGCCGAGTATCGAAAAGAAGCGCTGCTCGGTGGTGGGCAAAAAAGGATCGAGGATCAGCACAAGAAAGGGAAGCTCACCGCACGTGAACGAATTGCTTTGTTGCTCGATGAAAACAGCTTCGAGGAGTTCGACATGTTCGCTAGACACCGGTCGAAGGATTTCGGCCTCGAAAAACAGCGGCCCCTCGGCGATGGCGTAGTGACAGGCTGCGGGCGCATTCATGGAAGGTTTGTCTATGTGTTCAGCCAGGATTTTACCGTGTTCGGCGGTTCGCTTTCAGAGGCGCATGCGGAGAAGATCGTGAAGGTGATGGAGATGGCAATGCGAAACGGCGCGCCGGTTATCGGCATGAATGATTCCGGCGGTGCGCGCATACAGGAGGGCGTTGTATCCCTTGGAGGTTATGCAGATATATTTTTGCTGAATACGCTGGCTTCTGGCGTCGTGCCGCAGATCTCCGCAGTGCTTGGGCCATGTGCGGGAGGTGCGGTGTATTCGCCGGCTATCACCGATTTTGTATTCATGGCACAGCAGACAAGCTACATGTTCGTCACCGGTCCGAATGTGACGAAAACTGTAACGCATGAAGATGTCACCAGCGAAGAATTGGGTGGCGCAGATACTCATGCTTCGAAATCCGGTGTGGCGCACTTTGCCTTGCCGAATGAGCTGGAATGCCTGAACGGGATTCGGAAGCTGCTAACCTATCTTCCACAAAGCAATAAAGAAAAGCCGCCTCGCATCGAGACCGATGACGATCCAGTGCGAGTGTGCACTTCGCTTGATGGAATCATTCCGGATAGCCCGAATAAGCCTTATGATATGCGCCAGGTGATAGCGGAAGTGGTGGATCGCGATAGCTTTTTTGAAGTACACGAAAATTTCGCGACGAATATCCTCGTAGGGTTTGCTCGGCTGGATGGAGAGTCGATCGGAATCGTCGCAAATCAGCCGCTTTCGATGGCCGGCGTGCTCGATATTGATTCTGCAACCAAAGGCGGGCGTTTTGTTCGGTTCTGCGATGCGTTTAACATTCCGCTGGTCGTGTTCGAGGACGTTCCCGGGTTCCTTCCCGGCACCGATCAGGAGTGGCGCGGTATTATTCGTCACGGCGCGAAATTACTCTATGCTTTTGCCGAAGCGACCGTTCCAAAAGTTACGGTGATTACACGAAAAGCCTACGGCGGAGCTTATGATGTGATGAACTCCAAGCACATTCGCGGCGATATGAATTACGCTTGGCCCAGCGCGGAGATCGCTGTAATGGGACCGAAAGGTGCGGTTGAAATTATTTTCAAAAAAGAAATTGCTGAAGCTAGAGATCCTGCCGCGCGCGAAGAGGAGTTAACCAATGAATACCGCGAGCGCTTTGCCAATCCCTTTATTGCTGCTGAGCGCGGATACGTTGACGATGTGATCGAACCCTCGGAAACGCGCATTCGCCTTATTCGAGCTATGAAAATGCTGGCGAACAAGCAGGATACCAACCCGTGGAAGAAGCATGGGAATATTCCGTTGTAATACGGCTAATGGAACTCAATTGTCGATATAGGTGTGTTACTATTATGCGATTTCAGGTTAATATTTATCGTGATGAGGACGGCATGTATATTGCAGACTGTTCCAACATCCCTGGCTGTATGAGTCAGGGCAAAACATTTGAAGAAGCGGAAGAGAACATCAAAGATGCTATCAGAGGGTGCCTCGAAGTTCGGGAAGAACTTGGATTGCCTCCGATCATGGCGGAACCTCGCGAAATAGAGGTTACCATTTAATGCCGCAAGTTCCGCTTCTCACGCCTAATGAGATTATACGTGTCTTTGAATCGTTCGGATGGAGATATTCCCGGACCCGTGGGAGCCATGCGATGCTAACTTGTCCAGGCCGTTTTCACTCCTTATCAATACCGTTGCACGACCATGTTGCTCGCGGGTTGTTAGGAGGTCAAATCAAGAAGGCCGATCTCACCATCGAACAATTTGTTGCGCGCCTCGAAGAAATGTAAGCTTAGTGAATCCGGTTGAACAATTCTTCGTCACTTTGGATTATAGGCTGTGAAAGATCGCTATGTTACTGACCACGGAAAACCATGCCACCGCGCGTGATTTTGAACGCTTGCCTGAGGGCTCGCCTTACCAGCTTATTGCCGGAGAGTTAATTATGAGTCCCAGTCCCACATTTCTTCATCAGGATATTATCCTGAATATCGCGGTGCGACTCACCCCGTTCATTCAAAAAAATGGTCTTGGTAAAGTTATCCTCTCGCCGATGGATGTTTATCTCACCGAAGAAGATGTCTATCAGCCGGATCTCATTTTCATCCGGAAGGAAAATGTGCATCTGCTCGATCCGAACGACCGCATTCGATTCGTTCCGGATCTGGTGATCGAAGTGCTTTCTCCCTCGACGGGATCGTATGACTATTCACGCAAGAAACGAATTTATTGCGAATGCGGAGTTCGCGAATATTGGATCATCGATCCCGAAGACCGAACGATTGAAATAATGGTAAAAGAGGGAGCATTCTACCAAACAGTTGCCCTGCTCCGTCCACCGGACAAGATTGAAAGCGCTATGTTCCCGGGATTCAGCATGAAGGTCGAGGAAGTGTTTGCAATATAATTTTGCATCCACTGAATAAGGTATTGCTTTAAGAATGAAGCAGTGATGTCATTCCTGCATTCGCGGGAATGACAACATACTATCCGCGTAATCCGCCGCCATCCGCGTAATCCGGGTTCATCGCATCATCAGCATCGGCAGCGTCTCAACGCTCCCATTCATGCGGACGAGGCATTCATACACCCCATCGGGCAATCCTGTAGGATTGCTCCACATAAAGGAATGCTCTCCCGCACCCAGCTCACCCGAGAACAGCCGCGCAACCTCCACGCCAAGCAAATTTATGATGGAGACATCAGCATATCCAGCGGTTTGCGAGTTGAAGGTAATTTGGGTGGATTGGGCGAAGGGGTTGGGGTAGATGCCCGTTATTTGCTCTGGCAAAATTTGTACGCCCGCGAGAGCCGCTATCGTAAACATGAACGCATTACTCACTGGCCCCTCGCCCGCATTGTTCTCAGCAGCGACTGACCATGAATAGGTCCCTGTATCAAGATTGAGTATTGCAGTTGTATCAGCAATAGTGGAATCGAGTCCGAAAGAAGACGAAGCAATGTGAAAGTGATAGTTATTAATCGGTACGCCCGAATAAGTCCAGACAAATTGGACGTTTTCTTTGCCCATCAACTTTGTACTATCAAGCGGCAAAAGCAATTGAACTACATGCGGAAGCGGTGTTGGTTCCCATGGCTTTTGCTTTGCGTATCCCTCACTCACTGCATTTCCCACTATCGTGTGTGGGCCTGACCAAAGCGTAATTGTATCCATGTTAACAGACATATTCAATCCGTTCGCGTCTGTGTATCTATTCGTATAACCGAGTAACGTGGCATTAGCACCAGAAAGCCCACCTGGACCGCCTGAGATAATCAAAAGCCGGTTCCCATGAATATCTTGGTCTACAATATTATAGTGGTCGCCATCTAACTGGAACTGCAAAGATGCCGACGTATCAGATTGGACACCGTTCTTGGCGCTGGATAAGCAGAAAACTATCCCGCCGTAGTTGATACTGCTCGATTGGTCATACTGTAAAAGCGATACGTTATGACTCCCTCCTTGGTTGGTAATAAAAAGAACACCAAAACTCGAGCTTAAAGAGCGATACGCAGAATCGGCAGGTTGTAATAGTCTCGAAGATTGTGCGGCCATACTATCATTAAGATAATACCAATCCAGAGGCTTAGCTCGAGCATTTGAAGAAATTGGGCATATAAAATTCGTTGCGTTAAAAATAGTTGAATTAAACTGCAAATCAACAATCTCTGTTTTCCAAGTCGTATCTCCTAAACTTCCGATTCCATTCAATCCCGCCCCAAGCTTTTCGATCGCATAAAGGAATTTATTGGCGGTAGTGTCAATCCCCGTATTAACTTTATACGTGCCTCCCGGCCCGCTTGCAAAGGTTTCGTGGATGTCATCGCCCTGACCGAGATTGTGGAACGAAATCTGTGGCGTGATTGCAATCCAGGAGCCGGGACCGAATACCGAATCGCCGTAACTGCGGGAAATGGTCAGGCCAATATCCAATGAGTGAAAGCCCTTGGAAGTATCCACATACGGCTCAGTCCACGAGATCGTGTAGTCGGAATCCTCATGCGTAATAGTGTGGGCGCTGTCATTTTGGCTGACATTCAGAATCTTTCCTCCATTGGTTAGAGTAAAGTTCCTGTCTTTTGCCATGCTGTCCACCGCAACGGCGACCATATTCGTATTGCTCAGGCTCCGTATGGCAACAAACTGGGCGTTGGCGTCCCAGGTGGTCGTGAAGAGTGCGGTTCCGGGATATACGTCGTATGTCGCCGTATCATTCATAGCCGAATCCTGCGGCTGGTCGAAGAAACGGATGAGTCCCGGAAGCTCGGTAAACGCCACCTTGACGTTCGTGAGATTGTAATTGCTATCGCAAGTCGCAGAGAGTGTGGCGAAAGCAGCATTCCATCCGCCATAAGCTTCGATCCATGTGGTGTCATGCACCGGGCCGGGTGCGTAGCGGTCGTTGGAAAAGATAGCAGAGATCGGCGTTTGGGCATTTGCTCGCATGGGAAAGGCAAACCACGGCGGCATCACCGTGAGCGCGGCGAAGAGGGTGAGCGCGAGAAGCCGTTTCGGGAACATGGTTTGTACTTCCATGAAAATGAATGGCGGGCGGCAAAGGTGCCCACGGGGAAGGGTAATAATGAGTGACCCAATTCCGCGAGTGTAATATTGAACCTTCAGAGTCGGTGTAATTTTCGCCGAACCTGAAGGTTCGGCGCTACACCTGGTGGTCGGGCTGGAAGGAGGATTGGGGGAGATGCGTCCGGCCTGCGCGAAAGAAAATATCGGATTTCTTGTGACGGTCAGGAAATGTCGTATATTAGCACCTGTTCTGATAGGCACCCTGTGGGGAAAAGATGAAATAGGAAAGATGAAAGATGAAATGGGAGGGGGAAAAGGTGGGCACCCGTTTTCAAGGAAATGGTGCCTTTATGAATACTTGTTGCAACGAATGGCGAAATTGAATCGGAATCGAGGGTGATTATGAATATGAAAAGAACAAACACACGGACAAGCATTTCTATCGGACACGTAGTGGTTGTCGCACTGCTTGCCATGACATGCAGCAGGGCATTCGCGTGGGGCGGTGAGGGGCATGATGTCGTCGTAAAAATGGCGCTTCGCCTGATGAAGCCAGCCGAGCGCAAGGCAGTCTATGATCTGCTTGGGACGCATGACACGTATTACATCGGGAACTGGGCGGACGAGGTAAAAGGCAAATGCGGAAACGGGAATTGGCATTATGTAGATATTCCCGATCGCGATGAGCATTACAACGCTGACCGTGATTGCCCGAATGGCGATTGTATCATAGCAAAGCTTGCTATGGTCCAAGCCACGATCAGAAATCATTCCGCCAGCAAACGCGCACGGAAAGAAGCGCTGTTGTACTGGTTTCACCTTGTTGCAGACCTCCATCAACCGTTCCATTGCTATGGGAATGCTTTCGGTGGCAACGACATAACCGTCTATTTTAAGGACAAGGAAACGAACCTTCACAAGCTCTGGGATGATGACCTCATTACATACAAAAATCCATCGGCAAGAAACCTCGCGTCAGATATTTTCCATGCATCGCACCGTGTTCCGCCTGCTTCCACCACATTTATTGAAGCAGCGGATCAGAGCCATGCACGCGCGATAGTTGCAAAACTCAAGAATAATAGTGCTGTCAACGGCGAATATGTAGCAAGATCCTGGGCGACGATCAATATTTGTCTTTGGGAAGCGGCGTGCATGGCCGCGACCATAGGTCCGGACATTTGAAGCAGATTGCGGAAAATCGAAACGATTTGGCTTCGATGGCGTTTAGCACTCGCCTTCTTATTGTAGCCGAGACCAGAAGTTTACGGCTACTCGGCAACAATCGGGGCGTGGCGCAGCTGGTAGCGCACCTGCTTTGGGAGCAGGGGGTCGCACGTTCGAATCGTGTCGCCCCGACAAATGGAAAAAGATGAAGGATGAATTATGAAAGATGATAGGTTGAGGTTTTCAAGGGGTGAACCCTCCTTTCGGTGATCCAATATTCGTAGGGGTTAATGGCATGAACCCACGTTAGTATTCGTTACGCCTATGGGGTAATGCTATCGGCTCCTACAAATGCTATCAGCTTGGTTTTTGTGCATTGCATTCCGTTCATTGTGGCATAAGCCTTGCTCGAAACTTATTGCAAAAGATTTCCGTACCAATAAAACAGCATTTTTCCTATCCACTTCGCTTAACAGCTTCTATCAAGGTCATCACACATTAGCACATACCGAATAGTTTTTACGCAGCCGTATCATGCAAAAATTTTATTATAACCGCCGCCGCCTCGCAATTTCAGCAGTGGCTCTTGTCGTTGTCAGCGTACTCCTTGGTTCGCGGATCGAACGCGCGTTCAGCGACGATAGCCAGCCACAACTGCTCGATAAATATAGCAGAGTCATGAGGATGGTAAAGGATCGTTATGTCGATACGGTTAATCTCTCGGACTTGAACGATGCGGCGATCGTAGGTTTTCTCGGTAAGCTCGACCCCCATAGCGTCTATATGCCACCCAAGACGGTGGAAGATCAAGGTGAGCAGTTCGAGGGAAAATTCGATGGTATCGGAGTGACTTTTTCGCTCATTCACGACACGATCACGGTTGAAACCCCAATCCCGGGTGGCCCCAGTGATATGCTCGGTATTCGTGCCGGGGATAAGATCGTAACCATCGATGGAAAATCTGCGATAGGTCTTAAGGAAGACGAGGTGAAGAAATCGCTGCGCGGTCCTCAAGGCACAAAGGTTACAGTTGGCATTTCCCGATATGGAGATGCACAACCGATCGATTTTACCATTACTCGCGATGTGATTCCGATCGTGAGCGTGATGGCGCATTTTATGGTCGATCCGACAACGGGATATATCGATGTTGGAAAATTTACGAGTAACACCTACGATGAACTCATGGAAGCCTTGAACGACCTGAGTTCAAAAGGTATGAAACGTTTAGTTCTCGATCTTCGTGATAACCCTGGTGGCTATCTGGAACAGGCCGTGAAGGTTGCCGACGAATTTATCGGTGGAACAAAGACGCTTGTCTACACAAAGAGCATTCATCCAGAGTTTAATGAATCGCTGCATTCGAACCCAGGTGATGCTTTTGAGAAAACACCATTAGTGGTGCTCGTCGATAATGGTTCCGCAAGCGCGAGCGAGATCGTATCCGGTGCATTCCAGGATCTGGATCGCGCGCTTATTGTCGGACAAACCACCTTTGGCAAGGGGCTGGTGCAGCAACAGTATTCTCTGCCGGATGGCAGCGCGATTCGACTTACTATTTCTCGCTATTACACTCCAAGCGGACGTTCCATCCAAAAGCCCTATGTTCAAGGGAAGTATGTAGAAAACACGACGGCCAAGGCCGCAATGATGGAGGAGGATGAGGATAATTTTTCGCACTCACACGACCTGACCTCGATCGATACTTCACGTCCGAAATACAAGACCGCAGCCGGGCGTACGATCTACGGCGGTGGCGGCATCACTCCGGATTTCATGGTTCGGAACGATACGACTCAGAAATCGACACGCAAGCTGCTTGCATCCGGCGTGTTCGGCGATTTTTCAGAAGAGTACGTGGCAAAGCATGTTGCGGAGATAAAAGCGCAAGGTGATGGAGATTATTTCATTAAGAATTTCCACATCACTGACGCAATGTTCGATGATATTTTGAAGCGAGCCAAGGACAAAAAGGTGGAAGTCGATATGAAAGAGTTTGCGATCGACCGCCCGTGGCTTGCGATTCTGCTTCGCACAGAGATCGGCGGACGAATATTTGGCAACGATGTACGCTACCGCATCCCACTTGAAGATGACCGCCAGTTTCAGAAGGCATTCAGTGTGCTCGATGAAGCCAGCCGGCTCGCCGCAGATTTTAAGTAAGTTATGTGGTTTTAGCATCGCAAGGTAAGTCTTGCGGTGCTATTACTTTAACGGCGGCTGATACTTGGGATTTGTGATATGACGAATGCTGCTGCTATCACCTTCATTGATCTGAAGTGGTGGATGTGCTATAGGCGCCACCGAATATTGCGGGGTTGGTTGGGAACTCGATTTTGGCGGATGCAGTTTGGTCGGCGCTGGTGTTATTGAGCTGACGTTCGAACTTGGCGCCGGAGTAGTTTTTACCTGCGCTGTGGTGGTATTGATCGGCCCCTGTGGTTTTACTCCTAATGCTGGAATGAAATAGAGCGCGCCACCGACAATCAGAGTAGCTCCACCGTAGATCGCAAACTTTGCCGCGAGGGTGCCGAGCAATCCGCGAGAGGCAGTAGAGAGGGCGAGCTTCGCGGTGAGCCGAGCGTTGGGAACTGTAGCAAAACGAGCGCGAGTTTTTTCAGCATCGCTGGCAAGCGTGCGGGTGATGAGGCTATCCAGGGAATCCTCGTTATTTGGGGAATGTGCTTTTTCGCTCATATTATTTAGTCATTTCTTTTGGAAACTTCTTTGCCGTTGTGATTTACTGGCAATGTGATGCCCATTCGTTCCGCATCGGCGAGTACGATCTTTCTAAGTTTCACTCGCGCACGGGAAGCGCGCTGCCAGATGGCATCCGTGGATGCGCCCAGCAACTCCGCTATCTCGCCGAAGCTGTAGCCGCTATAAATGTTGAGCACCAGTACTTCGCGGTCATCGGGTGGTAATTTTTCAAGTGCATCGAGAATAATGGCTCCTATCGCTGTCGTCTCTTGCTCAAAAATTCTATACGACTCATGGGTCTCGTGTGACGAATGTTCATCTAGCGAAATTTCGTTTTTTCTTTTGCGGAATTCATCGACCGCAAGATTCTTAAGCATTCGAAAAAGAAATGCCGGAGGGTTTACTAATTCCAGTTTTATTTTTCTTAATTTAGGGGTACGCATGGCTATCACGCGTTCCCAAAGCTCTTGCATGAGATCGTCGGCATGGCTGGGAGAAAGCTTGTGGCAATACGCCGAAAGCCTCGGATTTAGCTCGCGATATAGCTCCGCAAAGGCCGAATCGTTACCGGCCAAAAATGCCTCGAAAAGCCTATTTTGATCTGTCACCAGCCTTTGAACCGATATGCCTCCGCAAGAAATCCATCAGCAAGACGTTGGAACAAGCAAACTCCTGACATGTAGCGCCGGCGTCCTCGCCGGTCTCCTTGTTCATGGGGATGGGGACCGGCGGGGACGCCGGCGCTACAAAAGGAATGTCAGGATTTCATTCTTGCATACGTCTTGTTCGTGTATTTAACTTTTTCTAATCGACTAAATTATGAAATTACGACTGATCCCGTTCACATTGCTGACTCTCCTCGTTATTACAAGCTGTAAGGATAAGTTGACTGGGCCACCGACCAATAATCCGACCACTACCATCAACCGTGATACTATCCTTCTACTCCCTTTTGAAGGCACACTTACAGACAGTTCAGGAAACGCACATACATCATTCCTGTCGCTATTCGGAGTTGCCGATACCGACTATAAATATCCGGATCGATTTCACGGCTTCCAGGGCCTGCATTCCAATCAAGCAATCGAAATGGTCGGTAAGTGTATGGTCAATGTGGGTGATATGCCAGTTTTTACAGATACTGATTCCTACACGGTTTCCATCTGGGCAAATCTTTCGGCCGGAGCTGACTTCACCATCTCCGAAAGTTCGTTCGAATTCTACATCAATGGTGGGTCGCTTGCAGGATGCGGGCCATTGCCCGCTAATATGGCACCATCTGGTACACAGGATGGCTGGCACTTGCTCACGCTTACTGTAAGCGCTCAATCTTTAGCAACAATCTATATTGATACCGTAAACATTGCTTCAAGAGCATACGGAAGTTATAATCCCACATCCAGCGGTCCCGAAGCGCTATACTTGATCGGAAATATTAATTATCAGGCGGATACGGCACGCTTCGATGATCTGTTGGTTTTGCATCACGCCCTAAGTGCGGCAGAAGTTGCAACCCGCTTTCATGAAGGAGGATGGAATGCGCAAACCGATACAGTTACAAAGACCGACACAGGTTGGACTCAGGGCAACTTTGGCACAACTGCAAACATAGAAGGAATATGCTTTGCGTCTAACGATTCAGTTTATGCGTGCGGATTCGATGGCACGATACTTCGCTCCATCGACGGGGGGACGACGTGGTCAGCTCAGAGCTCAGGCACCTCACAAAATCTTTACAGAGTACGTTTTCTCGATCAGAATAATGGAATCGCTGGTGGTAACAATGGTACATTGCTAAAAACAACGGATGCCGGCGGAATCTGGAGTCAGCTAACATTACCTTCCACACCAGTTGTAGCTATTCGCGATATTTTCTGGGGAAGCAAGAGCACACAGAACCCTCAAGGTCTAATGGTGGTCGTTGGCGGTGCAAATAGTGGAACAGAAGGGGTGATACTTACTTCGATGGACGCTGGAAACTCCTGGACAGTAGCCATGACGACAACATCGGGTGCGTTGTATGGTATCGATCAATTACATGGAACCGTTGTCGGAAATGCAGGACAAATTTATGACTATCAGGGTGGTACGACTTGGTCATCTGTGTCCGTTTCGGGAGCTGGTGATGACTTAACAGCTATCTACATTTCGAGTCAGGGCAACGGAATAACCGTGAGTGCTTATGGCACGATCTATCAAGCCTTGAGTAATGGCGGAACATTTTGGACCGGCCCGCAGCAATCACCCGTAACAAGTTCCTTGCGTGCGGTAAGTATGACGAGCCAGACGGAAGTATGGACAGCAGGCGCGAATGGGGTAATTCTCCATTCTACTAATAGCGGCGGCAGCTGGTCGCAGCAATCGGTCAATGGATTCACTGGATCGTGGAATGACATAGAGTGGGCTGGTGGCATTTGGCCCGCCCATCGCATTGCTTTCATCGGTGACAATGGTACATTATATTGGTACTCGCATTAGATCGCAATTTAATATAATCTGGCTTTGCCCGCGCGAAATTTCGCGCGGGCTTTTTATGTAGGAACGGGTTTCATTCCTCATTCTGTTTGTTTTTAACGTCGCATTTAACTTTGTTCTTTTACCCTTGAAGTATGAAACAATATTCCCTTTCGCTGTTGCTATTTGCTGTTGTTGCTATTGCAGGATGCAGCAGTAATTCTTCCCCCACAAATTCTTCAACTGGGTCATGGACCCAAAGTTCTACCCCCACAACGGAGACGCTGGTGATCGGTCAGTTCGTGAACTCGACGACCGGCTTCGCTTCCGGTGTAGGTGGCGCATTCCTCGCGAGTGCCGATGGCGGCAGCACCTGGGCGCTTAAGCACGCCGCACCGACGAGCGGGGCGATCTATGGGGTTTCGTTCCTAAGCGCCACGACAGGCTTTGCCGCAGGTGATGTACTGGCTCTTTCCGAGACCACCAATGGCGGAGCATCCTGGCAAGCGATAAACACGAGTAATATTTCTTCGACCGACAGAATACGTGCACTCTATTTTACGGATCAGAATACCGGATTTATTGGGACCGCGAACGCCGACGGCAGCTCTAATGCCGGCTCGATTTGCCAAAGCACCGATGGAGGACAAACCTGGAACCCGATCATCGCGACGAGCAATGGAATTTATAACATCAACTTCATTCCCGGGACTAATGGACAAAACGGCGTTGCGCTCGGTCGTTCTGGCGTTGCATATTGGACCGCCGATGGTGGTATGACCTGGACTGCCGGTACATCCGATCAACCCAATGCCATTATCTCCCGTAGCACCTTTCTCAGCGCAGCCCTCGGCTATGCCGTGGCATTAGATAATTCGGATACGGTGAATGGCTATGTTCTTCGTACCATTGACGGAGGACAGACATGGACCACGGTCTATTCTTGCTCACCCGCCCTTGACGGTATCGACAATGACGGGAATGAAACCATTACGGCGGCTGGATATGGCGGAGTAATTGTTGAATCGACTGACGCAGGTGGCACGTGGAACCACTCGAACGCCGGATCGAGCCGATGGGTCGATGTCCGGTATGCAAGCCAGCACCGCGTAGTGCTCTTTGGCGCAAACGGGGATATAGATACGCGTGATAAATAAATTATTTTTTCGGAACAATCATGTAGATCAAGTCCATGGCACCTCTCATTTGTGGCGGGTTTTTGCATGTAGTGTTAGAATGATCGTATTTTTGTGTGAGTGATACGCCGACTGCTGTTTTTCCGAATTCTTTTCTTCGCGATTGCAGCGAATGCCCAGCAATCAGTTTCCATTTCCCCGATCGCTTCCTTCGATTTCGGCTCACCGTTATTTATCAATCGCGCGCAGGGTGTATTGAATCCAGTTAGTGGTAGTGCCACAGGAACAAGCTCGAGCGAATCGTATGGGGTGGGCGTTGACGCTACGCTTCCACACATGATTGGACAAATTGGGCTTCTTGGACGAATCGAAGGCGTGCTTTCCACTGGCCGTTTTGATTTTAATTTCCCAGTGTATTCCGTTTCTGGCCACGATGTGAAGCTATTGGCAGAAGCAGGAGCCACATGGCAGGCTGCGCCTTTTACGCTACGATTCGGCCCGTGGCTATCGCAGGCGATCTCGACCAAAGTCACGGAAGTTGATCCGAGTGGGAATGATATAACACCCTCGGATGCAAAGTCGGCTTCGACACATTTTGGCCTTTCCGCTGGGGTCGGATGGAAAATACCCAATTTCCCGATTCGGCCAGAGATAACCACGCATCTCGATCTAACGGAACTATCGCAGGCTGGGTTGAACGCATGGAGCGCTGGCCTTACGATTGCATATACTTTCGGTTCAGAACAAGTTCAGCATCCGCCTTTGGCGGAGCCGGTGGCACCACGCCCACCGCCAACTTTGCCGCTCTTGCTGCCCAGGGTTAAGTTCCTTGTCAATGGTACTCCATCGACCGGAAACCCTCCGCTGGAACGAGTGGAAACAAGTGTAAAGGAATATGCCATGGTCGATTCCGCGAATGTGCCGCCACGAGCCAGCCAATGGGTGGAGGACTCCTACCATCTTCCGCATCTTACGCTCTCCTGCCATTTTGATCGTAATTATGCAGCGTACTTAATGGTGCTGAAGGACAGCCTGCGATTGATCGAAAAGAATTTTCCCTCTGCCTCAGAAGCTGCTCCCACAGAAGATACGATTCTTCGGCTCGAGGAGGATCCTGCCTGGCGCAATGTGCTGGTCCGGCTGAACACGGTTGAGCGCAACCAGCTTGTCGTGGAACTCCGTTCGGGCAACGAGAATCTTGATGTATCGCGTGACACGCTGATTCTTCCGGCCGTCGATACCTCCAGCGGAGTTCCGACAACAGTAAAGAAACAGTGGAGATTTGTATTTTCCGAAGATTACAGCAACGTCGAGGGGGGAGCGGAATCGCTTGAATTATTGCTGGATAAGCTAAAAGCTATGCTGGACTCGCAACACCGAATCACCATACGAGAAGCGGTGAAGCCGAGAAATCAGCAAAAGTATGGCAGGTTGCAATCAGAACTGCACAGGAGACTTGGTGCAACCTGGCTCGCTGCTGGCCATGAGTTAGATAGTGATCTGTCGGATGCTGTGATCGTTGTGCTCGAAAACTAACGGAACCGCGAGCGCCGTGGGTTCTGTTGGGACGGCGCTTAGAAAATTCGAGCAAATACAGGGCAATTGGCGCAGTTGGTTAGCGCGCTTCCTTGACATGGAAGAGGTCACAGGTTCGAATCCCGTATTGCCCACTGTTTGAATTACGAATTGCCAATTACGAAGTAATGGTCAGTAATATGGTGACTACTTCCTAATTATTCCTAATTCCTAATTCGTAATTGGTAATTTACACCGTGCTGCAACCGAAAACGAAGATCATCGCGACGTTAGGTCCCACGAGCGCGACCGAAGAGATCATTGAAAAATTGATGCTGGCCGGAATGGATATTGCCCGGCTGAATTTTTCACACGCAACATTCGATACGCATCTCGATATTGCGATGAAGGTGCGTGTTGTTGCCGAGCGTCTTGGCAAGCACATTGCTATTTTTGCGGATCTTCCCGGCCCGAAGATCAGAACGGGAGATGTGGATGATCCGAATGGCGTACTCCTGGTTGCAGGTGCGATCGTGAACCTTGCATTCGATCCTGACACCCCGACGACACCTGAGCGGATTACGACAAGCTACCCTTACCTTGGCGTTGATGTGCGACCCGGCCATCCTGTTTTGCTCGATGATGGTGCCATAGAGTTGACGGTCAAAACGATCGTATCCGATACCGAAATTACCGCAACGGTTAAGACCGGAGGTTTTCTCAAGAGCCATAAGGGAATCAATTTTCCAGCGACCATTCTGAGAATTCCAACGGTTACCGATCATGATAAGGAGATCGCGCGTTTTGCCATCCAGAAAGTTGGCGTGGATGCGCTGGCTATAAGCTTTGTTCGCCGTGCTGAGGATATTCGCGATCTGCGGGAATTTCTTCAGACTGAACTTGGAGATACTACGACTCCAATTATCGCCAAGATCGAGAAACCGGAAGCGGTCGAGAACATCAATGATATTCTTGCCGAAACCGATATGATCATGGTTGCTCGTGGGGATCTGGGAGTGGAGATGCCTCTTGAGCGCGTTCCGCCGATCCAAAAGCGTATTGTTGATCTTGCCAATGCGCGGGGTATTCCCGTTATTACTGCAACTCAAATGCTTGAATCGATGATCACGCATCCGCGTCCCACGCGCGCTGAAGCCAGCGATGTTGCAAATGCCGTTTTCGATGGCTCCGATTGCGTCATGCTTTCAGCAGAGACAAGCGCTGGGAGCTATCCTGTCGAGGCCGTCGCAACGATGCGGGAGATCGTTATCGCTGCCGAGCGAAGCGGCTATGTACGCGTAGAGCATGATTTTGTATTGCCGCACGAAGAGGCAGAATATGCAACGGATTCCGTTGCGCGCGCTGCGTGCGTGCTTGCTGAGGAAGTTGATGCGCAAGCGATCATTTGTGCTACATTAACGGGACGGAGTGCGCGTTATGTGGCCAAATATCGCTTCTCGCAGTTGGTGGTGGGTATGTCCACAGAAGATGCGGCGCTGCGGCGCATGGCATTTTATCACGGCGTCGTGCCGCTAAAATTGGAAATGGTGACGAGCTTCGACGAGACCTTAGAATATATGGTTCGCGATGTCCAAAAGAAGGGACTCGTTGGTAACAGCGGTTGGATCGTCATCACTGCCGGTCACCCGATCTTTCAGGTTAGCCACACGAATATTGTGAAGGTGCATTTCCTGGGATAGGGGAGAACCGGGATTACGCGGATTAACGGGGAGATTACGCGGACGATTTTTCGGATTGATTTATTGAAACTCAGATTAAGTGACTGGATGCCCCCCGCATGAGCGATCATGCGCCGTTCGCGTGGAGGCGCGATAGAAATCATAGCGCGAAGTGCTAAAACGCCACTTCTCTGTCATTCCCGCGAAAGCGGGAATCTAAGTTTCGAACTTAATCAAAGTTTGCCAGATTAAACAAACGACTCAAAGATAGTATAATCCTATAATCGTCCGCGTAATCCGCTTAAATCCACGTAATCCAGGTTCTGCATTATTTCCTTTGCAAGTGCGAACATGGTTTCTTCATCGAAGTGCTTTGTGATGAGTTGAGCACCAACCGGCAATCCTTTGGAATCCAGACCTACGGGCACGCTGATGGCGGGAACGCCTGCGATATTGGAACTTACCGTAAAAATGTCATTCAGATACATCGCCAGTGGATCGCTTGCTTTTTCTCCGAATTTGAATGCGGTAGTTGGGGTGGTTGGGGTGAGCAGGGCATCGCACTGCTTGAATGCTTCGACGAAATCCTGAGCGATAAGCCGCCGAACCTTTTGCGCTCGAATGTAATATGCGTCGTAATAGCCAGATGACAGCACATAAGTTCCAAGCATGATTCTTCGCTTTACTTCTTTGCCAAATCCTTCTGAGCGTGATTTACGATAGGTCTCTTCGAGCGACATTGGATGGAACTCGCCGCGTGGGGCAGTGCTTGCATTCTGCCCAGCTCTTCGTCCGTACCGGATACCATCGAATCGCGCGAGATTGCTCGATGCTTCGGCTGTTGTGAGAATGTAATAATCCGCAATGCAATACTTCGTATGTGGCAGCGATACACTAATAAGTTCACAGCCTGCTTCGATGAGCTTCCGTTTCGACGCTTCAACGAGGCGGCGAACATCCGGCTCGATGCCGTCTCCGAAATATTCCACTGGTAATCCGATCTTGAGTCCATGGACGCTCTTATTGATGGCGGCTGAATAGTTACCTACCGGCACAGTGGCGCTGGTGGAGTCCATTTCATCATATCCTGCCATGATCTCGAGCGCGCGCGCGGAATCTTCCAGCGTTCGAGAGAACGTCCCGACGGTATCGAATGAAGAAGCGAATGCGGTAAGGCCATATCGCGAAATGCGCCCATACGTTGGCTTCATGCCAACGACGCCGCAAAATGCAGCGGGTTGACGAATAGAACCACCGGTATCAGTGCCTAAGGCTACATTGCAAGCTCCAATGGCCGCTGCAACCGCGCTGCCGCCACTCGATCCGCCGGGCACGCGAGTAGTATCCCATGGATTGAGCACCGGCCCGAAATAGGAAGTCTCGTTGGATGAGCCCATGGCGAATTCATCCATATTCGTTTTGCCGACGATGCGCGCGCCAGCATCGATCAGACGCTGTACGCATGTTGCATTGTACAACGACTGGAAGTTTTCGAGAAACTTCGAGCCACAGGTAAGCCGTGCGCCTTTAACGGCAAGCACATCCTTCACAGCCACGCTCATGCCGGAGAGCGGGCCGCTATGTGAAGGAAACCTATCTTCTTCGAAGAGTTCGAGGAAGGCGTTGAGGTCAGAACCGGGTATTTGTGAATTCAAGCGAAATAAAAAATTAGTGCAGAATTAACTGCATCCATAAACTAAAAAATCGTTAAAATCATAACAATCAATCGGTGCAATCAATAATTCAATGTAATTCAGGTTCTGATCCTTTTCAATTTTGCGACGCACTCGATATGATAGGTTTGTGGGAACATATCGACGGGCTGTAGCTCAAGCAGCTCGTAACCTTCGGCGAGCAATGCAATATCGCGCGCTTGCGTAGCTGGGTTGCAACTGATATAGGCGATCCGCTCGGACGCGAGTTTAAGAATTTCCTGAATTACATCGGCGTGCATACCGTTGCGAGGAGGGTCGATGATCATCACATCCGGCCTTTGATGATCTGCCAGAAAATCCGTGGTGGTAAGCGCTCGCCGCAGATCGCTGGAAACAAAAGCCGCATTTGATATTCCATTAGCCGTTGCATTTGCGCGAGCGTCGATCACGGCAGATTCAACCAGTTCGATGCCTAAAACGCCTTTAACTTTATCTGCTACAAATAGTGCAATAGTGCCGGTTCCACAATAGAGATCCCAAAGAATGTCGCTGGGTTTCAGCTCCGCGAACTCGGCAGCAATAGCATACAATCGCTCGGCTTGTGTGGTGTTCGCTTGAAAGAAGCTATTCGCAGAAATACGAAACTCTGCATTACCGATCCTGTCGCGAATAATGCCATCGCCATGATAGACGATCTCGTAGTCACCCACAGCGACTTGTGCACGGCGAGTATTGATGTTATTGACCACCGTCGTTACGCTCGGAACAGCCTGAACCAACTCGTTCGTGAACTTTATCATTAGGTCTGACTCTTCCCGATTGGTGACGATGTTCACCATGATCTCCCCGGTGGCGTGGCTCGTTTTTACGACGAGAAATCGTAAAAGATTTGCAAAAGTTGGGGCAGCATCTTCGGGTATTGTTGGAGCACGATCGGAATACACGCCAACTTTATTTTCAAATGTGAAACGACGAGTAAAATCAAGGATCTCTGCAACGATGGGTTTGGGTAAATAGCAAACTTCCGTATCGATCACGCGATCGTATCGCTCACGAACGTGGAGTCCGAGCGCGAACCTGTCTTGTACATCGCCGCTTGCGATTTCCTCATCGGTAAGCCAGCGCTGATCGGAGAAAGAAAACTCCATCTTGTTGCGATAATTGTACTCGCTTGGCGCCGCAACTACATCACGAACCGGGGGATTTGGTATTTTCCCGACGCGCTCGAACAGATCAATGACCTGCTGTTTCTTTGCGGATAGCTGTGCCGCATAGTTCATGTGCTGGAGTGAACAGCCTCCGCAAATTCCAAAATATACGCAGATCGGTGTGCGCCGGTCCGGACCTGGCTTGAGAATTTCAATGAGTTTCGCTTCAGCAAAATTGGATTTCGCCTTGCGAATTTCTGCCATGACCCGTTCCTGACCTAATGCTCCTTCGACAAACACGACATAGCCATCTTCACGGCGTGCAACAGCCTTTCCTTCGAATGCGAGGGATTCGGTGGTAAGTTCTAACCGTGCTCCACGCTCGGGTCGAGGCAGACGATCTGGCTTGGTATTGGATGAAATGTTCGAATCCAGAATATCGTTAGAGTTTGAAATTGGCATTATATACTGGCCGGCAGGCTGAAAGTTCGTATTTTTGCTGCCTAACGAAAAGAACATACATAATGAATCTCCGCAAAAGCTCTATTTTTTGGATTTTGCTCCTTCTTGGGACAATTACCTTCTCTCCAGCGAGTCGGGTGATCGCTCAGATCCAGCGGGACACGACCCACTGGAACGATGAGGATCTGTATCAGGATGAAGATAAAAGCCTGCCTTCATTCTTTTCAGTCGGTGGTGGTATTTTGGGTGCGTATTTCAGCCCAAATCTTTCGAGCTTCAATACGAACGTTGCGCAGCCGTTCGTCGGTAAAAATTATCGCGATGAGGTTTGGATGATCGGCGGTCAGGGGTTCATCACGATTCCGTGGGTAAAGAACCTTCGCATTGGCGGTATGGGCTATAGCGGCACGAGCGTCGATTGCGGATGCACCAATGAGGTTGTCACGCAGGATAGCACAAACGTTAATCGCTATCTTACATATGAAGTTGGCTATGGAGCTATTACGATCGATTATGTTCTGCCGCTTCGAACGGGTCATTTCCATATCGTTCCGGGGATCGCCTTGGGATATGGTGCAGTCAATATCTACGCCCGGCAAGCTGCGAACAGGCTGAATTTTGACATCGGCAGCGAGTTCGGCGGTGGGTCGCCGGATAATGTCTATACCACGCACACGTACTCATCCAGTTTCTTTCTTTACATGCCGCAATTGCAGTTCGAGTATTCCCCGCTTAGCTACCTGATGTTCAGGCTTACGGCCGCATATCAGGGAACCTCGATGGGAACGTGGACGGTCGATCAGGGTGTTGCCCTTGGCAATACTGGCGGACTCAGCGGCATTAACGGTTCGGGGTTGGTTCTTAGCCTTGGAGCGTTTTTAGGGATTTTTCAGTAATTACATAGATATGATCGCAGAAAAAGAAAATCAATTTTACGAAGGCAAAGCCAAAAAACTATTTACTGTTCAGGGTAACAAGGACCTGGTCATACAGGAATTCAAGGACGACGCAACCGCCTTCAACGCCCTCAAGAAGGGGAGTTGGGCGCACAAAGGCGAAGTGAATTGCGCGATGTCAAGTGCGCTTTTCAAAATGCTGGAAGCAAGCGGAATTCGCACGCATTTCGTCGAGCAGCTAACGCCTGTAGATATGCTGGTGAAGCGGCTGGAGATCGTGCCGCTCGAAGTGATCGTTCGAAACATCGCAGCAGGCTCCTTCTGCAAGCGGTATGGCGCGGAGGAGGGAATTGAATTCAAGCATCCAACCTTCGAATTCTCCTACAAAGATGATTCCCTCGGCGATCCGCTCATTAACGATAGTCATGCGCTTGCACTCGGACTCGCCACTGAGGATGAGATCGATCACATCCGCTATACTGCGCTTAAGATCAATGACATTCTGAAAGCATTCTTCCGTGAGCGCGGAATTATTCTAGTCGATTTCAAGCTGGAGTTCGGCAGACATAAAGGGGAAATCCTTTTAGGTGATGAAATATCTCCCGATACTTGCCGTTTCTGGGATGCCGTGACTCGGAAGAAGCTCGACAAAGATCGATTCCGTCAGGACCTGGGTGGGGTCGAGGAAGCTTATGCAGAAATGCTGAAGCGTGTAACTGAACCAGTATTATAATTACGAATTACGAATTACGAATTACGAATTACGAATTACGAATTACGAATTACGAATTACGAATTACGAATTACGAATTACGAATTTCAAATAAGGGATTCAATCCCAAAACACGTCCATTCTACCATGATGAAGCAAAATATTATTTTGGATAAAAGTTACGCTTTCGCAATTCGAATTGTCAGACTTGGCGAATATCTCCAAAAGAAAAAGGCCTTTGTTCTTAAAGATCAAATTTTGCGATCTGGAACTTCAATCGGCGCTAACGCCGAAGAATTCGCGGGGGCAAGCTCCACGAAGGATTTTATTGCAAAAGCAAATATTTCATACCGTGAGGCCCGCGAGACACATTATTGGCTGAGATTACTACGGGACACGAATTACATCACATCCCTAATGGCTGAGTCTATGCTTGCCGATTGTGATGAGTTGTTGAAAATTCTCGGCTCCATTCAAAAGACTATGAAGCGAAAACTTCGAGATCAGAGAGAAAATTCGTAATTTGAAATTCGTAATTCGTAATTCTTTGCTTACTCGATACGGAAAGGATGTCCTAATCGCGGTGTTTATCATCGTGGTTATCCTGTTCGGACTAGCCGTCTGGACGGACGAGGCGTGGCTTCGAATAGTTCTTGTCATTGTAGGACTATTCCTCACCATTTTCTCGCTAAACTTTTTTCGCGATCCCGATCGCAATGTAAGGGCCAATGGTAAAAATCTTGAAAGGCTTATCGTTTCTCCGGCGGATGGATTGATCGTAGGAATTAGCGAAGTTGATGAGCAGGAGTACATGAAATCTCGGGCTACGCTAATCTCTATCTTTATGTCGCCGCTGGATGTGCATGTTAACCGGTCGCCGATAGCGGGGAAAGTGGAGTATCTCCGGTATGTGAAGGGGGAGTTCCTTGTGGCGAGTAAGCCGGAATCGACGCATCGAAACGAGCGTATGCTGATCGGGATGAAAGGCTACTCCAAGCTGCTGTTTGCCCAAGTGACGGGATACGTCGCACGAAGGATCGTTTGCGAGGCAAAAGTTGGCGACACGCTCCAGGCGGGGGAGCGGTTTGGTATGATAAAATTTGGCTCACGGGTCGATGTATTTATTCCAATGAATGCTTCGATCTTAGTGAAAAATGGCGAGAGAGTTGTTGCCGGTGAGACTGTGTTGGCAGAGTTTTTGTAATGGTGTTCTGCTAATACCTTACTTTTTATGAAAGCTCATCTTCACCTAGATCAACCGCTCCGGCTTATTGGCACGAACGAGAAGGGGCATCAGACTTTTTTCGATACCAGCGTCGCAGGCGGCGGACTCGACTCAGCGGCAAGCCCGATGGAAACCGTCCTCGAATGCGTTGCCGCCTGCATGACACTGGACGTTGTTCCAATTCTCCGAAAACAACGCCGAACCGTTACCGATTTTTGGGTCGATCTCACCGCCGAACGCGCACACGAGCATCCCAGGGTGTTCACTAGAATTGCAATGGAGATTCATCTGGTAAGCCCGGATGCAACCATTCGGGAACTGGAGCGTGCGATAGAGCTATCCGAGACCAAATACTGCAGCGTAAGCGCGATGCTGCGCGCCTCCGGATGCAATATTTCGTGGAAGGCCACCTTAAAAAATCCCGATACACAAATGGAGGAACATATTGCGTCGAATGAAGCACATTGAGACGCGTTAGCTGATGGCGTTGACGAGCTTATGCCAGAGTTGACGGCGGTGTAGTTCCAAACCGCACGACGAAGACGGGTGTGTGAAGTTCGAGTTTCGCGGTTTTTGGATAGAGGAACCTACCCACCGGAGCGAATGTAACCCTATCTTATGAATTCAATAATGAGTGAGCCCTTTCTAAAATGAAGACGCTGCCGGAGATAAAAGCGAATCTTGTTGAGGGCAACGTCGAGTTGACGATGCATTCGCTCAAGCGGATCGTTCAGCGAAATATTTCGGAGCGGGAAATCAGGGAAGTGGCGGACTCGGCCATCATCATCGAGGACTATCCGGACGATAAATATTACCCGAGTTATCTACTTTTGGGATTTACTTATGCGGACCGACCGCTTCACTTGCATGTTTCCAGAATGCCGGGAGATTGCACGAGGCTCATTACTATTTATGAACCAAATGCCCAGGAATGGGTTGATAATTATTCGAAACGAAAATGAACAGATTTACCTGCCATATTTGCGGATCGCACGAAGCAGAGACCAAGCTCATTAGCGAGACCTTTGAGATCCGCGGCGAAACGGTACTCATCGAGCATATTCCAGCGAAGGTTTGCCGGCAGTGCGGTGAAGTGATCTTCGATCTCGATACGGCGGAGCACATTCGAGCCATGCTGCATGATGGTGCACGTCCCGCGCGGCGGGTTTCGATTCCCGTATATGAATTTGCGTGACGATGTGGGTGAGGACGAAACGCACCCGCTCGCCTCGCTTATGGAAGTGATTGGCACGCTAATAGAAAAATACGAAGACGAGCATGTGCCAGAGTTGACGGCGGTGTAGTTCCAAACCGCACGACGAAAACGGGTGGGGAGGTTCGCTCTCGGTTTTTGGGATTTAGATGTATCTGCAGAACTTCCGTCGTATCTTTGTGCAATGGGTTTAATGCAAGACCGCGGTTACGATGGTTTCGACTGGGATGCGGGTAACCGCCGCAAGAACTGGCATGGCCATCGCGTAACTGACGAAGAAGCCGAGGAGGCATTTTCGAGCGACGAGTTCTATGATTACGATGCATCCCGTTTTAGGGGAACGGAAAAGCGTAGAATTGTTCTTGCAAAGACCAAAGCCGGCCGTTTCCTGTTCGTAGCCTATACAGAACGAAATCGAAAAGTTAGGGTTATATGCGCTCGGGACATGCACCGCGTTGAACGAAAGATCTATCATGAGCAAATTGAAGAAAATACCGGAATTTAAGAACGAAGATGAAGAACGCGAGTTCTGGGGATCCGTCGATAATATTTTCGATTATCTCGACCCAAAAGGATTCAAGCGCGGTCATGCTCCGATGGTGCCAATGACGATCAGTATGAGCGTACCGGCTGAAATGGAGCGCGAGGTCAAGCGGCTCTCGCAAGAACGCAAGGTGACCGTGGAGGAAATGGTGCGCCAGCTTGTGGCAGCAGGACTTGAAACCGCACGCCGCGGTGGACTCCACCCCTGAGCCTGATGCCGCGTAACCGCTTGCCTCCCTTATGGAGGTTATTGGAACCCTAATAGAAAAATACGAAGACGAGCACGTGCCAGAGTTGACGGCGGTGTAGTTCCAAACCGCACGACGAAATAGGGTGGGGAAGTTCGGATTTTCGGTTGGTTGATGGCTTTGTAAATTAATCCTGATAGGCATGAATTATTTGCTGACATAAGCGTTTCCCGTATAAAATTCAAATTTAATTATTCTTATGATCAAAACCTTTATCATTGAGGGCCTAAATGGTAATCGAAATGTTGATATTTCGTTCCATAGGGACATCAATATCATAACAGGTAGGAATGGCTCTGGAAAAACCAACATACTGAAGCTTTTATGGTACCTTATTAGTGCAAATGTCGAGCGAATCTACCCCGAAATTAGCGTGGGCTTCGCGAAAGTAGAGCTTGACGAAGGGTCAATCGCGTATCAGAAAGAAGATAGCGAAATTATCATTCAGATACAACAAGGGAATAATAAGGTTCGAGAGTTCCGGGTTAGCCTTCCAAAAGGAGACGACGAAGATTATTATAATGCGAACCGTTTGATATTGGAGTTTTCAAAACAATCCATTTTTTTTCCAACATTTAGAAGGATTGAGGGTGGATTTTCGATGACCCGACTGAGCAGGGCAGATAGAGGGAGAGCATACAGACAGCAAGAAGTTGAAGAAGCCATTACGTCGTTAAGCAATGATTTATCAGTACGAGGACACCGTTTTGTTTCTTCATTATCAACTAAGGATATTGGGGAATTATTACAAGTGGAGTATGCAAATCTTTCTGAGAGAACCACTAACGTCCAACGTGCACTTTTGCAATCAATAACTAGCTCAATTTCAAATTATAAAGAATCAACTGCCGACGCACAATCACAAAAATTACAAGACGCTGAAAAGATACTTGATGATATTCAAGAGAATGTGGTTGGAAGCAATAGGGATATGGATGCTCTACTAAAGCCGTTCACAGCACTTGCCAAAACTGTGGAATCTATATTACGATACAACGGCATTTCATTTAGTGAGAATGTCACGATTGGCGACGTTCGTAACGCATTGGTATCCGATACGCTCAGCGCTGGGGAAAAGCAGATGTTAAGTTTTCTATCTTATAACAGTTTTTTAACTAATACTTCTGTTTTTATCGACGAGCCAGAAATCAGCCTTCACATTGATTGGCAAAGGATATTGTTTCCAACCCTTTTATCACAAGCTTCATCTAATCAATTTATCGTAGCTACACACTCTCCATTTATGTATACCAGTTTTCCCGAAAAGGAGATCCCCTTGTCTGATGACCGTGGAGGGGTGTTGCATTGAAAGCGCCACTGAGTGTAGATGAGATAGTTGGAGTATTGAAGAGAAGTTCTCTCCCCACCCTGCTTGTGGAGGGTGACGACGACATAATCGTTTGGCGATGGATGCAGGAACAATTTAGTGCCCTAAACATATCAGTACTTCAATGTGGTGGCAGGGAACAACTTATTGAGGTCTTTCGTCGACGCTCTGAGTTCTCTTCGACACGTGTATCTTTTGTTGCGGATTCAGATGTATGGTTTTTTAAAGGTGTACCACTCTCGTTGAGAGGTATCAATTTCACAAAAGGATATTCAATTGAAAATGATTTAGTCGAGGATGCGGAATTAATTAATCTTCTCGACTCACAAGAACGAGGCAAATTTCATTCATTATTAAATGAGATAGCCCCGTGGTTTGCTAGTCAGATTGAGTTAGCAATAGCCAATTCCCCAATTAAGATAGATATCCATATTAACGAGCTATGTCCACCAGATTCTTCGTGCATTGATCCAAAATTTGCACACCATTTGCCCCTTGACCCACTTCTACAATCTTTTATTTCTAGCCAATGGATGCTGGCTTTTAGAGGAAAGCTCCTTTGGCAGGCATTGGTGCGGTTCTTGTCTCGTCCTCGGAGACAATCAAAGTACAGCTATATAAACCTACTTGAAATTGCATCGAGTTTGCGTCGTGGACTAAATATTTATTCATTGACAAAAGCAATTGCAAACGACCTCAATCTCGACCTTTCTCATGGATCTGCTTCATCAGATATAGATCAGATTTCACTTGAGATGGTGTAGTAGGTTCATTTTCAATTATTTTTCGCAAACCCATGACATTGCCAAATTAAGTGCGCCTGAACTGTTTTTGTAGCGACGGGCGCATCTCTCGATTCCTCGGGACGGGCGATGCTTTCCCAACCGGTTTACGCTCCGGTATGCGCGCAAGGGGACAGGCGAGGACGCCTGCGCTACATAGCTCAGCGTGTAGCACCGAGCCTTCAGGCTCGGTGTGTTGATACACCGAACCTGAAGGTTCGGCGATACACGCACGATTTACTTAAACGGGTTCCTAATGGTCAGCGTGTCGCGGACAATGAGTCCATCCTGCATATCTTCGGAGTATAGAATATCGGCGTTGGCTCGGAGTGCTGTCGCGACTATTAGGCTGTCCCAATACGAGAATCTGTACTCATCTCTCAATTCACTCGCCGTTTGAATATCGGATTGCAGGATTTCGAGCACGAGATATTGCGAGTAAAACTCGTCGAGCACTCTCCGAATCTCCTTTTCATTGGCCAATTCTTTTCGAAGCAGGTTCGATAACACTTCGTTTACCACCTGCGACGATACGCAAATATCAATGTCAGCACATATCTCAATAGCCTTCTTTCTTTTTGCGGGCTCCGAAGGGGCAACAAGTGCGTAGAGCCAAATATTCGAATCGACAAGCTTCATGGTTTTCCGGCTTGTCCTCTGTCGTAAATTTCTTCTCGCGTCATCGGTTTGAAGTCAGGATCGTAAAAGGGATTGTTTATCATTCGCTCGACGAGGCGGGTTCGTCTCATTTCCAGCGAGAGCGTGACGTGTACCTCCTTGCCTTTTGCAATTTCGCGCTCGTATTCGGCGGGTATGCGGATCACACCGCCCTCCTCGACCGCCGTATTAAAATCTATTCTATCCATACAAAACCCAACAAGGAAGTTCTTAAATAGGTTGAATCAGGTGGAATGTTTGTAACACCTCCGCACATTCATTTCGGATTCGTATTTTTGTACGATAGGGTTTTTACGATCATTGCTTTGGTGAACGAAGTTCATTTTATAGATACACACATCGAACATGCAGGAATGGGATAATTTTTTTATGGCGGAGGCGGGGGCGTCGGCAGCGCTGGCGGGATTGGTCTTCGTAGGGATCTCGATCAATCTGGCGAAGATCATGAGCTATCCGCATCTTCCGCAGCGTGCGTTGGATGCGATCGTTGTGCTTGCGCTGGTGCTGCTCATTTCGTGCCTGATGCTTATTCCGGGCCAAAGCAGGCTTGTTATGTCGCTCGAAATACTTGCCGCGAGCATCGCCGCGTGGGTGCTGACCTCGTATCCGAGTATCGCGGGTCGCAAGAGGGTTCCATCGCAATATGTCCACTGGACGCGCCTTGCCTTCGCATTCAAGCAGTGCGCGACACTTCCTTTTATCGCAGCCGGTATTGCGATGCTTCCGTGCTTCGGTCAAGGGCTAACGCCAGCGCTTAGCCTTCTCGCCGCAGGGTCGATGGTCTGCTTTATCGTTGGCCTGATGAATTCGTGGATCTTGCTTGTGGAGATCAACCGGTGAGGTTAACTTTCGAATTTCATGGCGGGTGGAAAAATTGTCGTATATTAGTATGTGTGATGATAGGCACCCCCGGGGGCAAAGATGAATCCGCCGCGGCGGAGAGAGATGAAAGATGAAAAGGGGATGTTGCAGCGTTCATTGAAAATCGGCCGCATTAGTTTTCTTTTGGGCAATGGGATGTGGATAACTTTTTTGCGATATGGCGAATCCGGGCTGATTTAGCCAGAGTTCATGAACTCCTAATACAAAAAAAAATATTCTGACTGGGATTCGTGATGGCAGGATGAGAATTGAAGGGAGAAAGGTGAATGGGATGGGAGCCGGTTTCTATTTTTGCGATCCTGGCAAAAAATTGTATTATTTTTGTACAATAAGCTCGAAAAGGTGCGGGAAAAGGCAGGTCACAGAAAAATCCTTTAAAATGACTGTAACCTTTTCGATTTTCATGGGTCTTAGTAATAGGAGCGTCAATAACGGCTCTCCTGGCATGATGAGTATCGTCGGTGACGCTGATTATGCTTTAATAGGAATAAATACATACTTTCAGAAGGACACTTGATACTGTTCTCTGTCTGAAAACCGTGGATTTGGCAACGAATTCAAGGTTTTTCAGATAGTCTAAAAAATGGATGGATGGTTGCAATGAGCATCCATCCGATGGAATTGCCGCTTTGAGCGGTGCCCGGAGCATGAGCGAACATTATGAGCGATCATCATGAGCAATCATGCAGCATGTGAGCAATCATTTGTAATGAGCGAACATGCCGTCGGCAGCGATGCAGCGAAAAGCTGCCCTTTGCGACTCCGAGCTTGATTTTCGAAACGTTCGATCCGCCGCCCCCCGACTGGTACGGCGCGGATGAACGAAGCTCAAAGCGGCAAACTTCCATTTTCTGGCTACCTGACAGGCGGAGTCTTTAAATCATTAACCTCTGAAAGACCATGTCATTGACCACGATTCCTTCTTCTGCACGCATGGGGCACGCTGGTACCGCCCAGCATGCGCATGCAAACTCAGCCACGTTACGATCATCGGAATCCGGCGCACCGCTCGCTGCATTCGTCGATCTTCAGTACAGTCCGTACAATCAGGCCTCTTCCGATGGATGCCTATCCGGCAATGGATCGCTCGGCGCGATGCCGACGCAAAATCCCGTGCCGGATCTCATTCCCGACGAGGTGTATTATATCCTCTGCGCGCATGATCTTATTAGTGAAAAGGGTATTCGGGATCATATTATTCGGAAGGAGTTTAAGACGATGCGCGAAGAGCAAGCGCTGAAAAGCTCGGAGGCTCTTGCCCGATTGCAGGCAGTCTATCCTTATCTCCAGATCGATACGATCCGGAAGATCATCTATCGGATCGGTCCTGCCGGCGGCAGGAAGGCGATGATGATCTAGGGTGCTGATTTTTTGGAAAATTTACTGTGTCATTCCCGCTTTTGCGGGAATGACAAAACGCTAAAGTTCGTGAAGTAAAATTTTCGAAACTTACCTGCGTAGGATTCGTTTTATTAGCGCCCGCCCGAAGGGTAAGAAAAACGGCCATCAAGTTTGGCTGCTTTTTTTTTTACCCATGCCAAAACCCTCCTGCACGATCGTTCTCGGAACCCAATGGGGTGATGAGGGCAAAGGAAAGATCGTCGATCTTTTAGCTCAGAATGTCGATATTGTCGCCCGTTACCAGGGCGGCGCGAATGCCGGTCATACCATCCTGCTTCCGGATGGCCGCCAGTTTGTTCTTCATCTAATTCCAAGCGGTATTTTCCATGCTGACGTGATGTGCGTCATTGGCAATGGCGTGGTGATAGATCCGGTTGCGCTGCTTGATGAAATTAGGATGGTCGAGGAGCAGGGGATTTCAGTTCGCGGGAGACTTTTTATTTCGCACAATGCTCATCTTATCATGCCGTACCATAAGATGCTCGATGTGGCCGCCGAGCAACGGATGTCCAAAGATGGCAGCGCTGTGGGAACTACCGGTCGTGGCATCGGTCCTGCCTATGAAGATAAGTTCGCTCGAAAGGGAATTCGCATCGTCGATTTATTGGATCGCGAATCTTTACGCGAGAAACTTCGCAAGAATATCGCGGAAAAGAACGAACTCCTCGATAAATTTTACGGAGCGAGCGAACGGTGCGATGTTGATCAGCTTATAGCCGATTACGAAATTTTTGACCGTGAGATCGATCCGTATATTACCGATACTTCGCTCTTGTTGAACCGCGAGATTGCGGCAGGAAAATCCCTTCTGCTTGAAGGCGCGCAGGCTGCGTTGCTCGATATTGATTTCGGAACCTATCCATTCGTTACTTCCAGCAACCCAACGGCTGGCGGTGCCTGCACGGGACTTGGCATTCCACCCATGGCCATCGACCGAGTGATCGGCGTTGCGAAAGCTTACACCACGCGTGTTGGTAACGGCCCGTTCCCAACGGAACTGTTGGATGAAACCGGAGAAAAGCTCCGCGAAGCCGGACACGAGTACGGCGCAACTACCGGACGTCCGCGCCGGTGCGGATGGTTCGATGCCGTAGCAGTGCGATATACCAATATGATCAACGGCGTATCGAGCCTTGCGCTGACGAAGCTCGATGTGCTCACCGGGTTCCCGGAAGTGAAGCTTTGCACCCGCTACGAACGCAGGAGCGACGGACGCGCCATCGCGCAGTTCACCAACGATCTTCGGCTGCTTGCAGATATACGTCCCATTTACGAATCGTTCGAAGGATGGACGAAGGAATCTTTAGAAGGCGCAACATCCCGCGAGGATCTGCCGCAAACAACGCAACGCTATCTCGACGCACTCGAACGCGAGGTGGAATGCCCGCTCGAAATTATTTCCGTCGGCGCGGGGAGGGAGGAGACCTTGGGGGTGGGAATTGAGGGCTAGTTGGAATCTAGTCGATTGAGCTAATTATTCCCCTTCGAAGCGATCTCCTGAATATTGGAAAGCTTGTATTCGCCGGGGGAGCCATTTTCCACAAAGTGGAAGATCTTGCCGACATTATTGGCGTATGTCCAAGTTTCTGTTGGCGAATCGCCGGGAATGAATGAACGCTCGATCTTGGTCGGAGGGCCATAGAGAATATACACTTTGCCGCGATCGGTGGTGGCGCCGTTCAGCATGCGGGTGGTGGTAAAGTTAAATGCGGCGTAATCGACACGCTGGTAGAACGTCGCCATGTGTTCGTTATAGGCTGTCTCCAAGGAAGGGAACTGCGCGCGCCAATAAGCATATAGTTTTCTAATTTTGTCCTTATCTGAGCCCGAGTTCAAGGTCGAATACTCATCCGGCTTCATGATAATTTGGAGGGGGGGAATGGCATCTTCTGGATCCTGGAGTGTAAGTGGCATATTTTGCCAGACCAGCATAAAATTATTCCTTTGCGTTCCTTCTACATTTCCCAATCTGACGTGAACCGTAAATTCGTACTTTCCCTGCTCGAATTTCTCACCAGGCACATTAAAGATTGCGGTCCAAAGCTGGGCATCGCTGTCGGGAAGCAATTCGTAGCGCAGAATGCTATCGGCAGAAATAAATTGAAGTCCGGATTTGGGATGTAGATCGCTAACATCGAGTCGGGCGTGATAACGCTCACCAGTGTCCTCAGGATCGATGAGATTGGTTAGCTGCCGGACATTGACATCGATGCTCGGCTGAGCCTCCGAGGTATCAGGCATTCGAAATGCCACCGTTCCAATAATATTGCGGCTGAACATGTAACTATTACCTTTTGCACTGGTGTAGGCAATACCATCTTTCATGCTATCCGTTAGTGAAATATCCCCAATAGCAATATGCGCTTCGCCACCCGTCATATATCTGGGATGAGCTGTAGCTACATTATGCAGTTCAATGATCTGGGGCCGCATCACAAGTCGGTCGATATTGTCGCGCACCTCGATTCTGATAGAGTAATGTTTACTTGTGTCGAGCGCTGGCAGCGCCAGGCGCGCACTCATGGCATGCCAGGAAGTCTTGGAAACCGACTCATCAAAGGTTTTTGCGAATATCGTGTCGTGAATATTACGTGAGAGGAGCGGTTGGACATCGCCTTGTTCGATGGCTTCGATCGTAATGTCGCGAATCGCATAAAACTCACCTCGGGCAGGATCCTTTGCGCGAAGGAAGGAGAACATCGCGTTCGAAGTCGTAAGCCTGACATCAGCAGTGCGCCCGTCGGGCGATTGTATCACGCTGGTCATCACGGGATCGCCGTAATCGTAATACATCCGCGAATCATGCGAATGCCATTGTGCCGAAGCGACGCACGCGCAAACGAAAAAGGCGCAGATGACTGATAAAGATCTAAGAAAAAGCATCAGTATTCGTTGCAATTGGACACCTGCTAATCAGGATGAAATTATACAACTCTTAATTCTTTATTTTTAATTCTTAATTATTTTTTGCACCTTCGATTATCCATTGTCGTATGCCATCGCGCTGGTTCTGGTTTGCATTGAGCGGAGCGCGATGCAGCTCTTCAGCAAACATTACTTTAACAAGGAGCGAGGTAGTATCACCAGGTTCAGCAAGTCCAGGATAACCCCGAATGGCAGTCCATGAAGAGAGATCCACCCCTCCCGCCTGATCGATTTCATCATGGCAGCCGGTTGTATTACATGCGAGCGTGAAATAGGGTTCGATCTGCTGGGCATAGCTGACGTTCGTAGCTGGAAAAACGATCTGATCAGGATTAGAGATGCCCGAACAACATTCGATGACGAGCAGGGCCGCCAAAATCCCAATTACCGAGAGTTTCATACTATTACCCATACTGCAACTTTGCTGCCATGTTTCGTATTCCACATTTATGATTAAAAATTCCTTATCATCGGACTCGGTCAAATAAAGCGTATTTTTGTAGAGAAATGTCGATACCCCGCAGCGTTACTTTTCCCCTTGCCACTATCGCCCTTGTGGTGGCTGGCGCTGCTCTTCACATTATGCAGCCGGTTCTACTACCGTTCGTGGTAGCACTTTTTCTATCGAATATTTTTCGTCCGCTGGTTGTCTATCTCCGGACTAAGCATGTTCCGATGGGGTTGATCCTGCTGCTGGTGGTTGCTCTCGTTGGTGGCGTTCTGTTCGGGGTTTCAGTGGTTGCGGTATCGAGTATTCAATCCCTCATGGCCGCCATGCCACGCTATGCGGCACGATGGAATCACTCGTTGTTGCCGTCTCTGGAGAATCTGCTTGCGGCCGCTCCAGCATCTATTCAGGATCAGCTTCGAACTCTGGAGTGGTCGAATCTCGTGCAAATGTCTTCCATTTTTGGCTTACTTTATGCAGGTGCAGGCGGGTTCGTCTCTGTGATGAGTGGCCTTGGCCTCATCCTATTATTCATGCTCTTTATTCTGGAGGGCAATGGACTTTTCGAACGTAAAATTCACGCCGCGTATCCGACTCGTGCACCAGATATCATAGCTGTAATTAAGCGGATCGATGATAAAACCGAACGATATTTTATCACCGCAACACTGATAAATCTCGTGAGCGGTATCTTGTCGGTAATTATTTTGACAGCTTTCGGAGTGGATCTAGCATTGCTTTGGGGTCTTGTCACATTCATCGTCTGCTTTATCCCTACGATTGGTTCCATCATTGCCATTGCCATTCCGATCCTTGTAGCATTTCTACAATTCGATAGCATTTCCACCCCGATCGCAGTCGCGCTTACGTTGATCGCAGTTCAATTTCTGTGGGGAAGCGTTATCACTCCGCGTATTATGGGATCGAGCCTCGATCTGAGCCCACTGCTTGTATTGATCTCCCTGATATTCTGGGGATGGGTCTGGGGGCCGTGGGGGATGGTACTTTCCGTGCCTATCACTTCGATGATCAAGATCGCACTGGAGAGCATTCCGGCTACGAAGCCACTGGCGATCCTAGGCTCTCACTCAGCGCAGCCCAATCAAACATGAGTTTGTCGAGTTCGGCTTTGATTGATTCTATTCGTGCTGCGTTCGATTTTACACGCTCTATGTCGGAATAATATCCGGGATCATACATCCCGTCTTCAATGGAGATCTTTTCCTTTTCGAGTTTTTCGATCTGCTTTTCAATGCGCGAAATCTTATCTCGAATGGGTTTTTCTTGTTTGTATCTCTTGTTTCGTTCCTCTGCTTCGATACGCCTACGATTTTCCTCACTCTGTTTTCTGTTTTCTTCGTTCCGACTTACGTTCTGCGCAGCTTGAACCTTTTTTTCGGGAGTAGATTGTGTGGGAGAAGATTTGACCGCAGCTGGCGCTGAACGCTTGGCGCGAATGCTGGCAAGCTCTTTTGATCGAAGCTCTTCAAGATATTCCTCGATCGGTCGCGGATATTCTCGCACATTGCCTTCGCCGAACGTGATGACCCGATCCGTAAGATCTTCCAGAAAATCGCGGTCATGCGAAATAACGATAACGGTTCCATCAAATTGCAGAAGAGCTTCCTTAACAACTTCTTTTGATTGCACATCTAGGTGATTCGTCGGTTCATCGAGAATGAGCGTGTTTACGGGTTCGAGGAGCATTTTTGCGAGAGCCAGTCTGGACTTTTCACCTCCAGAGAGTACGCGAACAGGTTTGAACACATCGTCACCTTGGAATAAAAATGCGCCAAGCAATGTACGGATCTGTGCCTGCGACCGTGGCGCGCTTCCGCCTTTCGTTGACGACGTCGCGTTCTGTCCGTGAAATAATTGGGCTCGAGTAACCGATTCGAGTGTTTCGAGCACGGTGATATCAGGCTTCAATGCCTCGGCTTGGTGCTGGGCATAATAGCCAAGCGTAACATTATGTCCAATAGTCAGCGAGCCGCCGGTTAGCGGTTCCTGCCCGGCAAGAATCTTACCCATAGTGGTTTTCCCTTCGCCGTTCTTACCCAGGAAGGCCACACGGTCACCACGCTCGATGCGAAGATCAACATTGTTAAAGATATTTCGGATGCCGTCGTAGGATTTCGCGCCGTGTTCCATCTCAAACACCATTCGCCCCGATGGAGGAGCTTGTGGGAAGCTGAAGTGAACCGCTTTGCCATGGGAAGCAAGTTCAATACGCTCCATACGATCGAGCATTTTTATGCGAGACTGCGCCTGCTTCGCTTTTGTTGCGCTATAGCGGAAACGAGCGACGAAACTCTCTAATTCTTTGCGGCGCGCTTCGATATTTGCACTTGCTGCTACAAGTTGTGCTTCGCGGTCGGCTTTGGTGCGTTCGTAATATTCGTAATTACCCGGATACACTTCGATCTTTCCTTGCTCGATCTCGGCTGTTCGGTTACATACCAGATTGAGGAAAGCTCGATCATGTGAAACCATGATGATCGTTCCCTCAAATGCTTTTAAGAAGTTTTCGAGCCAGAGCATACTCTCAAGATCGAGATGGTTCGTCGGCTCATCGAGCAGGAGTGCATCGTTGCGAGCAATGAGCAACTTGGCAAGCATCAAACGCATTTGCCATCCACCGGAGAATGTGGCTACGGCGCTTGTCAGATCGCGCTCGCGAAAACCAAGCCCGGCGAGGATTTTCTTTGCATCGCTTTCAAGTTCAAATCCACCCAAATCTTCGAATTGGTGATGCAGCGTACCGAACCGTTCGATCACCTTCAGATACGCTTCGCTCGTGTGATCCTGCGCGGGGTCTTCCATTTCTTTCTGGACTACCTCAAGTGCTTCTTCGGTCTCGATGAGATCTTCGCGCGCGCGCATTGCTTCTGCGATCAGCGAACGAGACTGCGCTGCGGTATCGAGCGTTGGCTCCTGCGGCAAATACCCAAGCTGATAGCCAGTGGGCATGTTCACACTGCCGGATTCCGGATCATAAACTCCAGCTATGATGCGAAGCAGAGTCGTTTTGCCGGCTCCGTTAGGGCCGACAAGGCCCATGCGGTCGCCGGGCCTTACGGTAAGCGTTGCGTCGCGGAAAAGGAATTTCCCGCCGAACTGCATACTGAGATGTTCGAGAGCGATCAAATTTAATTACGAATTACGAATTTTAAATTTCGAGTTTGGGAAGGCTTAGCAAGATCATTTCCATCCCTTGAATTTTACTGTAATGCGCGCCGAGTTCGATGCCGACGTCGTACAAATGGCATTTGGCGTTCGTTATGTTTACCTTCCTTATCGTAGGGCAGGATGGAGATGGAACCATCTATTTCGAGAATGGCAGTTTTCACTTCGGAAATATCGGTAAATCCATGTTCGCGGATCTGCTCCTCAAGCTCTTCTGGCCGGATCGACTCTTTCGTCAAGTTTGACATGACCATCTTCCCGTTTCGCACGAGGAGCCGTGGTTCGCCTGTGATAAGCCCCCCGAGTTTTGTATCCCGAAAAATAACCTTCGTCAAAATGACATTGATGAGTATCAGCGTAGCCGCGGCAACAATGCCGCCGAGCAGCGATGAATCATTGCCGACCATCGCATTCTGAACGGCATTGGATACTAGTAAAATAAGCGCAAAATCGATGAGCGAAAGCTGGGAGATATGTCGCTTGCCCGCCAGACGAAATCCGGCGAGTATAACGAGATAAACCACTGTGCTGCGCACGACGATCTCGACCAGTGAATTAGAGAACATTGCTTCGAAAAATAATCACTAAGGCGGGCGTAACAGCTATCCGCGGAGTATCGCTTCCGAAAGGCTCATTTTCAACGCAATAGCTGTTTCCCTGTCATCCTGAGCGGAGCAAAACGGAGCGACAGCGGAGTTTTGCGAAGTCGAAGGATCTCAGGTAGTTCACCTGACTGCCAAACTACATGAGATCCTTCGACTGCGCAATTCTCCCTCCGGTCGAATTGCTCCGCTCAGGATGACAGAAATTAAGATTTTATGGCCACACAAAACCAAGCCACCACCCTCCGGCTCACAGAGATCGAAAAAGAGCTTGCTGAGCTTCAGGAACACCGCACGCAACTCCGCTCCCATTGGGAGCACGAAAAACGGCTTATTAAAGATATTCGCGCTCAGCGCGAGGAGATCGAGGCAGTTCGTAATCAGGCAGAGCAGCTTGAACGCCAGGGTGATCTCGGCAAAGTTGCCGAAATTCGCTACGGTACAATCCCCAAAACGGAGAGCGATCTTGCTAAAAAACAGGCCGAACTCGAAAAGCTTCAGAAGGATCACCAGATGTTGAAAGAAGTCGTCGGTCCGGAAGATATTGCCGAAGTCGTTGCGAAGTGGACAGGCATTCCCGTCTCAAGGATGCTCGAAAGCGAGCGCGAAAAACTCCTGAAAATGGAAGATAGGTTGCACGAACGTATCGTTGGGCAGGATGAAGCAGTAACTGCTGTGTCCAACGCCATTCGTCGCTCCCGCGCCGGAATGCAAGATCGCAACCGCCCCATTGGGAGCTTTATTTTTCTCGGCTCGACGGGCGTCGGCAAAACGGAGTTAGCACGTGCGCTTGCAGAATTTCTTTTTGATGATGAACATGCGATGGTACGCATCGATATGTCGGAATACATGGAGAAATTTTCTGTATCACGTTTGGTTGGCGCGCCGCCGGGATATGTTGGGTATGAAGAGGGTGGTCAGCTAACGGAAGCGGTGCGCCGCCGTCCGTATAGTGTGCTGTTGCTCGATGAGATCGAGAAAGCGCATCCGGACGTGTTCAACATTCTTCTACAAGTTCTCGACGATGGCCGCCTTACAGATTCGCAAGGCCGAACGGTTGATTTTAAGAATACCATCATCATCATGACCTCGAATATAGGTTCCCACATCATCACTGCTGAGATGCAGAAGATGAATGATGAGAATAGAGACCGCATTCTCGCGCATCTTCGCACGCTTTTGCTTGCAGAGTTGCGCAAGACCATCCGTCCGGAGTTCCTGAACCGTATCGATGAGATCGTCATGTTCCAGCCAATTTCGGAAAGCGATCTTCGAAAGATCGTCGATATTCAATTACTCCGCGTGATCGAGATGACGGAAAAGAACGGCATCCATCTTGAAGTCACCAACGATGCTCGCGATTGGCTCGCCAAAAGTGGTTTCGATCCCATTTATGGCGCGCGTCCGCTGAAGCGTGTTATTCAACGCGCAGTCGTCGATCCACTCTCGATGAAATTATTGGGAGGAGAGATCGCGCAAGGTGATACCGTGCGTGTCGATCATAACGATCGGGGACAATATACGTTTGAGAAAGTGGCAGGTGAGAATAACACCTAACCCAGCTTCACCCTCGGATCGAGCCGCGCATAAACCAGATCGACCACGAAATTCACAACGACGAAGATCGCTGCCGAGAAAATTACGGTTCCCTGAATGATGGGGAAATCGCTGCGGGTGATAGCATCGACGGCCTGCAATCCAATTCCCGGCCAGTTGAAGATATATTCGATAAAGTAGGTGCCGACAAGTAATCCGGCAAGCCAGGCGCTTACGGTAGTTACAACGGGGTTGAGTGCGTTTCTCAGCGCGTGCTTATACACGATGGATTTCCACGGCGCGCCCTTTGCCTTTGCCGTGCGGATATAATCGCTGGACATCACTTCCAACATACTCGACCGTGTTACGCGCGCAATAACCGAAACAGGCCGGAAGGCGAGCACCATCATCGGCAAGATGAGATATTCGATATGCAATTCGCCGCCCTCCCACATATATCCCGAAACGGGCAGCCAATCGAGCCAGGAACCGAAGACGAGCATCGCAAGCAAGCCCATCACGAATGCGGGAACGGAAATGCCGATCAGAGCAAAGAGCATGGAAGCGTTATCGAACAAGCTATAGGAACGAATAGCGCTGACCACCCCAATTCCAACACCGAGCACTGATGCTATAAGCATTGCGCTGATACCAAGCGTAGCTGTCGCGCCAAAACGATCCATAATGCTATCGAGAACGGGACGGTTTGAGGTGAAGGACCTTCCCAGATCGCCTTGTGCGACATTCCCGATAAACCTTACATAGCGTTGCCACGCCGGAAGATCGAGGCCAAGCTGGTGGCGAATTGCAGCTTGCGTGGCTAGGTCAGCGCGCTGTCCCTGCATCATCCGTGCAGGGTCGGGAAGCAGGTTCATAATAAAAAAGACGACCGTTACCACCCCGAATATCACGAGGATGGAATAGATAAGCCGTCGGACTGCGAATGCTAACATGGGGTGAACCTGGATTAGTCGGATTTGGATGGATTACTTGGACGACTTAACTGATTCATAAGATAAATTAAAGAGAACGATGGCGAATAAAGTTCTTATTTTTTGAGAAAACGAAATTGAAGAAATCCTAACAGAAGGATGATAAATCAAAATCCCCCAAATCGTCCGTGTAATCCATCCAAATCCGCGTAATCCCGGTTCTATTCTAATTTTACCGCTGTGCCATAGCAGAGCACTTCGGTCACGCCGCCCATGATTTCTGTAGCATCGTAACGCACGCCGATGACGCCATCTGCGCCAAGTTGCTGTGCATGGGCGACCATAAGTTCGTAGGCGTCCGTTCGTGTTTGCTCGCAAAGTTGCGTGTACATCGTAATGTTCCCGCCAAAGATGGTTTGCAGCCCTGCAGCGAAGGAGCCGAAGATCGAGCGAGAGCGAACAATAATGCCCCGCACAACGCCAAGATTATTTGCAATCTTGCGTCCTGCGATATCGAATGAAGTGGTAATGTTTGCGTGATCCATGAGATTTGAATGATTAAGAAAATACAAATATACGAGAGAAAAGAAGTACGTGGCAAAAATTTTCGTATCTTTGTACCCAAGTATGTGGTGCCTCGCTTAAACGCATGAGCGATCATGCGCGTGAGGTGAAAAGGGAATCTCGTGAAGTTCATCCATGAGCGATCATCTTGAGCTAATTCGAGAGCTGCCCCGCAACTGTAACTCTGCATCAAGTCCACTGGGCTGCTTCGAAGCGGTCTGGGAAGGCGAGGTAGTTATGAGTTAAGAATGCTGCGTGAAGAGTAATTTCATCATTCATCATTCATAATTCATCATTGCCCAAGGAGAAGCCAGGAGACCTGCCACGTCATTCTAATTCACGGATGATCGATCATCCCGGATGATGCGTCATTCACGAATTATCAATCATTCTTTTTTGCCTTCGAGGGAGAGGCAGGAGTTACAGACAATCGGAAATGCAGAGCAAACTTACGTTTGCCCGCACTCGCTCGATTTTTTCGTGCTCCTATGCCCGCCTCCCTCCGGCAGTATAGGAGCTTTTTTTGTCGCGATTCCTAATAATTGCACTGATTATTATCATAGCTTTGAGCTATGTGGATGCGCACGCACAAACGGAAGATACAGTAATGCACTTGCCGCCGAAATCGGTGGAGATCACGGCTTTGCGCCCCAGTGATCTGCCTGCGATCGATGCGCGGCAGGTAGATATAAAGCCGACCGATGCTCTGTATCGACAGACTGGCTCGATGATCGCAGCCGATGCTCTGAATGCCATTTCATCATCACTTGATATTAGACAGTATGGTTCTTTGGGATCCGCAGCGCTTCCAAGCTTTCGCGGATTGCCATCCGAGTACACGATCATCTACCGTGATGGCATTCGTGTAACAAACGAGCAACTTGGTGAGACCGATCTTGGGCAGCTCACGCTACACGGCATATCTAAAATTGAATTAATCCCTGCATCGAGCGCGGTTTTGCTTGGTGGAGATGCCATCGGTTCCGCGATAAATCTTGTCAGTGAGATACGTGATACCACTTCACTTAGCATAGGCACTGAGCAAACGACCTACGACGGGTCGAGTGGTTTGCCAACGAACTCCTATTATGCAAAGGCGTCGCTAAATCCTTTGCCATCACTATCTATTGTGGTAGGTGGGTCGCTCGATCAATCGACGGGTGCGTTTCCATTTTATCAAGACTCAGCTCATCCGAATGTGTTGCGCCAAAATAACGATGCGGCGCTTCGAAGCGCAAACCTTGCTGCGCTTTGGACGGCTTCCGATAATACAACTTTTCGTTTTCTGGGTAATTATTTTTATGCCGATCGGGGTACACCAGGTGGCGTAAATCCGGATGGAATATCGTCGATCAATGCTCGGCAAACGGACGCACAAACATTTGGTGCGATCAAAGCCGATCATGATGATGGCCCGTTCTCATCCAGTTTGACTCTCGGATGGCAACGGCAATTCGAAAGTTACCGAGACACTACATTTGGAACGAACGACAGCGCTTGGAATAACCTGATAGATCTGTCGGCCCGCGCGAGCTATCTTTTCACTCAGGGATTTCAGGGATTTGGCGGAGTTGAGGAAGAACATACAAGCCTTGCCGGGAATACCAACATAGCTCCCAACGGCGATTCAATCATAGACCGGTTTCGAACAAGCGGGTATGCAGCCGCAAAAGTGCTTCCGTTCGATAATGTAGATGTGAACGGCTCTGTTCGGCTTGAAAATATTTCCGATCTGAATGTGACAGAATTGTTGCCACAGGCCGCGATCAATTATTCTCCATTTCGCGATCTTTCTATTGGTGGCGCATTTAGCAGCAGTTTCCATGCACCCACGCTGGACGATCTTTATTGGAGTCAGGGCGGAAATATCCATCTAAACCCTGAACGCGGTGAAAATTGGCAAGCCTCTTTGAACTTTGAACCGCATTGGGATTGGATCAACGCTAAAGTGAGTGCAACCGGTTTTCTTGCACATGTTGATAACGAGATCATTTGGCTTCCCTATATCGGTGAAGAATATTCTCCGATCAATATTGGTGAGGTAGAGTCGAAGGGCATGGAATTCAAGGCGAACGGAGATATGAGACTTGGCCAGAAAACTTCGATACATGTTGAAGAGAGTTACACTGTGCTCGATGCTGCAAATATCACTCCAGGTGATCCTAATTACGGAAATGAAATTCCGTATTCGTCTCCAACACGTTCCCTGTTCATCGCTGAAATTGATCGAAGCGATTGGGGCTCGTTAGCCGTGCTTGCCCGGTATCGCGGACATGAATATTCTGACGTAGAGAATTCTTCGGAAGGAAGATTCCAAACCGTTACAATATTTGACGTCAACGTTACTTCGCGAGAATTTACTTTTGAAGGGATCGGACTAAAATTATTGATCGGGGTGGCCGATCTGACCAATCAACACTATGAGGACATCATCAATTACCCGATCCCAAGCCGAACCTACCATTTTTCTATTGAATTGAACTATCAATAATTATGAAACACAAACTCCATTTACTCTTTTTTGCTTCGTTGCTGGCATTCATTTATTCTGGGTGCGAATCTCCAACAAATTCGACTCCCAATACCATAACTGTCGTTCCCTCTTCACGCACACTATTTGTTGTGAATGAAGGCGAATTTCAATCGAATAATTCTTCCTTGACAGCTATCTTATTCCATCACGATTCAACGGAATACGATACGACCGACGACCCAAAAGTGTTGGGCGGTTGGGGTGAAGGGAATGATATTCTTCTTTCAGGGAATCACGCTATCATTCTGGATAATTATGCGAACAGTATTTATATCCTGAACGCCGATTCGCTAAAATTGCTTGCGACGATTTCGCTGGGTACGGACGGGCCTAATAAAATGGCGCTTATCGGCCCCAACATGCTGCTCGTTACTCGGCGCAACCAAACGAGCGCCGCAGTTATCAACCTTTCGACAAATACCGTCATCGATACGATCGGTTTGGGCGAGCCGAGCATTGCGGTTGCGGTTCTGGACAATAAGGCTTTCATTACTGGAGGAACGTATAATTCGACAGGCCATCTCCATGTGATCGACATCGCTACACTCCAGCAGATTTCATCTATGCCGATTCTAACCGACCCTGAACGAGCTGTTGCTGACAGCGCTTCAGGTCAGATCATACTCGGCTGTGACGGTATCTATCAATCCGTTTCCGCGCGTGTTTACTGGGTCAATGCAACGAGCAATGTCCTCGTCGATTCTGCGAACGCGTCGAACGATAGTGTTTCGATAACATTTACGACTGGCGGCCGCGTGAGTCTGATAGAAAACGGAACCCTTCGTGCGCTCGATAATGTCAATCATGCAATTGGTGAGCCGCTCCTATCGAGTGCCACATCCTATTATGAAGGCTATTTCGATGCTACATCCAATGCCTACTATTTGGGTAATGCCGGCAATTTTTCGAATGCCGGAACCATCGACGCATATAGCGGAACGAGCGGGGCTTTCCTATGGTCTCGACCTGCCGGAATCGCACCGGGCCATTTCGCGTTCTACCACTAATTATTGCCTTTTCAATCATACATGACACAATATCGTGAACAAGCTCTTTTCGCAGGACTCCTTGTAGTTTTTGCGATCGCCACGCGCATCATTTTCAATATGCTGCACGTCTATAATTTTAATGCAGTAATGTCCGCAGGGCTTTTCGCCGGCGCGTATCTCGGTTCTCGTCGTCTTGGCGTTGTCATTCCTTTCATTGCAATGGTTATTACGGATGCAGTGATCGGATTCTACGATTGGAAGCTGATGGCTGTAGTTTACGGGTCGCTTGCCGTTGCAGTCATCATCGGAAAATTCTATTCGAAGGATGCAACGCTTCTGCGATGGATCGGCTCGGTGCTGGGCGGGTCGCTGACATTTTTCGTGGCAACGAATCTTGCAGTGTGGCTATTCGGGGATGGATCGTTCTACCCTCACACATTGGCAGGGCTCGGACAGTGCTTTGCGATGGCGGTTCCGTTTTATCGCAATACGTTACTTGGCGATCTTACATGGAGCGCAGTGCTTTTCGGTGGTTATGAACTTCTGCGACTTAGCCTTCCGAAACGAGTACCTGTCGCAGGATAAAACATGGTACAGTATGAAGTTTTTGGAGGCTCTCGCATATTGTGAGGGCCTTCTTTTTGACTGGGATTTATGAGATTTTAAGAGGATTTTTGGGATGATGTTATTTGGGATTTTTTTATGAAAAAAAACAGTATTACAATCAACGCCGAAAGCAATGTAGGGTCATCCTCATCGTTCACCTCTTATCGTTCGATCAATCCTGCGCGGCTTGTCCTTGAAAATGGTGCTGTATTTCGCGGTAATGCTTTTGGCGCACTCGATGCTAGACGTAATACCGGCGAGGTAGTATTTACCACGAGCATTACCGGCTATCAGGAAATCTTGACCGATCCATCCTATGCTGGTCAGATCGTTACAATGACGAATCCGCTGATGGGGAATTACGGCGCGAATTCTGAAGATCTGGAGTCGTGGAAACCATTCGTATCCGGATTTGCTGTGCGAGAGAATGCCGAACGTTATTCCAATTGGCGGGCAACTGAAAGCCTCGATAAATTTCTGGGTCAAAATGGGATTTTGGGAATTGAACAGATTGACACACGCCGGCTTGTTCGACTACTGAGGAGTGAAGGAGCCATGCGCGGTGTGCTTTCGACCGAAGCACTATCGGATGCTGAACTCGTCGAGATCGCACAGCAAAGTCCGAAGATGGATGGCCTTGATCTTACAAAGGGCGTAACGACCGACGGGGTTTATGATATGGCTTCTGTTTCCCCCTCCTTAAAAAGGAGGGGGCCAGGGGGTGGTCCCCCGCATGTGGTGGTGATCGATTACGGTATCAAGCAAAACATTTTGCGCAAGCTTGTCGATCACGGTGCCCGGCTGACGGTGATGCCATCAACCACAACGCTTGAACAGATCATCGAACAAAAGCCGGACGGGATTTTTCTCTCGAACGGCCCCGGCGATCCCGATGCGGTGAAGGATACCATTGCAATGTTGAAAAAGCTCATCAAACGCGAAGAGCATCCAATCTTTGGAATATGTCTGGGGCATCAATTGCTTTCGCTGGCGCTGGGAGGAAATACGTATAAGCTAAAGTTCGGGCATCGCGGCGCGAACCATCCGGTTAAGAATTTGCTATCGGATAAGATCGAAATTACTTCCCAAAATCACGGCTTTGCGGTGGATTGGAAGACCATGCCGAAGGACTGCGAACTCACGCACCTAAATCTGAACGATCAAACGGTGGAAGGTTTTCGCCACACCAAGCTGCCGATCTTTGCCGTGCAATACCACCCCGAAGCCTCGCCCGGCCCGCACGAAAGCGATTATTTGTTCGGACAGTTTATGGAGGGAATGGGGAAGAACCTGGATTACGCGGAATAAGGTGGATTACACGGACGATTTTTTGGATCGAGTCTTACGACACGTTTTTAGGAATTTAATAGCAGCAATAAGTCAGTTAAAATAAAAAAGGCCGGGTAAAAACCCGGCCTTTCTAATTTCGAGAATTCTTTACTGTACCTTCAGCAATTCGACATCGAAGATAAGTGTGGAATTTCCTGGGATGGTGGGGGGCATGCCGCGCTCGCCATAAGCAAGATTCGGTGGGCAGATGAGGCGGCGTTTTCCGCCAACTTTCATCGATAGCATTCCTTCATCCCATGCAGGAATTACACGCCCGACTCCGATAGCTGTCGAAAACGGTTCGACGTGGTGGAAATTGGGATCGACATTGGAATCGAACGTCTTGCCATTCGTGAGGGTCCCCGTGTAATTGACGGTAATCGTCTGTCCCTTGACAGGCATTGCACCGGTTCCGACTTTCATATCGATGTATTTCAGTCCAGATTTGGTGGTGATGGTATCACCGGCTTTCATCATTTCGGGAGCTGCGGTAGGAGCGGGAGCCGCCATTGGCTGAGATCCCTGAGGTTGGCTGGTCGATGGAGTGGTTGATGCTGAGGACATAGGTTGATTTGGGTCAGCGGATTGTGAGTTTGTGGCTGGCATTTGTGAATTTTCCGATTTTGAACAGCCTGCATAGGAAACCGCGCTTATGGTAAGCGGAATCAATGCGGCAAGGATTGCTCCGTGGCGTTTGATCGCCGCGAGCCGAGATGAGGTTGATTTATTCATGAGTTGTACAGACGTGAGTATGCTTCTTTTTTAGCTTCTTCGAACAGTTTTTGGTAATTCGAGTAACGATCGATCGAGATCTTATCGTCCTCGACTGCTTGCCGAACTGCACAGCCCGGCTCGTGAATATGTGAACAATTCGTTATTGCGCAACGCTCCTGAAATTTTTGGAATTCCACGAACGCAAATTTCAGGTTCTGTGGGTCGAGCTCAAAGTTAGCGAACTCGCGAACACCAGGAGTATCTGCTATGAACGTGCCCGGCAAGTCCTGCACGTCCCTCAAAATGCTTGTTGCAGTGGTATGCGCTCCTCCTTTCCGCTTGCGTTGAAGCGCGCCGGTTTGAGCAGCCTCGCGGCCAAGGATCGCGTTAACGATCGAGCTTTTGCCCACGCCTGAGTGTCCGGCAAACACACTCGTCTTACCAGCAATTTCCTCCTTCAATGCAGGAATGCCCGATCCCTGAGTGGCAGAAATCAAATGGACAGCATAGCCGATTTCCTGATAAACGGCGTGAAAATAAAGGGCTTCATCCATTTCCGCTGGTGTGGCCTGGTCGATCTTATTTATTGCGATCACGATTGCAAGTCCACCCTCGACGCCGGCTACGGTGTAGCGATCAATAATGCCTGATCGAAGCTTTGGCTGGCTTACGCTTGCGACAATGACGAGCACATCGACGTTTGCGACAATAACCTGCTCGAAAGCATCACGCCTGCCAGCGGCGCGCCGAGAAAGCTTGGTTCGGCGCGGGAGGACTTCCTCGATCAAGAAATATTCATGTTCATCGATGCTACCTCCATCATCATTCTGAGGGACAGAATGGGCGATTGCACTCACCTCATCGCCAATAGCAACCAGGGTCGAATTCGGATTTGCACTTCGAGTGCCTTTGTAGGTTCGAGCGCGTATTTCGCTGCCATCATCGAGCCGGAGCACGTATTGTACTCCCTCCGTTGTGATTACACGCCCGAAAGATTTTGCCTGATTTTCTCCTGCCGAAGATAATGGAAGATGTTCTCGCTTTCTTGACTGCTTACGGCGACCGGAATTGCGGTCCTGATGGGCGCCCCGAATCTGTTCGCGTAGTAGCGAGGTTTCGTCTTCCTGAAAAGAATTATCCTGATTAATAATACGTGGCGTAAAATAATAGCAACCAATTCTAGGTCTTCATCATTCATAATTCATCATTCATAAATCTCCATCACCCCCCGCTCCTTGGATCGTGATCGCAATTTGCGGCGTGATCTATCTGCCCTCGCTTTTTTGGTCGCTTGGGCTGGATCAAAATATTTTTGCAGAGATCGGATCTCTGCTGTTGCAAGGGAAGAAGCTCTATGCGGACGCATGGGATGTAAAGCCGCCGAATGTCTTCTATGTTTATGCGCTTTTCGAGTGGGTATTTGGCAGACATGAATTTGCCATCCGACTTTCGGATTATTTCTTTGCGCTGGTCACAATGGGTGCGATGTTTCTCGCAACGCGCAGGCAAACCGCAAATTCAGCAAATCATTTAATTCGCGAATGGTCGGCACCAGTATCGATTATGTTGCTCTCGCTCACCTTGCTTTCGCTTGGCCTTGCCGATACTGCACAAACCGAATCGTATTCGCTTGCCTTTATTATCGTTGCCGTTGCATTCGTATCAGTTCCGGCGGGGAATGCTTTTTCCCGATGCTTTTTTGCGGGGATTCTCATCGGCATTGCCACATTTTTCAAGACGACGAATGCCATCTTTTTGCTTCCGATACTACTCGATCTATTTTATGGAGATAGGAAAAGGTGGAGACGTGGCATGATTGTCGCAACTTTGGGATTTATTTTGTGGTCTGGGCTCCAACTTGGAGTATTGGCTATAGAAGGAAGCCTTAGCGAATATCTGCGAATTTCTCTCAGCGTCGTAACGCATCATTCGAACGAAGTTTCGGATTTCGGAGCGGGTAGTCTTCCTCGCGCGATCTGGACATATCTGGATATTTGGGCTATCCTCGCACTCGCTGCGATTGGTGCAGCGATCATTCGCCGCGATGGAAGTTTTCTTCGATTGGCGCGAATGCCACTATTGCTTGTTGCGGCGGGGATGGTGGCTGTAATTCTTCAGCGCAAAGGGTGGGGCTATCAGAACGTGGTTCTATTGCCCGGGCTTTTGCCGCTTTGTGCGATTTCAGCAACATATCTTTTTGAATTGATTCGAAATAGAAGTCGCAAGATTGCGATCTGCAGCGCGATCACAGTATTACTACTGACGCTCTCAATCACCCCAAGTGCTCGGAGGAGAATGCATTATTTATCGGATGCACTGCTGTCGGCGCGGGATCATTCGGCGTACATTGCGACGCTTGGTTCCCAACGCAGTTTGTACTATCCAACCGGCACGGATTCTTTGGCGGCGTATCTTCGATCACACACGACCCCGCAGGACGAGGTGTTCATTCTCGGTGAAGAACCTGGCGCCTACTGGCGAGCGGCCCGAATGCCCGCCACGCGTTTTGTTTACACATTACTATTCAATAGCGGAGTCATTCCCGATGCAGATATTGCGGCAATGAATGATTCGATCGCGAAGAAGAAACCCGCGATGATTGTCCTCGAGCGATATGATACAACAACCTTTCGGGGAAGAGCGGAAACAAGTGAATCGCTGATTGAAAAGGACCTTCGATTCCAGTCAATGCGGACGTTGCTTGCTTCCAGTTACAAGCCGGGCGACACTGTCGGTGATAAGTTCCTTATCTATCGGCGGACGAATTGATCCTTCTTCTTCTGGTAGTATATTACCTACGAACTTATAGTAGGCTAATCCGGTTTTTGCGACCCAGAATACGGAAGCTTTTTTCATGGGTCTATTTTCAAAATCCTCCTCCACAACTCTTACAGAATCGGCGGTGCTGGATGCACTTCGTGCCGTTCAGGATCCTGATCTGCATCGAGATGTCGTCAGTCTCGGAATGATCAAGGATGTTGCCGTAAGTGGCGCAAAAGTAAGTTTTACCTTCGAACTTACTACACCTTCGTGCCCGATAAAGGGTGAACTGGAGCGGCAAGCCATAGAAGCAGTCGAGCGTATCGCCGGCGAGGGAAGCGTGCAGGTAAAAATGACATCCCGCGTACCGGACTCATTGCACAAATCTGCTGGCGAAATGCTGCCCGGAGTTAAGAATACCATAGCCATTGCCTCGGGTAAGGGCGGCGTCGGAAAATCGACGGTTGCCGCTAACCTTGCAGTGCAACTGGCTAGAGATGGCGCTAAAGTTGGGTTGCTTGATGCAGATATTTACGGGCCGAGCATCCCGATCATGTTTGGGCTTGAAAACGCAAAGCCAATGGCTCGGCAGGTGACGCCTGACAAGGTCAAGATGGTCCCGCTTGAAGCGGAGGGGATAAAAGTGATGTCGATCGGATTTTTGGTCGATCCGGACACCGCAGTAGTGTGGCGCGGACCAATGGCTTCCGGGGCACTAAAACAATTCATGACGGATGTCGATTGGGGAGACCTTGATTATCTCTTGTTCGATCTTCCGCCTGGAACTGGTGATATTCAACTGACGCTTGTTCAATCCATTGCGCTGACGGGCGCTGTGATCGTGACTACTCCGCAGGATGTTGCGCTCGCGGATGCACGCAAAGGTATCCGCATGTTCGAGAAAGTGCATGTGCCTGTAATTGGTATTGTGGAGAACATGAGTTACTTTATATGCTCGCATTGCGGTGAGCGTGAAGAAATTTTTGCACATGGTGGTGGTGAGCGTGCCGCACGAGGTTTCGAAGTGCCATTCCTTGGTGAACTCCCTCTTGTTACGGCTGTTCGTGAGGGCGGCGACTCTGGACACCCAATTGTTTCTACCGCACCAGATTCTCCCGCCGGGAAAGCATTCGATCATATAGCAAGCGAAATGGCTCGGCAGGTTTCTATCTTAGCGTTTGCGCCGAATCATGCACCGGTTCAGATCGAAATTTAGTTTAATGTCAAATGCAGTATCGGGAATATTTTCCCGTTGACTAAAATGAATCAGAACGGAAACGCAGCGAACATTGCCACGGAAGATATTGAGCAACGAGTGCTCCGCGCTCTTGAGCATGTGAAGCCGTATCTATTAGTCGATGGGGGCGGAGTAGAGCTGGTTCGTATCGATTATGCAGCCCACGTAGCAGAGGTATGCATGGTCGGTGCTTGTAAAACATGTTCGCTCGCCATGATGACACTCCGGGCAGGCATTGAGCGAGCCATTCTTCACGAAGCCCCGGAAATCCGGCGCGTTGAAGCAGTTTCGAATTCCGAGGCGGAAAAGCGATTCGATGCAGACCATAGTGCTGCACCCATCATTCGATTCTAAAAAACTTTTTTTATTGTTCTCCTCGTTTGAAACGTCCCAGAATTTTAATTGCATACTAATGATAGATGACCTTGAGGCCGACCTATGGCCACTTCGGATTTGGGACTCCAGAACAACCCCCACCTTTGAATATGCTGGCGAGACCAGCGTGCTTGAAGATCTTGTCTCGCGAGTGTTTCTATATAATGATAATTATCACACTTTCCCTGAAGTAATCCATCAAGTGTGTAAGGCGACGGGATGTTCACACGACGAGGGCGCCGGCGTGGCGTGGGAAGTACACGTGCGGGGTCAGGCGCTTGTATTCGAAGGTGAAATGATGGAATGCCTCAAAGTTAGTTCTGTGCTTGAAGAGATAGCACTTCACACTCAGGTTACAACCTAATCGGAAATTATGAAAATTGAATTATGAAGTAGGAGCATTTCAACCTACTTCATAATTCATTTTCTTTGCGTTGGTCAGATCCTAAAATCCAATCCTATTGCGAATGGCATGTAGCTAAAGCCATATTCAGCGCGAACCGCCATATTCGGCGAGAAGAAGTACCGTGCGCCGAGCTGACCAGTTAGGAACACTGTGCTGTTGTAGCCATAGTTGACAGGCAATCCTGCTTCGCCATTGTAGCTAGCATTCACAATGACATACCCTAACCCCAGCCCGAGGAATAGGTCCCAATTAGGGTCGTTGATCACGAAATGGTAATCACAGATCACTCCGATCGGAATGTACGAATAGGAGAATACTCCGTCGGACCAGCTCCAGTAATCGAGGCGGGCTGCGATGGCGAGTCGGCCTGGTCCAACCGTGCCGGGATTAGTGATAGGCGCCTCGAACATTCCACCTAGCATGACGCCGCCGCCGTAACCAAGTCCGAGCCCAAGCTCGGGCCCTATGTAGTCGGAGCCATTGGTGAACTGCGCGCTCGCGGTTGACGGAATCATCGCTGAAAACCCTAAAAAAGCCGTAACGGCCAGGAAAAGCAAGTGTTTTTTCATAGAATTAATTGAGATTGTGTAAATATTCCGAATGAACAGTCAATTTCTTTCTGTAAAATTACGAAAAAAATTGGCTTGGTGTCATGAATCGGCAAATAAACTGTGTCAGCGTTCTTACTTATTTAGAATTTTCACGGTGATTTCAGAATGGAACTATTCTGGCGACAGCCAGATGGAAATGTCAACGAAGCATTCCATGCACCTCTCTTTGCTTCTGTCAGTGATGATTTGTTGCGGTAGATGGCCCTGATCTACCTTCAGGGAGTAGAGATTAGTATTTCAAATGTCCCGATGACAAGCACGCAGGACACTATACCAACCTTAGCTCTTTTTTGGCGCCACACTTAAAGATAACTGAAAACTCTGATGGTCTTTGATGGATATTGTTAGCAGGGATATGGTGCTGGAGCCCGCCGGAAGAGAATATCATGTGAATCAGGAGAGGATTCCAGCTCCATTGCGTCCGAGAAATGGCGTCATGAAAGTTAACGAATGTTTCGGCGGCGATCATCTATGCTTAACGGCAACACCCACATAAAGCTCAACGGCAACACCACGCAAATATGTTCTGATCTTAACTCCTAAAGGCAAGTATTTCGCATTTGGCATGCGCTTCTACTTCGGATCATTCTTCCGCTCATCGAACGCCCGCACAAAGCGCAATTCCTCATAGGAATACGAGTCGCCGAGTTCTTCTTTAACGGGATTAAGTGAGGCAAAGCCGTGTCTTTGGAATGCACTCCGTATAGGGGACAACTTAGCGACGTCCACCAATGTATCTATCGAGGTGATGTCGCCATTCTGAATGAGCGATGCAATATGCCCATTGATGGTGCTGGGTGCAAGCGAGCGGAGTTCCGCGATCTTCTTCGGTGAATGCCCTTTGCGGAAATAGGTGAGCGTTTCGAACACGCTGTCGCCGCCCTTTACTTCGCGCGGGGCATGATGAACAGTGCTTGTACCTTCTGTTGCAGGATTTTCCTTCTTGAACTTTCGAACGACGCTCAGGAATTGCATTCCATATTGGCGCGCCTTCACCTCGCCTACGCCGGAGATCGCGAGGAACTCCTGCCCATCGAACGGCAGTCGAGCTGCGATCTCTTTCAGTGTATAATCGTTGAAAATAACATACGGTGGCACCGACTGCTGCTCCGCGATCGTGCGGCGCAATTTGCGCAATTCTTCGAACAGCGCCAAATTCTGCGCGGGAAGTTCCTCGGCTTCACGCGAAACACCCTCGACGTGCTTCGGTTGGTTCAGTGTAACCTGCAATCCGCTTTTTAGCACGTCCCATCCCTTTTGCGTGATTTTCACCACGCTAAAGTGATTGTGGTCTTGAATGATGAGTCCCTGGCGGCGAAACTCATTCGCAAAATGCCGCCACTCTTCCTTGGTATGTTCGTGACCAATTCCATACGTTGGCAGTTCGTTATGCCGGAAATCCTGGATCTTTTGTCCACGAGAACCTTTCAGCACGTCAATAACGTGTGCCTGCCCGAAATTCTCTTTCAGCCGCACCACGCACGAAAGGAACATCTGCGCCAGACGTGTCCCATCGAAGGATTGCGCATTCTGCGTGGAAAGGCAATTATCGCACGTCCCGCAATTTGCGCTCGTATAGTTCTCGCCAAAATAGGCGAGCAGCATTTTGCGGCGGCACATGGATGTTTCCGCCAGATCGACCATCTTATCCAGTTCCTGAATAGCACGCACACGTTCTTCGGGCGTTTTATCTTCGAAAAACATCATGTATTTCTGCCTGTCGCCGCCGGCATAGAACAGGATGCAATCGCTGGCAAGGCCATCGCGTCCAGCGCGACCGGTTTCCTGATAATAGCTGGGAATGTTCTTCGGAATATCGTAATGAATCACGAACCGCACGTTCGGCTTATCGATTCCCATCCCGAATGCGATCGTTGCGCAGATAATATCTACCTTGTCGCGGTCGAACAGCTCTTGCGTTTTGGCGCGAACACTGCGTTCCAATCCGGCATGATAGGGGAGTGCGTTATGTCCCTGCGCCTTGAGCGATGCGGAAAGGCGTTCCGTCCCATCGCGGCTGAGGCAATACACAATTCCGGATTCGCCCTTTTTGCGTTCCAGATAACCAGTAAGCTGGGAAAGTGGCCCACGTTTCGGCCACACCTGATAGATCAGATTCTTACGGTCGAAGCTCGCCCGAAAGATATTTGTATCGGGGCGCAATTGCAGTTGTTCGAGAATATCGGTGAGGACTTGCTCCGTAGCCGTCGCAGTAACAGCCATGATCGGCGCATTGGGGAACCGCTCTCGCAGAATTCGAAGATTGCGGTAATCCGCGCGGAAATCATGTCCCCACTCCGAAATGCAATGCGCTTCATCCACCACACAGAGGGAGATGTTTATCTCTTCGAGAAATTCAAGAAATCCCGGCGAGGGGAATCTCTCAGGTGCGACATAGAGCAATTTGTACTTACCTTCCTTAAGCTCCTTTATCCGGGAATAAAGCTCTTGACCAGTGAGCGAGCTATTGAGGAATGTCGCGGGGATTCCGGCGGCGTTCAGCCCATCCACCTGATCCTTCATCAGCGCGATCAGCGGACTGATAACAATGGTCACTCCCGGCAACAGCACTGCCGGTAGCTGAAAGCACAGCGATTTTCCCGCACCCGTCGGCATGAGCGCGAAGACATCTTGTTTCGCAAGCACTGCCTCCACGATCTCGCGCTGCAGCGGACGAAACGAATCGAAACCGAAATATTTTTTAAGTGCGTCTTGCAAAGTGCTAAAGTGCTATGTAAGTTTAGTATGTCATCCTGAGCGGAGCAATTCGACCGAAGGGAGAATTGCGGAGTCGAAGGATCTCATGGAGTTAATCAATGCGCCAAACTACATGAGATCCTTCGACTTCGCAAAAACTCCTCTGAGGCTCCGTTTTTGCTTCGCTCAGGATGACAAAATGAGATTAACTCTTAATTAATCAGATTTGTTGGTGCCCATCATCCAATCTCCTAATATACGCTAAATGATTTCTCTTCTTCGCGGAAAGCTACATTTTCGTTCGCCCTACACGCTCGTCATCGAGGCGGGGGGAGTGGGCTACGAGGTGCTCTGCACGCAGGAAGCATACGACCGAGCTGCCGTGATTGGCGAAGAATACGAAATTTGGACGCGCCTTGTCGTCCGCGAGGATTCGATGACGCTCTTCGGCTTTGCCTCGATTGCGGAGCGAGCACTGTTCGATCAGCTTGTTGCGATTTCGGGGATTGGCCCGAAAAGCGCGATCGCGATTCTTTCCGGCATCGGCGAAGCACCCCTGCGCGAAGCCATCCGCGCCAGCGATGTTCACCGACTCATCGGCATTCCTGGCATTGGCCGCAAAACAGCAGAGCGGCTGATCGTCGAGTTGCGCGATAAATTATTGAAGGAAGAAGTTTATTCAGAACCGACCGATGGCGCTGGCAAGGTTCGCAACGATGCGTTGCATGCCCTCCTTGCATTAGGTTATCAACGCAACGCAGCAGAAAAAGCAATTCGGGATGTGGTACGCGATCAGCCGGAAATGCTTGTGAATGTCGAGAAGCTGATCAAGGCGGCGTTGAAAGAGGCTAATACGGTATGATTGCAACTTAACTATTCATTACTTCCGCAGTTAATTCATGCGCCAATTGCTCGGCTTGGTCACTGTTGAAGAAAAGAACGATTCCACGACCAGTTGTGAGATTCATATTAAAGTACGAATAGTATCCTTCGTGTGCTCCGGAATGATTAATGATGGTTTGGCCATGCTTATGCAAAACACCTACTCCGAGCCCCATTCCCGAACTTGAAGTTTTTTCTCTAAGCATTTCGTCAATATCGCCGGCGTTCAAAAGTTTACCTTGAGAGCGATTCGCTTGGAGCATCTCAATGAGCAGTTTTGCATAATCTTCCGCGGTTGTCCAAAGCCCACCCGCAGCCAGTGCGGGATAGATCATTCCCGATCCATTGACATGCATATTATTATGGTATCCGAACGTACAATTTGAATCAAAAATAGGTGGATAGTATGTGCTCCGGTTAAGCCCCAGGGTTTGCAATACTTTCTGTGTGATGAGGGAATCGTAACGCTCATTTGTAATTCGTTCGATAAGAATTTGGGAAATAAGAATTCCTCCGCCCGAATATAAAAAATCCCCAATGGGTGATGTGCGTCGTACGGGAGGGTTTGTGGCCGGCGGTCTTCCGAGGAGGACATCCATTTCGGTTGGAACTTGCCTATTAAATAAATAGCCGTTGAATCCATGAACGTTAAATCCGGCAGTATGTGAAAGTAATTGGCGAAATGTAAGCGGTTGGCCATCACATAGGCTATCGCCAATAATTTCACATACATTTGAGTCCAAAGCGATCTGTCTTTTATTTACAAGGTCCATGACAAGCATTGCGTTCGCTAATTTTGATAAGGAAGCTGCCTGGAATAATGTGGAGGAATTTACTTCCGAATGAATTTGAATATTTCTATATCCAAGACCGGCAGACCAAACAACTTTTCCACCATCAATAATAGCGATACTAGCGCCTGGCACATTGTTGCGCTGTAATTGTTCGAGAACGTGTGCTCGCCACTTAGAATCATCAGTCCAAGGATGGTTCCCCTCCAGCGAAGGAGAAAAGGAAAGTGAGACAAAAGCAAGAAGAAGCCATCCAAGGACACCTATTGCCTTTATTCTTCGGGACTTTCTCATCCAACAAGTGTTTCCGATTCTAACTAAGCACCGGCAGCAACTCCGCTTTCTCCGGCTCGCCGCACATTTTGTAGATGGCGTCCGCTACGCGCTGCATCAGCCATTGCGGTGTGCTGGTTGCGCCGGTAATTGCAACGGTTTCGGCATTATCGAACCAAGAAATATCCAGTTCCCGCTCATCTTCGATGAAATGCGTGCGCGGGTTTGCATCGCGGGCGATATTATAGAGAACGATGCCGTTCGAGCTGTTGCGCCCAGCCACGAAGACCATAACATCCTGGGAGCGAGCAAGATCGATGAGTTTGTTCTCTCGCCCTGATACCTGACCGCAGATCGTGTCCTTTGCTTGGAACTCTATGGCCGTTTCCTCCATGGTATCGACCACCAGATCGGCGATTCTTTCCTTAAGCCGGTCCCGAATTTCACGGAACGTGGGGCGATCCATCGTAGTCTGTGAAAAGAGCACGGTCGGACGGTCGAACTTTATCTTTTCGAGCGCTTCCGCAACAGATTTTACGACAATGGCTTCGTCATTAACAACTCCACGCAAGCCAATAACCTCGGCATGATCTTTTTTGCCGAAGATAACGATCTGATAACCTTTTTCGTAAAATTTATAGATTCGCTCCTGCACTTTGGCTACGACGGGGCAAGTGGCATCGACCGTCCCAAGCCCTAGCTCGCGAAGCTTTGCGAAAGTCGAAGGCGGCTCGCCATGCGCGCGAATGAGAATCTTCGATTCGATGCCGAGTTCGCGGTTTTCTTCAGCGATGCGCTCGAAATCGGCGTGGGTGATCGTTTCCAGGCCTTCGGAACGCAGCCGGTTTACTTCAACGGGGTTGTGAATAATGTCGCCAAGCGAGTACAGCCGTGGTGCGCGACCATTGCCGGATTGACCGGCAAGCTCGGCTTCCGCGAAATTCACCGCGCGAACCACGCCCCAGCAAAACCCCGAATTTTTATCGACGGTAACGATCATAGTGTTGGCATTCTAAACGCGAGAATCGTCAGAATGGTTAACGGTTATCGAAACTGATAGACATAACCGAGCTGGAGCAATATTTCGCGATTGTTGGTGGTGAAGTTCTGAAGAAGACCAAGTTCGAACGAAATTCCAACAAAATTCAAATCGTATGCAGCGCCAAGCCCATTGACTCGAAACGTTTGAGGTTGATCGCCACCCGTTACGATTGCTGTCGTGGAGTAACTCCAAACGAAGGACACATAGTGCGATGCACTCTCGCCTCGATACAGTTTGTACGATGCGTTGATTTGAATTCCAGCAACGTCACTACTGAAATAATCCCCACTCACCCGAACGCCTCCGAACTCCCATTGATAACCCGCCAGAAAATTGATTCCTCCAGGAGATCCAAATACCAACCCTCCTTCCCAAAATCGATCGCGCGGCTTCGTCATGCCATATTTAATGACATCGATGGCGCTGCGAGGCAAATCGACCAGGACCCCATCGCCCTGAAGCAGAAAAACAGAATCGGAGGTTTCGCGAAGAATCTCTCCCCAATAATGAGTACCCGAATTGCTCCGTATAAAGGCAGTTCTCGAGGTGTCCGCTGCGATGCTTTGCGCCCGAATCGGGAAGGCGCAGCTGATAACAAGAAGAATAGAAAAGGTAACTCTCATATTTCAATTAATCTGCATCGAAGTGTATTGTAGCCATTACATCAAATGTATACGGTTAAACCGAACCAAAAACCAAATAGTTAGTAGAGCTAATTCACATATCCGATCTGAAAAAGGGATGGCCATGGATCTGCCGAGCTGAACTGCTTGAAAAAACTTGGTGTAAATCCGATCTGCACAAAGAATCCCTTGCCATTAAACGATACAGCTACCCCGCTATTCCTATTCAAGGATATGACGGGCATATCGGCACCCTCAAGGAAAGAATTATAATAGAACAGGGTGCATTCCAGTAACTCGTGCTTGCTCCGCAAAATGACATAGGATAGGTCTGCCTGATAACCAGCGATCCCCCAAAATGGAACTAATCCAAAGGCTCCGAACTCTGCACGAATGCCGATTCGGTTAAAGTATTTTTCGGAAATAATATTAAGACCACCGGGCGTTCCGATCGTTCCTCCAAAGGCAAAATCATCTTCCAGGTACATTTTTGAAGAACGTGAGTTGGGCGAACGAAGAGTATTGAGTGAGTCCATTCTCGCTTGAAACGTGCTGTCTGCAGACCTTCCCGAGGGATTCGAAACGACCTGTGATCGGGAGGCAGGGACAAGGAATACAAGATACCCAAGCAGAAAAACCAATCTCAATTTTCTCATATTCCTCTCGCGCAGAGTGTATAAAAATATGTCTTTGTGACCCCGGGCGGGCTCGAACCGACGACCCTCTGATTAAAAGTCAGATGCTCTACCACTGAGCTACGGGATCTTTGGCAAGTATGAATTATGAAATATGAATTATGAAAATCCAACTGCCAAGCGGCACGGAAACGTGAAACACATCCCAAAAATCCCTCAAATCTCATAAATCATGGTTCAGATAACATATTTTGAACGGATTTTGCGAGAAAGCGGGTTTAACGGGCATGATACAAACGGATTATATCGGCGACCTGAGCAAACACATAGGCGAGGAAGTCACCCTGCGCGGGTGGCTTTCGAATAAGCGGTCGAGCGGGAAGATACAATTTTTGATGCTACGCGATGGTACCGGCGTATGCCAATGCGTTGTGATGAAGAACGCGGTGGATGAAGCCACGTATGCCATCGCGAATGAACTGACGCAGGAATCTACGTTTGCCGTAACCGGTAAAGTGCAAGAAGCGAAAGGGAAGGCTCCCGGAGACATCGAGCTATTCGTTTCGAAGCTTGCAGCGATCTCGATCGCTACCGATTACCCGATCACGCCGAAAGAGCATGGTATCGAGTATCTGATGCAGCACCGGCATTTGTGGCTTCGTCATTCGCGTCCGTGGGCGACGATGCGGATTCGGGACACCATCATCCATGCCATACGGGATTTTTTCCACAAGCGGGATTTTATTTGCTTCGATGCTCCTATCCTGACGCCGAACGCGGCAGAAGGCACCAGCACATTATTCGAGACCGAATATTTCGATGAAGGCAAGGCGTATCTTTCCCAATCCGGTCAACTGTATGGCGAAGCCGGTGCAATGGCATTTGGGAAGGTTTATGTGTTCGGTCCGACATTTCGCGCAGAGCGATCGAAGACAAAGAGGCATCTCAACGAATTTTGGATGGTCGAGCCCGAAGTAGCATTCATGGATCTGGAAGGGGATATGATGCTGGCTGAAGATTTCGTTCACTATGTGGTTGGCCGCGTCCTCGATGAGCGAAGTGCGGAACTCACGATGCTCGATGATGGTAAGGGTCTCATCCAGCGTGCCCAGCGCGTGCTTAAGCCCTTTCATCGGATGCACTATGACGAAGCCGCCAGAATTCTCGATAAATATTGGGATGAGAAATTAGCGTCCGGCGAAGAGTTACCGCCAACTTTCAAGCGATTCGAGTATGGCGATGATTTCGGCGCGTATGATGAAGTTGCACTCACATCGTTGTACGATGCGCCGGTAATAGTTCACCATTATCCCGCTGCTGTGAAAGCGTTTTATATGAAACGCGATCCGAACGAACCGGATAAAGCGCTGGCGATGGATGTCTTGTTTCCTGAGTTCGGTGAGATCATCGGTGGCTCCCAGCGTGAAGACGATTTAACCAAATTGCAAGCCCGTCTAGCGGAACATCAGCTTCCGGAATCCGTCTTTGAATGGTATCTCGATCTTCGGAGATATGGAAGCGTTCCGCACGCAGGTTTTGGACTCGGACTTGAACGGTTAGTCATGTGGGTCTGCGATCTGGAGCATATTCGTGAAGCGATTCCTTTCCCGAGGACGCTTACAAGAATATGGCCATGATACACACAAAAGAAAAAACACATCATTCATTATTCGGTGCATTAATAATTCCCATTATCGTCGTCTCGCTTTCAAGCGGATCCGCATTCGGTCAAACGATGATAACCGCTGGCGAAGCGGGCGTCCAACGCGTCTTTGCCGATAACTACATGGGCGTTGGCTTCAGCGCCAGCTTTGTCTCTGGTGTTGGGCTGACGCTGAAAGATCATCTACCTTATAGCCCGATCGCAATTCAGATCACCGGAATGCCATTCAAAGATGGCAATGTCGGCATGTATGACATCGGCGCCGAACTTCAGTACGATCTTTTTTTAGGCTATACGCGACTGTATCTCGTTGGAGCCGCAGGGTATTATTATTATAGTGACGGCTCGACGAATACCATTAACCAGAACGGATTTGGTTACAACGTCAACAATCCCAACACCAATAATTCGAGTGGAAATGAGCTGAACGATCCATACCGTCTCGGCTTTGGACTTGGCTACGAAATTCCGTATGGTCGCAACGTCGGGATGACGTTGAATCTGATGTTCACTGCGTTCATGCCATCGGGAGACATAATCCCAACGCCATCGATCGGGTTTGTGGGGTATTTTCGGTAGGGTATAAAGGGATATTTTCTAGTAGTTGGGAGGAAAAGGAATTCGAGCGGCATGATCGCTCATGCGGGGGAGATTTGTTTGACGAGGCAATCCCCCTGGTTTGACGGTGAGAGATTTCTTCGCCGCATGATTCTCCAATTGATCGAATCGTTTTCTTCGCAATGAGTTAAGCAAAAGTCCTTAATCTTTGTGTGCTGTCTATTTTTCTTCGTAAATTTGTAGTAATTAGTTCGAACAGCCTACGAATGCCACTGTCAGAAATAGCATTTTACGTACTTAGCGCCGGCGCGATCATCTTCGCCCTGCTAACGATTACGCGCCGCTCGGCCGTCGTGAGCGCCTTGATGCTCGTGCTTACATTTTGCTTTCTTGCCGCAATTTACTTGACTTTGTCAGCGCAATTCCTTGCGGTTGTTCAGGTTGCGGTCTATGCCGGCGCGATCATGGTGCTGGTGCTTTTCGTTATCATGCTTTTGAATTTGGAGGCAGAGGACATTAAGATCGCCAGGAATTGGAAAGCCATCGTAGGGATTTTGGCTGTCCTCGGCGTTCTTTGCCAGATCCTTTCGATGATCTTCATGTCGCAGGATAGGCTTCCGAAGTCGATCAGCCCGCAGGCGGCTGTTCTTGGTACCACAGAATCGATTGGGCGCGCACTTTATACCGGCTATTCCTTTCCGTTCGAGATGGCCTCCCTAATTCTTATTTCAGCGGCGGTCGGTGCTATTATTTTAGCAAAGAAGAAGCTCGCATAATATGAGAAAATCCAGCATCTTTCATCTTTCATCTTTCATCTTTGCCCGGTAGATGGCACCATTATCTCATTATCTTGCGGTATCCGCGATCCTTTTTGTGATCGGCACGGTGGGTGTGCTCATCCGTCGAAACGCGATAATCGTTTTTATGTGCGTGGAGCTGATGCTGAATGCTGTGAATCTTACGCTCATCGCATTCTCCCAGTTCTTGGGCGACCAGACCGGACAGATTCTCGTGTTTTTTGTGATGACGGTTGCGGCAGCGGAAGCGGCGGTCGGCCTTGCGATCATTATCTCGCTCTTCCGCAATAAGCAGACCGTGGATGTAACGAAAGTGAATATTTTGAAGTGGTAATACGTGACTGATCTCATTCCATATATCGTTCTCGTCCCGCTCGCGGCCTTCGCGATCAATGCGCTGTTTGGCTCACGGATGAAGGGCCAGATGCCTGGCTGGATCGCCACCATTGCCGTTTTCATCAGCTTTTTCATCACGGCTGGAATATTCTTCGAGATGCTCTCGCGTCCGGCGGAGGAGCGCGCGATCCATTATACCATGCTCGATTGGATCCACGTTGGGCGCATTCAGGTGAATATCGCATATCTTATTGATCAGCTTTCGATCACATTTATGCTGGTGATTACGGGCGTTGGTGCGTTCATCCATCTCTATAGCATCAGCTATATGAAGGGCGACCGAGGTTATTGGCGCTTCTTCGTTTATCTCAATCTTTTTATCGTCATGATGCTCCAGCTTGTCATGGCAGATAATTACTTGTGGACGTTCCTCGGCTGGGAGGGCGTCGGGCTGTGCAGCTATCTCCTCATCGGTTTCTGGTACGATGAAGATAAAAATAACGATGCCGCCAAAAAAGCATTTATCGTAAACCGCATCGGTGATTTCGGATTTTTGGTGGCGATGGGAGCCATGCTCTATCAATTCGGCTCTCTGAATTATCTCGATGTACTCGGTTCGGGTGGGAATGTGGTCGATGGTGTTCGTCATGCCGGAATGGCGACTGGTCTTGCGAGCGGGACAGGCATTATTACTATTATCACATTGATGCTCTTCCTCGGTTGCACCGGCAAGAGCGCACAAATCCCGTTATATGTTTGGCTGCCGGATGCAATGGCGGGTCCAACGCCCGTTTCCGCGCTCATCCATGCAGCTACGATGGTAACGAGCGGTATTTTTCTCGTCGCTCGTTCGAATATCCTGTTTGCGCTTTCGCCGACTACGCTTGGCGTTGTTGCTGCGGTTGGTGCTGTGACAGCGATCTTCGCCGCAATGATCGGTATTTTCCAGAATGATATTAAAAAAGTTCTTGCTTACTCAACCGTCTCTCAGCTTGGATATATGTTCCTCGCCCTTGGAGTGGGTGCATTTACGGCGGGTGTGTTCCATGTCGTGACGCACGCGTTTTTCAAAGCCTGCCTATTTCTTGGCTCTGGTGCCGTTATTCACGCTATGCACCATGAGCAGGATATGCAAAAAATGGGTGGATTGAAGAAATTTCTCCCCATCACGTTTGCGACATTCTTTCTCGCCACACTTGCAATTGCAGGTATCCCGCCATTTGCGGGATTTTTCTCGAAGGATGAAATTTTGTGGCAGGCATTCAGCCGAGGGAATGTTTTCTTATGGCTGATCGGCGCACTCGCAGCGCTGATGACGGCGTTCTATATGTTCCGCCTCGTTTTCCTGACGTTCTACGGGAAGCCACGCTTTGATGCCGAGCATCATCCACCTCACGAAGTAGATTGGAAAATGTGGCTGCCGCTCGTAGTGCTTGCTATACTCGCTACGATAAGTGGATTTCTCGCAATGCCCTCCGTTTTCCATGCGGGAAATGCGTTTGAAAGCTGGCTTAGTCCTGTTCTGGAACGCGGCGAGCAAATATCGCTCGTAGCCGGTGCGTCGGATAGCGCGGGACTCGAATGGGGGCTGATGGCTGTATCTGTTGCCATCGCTCTTACAGGGATTCTTTTCGCTATGCGCGTCTACCAGCGCAAGCAAACACTTGCGAAAGACGAAGCCAAACTTGGCGCGGCTTATCAGCTATTACACAATAAGTTTTATGTCGATGAAATTTACGACAAGGCGGTCATTCAGCCGATCTTCAATTTCAGCAATAGCTTTTTGTGGAAGATCGTCGATGTGAAGATCATCGATGGCTTTGTAAACGGCTTGGCACATATTACGGAGATCGGCTCTGGAACGATTCGCCGGATCCAGACCGGCATCGCACAGAATTACGCCGTACTGATCGTCGTAGGGCTTTTAGCTGTGGTGGGATATTTAGTAATGTTTTAATGGGCATTTTATCAATTCTCATATTCTTTCCATTGCTCGGCGCGCTTGCCGCGCTTTTGGTGCGCAAGGCGGAAGCGGCGAAGTGGGTCGCGCTCGTGACGAGCATTATCACGTTCGGGATCTCGCTTGTTGTCTATTCGCAATTCAATTCGGCTGGAAGTGGGTATCAGCTTACCGAGCAAATGCCGTGGGTGGTGTTACCGGGTCTCGCATTCACCTATTTCGTAGGTGTGGATGGAATGTCGATGATGCTCATTCTGCTCACGACGTTCCTCATGATCGTCACGCTGCTCGGAACGTGGAACTCGATCACGAAGAGTGTGCCCGGTTTCATGGCGCTTCTCATGGTGCTCGAAGCCGGGATGCTTGGCGTGTTTTGCTCCCTCGATTTATTCCTCTTCTACATATTCTGGGAAGTGATCCTCATTCCGATGTATTTCATCATTGGAATTTGGGGCGGTAAACGGCGCATCTATTCGGCCATCAAGTTCTTTATCTACACGATGGCCGGGTCGCTCATCATGCTTGTAGCTATTATCTGGCTCGGTATTGAAGCGGGGCATATCACTGGGCATTTCACGACCGATCTCACAAAGTTGCTCGTTGTCTCACGCCAACTTCCGATCGACACGCAACATTATCTTTTTCTTGCCTTCGCGCTGAGTTTCGCGATCAAAGTACCTATTTTCCCGCTCCACACATGGCTGCCAGATGCACACGTTGAAGCGCCGACGGCTGGCTCGATCATTCTAGCGGGTGTGCTCATCAAAATGGGAACGTATGGTCTCATCCGCTTCTGTCTCGGACTTTTCCCGCAAGCGAGCTTCGATTATTCCACGCTTTTCTCCGTGCTCGGCGTAATTGGCATTATCTACGGCGCGCTTGTTTCGATGGTGCAGACAGATGTGAAGAAGCTCATCGCGTATTCATCGGTCGCACACATGGGATTTATTGTCCTCGGCATTTTTTCCATGACACGCGAGGGATTGCAGGGCGCGGTCATTCAAATGATCAATCACGGCCTTTCGACGGGAATGCTCTTCATGATGTTTGGCATGATGTACGACCGCCGTCACACTCGCGAGATTAAGGAATATGGTGGACTTGCCAAGATCGTCCCGCTTTTCGCTGTGTTCTTTGGCATCGCAGTATTTTCCAGCGTGGGGTTGCCGGGACTCAATGGTTTCATCGGCGAATATCTCACGATGATGGGAGCGTATTATTCACCGGTGCTGAATACATGGGCTTATGCGATATGGAGCGCGACGGGAGTAATTCTCGCGGCTGTATATCTACTGTGGATGTATCAGCGATTTGTTTTCGGGTTGCCGAAAGGCGCGAAACCGATTGCTGGACATGGCCACGATCATGCTGTTGAAGCCGACCATGGCGATCAAGCAACTCCCGATCTTAACTGGCGTGAACTCGCTGCCGTCATTCCGATGGTCGTATTCATGATCTGGATCGGCATTCAGCCGATGAATTTTATGAAGATGAGCGAGAAGACGATGTACGGGATGTCGGATGATCTTCTGAAGATGAAACAGAGTGGGGTAGTCGCAGTGAATTCAATTCGATTACATGAACCTGTCATCCTGAGCGGAGTTCGTCCGACCCCAGGAGGACGAGCGGAGTCGAAGGATCTTTTGACATCTAACGAGAAACTTGGAGGGAGAGAATAATGCCATTTCAAGTTACCTGCCGCGACATATATGGCATCATGCCACTCCTCATTCTTGCGGGGACGGGGATCGTGGTGCTGTTGTGGGATGCTTTCGAGAAAACTCCATCGCGCTTGCCGCTTATGCTCACAATGTTCGGTGCAATCGCTGCTGCTGTTGCTGGCTATCTGAATCTCGATAACACCGGCCGTATTTTTAACGGCATGATCCTCAATAATAACTTCGCTAATTATTATGCCATTCTTTTCTCCGTCGGTGTAATTCTTGCAGTGTTGCTTGCGGAACGATATTTGCGAGATGAGGGAGTGATGGTCGGAGAGTTCAGTGCTCTCACACTATTTTCCGCTTGTGGAATGATCATGCTGGCATCTGGCAACGATCTTGTCGTGACATTTCTCGGATTAGAGACGATGTCAATCGCTTTTTATGTGCTTGCCGGTCTTTTCCGCAAACGCCGAGAGTCGAATGAAGCGGCACTCAAGTATTTTTTGCTCGGCGCATTCTCGACTGGCTTTTTCCTTTATGGCATCGCGTTGTTCTTTGGAACGTTTGCAACGACGAATCTTGATGCGATAACGAAGGCACTTCAGAATCCAATTACTTCACATGCTATCCTAACCAGCCCGATGTTCTGGATGGGGGCCGGTATGTTGCTTGTTGGATTTTCCTTTAAAGTCGCAGCGTTCCCATTCCATCAATGGGCGCCGGATGTGTATGAGGGCGCGCCAACGGTGGTTGCAGGATTTTTCTCCACTGCCGGGAAAGCCGGTGCTTTCTCTGCGCTCATTCTGATATTTAATATTGCAATGCGTCCGATCGGACTAGATGCCGATGCCTTGCATAAAATGCAGACGATCATTGCTGTTATCGCGCTCGCATCGATGTTCTATGGGAACATCACGGCTCTCTCTCAAATGAATTTGAAGCGCATGCTTGCGTATTCAAGTATTGCCCATGCCGGATATATGCTGCTTGGCGTTGCTGCAATGAATGGTGATGGGCCAACGGCTGTCACGATCTATCTCACCGTTTATACACTCATGCAGATGGGCGCGTTCGGCGTGGTGGCTATGCTTGAGGAACAGACGGGTCGCAGCGTAGAACTTACCGACCTTGCAGGGCTTGGCCGTCGCCAACCCTGGCTGGCGTTCATCATGTCGATCATGATGCTGTCGCTCACGGGCATTCCTCCGTTCGGCGGTTTTTTTGCAAAATATTACGTATTTGCCGCTGCGATTCGAGGTGGTCTAACCGTTTACGCTGTGCTCGGTATGATCGCCACGGTTATTTCGGTTTATTTCTATCTTCGCGTGATGGTAGTAATGTATTTCCGTGAGCCGGAAGTTGGTGAAGAATTATCTGTTTCGTCTGGTGGCGCTGTTGCGATACAGGGGGATACCGTCAGCGGATGGGCTGCGCTCGTCCTTGTTGCGATCGGCATGTTTGTCCTCGGAATTCTTCCCATGATCCTGACGAATATTACTAAGGCCTTTTATGTTCGGTAAGGAACATGCAACCGGTCTTTACAGCCGCCCAGTCCCGTGCGTTCGATAAATACCTAATTGACGATATAGGCATTCCATCGCCGGTTCTGATGGAGAATGCTGCTCGTGCTGCGCTTGAAGCACTACATGATTGGCTTGGTGGTCCGGGCACTACAGAAATCGTAATTGTTTGTGGAACTGGCAACAATGGTGGCGATGGGATGGCCCTTGCCCGATTGCTCGTCGAGTGTTCACACAATATTACAGTGTTTCTTGCCGGAGATTCATCCAAACTTTCAATCGATGCAAAATTACAATACGATATTCTCTCTGCGCTGATAGACCCCGACGAAATTTACTCGTTCGAAAAAGCAGAAGAGATCATCGAGATCGTCGATGGCGTTGATATTATAGTAGATGCGTTGTTGGGAACCGGTTCAACCGGCAGACCACGCGCCGCAATTGCCGAAGGCATCAAAGCCATTCAAATGTTGCAGGGTGCGGTTGGAGCCAAAGTTCTTGCCATAGATATTCCTTCCGGCATCAATACCGATCGCGGCGCATTTGAAGCAGATGAGGATTCCCAATTCATCGTGAACGCCGAGCGAACAATATCGATGGCTGCGCCGAAGATCGGATTCTATCAGGCGGATTCTAAAATATTCACGGGTGATGTTTCTATCGCCGGACTTGGCGCGGAAGCTTCGTTTGCAGGCGAGATAACGGAACGAGCGTTCCTCATAGCGGGGAAAGATGCTGCGAATGGTATTCGAACGTTCCGCTACACTTCCTCGAAAATAGATCGGGGCCGCGTGCTAACGATCTGTGGTTCGAAAGGAATGACCGGCGCGGCCATTATGTCCGCAACCGCGGCATTAAGAACAGGATGTGGATTAGTTACCGCAGCGATACCCGAATCACAACGACCTATTGTTGCGCAAGCAATGCCGGAACTGATGACGTTCGGCATACGGAGCGAAACCAATGGCAGTCCTGATCTTCCGGCGTGGGAAGAACTTCAGGGTGAATTTAAACGCGCGGATGCTGTGCTTATTGGCTGTGGACTGCCCGTCATTCTTGGAACTACGGCACTCATTCTGCGAATCGTTTCGCAGGTCGAGAAGCCAATGGTCATCGATGCCGGCGCACTCGGTGCTTTGCAGGGACATTTAGATCTCATAAAAAATTGGAAAGCTCCGACAATTCTAACTCCGCATATTGGCGAGTTAGCACGACTTGTGGACCGCCCGTGGCAGGTAGTAGATCGTGAGCGACTCGCATTTGGCCGCCATGTTGCGATGGAATGTAATTGCATTGTTGTAGTGAAGGGGGAGCCTGTGCAAACGATCGCAAGCGATGGCACTGCGTATATCAACACAACAGGCAATGTTGGCCTTGCAACCGGAGGAACGGGTGATGTACTTGCAGGAATGATCGTTAGCCTGCTTGCTCAATCACCGGATGCGCCGCTTGTTGCAGCACGAACAGGAGCATATCTCCATGGTCTGGCTGGAGATTATGCTGCCGAGGAAAAAACGACGCACGGCATGACAGCAACGGATGTCATAAGTCACCTTCCGAACGCATTCAAAGCTTTGGGAATCAAATAAATGACTTCCTGGCAAGGCGTTCTTCGCAAAGATCTGCTCGTTGAGTTTCGAACTCGCTTTGGAGTAAGTGTTGTCATCATGTTTCTGTTGATTACAGTCGCTGTGATTCTGTATTCCACTCCTGGCGAGCAATTACAGCCCAGCATACTCAGCGCCTTGCTTTGGATTGCGCTGTTCTTTGGCGCAATGACTGCTCTATCTCGCTCTTTCGTTTCTGAGGAGGAGCGTGGCACCGCACTAATGCTTAGACTGTATGCGTCTGCCGAAAGCGTTTTTATCGGTAAGCTCGTCTATAATTTGGGGATGATGTTGGCGCTTGCCCTATCAGCGGTGGTCTTTTTCGAATTCTTCTTCACCCGCGATTTTCATATTAGGGATTGGCCAGCGTTTGGCTTACAGCTCGTTTTAGGAGCGGTTGGTATTGCCGCCGTATCGACGATCCTTTCCGCGCTCATCAGCCGCGCATCGCAAAAGGGGGCATTATTACCAATTCTTGCGCTTCCGGTGCTGATGCCGCTTGTCATTGCAACGACGGACGCGACTCGCATCGCGCTTGAAGTCTCGAACGCCGTGGAATCGGCACGCGGAGACCTTTTGATACTTGTTTCGTTTGATATTGCAATGGTACTCGTCAGCTATGTTCTGTTCGACGTGATCTGGCGGGATTGACCGGTTACAAAAGTCGTTGTTCTTAGGTTATTCGGAGAATACTCTGTTTATGCAGAATACAGAATTTCGCGTATTTATTTCTTCAACCTTCCGCGATTTGCAGGAGGAACGAGAGCATTTAGTCAAGAAAGTATTTCCAGAAGTTCGCGCGCGCTGCCGCGAACGTGGAGTAACTTTCACGGAAGTGGATCTTCGCTGGGGCGTGACCGAGGAAGATGTTACCTCCGGCCGCGTAATCCGTACTTGCCTCGAGGAGGTTGATCGTTCCAGACCGTATTTTATTGGCATCACCGGCGATCGCTATGGATTCGTTCCTCAAGCGAGCGCCATTGCTTCAGACCCTGAGCTTGTGCAGCGGTTCCCATGGATACCGGATGCGATCGCTGAAGGCGCGAGCCTGACGGATCTAGAATTCCGGTATGGCGCGCTCAATCAGATGGTTGATGAGGCCGGCTCCCAGCGAGCCTTCTTTTATACCCGCCAACGCCTGTGGGATCGTGATTCCGCCGCGCCTGACCGTATGAAGTTGTCGGCGCTTGAACGGCGAACCAAAGCTCGCGGCTATAAAGTATCAGGGTACCAGAGTGCCCAGAAACTTGGTGAAATGATCCGTGCCGAGTTGCTGGCCATTCTCGATCGCGATTTTGCAGATTCCAAGCCCCCAACCCCGCTTGAAGCGGAGCGTATGAAGCATGAGGCGTTCGCTGTTTCCCGAAGACATGCATATCTCCCAAATCAGGACTATATGGAACGGCTTGATGCCTTTGCAAAGAGCGAAGAAGCACCCCTCATTATTTTCGCAGAATCCGGGTCTGGGAAGAGTTCGCTGGTTGCATATTGGGCTGCTCACTACCGTGAACAGCGTCCTGAAACAGCAGTGATCGAGCACTATATCGGGATCGGAGCAGGCGCGACCGATCACTTCGGCATTATGCGGCATATCATGGAGGAGATCAAAGCTCGGTATGACCGCACGGAGGAGATACCTGGAACTCCCGAAGAGTTGGAACGACAATTTGCAAACTGGCTCGGTTTCACAATGCAAAATCCGGTGGCGCTCATCATCGACGGCGTAAACCAACTTTCTGGCGCCGCTGCAAAATTGGAATGGCTTCCAAAATTCTGGCCGACTAATATTCGGTTCATCGTCACAACAACCTCCGAAGAAACGCTCGACGACCTCAAGAAACGAAATTGGTCTGAAATGCGGGTTCGGCCATTGGAGACGGATGAGCGGAAGACGATCATCGTACAATTCCTCCATGAGTTTGGTAAGGCATTATCGGAGCAGGAGATCGAGCGCATTGCCAACGACCCTAAATCGGCACACCCGTTATTCCTTCGTACGCTACTTGAGGAGTTGAGAATTTTTGGTAGTCATGAATTGCTTTCTGATCGGGTAACCCGGTGTCTTGGGACATCCAATACCGATGAGCTGTTCCAAGCTGTGCTCGAACGCATGGAGAGTGATTTCAGCGAGCAGCAAGTGCGCGATGTGATGTCCCTCTTATGGGCGGCTCGGACGGGGCTTGCCGAAAGCGAGTTGGTGGATGTTACAAATATTTCTCGACTCGATATTTCGATGATAACAATGTCGCTCGATTATCATTTACTTCGCCGGGAAGGATTGCTCACGTTTTTTCACGATTTTCTCCGCAGGGCTGTCGAAGCGAGATATCTCACCGGTGAAGAAGATAAGCGCGTTCGCCATCTTGCGCTCGCAGATTACTTTGAGAAGATCGTGATGGACTTGGCGGAAAAGGAGTTGGCGGACTCGGCTCAAGCATGATCCCACCCCGCCTTGCTCGTGAACTCACTTACCAGCTCGATAGAGCTGGAGAGCAGGAAAGGTTAGCTCGGGCGTTAGCCGGGATCCCTATGTTCTTAACACTTTTCCAGCTTGAGGATGCCTCGGAATTGCTTTTGCATTGGCACCGGCTCACACTAGAAGGGCGTAGCGCAGAGGTGTACTATTCGATCTCTCTTCGAATGCTTCGCGAACGCAAATCATCTTTCTTGCCCGATACACTTGCAAATCTATACATACTATATGAGACCCGGGGTTCTTACAACCTGGCGATTGATCTCATGACAGAACTACTCGTGTGGTCAGAAGACCACGGGGATACGGAGCATGTCATGGCCGCAGAGAATGGACTCGGACTGATTAACTACCGTCGGGGTAACTATGATAAGTCCATGTATCACCTACAGCGAGCGCATGAAATAGCCATTCGTTTGGATGACAAGAATAGGATTTCACATATTTCAGGCAATATGGGAATCGTTCACTTTGATCGTGGAGACCATGATGACGCCATGGCATGTTTTGATCTTCAATTGGAACTTGCCAGGTTAAGTGGTGATAAGCACATGCAATCCGTTGCCATTGGGAATATAGGAAATATCCATGCCGAACTGTCTCGCTTCGATGAAGCGATGGCGAGCTATGAATTGCACTATCAGATGGCGGAGGCTCTGGGTGACGTAAGTGGGATGGCGAGAGCGATCGGCAATATTGGGACATTGGATGACTCACTTGGTCGTTATAAAGAGGCACTGTACTGTAACCAGCGGCTCCGCGAAATGTCGGAAAGTATAGGCGATAAAAACGGAGTGATACGTTCCATCTGCAATATAGGGCAAACTCTTTGTATCCTTGGTTACTATGATCAGGCATTTGATAATTTTGAGCAATTCTTAGATCTGGCAAGATCAATAGGTGATAGAAAGGCTCAATACGTGGGTATTGGAAATATCGGTTGCGCTCAAATGGAACTTGGTAGATATGATGATGCGACCAATTCTCTACTAGACGCATTAGCTGGACATCGTGAAATGCACTTTCAGTCCGGTGTTATCGCGTGGCTTTTGGCGCTTGGGAATACTATGATCGGACGAGGGGACACCATCTCCGCTCGGGGATATATAGAGGAGTGTCTAGCTATTTCTCTGCGGTTATCAAACGACTCACTCCTATTTGCACCAACGGTTCTTATCGCCCGTATCGATGCTGCCGAAGGCAACACTACCCTCGCCACCGAGAAGCTCGAAGCCATGCTCACCGAAGTTACCGATGAAGAACAGATCGCTGACCTGCACTATTGGCTCTGGAAGATCGCGCGCAGAGATCCAAATAAGCGTGAAGCGCTTACGCGGCATACAGAATTGTATGATCGCGTTCCAAGATTCGAATTCCGCAAGCGAATCGCGGAGCTAAAAGGTGAGCGAATTCCGATGAGCGCGGATGACTTGCAGGAGGCCGCATGATACCACTGCGATTAGCCCGTGAACTTACCCACCAGCTCGAACATGCCAGCAGGTATGAGCGCTTGGCGCGAGTGCTTTCAAATGTTCCCATCTTCATTACCATGTTTCACGGGGACGGCAGTTCGCGGATGCTCGAACTGTGGCAGAAGCTTGCAGAGAGAGGATTGGAACCCGAATCGCATTTCAAATCCTCATTTGAGGGCCTTCGAAACAGCACATCGCGGTATTTTCCGGATGGGCTGCTTGCTGTCCAGAAATTTTTTGAGTTCCGTGGCGATTACCCCATTGTGGCCGAACTACTAACGGAGCTATTGTGGTGGACCGAAGAGCATCACGACCAAACGCGAGCAATGAGGGCACATTTAGGGATTGGCGCTTTGATGATTAGAACCGGAGACATTGATTCTGCAATGATGCATCTTGGCGAAACGATCAGAATTGCCCAGTTGCTTGGTGAAAAGATTGCAATGGCCGCCGCGATCATTAATACTGGAGTTCTACACAAGGAGCAAGGCCGATATCCTGAGGCGTTGGAGTGCTATCAACGCGGAGTGGTAATTGCGGAGTCAATAGGCCATACGGTCTGGATCAGAAACGCCACAAATAACATGGGCGTTGTTTATATGATCCAGGGTCGGTACGCTGAAGCGATGAAGTGTTATGAAAAACAAATTGCAATCTCGGAGTTGCTGGGAGACAAGAACAACGCCGCAACCGGGATCGGCAATATGGGAATTGTTTACCAAGATCAGGGCTACCTCGACCAAGCAATGCAGTGCTATGAAAAGCAACTGGGAATTGCAGAGGCGCTTGGTGATAAGGCTGGAGTGTCAATGGTCGTCAGTAACATTGCAAATGTCCTTCAGCAGCAGGGCCGGTATGCTGATGCTATGGAACGATTCTTACTCGGACTGACTATTGCGGAGTCGATTGGGAGAAAGGCTTGGGTATTGAAAAGTATCGGTAACATTGGTTTTATTCATCAGATTCAAGGCCGGTTTGCAACTGCGATGGAGTGCTTCGTGCGGCAGTTGGAAATGACGATCTCCCTTGGGGATAAAAGCGAGATGGCTGTCGCGCATGCTCGGATGGGAAAAGTTTTTTATGCAGCAGCCCAATATTACGAGGCTGAAGAAAAGTATCGAAAAGCATTAGAAATTAGCCGTGCAATAGGAGATCGTCCAAATTTGGTGATCGAACTTGAGGGCATTTCCAATGCTTTGATTGCAATTGCGGAGCAAGACGCAGCTTCCGAAAATACGAGATCTTTGCTACGTGAGGCTCGCGAGAATTCAAGTGAATGTATTCGCATCAGTGAGGTAATCGGCAGACAGACCACGTTCTTTTCTGGGCGTGTGGTGCTCGCCCGCATCGATGCTGCCGAAGGCAACATTCCACTTGCCAACAAACAGCTCGAAGCCATGCTCGCGGAAGCAACCGACGAAGAGCAAATTGCCGATCTGCATTACTGGCTTTGGAAAATTTCGGAAATGGATTCGAATCATCAGGAAGCACTCACCCGATATTCTGTATTGTACGAGCGGATTCCCAAATTCGAATTCGTAAAACGCATCGCGGAGCTAAAAGGTGAGCGAATTCCTATGAGTGCGGATGACTTAGAGAACGCCGCTGTTACTAATAATTCTGAACCAGTTCTGCCAAAAGAGGATCGCTAATCGTCATGGAATCAACAATCACCCTCATAGCCAATGTCGCGATCGCACTGTCTTTTTTGGTCGCAGTCATTTTTGGGATCGCGCAGGTTCGGGTAGCGGAACGCGATCGGCGCGAACGGCTTACGCTCGATACGATCCGTAATTTCCAAACGCGAGAGTTTGCGGAGATCTTGTACTATTTTAGTTCATCCACCGCTCCAGCAACACGCGAACAATTTCAAGCGATGTCGCAAAATGAGCAGATCATTTTCCTTCAACTTTCACAGCAGATGGAATCCCTTGGAATTCTTGTTGCGGAGAAATTCATCGATCTCGATCTTGTCGATAAAACGCTCGGTTCGTTCGTTAGCACTGGATGGGAGCGCTACAAACCCATTATTCTCGACTTAGAGAGAAATTACCAGACCCTTTCCTTGCCGAGTACTTCCAGTGGCTCGCCGAACGCATCGACGATAGTATGACGAACCACCCGCGACCACCCTATTATGAAATGAATAAGAATCAGAGCCAATAATCCGTCAATGTTTTATGATTCCCGTCCGTCTTGCTCGTGAACTAACATACCAACTTGAACGTGCCGAAGAGCATGAGCGGTTGGCGAGAGCTCTGTCGCGCATACCGCTGTTTTTGGTGCTCTACCAAGGCGAAGTCCAATCGGAGATACTGCAGCAATGGTTTAAGCTTGGCCAGTTTGGCTACGAACCGGCGAACCACTATGACACTGCGATTGAAGAGCTCAAGGCATTGAATACTCCATTTTATTCGATGGCATTGATATTAATAAATGGATTTTATGACTCTCGAGGAGATTGGCAGGATGTGGTAAAGTCCCAAACGCTCCTTCAACGGTGGAGCGAAGATCACAAGGACATTGCTCGCGCAATAGAAGCACACGGGAGCCTTGGGTCGGCATACTTTAATCTGGGTGAGATCGAAAAAGCGATGGATCATATCAACGAATCATTGCGGCTTTCGCACTCGATCAACAATGCAAGGGGGATTGCCCGTTCTTTGGGTAATTTGGGAAATATTCACCGATTGCAGGGGCGGTATGCCGAGGCGATCGAGTGTTTTGAGAAAATAATTCCGTTGGTCAGAGCGTCCGGCGACAAGCACACGCTTGGTGTTGCTTTGGGAAATTTAGGAATTGTTTATTGGTTTCTTGGCCGCTACTCGGACGCGATGTCTTATTTTGACCAGCATTATTCCATTGCTGAAGGCATCGGTGACAGCATCGGAATGGCAAGCGCCTGTGGCAATCAGGGGCTTGTCCATTGGCGAATGGAGCGATTTGATGAGGCTCTCTCCTGCTATAATCGGCAATTGGAATTAGCTACGTTTCTCGGCGCGAAGGGTAAAATGTCTAACGCGATCGGCAATATGGGAATTCTTTACCGTGGGCAGGGTCGTTACAATGATGCGTTGAAGTGCTATGAGCAACAATTGTCTATAAGTTCTTCCATTGGCGATAAAGTGGGAATGTCAAACGCGCTGTGCAGCATCGGAAATATCTATTGTGATTTGGGTCACTATAGCCAGGCAATGGAGTACTATGAACGATGGCGCAGCAGCGCGGAATGGCTCGGCGATCGCGTTGCGATCTATCAAGCAATCGGCGCCATGGGAATTGTATGTATAGAACGAGAGGAATTTGACGAGGCGGTTGCAAAATTTAATGAGGCCATTGAGGGCCACCTTTCTGTTGGATCAACAAACTTTGTAGTACATTGGCAACATGGTTTGGGTCGCGCATTTCTTGCGATGGCTGAGCGTGCGAGAAATACCGAGAACCACGCCGAATTGGAAGCGCATTTTTTGAGACAAGCACGCGAGAACGCACTGAATTGTGAAGCGCTGAGCCTGCAGATCCAGAAACCGGATATGCACTTTATCAGCCGAATTCTGCTTGCGAGGATCGATGCCATGGAAGGGAAGATTGAGCAGGCAGACCACTCAATGCAGGAATTACTTTTCGAAGCTTCAAGCGAGCGCCACAAGTCAGAAGTGCTTTTTTATAGATGGGTTATTCAACGAAGTGATCTTCGTAAGCGCGAAGCTCTCGAAGCGTGCATACAAGCATTCGCTCGATTTCCAAGCTTTGAAATTCAAAGACGTCTCGCTGAGCTTAAGGGTGAACCTATTCCGAAAAGCGCAGACGATCTGGAGGAGTTGGCCGCATGATTCCTTTACGTTTGGCTCAAGAATTAACATACCAGCTTGACGAATCGGGCGAACGAGAGCGGTTAGCACATACCCTTTCGGAAATCCCGATTTTCCTAACGCTCTGGAAGGATAGCCAGTTTGCTGTTCTTGCCTATTGGCGTCAGCTTAGTGTTCATGGTCATTTGCCGGAAGATTTTTACTCGATCACGCTGGATAGGCTGCGCACTCTGAAACATCCTCGGTTACTGATAGATGCTTTATCGAACATCCAGGGGCTATTGCAGTCCCGCGGCGCACATGAACATTCTATGGCGTTACTGGAGGAACTTCTTTCCCTGTCTCAAAAGCTCGGAGATCGCAATACCGAAATGCATTCGCTTCGGGTAATCGGGTTGATATATCATCGTAGGGGTGATTACAACCACGCTATGGAGTATTATTCGAAATCGCTCGAATTAGCCGAGTCTCTTGGTGACAAGCTTCTCAAGAGCTACGCCATTGGTTCGATAGGGGCGGTTAATTCGGCTCAAGGTCGCTATTCTGAGGCTTTGTCATGCTATCAGATGCAGTTTGCACTGGCGGAAGAGCTGCATGATAAGCTACAAATGTTACAGGCGACGGGAAACACCGGTAATGTCCACCGGGAACAGGGGCGCTACGCTGATGCGCTCGCGTGCTACAATCGAACGCTTGAATTGGCAAGGGCAATTGGGGACGAGCGGCAAATATCATTGGTAATTGGAATCATCGGTAGTGTGCATGTTCGGCAGGGCCACTACGCTGAGGCCCTTGCCTGTTATAAGCATACCATTGAAATGGCTCAGTCGATCGGAGATGAACGCGAGATGTCAATTGCGACTGGCAATTTAGGGACGCTGTTCCATCTGCAAGGCCGGTACTCGGAAGCGTTAGCTTGTTATGAGCAAAACATTGCGGTAGCGGATGCCATCCTTGACAAGCGAATGAAAATATTTGGAACCGGCCATATTGGACTCCTTAAATTGGATGAGGGTGCCTATGATGAAGCGATTCCCATTCTTCACTCTGCGCTCGATCAATGTCAGTTGATCGGGGATAGGCGATCAGTCACGTACTTTCTCTGTGGCCTTTCGCGGGCTGTTTATCTTTCACACGGGGATCTTGCTCAAGCACGAAAATACGCCGAGGAATGCATACGCCTTAGCGAGGAGATGAGTATCGCAGAGAACGTTTTTGAGGGCAGCGTATTGCTTTGCTGTATCGATGCAGCAGAAGGGAAGGCCGCTCTTGCTGTGGAGAATCTTGAACGAATGCGTTCGGAGGCGGACGACGAAGAACAGATTGCCGAGCTGCAGTACTGGCTTTGGAAGATCAACCCCTCCGATTCCAACCATCGAGACGCTTTATTCCATTACACAAACCTGGTTGAGCGCATGCCAAAGTTTGAGTATCGTAAACGCATTGCAGAGTTGAAGGGTGAGCGTATTCCGAGGAGTGCTGATAATCTCTAAGTATTTTATTGTGTCGTTGGGACGCATTTTGCGTGGCGGGGTGTTCTTTATCCCACATGCGCCTTTTTCGCTCCAATATCTTTCTCTGCTGCCTCGGCCTCGCGCTGGCGGTGCAGGTGTTCGTTGCCTTTGAAACTCCTATTGGTGGCAGCTTTGGCGATGCAGTTCAGCTGTCCATGAACGGCGTTCAGGATATCACACCCGTCAAAGCAACGCTTATCTCTGTGGATTCATCAAGTGCTTTATTTAAAGACCTTTATGGCGATTCCGGGAGGGTGAATCTGACCACTAAGTCCTACGGGACGTATAAGTCTTACAAGAGTGGGGATGCACTTGTCATGAGTGTTGCTTATAGCCGCAGTTCCAAAGCATTTGACTTAGTTGAGATCATTCGGGCAAATCCTATAATGACCTTCCCGATGATACAAGGTTTGGGCGAGCTTGGCCGCAATATGCTGTTCCATGTGCCGATGTCGATGGTCGCGTTTATCGCATTCTTTTTAGGGACGATCTATTCGATACTTTATCTCGTCAAAAAGGATTTTGATTTCGATCGGCGTGCGCGAGCAGCTTCTGCCGGTGGATTTCTGTTCACCCTGATGGCGACGATAACTGGTTCCATCTGGGCGCGCTTTAGCTGGGGCACATTCTGGAACTGGGACCCGCGAGAGACTTCCATCTTCATTTTGCTCTTGATCTATGGAGCATATTTTATGCTTCGATCTTTACTTGAAGAGAGTGAAGATAAAAAGGCGCGAATCGCGGCCGTTTATAATATAATTTCGTTTGTGAGCGTGCCATTTCTCATGTTCGTTGTTCCGCGGATTACGCAGAGCCTTCATCCAGGCGGTGGAGGAACGGAAGCACCGATCATCAATCTCTCAGGGCAAACTCATACGGATCGAACGCTGCTGAACATGCACTGGATCTCCGTTTTCCTCTTCCTAATTGTTTTTCTTTGGATCAAAGATATGTACACCCGCTTGCTCCGTTTACAGGATAAAAAGGCAGAACAAATTTAACGAACAGCACAATGGAATTTCTTGAACATCATTCGCTTTACGTGGTCGGAATCATCTCTGCCGTGATCTGGCTGGGATTGTTTTCCTTCATGTTCGGGATCGAGCGGCGATTACGAAAACTGGAAAAAGAATCCTAACGTGGTAACGATCCGACGAGCGGAATCGGAGGACGCGGCGGCTGTTGCTGAACTTCTCATTCGCTCTATCCGTGAAGTTTGCGGACCTGATTACGACAATAATGAGGATATGCTTTCCGCATGGTGTGCGAACAAGACTCCGGAGATTATGCAACGAGGGATTCAGAACCCAATCAATTATTGGATCGTAGCTCTCGATGGTGAATCGATCACGGGCACGGGGCTCCTAAGTACAAGTGGAAAGCTTGTGTTGTGCTTTGTTCTTCCAGAATATTTAGGTCAGGGAATTGGCAAGACGATATTGAATGACCTCATAAATCATGCCCGTGGACTTGGAATTCGAAAAGTCACATTGGAAAGTACCCGGACTGCGAGGGAATTTTATAAGCGCAACGGCTTTATTGAGCTTGGCGAATTCAATTTTATGGGCCTAATTCCAAGCTTTAAAATGGAACGAGACATTTTACCTGACAGTGTTTGAATTTCCGAAAGCCATTCTCTTTGACATCGATGGGACGCTCCTCGATACCTTCGATTTCATCTATGGCGCGTTCGAGCATGCCTTCAAGGTTCATGGTATTCCTCCGCTAACCCGCGATGAGATATCGCATCTTATGGGTGGTCCGCTCACAGAAGTTTATGCAATAATGGCTCCTGGCTATGATGCCAAAGCATTATCGGAAACCCACCGCCAATTTCAGGAAAACAATCTTGCTCTCGCGAAGCTCTTTCCTGATACCATGACCGTTCTCGATAGGCTTACGAAGCGAGGCATGAAACTTGCCGCGATCACCACGCGCTCGATTCGCACCTCGGTTCTTTCTCTTGAAGAGAACGGGATCGCTGGTTATTTCGATCTTGTCTTGTCTGCCGAAGATGTTGCCCGACATAAACCCCATCCAGAGCCTATTTTCAAAGCGCTTGACACCCTTAACATAGAGCCAATTCACGCGATCATGGTAGGGGATACAGCCGCTGACATCATGGCCGGGAAAAATGCAGGCACAACCACGGTAGCCGCGCTCTATGGCTTTGGCGGAGATCGGTTACTTGAATGGAACCCCGATTATGCGATCGGGGAACTGAAGGAGTTACTGAAGATCGTTGGAACTCAGCCTAAATAGTTCTGAAGCGGCTTGGTTCTCGGGGTATGCCGAAGGCGGCGAATAGCTTTCTCTTTTATCTGACGTACGCGCTCGCGTGTGAGCGAAAATTTATTACCGATCTCTTCGAGGGTAAGCGCATGGAAGCCGTTCAGACCGTAATACAGTTCGATCACCTCACGCTCGCGTGTCGTCAGCGCGGTGAGCGCACGTGATACTTCAAGCTTCAGCGAATCCGTCATCAGAAGGGAATCGGGGGGGGACTGTTGCAAATCCTGTAGAATATCCAGAAGGCGATTATCTTCGCCAACGGAAAAAGGTTGATCGACCGAGAGATGGCGTCCCGAAATGCGCATCGTTTCGGCGATCTCGTTTGCAGACATGTCCAGCTTTTCCGCGAGTTCATTGGCGGTTGGTTCACGTTCGAATTCCTGCTCGAGCTGAGAGAACTTTTTCGAGATCTTGTTGAGTGCACCCACTCTGTTCAGCGGCAAACGTACGATCCGGGATTGTTCTGCAAGTGCCTGGAGGATTGATTGGCGGATCCACCAAACGGCATAGGAGATAAACTTAAAGCCACGGGTTTCATCGAAACGGCGGGCGGCTTTGATAAGGCCAAGATTTCCTTCGTTAATAAGATCACCCAGAGATAGACCCTGGTTCTGGTATTGCTTCGCTACTGAGACGACGAAGCGCAAGTTCGCCTTTACGAGAATCTCGAGAGCCCGTTGGGAATCATGAGCTTCTTCCTTGATTTTCTTCGCCAAAGCGATTTCCATTTCGGAATTCAATAGATCAACACGGCCGATCTCCTGAAGATACATATCCAGCGATTGACTTTCGCGGTTCGTGTATTGCTTTGAAATGCGCATAAGAATCGGTATTCGAAAAGATTACTGATCGTTAGAGGATAAGTCAAAGATGCCGCCGGCATCTGCGGTGGAATCGCCATGATCAAGGACCGAGCAAGGCGCTTGCGGCAGAACCTCACGCGCGGCCAACGGCGACAGGAAACAAGGAATGCTAAGGTTTTGAGGTATCAATTTTAAAATCTGATCTTTTCTCCTCTTCCTGGTACTTTTTGCATCGATCGCAAAACAGTCGCTTAGTTTGGAAGGTTTTCGGCGTCGGTTCGGCGAAGATGGCTGAAAGCGCTAATCCATTCACGCTCATCCACAGCGCTTTCGTGAACGAGCTGTAATTTTCGTTCGTTCCGAGCTAAATTTGGAATTTCCCAAAAAATGTCGTATATTGTGGCACTGTTTTGGAGTGTCTCAATACACGATAACGTTATTGCCTCCCAATTCACGAGCGCGTTCCAGCGCCAATTCTGCGCCTTCGACCAGTTCTTCTACGGACCCATCCCGGCGGGCTCCTGATACTCCGATCGAAACGGTCACGGAATAACTACGTTTGCCGATGGCGATGACCTCGCTGACTATCATTTTACGCATCTTTTCGCTCCAGAGATAGCCTTCCTCATCGGTGCGCTTTATGAGAAGCACCGCGAAGGTGTGTTCGTCCGTCCTTGCTACGACATCGAATGGGCGGACAGCAAATCGGAGCAAACGCGTGATGGCCAGGACGATGCTATCTGAATCTTCCTGCGAGAATCTTGAGCGAAATTCTGTGGCGCCATCGATCTCGAACATGACGAATGTTAGTGGTTCATCAAATTGCATGGCCCTTGCCAGTTCCTGATTTGTGCGATCGAGCAAACCGCGTTTGTTCAAAACACCGGTAAGCAGATCGGTAAGGGCGCGCTCGCCGACCATATCGCCGAGCACAATAATTTCGAGGGCTGCTGCCGCGCTGCGTGCAAGATGTTCGAGCGTTTCGACATCGGCATCGGTAAACCGAGCTCGCTCGGAGTGCTCGATCGCGAGCGCGCCATAATTCTTCGTGCTGGTTCGGATCGGAATAACAAGGAACGAATGCCCAATGGCCGCATTGGAATCTTCTTCCACGTTGTATCGGATCTGTTGTGGCCCAAGCGCATCCGCACGAACGCTCCGGCCCGAAGCCAGACATTTGCCCACGAGGCTTTCTTCCATCGATACCGGAGTCATGGGGAGCACGTAGGCTCCCGTTCGTTTTGACTGAAGGCTTGAAACGCTCCATAATCGACGAGTATCATCAAACGAAGCTGCGGCAAGCCATTCCCAGTCTATGATCTCACCGGCAGCTTCGGTAAGCGCACGTAGCACATATTCCGGATTTCTGCGCTGATCGCGCAGCACGCGAAGCGATGCATCGGGGCTGACCATCTCATGAAGCTTTCGGGCAGCATCCAATGTGCGTGCCGCAGCAAGCAGATCGTATTTTTCAATATAGGAGCGAATCAGACCCGAAATGAGCTTGGAATGATTGGTAAGTATGCGGAGGGTTTCAGCATTAAAGTGATCCGGCACGGTGGAATCAACCGTTAAGACTGCAACAAGGCCATCCCCGAACAGAACCGGCATTCCAGCAAAGGACGCGACGCCGATCGCATCGCGGTAATACGGAATGAGATCGAGCTCTGCCTGTGCCGAGATCGAAGCATGAAGTTCCGGCCTGCGTTTAGTCACGATACGGCTAACGGCGTCCAACTCGATCGGAAATCGCTGGCCAGAAGCGAGAAATTGGTAAGCGCGATCATCCAGCGCGGCACTCTCGAGGACAAGCTGTTGCTTTTTGGCATTGACCCAGAAGAACATGGCGCTTGACGCATTTAACTCGTCTCGAAGAATGTCGAGCAATTCGGCGAGCAGCGTAACGAAATCTGCCCGTGGATCGCGGGGCTCATGGGATCTGCGAGGATGGGAATCGAACGCACGCAGCGCATCGAGAAAGGATAGAAGGGAGGGTTCTAGCTTCGCTTCAAGTGGCAATTCGGTTTCTATGCTCTTAGTTGAGGCCACAGAGACATAGGTTGGCTCTTCGATCGACTCGGTGATTTCTTCGACTTCAATATTAACTGGTTCGGAATCGGCAGATTCTATTTCAGTCGTTTGATCTTCATCGTAAACAGCCCGCTCGGAGTGCTCAAACTCAGTGGGAATTTCGTCAATGGAGCGGTCGGGGATCAAGTTTTCGATAAGTTCAGATTCTCGGATCATCTCATTTTCATGAGATAACCTATCTTGATCCTCTTCCTGCTGGATACGAGACACTCGGATAACCGCTCGCTCATGTTCAGCAAAATATGTTTCGGAAGTTTCCGATGGATCGGGAAGTGAATGAGCCTGTTCTTCGTCATCGCGTGGATGCTTCCGAAAAAAGGGAATCTTATTTTGCACGCCGATCATCTCATCCCGGAGGGATTTCAGCCTGGGGACTGCGAATCGGATCAGAGCCGGTTTCTCTTTTTCCAGTCGCTCCTCGCGGTCGTGCCATGCTTTGCGTTCCTCATCTACTTGATGTTGCTGTTGTGAGCGGGAGATCTGGAAATCGTCAAAAACAATTTTTTTTGGGACGTGAGTGGCTTCTCGGCGTTCGGAAGGAGGTTGCTCATCCTGAGGCAGTGGATAAGCGTCTTTCCCACGTCGTTTCGTAGCGTCACGTTCTTCGTCACTCATGCGATACTAACATTAACAGTTAGGGGGTAGAAGCTGGAACAGAGTAATAACTTCAGATAGCGATTTGGCCTTAACTTTCATTCAGAGTACCTTCGCTCTTAACACCAAGTTCACGCCCAAAACTTCCGTGTTATCTATAACCAATCGTGGAGATACTTCAATTGCCATTCCAAAGGTATGCGAACCTCAAAGGCGATGAAGGAATTCCATTGAAGAATCAGATTATGTCTGCATACTCACTGTAAACGTTCAGTGAGCAGTTCCTCTGAACCATTTTGTGTTACGGTTCGTCGCTCACCGGCGTGCTCCTTATTTTCGACTACAAGCGTGAAATTTCGCATTTCTTTCATTGCACGATGGTACAACAAGCCAGTCGCATCCTCGATACGGACGACGCCGTGAGAGGTTGCCTGGAAATCGCTGATGGTTACTTTTGTTGGGCCTTCATCAAAAACTCGCTTTCGTGGCGTAGTCGTTTGAGCATCTTCCAGGACTGCAAGAACAAGATCATTCCGCTTTTCGAGGCCGCGCACCTTTTCCAATGCGTCAATATGGACTGGGAATGACAATCCCTGCGCGATATCCAGATTCACGTCGGAGCTATTATGCCAGGTGGTATCCTGGATCAGTGCGCGGGTAGGGCTGTGAACCAAAACGCGCATAAGATAAGCGTTCGCAAGTTGCTCGGACTGCTGCGTTGCATAGCGCAGGACCTGGGGATTCTTGCGTTCCGAATCGGGAACCGTTGCCATCAGTGTGTTAGTAATACTACTGACATCGACAATGGAGTCGAGGTCCCCATATTTATTTGTTAGCACAGAAAATTCCTTGCCGATAAGAATGTTGAATTCCTGGTATGCCTGCCCAATACGATCCTTCAGATTATTGCTGGAATAGCTGGTTTTTGTAGTGTCGCTCTCGGAAGTAAGTCGAATGGAATCAACTCGAAAGACAAGTTCTGCGGAGCTATCTTGTCGAGTCGCTTTCACGGTCTGCTGGAGAAAGATATTCTGTGGTACTCGAAGCCGTGTGCTTGGTAGCGGGGCTCCCCGGAGGAGTATCGCTCGAACTCATCGACATGTGGTCGATAATATGGTAATGCTGAACAGAACCAGCCTTTGGCCGAAAAAAGAGATGGTGGCTGGTGTCCTTAATGGCTACCTGCTGTGCTGGTTTTGAGGTATCAATAGATCCCGCCATACCGGTGGCAGGCCCTGACGCCTCCTTTTTGCCGCACGAAGCAAGAATCAAGCAGAGTAGGGACAAGAATAGTAAGCGAGGGTTGGTCATAAAATTACAAGAATGAAATTGGATGGCAGGATAAGAAGGGCCGATTCGTTATTGATCTTCGGAAGTCTAATTAATTTTTTGCAGGAGGTGCATCGGGATCAGGGGGCGTGGTAACGTTTCCATTGCCCTTATCTGGTTGCCCTTTTCCCGCCCTCCTCAATGCGTTTTCAAGGGAGTCCTGGTCAACACCGGTATGAATACTAAGTTCTTTGATAGAGATATTCTTTCCATGTAAAACTGAGATAGGAAACACCTCGGTGGAAACAGACCGTGTTATCTCTTCCGGGACGGTATCGATATCGACATGAAGGAGAATCTTCGCCGTATCCTGATATTCAGATCGAAGCAAGTACCCTTTTGCCATCGAAACGCTTCCCGAGCCGCTGCCATCATAACGAAGAATGAACAGAGGCATTGCGATCCCTTCAAGATATTCGATTTGTTCAGGAGGATTGGAATATCGGGCAGTGAGCTCCAGCTTTTCTGGACCAATAATTCGGGAGGTAACCGTTCTGGTTATGGGAATTTCCGTCGTTGTCGAGGGGGAGCTAAAGGGTATCCGGGCTGCGGCCAGTCCGCCGTAACCGAACTCCAGCAATTGCCCCATCCGCAAGGAGTCGCTAAGTGAAAGCATGGCGTGGACGAGGTCGTACTCGTAGCCATGCCCAATGGCCGCTTGATAGAAATCCTTTAAATTCAGGAACTCCTTTATAGTTCCATCGGGCCGCAGGATGTAACGAATCGTATGGCCAAGGAATTGCGCGCGAGGCAGGACTTTGATGTCGTGGAGTTCATGCGTGATATCCCACTCGCCCGCAGAATTAAATCGGAAAAAATTCTCAGCATTTTTTCCTTCACCGATGTCAATGCCAGTCTGGAACGAGTCGAGCGAAGCGGAGATCACTGCCGAGCCATCCCTGAGCACACTATCGACACGTTCCGTAAACGAATAGACGGACGTCCGAACGCTCGGACGCGTATGCTTCTCATCGACCTGCGGGAAATGGAATCCCAGGCGTAGAATTTCCTTAGTAACTACGCGACGAAGATCACCTTGACGGAAATGCAGGCGAAAATCATTGGGTTGCGCGGACACCGCCGTATCCATAAATGCGAGGGCAACCAGAATCGATACATATAAGCTAATAGAACGCATCATGATGAAAATCCTTAACGAGAGTAATTCCGATACATTGCGTAGGCAGCGAGTGTCATGCCATCCCAAATTTCGCTGTTGGCGATCATGGCTTCGAGATCGGCCAATGTGACCATCACCGGTTCGAACTCTTCGCTTACTTCGGGGTTGGCTGTGGCCAAAGTCAGTCCACGCGCAAGAAACACGTAACACTGCTCATCCGCAGCTCCGTTCATTGGATTGACCCACCCAAGCGGAATTAGCTGATTCGCCACAAAACCGGCTTCTTCCAGAAGTTCGGCTTTTGCAGCATCTTCGGGTGTCTGTCCAAGCTTAATTCCGCCTCCAGGGAATTCGAGGCTTTCCCGCTGATTCAGATACCGAAACTGCCGCAACATCAGCAAGCGGCCGTCTTCTAACTCAGGAATAACAAAGGCTGAACCCGGGGTGTGGATGTAATAAAATTCGCCAGGTGAATCATCGGGATGCAGGTATTCATCCCGCCGGTATTCCCACCAGGGATTTTTATGCAGGATTTCCGTCGAAAGACGGCGCAGGCGTTTGAGCATTGGAGAATGCAAACGCTTATGGGGATGGAATGTGCCCGATGACTTTTGGAAAAATAACACCGGGTTAAAACCCGGTTTACACATCGGAATTTAGCTTAAATCCGCCAGTTCGCCCTCGGTAAAGAAGAAGGCAATCTCACGGATGGTTACAAATTCTTTGGCAGCCATTCTACCTTCACCCCAAACGGGATGAGACGTTCGAATTCTTGGTCTCCGGTTAGGACAGGAAGATCGCGCTCCAGTGCCAAGGCACCCGCAAAACAATCGGCATAGGATATTCCGCCACTGGCTTTGAATGTGGAGGCTCGGATGACTTGTTCGAAGTTTGGCATAATAATATCAATAGGACCTTGCATGATGCGCCCGACGGCTGTGGCAGCTTGTTCTGGGCCGGAATCACGAAGGATTGTGTAACGAATCTCGCCAAAGTTGATAGCGCTCAAAAGGTGGCGGATGTTGTTTTGTACAGCATCTTCCAAAATCTCATTGACGCGCTCCCATCCTGGTTTCTGAAGAAAGAAATCGAGAAGGGGGTAGGCATCAAGAACCAAAGGGTCGGTCTTCTTTCTCACGATCCTTTCTTCGCTCTTCCATCAGAATATCGAGAGCTTTGCTGTTTGGTCCGAGAAATCCAGCCATGTCACTCATGCTGCGTCTTTTTTGTGGTTTCTGAGCCTCAGTCTCTGCTGGCTCAATGATCATTTTGTCGTTTGAAACGTCAAAGTTAACCTTCGAACCAGGCGTGAGTCCGTATCTCCTCATGACATCCGGAGGGATGGGAAGTTTTCCGTTCGAGTCGATCACTAATTGCTGCATATATTCTGAACCTTATTCCTTCGATTCCAATTCCACACGGCTCAATGATGAAAAATGCAGCCTGGCACATCAAGCCAGATCCGCCAGCTCGCCTTCGGTAAAGAAAAAAGCGATCTCACGCAAGCCGTTCTCGACGGAGTCCGAGCCGTGGACGGCGTTCTCGCCTTTGTTCTTGGCATAGAGCTTTCGGATGGTTCCGTCGGCAGCTTCGGCAGGATCCGTTGCGCCGATAACGCTGCGCCATTCGGCAATAGCATTTTCGCGTTCGAGCGCGATGGGCACGCACGCGCCACTGGACATAAATTCAACTAACCCCTCATAAAACGGACGGCCTTTGTGTACTTCGTAAAATTTCGAGGCAGCTTTGCGCGACAGGGTCGTCATTTGCATTGCGAGAATGCGAAATCCTGCCTTTTGGATATGAGCGATAATGTTTCCAGTATTGCCTGCGTTGACCGCGTCGGGCTTGATGATGCAGAGAGTTCTTTCGATTGACATTTTCTTTAGTGGATGAGTAATGAGGAATGAGTAACGAGTCGCCCCTAACGCTTTTCGTACGATACTCGTTACTCATTACTCGATACTTTTGGCAATGGTTTATCGACTGCTTCTCTGGCATTTTGTGGATGACGTTCTTCAGGCGTACTCGTCACCCACGTTGGCCAATCCTTGGTGGGGTATCGAATAGAGTGCGGCTCGACATCTGGCGTAGCGATCTGCCATTTCTCTACGAGATCTTCATTCCTTTCAGAAACGGTGTGCCGAATATCTGCAAGCTCGGAAAATTTCAGACCAATGTACCCAGCGATTCCGCCTACCAGCATTCCAATATTAAGCCCCAGAATAGGCTTTCTTTCGATGAGCCTTACTGCGCCAACTACTCCGATCGCAACAGCTGCAAATCGTCCGGCAGAATAGACAATGCCCGTGCCTTCTTTGCCGACATACGCCTCACCTGCAATTGGTAGCATTCCGAAGGTCATGCCAAGATCGTAGCTGTATAATTCCTGGTGATAGGAATTCGGCCGCGCTTCATAAGATAAGACAGAATCGCGCCAGGCCTTGTCGAGATATTTTGCGGAATCTTGTGCGCGCAATTTTCCTGATGGGACTAATATGACCAATAGGACGAATGCAACGCTGAAGCGGCGAATAATGGCTTCCATTGCCAGCCTTAACGACGCGTACGCTGCTTCGGTTTTGGGCTGGGTGCAGCTTTCTTCTTTACAGCAGGCCTTGCTGGCTTGGCCACTCTTTTAGCAGGCTTTCCTGATCTCTTTGCAGGCTTAACTGCTTTCTTAAAAGGCTTTACAGCTTTTTTAGAAACCTTTGGTTTAATAGCCGAGGCGACGACTTTATCAATTTTTGCTTGTGCTGAAGCAGAGATTTTGATCTTCTTCAATCCATGTACAGCAACGGATTTCTTTCGCTTATCCGCAAGAGCCTTCACTACTGTTTCACCCATAAGTGCAGGGCTATCGACGACAGTGATTCCATTTTCGCGCATCACTTTGATTTTCTCATCGGCGGTGCCTTTGCCGCCGGAGATGATGGCTCCGGCATGCCCCATGCGGCGTCCGGGAGGAGCGGTTCGGCCGGCAATAAACCCTACCACTGGCTTTCCAAAATGCTTGCCGATCCATGCTGCGGCTTCTTCCTCGGCAGTGCCGCCGATCTCGCCGATCATTACGACGGCATCCGTTTCATCATCATTTGCGAATAGCTTGATAGCATCAATGAAACGTGTTCCAATGATCGGATCGCCACCAATACCAATTGCAGTCGATTGACCGAGGCCAGCATCGGTAAGCTGTTTCACTGCTTCATACGTCAGCGTTCCGGACCGGGAAATAATACCCACACGGCCTTCCTTATGGATAAATCCGGGCATGATGCCGATCTTTGCTTTGCCTGGCGAAATAACACCGGGACAGTTTGGCCCGATAAGCCGTGTTTTGGAATGGCGAATCTTATCATACACCTGGATCATATCGCGAACCGGAATACCTTCGGTAATACAGATCACCAAGGGGAGTTCGCTTGCTTCGGATTCCAAAATGGCATCAGCGGCAAAAGGTGGCGGCACAAAAATGCACGCCGCATTCGCGCCGGTTTCGCGGACAGCATCCGCGACGGTATTAAATACCGGAACGCCATTATGCAAAGTCCCTCCCTTGCCCGGCGTTACGCCGGCAACAACCTTTGTGCCATATTCCAGCATCTGCTGGGTGTGAAATGACCCTTCGCTGCCGGTAATGCCTTGCACGACCAACCGCGTTTTCTTATCTACCAGAACACTCATAAAATTTCGTAACTTTGAATAGTAAATGTAATTTGCACTGCAAAAATACGAACGAAGCGATACTCCGCGGTGCAATGTTGCACATAACGCCTATTTGGGGGTAACGATTTTGAAAAACCGGTCTATGAAAAAAATTCTTTTTGTCTCGCTGTTTCTAACGCTTTCTCACTCTGCTATTGCTGGACCGATCTTCCCGACTCGCGGATTTCTTCTTGATCCCAAATGGACCGGGCAAACAGACACCACTTCCATTTTTGATCATGCCAGCTATTGGGCGGAAGTTCAACATGGGTTTGGCAGCGATAGCGACCGCTGGGCATGGTCCGTTTCAATGGGGGCGATCTGGGAATTTGCACGATGGGGTGGCGATAAATCCCTCTTCGCATTCACGGGAATGGAACTTCTTGCCAACAATCATAACGACATAGACTTCAAACCGCGCGGAGCTATGTGGGAGGAAGGATTAGTCTATGCTGTCCACGAGAATTCGGATTTCGATTGGCAGATCGGCACCATTTACCGCTGCCGCCACGATATTGATAACATCGATCCACAAGGATATTCCGACATCGATCAGCAGCGCACGCTTATTTATTGCTCGCTCTCTGGCAAAGCCATTTGGAACAGCGATAAGCTTTTGGGAATGAATATGCCCACTACAGTATGGCTGCACGGCGATGCGTACCTCGTTCGTGAGGATTATCGCATCCCAGCATCCGATTACGGAATGGGGGACAGCTTTCAGGATCTTGCATGGTCAGTGGGACCGGCGTTTCAGTCAAAGCTGGTGCAATGGAACACTACCTCGTTGTATCTCATGGCGAATGTCGATTTCACGGCGTTTGGGAATGATAGTGGGTTCATCAGCCGATTTGGTGCTATTTCAAAGCTGGCAGTCGATGCCCACGCTGAAATTGGATATGAGTTCCACGGACGCCAGGGACGCATGCAGTTCTACGCCGGATGGGAAGAATGGGAAGACGACGGCCAAACACCGATCCCGCGCAACGCAAACTATTTCCTGCTCGGCGTGCGAACGACGGGCGCGGATCTGATCGCGTTTTGAAGTAATGTTTGAACTATGATGCTTGTGTTTCAACGCAAACGACACACCATAAAAAGTGTGCCAATCGGGAATTTTTGAAAATATGGCTCGAAAGAAGTTTCCTAATAATTAGATATTGGAATGATAACGTTTAGGAGACAAAAACTGGAACGGGGGGGGGGGGGGACGGTTGGTTTCAAATGAGCATTTCTACATTCTTCAATACACACTTTAATTTTTAAACATCATGAACGGTAACTCGACTCCAACGACTTCAAACGCTCCAACCCGCAACGCGCCTCAATCCTGGTTCGACCTCGTCGTGATGCCGACGATGGACCCACGCACGATCATCTCGACGGCATCGCTCGAAGATTCCACGGGAACTATGCAAGCTGCAAGCTTTATTCGAAGCCCCAATTGGCTTCTTCCCGGACCTTGGACCAATTCACCCTTGAATATCACCACACCATCGGGGAGCGTTATTCCGTACGTTTCGGTTCCGAACGCGTACGATTATGAGTCCATTCAGGCTGCAAACGCGTGGAATACAACCCATCAGATGGTTGCGCAGAATCCGCCCTCGTTGCCGATCGCGGTCCAGCAGATCATTTTCGGCAAGGTTGGTAATGCGTTCGTCAATAATTATTTCCTCGACTGGAAGGCTGGCATCACGTCCAGCAGTGTGCAACTGAGCCTGCGCGATAATTCCGTCACGAGCGGGGATTTCCAGAACTCGGGCGCAGGCACCGTACCGGCATTTATTTTCCCGACGGGCGCGACCTTTGGGAACACTGGAAGGAATTTGCAGCTTACACTGCTGAAGCCCGGACGTTTCAATCTCGGCATTCGCGTGGTCGATAGCGCCACGAACACAAGCATGTTCGAACTTGAATTGATCGCACTTCCGTAACAAAGGAGGACTCTATGCCAATGGGACCTCATTCCGCAGGTATTTTGCCGGGCGGGAGTGATTTCGCACCTGTCATTTCTCCCGTTGCACCTGTAATGAACGCAGCGACCGCGAGCGGGCTGGCCGTGAACTCGAACGGCTCGCTCGTCTCGTTCTTGCCGGAAGTGACCGATTGGTATTCGCCCTTTGAGCAAGCAACCGCCGTGCAGACTCTAACGGATCACCCCTGCCAAAACGGCGGGGGTTGCGGGTGCGGGGGGACGTGTGTAGGTAAGGATACTTCAAAAATTGGCGTTGAACCACCATTCAAAATGGGACCACGCTCGACATCTGAAATGAAAGTTCAGATGAGCCAGATGATTACGAGGATTAGAGCGGAGATGACGGAGGACGATTGGAATGGCAAGGTATTAAGGACACAACCTGGGGTCGGTTCGGTGCACAATGCTATTACTCCAGATGGGAGATACTTTACATCAGTTTCCGAGGTGGATGTAAATCGCAATATCCAGGTGACTGTTAAAGAGATAGGTAACGATCAGATTCTGGTCAATTCCAAATTCATTTGGAATGGTGACGGTTGGAATCCAGCAAATCAAAAAGGCACTGGTGCTTCAATTCCCGCCACATTACCCCTCGATTCTTTTACTATTGCGGCACTGGCAACTGGAATAGTTAATTCTAATATTGTGCACACTCTCAGTAGCGGCAATAATTGTGATTCGCTTGAGGAGAATCCCTCTCCGAATGCAGATTGCATTATTCATGATCTTGTCTGTACCTCACCCACTGAGGCGGGATTGCCTCCAATTTTTACATCGGACCAAAAGCATATTATATTTTGGGCTCCTTTTATTGGAAGCTACAGTGTGGACATCAGTAGTTGCTGCTTCAACCATGACATCGCATGCTGGTGTGCACACAACTTGGGTGACGTTATGCTCGCAAATTTCAACGTTATCAACTGCGTTTTGGAGAGCATTATTGCTGGCGCGTGGACTGCCTTAGGCCAGGAACTAAGCCATATGAGCGGTCTGAAAAGAGTGTTAGGTTCAATAATTGGCCCTGCTTTGGTCGCGGCATGGCAGATTTTGTTACTAACTGGAGATATTAGTGGGGTTCCACTTTTAGCAGTACTTTATGCTGCCTTTAATGTCGGGTATGATGGATTTCTTTATGATTGGCTCACCAAAAATCCTTGCTACGCAAATTTTGATCATAGCCACGACGATAGTTGCTTGTGCGGGGGGACGAAACCAACCGTTCAATGTAGCAATAATAATAAGTGGACTGGATATGACGGGTGTGTGGACATTTGCAAGCTTGCAGGCGATTCTGAAAATTGTTTCAATTGTGGCTGGGTTTGCGATGGTTTAGGTTACGCTGTTTGGACTCCGGATGCGCCCTCTGGACAATATTGCTGCCCTGGAACGGGAACAGATTGTATTAGCGAGTCAAGCACACCTGCACCGAATTGTTGCATAAGTTGCAACTGGAACTGCAATCAGGCAACGGATGGAAGTTGGTTTTGGGCTCTTGATCCATCCCAAACAGGAGCGAATTGTTGTAATTCGGCACCCTCATATAGCGTTGATGCAGGCTCGGGTGTTCCCGCAACTGGGCAATATTGCGGATGTAACTATGTATGGTATTGCGATGATGGTGGCGTGTGTCAACTTGCCGCTGGTGGGCCTCCCGGTAGCCCTGACGAAATCTCACTCGGTATTGGAGAGGGAACCCTCGTTTGCGGGAACAATGCACCCCCGCAGCCCACGAATTGCTGTTAGTTATGATTTGGAACGAGTAGTTTCTCGCCAAACGATAAAACTTCAAGACACCATGAGAATATCCGATCTCCTATTCTTTTTATCAATACCCTTGATTTCATTTAGGGCAAACGCTCAATTTGCAGACACTGCTATGTCTCGGAATCCGCATCTGGTAATCAATCAAGATTCTGTTTCAAGAAATGACAGCTTGAAGCATCCAATTGGATTATTTGCGCCACAATCTCTCAGCGTTCAATTTTTATTTAGCGAAATTGCTTATGCAGTACCAATGGTATCAGTTGATGCCTACGACCAAGCAACGAAATACCCGAATGGTCATACTCTAAAAGGATTAATTGCGGGGATGGTATCTTTAATTCTGCCTGCTATAATAACGGATGTCACGCTTTCTTCCCTCGGTTGGCAACGAGGTTATTACCTCCCCGGTTTCCTTGGAACTTGTGTTGGTTTTCTATCCATGGTTGCCTTTGCACCACAAAATAAGTTTTGGTTTGATTTTGGGATTTTTCCCGCCATTGGGACAGTGCTTTTTTATAGCCTTTCAGGAATTCTTTGGCCACGTTCTTAACTTATTTATCTTCTTTGCTTCTCTAATTCAGCTCACAATAGAAGATGTCTTCGGATTTCAAGCATTCGGTTTGGAAATGTGCGTTGTCAATAGTGAATGTATGGCAGCTGTGTCAATTCTCAATTAAGAAGGGGTTTTGGGGGGGTAAGCACGAAGGACCACGTTTCACAGGATTTGCAGGATGAGTGGAGGATGAAGGGCAGCGCCGAGCCTTTCGGCTCGATTTGGTGCTCCAACGGGCACTTTATTTCGAATATTGTTTTTATATTAATATGCGCGATTTTTTCGGATCTCAAAATCAAACGGAACATGGCTATGTTCATGAAACTTAGAAGTGTGTTCATGAACATGTTCCCAACACAGACTATAAAAAATCTCTTTTCAGAGAGACATGATGCGAAATTGGGTCGGAATCGAGGGTGACCGGGAACTCAGCAAGGAAAACAGTCGGGGTCTCTTGGACACGCTTGGGGCAGGCTCGCTTTCCCCAAGAATAGGGTGAGGTTCTACTTTTCCATCACCAGAAACGGAGCAGCCTGAGAAATACCCGCGCCAGAAATGGAGACGAAATAGCATCCGGGCATCCAGCCATGGAGATCGATTTGCGCTTCGTGATCGCTGGATGCAGTAACTTCTTGATCCATTTGCGTGACGGTTATGCCGAGCACATTGCGAACCTCGATCTTTACTTTGCAGGGTATTGCGGGATTCGTATAGCCGATCGTCAGAGCATCACGAGCGGGTTGGGGGTAAAGGACAATTCCGTTCGAACCGGATGGGGCCGGATTCGCAACGGAAGAACTATTGCTCAGTACTGCGACCAGCATGTCTTCATTACCATGATCGAGAAGAATATCGCCGTCATTGGAACCCGTTTGGCCAATAAAGGCGAAATCTCCATTCGTCAATTGAATGATATTAAAGGCTGCATCGAGTTTGGAACCACCGACACATTTTTGCCACACGATGTTACCAGCCGGATCTAGCTTAACGATCCAGGCATCGCCGGCGCCATGTTGGCCAGTAACATCACCATCGTCGGACATAGACATACATGCGACAACGTACCCACCATCTGAAGTCTGGCGGCCATACCAACCTTTATCCGTGAACGACCCTCCGAGGCATCTTTGCCATTGAATATCCCCGGATGCCGTGAGCTTTACTGCCCAGGCATCGAGATCCCCATGATTTCCGGAGACATCACCATCGTTGGATTGTGTACCACCAGTGATAAAGAAGCCGCTATCGTTTGTGAGGACAATGGATGAAGCCCAGTCGGTGCTGTCGCCACCGAGGCATTTGCCCCATTCGAAATTCCCAATGGAATCGATCTTCACCACCCATGCGTCCTCCAGGCCGCCATGGTATCCTGTGACTTCTCCACCGTCGATGGAAGTATATCCTGCAAAACAGTAACCATGGTCGGGCGTTTGGACAATGGATTCAGCCCAGCATTCTCCCAAATTGCCATAGCATTTGGACCACTCTACTTTGCCCGAATCGTTCAGTTTTGTGATCCAAGCGTCTTCCTCGGAGACGGAATCACCGCCTAAGTGACCCGTGACACACCCATCGTTTGAAGCTGTATACCCAGCAACAGCATAGCCGCCATCGTCAGTCTGGATAATTGAAAGGATATCATCCCAGTTGGATCCCCCGATAACCGTTCCCCACTGGATTTGGTGGTTGGAAGTTAATTTCACGACCCATCCATCACTGCCTCCGGTTACCCAGGAAGTATCCGGGTCAGTAACATCTTCATCCTGAGATTCTGTCCTAATGGCCACGCAATAGCCACCATCTTTAGCTTGAACGATGAGTTAGCTTCCTCTTGATGGGTTCCACCAAGGCACTTTTGCCATACGATATTGCCAGTGTTATCCAGTTTCAGAACCCACGCATCCTCAAATCCACCATGATAGTCGGGAAGGCCGGGTTCCACAGTATCACCCGTGTAGCCCGCAACAATAAAGCCACTATCACCAGTTTGGACGATGCCGTACCCTTCATCGTTACGAAGTCCACCATACGTTTGCAGCCATTGAATATTTGGAACCGTTTGCGCAAATACGATGCTAGGCACAATTGAGACCGCCAGCAGGGCAGCCAGTGAAGCACCCAAGAGCATTCGCTTTTCGAGAGTTAGAATCATGGGAAGTATGCCCCCGAAACGGGGCCACTCTTTCAACCACGCGCCATGGCAAAAGAATTCGCGATTTATTTCGCTCCGAGTTTTCTCAAGGAGGAGATGTAATGGCTGTGCGGATATTCATTTCGAAGCCGCTCATAATACATATTCGCATCTTCCATATTACCAAGATGAATCGCCCCTCGCGAAAGCTTGAAGAATGCGATCTCGCGTTTGTATTCCGGTCCAACACGGGTCACATATTCAAAATAGGGTACCGACTCCGCATAGCGGTTCTGTGCGTAGAATGATTCGCCCATCCAATAATAACAGTTTGGAACCAACTCTGGGGGGCGTCCCTTTGTAACTATTTGTGAGAAGAGCGCGATCGCTTCATCATAGCGTGCTCCATTATAGGAACCGAGCGCTGCCTCGTAGACCCCGTAATCTGAAAGGTTCGGTTGCGGTACAAACGGTGCGCCCCAATCGGTTCGTGGCTGTGTGAAATTGGGCTGCCCAGGCTGCTCGCCCATCGGAGCAGGTTCGCGATCTTCTGCTGAAAGCTGATTCACATGCGCGAGAGCGCTATCTGCATGTGCAAGCACGGATTGCGCGCTTGGACTAGTTGACGTGGCTTCGGGAGTGGGCGCAGGCTTGTTTCGCGCGTTCGATTTATTCGAGCGTGATGACCGACAGGAAATGAGCGTCGAGCTAAGTGCCAGCACGCCGACGAATACTAATATTCTTTTTAGTGGTGTCATATGCGCGTGGTGTTTTAGTAGAGATTGAATTTGAATCCAAGCGATAGCGCCACGTTCGAAGCAGACCGCGATTCATCTTTTGGATAGAGCACGGTAGGATCGGTCAACGGGGAATTAGTGGAAGGCTGACCACCTCCGTTAACATCATAGTTATAGATGTAGGTGGTCATTTCTGTTAGCCGTACCTCGGCAAAAATATCGAACATGCTATTTCCGGCATCAGGATCATACATGAGCGGCATTTCAAATCCGAGGGCTCCATACAAGCCGAACGGGATGGGCGGGTTCATCTTTCGTGTGAACGATGCCGATGAGTTATCAGAGTAGCTTACATCCTCTTCGTAATCTCCTACGATCCAGACACCTCCACCGACACCAATATAGACAGATGGCAATCCGCCGCCGAAATTAGAACGGACATTCAGACCAAGGGTTACAGGAATAAAAGAACTGGTACGAGTTGTGGTTTGGATGACTCCGTTGCCAAGCTGATCGTTCGTCGTTCCTCCGGTGGAGAGATCGTAGCCGGACGCTGCTTCAAGCTCGAGCCCAACAACGGGAACGGTTCCGCTGCTGCTTCCAAGTGAATCGACCATATCAATGGGTAGTATCGGCAGATCGAGGGCAAGATTCAACTTTGCACCTTGCCCGGTGCTCCACCATACTTGCGAATTTCCATCGAAACCATAGAGTTGAGTCGCGCGTCCGAGGCCATATCCGGCGCTGGCTTTGACACTAAATAGCGTCGGAAGTTCGCCCGTAGGCTGGTCAGCATCCTGGGCGTGCAGCGCAGATGTGGCCGTGAGTGCTAGTGCAAACGTGAAAAGGGCAATTCGTCTCATAGTTCTTCTTCAAAAATGGTCTGACTATTTGCTTAACGCTTTCAACCGGGCAAGTGCTCGCGAATGGAACTCGGAATTCGGATAATCGGCGATCACTCGTTCGTATGCTCCACGTGCGCTTTCAGCATCTTGCAGATGCTCGTAGCATTCCCCAGATTTGAACAGCGAAGCTCCCACTTTCGTGGAATTCGGATATTGTTCCAGCACCATCCCAAAAGTTTCTAAAGCTTTATTATAGCGTTTCTCGCCGTAATAACATTCCCCCTCCCAATAGCGGTAATTGCTGGCATAAGGACCACTAGGATCGTCCTGCTCGAGCGATCGGAATTGGTCGAGAGCCGCCTCGAAATTGTTATCGTTAAAGAGTGCAAGCGCGGCAGTATAACGTTCCTGAAATGTGTTAGAAGGGTTACCTGACGGAGAATTCGACTGAGGATTTGATGGAGCGACAGGCTCAGAATTCTGCGGTTGGCTCGGCGTGCTCGGAGGTGGTGAAGTCATGTACGAATCATTTGCCCTGCTGGATTGATTGGGTGGAAGTGGCACACCGGAAGCTCGATTTGTCTGACCTTGCAATGCCTGCACTTCTTGTTCGAGTGCGCGAATTCTTTGGTGATCTGCATCGACCAGGCTGGCCATGGAGTCTATGACTTCTGTAAGCTTCTGCTCGATCAGAAGCAGGGAATCCATCTGCCGAGAAACCGCAGGCCCGTTCGCAACGGAATTACGCCCAGTATTCGCCCGACGAGACTCCTGTTGGGACGTTCGGCAAGAGCCGAGCGCCAAAAGGCCCGAGAAAAAAAGGACTGCTCCGAAGGGATTGCGGCGTAATGATCTCATCTATTGATTCCTAAAACCACACAAATATACACATTTATCGGCTGAAATACAAGAAAAAGCACCTTTTTCTTCATGCAAAGTCAAATACTTTGTTGAGACAGAAGCGTGCGAGTATTCGTTTCCATTATTAATAATGGCCGTTTAAACAATGAAAATAGCAACTCCTGCCCACATAGAATCGCTCCACGCGTATAAACCCGGCAAGCCCATCGCTGAAGTGATGGCTGAATACGGGTTGACCGATGTGATCAAACTTGCATCCAACGAAAACCCGATTGGCCCATCGCCAAAGGCTTTAGCCGCAGCGAAGATAGCGCTGGTGGATATGCACCATTATCCCAATGGTGGCCGTTCCCTTCGGGAGGCGCTAGCGAAAAAGTATGGACTTTCTGTGAACCAGGTGATCGCTGGATCGGGTAGTGAGGGTGTGATGAACACGCTCATGAGCACCTTTCTCGAAAAAGGCGATCAGGTGCTGACAAGCGAAGGTACATTTTCCGGTTTTTATGTTCTAGCAAATGCTATGGGGCTTGAGACCGTGACGGTTCCGCTTGTCAATTACGGATACGATCTGAACGGCATCGCAGCCAAAATTAACGAGGACACCAAGCTTATCTATCTCGCGAATCCTAATAATCCAACCGGCAGCGTATTTGGAAGATCGAAGTTTGAATCCTTCTATCGCAGGGTGCCAGAGAACGTACTTGTTCTTATGGATGAAGCGTATTACGATTTCGCCATTCTCGATGTGCCGGATTATTTCAGCTTGCTCACAGATATTCGATCGAATGTGTTCACTCTGCGAACATTCTCCAAATCACACGGTCTGGCTGGTATTCGTATCGGCTTTGGGACAGGTCCCGAAGAAATGATCGCTCCCATGCTGAAGGTAAAACTTCCGTTCGAACCAAGCACCGCCGCACAAGCCGCCGGCATGGCAGCATTAGAAGATGATGAATTCCTCAAACTAACTATCGACACCAACCGCGCGGGCAAGTTCTACTTGCAGGAAGCATTTGAGCGGCTGGGATTGGAATACGTCGATACCGCAGCAAATTTCTTTTTGCTTCCGATTGGTTCTGCAGAAGCGTCCCATCAATTTGTTTTGGAAATGGAGCGCCGCGGAATTATTGTGCGTCCTCTTGATGGATCCGGGTTGGATAGTGGCGTTCGCATCTCCATCGGTTCTATGGAAGAAAACGAACGTGCCGTGCGCGCGATCGTGGAGATACTGCCAACGTTGGGAATCCCAACGAAAGAATTGTTCCTTTCTCCAGTGGGGAAGAGATTAGCCGAGGAGTCGATCCTTGCCTGACGAAACCATCGATTACCTTAGGCCTGAGATCGCATCCGGCCTTGGCTCTATGGAGCTGGTCGCCAAATTCGTGGTGGAAGGATTCATCACGGGTTTGCATAAATCGCCGTATCATGGCTTTTCCGTGGAGTTTGCGGAGCACCGTCCATACTTGCCTGGCGACGCCATTCGCAATATCGACTGGAAACTATTTGCGCGCACTGATCGCCACTACATCAAGCAATACGAAGAGGAAACGAACCTCAAGGCGCATATCATCGTCGATGCGTCGCGCTCGATGAACTATTCTTCGTCTCCCTCTGGGAGAGGTAAGGGTGAAGGGCGAATTACGAAATACAAATATGCCACGATGCTCGCCGCCGCGCTTGCGTATATGCTGATGCGTCAGCAGGATGCCGTTGGCCTCGCCATTTTCGATGAGGAGCTTCGCACGTTCATGCCAGCGCGCTTAAAGCAAAGTTATTTGCGTGAAATGCTTCGCGTGCTCCAAACCACGGAACCATCCCACGCCACACGTACCGAGACCGCGCTTCGCCGCGTAGCCGAACGCCTCACTCGGCGTGGACTCGTTATCGTCATCAGCGATTTTCTCGATGAGCCCGACCAAATAAAGCTCCCGCTCTCGCTAATGCAACATGCGGGACATGAAGTCATCGCATTCCAAGTACTCGATCCCGCCGAACGCACGCTTGAACTCGATTCGGCGGATGCAACGATTGTAAATATCGAAACCGGCGAGCAAATGCGAACGCAGCCGTATCAAATGCAAGCTAGCTATCAGAAATCGGTAGAAGCATTTCTCGGTACTCTGAAAGATTCGCTCATTGCCGAGGGGATTGATTACCTGCTTCTCGAAACAACAACACCGTTTGATCGCGCACTGCTCGAATATCTACATAAGCGGCAGTTGATGGGGTAATCAGAACCGGGATTACGCGGATTGTATGGGATTACGCGGATAAAATTCCGCCTGAAAATACATTGTTAGATTTGCGGATCCAAATTTTTCAATATCAGGGTGTAACAATTTGCTGTTTGAGAGATTATTACTGTGGGGCATAGGCCTTCTTTGGATAAAATCTGCCCGGAATCAGATTAAATGGCAAAGTTCGACGGAAATCGGGTTATGAGACTTTATCAATCGTCATTTGTTCTTTCGGTCGCAATAGTATTAGGACTTTCGAGCGAAGCTAACATTTGCCTCGCTCAGTCACCCATCTGGGAGAATTATCAGGTCGTGGACACGATCGACGCTTATACTCCGCTGGCGGGCGGTAACATACTGCCCGGTTATGTGGGGAACACGTATGTGAATTTCGTGAATTCCACCGGCGATAATGATATGAATAACGGTACTGCAGATAGCATTCCAACCGGATTCACCTTTGAGTACAATGGGATGATATTCAATTCGGTCAATATCAATATTAATGGCTGGATATCCGCGAATCCGATTGGCAGCACCAATCCCAACCCATCCCTGAAAGCGAATAACAGTTCCCTCTTCACGCCTGACTTGCCTAACAATGTTATTGCTCCATATTGGGGCGATCACTACTATCGGACGACAGAACCAGGATATACACCTTCAACGATCTCCTACAATCTTTATCGTGAGCGTGATCCAAATCCCAATACACCTCCTTCCTCTCAACTGGTAACATTCACAGTTGAGTGGCGAAATCTCAATGTGAATGACTCGACGAATCCAAATTCAATTGCCTCATTCCAGCTGCTAATGTATGCGCATTTAGATGATACCGGTGCTAACTCTTCCATTCTTAAACCTACTTTCGAGTTCCTGTATGGGTCAGCGGATTCATCCGCTACCATTGATTCAATTGGTGCAGTTGTTGGAGCAAAGGATTCATCTGGTCTTACTCATCTCAACGCGCTTTTCCAAACTTCCGAGTTTAGTGGCGATTCGACCAGACTGAGCTTGGCAAAAACTACCTGCTGGCCACCACCATCTTGCACTCCGGGCACGGCAATTTTGCTCATTCCGGTTTCTACTCCGGCAAGCGTGCCAAACTTGAGCTCATTATCTGCATCATCAATTCAAAATTTTCCGAATCCCTTTTCTCGATCCACCACCATCAACATCTCATCGCAAGAAAGCGGAATGGCGGATGTTTCGATTACAAATTGTCTTGGTTCGGAAGTTGCTCGGCTGTTTGAGGGCGACTTAGAGGCAGGTCAACACACATTCACATGGAACGCAGCCGGATTGCCGTCCGAGACATATTGGGTCAGATTGAAAATCAACGGAAATGTAACTCAAGCCCCAATTGTGATGCAAGATTCAAAGTAATTTGCGGGTCAACAACTCCAATCCGCGTAATCCAGGTTCAGACAAACAACCCCACCATCAACTTCTTAATCTCCTCCTCCGTATTATAAAAATGCGGGGAAACGCGGAGGCGTCCCTGGCGGAGTGAGAGAATGATATTTTGCTTCTGCAACCGCTCGAACACTGTTTCCGCATCTGGAAAAGTGAAGGAAACGATTCCCGCGTGTTCTCTTTCGTCGCTTGGAGTAATTACTTCCACACCCCGTTGTTCTAAGCGATCGATGAAATAGCCGGAAAGATCAAGTACATTTCGCTCTATGTCTTTCAGTCCAAATTCAAAGAAGAACTTTAGCGAGGCATTCAGCGCAGTGATACCGGCGAAATTCAGCGTGCCATTTTCGAAACGCGCTGCACCTGTTCGCAGTTCATCGGGACGCAGGTTGAAATCGAAGGGATCATCAATGCTCGTCCATCCGAGCGAGGCTTGGTGAATGCATCCGATAGCACGGTCGCTGGCATAAATAAAGCCAGCACCTTCGCCGGACATCATCCACTTGTGAGATCCGCAAGCGAGAAAATCTATATTATCACGCTCGACATCAATGAAAGAATGGGGAAGCGATTGTATCGCATCGACAGCAAAGAGAATATTACGCTCGCGGCAAATCTTCCCGATGGTTGTGAGGTCAGCCTTCGCACCCGTTCCAAATTGCACATGGCTGATCGTAACGAGTTTGGTTCTTGGAGTAAGATGAGATCTAATATCTTCGGGCGTGATCGAATAACCAGCCCCTGCCCCCTCCTTCTTGAGGAGGGGGTTCTTTTTTATCATGTCGATCTCAACTCCTCTTCTCTGCAGATTCAAGAACGGATACGCGTTCGCAGGAAATTCCAGGTCATTCAAAAGTACGCGATCGCCAGGTTGCCAGTCAAGGCCTTGCGCGATAATGTTGAGTCCATCGCTGGTGTTCATCACGAACGCGATCTGCTCGGCGCGAGCGTGGATCATGTTCGCAAGCAGTTCTCGCGTTTCCTGAACGGTCTTCATGATCCACGGATAGGGTTCGATGTCCTTCAGCGCGCGGCGCGTCTGGTAGCGATCGACGGCATCGCGCACACGGAACGAAAGCGGAGCAACAGCAGCATGGTTGAGATACACCATATCGCCCATGGTGTGTGGGAATTCGCGGCGAGCTTGATCCTTGGTCATAAGTATGAATGATGAATTATGAACGCGACAGGATCAATTCAACTTTCGCAATATCTTCCTGTGTATCAACAGCAATCGATTCATATTCTACCTGCACACAACGGATGGGAATTCCATTTTCGAGCAGACGCAGTTGTTCTAGGCGTTCAGCGCGTTCGAGCGAGCTTTCGCCAAACTCGACAAATTGCTTCAGCACTTCGGCGCGGTAGGCATAAACACCGATGTGTTTGTAATACAAATGTTGCTTCGGCCAATAAAAAACGGAATCCCACCCGAGTTCTCGATGGAAGGGAATCGGATGGCGTGAAAAATATAATGCATCTCCGAATTTATTTTTTGCAACGAATACCACATTCGGATTCGTCAATTCTTCGGCATGTTTTAGCGTCGTAATTGGCGTGGCAACTCTCACATCCGGGAAATGCGCCATTTCTCTCGCGAGCGTGCTGATGACTTCCGGATCGATAAGTGGCTCGTCGCCCTGGACATTGATATACACGGCATCGGCGATTCCAAGCTTTGCAGCAGCCTCTGCCATGCGTTCGGTGCCCGAAGGACACTCTGGCGAAGTCCTAATGTACTTCCCACCGAAGCGCTCCACTTCCTTAAAGATAGTTGGGTGATCGGTGGCGACATAAACTGCGTCGATGCCTGTTGCCTGTTCGCATTGGCGGTACACGCGCTCTACCATGGTCATACCGGAGATCACTGCTAGCGGCTTAGCAGGCAGGCGTTGGGATGCGTATCGGGAGGGGATAATGATGATGTTTTTCAAGGCTCAAAAATACGGATGTTTGCGGTAATCGTTTCGAAATCGGCGAGTGTTGAAATTTGCCACGCCGTATCTGCGTTCAATATTGTCAGACAAAGTCCACTTAAAGAATAATTGCCCGGCAAATAAGAATTATCGCCTGAACTGATGCTCGAAATTCGCGACCTTCACGTATCGTATGGTGGGATCAAAGCGCTGAAAGGGATCACCCTTGATGTAGCAGAGCATGGCATCGTCACGCTCATCGGCGGCAATGGGGCGGGTAAGACCACATTGCTGCGAACGATCTCCGGACTGCTAAAAGCCCGCCATGGAACCATTTGTTGGAATGGTCACGAGCTGACTCATCTGAAATCCCATGATGTGGTAAAACTGGGTCTCGCGCACGCTCCGGAAGGCCGAATGATCTTCGCGAATCTGACCGTGCAGGAAAATCTTCGGATGGGTGCGTATCTGCGAAAAGATGCGGAAGGCATCAAGCGCGATCTCGATTTTGCATTCACGATATTTCCGCGCCTGAAAGAACGGCTCTGGCAGCCCGGCGGAACACTTTCCGGTGGCGAGCAGCAAATGCTTGCTATTGCGCGTGCGCTGATGTCCAAACCCAAAATGCTTTTGCTGGATGAGCCCTCGCTCGGCATTGCGCCGAAGTTGGTACGAACGATCTTCGATAAGATCGTTGAGATCAATCGCGAGTTGGGTGTAACTATTCTTTTAGTGGAGCAAAACGCAAATCTTGCACTTGCCATTGCTCATACCGCTTATGTGATCGAAACGGGGAAGATCGTGCTTTCCGGCCCTGCTAAAGAACTTGCTCAGAACGAGGAGGTCAAACGGGCCTATCTCGGAACGGCATGAGCGAACCCGTTCAACAGGGGGAATCCGTCCCGCCGACTGAAAGTGTTCATCCGATCGGCCGGCGAGCCGTACGCGGTGCGGCGCTTCTGACAGGTGCGACGTATATTTCGTTGCTGCTTGGCATAGCTGCGCGCAAAGCGATAGCCCTCCTGCTAACTCCGCAGGATGTTGGGATGTATCAGGCGGCGCTCAGTTTTGTGGATCTGGTTGTGAGCTTTGCAGCTTTTTCGTTCACGAGCGCGATCATTAACGTTCGCGACAACCTTGTTTCAGAACCCCTTCCGCATCTGAAGGAAAATGTGTTTCTTCTTACCGTCGTAACCAATGGTTTTTTTACGATCCTCGCAATGGCTCTGGGTCTGTTTTCACTATCGAAGGTACACGGTGAAATACTTGCAGCGATCGTTGGAATTTATGCGGTTCAGCGGTTTATCTCTTCGCTCGATACCTTCTATACGCAGATCCTCGAGCGGGAACTCTCTTATTCCAAAGTGTCGCGCGTAACACTGTTGGTTAATATTCTGCTTCATGGAAGCTCGGTATTGTTCGCTTTCATGGGCGGCGGAGCGTGGGCTATTCCGCTTGCTACCATACTTTCCACGACCTTCGGTTATCGGCTTGATAGGCATTACGTCAAAAAGTCCGGGCTTACTACCCTGAGGAAGCAGCCATGGAAGTATTACGATCCAGGTACAGCCCGATGGTTATGGAAATTTGGTACGAAGGTGCTGTTCAACCGCGTGTTTGAAAGCTGGTTGTTCAAGATCGATAATCTTGCGGTTGCCTATTTGTTTGGCTCGTTCTATTTGGGATATTATGCCCAGGCATTCACTATTGCGCTGTTACCGGCAACGGCAGTTGCGCCGATCGTGGCGCGCGTTTCGATCGCGACCTATGCGGGCATCCAGCATGATCGCAATATGCTCGAACGCGCGTTCGCTATCACCAATTTCTTTCTGGTACGGCTGATGATCCCTGCCACCATCTTTCTCACGTTCGAGAGTAAGGATATTGTGCGTGTATTTCTTTCCTCGAATTGGGGTGGCGTCTCCGAGCCGTTAACCGCACTTGCAGGACTTGTACTTACCGTCCCGCTTTTCGAGAATGCAAAAATGATCTTAGGTGCTACACTAAAGTTAACGGAAATTTCTGTGATTCGTGGCTTGCAATTGTTGCTTCTCGTGATACTGATCGCAGCATTTCAGTGGGGTGGAATCCTCTATATTGCGTTAGCAGTATCTTTTGTGAATGTCGTGGGTTATGTAGGCCTTCTCTTATATCTAAAACGGATCGTCGATCCGCATTGGCGGGAAATATTCTTACTTCCGAATGATTATAGGTATCTGTGTATCGCTGCTCGTGGGATTTGTATTGGAACCGGCGCTTGCCTCAATATTGCCGGTTGCGATGGGTATGGAGACTCCGGTGTTTCGTATGTTGATTTTCGGGTTCGTAATTTTATTTGCTTGTCTCTTGATCGAATATCCGCTTAACCGAGAGCTTTTCGATGCAAGATTATCCGAAGTTGCGTCCAAGTTTAGCAGATCGACGCAAGACATTGTTTCAAAATGAGTACGCGCCTTTCGGACTACGATTATCCACTTCCGGAACACCTTATCGCGAAATATCCGCCAGCGAAGCGCGGGGATTCACGCCTGCTTGTAATTCATCGCGACACGCAAACGTGGGAGGATCGCACCTTTGCAGATATTATCGAGTATTTGGATCCTGGTGATGCTTTAGTTCTCAATAAGACCAAAGTGATTCCTGCCCGGCTCAATGGTTTGCGCGTGCGGACGGGTGCACGAATAGAAGTATTGCTTCATCAACGTTTGCCCGGTGATGAGGAGCGTTGGAAAGTTCTGATGGCTCCTGCTCGCAAGGCTCCTGCGGGAGAGATTATTTCGTTCGATGGCCTATCCTGCGTGGTCGAGTCCGATATTGGCGAGGGTGAAAAGATTGTCAGGTTCGATAAGTTTGGAGCGGATTTTTGGGAAGCTATCGGACGCATCGGGGAAGTCCCGCTTCCACCATATTTGCACCGCGCAGCAGAAGCTTCCGATCAGGAGCGCTACCAGACTGTCTTTGCGGCAGTTCCCGGAGCCGTTGCCGCGCCAACGGCAGGATTGCATTTCACCACAGAATTGCTCGACGCAATTCGCAGGAAAGGGGTAAAGATAGCTGAGATTACACTTCACACGGGGCTTGGTACATTCCGTCCGGTGGAATCGGAAGATATTACGCAGCATGCCATGCACGAGGAATATTATGAACTCGATGCAGAGAATGCATCCATTATCAATCATGCCAAAGCCAATGGGAACCGATGCGTCGCCGTTGGAACAACGACGGTTCGCGCGCTCGAAACGCTTGTAGATGGCACTTGTGAAATCCACAACATGGTGCGGGAAGGTTCCGGAATGAGCAGCATTTTTATATATCCACCCTATCAATTGAAGGTGCCGGATGCGATCGTCACGAACTTTCATCTTCCCAAATCGACGCTACTTATGATGATCTCCTCTTTCATGGGAAGAGAATTCCTTTTACGATGCTACGAACATGCCATTGAATCTGGCTATCGGTTTTTCAGCTATGGGGATGCGATGCTGATCCTTTAGTTGGAGCAAACGGTCAGGCATCAGGTTTCAACGGCTTTGCGAAGGCGTGCTACTCTCTCTACGCCCAATGCACGTACTAACGGTGATTCCAGAAACTCCAACAATGGAATATGTTCACGCCGTCCACGAGAGCGGCCGCCTTTACACTCCGGAATCGTTTCATAGACGATCTCAAACTTATTCTCACCTATCGGATAGATTCTTATTGGGAACAGATGGCAGCTTATCGGTTTTGGAAAACTTTCGATCTCGCCATTTCGGTAGGCACGCTCGATGGAGCAATACGCAATGCCGGAGTTGTCATCATCATACATCACAAAAATGCAATCGCGGCCACGAATGGCAGGGATGGTATATGAACCATTAGGCTCTCGCTCCCACAGGCCTGATTTCTGAATGGCTGCAAGAGATTCCTTGCTTAGATACTTTTTGACGACAGGAAACACTCGTTCCAATTCTGCGATCTCGCTTTGTAATATTGGGGCACCGGCGTCGGCGGGCATGGTGCAGCAAGCTCCTTTGCATGTCGAAAGATCGCAAGCAAAATTTGTGCTTCCAAGGTTGCGCGCGGCTTCAAAGCGAACGCTTTCTGGGTAGATCGGCAGTTGAACGGAATTTGGATCAGGCATCAATGCTTACTTTATCAGCGGGCGACGTTTATCTTGGCTACATTCATTCCTGATGCCGAAGTCATTTCGGCAAAGTATGCACCGTTCGTGACGGTTTGCGGAACAGGAATGCGATATTCGCCCGATCCGAACGTTCCATCCAGCAATGTGAAAACTTTTCTTCCAAGCAGATCAAAGAGATCGATATGGACATGCCCATATTCAGCAACGGAAAAAGCGACACCCGGCAACTCCAGCGTTCCAGTTGCCTGGATACTTTCACTGAACTCGGGCTTCGCCGTTACACTTCCGAAGAAGCCGTCGGAATCATGTACCAATGCCGTCCAGACACTGAGCAGGCTGTCATCCATTCGCATCCAAATGGGATACACATTTCTATTGTAAGCGGAAATATGAATGTAATCCCCGAAAAATACTCCAGAGTCCGGCCCAAATGCGCTTTGGCTTACACGGATGTTACCGAAGCTCTTGCCTCCATCGGTTGAGCGAGCAAGATAAACATCTGTTTCGCTATCGAGGTAATGCCGGCGGTCATAGAACGCGAGAAACAAGTGTCCTGTAACGGGATCGATCGTCATGCTTGGAAAAAAGTGATGGTTCATCGCACTATCATTATTGACCCGAACCATGCCGCTCCAGGTACTGCCGCCATCAGCTGAAGAAATGAAATAGATATCGGTTATGCCCGTGCCGTCTGTCGCTTGGCGACGTTGATCGGACCACATAACATATAGTCTTCCGTAAAATGCAGAGTTAGGGTTGAGATCGCTGACGATCATAGGGAATCCATTGGCACGAAATATTCCGGGGATGTTGAAATTCCACCCTCCAGGTTGATCGGCGATGGCTCGCTCCTGCCCAAAGGTTTTACCACCATCGGTCGATCGGTTGAAGAAAATTTCATTGTGTCCCGACCAAACGATATAGATAGTTCCATCCGGCCCCGTGGTTGTAACCGCACCTTCGACCGTGTTGCTGCTATCGACGCAATCGCCGCCCCAATGATCTACTCGGACTCGCCGGCTCCACGTTTCGCCGTGATCCGTGCTTTTCGAAAAAAATATGCGTGAGCTATCGGTGGTCTTTCGGCTGCCATAGAGATCATCTTCGTTCCAGGAAGTCATTATCGTTCCGTTGGATGCAGTCGGTGAGCGGTCAAGGCCAAGCCAGGCTTTATCCTGCTGGGTTGGCGTATCGAGGCCGATCTGTTCGCCGGAATCGAAGCTCATGCCGGCATCGAACGACCGCTGTACGACAACCCTCCAAAGAAATTCCGGCTGAGCCCATGCGCCAGAGAGATGCTCATAATAGAGGATACCTGAGTCATCATACATCACATTGGGATCACCCCAGAACCCATATTGGGAGTTAAGGCGTGTCCAGCTCCAGGTCAGCCCTGCATCCGAAGATGCAAAGAAATAATTGAGATTTGATCCTGCGGCGATCTGATTCGGATTCTTCGGATTAATTGCAATAGTGACCTCCTCCGGATCGGTCAGGCTGGGATCGCTCACACGAACGTTGGTAAACGATTGGGCGTGCAGAACCCCCGCTGCAATGCAGGCGACAAAAATAGGTATCAGACATTTCGAATGCATAGCATCATAAGGGCTGAAGCCGAACTTTAGTTTGCGGGAGCAGCTATCATTGAAAAGAAAGCGAATCGGAGCTACCCTTTGAATACCTACCAAAGAAATCAGCTCCTCCACCCACACTGGTATAACGGACAGCATATACAATGCCTCCTTTTCTGATCGGATCGCCCCATCGTGCGAAAAGTTTGCGGTATTTAATGCCATCCAACAGATAATAATAGTCGCCGGAATCGCTTGGAACTCCATAGCCAGATTGTACCGAGGCCAAAAGTTGTTCGTAATCTTTTATGCTACCCTCACGGTCAGCGAACTGGCTCATAACAAACTGACTAAGGCGCCCGCCATCAAACCACATCGACACTTCTAATGGATAATCAACATGAGGTAGGTGAATGTTCTCAAAACGAAGATGAGTTTTTCCTGGGTTGACGGCAACCATAGAATCCCAAACCCAGCTCGCATTCTTGAGTAATTGCTGTGCTGAATCTAATGAGATACCAATTTGCAACTTGATGGGCCGAACATTTTTCATGATGACGTTTTTCGAGGTGCATTGCTGCAAAACGAACATCATTAGCGTTGCCAAAATGATCCTAAATTTCATTAAAGCTGATCCAGATTGAGAACTTCATGAAAGAAAACGGCACCTTCAAACTAAAGTTCGACCAAGCGGGTTAAAATCCTCGTGGTGCTTTGACCGATAGCTTGCCGCCACACGCATGAGTGATCGTGGACGATCGATCATGCAGCATGATCGATCATGCGGCATGATGGATCATGCTATAAAGAACGTGCTAAAGCGTCGATGCTTCCAAAGCGTTGAACCCGGAGCGTCGGCCAATCTGGTCGCCTCCGGATTTTTCATTTATGGCTGAAAACAACAACAATATCGTCGTCACGTATGACCCACTGAAGGAATTCCTCGCGCATTATGCCGATGCTAAATCGGTGAAAAGCGAGATCGTTTCTTATGCAGGCATGACCGTCGAGGAAAAGCTGAAGCAGCGAATTATCGATGGCGATAAGCTTGGTCTTGACGATGATCTCCGTGAAGCGCTCACTAATTACTCCGCGCTCGAGATCGTGAATGATATTTTGCTTGGCGGGATGAAGGTTGTGGGTGATCTATTCGGTGCAGGAGAAATGCAATTGCCCTTTGTGCTTCAATCGGCAGAGACGATGAAGGCTGCCGTGAAGTTCCTCGAGCCGTTCATGGAAAAAGTCGAGGGGGAGCAATCTAAAGGCGTGATGGTCCTCGCTACCGTAAAAGGGGACGTGCATGATATTGGCAAGAATCTCGTCGATATTATCCTCACGAACAACGGCTATCGTGTTGTAAATCTTGGAATTAAAGTTGCTCTAGAACCAATGTTGGAGGCCGTTTCACGTGAACATGCGGACGCCCTTGGTATGTCCGGGCTTCTGGTTAAATCGACGGCCATCATGAAGGAAAACCTCGAGGTGATGCAATCGCGCAATATTCGCATCCCGGTGGTGCTCGGTGGTGCCGCACTTACACGAAAATTCGTCGAGAAGGATCTGCGCGCCCTTTACAGCGGCTCGCTCTCTTATGCTCAGGATGCGTTCGACGGGCTGCATTTTATGGAACAGCTTAAGAACCCCCTCCAAACGAAGGAGGGGGCCGGGGGTGGTTCTTCGGATTCACTACAACCACCCCCCAACCCCCTCCTTCTTAAGGAGGGGGAGTTGTTCGAAGAAGAGCTGGATAATGCAACCGGTTCTGAATCTAAGATACTCATGGCAAGCCGGGTGCTGCCATGGCTGCAACATCCAAAACTGAACACCTCCGCTTCGGAAAAAAGTGTTGAGTTGGAAGCCTTGCAAGAAGAGATCGCCGATTATCCTATTGCCGTAGGTCGCATCGAAACAGCCGAAGGAACCGAAAAGCTAGTCCGAACAAGCACTACGCCGCATGATAACCCGGTTCCCGTTCCGCCATTTTGGGGTTCGCAGGTTGTCGATGACATTAAGTTGGAGAAAGTATGGGAGTATTTGAACGAAGTTGCACTCTTCCGAGGCCAATGGCAAATGAAGCGAGGTAAGAAATCCACCGATGAATTCCAGAAGCAAGTTGAAGAGGTGGCTCGGCCAAAATTGCAGGAGATGCAGCTACGCGCAAAACGTGACCGGATGCTTTCGCCGAAAGTCGCTTACGGTTATTTTCCGTGCTGGTCCGAGGGGGAGGATCTGGTAGTATTAAGACCACGTCTCTTAGACCCATCGGATTTGTACATCAGGTGGGATCCATCCCAAGTTTCAATCGAAAATCTTGTGGAGTGGCGGCGATTTACCTTCCCGCGCCAGCCAACTGCCCGTAGGCTTTGCCTATCAGATTTCTATTTGCCGAAAAATGAGGCTCAGCGCCGAAATTCGCCGGACGTTGTTGCATTTACGGCTGTAACCGTCGGGCGAGAGGCAAGCATTTACACCAAGAAGCTTTTCGATGCAAACCAGTACTCCGACTATCTCTATATGCACGGCCTATCGGTTGAAACCGCAGAAGCGCTAGCGGAATATTGGCATAAGATCGTCAGAACGGAGCTTGGTATAGCAGGCAACGATGCTCCGGAAATTACACGACTGTTTAGCCAGGGTTATCAGGGTTCGCGATATTCGTTTGGCTACCCAGCGTGTCCGAATCTGGAAGACCAGACAAAGTTGTTCGATCTCATTCGTCCGGAACGCATTGACATCACGCTCACGGAAGAGTATCATCTCGAACCCGAGCAATCAACGACGGCCATCATCGCGCATCACCCGAGCGCGAAGTATTTTTCGATCAAGTAGCAAATACACCCGTAGCAGGCACTCTTCACCCATTACAGCCGTTCGTCAACCGGAATTTCTACGCTCTATTTTGACACTTTCTTAAATACACGAGACTATGCACAAGCTTTTTGCCGCTTCTACCTTTTTGGGTTTTGTTCTTGCCTTTACTATACCTGCCCTCCATGCTCAAAAAGCTTTTGAAGGCACGGTTACCTGGACCGTATCGATCCCACGCATGGGCGACGAGAAGCATGACATGAAAGTAAATGTCAAGGGTGACAGGACTGAAACCGAAACAAACTTAGGCGCAGTAGGCATCATGAAGACTTATAGCGATCCAGCTTCCAGAAAAACTTACATGATAATGGGTAGCAGCCCAACCGGCATGTTCAAGGAATTTCCAACGGATTCAGCGATCAAAGCAAACTTAACGACCCTGGTGCTCACACCGACGGGCCAAAAGGCTACAATTGCTGGACACAAAGCTGAGGAATATACCTTTACAGATGGCCCTGCCAGTATTTCTATGTGGGCGAGTAACGGCTTTCCGAAGGCCCTCCGCGATCAGGCGCAAGCGGTCGGCCAGCAGGATGATGTCATGCCTTCGGCTTTGAAACAGCTTGCGAAGAAGGGTTTATTCCCTGTGAAAGTCGTCATTTCACAACAAGGAGAAGTTGCCGCCACAATGGAATTTGTCAAGTTCGAGGAAAGCAAGCTCGATGATGCGCTCTTCGTCGCGCCAACCGACGTCAAGTACAATCCAATCCCCACGCGGAGTGGCGGCATGAATTAAGGAACCCTGATCCATCATTTTATCATAATTATTGCAAATGAAAAACAACTTTTGTTCTATTACACTTCTCGTTCTTCTTTCTCTCGCCCCCGCTTCCGGCGTGTTGCATGCCCAAAAGCCATTTGAAGGAACCATCACATGGTCCATGACCATCCCTCAATTGGGAGATGATGAGAAGCATCCTGTGGTCATCAACGTGAAAGGGGGGAAGACCGAGACCGAGTCAGAGATGGGTGCAATGGGTGCTGTTAAATCCTATTCTGACGATAGCGCAAAGAAAGTATATATGGTGATGGGCGCGATGAAATCTGGGTATGTCATGGACATGGACGATCCTGCGCTCAAGAAAGCTAACCAATCGCAAACGGACTCACTTGATCTTACACCATCGGGGAAGAAGGAGACCATTGCAGGCCATCCCTCGGAAGAGTATCTTCTAAAAGGCTTGAAAAACTCACAAGCTGTCTCGATCTGGGTTACCGGTGATTTCCCAAAATCAATGGTGGAAACCTTTTATCACTCGATGAATAAGCCGGGGCAGGATCCGAAGCAGACAAAAGCGTTCAGAGCGCTCGCAGACAAGGGGCTTGTGCCGATACGCGTCGTTGTGACGAAGGATGGTGAAGTTTTCCTTACGATGGAGTTCGTCAAGTATGAACAAAAGAGTTTGGATGATGCGCTCTTTGTTCCGCCTGCGGATGTCAAATTCAGCGCGCCGCCTCAAATGGGGCATGCTGGGATGAACTAATGTCGGAGGCCGGATGGAGCCAATCTTTCGCGTTCGGTGTGAGAGAGCAATTCAAGTCAGAGTTGCATTGCCTGCTTGGTTCTCTCTCCCTTTTGTAATCATATAACTCGTTCAAGAACTTATTCTTTGCATATCTCCGTGCAGAGCAGTAAATATTATTAGAAGGAATATTTGCATGATGTCGTATGCTCGTGTCCTCACACTTTCTATTCTCGGACTATTTGCGAGTTCTCCAACACTTGTATTTGCGCAGCCGGGAACTCCACCCACGATCGGACAGCCACCAATAGGGATGCCCCAGATCGGACAGCCTCAAACCAAGCGCGCCCGGACCAAGCCCGGTACGGAAATCCATGCCGCTGGAGGATTTTTGTTCGAATCCATATTGCCGGTTCCCGGTGACCCACTCGATGCACATATCTATTTGCTAAAGAATGGTCTAACAATCTACCTGAGCGTAAATAAATCCGAGCCACGCGTACAGACGATGATCGCTGTTCGGGCGGGCAGCAAATACGACCCCGAGGATGCAACAGGACTCGCGCATTATCTCGAACACCTTTTGTTTAAAGGCACCGATAAGTTCGGAACGATAGATTACGCGAAAGAGAAACCGTATCTCGATACCATTGAAAATTTGTATGAATTGTATCGATCTACCACCGACTCGGATGCCAGAAAAACGATCTATCATGAGATCGACTCGGTGAGTGGCCTGGCCGCCAAGTGGGCGATTGCGAACGAGTATGATAAGATGGTCTCGGATCTTGGCGCCAAGGGCACAAATGCCTTTACTTCCGATGAAGAGACTGTGTATGTAAATGATATTCCATCGAACGAGATCGAGAAATGGCTCAAGATCGAGGCCGAGCGTTATCGCCATCCTGTCCTGCGATTGTTCCACACGGAACTCGAGGCTGTCTATGAAGAAAAGAATCGAGGTTTGGATAATGATGACAATCAAGCATGGGAGGCGCTGATGGCTGCGCTCTTTCCGACACATCCGTATGGTCAGCATACGACCATCGGAACCGTGCATGACCTGAAAAATCCTTCGATCAAGAAGATCAAGGAATTTTATACGAAGTGGTATGTTCCCGCCAATATGGCGATCATCATGTCCGGCGATTTTGATCCGGACTCCGTCATAAGAAAGATCGTTCCGCTATTTTCCGTGCTGCCGAACAGGCCGCCTTCCGGCTGGACTCCGCCCGTCGAAGCCCCGCTCACGCATCCTGTTGTCCGTGAGGTCTATGGGCCTGACGCGGAATTTTTGCAGATGGCCTGGCGCTTTCCCGGCATTAACACCCACGAGGCGAAAGTGCTGAAAATGATGGATCTGCTGCTCTCGAACTCGACGGCCGGCCTCATCGACCTAAATCTCAATCAGAAACAAAAGCTGCTCGAAGCTTCCAGCGATGCGGAACTGAACAACGATTACAGCGCGGAGATACTCGAAGGGAAGCCGAAGGATGGGCAAACGCTCGATGACGTGCGAAAGCTGTTGCTTTCGCAAATTGAATTAATAAAAAAAGGCGCCTTTGACGAAAGCTTACTCCCGGCGATCATTAACGATCTGACCATGCAACACTTGCGAGAGTATGAGGGGAACCGAGGCCGCGCGGAGGTGATGATGGACGCATACATTCATCATGTCGATTGGAAAGATCAGGTAGCCGAACTCGATTCTCTCTCGAAGATCACCAAGCAGGAGATTGTTGCGTTCGCAAAAAAATATTGCAACGATAATTATGCGATCGTGTATAAACGCACGGGAGAACGCCGGGATGTTGTTAAAGTTACAAAGCCACCGATCACTCCCGTCGAGGTGAACCGATCAGCGCAATCGGATTTCCTTAAAACGGTGGATGCGATGGTCGTCCCGCCGATCGAATCTCGATTTCTTGATTTTACTCGCGATATTAGCCAGGCGAAGCTCACGAGCGGCACACCTGTTTTTTACCGGCTCAATGATGAAAATACGCGCTTCACTCTTTCCTATGTTATCGAGATGGGAAAGCGCAACGACAAAGAGTTGAAATATGCGCTTGATTACATCGACTACATCGGAACGGCCCAACTTTCGCCTGCTGCGCTAAAAACGAAATTGTTTTCACTCGGTGCAAGCTTGAGTACGTCCACCAGCGATGATGAAGCGCATGTTACAATCACGGGGCTTCAAAAGAACTTTACAGAAAGCGTTCAGCTGCTTGAGAGCATTTTGGCATCGCCCAATTCGGATGACCAAACTCTCAAACAATTTATCGATCGAACGATAAAGATGCGCGAAGATAGCAAGAAAGATCGGCATACCATTCTGTTCGGAGCGCTTCGCAATTATGCGGAATATGGCAAGAACAATCCGCAAACGTACGATCTGGCCAACAGTGAGCTGCAACAGCTGTCCCTTCCCGATCTGACCGGGCGCATTCATTCGCTGTGTAACTATCCTCATCATGTGCTGTATTACGGACCCGCCTCGCTTGACGATCTCGTAGCAAGCCTCAATGATTTGCATGTGGTCGCGGATCATCGCACCGTCCCTACTCCCGTCGAGTACGTTCATCAGGAGACGACAAAAAATAAAATCTATTTCGTCGACTACGACATGGCTCAGGCAGAAGTCATCATGCTCTCGAAGGGACTACCCAGGTACGATGCCACAAAGGCTCCTGTGGTCGCGCTGTATAACGAGTATTACGGGGGGTCGATGGCTTCGGTTACATTCCAAACCATCCGCGAATCGAAAGCACTGGCCTACGCGGTCTATAGCAGCTACCAGGCTGGGCAAGAGAAGGATGATCCCTATTACGTTTTCTCTTACGTGGGTTCCCAGGCGGACAAAGCTCCCGAATCGATGAAAAGTATGTTCGAGATACTCGACACCATGCCTCGCTCCGATAAGCTGTTCGAGAATTCTAAACAATCACTGCTCAACACGATGGCCAGTGATCGCACCACGCGCGAGAACGTTCTCTGGTCGTTCGAGCGAGCGCGAAAGCTCGGCCTTGATCACGATATTCGTCGTGATGTGTATAATGAAGTACCAACGATCACATTCGATCAGCTTGCTAACTTCCAAAAGCAGAATGTCGCCAATCACAAGTATGCCATCGCAGTCATTGGCTCCAAGAGTAAAGTTGATATGAAAGCGCTCTCCCAATTCGGGGACATTCAGGAATTATCGCTCGAAGACATTTTCGGATATTAGAAGTGCGCTGCTGCTTTCCAATCGAAGGCTAAAAAGTCGCAGAAGAAGAGAACGGATAGTGGATGGCTGATAGTTATTAGGACAACTATCCGCTCTCCGCATTTCAATTATCCATTACTTTAAGTGCCACTTCAGATCTATAATACCCTCACGCGAAAGAAGGAAGAATTCGTCCCGCTCCATCCTGGCCGGGTGGGAATGTACTTCTGCGGGCCGACAGTCTATGGCGATTCGCACGTAGGCCACGCAAAAGCCTACATCACGGCAGATATTGTCAATAGGTATCTGCGTTTCCTCGGATATGATGTCACCTACGTCCAGAATATTACGGACGTCGGACATTTGACGGACGATGCAGATGAAGGGGACGATAAGATTGAAGTTAAATCCCGCAAAGAGCACAAGCATCCAATGGCGATAGCTGAGTATTATACCCGGCGATATTACGAGGATATGGATGCGCTGAATATTCAGCGACCCAATATCGCGCCGCGTGCCACGGGTCACATCATCGAGCAGATCGAGCTTGTGAAAGAGCTGATCACCAAGGGATTCGCCTACGAAGTGGGTGGGAATGTATATTTCGATGTCGCGAAGGATAAATCCTATGGCAAGCTTTCCGGGCGTAAGGTAGAAGATCAGGAAGCCAGCGGTCGAGTTGAAGAACGCACTGATAAGCGTTCCCCACAGGATTTTGCACTTTGGAAGCGCGCAGAAAAGGGACATATTCTGCAATGGCCATCACCGTGGGGCAGTGGATTTCCAGGCTGGCATATCGAGTGCTCGGCAATGTCGATGAAGTATCTCGGGGAAACATTCGATATTCACGGCGGCGGACTCGAAAACCAGTTCCCGCACCACGAGTGCGAAATAGCGCAATCCGAATGCGCGACTGGGCATCCTTTCGCGCGGTATTGGATGCACAACAATATGGTCACTACCGGCGGCGTGAAGATGGGGAAGTCGCTGGGGAATTCTGCCTATCTGCGGGATTTATATTTGTCTCCTTTCGGGAAGGGGCAATATGACCCATTATCATTCCGGTTTACCATTTTGCAATCGCATTATCGAGGAACGACGGAGTTTACGGAGGATGCGATCAAGTCGGCACAAGTTGGATATGAAAGACTGCTTCGTGCCCATAAAGAGGCATTAGCAGGCGCACTTGCTGTGTCAGATAAATCTGACGCAGAGCTTGGAACTCCGTTTGCAATAACGGGAATCGAGGCAATAAAAGAAAATTTTATTCAGGCCATGAATGATGATTTCAACACGGCTAAGGCAATTGCTTCTCTTTACGATTTGGCCTCAATATCATTTGAATGGAGCATGGCTGGAGCGGATGCTCGACTTCTCGAAAAAACTTGGAAAATACTCGCTGGAGATGTTCTCGGCATTCTCCCAACCCATCCGCCACATTCGTCCGATCAGTCCCAAGCAATGGACAGCGCCATGCAACTCCTGATCAAACAGCGCAAAGCCGCCCGCGACCGCCGCGATTTCGCCGCCAGCGACAGCATCCGCAAAGAATTGGAAGAAGCCGGAATTATCCTCGAAGATACGAAGGATGGCACGACGTGGCGGCTGAAATGATTTCTTTTAGTTTGGTGCCATGAAAGCAAACAAATATTCCGCAGTGATTCAAGAGGAGAATGAAGGATTTGCCGCTTTCTGTCCTGAACTCGATATAGCGAGTCAAGGGGAGACTGAAGACAGTGCTCTTCAGAATTTGAAGGAAGCAGTCGAATTATTTCTCGAAATTGCTCCGCAAGAAGAGATCAATCGGCGTGAATTGAAGTATAATATTTCGTGATTATTTCCCCTCTCGCTCTCTCTCCCTTCTTCGAGAACCATCCCGCGCTCGAAACCGAGCGGCTGGTATTACGCGAGGTCACGGTAGCGGATGCGGCCGATCTGCACGAATATTTCAGCGATCCCGAAACCGCCGTGTATCTTCCGCACACTGCGCTGACTTCCATTTCACAGACCAAAGAGATCCTTGCACGGAATGCCGAATATCTTACTGCACGGAAATCGTTTCGTTTTGCGATCGTGCGAAGGATGGATGGCAAAGTAATTGGAACGCTCGATCTGCACAATTTTGGTGCTCAAAATCATCGAATGGAAGTGGGCTATGTATTTACAAGATCCTATTGGGGATTTGGGTATGCAACGGAAGCAGTGAGAGAAGTCATTCGCTTTGCCTTCGAGGTAATGGGGATCCACCGCATCGAGGCGGAATGCCAAACGGATAATATCCGCTCTATTCTTTTACTGGAGCGATGTGGAATGATTCGGGAAGCCACACGCATAGAGAACGAAATTAACAAAGGAAGGTTTGTAAGCAATCATGTCTATGCCATCGTCAACAACTGATTCGCTCGAGCCACTTGATCTTTCCCGCTTTTTCGAACAGCATCCGGTTCTCGAAACGGAGCGCCTCATCCTGCGACCTATCACTATGGATGATGCCGAAGCGACATTCGAATATGCGAAGGATCCTGAGAGCAGCAGATTCATGCCATGGGAGACACACCGATCCATGGCAGATACGATCGCCTATTTAGAAACGATTCCGAAGAACTACGCTGCAAAGGAACGAATAAACTTTGCCATTACTTTGAAACCGGAGTTAAAGTTCATCGGTAGCTGCGGATTTCATAATTTTTCACCACCCCATCATCGGGTGATGATGGGGTATCTTTTGGATCGCAAATATTGGGGAAATGGCTACATGACCGAGGCCGTCCGCGAAATGATTCGATTTGCCTTCGAAGAAATGGGAATGCACCGCGTGGCCGCGACCTGCGATTACGACAACATTCGATCTGCGAATGTTATGGAGCGATGTGGAATGACGCTTGAGGGAGTTTTTCGCGATTATGAGGTGAGGCACGGAAAGTTTGTTTCAACAAAGTCTTATGCGATAATAAAGCGGAATTAAAGTACCGGCTCGTTCATTTCATACTGTCATGAAGATGTCTTGCATTCTATTCTTCGCTATCACACTCACCGTTTCAAGCGTGTTCAATTCCAATGTCAGTGTTGCTCAATGGTACGGCAGCGGACGAATCGATTCCCTTATTCGAAACGGGGATTCGCAAATCGTCAATGGGCAAATTCTCGCGGATTCAATGGTTGGGAATGCGAAGAACCTGTCGGATTCTATTCTCGACGGCCTTAGAGCTCTAAACCTTCACGCATTCACAAACAGGCAATCCAAGCAATATTTCTCGAAGGACGGTCAGAGGTATTTTATTGACATTGTTCCGCCGCCCTTCAAAGGAAAAGAGGTCGATCACTCTGACGTTTGGCTGTTGAATGAAGAGGTTGCTCAGGCATGGCACTAAGATTCCGGCGAAGAGTCAAGCTGGTGCCGGGTGTTCATTTGAATATCAGCCGGTCAGGAATTAGCACTTCGTTAGGAGTGCGTGGAGCAAGCATAACCTTCGGAAAACGCGGTAATTACATCAATGCCGGTCTTCCCGGAACTGGAATATCATGGCGCAGCAAGGTGGGGGATCACAGTGCATCCGCGGGAGCGCCGTCGGTAGCTCAGGCATCATCACCAACACATATGGAAGGTAATCCAAAAACGCATCACCTTCATTGGGGAACGGTTGTATTGTTTTTCATTGCCATGATCGGTGCCGGACTTACCAAATCGAATCTCGTGACCGGAATATTTTGGTGCGGATGGATAGGATATTGGCTGTTTTTGTTCATCCGGACAATTATTCGCAGAAGTAGCCGTGCCGAGGTGTAGTGCACATGTAGCGCAAACTAAAGTTTGCGCTACATGTGCACTACATTTAAAATACCGCTTTCACTCCTCCGCCGACGCCGCGAATTTGCCAGGTAGCGGCATTATAGCCAGGGCGATACGCATTCCACGAAACATTATCGAAGCGATCGAGCCATGCCGACGGGTTCAGCGGTTCCCACAGAAAGAGACTCGCCTGATCGTCATACATGATCTGTTGCAATTCTTTTTCCATCGCCATACGCTTTGTGGGATCGAATTCCAGGCGAATATCCTCCATTAACTTGTCGGCATTCGGATTGTTGTAGTAATCATAGTTGGAGCCGCGGTTCTTCGCTTGTGACGAGTGGTAAAGCTGGTAACTATCCGATTCGAACGGATCGTTGATCCACCCGCCTAAATGCGCTTCGAGCAAATGATCGCGAAGGCGTTCTAAATAGACGCTCCACTCCAGCGTATTCACGGCCGCATCGATCCCGATCTTGCTCAAGGCTTGCGAGATGATGAGCAGTTCTTTCTTTCGCGTTTCGTTACCAGCGTTCACGGTGAAAGTGAAGCGGAACGGAATGCGCTTCCCATCAATAACCTTATCGCGAATGCCATCGCCATCGTGATCTTTCCAATCGAGCGAATCGAGAATGTGTGCTGCTTTGGCCGGATCGAAAGGTATAATTGGCAGATCGTGGTTGCATTCAGGATGCGTCGAAGTAACCGGCGATTGCGAAAGCTTCGCCATTCCATAGAACAGCTTATCGATGATAGTTTTTCGATCGACCATATACGCCATAGCCCAGCGTACGGCTGGATCGCGGAAAATCGGACTCTTCTCGTTAAAGCCAATATATGCAAATTGGCCGAGCGGGAACGCTGTGCGTTTCAGGCCGGTATTATTTGTGTCAATACCAGTCCAGAATTGCGCGGGAATGGTACCCAGAAGGTCCACATCGTGCGATTTAAGGGCAGTCGTTGCAGCATTAAAATCATTGATGGTCTTGTAAAGCATCGTGTCCGGGTTCGCTTCACCCATCGGCCCCCAATGGTTCACATAGTACTTGTTTCGAACGAGCCGTGTATATTGATTCGTAACCCATTCATCGAGTTTGTAGGGACCGCTTCCCTGAATATATTGAGGATCGCGGTTCCGCGACGCATCCGTGAACCATGTAGCGTACTGTTGCATCACAGGATTTTGGTGCTTCGCGAGTGTAGCACTATCGATCTCTTTATTTCCCGCACTCTCGACGATGGATGCAATGTCATCCCAGGAATATTGATCGGTCATACCGTTGGGGTCGAGAATGTGCTTGGGAGCGATATATAACACATCACCAAAGGTTGCTTGGAGGATCAAAAAATACGGCTTCCAGAGTTTGAATCGTACGCGGTAGGGATCCCCATCGATCAGTTCAGCGCTGTGAATAGGATCGACGTACACACGCTTCTGTCCAGCCATCACATTGAAAGGATTCTTTAGCGCTTTAAGGCTGAAGATAACGTCTTCCCCCGTGAGCGGCTTTCCATCAGGCCACTTAATATCATTACGGAGAGTAAAATCATATTGTAAATGATCTGGCGATTCCACCGGCATTGCTGTGGCGAGGATCGGGACGGTATATTGCATCGTCTTCACGTCAATACCGATGAGGCGCTGGTAGATCTGCTCCTCCATATAGGTGGCATTCGCGTCCGTAGAATTATACGGGTTCAGCGATTGCGCATCAGACAGTTCCCATTCGATAACCCGATTATTAGTCGAGACCGGTTTCTTGCCTGAATTTGAGCAGCCGGCGATGAGGAGGACGCATAGAAGTGAGATGCAGAATTTGTTCATAGTACTATTAAAAGTAAGTGCAACTATCGAGATTGAAAGGGGGAGCGTGGTGCGGCGGTCCAAGCAAGCATTTTTGCTATACGCCCAAATACGCCTCGATCACTTTGGGGTCGTTGCGGATTTCTTTTGGTGAACCTTCCGCGATCTTGTGTCCGTAATCCAGCACATAAATGCGTTCGCAGATACCCATGACGAGTGACATGTCATGCTCGATGAGCAGCACAGCGATCTTGAATTGCTCGCGAATCTGCTGAATAAGCTTCATCAGTGCTTGCTTTTCAGCGGGATTCATTCCTGCGGCGGGTTCATCGAGAAGCAGGAGCTTGGGGTTTGTTGCCAATGCGCGGACAATCTCCAATCTGCGCTGATCGCCGTAAGGAAGGCTCGTCGCAAGCTCATCTTTCATTTCTTTGAGATGAAAAATGTCGAGCAGTTCCTCGATCTTTATTGCGAGCGTTTTTTCATTCTGATAAAATCCGCCAAAGCGCAGGATGGAACCCCAAAGGCCAAACGACGTTTGCGAGGTCAGCGAAACGCGGATGTTATCGAACACCGTCATGCCTTTGAAGAGCCGGATATTTTGAAATGTCCTCGCAATACCTTTGTGACTGATCTGATTCGGACGCAGACCGTTCAATTCCTCACCCTGAAATTGGACATGCCCAACGGTGGGGGAGTATACGCCAGTAATCACATTGAAAACCGTCGTCTTACCCGCTCCATTCGGGCCGATAAGCCCCACCAGATCGCGAGGGCCAACTTCAGCCTCCAGCTCACCGACGGCAGTAATGCCGCCAAAACGCATCGTGACGTTATTCAGAGATAAGCCTTCGGTCATGCGAGTAACGAGTAATTAGTAACGAGTGCAAGAAAGCCCCTCTGCCAGCAGGGAGAGGGGTTGAGTGTGAGGCCAGGCTGAATTCATTAACGGTCATTTCACATCAGTTTTGATGAACGGAGGTTTTTGCACAATAGCCTTCACGCGCTTGCCGGGACGCACTTCCACCAGAATTTCCGTTCCATCTTTCGAAAGCTCTGTCGGCACATAACCCAGCGCGATGGATTTATTCAGCATCGGCGAGATATTCCCGCTCGTCACATCGCCAATTTGGGTCCCATTGGCATCCACAATCTTATGCCCGTGCCGCATGATCGCGCCTTTTTCATCGGTGTAGAATCCAACGAGTTTGCGGGTGAGTCCTTTATCTTTAATTGCGCGAAGCGCTGGGAAGGCCAGGCATTCCGGCGTTTTATTCAGCTTTGTGATCCATCCAAGTCCAGCTTCGAGAGGATTCGTATCCTCGGTTATATCATTCCCATAGAGGCAATATCCCATTTCCAGTCGTAGCGTATCGCGCGCGCCGAGACCGATGGGCTGGAGTCCTGCGGCGGCACCGGCGGCAAAAACAGCATCCCATACGTGCGAAGCGGTTGGCTGTTCGCTGGTAAAAAAGATCTCGAATCCAGGCTCGCCGGTATAGCCGGTGCGGGCGATGGTCATATCCACGCCCGCAAGCTTGCCGGTCGTGAAATGATAATACTCGATAGCATCGAGATCGACGCTCGTGAGCGTCTGCAAAATACCTTTCGCGGATTTCCCCTGCACGGCAAGCAGTGCGGTCGTATCGGAATCATTCCTGAGCGTGACGTTAAAGCTCGCGGATTGCTTTAAAAACCACGCCCAATCTTTATCCAGCGTAGCGCCATTGACGACGATCATATAATGATCCGGCTCGCGCATATAGACGATGAGGTCATCCAGCAGGGTGCCGCGCTCGTTCGGGAGGCTGCTATATTGCGCGCGGCCGGGTATCAGCGCGCTGACATCGTTCGTGGTGATGGTCTGCAGGAACCGGAGCGCATCCGGGCCGGCGACATCGAACTCGCCCATGTGCGAGACGTCGAACACGCCGCCGCCCGTGCTCACCGATGATTCTCGGACGGCCTTGTGCTCGGCAATAATGCCCTTAGTGTACTGCACCGGCATCTCATACCCGGCAAACTCGACCATCTTGCCACCAAGGGCAACATGCTTATCGTAAAATGGTGTGCGTTTGAGTGACAATGATGAATGAGGAATTATGAATGATGAAACAGGGGTAAAAAAGAAAGGAAATCTAAAAAATGGGCAGTAAAGTTCGTTTTTTCGGTTTTTTAGGATTCAGAAGGATGGTGCGATGATCCGCCGTATCTTTGTGCAATGGCATTGATCGATAGATACGATGGATTCGACTGGGACGATGGGAATCGCGGCAAGAACTGGCGGAAGCATGGAGTAACCGATGAAGAAATCGAGCAGGCATACACGAACAATCCCTACATCGAATTCGATGACGTGACACACTCCGAGGATGAAGAACGGTGGATCGCGATGGCGAAAACCGATGCTGGAGGTCCGTTGTTCATGGTCCACACCATCAGAGCGAACAGGATCAGGCCGATTTCAGCCCGGAGAATGGGTAAAACAGAGAGAAAAAGATTTTATGAAAAAGCTGAAAGAACTTCCTAAGTTCAATAGCGAGGACGAAGAGCGAGAGTTTTGGGCATCGCATTCGTTTCTCGATTATTACAATATCGATTCATTCAAGCGAGTTCCGCCACCGATGACACGTAAGGACGAGATTCTGTTCAAGATGCTCGCCGACATGACGCCGGACGTTCAGCGGCTCTCCCGCGAAAAGAAAACGACCGTGGAGGAGATGGTGCGCCAGCTTGTGGCAGCAGGACTTGAAACTGCACGCCGCGGCGGACTCCACCCCGGCGCCTGATGCCACGCACCCGCTCGCCGTGCGCAGGGAAGTAATTGGCACATTAATAGAAAAATACGAAGATGAGCTTGTGCCAGAGTTGACGGCGGAGTAGTTCCTAGACATTTTCCTAGATCACGCCCAAAATTTCGTATTTTTGAAATATGAATGATTTTGAATTCGATAACATGCTCTCCGTAGATGACAACATCAAAGCGTTTCTCGTTCATCTCGATTCGGTAAATCCCGACTATTCTGCAATTCTTCGAGGAAAGATAGATGAAATGAAGCAAGCAAGTGAAAGTAACGACAGAATGACGATTAGGACGCAAATCAATTCCGAAATTAGAGACCGGATGCAAAAATCTGGTACAAAAAATAAGGAAGGTAACCCTTGAGGTACACGCTTCGAAAAGTTATTATTGAAGGATTTAGGGGAATTAATAACGACTCGGATCCCCTTTCGCTTCCAATTAAGGAAGGGGTCAACTCGTTTTTTGGGGCTAATGGTCAAGGAAAGTCCTCAATTTTTGAAGCTTTACAGTACGCAATTACCGGTACGATTGGGAAGCTTGAAGAGCTACAAGCTGTTGATGCTGGCCAGGAATACTATAACAACCTTTTCCATCCAAGAAGAGAGGCATGTATCGAGTTAATTTTGCGCCCCAACGATGGTTCACCTGAATTTAACTTGAAAATTGAACGAAATAGTAATGGGCAGCGAAGTGCCAGCGCATCAGGCCCACACCTGGATGCCGAAAAAATACTCGCTGAGCTTAATCAAGAACTTGTTTTATTGGATTACGGTGTATTCCATAAATTCGTGAATGGTAAAGACTTAGAAAGAGGAAAGGCGTTAGCTGAATTAATTGGTCTTGCTCCGATTTCGAATGTACGTCAAACACTTGAAGCTTTATGCAATGCGGGGAACTTACGGAGAGACTTGCATTTTGACGAGATAGATCAAACAATTGGAAGCTTGTCAAGGGAACAGCGAAAGGTAGAAGCAGAAATGATCGAACAGATGCAGGCATTCGCACCTCTCACGTATGACACAACGAATGTTAAAAGTTTTTTGCAGGCCGCGATTGACAATTTAAAGGCAGATGCCACTATCGGTGACATATTAACGGGAACACTAACTGACGATATTTTTGCGGAAATTGATAGTCGGATCAATGTGTCAGAAAAAAACAAGGATCAACAAAAGCTTGGAGTTACACTCAGAAAAATTGCAGAACTGAAGGAGAATCAACAAGCCCTTTCGATCGATTCTGAGATCTCAAGCATCGTGCAATTTTGTGACGAGCGACAACAAAAGCTTGCGATAACCGATGGAGACCTGCTTCGAGGCGTGTATGATACAGTTCAAATTGTATTAGAATCAGAAGCATGGAAAGAGCCACAAAAGTGCCCTTCTTGTGGACTGGATACCGGCTTTGACATGCTTTCTTACATCAAGGATAAGTTGCAAAAATATGTTGAAGTTACAGCCATAGAAACCTCAATTGCCACCCTTGCAAAAAATGCACACCTTTCAAATATTGTAAATAGAGCATCCGTTGCACTCGACCTACCGAACACGGTTCAAGCCCAGATTTCTCGTCTCGAAATTGGGAAGCCTAACAAAGCCGATATTTTTGAAATAGCTTCAAGTGTCGGGGTTCTATTTACAGCTTGTACTGCGAAAATAGGTCAGTTGGAAAATGAACGAGCAACCCTCGAAGATAAACTTCCAGAGTCGGTAGCGTCGTTAGTTCGCCGCATCGAGGCAACAAGGAATCTTCGGAAAAACGATAATAAACACACGACCCTAGTTTCGGAAATTAATAATCAAAAACTTCAGCTACAAGAGGGAAAAGCGTGGGAAGGTTTTATTAGAGAAGCTTCTGATTTATTCGAGAAAGCGGAGCGTAAGTTTTCTCAAGAGCGGCTCGATTTGGTTCAGCAATCATTCCAAACGTACTACCAGCGAATAATGGGAGCACCGCCCATCGTTCCGCAACTTCATCAGAAAGGAAAATCTCAAGATGTACGCTTAATCCTAAAAAAATTTTACTCGGAAAATAACAAAAGCGCTCTAGCTCTTCTTTCTGAAAGCCATCGTAATGCGGTGGGGATTTCATTATACCTCAGCGCCGCTACCTTATTTTCGGGTTCTGCGCAATTTATTATTCTTGATGATGTGACTTCTAGCTTTGATTCTGGTCATCAAATTAATGTTCTCGAATTGTTTCGTGACGTAGCAAATCCGAATTTAATAAACTACCTTCAAATTGTTTTTTTTAGCCATGACCCCCAATTGCAAAAGTCGTTAGATGTTATCTCGAACAAGGATCATAATTGGCATCATTATCGCCTCACTGGTGATCCACCGCATGGAATGATCTTTCTCAACAAGGCCGATCAGGTAGCTCTGAAAACGGCATTCGATAACTATCTTCAAAACGGAGAGGAACTTGCTGCAAAACCCTTAATTCGACAGTATTTGGAAGCTCGACTTCTTGAAATAATTAGGTCGGTACAAATTCCAGTACCCCTAGACTTGGCTGTTCGAAACGATTCGAGGATGATGCAAGCCCTTATTAATGCCATCGAAGGGGCAGTGGAGTTACATTCTACTTCTACGGCAAGAAGTATTATTTTGACACAAAATCAGCAAGCAGATCTCGGCTTGCTCAGTTTCGCTGCTGTCATCGCAAATTTTCTAAGTCACTTTGATACGTCAGGTTCTTCTGTTTTAACTCCCGCAATTATGCGTGACGCGGTTAATAAAATGGATCAATATGTTTCACTCTTTCAGTATACATGTACATGTTCGGGAGTCCCGACTGTAAGGTTCTACAAAGATCTTTGGTCGAAACATTGTAAGTGTTAACGTTCGTATACTTCCCATTAAGAAGGAAATGCTGAAGGAGAGGGGCTTTGTAGCGCCGGCGTCCCCGCCGGTTCTCACTCCGGTATGCGCGCAAGAGGACAGGCGAGGACGCCTGCGCTACAGGGAAAAGATGAAGTATGAAAGATGAAAGATGAAACGGGCAAAGAAATCTGAGTTTTACGTTCTCGCGCCTTTAGCCTCATCGATCATCTTTCTGACACGAGCAAGGGCCTCTTCTCCGCTCACACTTCCCATCTCGCCGCGATGGTACGCATCCAAACGCCGCCTCGCCTCGATAAAGGCTTCGTCATCAATTTCCGCATACCATTGCTCTTCGATTTCCTCGACCAATTTCCCCTGGCTCTCGCGGTCGAGCTCCAATACTTCGGTACGCAATTGCTCGTAACTTCTGTCCATAAGAGAATGAACTTTCAACGCTTTCGATTAGTGCCAGTTTCTGCCCTGACGGGACAATCGAGTTGGTAAGGTAGGTGTGGGGTCACAATTTATTTCAAGCTATTTTCGGGTTTCTCTTGACTTTGTATTTTTGCCGCCGTATATTGTGGTGTGCTATGATAGGCACCAAGTGTCTGTAGGAATAGTGTATTGTGTCATGTTCATTGACAATCTGGCAGCCGGGGTAGTTTTCGTTATGAACCAGTTCTCCATGAAAGCGTTTTGTGGATAACTTTTTCAAGAAATGGCGAAATTAGCTTGGAAACGAGGGGTCATCGGGAACTCGCAAGAAAGAAAAACGGCACCTATTTCTTATTGGCAAGTATGAAGTATGAAGTAGGAAGTATGAAGTATGAAGTATGAATGGGGGAATGGGGGAATGGGGAAGAGCTATCTCAAAAATCCCATTAATCACATGAATCACGGTTCAGACTAATTTCTCAATTCCTTCGGCGAGCGCGTCACCGGAATATTTTTTCTTTTCCTGGATGACGCCCTGGGTGAGCTTGGTTTCTAAGTCCTGCTGAAAGAACTGGATAACTTTTTCAGCAGTGGCTTCGGGCGTGAGGTCGCGGGCAACGAGTCCGCTGATGCCATCTTTTACGATCTCCGGAAGCCCTCCCACGTTCGTAGCGATGACGGGGACATCGAAGTTATACGCAATCTGCACAATACCCGATTGCGTAGCGCTTCGGTAGGGAACCACGGCGGCATTCGTGGCGCTGAAGTAGAGTGGAACTTCCTCGTTGGGAATGTAGTCCTTAATAAGGATAAGGTTCTTGGAAGGAATGTGAAGCGAATCGATGAGGCTTCGATAGTCTTGTTCATCGCCATAGAATTCCCCAGCAATGATGAGGCGAATTTCAGGAAGCTGCTCGATGATCTGCGGCATGGCTCGAAGCAGAATATCGAGTCCCTTGTACTTTCGGATATAGCCGAAGAAGAGAATGGCCGGGGCGTCCAACGGGATCGAAAGTTTGCGCCGGGCATCGGCACGGTTGATGCGCGGCCCGAAGAGGTCATAGACGGGGTGATCGAGCCGAATGTATTCGGCATTAGGAAGGATCGATTTTAGATCGTGCTCAACGGCCTGCGCCTGCACGATAAAGGAATCGAAAGCTCGGAACGCAAATTTTGTAAGGAGCAGATCTCCAGGGCGTTTTTCGTGCGGAATGACATTATGCGCAATACAGACGATCGTGCAGGGACGGCCACTTTTTCGCATCATGCGTTTAGCGTTGCGAGCCATCACGCCATAGGCAGGGGCGATAAACGGGATCCAAAAATTGAAAATGATCAGATCGGGATTGAAATTGGCAGCGTCCGCACCGGCCTTGATCCAGGTGATGGGATTAATGGAATCGATGATGGCCTCGGAAGTGCCAATTTTGAACGAGGAATCGGCAAGAGTATTTGCACCGGGTTCCCCGATCGCCTTTCCAGAAGCAGTATTTGCGAGGGAAGCTTCTTCCTGGGATTTTCCAGGAAAAAGGATCTTTGGGTACTGCCGTTTGAACGATATCACCTTTACCTCGTGGCCACGCCGGATAAGGGTTTGGGTAAGGAGCGAGACATAATGCGCGATACCTCCGCGCAAAGGATAGACCGGTCCGACCATGACAATTCTCATAGTGATTACGAAACGCTTTCAGCGCTATATCGCGCAATGAGGCCTGTTTTGACGGCATGATAATACTGGATCCGGAAGAACCACGACGCGAGGAAAACGTAGAGGATGGCTAGCGAGCAGCCGATCACAATTGAATCCATTGGAACTTGTTGGCTATGAACAACGGCGCGCAATGCTTCGAAAATGTAGGAAGCCGGAAGGATTCTGGCAACTGGTTGCAGCCATATCGGCAACACCGCAACGGGATAAAACACTGCTGCGACCGGCGCCAGCACTGCGGGCATGGGCCAGATGAACCACTCGGCAGCGGGACCAAGTCGGAGCACAATGCCGATAGCAAAAATTCCGAATGCAATGCCGAAAAGGAACAATCCAAGAACAAGAATTACGACGATGAATCCATAAGAAAAGATCCATAGGCCGAAAACAAGGCCTGCAAGAAGGAGCATGATGACGAGGCCGAAGATGCTTGTCAGCATACTGGCGGCAATGAGTCCACCGAGGTATTCGGAGATGCGTAGTGGGGTTGCGAACATGTTCAGGAAGTTGCGCGACCAAACATCCTCGAAAAATGATGTGGAAATGCCGAACATGGCTCTGGTGAAAAAATCCCATAGCAGAACGGCCCCAAGCATTGTAGAAACGAAATTGAAACTCGATTGAACGGTATCGAGATAGCGGGTGATGAAACCCCAAAGAACAATATCAATGGCGGCCCAAGCGAACAGGGGAAAAATACGGGTGAAACTTCCACGCATTAAATAAAATATGCGAAGAACAATAGCGAAAGCTCGACGGAAGTTCATACTACCACCCCCGGTTCTAACGAAAGTGGTTCACGAGCTACCGTTACGAAAAGATCTTCAAGGGAGCTTTTCCCATGTTCGGCAGGAAGCTTCTTGGGATCGCCTTCGAGCAATATTTTGCCTTTGGAGAGAAAAAGTACGCGATCGCAAACGTCGGTTACTTCGTACATATTATGTGACGTCCAAAGTGCCCCAACCGGATTTTGATGCACAAATTCGACGATGGTCTCGCGAATATATCGCGCTGCAGATGGATCTAGCGAGGCAGTTGGTTCATCGAGCAGAAGCAATGGGGGCTTATTCAGCAAGGCTTTTGCAAGTCCGGCACGGGTTTGCTCTCCGGAAGAGAGTACTCCGCATTTCGTTTTACGAAAATTCTTCAGATCGAATGCTTCCAGCATTTCCTCGATACGTTGCGACAGGTTTGGAACGCCATAGAGCATTCCAAATATTCGGAGATTTTCGACCACAGTTAGATTCCCAGGCAAAGGTGCGTAAACTGCGGCAAAATTTGTATTTTGAAGAGCGAGCGAGCGATGCTTCGCAAGATCTATTCCATCGATGGTAACAGTTCCAGATGTTGGCTCAAGAACGCCAAGAATAACACTGATGGTGGTTGTTTTTCCAGCTCCATTTGGGCCGAGAAGCCCGAGGATCTCGTTGGGTTTTACGTTGAATGAAATACTATCCACCGCAAGCGTATCGCCATACAGCTTCCGCAATTCATGGACAGCAAGAACTGGATTGCCACTGCGCGCTCTATCGAATAGCAGAGATGACTCCAATGGCATTTGTTCTGACTTTACTTCTTACGCCCCGTCGTTTTTACCGGAGCGGTCTTCTTTACTGGTGAACTCAGAACTTTTTCGTAGACCGCCTCATAGATTGGGACGATTCGTTCTTTCGCGAATTCGCTAGTGGCATGTCGGTACGCCGCTTTCGACATTTTCGCATGGAGCGCTTTATTCGTGAGAAGATCGATGGATCGTTCTGCAAGAGCTTGGGTATCGCCGACTGGAACTACGAATCCAGTTTTGCCGTCGACATTCAGTTCTGGCAAACCACCCACATCGCTGGAAATCACGGGAACACCACATGCCATGGCCTCCAATGCAGAAAGTCCGAAGCTTTCGTTACCTGATGGGATGAGAAATACATCGCTTGCCGAGAGTACCGAGGCAAGTTCGCTTTGCTTTCCGAGAAAGCGCGTTTGCTGCCAAATGCCTAACTCGCGCGCAAGCGCCTGGCACTCACCGCGGTCGGGGCCATCACCAATAAGTAGTAACTTCGCTTTCACGCCACGATCGAGAATAATTTTAAGAGCAAGAATGGTATCTTTTACCCTCTTAACTTCTCTAAAGTTGGACGTATGTACCAGAAGCTTCTCACCGTTTGGAGCGAGCAAACGCTTGAGATTTTTCGAGTCGATAGGGCGGAACGCTTCGGTGTCAATAAAATTTGGGATGACTTCGATCTCTTTCTCGACATCATAGTTATTGATGGTTTCGTCACGGAGAAATTTCGAGACGGCTGTAACGGCATCAGAACATTCGATGGAAAATTTCATCAATGGTTCGAAACTCGGTTCGAGGCCGACGAGCGTGATGTCGGTGCCATGCAGCGTGGTGACAATCTTGATGTCATTCTTCAGGATCTGTTTTGCGAGTACAGCTGCCGTGGCGTGCGGAATGGCGTAGTGTGCATGGATAAGATCGAGCTTCTCGAAGCGGCCTACTTCGATCATGGCACTTGTGAGCGCCATCGAGTAAAGTGGAAATTCGAACAGCGGATAGGTGGACATCTCGACCTCGTGATAAAAAATATTGTCGAGGTAATGTGCGTTCTCATGTCCGGCGCCAGTCAAACGCATTGGCAGCGCGTAGGTTATGAAATGCACCCGGTGTCCCCGCTCAGCGAGGGATTTTCCAAGTTCTGTGGCAACGACCCCAGAACCGCCATACGTTGGATAACAAGTGATGCCGATGTTCATATTTTTCTGAGAAAACAAACCCCACGCGCACTTCGTCCCTTCCGTATGTGTTCGGAGTGGAGATGCCAGCTGAGGATTTTTATTATACCGTTGAATCGCATATTCGCGCTCCTGAATTTAAAATTAAGGGTTCTCGTTTCATTGCCGACCTGGTACCCGTCATGAATAGGGCGGATGTCGATCGAAAGCTCGTGGATATACGAAAGCAGTTTCACGATGCTTCACACCATTCATTTGCATACCGTCTCGGAGCGGATGCCATGCTCTTGCGCGCGGCAGATGATGGCGAGCCAACCGGCACGGCCGGCAAGCCAATCTTGCTTGTGCTGACCTCACGAAAGCTTACGAATGTTCTACTGGTAGTCACTCGATTTTTCGGCGGTACAAAGCTTGGCACAGGCGGGCTTGCACGCGCATACGCGGAAGCTGCACAGCAGGCTGTTTCTATGTCGAGTGTAGTAAAAGTGTATTTGACGAAGAGCGTATCGCTCGAAGTCCACTATGAGGATCTGCCGGCGATGGAGCGGCTTATTCATTTATTCGAGGGCACCATCCAGGAAACGACTTATCTCTCCAGCGTTACACTTACGATTGCCATACGACTATTCAAGTTGGAACCGTTCCTGGCTGCGGTCATGGATACGTTTCACGGACGGGTTCGGCTGGATTCGATCGAAGGTATTGCCACTCGGAGTTGATCTCATTGGCGATCTCTTTTGCTGCGCGCCGGTATTTAATAGGAGCCAAGTATTCAAGAGTGTTGCCTGACTGAAGTTTCGCCAGTTCCAATGAAACAATAGAAACTGCAATGGAATCATTCGAAGAAATATCCTGAGATTGAGGGAGATGAGAATGAAAGGGATTCGATCTCAGAGCTAATGCAATATTTCCCAGTCTCGACAATCTATAGAATTGTATTCCTCTAATTGAAAAATCAACGGGATCAAACCCACGTGTCTTTTCATGGTTCAAAAGCATATTGTTAAAATATCCGGTATCGATGAATCCTTTTTGTGCGGAACTTGCTGTAAATAGACTCTTGATGTTTGCCATCCACTCGTCCCGCACATCCGAATGTAATAGGATTTCGGAGAAATAAGCTCTAAGAAACTCTTGTGCGGACAATTTGATATTCATGGCGTCTAGCAGTAATGCATTTGCTCTTATCGAATCGCCGAGCGCTATCCGAATGCTAGCTCGCTCGAGATCAAGCCCTGCAACTTGTTTGCGAATGATTGGCGTCCGTGTGGTGTCGAGAATAGCGATTGATCCAGCAATATTGGATAGCCGTCCGAGCGTTTGAGCTTCCCACAAAAGTGATGAAATTCCCGCGCCTTCTTTGACGGCTGTAGCATACAGCTCGGCTGCTTGTTGAAGTTGACCATTGGAATAGGCTCTTGCTGCTTCTCTATTTAGTTTTCCAATTCGCCGCAAGCATGGATTCACAATTATCGAAGATCGGTCATAATAATACTTGAAGTGAGCCGAGTCATTAGCATCCATTGGCGTCATAAGTGGTGCAAGCCAGCGTTTCCACTCCGATTCGAGCGAGTCGAGTGGCTTGCCATACTCTTTCTTCCAATCAAGCGTAGTATAAACGCGATCGAACGGCGCAGAGCCGTACGTGCTCAAAAGATAACGAGAGAACGATCCCGCAAGCACGTAGCTCTTCTGAGAAGCATTTGATGCAAAACCGGTAAAAGACATCACTTCTTTCACACCGTCTCCATAGTGCAGTTGGAGAATACGCGCGGCGTGCTCGTCCAAAGTGTAGATGCCATCGTATTCCGGCTCGACGGACATTGCGGCTCCCTCAGTGACTCCTGTGGACCAGCTGGCGTAGAATGGAAATACACCCTTCTCGCGAAGCAGCACATGTGTTAGCTCGTGTTTGAGAGATTCCAAGTTTTCTTTTGCAATGTGTACTTCGCCCAGCCAAGGCTTTGATATCGAGGCTGTGCGGGTTCCGATGAGTTCGAACATCGCATCCGTCGAGGGATAGATGTAAACCCGGATTTGCTCATGCCTCTGCTTAAGCGCAAACCTCATCTGAATATCATGTACATACCAGTGAACATCGCGCTCGATCTTCTGCACTTCATCTTGCGTCAGCGAGTTTGGTGCGTAAAAGATAGTGAGATCTGGGAATGGGCGAATAACCTTCGTCAAAATCGAAGTGACGCTCTTGTGAGAGGTCGTAATGTGAAGCGCATCATTGAGCAAGAACAACGGAATTGCGATCATGCCAGGAATGACGAACCACCACTTAGTCCGTTTTGCCCGCCCAAAGCTCCAAGATAGCATCAGTGCAAATATGACCCATAGGATACTCTCGATCCTAAACGCAAGATAGGAGTTCGTTAGCTCTATGGATTCATCCCACACCAATCCTGGAAAAAAACCGTATTGCCAGCCATACGTGAAGAGCTGGGGATTCATATATCCAGGTAAGAAGGAAAGAAAGAGTGTTACGATCCAGAAGACGGAGAATAGGGGTATCGCATTTGAAGCTTTTTTTGAAATCCAAGCGCACGCAAGACCAAAGAGTCCGCCGAGGATTGCGCTTGGATACGCGATCTCAAAGTAAAAAATGAGTCCATCTCCAAATGAGCAATTCGAAAGCCATAGCTGGGAGAGAATCGAAGTGAGAAGCGGGAGAGAAGCGAGGATCATGCACTCCCAAACCACCACACGGATCGGCTGCCACGGCCCGTCCAGAGAGTCTATCTTTTTAGCTGCGCTGATGCCACCAACAAAGCTCAGCGCAAGCCCCATGATCGTCGAGTACTCAAATCCCAGCACAGCAAAAAGCGGACTTGAGACTACGATCACAATTACTGCTATGGCTGAAATTATTGCTGCACGAATCAACATCGTTACGAAAATACACCTTTTTTGGGCCGATTCACAGACTGTGCAGCATTTTTTTCGTAACTTTGCATGAAAGTAAGGTTTAAAGTCAATCGAAGTCAGAAATCATGGCATCCAGCACCCTCGTAACAATTACCTATCGCGTCGCTGACGCAAAACGGTTCGAACTTGAAGGCATCCTTATCCCGCTTGTCGAGAAAATAAACTCGCTTCAGCAAACGGTTCGTTTCTCGGTCTATCAGGAGGAAGATGAACAATCCACTTTTGTGGAAGTTTATGAATGCGATACTCCAGAAGATTATGACGCGCTCGAGGACGATCTTGATGAGGACACCCGCGCTCAAATTCGCCGCATTGCTACTGATTTTGCACAGACACGCCAAGCCGTCATGAGCCTTCGGAAGTTGGCTTAGGCGATAGTTGTCGATTCTAAAAATCCTCGCCGAGCGAGATGATGTAGACCGGGGGCGACCATGTTTCGAGGTTGGTCGTCCAGGCTAGATCGAAATGTACGTAGAATCCAAAAAGGTACGTCCGTATTCCTGTTCCACTCGATAATAGCAGCTGACGGGTTTGCCAATTCCCGGTTGCCACATCCTTTTGAAAGAAATAAACAGTGTGATCCCAAGCTGCTCCTGCATCAACGAATGAATCCCCGAAGAATGCTATTGGAAATCCCCCAATTGTAATGGGAAATGGATAGCGTAGTTCAAGGTTGCCAATGGTATAATGTGTGCCGATCTCCGCATCGTAAGCAAAGCCTCGTAGGGGAAGCCCTGGAGTGAAGAATGCGAAATCTTGCGGGGATGTAATTGGAATTCCTTGGGTCTGATAGAATGGATTGATCCAGCTATCGACTCCACCGATAAAGAAATTCTGTGGCGTTGGTCCAAAGCTTGCGGCGCCCGTCACGCGAGCTGCTAATGATAAGAGCCCAGTTATCTTAAAATATTGCCGAAGATCAAATTGAGGTGTTATGAATCCCAGCCAATTATTTGCGATCATGGGTGCGGCGGAAACGCTCAGATTAACCCGCGTACCATCGATCGGATAAAAATAACTGTTCAGCGCGTCGTCATGGACGTAAGAGATCTCAGGGAAGATCGCTAACGCAGTTTTGGTTGGGACGCTTTGGCTCACGATAAGGTCTTTTTGGAAGATCGACCCCGTTAGCGAAAGATCGATCCTTGAAAATCTCGAAAGGGGGTATGCCGCCACACCTGCAATACCCGTCGAAGTAAATCGCGCTATCGGATAGGCAACATTGGGCGCATCGGGATCGGAAACCTCTTCAACAAATGCGGCGCTGTGGTATCCTTGCAAACCCCAGTTCGTTCGACTGGCAAGATTGTAATAGGCACCGAGATAGTCAGAATTTTTCAGATCGATAATAAGGTTCGTTGCAAAAAAGAGCTGCTGGTTTCCAAGTTCGTCTGAAAATAACATTTGCGTAGTTCCCTGCAAACCGTAAAAGCCGGTATACCCCGCCGATCCGATGATGACGTCAGGAGTAAAAACCGTGCGGTATTGATGCACGAGATATCGCCCTGATGTGTCCTTGTAATTTGTGACCACTTCGGCGGCTATTTTCGGCTCGTTGTTCGCGACCGTGCCCCGGCTTTCTCCTCCATTCGTTCCATATACATAATTATGAAGATCTATGCCTACGTTGCCATAGCCCTTCGCTGAGTCTGGTGGGGCTGTCTTAATGGTAGTATCTAATCTCGCGACGAGGCGGCCACCTTCATTCTTGCGATACTCGGTAAGCGGAAGCGAATCAACGTGCTGGGATTCTGGATTGCGTATCAGGCCAAGGTCGTAGGCCCCTTTGTGCATTGTCGAAAAGCACAGTTTCGTCCCATCGTTCGAAAGCGAAATTTGGTCGATCTTCGAAAGAGAATTGGTAATGGGGCGGGCATGGGAGCCGTCGGAATCCGCAATATAGATGTTATTGATCCCATTCGCGTCGCTGATGTAATAGAGTTTATGGTCTTGAGTCTCAATTGGGTAATATTCATTCGCGATCGGGGAAGCGGTAATGCGCGTAATGGTGTTCGCATTGAGATCGAAGCGATAAATATCACGGTTTGCGCTTTCATAATTTACCGTGCTCGGATAAGTCAGTGGATATTCTCCCGGTATGATATTGTTCTCCCTCTCGCTTGTGAAATAGATCGATTTGGAATCTGGTGACCATGATGGCTCATGATCGGAAAATGCATCATTCGTAAGGTTCCGGGCTTCTTGCTTCTCAAGATCGTAAACATAAATATCCGACTGCCCGCCTTTTGTTGCAACAAACGCTAAATACTTCCCATCTGGCGACCACTTCAAGCCTCCAATCCCATCGACGTCGATATTCGGCAGCTTCCGTTGAGGTTCGTCACCATTTACATCGAGAATGAAAATCGCATCCGTCTCGCCCGCCTTTGAAGCGAGCGCAACATGCTTAGCATCCGGCGACCAACTTAGGCCGGGAGAAAGTAAATGGAGTTCTTCAAAATTCGAACTTGCACCTCCTCCTCCCAATATCTTCTTGATCTTTCCTGGCTGATTAAGGCTTTGAACATAGACATCATAATAGCCATTGCGGTCGCTGATAAAGGCGACGACATCCCCTTGCGGAGAAACTGAGGGCGAGACGTTCATATACCCACCGACCTTCTTGTGGTCAGCAAGTATTTCCGCGTAATCGCTTGGATCCTGGAAGCGTGAGATGTCAGGAAAATACAGGACTTTAAGCGCCGCCAAAAATTTATCACCAAACTCGCTAACAGAAAGGCCGAAGGTCGATCGGAAGCCAGATTCGACACTGCGGCTCGATTGAATTCGGTGCAATAGTTCACCTACTTTTTCCGGACCGTAACGCTGGGCGATATACCAATACATGGTTTGGCCTACACGATATTGAACATATCCCCCCAATCGAGCAAGCGGAGGAACGGCATCGTTCAACGTGGCATCGCGCATGAACATATCGGTTTCGATGTCGAGTCCGCGAAGCGAATTGAATTCCGCCAAGCCCTCATTCATCCAGGTCGGAATTTCCATTCCACCGCCTGTGAGCAGTGATTGATATGTTCCGCCGATGAACATATCGTTGACGACCGCATGTGTCAGTTCATGATGAATAACATGCCGGAACAATTCGTAATCGCCTTCAAACGGAATGACGACACGATTCTTTAATAGTTCGGTGACGCCTCCTACGCCCTCCGGTAAAAACTCGCCAACGGCGTTCGTTTGCTGAAAATCATTGTGGGAATCATAGACAAGGATCGCGACACGATTCGTGATATCATACTGCATTGTGCGTTCGATGGAATCGAGCGCACGCTCGGCATGATCTGCTACAAATTCCGCCAGGTTGTAACCGCCCTGATAATAATAGATATCGAAATGCGGCGATTGAATAAAATGCCAATCAAAATCCTTATACTCGACCTTATTCTTTCCAAATATCGCACCCACCTGGGCGCTTGCTTGCGCTGTAAAGATGAACGATGAAAGATACAAGATGAACACAATGGCCGGTAGATTCAGCCATCGAATTGGTTGCAAAGAAAGACGGTTGCTTAAGAAATCGAATTTCATCCTTTATACTTCATACCTCATGCTTGTTCTGACCTGCGCGACAATGACGCCAAGAATAATCAGCCCTGCTCCTAACACCTCGACAAAACCAATTTGTTCGGTGAGGAAAAATTCAGCGATCAACATGGCTACCACCGGCTCCAACATATAGATAACCGCAGCCGTGGCCGGTGTAACAACATTTTGGTAGCGTGCTTGTAAATACGCTGTCGCGCCTGTTGCAATAAGGGCCGTAAATATAAGCGCACCAATACAATAGGGCGTTAAGATAAGTCTTTGCGCTCCCATGAAAGGAAGGAATGCCAGAAAGATAATGGACGCTGCGACAAGCTGGGTCGAGGTGACCATCATCGTCGCAGAGTGCTCGTCTCCGGTGATGCGAGTTGCAGTGTGAACAGCTTTATCCACCCAGACGATATAGACTCCGAACACGGCTGCGCAACAGAGCGTCAGTAAGTCGCCAATGGCAATACCGGCCGCATCAAAGGGGTGTGTCATGAGAAAAATCCCGGCAATCGTGCACAGCACGGCGATGCAAAGTTTTAGGGTCAGCTTTTCCCGTCCTGTGAGTATAGAAATGAAGGGCGTCCAAATGACTGCGGTAGAGGTAAGAAATGCCGATTTCGAAGTGGTCGTCGTAAGCAGTCCGACAGTCTGGAAGATATAACCCGCGCCGATCGCCACCCCTAAGACCAAAACACTTCGACGAAACGCTTTCTCCGCGCTCGTCTTTGCAGTGAATAATAATTTCGCTCCTTGCCGTGCCGAACCTGAAAAAGCAAGAAATGCGATGCTAACGATCGAGAATCGCGCGACAACAAAGGCCGTCGGCGAGGCATCCACCAATGCGCGCTGAACGATAGCGAACGTCGTTCCCCACACAATGGGGATCGAGAAGATCGAGATCAGTCCGGTCGCGCGTCGCTCCGGACTGTGATGCATATGATTTGAGGGATAGATATGATGATTCTGTTACTTTAGTGTATTGCTAACACACAATCACAAGAAATATTTTATCACACTATCTTAATCTCAAAAATCACGGTTCAGACAATATTATCCCAACCCGCTGCACCTGCTCGTTTGATTGCACGATGCACTCATACATTCCAGGCGGCATCCCGTTCGCATCCCAGACAAATGAATGCTCGCCAGCCGAAAGCTCGCCCGAAAATAGCTGCGCCACTTGCGCGCCGAGGAGATTGACCACCGTCACCTTCGCGAAGCCTACATCTTGCGACAAGAAGGTTACCGTCGTAGATCGCGAGAAGGGATTGGGGTAGGATTGAATTTGAGGTTGGGATGGTGGGGTTTGGGTGACGGCGCTAATGCCAAAATCGGAGAGAGGTTTTTTCCAGATGCCCGCTGAGTCTGTCCCAGCAATGAGCTCAGCGCCACACACAGCCAGAGCATTGACATATTTATCTCCCAAACCATTACTTACATTCAGCCAGCTTGTGCCGTTGTTGGTTGAAAGAAAAACTCCACCATAAGTTCCAGCGAAAAGATTTGAGCCTACTGCAAGTAAAGATATGCCATTTGTGTCCGACAAACCATTTTTGACAGCATTCCAGCTTGTTCCACTGTCGGTTGAGAGGAAAACACCACTTACCCCACCATCTCCCCAAACACCAGCGAATAGATTCGTGTCGATGACAGCAAGTGATAGTACAGGAGTATTACCGAACTGTGTTGATGGCAAGCCAGTACTCACATCAGTCCAACTTATACCATTGTTCGTCGAACGATACACGTTACCCCCATTGCTAGCGTTGACCGCAGCAAAAAGATTGGTACCAATCTCCGCAAATGATTGGGCAGTGATCTGACCTGTAATAGGCAAACCGTTATTTTCTTCAACCCAATTTATGCCATCATTTGTTGAAAGAAAAACACCATTTGAAGTTCCAGCAAAAATGTCTGTACCGCCTTCTCCAAATGACCAAACAAAACGATCATCCCCATAACCCATCAAACCGCTATCTACTTGGGTCCAGCTTCTGGCATTGTCGGTTGAAATAAAAACGCCATTTCCATAAGTTCCTGCGAAAAGATTAGTACCGATGACTCCGAATGAGAGAAGAATGCTGTTTGCTATCCCAGTATTTGGAGAATTCCAAATGGAGCCATTATTAGTTGACTGAAAAACATTTACTCCATACTCATTCTCAGTTGAAGCAAAAAGATTATTGCCGATCACAGCAAGGGCGTTATAACCAAATCCCATCAACCCGGAATCAACTTCAACCCAACTTCTACCATTATCAGTTGAGATAAAAACTCCATCAACACTTCCAAGAAAGATATTGGTACTGTCCACAAAAAAAGTGTGAACTTCATTATTCGAAAAGCCTACACTGTCCCAGTTGTTACCTTCATCAATCGAGACATAAATTCCACTGTCAGAAGTCGCCGCAAAAAGCTCTGAGCCGTAAACCGCCAGGGCGTATATAGGAATATTCGTTAAACCGACGCTTTTCCAACTTCTACCGCTATCTGTTGATAGAATGACCCCGCCCGAATATGTACTTTTAGCGGATCCTGCAAAGAGTTTTGTGCCACTGGCTGCGAGAGCATAAATACCACCAGTTACTTCGGAATCTACTCGTGTCCAGCTTCTACCGCTATCCGTTGAGAGAATAACCCCATAGCCAGTTACGGCGAAAAGATTTGCGGCCATAACAGCATAAGCAGTTGGACGATTCAAGAGGGTATCAAGCACGGGCGTCCAACTTAGGCCGTTATCGGATGAAAGAAAGGAGCTGGCAAGGGTATTTCCGCCAATCGTAACGAGAGCAATGCTGGAGTTACCAGAGCCTGTCAATTCACTATTGGGTTGAGTCCAGCTATTCCCGTTATTGGTAGAAAGATAAAGACCCCAATAAGTCGATGCAATAACATTCGAACCACTTATATAAATATTAAATGTGCTATTGTTTCTGGGCATTCCATTTCGTATTGATACCCAACTTTTTCCGTTGTTGCTGGAGCGAAATATCCCATTTTCGCATCCAGCGTAGAGGTAGTTACCCTCTTTAGCTAATGCTGTAATGTTCCCGCCATAAGGCCCATTCGTCTGCACCCACTGTGCACTCGCATCCGGTGCAGCACCGAATGCAAGCATAAAAATTGGAGCAATGAGAATCAGATTGCGCTTCATGGTATTTTGAGTAAACGGGAGAACATCTGCCTTTGTTTAAAACGCACAGGGTCGCTTGGGTTAAAAAAAATCTTTGATTTTCTGAAAATAAATATATCCATACGTCAAAATAGCCAGTTTTGCTATCAACGTCCCGGCTATCTCCTTCTTCGGCCATGAATTGCTTTCGGCTTTTGGTTGGAGTGCTGGGCGGGTTTCATCCTGCAATAGGCAGCGAAACCGCAGCCCCACAATAAAGGTTTAGAGCTTAATCACACTCGCAACCCGTTTAGCAGAACATTGGAATGAGATTCTCGCTCTTGCTCAAAAGCATGGCGCGGAGAACGTGCGTATATTCGGTTCAGTCGCGAAAGGGAAAGATTCCGAAGGTAGCGATCTTGATTTGTTGGTGTCCCTCGGTCCGAAACGCACCCCATTTTTCCCGGGCGGATTGAAAGTTCGATCTTGAACGGCTTCTATCCTGCGAGATTGACATTGTGACCGAAAAGGCGCTTCATCGACTCATTCGTGATGAAATTCTTGCCGAAGCAAGACCATTATGAAGAATGACAAGCTCTATCTCGTTCACATCGTCGAATGTATTGAGAAGATCGAGAAATACACCGTAGAAGGCAAAGAGAGTTTTGTGATCGATAAAAAAACGCAGGATGCGGTGCTGAGAAATCTTCACACGCTCGCTGAATCGTCAACGAGAGTTTCGGAGGAAATGCAATCGAAGTACCCCGAAGTCGCTTGGCAGGAGATCGGCGCTTTTCGGAACGTTGTCGTTCACGATTAGTTGGGTCTGGAGCTCGAGCAGATTTGGGATATTGTCGTTGTTGACTTACTTTCGCTGAAGAAATCAGTTCTGACTATGTTATTGGAATTCTAACCGTTCCGCCCCGGCCATCGCCTTCTCTGGCCATGATTTGCTTTCGGCTTTTGGTTGGGGTGCGTGGGGGGCTGCGAGCCTATTGACCCTCCATCCCAGCGGGCTGATTGCCGCTGATTAGAAGTGATATGGCTCAGATGCCATTGCAGTATAAAGTTGCGACGGCAGGCGGTTGTTTGACATGAGAATGAGGACAGAATGGCGCAGAGAAAAAAAGTAAGCGGGCGTGAAGTTTAGCTACAATATGTTCTAGCGGATGCCGTCTTAACGGCATCTATTATTAGTATGAAGAAACACTCCCTTTTCTTAGCTCTTGCCGCCTGTTTGCTTGCTGGATGCGGCAACCACGATGATCCTAACGACATTACTGCCAGTGGCACCATCGAGGCCACGGATGTTAATGTATCCGCGAAAGTGCCAGCTCAAATCACCACGCTCTATATAGTTGATGGGACTCCTGTCGATTCTGGTAGCCTTATCGCGGCTCAGGATCGAAGCGAGCTAGATATTCAATTGCGTGCAGCGCAGGCAGCGGTCGATCAAGCTCGCGCGCAGTTATCACTGACGCAGATTGGCTCGCGTGCCGAGGATATTGATGCTGCCGAGCAAGCTGTCACCCAAGCAGAAACGAATCGCAAGCTCGAAGCGGATGAATTAGATCGTGTTCGAAATCTTCATGCCGGAGGTGCAGCAACAAAGGAACAGCTCGATCAGGAAGAAGCAAAGTTCCGAGTGGAGCAAAGTCAGCTCGATGCCGCCGAGGCAAACCTTACGAAGGTGCGTCACTTAGCGAGGCCGGAAGATATTACTTCTGCGCTCGCGCATCTAAATCAACTTGAAGCAACGCGCGATGAAATTCGGAAGTCTATTGACGATTCTTATATTACTTCTCCGCTAAAAGGGATCGTCACGCATAAGGTGGCAGAACAAGGGGAGCTTGTCGAGCAAGGTTCGACCGTTGCCACCGTAACCGACCTTTCGAGCGTCTATCTGATGATCTATCTCACAGAAGAGGAGCTTCCGCATGTGAAACTCGGCCAGAAGGCCAATGTCAAAATTGATGGCCTCCCGAATAAGACTTTTGTGGGAACCGTCACCTATATTTCACCGGAAGCAGAGTTTACTCCAAAGGATATTCAAACAAAAGATGATCGGGTGAAGCTGGTGTTCGGCGTCAAGGTAGAAATTCCAAATCCGACCGGTGAACTAAAGAAGGGTCTGCCTGCGGACGCGGCTGTACATATCCGGTAAAACACGAGGAGTAAGATCGTGCCAGAACAAGCTCTCGAAATCCAAGCGCTAAAGAAGTCTTTCGGCGAAACGGAAGCCGTGCGTAGGGTTGATCTTTCGATCGCAAAGGGCGAGATGTTTGGATTGGTCGGTCCGGATGGCGCGGGTAAGACAACCCTTATCCGGATGCTCTGTGGAATTATTAAGCCCGATGGAGGCAGTGCAACAATTCTGGGACTCGATCTCGCCACTCAAATAAAGCAGATCAAACCGCGCATCGGTTACCTTTCACAGCGGTTCAGCCTGTATCCCGATCTCACGGTCGATGAAAATATCGAATTCTTCGCGGAGATCCATGAAGTGAATGATTACGCAGCACGGCGCAACGAGCTTCTTGATTTCACTCGGCTCACGCCGTTTCGTGCTCGTCTTGCAGACCAATTATCTGGAGGCATGAAGCAAAAGCTGGCGCTGGCTGCCACGCTTATTCACAAGCCCGAGATAATTTTCCTCGACGAACCCACCACTGGAGTCGATCCGGTTTCGCGGCGAGAGTTCTGGAAGATATTGTCATCCCTTTTGGATGAGGGAATTACTATTCTGATGACGACGCCCTATCTTGATGAAGCAGAACGGTGTACTCGGGTTGGACTGATGAGTGGTGGTCATATTTTGCTAACGGATACTCCCAAAGATGTGAAGAAACAGATGATCGGCAGCGTCATTGAGATCATTCCCGAAGCGTTGGATACAGCTACTGAAACGCTCAAAGCTCTCCCGGGCGTCATTGAAGTTCAGACCTTCGGTGACAGGATAAATGTTGTAGTAAAGAAGGGGATTGAGGCAAGTACCGTGAATAGGTGGCTCGAATCGGCATCTGTTGCAGTCAGAAGCGCGAGGATTATTCAGCCTTCCCTCGAAAATGTATTTATCGCCCTTTTAAGAGATGAGGAACCGTCGGGAGCAGAAGATGCGACGGCAGAAAAGGTGGAGGATCTTCATGCCTGAACTAGCTATCAATGCAAAAGATCTCACCAAGCGGTTCGGCACATTTACGGCTGTGGATAGCATTTCGTTCAATGTGAATGCCGGAGAGATCTTCGGTTTTTTAGGAGCGAATGGGTCTGGAAAGTCAACGACGATCCGGATGCTATGCGGTTTGCTCCAATCGACGAGCGGTACGGCATCTGTCGCAGGATTTGATATTAATTCCCAACCAGACGATATCAAGAAGAATATCGGCTACATGTCCCAGAAGTTTTCGCTGTATGACGATCTGACTTGCGTCGAAAATATTCGCTTTTGGGGTGGGATCTACGGCCTCACGGATGCGAAGATCGAAGAGCGCCAAAAGTGGGCGATCGAAATTGCAGGATTGGAGGGGCGCGAGAACAGCCTTCCGCGTGATCTTCCAGGTGGATTTAAGCAGCGACTTGCGCTTGGATGTGCTATGTTGCACGCGCCGAAAGTTGTATTTCTCGATGAGCCGACGGGTGGTGTCGATCCGATCATGCGACGCAGATTTTGGGATCTTATACGCCAGCTTGCCACAAGTGGAACAACCGTCTTTGTGACGACTCACTACCTTGATGAGGCGGAATATTGCAATCGTATCATGCTGATCCATGAAGGCCGTATCATTGCAGGCGGTACGCCGGAAGAACTGAAAACAGAGCATCTTCAAACGCCGGTGTTCGAAGTAGAAACCGATCGGGTGATCGAAGCAATGGCTGCACTCGATGGTGACTTCCGCGTTGAGGAAACATCGGTATTCGGAAGCTTTTTGCACGTGAGCATTCCTAAGACCCAAGATGCAAAAGCTGTTATCATGGGTGCACTTGCAAAACAAGGAATCACTCCTTCACGCATCGAACAGATAACACCTTCGCTCGAAGATGTCTTTATTCATTTAATCGACCTCGAGGCTGCAAAGAAGGGAGCGGAGAAGAATTGATCAGCCGTTCACGAATCCGCCCGGTCATACGCAAAGAGCTTCGCCAGATCATTCGTGATCGGCGTTCGCTTGGTGTGCTGCTCGGCGTTCCGGCGGCCATGCTCATCTTTTTCGGGTTCGCACTGAACTACGATGTGAAGCACGTTCCGCTTGCAATTTACGATCAGGATCGGACGACAACAAGCCGTGAGCTGACCGATGGTTTCCTGCACACCGAATATTTCGACAAAGTTGCCATACTCTCGAACGACCGCCAGATCGATACCATGCTTGTTCAGCAGATCGCACGCGCAGTGCTTGTGATTCCCGTAGATTTTGAAAAAGACCTGCGCGCTAATCACTCCGTTGAAGTACAGGTGATCGTCGATGGTTCGAACGCAACGAATGCGACGGCTGCGGCTGGATATCTTCAAGCGATGGCGCAAGATTATTCGACAAAGATAACGTTGCAGGCCCTTGCTCGTAATGGTCTTGGAAAACCCGAACTACCCGTCGATTATAGGGCAAGAGTTTGGTATAACCCTGAACTCACCAGTCCCAAGTTTCTGGTTCCTGGTCTTATCGGGTTTATTCTCATGATCTCCACGGTTGTTTCCACTTCGCTATCTATTGTGCGCGAGCGCGAAAAAGGTACGATGGAACAGATCATCGTTTCGCCGATCCATCCGATGGAGCTGATAATCGGCAAAACTATGCCCTACGTTGTGATCTCGCTAATCAGCACCACGCTGGTACTTTTCACCGGCTATCTGCTATTCGATGTAGTAATTCGCGGAAGTATCATACTCTTGTACTTTGAATCGCTGATCTTTATTTTTTGCGGCCTTGGGCTTGGGCTTTGGGTCTCGTCTGTATCCGAACGGCAGGAAGAAGCGTTTCAGCTTGCAACGCTCGTTTCGCTATTGCCGACGTTCATGCTTTCGGGCTTTACATTCCCGATACGAAACATGCCGGTTGAGATTCAGGCTATTACGTATATCAATCCAGCACGCTACTTTCTTTGGATCTTACGCGCCATCATCCTTCGAGGTGCAGGAATAGAAGTATTTTGGCAAGAGACGCTTTTCATGCTTGTTTTTGCACTGGCCATTACCACGATAAGCTGGAACAAAATGAAGAAGCTATTCTAAGATTCCTACTTAAGCATAACGATGCGCACTATCCTATTTTTTCTTCGAAAGGAGTTCCAGCAACTCCGGCGCGATCCGAATATGATCCGGCTGATCTTTATTGGTCCAATTGCACAGCTACTCATTTTTGGTTTTGCCATAAATCTGGATGTGAATTCCGTACCGATGGTGGTGTGCGACCAGGATCATTCGCTTCAGAGTCATGATTTTATTGCTCGATTCGAGAACTCTGGTTATTTCCCCGTCGTCGCTCGCGTGGATCGGTTATCCGATCTTGACAAATATATTTTGCGCGGCCAGGCATCGCTCTCACTGACGATACCGCCGGAATTCGGCAAGAAGATCCTGAAAGGTGATCAGGCACAGGTCGAAGCGATCGTCGATGGTTCGGAGAGTAATGCTGCGTCTGTTGGTTTGAACTATGCCGCTGCGATCGTCGCGGGGTATTCACAAAATGCATTGCTGGAAAGCTACTCACGACGTGGGTTTGGCGCTCTGAAACCGATCACCGTGACTCCGGAGATTCGAGTGTGGTATAATCCCGATCTTAAAAGCCGGAATTATATTTTACCCGGCCTGCTCGGAATGATCCTTACGCAGGCAACGGTTTTGCTAACCGCACTTGCAATTGTTAAAGAAAAGGAGCGTGGGACTTTGGAACAGCTCATTGTTACACCCATCCAGACGTGGCAAATCATTATTGGTAAGCTTGCTCCATTCACCTTCATCGGTGTTATCGACATCGTCCTTGCGCTGGCTGGAGTGACACTAATTCTTGGGATTCCTGTTCGCGGATCAGTAGTGTTATTGGTGGCACTATCACTGATCTTCATACTAACTACACTTGGCCTTGGTCTTTTCGTTTCCACAGTCAGCAACACACAGCAACAGGCAATGATGACAACCGTCTTCTTTGTGGTGTTGCCCATGAATTTTCTTTCGGGATTTATTTTCCCGATCGAGAACATGCCGAGGATCATTCAAATATTCACGTACTTCCTTCCGCTACGTTATTTCTTCGAGATCATCCGAGGCATTTTTCTTCGAGGAGCAGGTCTGGTAGAGTTGTGGCCGCAGGTGCTCGCACTATTTATATTTGCAGCAGCGGTATTAACACTAAGTTCGCTAAGATTCAGAAAGAAACTAGCGTAATTTGAAGGAAAAACTACCATCCCATCCGGTTTCGTAATCCCACGATCTGTTCAACATGATTATGTCCGTGCACCGCATACATATCGAGCAAATTTTGGAGGGTCATCACACCATTGTCCGGATGATTTGCGGATTTAGCCAGATCGTTTTCGCTGGAATCGGCCAGCAAATTCGCCATGCGCTCTTGAATGCCGTTGACAATAGCGATTGAAGGTGCAATGCTGTAGGAGTATTCGTGCATTGCAGCCCATAAATCCTGATCGTAGGTTTTCAACATGGGCTGTTCCTCCGTCAGGATCAGCTTCATCCGAACGAATGCATTCATGTGCGAATCTGCAATGTGGTGCACGATCTGGCGAGGCGACCAGCCTCCTTCGCGATAGGGCGTATCAAGTTGGTCATCGTTCAAGCCTTCAACTGCGGCTTGAACTTCTTTCGGTAAATTGCGAATAGCTTGAATTTTTTCATTGCGATTTTCCATGGTGGGGTTCTGCGGATTAGAAATCTATATGTTTACATAAAAAAAGCGGGCAGCGGTAACTAAGTTATCCATATCCTCAAGGCTCATGTCAAAGATACGTAGAGTTTTACGCTATTAATTAATGTGAAGTGAATCCTGATTAGTTTCAAGATACTGGGGGAAGGTTTACTGCGGAAAGGATGTTCGATGCATCCATAGTAGTGGAAATCTCAAATAATTATGGAAGTTCTGAAATCGTTTATTGGTTCGAACGTGGGAAGTAGCAGCGATCGAGTACCAAAGCAAGATCGCCACCCAAATGCATTGGCGTATTTTCCGTTGGTACTTGGGAGCGTGCTGATTCTTGGTTCAGGGTTAGTATTGTTCGGTTCCTACTGGGGGGATCCTACAATTTATTTAATTTACGCGAGAAACATCGCGCACGGTGATCTATTTTCATTCAATCCGCATCAATTCTCGTCCGGAAGTACTTCGCCTCTCTGGGCCCTGCTACTCTCGATACCGTATCTATTGGGAACGGGCGTAGCGGGAGTAAAGGTGATGGCGTTGCTCGCCACGTTGCTTGCTAACTGGCTGATTGTTCGCGTGACTTGGGAATTTACAGGCGTTACGCTATCTGGAACCATCGCTTCGCTCGTTGTGACCGAAATGCTCAGCCTCTACGGGGTTTTGATGTATGAGTCATCCCTTATCGTGGCGCTCGTCGCGCTGATGATAATGGTGGGCAGGCAAGTCGTGCAATCGCTTGCTAATAATGAACTGCCGTGGAAGCAAATTGTGATATTAACCGGCATTTGGGCGTGCATTCCTGTCACTCGGCCGGATGCGACCGTGCTGGTGGTCATTGAGGTCACCGTAATTTGGCTTGCATCGGGGCATCGTATTCGATCAGCATTCGTGCTCTCATCGATGGCGCTCACTGCCGCAATCCCCTCCATCGTTTATTTTGGGTATTCTTTTATAAAGTTGGGTACGTTTTCCGTTTCCAGCCAGAACCGTGCGTTTGCCTTACAGGAAAGTGCCCAACGCATTGGCCCATTGCACATCTCCAGAGATGCATTGTCGTTCGTGTTTTCAATGATCTATGTTTTTTTGTTAGCAGCAATAGGATGTGATATCATTTGGCAAAAACGAGGACATTCCGCTCAACGCTGGTTTGCGGGATTTGCCCTGCTATCAGTTCCAGCCTATTTCCTGATGTTGGTTTTCATCTCGCCGGTAACCAGCGATTCGGCGCGTTATTTTCTTCCCATTGCACCGGTCCTTGCTATCGCCGCGGGAATTGCCCTTTCATCGTTTGAGAAATCGACCACAAGTGGATGGCGGATAACAAAAACGCTGATCGTTATCTTGCTCATAGTCAAGCCGTCGATTGCTATTGTTGGGCAAGCTATCGACCAGAAATCAAGGGGATATTCTTTCAATGAAATAGTGGAGCGTGATGTAGTTGACTCCATTAATAGGAGAGCTTCTGATGGCGATCGTGTGCTTGCCTATGAGATGCAGGACCGATATTTACTAAGAGCCGATCTCGATCTAATGAGTCTTGATGGGATCACCGATGCGCGCGTGACGCCATATTTAAAGTCTTCGGAGATGGGGGCTTATTTGCTTCGATACCGGCCTCGATTTTGGATCGCAAATTCTGCGGTCAATTACCGGCCGTTTCTTCAGCGGAGCATCCTACAAAGGGTGGTGTCGAGATTCGATACTGATCCATCTCTATCCACATTGGATACTGCCGGTATTCGCTTCAGCGTGCTCGCACGACGGACTACCCCAATGCCCCGAAGTTTTGCGGGATGGACTTATCTAATCGAGCTTCAATACTTTAAAACACCCAATTGATCCGGCGCGTGTGTTGGTACCACATTCTTTAACAATTCGCGCAATGATAGAACTGGCGAGAGAAGCACCGAATTGCAATTTTGAACGTGGATCCCCGCACACCCAATGCTTGGATGGAGTACGGAGAAATTTCAAAAATGCGGAGAGGGAGAGATTCGAACTCTCGATACCCGAAGGTATAACGGTTTTCGAGACCGCCGCATTCGACCACTCTGCCACCTCTCCAGTTGTATCTTTCCGTCCGTTTGAAGCAAGAAAGCGAGGCTACTTCTAACACTCCGCAGGGAAGCGTCATCGCCTTTGAAAACCGCCACAGAAGCCTTCAAGATGCTCTTTTAGAGCTACCCCCGGGACCTCGATCTATTGTTCAATTCCGGTATATTTCTCGGCTTGGCTCTCAAACTTCGAGATAGCGACTCACGTTCCTTTTTCCGCGTGTTGATGTAAAGAAATTCTAATTCTGTATTAATAGACCGTACCAGATCAATTTAGATATTCCTCCACAAAAGGATTTACAAGCAAAGACTGTGGCGTGAGAAACTGATTGAACCTTGCTTAACATTCGCTGACGAAAGAGATACGTTCACAGATTTAGGATACCGGCGAATAACTGCGTTCGGAATTGTCTGGGTTTGGAAATATAGCTTGGCTCGAGAGTCCGGAAATTATCTTCCTCCTCAAATGAATGTTTCAAGAAAACAAAAATTGCAATAAAATCAGAAAACAATCAATGGGTAATGCTTAGGTTATGAGTTGTGTTAGAGATACCTTGACTTTAGAAAGACAAACATGGCGACAGTTACTTTTTCAGCATTGCTCCTCTTGTTCGGGATTGGGTTAGTTACGTTTAGTGGAAGAATCCCCAAGGATGCGCCTTCCAAACCGTGGGTAAAACCTGGTGGCTTCGTTTCTATCATCCTATCCATTCTCATATTAGGGTTTGGGAGTTTTATCGTTATTCCGGCCGGCGAGGTGGGAGTCAAGACCTTTTTGGGGAACGTCGAGGCGGACGCGCTTCAGGGTGGATTTCATCTTGTAAATCCTGTGGTCTCCATTGAAACCATGAATGTTCGCACTCAAAATTATACGATGTCAAGCCGCACAAATGAAGGCAATGTGCAAGGCAACGATGCGGTGGCGATCACGATGAAGGATCAATCCACACCCCAAATGGATCTATCCGTAACGTTTCATTTATCTCCGACCGACGCACCAAAAGTGTACCGTCTTATTGGAACCGATTACGTGGAAAAGATCATTCGTCCTGACATTCGGAGCGTTATTCCGAGAGTAGCCACGTTGTTTAATTCCACTGACCTTTACGTAAACGCCGATCGAACCTTGTTCGAGAATATTTGTAAGCAACAGCTCGATAGCATCTTTCGCTTGCGCGGCGTTGTCTTAGAAGATGTAAAACTAAGAGAAGTGGTTCCATCGGCAGAGGTTCAAACTGCGATCAATGCAAAGATCGCATCGCAACAAGAAGCCATTGCGATGGAATATAAAAAGCAGAAGGCCACCGCCGAAGCCGAAATCCTGAAAATTCAAGCCAGAGGCATCGACAGTGCCCAGGCGATCATTGGGCATAGCTTAACCTCGAGCTATTTGCAGTACAAGTATTTAGAAACGATCAAGGACGTTGGCGAAAAAGGAAACTCGATGATCTTCAGCCCATTCGATCAAAAGCTTTCCCCACTATTGAACATGGAGAAGAAATAGAGGCTTCTACAGAAACGGCTCACGACTCTGTTACCGAGCATCGCTCTTTGAAACCTCCCGTGCAAATGGCAACGCCCCTGACCGGAATGATTTCTGCTTGGACGGAGATACGTTATTTTTGAGCACCTTCGGCAATGTGTAAATACATCGACTCTATCGCAATGCGTCCCGGACCCGTGAAACGGTTAAACACAAGGTTCATCCCGGCAAGCATACCGACCTTCAATGTCTGTATCTGTGTTTCCATACGCACGGATTGTTCTTTGTAGAGCCATCCACCCGGCTCTACGTCAATAACTTCACCGACCTCAAGCGTCTTCTCGAACACGTTACCATAGCCGTGCAGCCAGAGAATTCCTTCCTCCTTCGCAACAAACTTGTCGATAAAAAATCCCGTACCACCAAAAAGCATATTGGCGAATCCCTTCACGCGTTCGTAGGAATAATCGATACTTTCGGTTGCGGCGAGGAACTGATGCTCTCGAACATGAATGCCCTCGCCCGGACGCAAATGGAGTGGAACGATATGACCTGCGCCATCGCGGCTGAATGCGATCGATCCAGTACCACTTGCCTCAGTTACGAAGATCTGGATTCCTGCCATCATTCGCTTCACACCGCCAGCCATGGACTTCATCCCGATCTGGATGGTCGGGTGTTTCCATAGCAAAATGTGATGCTCGAAATAAATGGGCATGTTCGAAAGCTCGACCGTGAGGACCGGTACAAGCTCGCCTTCGAGATGGTAGGTTACACCGCCGAATTGTTCGTCAGTGCGTGAGGTCGCAAGAAGTGACGGTCGTTGATACATAAAAAATTAAATAATTGAAAAGTCAGTAATTGAAAAGTCAGTGAAAAACGATTTATTGGAACATTCCTATCCGAAAAATCAATGGGTGTCAAAATCTGAAAGATTCCGGAACCATACGGCATCTCCGCATCCAACCATGAGGTTCCTCCCAAACGCATGAATTCCCATAAAACGGGGTGTATTATCAGAGGAGGAGAAGCTCATCTGAACCGAAGTGGTGTCACCATGCACTGATGTTTTCGTACTTTGGTCAGGCTGGAGACCTGGGAAACCCTGGTTGGCGTCGTACCATGTTTTGCCAGAATCTGGAGAGACAAAGATACCTCGGTCATACGATTCCACGAATAAGTTCTTTCCACTGACTACCAGTTTTGGTACAAAGGCGCTTAATTTTAGCGGCGTGGAATCCATTCGAGACCAGTATTGGCCTTTATTCGTTGTGCAATAAAAATCGTAACTTGTATTTGTGCTGTCATGGGTGATCATTACAAACAATGAGTTTCCCGATTGCGCAAAACCGGATGCTAATGAATAACCCCTGCCCCAGCCTTCATAACTCACCATGGGTAAACCGCTATCTGCGCGGAACCACGATGCCCCATTATCCGACGATACCGAGATACCTCCCATCATTCCCAATGCCGCGAAGATGAGATTTCCAGATTCTACCAGAGCAGTTACAGGCAGAAAACCGCCTCCTAATCCGGTAGGCATCCAACGCGCGCCGGGTGAAGATTGTTGGGATACGCCATACGCGCTGCCGATCAGTATCGTGTTTCCCACAGAGATCATCGTCATCGGCATTCCATCGGGAACCGGCCAGCCAAGCGTGTCCGGAATCCAGGTCTGGCCTAAGTTTGTAGAGTATTCCAGCATCTTTATCTCTCCGTGCGTCCCAGGCATGGTATCGCCCATGCCGAGCAGTGTCGGGGTAGAGGGATTGCCTACTGCGAGCAACGGTACCCCTCCGTTTGGCGCAAAGTCTGTCCAAGTTTGGCCGTCGTCTTTGGATACGAACAGCGAATCTCCGGTTGCGCCGGGCTGCTCGGACGGACAGCTCGCGTCAGCAAGAAGAAGTTTTCCAAAACTATAAAATCCGTTAACCTGACCACAGCAGATCACATAATTAAATCCTGTGGCCTGCTTCCATGCTCCGGTTTTCCATTCGGGGTATTTTGCATTCGGTTCTACAGTCGTAGGCGTTGGTGGGGGTTGAGCAGACACCACCCAAGTGTTTGTCGCAGGATCATACACCTGGTTTGCGTCCGAGCCTTCCATGCTGGTGCTGTTGGCCCCTCCCATCACATAAATCTTTCCGTTCACAACGGCGCCTGTCATGTTGTTTACCCCAATTGGTAGCACCGCTCCGGTTGACCATGAATTCTTTGCTGGATCGTAGATCTGATTATAGTTCTCACTATCGCCAAACCCTCCGAAAACATAGATCTTCCCCTTCACAACAGCGCTCCCCGTGCCGCCTCGACCGACTGGCATTAGGGCGCCTCGCGACCATCTGTTTTTCACAGGGTCATAAATTTGATTGTAGTCAACACCGCCGTCTCCCCCGAGAACATAAATCTTTCCATTTACCGCAGCGCTCGTCATCTGCTCTACAGCTTGTGGGAGCGGCGCGGCAATTGACCAGGTGTTCGCCACCGGATCGTATATCTGAGTGGTGTTTTGAGTGGAAGCCACAGTGTTGGTCTGAATATTGTTATTCTTGACCACGGTATCGATATGCTCATGGAGCCCTCCGATCACATAGATTTTTCCATTCACGACCGCGCCGCTCCCATTATATGTAGCGATTGGCAATGGTGCGCCAGTCGACCACGTATTTGTGACAGGATCGTAGATCTGATTCTCGTTTTCATTCCCACCTTGGCCGCCCATCACATAGATCTTCCCGTTGACGACAGCACTGACCGCTCCAGACTTTCCGATCGGCAGGGACGCACCTGTTGACCAGCTATTCGTGGCTGGATCATAAATCAGACTCGTGTCGCTATAAATGAAACCTCCAATTACGTAGATCATTCCGTTGACGACTGCACTTGTTGCTAAACTTTGACCGACCGGAAGTGGGGAGGGGGCGTTCGGTGTGTTTCCATGCGTGGAATCGGCATCCACAAAATTGATCTCATAACGCGAACTGCCGGGCATCCAGCTGTGCATCGATCCACAACTCAGATAGGAGAAAATTTGCCGCGCAGAGATGGGACTAGAATCGGAAGTCAGGACGAGTCCCAACGCCGTCATCATTATCGAAAGAATGCGCTTGCGGGTATTCATGTTCGTTATTTGAGATAAATTGGAACACCCCCTTAAAAAGACATCCAAAAATACAACAATTTCGTGCCACGCCCGTGAAATTGACTAAGTCACGAGGTTCTGATCTACTATTGGAAAGTGGAAGATGCCTATAAAACAAAAGCGGCCCCCGCCTCTTCCTTGGTGGGGCCGCTTTTAATTGAATGATCTCTCGCGTTTGGCTGATTAATACTTCCCAACCAGCACCTCGATTATACCAGTGCCTGAACCGGAAAAATTCTGGAGTGCTTTGCCGATCGCCTGGCCGATCTTTAGTTTATCCAAATCGGCTCTCATCGCGTGTCCCGGTGTAGCAGAGGTGACAAGCAAGTCGCCGATAGCGATCGGGCCATTCTCACCGGAAACTTTCGTCGGAATGACGCCGATCACACCGAGCGGCACTTTGGCTGATTGGTCAACATCGATATTCATGTTGGTGAGCGTCACCCCTGGCTTTGTTGCATATACACCGGCAACGAGACGTGAATAAGGTTCGGAGCACTTCTCGACCTCTCGGTCGCCTTTGGTAGAAATAACGAGCACATCCCCAGGTTCATAGCCAGACCGAGTGCCTGCAACATCGAACTGCTCAGCCACATCCGCGCCACTGTTGACTGTCCCACCGTCGAAGTAACCTTTTCCGGTATTATCGATACGGGCCTTGTTCGTGCCGTCGTTCTGGAAAATTGCGATATTATTTTGGGTCGTTGAGGATGTACCTGAGCCAGCATAGTTTGCAAGGAGGGCATTGCCAGTGCCACCAGCCCACGCCCACACCCCAGTCCCACCAGCATCATTTTCACCCAAGACCGCAACTCCACTGCCTGTAGCGAATCCGCACAAAGCACGAGCTGAGGCGGAAACATTCGAGTTTGTGAAGGATCCCGTGGCGCCCGAAGAGTTGATACCGCTGCCGGAAGCAGACACCGCGCTTCCAGATCCAGCAGTACTAACGGAAATGGCGGCAGCAGAGGATGAAGCATTATCGATATGGAAATACCCTGCCTCGCCAGTTCCTAAACATTTTGCTTCGAGTACGTCGCCGGAAGTGCTGGAAGCAGTATTTTCGAAGAAACCAGCCTCGGCGGTCGTGGCGCCTGCCCCGACCGATCCGTGGACCCCTAAGCCTGTTCCCGCCGCATAGCCATTGACACCAACTCCAGTTTCCGTAGTTCCACCGACACCAGTCCCTCCTTGGGTAGTTCCGAAGACCGCAACGTTTGATGAGAATCCCCCTCCACCGTCGCTCGTCACCCCCAGAACGCCAATACCAGAAGCGTTCGTCGTGCTTCCTCTTACTCCGGCGACACCCGAACCACCGGCAGAGACTGCGGTGATGGCAGAACCAGTTCCCAAGGTGCTAACAGCGAGGGCGGTTGCGGAAGAGGACGCGCTTTTTACCTCGAAAAAGCCAGCCTCGCCCGTCCCATCTGAATACCCCTCGACTGCAATCCCGCTGCCGTCAGCTTCTCCGTATACTGCGTCCCCCGAACCGCTGGTCACCCCGATGATTCCATTTCCGTTCGTGGAATATCCCGCCACTCCGGTTGCACCTCCATACGCACGACCCAGGACGCCGAATCCGTTTCCATTTGTTGCATCATTTAAGCCGTATACACCTGCGTTTTCCCCGGTGGGAGTTGTGGGTGTTGCTTCACCTTCAATGGCAGCCACGGCAGACCCACCGGCGCTCGATTGAGCAAGGATAGTTGGGTTCGTTGAAGTCGCGGAAGTTGTGACTGCCTTGATGGCGCTTCCGGTACCGGGATTGTTCACTTCTACTGCGTTAGCAGTCGAAGCCACGTTTGTGATCTCGAAAAAGCCAGCACGAGCCGTGGTAGCCCCGGATCCGGCCGTGCCATAAATCCCGACCCCCGTAGTATAAACAGCGCCCTCGATTCCATAACCCGAATTGGTCAGTCCCGCAACCCCGTGGCTGGCAGCCGAAGTACCGCATACACCCGAGTTTGACAAGACGCCGATCCCGCCGTCGGATGCGATGCCGAGTATGCCTACTCCCGTGTTACTTGTCGAGCTTCCCTGGACACCGGCAATCCCAGATGCGGTTGCAGATCCGCTAATGGCCGCTCCAGAGCCTGAGTTCGTCAAGGCAAACAGAGTAGAACCTGACGAAATGGTCTGTGAATAGGGCAATGCAAAAGCAGCCGGAGCAGTCGGCGCCCATACACTTCCATTATAGGTGAGTACGTAGCCACTCGTAGGCGCGGTCGAAGAAACCGCGACACCCTGAATCTTCCCAACGATCGTGGCGCTGTAGCCACCGGTTACGTCGCCGCCAAGAGCGGGAAGGTTTGTCGCCACTTTTGCAGCGTTCACGCTAATGGTAGCTGTTGGTCCGGTCGGGTTTGTTATATTGATCGTTCCGTCCGTGTTGGAGACTCCTTGAATGCCGGTGCCGCCTGCTCCGCCGGATGAGCTGATCGTGATCGTTTGCCCGTTGCTAGAGACCGTTGTGCTTCCTCCGCCAGCGAGGGTTACTGCGCCATTGAGTGTGTTAACGGAGGTGACAACGCCACTCGCATTTGGTGCCAGACCATGGGCAATATCAGCTGTGCGCGCGGTGTCCGCAAATTGGCTGGTCCACGCGGTCGGTGTAGCTCCGAGTTGCGATCTGGGTGTGAGCTCGGCCCCTCCATTGAAGTCAGGGATCGTAACGCCGAGGAAATATGCCGGTGCCTGGCGCGGCGATCCGTTATAACTCCCAGCATCGAATATCAATGGGGGAGTAAGTGGTGTTACCGATCCAAGAAGCACATTAAAGACTCCATCGGTGAAGGTGACGTTTGTGTGGGTTTCACTCCATAGCGCCGCGCCCCCAGTGGCGTTAGCATAGATCGCAAGCGAAACCGTGTGAGTACCCGATACGCTTGCACCGCTGTTCGTTGCTATGCCCTGATATGACATGACTTGCTGTGCAAAGGATGAAGTCGTTGCAAATGACGACAACAGTCCAAAAGCCACCGCAAATGACAAACGAGTATTTTTGAATGTATTCATGGTATTTCAATAAAATAAAAAATGAAGAAAACTCCCTGAGCAAGACATACAAAGATAATACAATTTCCGTCTGAACTCACAAAAAGCACACACATTGACGAAAAGCAAGATGCAAGTTAAGGAATGATCCCACCCCTCAAGAATAAGGGGGGTTGGGGTGGCTTCCTTCCGCTAAAAAGAGCTTAATATTCTCGAAATACATGTAATTTTGACCACATTTTCCAGAGTGGGAGTCGAAATTGTTGTGAAATTCGCAGTGATCCGAAAAAAAGTTAGTATATTTGTATTGATATTCCTTTGGTAAGTTCATTACTTAGGCGCTTTAGGAATGGTTTGGGAATCTGCAAGGTCTCGCCCACCGATGCGAATTCCCTGAGAGATGCTCGCGTGGCGAGCTGGCGCTTTCAACACTTAAGTTCCGGTTGCATAGATTTCGGGCGATATTTCCGCGCGAGTGGTACTCGTGGGGATTGCGATTTTTGATCATGATTATTTCCTAAGATTTTGTAAAGAATTCTTTTAAGAACATGAAAAGACCTCATTCAATGACTATGTTGGCTATGGTGTTTTTGGCATCATGCACGCTGTTTTTCACGCGCATTTCCGTCGCACAAACGACATCGCCAGGTGGGCAGACAGCCGACATTCCGCGCGTAATAAGCTATCAAGGTTTGCTCAAGAATAGCTCGGGGCAGCCCCTGCCGGATGGTTTGCATCTCATCACTATCCGGTTCTATTCTGACGCTGAAGGTGGATCTCCTGTTCTCTGGGAGGACGTATTTAAAGTCCCAACGAATGCGGGAGTTTTTTCAATTCTTCTCGGCTCCCAGAAACCGCTTCCGGATGCCTCCACCATGGGGCAGCCACTTTGGGTGGGTGTAACGGTGGACAGCACGGATCTTCGCCCGCTCTCCCAGCTTACATCTTCCCCGTATGCAATGAGCGTTGCAAACAGTTCGATCACAACCGAGAAGATGGGGACGGACTACGTCGGCGCGATCTCGGTGAACGGAACGAAAGTAACCAGCAAAGGCTCGAATATCAATCTCAAGGCTGGTTCCGGTCTCGACCTAAGCTTCGACACAGCGACCAGCGCAATTCTTCTAAGCCTTGCTGGGACCGGTACCTCTTTGGGAAGTGGCATGAAAACGCTTTCGGTCAACCCTTATATTAACAACCAAACGACGGTTGAATCCGGCGCGAATTTTAATATTGATGGCAGCGGTACCATTGGCTCGACCCTGACCGTCGGTGGAACATCGAATCTTAATGGAAATGTGAGCATTAGCGGTTCCCATACTCTGAGTGTCGGTGGGACGATGAGTGTCGGTGGCAATTCGACAATCGGTGGCAACGAAACGATCGGGGGTAACACATCAATTGGCGGCTTTGCATCCATTGGAGGAAATTCCTCGATTGCTGGAAACGCTTCGATCGGCGGAAATTCCTCCGTCGGTGGAAATGACCAGATCGGTGGAAATCTCACCATCAGAGGCACCACAACGCCAAACCTCATTGATGCGGATGGAACTACAACAATGATCGTTGCCAATTTTCAAGGCGCTCTTGGTGGTGGCCCGGCATGGAATAGTAGTTCAAATGCTATTTCAGCCAACATCTCTGGGAATGCAGCGGGGTTTACGGGGAACCTTGCCGGCGATGTGACTGGCGTCCAGGGAGCGACGACCGTCGGAAAGCTTCAAGGCAAAGCCATCGCGAGCACGGCCCCAACCAATGGGCAGTTCCTCATTTGGAATGCATCGAATAGTCAATATCAGCCTGGGACGGTGCCCGGTGTAGCTGGGCCGCAAGGCCCCGCCGGACCGACGGGAGCCACCGGCGCGACAGGGGCCGCCGGAACCAATGGCGCTACGTGGTGGAGCGGTACGGGAACGCCATCATCGAGCTTAGGTTCGAACAACGATTATTATTTTGAATCCTCGAACGGTGAGGTGTATGTAAAATCGGAGGGTGCTTGGGGAGCAATAGCAAACATCACCGGTCCAATGGGTGCAACTGGCGCGACTGGCGCAGCCGGAGCTAACGGCGCTACGTGGTGGACCGGCACCGGAACACCTGCTTCAAGCCTCGGGTCGAACAACGATTTTTATCTGGAATCCTCTAATGGCGAAGTCTATGAAAAGGTATCCGGCGCATGGACTCAGAAGGAAAATATCACAGGCCCGACCGGTGAAACTGGTTCTATGGGAGCCGCAGGCACCAACGGCGCAACGTGGTGGAGCGGGACGAGCACGCCCTTGTCCAGCTTAGGCTCGAACAACGATTATTACTTTGAGACATCGAACGGCGCGGTGTATGAAAAGGAGTCTGGGTCGTGGACCTCGATAGCGAACCTCACGGGTCCCACCGGTTCGGCGGGCGCCAACGGTTCGGCTGGCGCGAACGGCGCAACGTGGTGGAGTGGGACGAGCACGCCCTTGTCCAGCTTAGGCTCGAACAACGACTATTATTTTGAGACTTCGAACGGCGCGGTGTATGAAAAGGAGTCTGGGTCGTGGACTTCGATAGCGAACCTCACGGGACCCACCGGTTCGGCAGGCGCCACCGGTTCGGCAGGTGCGAACGGCGCAACGTGGTGGAGCGGGACGAGCACGCCCTTGTCCAGCTTGGGATCGAACAACGACTATTATTTTGAGACTTCGAACGGCGCGGTGTATGAAAAGGAGTCTGGGTCGTGGACTTCGATAGCGAACCTCACGGGACCCACCGGTTCGGCAGGCGCCACCGGTTCAGCCGGTGCGAACGGCGCAACGTGGTGGAGCGGGACGAGCACGCCCTTGTCCAGCTTGGGATCGAACAACGACTATTATTTTGAGACTTCGAACGGCGCGGTGTATGAAAAGGAGTCCGGGGCATGGACGTCGATAGCGAACCTCACGGGACCCACCGGTTCGGCAGGCGCCACCGGTTCAGCCGGTGCGAACGGCGCAACGTGGTGGAGCGGGACGAGCACACCCTTGTCCAGCTTGGGATCGAACAACGACTATTATTTTGAGACTTCGAACGGCGCGGTGTATGAAAAGGAGTCTGGGTCGTGGACTTCGATAGCGAATATCACTGGTCCGACCGGTGCAACTGGCGATCCCGGAGCCACCGGACCTGCAGGCCCTTCAATTCCTTCGACCGACAATACGCAAGACATTGGGTCAACTTCTTATCGCTGGCACAATTTGTATCTTGGCGGGTCGATCTACCCAAATCTCGCTTCAGGTCTTGTCAAAAGTAATGGAGCCGGCAATGCGCTTTCTATAGCTATTGCTGGAACAGATTATCAAGCCCCCCTCACATTTTCTACCGGCCTCGCGAATAATTCGGGTGTGGTATCGAATACTGGTGTGCTTTCCTTCAATGGACGCACAGGCGACGTTACGCCGGCCAGCGGCGATTATTCATCCTTTTACGATGCGACGGGCGCAGCGACAGGTGCGCAGAGCAATTCCGAGACTTACACCGACAATGCAATTTCCACGGAAGTGATGAACCGCAACAGCGCGATCTCGTCAGCGGTCTCAACGGAAGTGACAAACCGCAACAACGCTATTTCTTCGGCAGTTGCAACAGAGACCACCCGTGCCGAAATTGCCGAAACCACAAAACTCTCCCTCGCCGGCGGAACGATGACTGGGCCAGTCGATATGAACTCCAATTCAATCACGAACCTGTCCGAGCCAACGAATCCGCAGGATGCGGCAACAAAGCACTATGTTGATAGCCAAGCAACTTCGTCTGTTAGTGGAGCATCAAACTACGTTGCCAAGTTCACCGGAGCCAATACGATCGGAAATTCTATACTCTTCGATAGTGGCTCGAAAGTCGGTATTGGAAACACAGCACCGACTGAGGTACTCGATGTTACAGGAAATATCCATGCCTCTGGCACGATCCACTCAGGTAATAGCATCATCATTGACGGTACGGCTATTCCTCGCACAATCACCGGCGATTCAACAACCGAAATAGCAACCACGGGATCAAAATCTGACATAGTAATAAATCCGGGATCAGGTAAAGTTGGTGTAAATACGACACAGGCTCCAGATTCTTCTCTGGATGTTGTTGGATCTCTCCATGTAACCAGCAACGCACGAGTTGATGGGAATCTTAGTGTTGGGAAGGTTTATTCACAGGACACGATCGTAGCAAATAATGTGGTGCCCGTGACGGATTTGGGTGGATCTTTGGGTACCCCAACCGACCGTTATGCAAATTTATATTTAGGACCGCATTCGTTGGTCATGACGGGCACAAACGATCAGACGACGTTTTCGATCGACACCGGGACTGGTCTCGCGATCACGACTGTGAGCACTATAGATACAAGCGCACCAACGACGTCGACGACGACAATATCGCCGACGGGAACGCTGAGCACATCGGGTGTGGTGACGTCTTCGATCATGCCGGATCCGAACGCCGGAGGCACTGCGACGATCGGCGACTCGGCGAACAGTTTTGGGACGATGTACCTCGGGCCGAACTCTTTGGTGATGACGGGTACAAACGATCAGACCACATTTTCGATCGATCCCGCTACCGGTCTAGCGATCACAACAGTCAACACGCTGGATAGTACAGCACCGACGATGTCCACAACGACAATATCGCCGACTGGAACGCTGAGCACATCGGGTGTGGTGACGTCTTCGATCATGCCGGATCCGAACGCCGGAGGCACTGCAACGATCGGCGACTCGGCCAACAGTTTTGGGACAATGTATCTCGGCCCGAACTCTCTGGTGATGACGGGTACAAACGATCAGACCACATTTTCGATCGATCCGGCGACCGGTCTAGCGATCACAACGGTCAACACGGTGGATAGTACAGCACCGACGATGTCCACAACGACAATATCGCCGACTGGAACGCTGAGCACATCGGGTGTGGTGACGTCCTCGATCATGCCGGATCCGAACGCCGGAGGCACTGCGACGATCGGCGACTCGGCCAACAGTTTTGGGACAATGTACCTCGGCCCAAACTCTCTGGTGATGACAGGCACAAACGATCAGACCACATTTTCGATCGATCCGGCGACCGGTCTTGCGATCACAACAGTCAACACAGTGGATAGTACAGCACCGACGATGTCCACAACGACAATATCGCCGACTGGAACGCTGAGCACATCAGGCGTGGTGACGTCTTCGATCATGCCGGATCCGAACGCCGGTGGTATGGCAACGATCGGTGATTCGGCGAACAGTTTTGGGACGATGTACCTCGGCCCAAACTCTCTGGTGATGACGGGCACAAACGATCAGACCACATTTTCGATCGATCCGGCGACCGGTCTTGCGATCACAACAGTCAACACAGTGGATAGTACAGCACCGACGATGTCCACAACGACAATATCGCCGACTGGAACGCTGAGCACATCAGGCGTGGTGACGTCTTCGATCATGCCGGATCCGAGCGCCGGTGGTATGGCAACGATCGGTGATTCGGCGAACAGTTTTGGGACGATGTACCTCGGCCCAAACTCTCTGGTGATGACGGGTACAAACGATCAGACCACATTTTCGATCGACCCAGCGACCGGCCTCTCTATCACTACCACCAACACTGTCAGCACTCCGACGACCTCAACGACGACCATATCGCCGGATGGCACGTTGAGCACTGCTTCTGTTTTTTCGCAGAACGGAGTCCAGGCAGGAGGCGACGTAACTGCTCCGAATGGTGTAGTCGAATCGGGTAATACTATTCGCATAGACGGTAGAAGCATTCCGAGGACGGTCTATAGCGACGACGCCATGAATATCTACTCTGGTGATGGGGATATTACGATCAATCCAACGGGGAAAGTTGGAATTAATTTAAGTGAAATATCAAACCCACCGACGCAAATGCTCGATGTGAATGGCTCAGTTCGGATTCGTTCGTTCGTGGGGAATACCGACGATAGTCTTGTGACTGCGGACGCCAGTGGTAACCTTAGCGTGCGTTCTGTCGCGAGTGTCGCGGGAGCGGTTCTGGCCTCCAACGGCCTCACGAACAGTTCTGGCACCATTGAATTGGGTGGGAGCCTCACCGACTCTACCAATATTGCCCTCCAAGGTCACAGCCTTGCCTTTAGCGGAAACGGTAACGTGGCCATCGGAGATTTTGGCGATACTACTCAATCCAACGCTCTTCATGTGAATGGAATCGTGACAGCGCTCGGATTCTCAGGCGATGGAAGCCGGTTGACGAACATTACTCCTGATGACTTGCCTCATGGTGCTGCAAACGGAGATCTCCTCGAATGGGTCGATACTGCGTGGGAGGATTCCCCAACAGCGTTTGGAAATAGCGGGAATTATCTTCGGAGTAATGGCTCAGCATGGACAAGTTCGTCGATCCAGGCAGCCGATATTCCCACGTTGAATCAAAATACGACTGGAACTGCCGGCAATGTAACAGGAGTAGTTGCCGTTGCCAATGGTGGCACCGGAGCGACAGACTCAAATACTGCTCTAAATAACCTGCTCCCAACACAAAGCGGCAATGATGGCTATGTTCTTCTCACCAATGGTACTAACGTTTCCTGGTCGCCGATCACAGGAGTTGGGACTGTAACTTCTGTGGGAGTTTCCGGTGGAACCACTGGTTTGACAACCTCAGGCGGACCAATTACAGAAGCCGGTACGATCACGATTGGCGGAACCCTCGGAATCGCGAATGGCGGTACTGGAGCGGGTACACAGGATAGTGCACTTAATAATCTGCTTCCTGCACAGAGCGAAAGCACAGTTGGTCAGTTCCTGGAATCCAATGGATCGAGCGCGAGCTGGCAGAATGTTTCGGGTTCCGGAACTGTTACTTCCGTCAATGTCTCCGGTGGAACAACCGGCCTCACAACCACTGGTGGGCCGGTTACTAGTTCAGGAACGATCACGCTTGGTGGAACCCTTGCCGTGGCTAACGGTGGCACGGGCGCGGCAACTGCTGATGCACATGCCGTTTTTGTTGGTCCTACCTCGGGTAGCGCGGCTGCCCCGACATTCCGTGCTCTTGAATCGAGTGATATTCCTTCACTTTCCGGGTCATACATTGTGAATGGCGGTTCACTGCAGTCGGGTGCGACGTTTAATATTGGCGGGAATGGTGTCATTGGCGGTTCGCTCCTTGTCGCGGGCACATCGGCTACGACGCCACTCTCAGGCGCGGGCACACGTATGATGTTCGTTCCTGCACTCGGTGCATTCCGGGCTGGGGCTATCGATGGTACCCAGTGGGACAATTCCAACATCGGGCTTTATTCTGACGCCCTCGGATTCGATACTAAGGCCAGCGGACAGTCCTCGGTGGCCATCGGTGCATCTGACCTAGCGACCGCGAACTACGCAACTGCGATTGGGGTCTCGAATTTGGCGAATGGTTATGCTGCAGTAGCGCTCGGAGTCTCTAATACAGCGAGTGGTAACTATTCCTTTGCCATTGGGAATAATGCAAACACCGATTCACTTTCCGGCACGTTTGCTTATGGCGATGGCAGCGCGGTGACAAAGAATGACGCCCCCAACCAGTTTATGGCACGAGCGTCTGGTGGGTTCAAGTTGTTTGACGATACCTCCACTGTGACGCCGGCTCTTACGCTTGCGAACGGCGTTGAGAATGTGTCCAAAGGCTACATCGTTGGCGACAGCGCCGCAAAAGTTGGAACGTATCTGCGCGGCAACGGCACCAACTTTGTTCCCGGCGCCATTCTTGCAAGCGATCTGCCGGATATTTCCTCGAGCTATATCAAGAATGACACGGCCCTCCAAGCAAATGCGAATTTCAATGTCAGCGGAAATGGTACGATTGGTGGAACACTATATGCCACCGACATCGAAGATGGAACTCCTGGCCTGACGATCAATACGGCGACCGTTGGGCCCACCACGATCGGGAACACTACCGGCGGAGTTTCGATCGCCGGTGCGGTGAGCATGAATTCACACCAAATCAACAATCTTGCCAACCCCGCTTCTGGGCAGGATGCCGCCACCAAATATTACGTCGATAATGCGGATACTTCGGCAATCAGTGGGACGGCGAATACGTTGGCAAAGTTCACTGGCTCTCACACGATTGGGAACTCACTGGTCTCCGATAATGGCACGACGCTCTCGTATGCGGGTTCGAATATCAATACCTCATCGGCATATCAGATCGGCGGAAGCACCGTGCTTTCCAATGCCGGAACACAGAATATTTTCGTCGGCGCAGGAGCGGGCACCAGCAACACGAGCGGCAGTGAAAACACTGCGACTGGATCGGGCGCGTTGAATGCGAATACGTCCGGCAGCGATAATACAGCGACTGGTTGGAACGCCCTTGCTAACAATAACACGGGCGTCAATAATACTGCGATCGGTCAGCAGACTTTGACTGCCAATACGTCCGGCGGTTCTAACACGGCTCTCGGCGCTGGCGCGATGCAGCAGAACATCACGGGTACTCATAATTCTGCAACAGGACAAGGTGCATTATACGCGAATACCGCCGGCAACGATAATACCTCCAATGGTATGAACTCCTTGTACAATACGACGGGAGCCAATAATACCGCGGTGGGATTTTCGGCTGGAGAGACGAATAGCACGGGAACGAATAACACGTTCCTTGGATATGCCGCCGATGCTTCTTCGGGCGCGCTGACAAACGCTACCGCGATCGGGAATGGCGCGACCGTCACGACCAGCAACACCATTCAGCTTGGCAATAGCAGCGTGACCTCTGTTGTATCAAATGGCAGCTTCAATTCCACAGGCGGTGGATTGCAGACTAACAGCATCACCCGCATCGATAATTCGGGAAATGCGACACTGGGTACGGGTTCTTTCGCCGGTGCGATGAACATGAATTCCCACCAGATCAACAATGTTGCCAATCCAACATCCGCGCAGGATGCGGCAACGAAGAACTATGTGGACAATGCAGATACTTCTGCCATCAGCGGGACTGCGAACACGATCGCGAAGTTCACTGGAAGCCATTTAGTCGGGAACTCATTGGTAACAGATAATGGCACCACGCTTTCGTATTCTGGGACGAATATCAACACGACAACAACTTATCAGATCGGTGGAAGCACGGTGCTTTCCAATGCTGGCACACAGAATATTTTTGCCGGCGCCGGTGCGGGATCGGTGAATACGGGAAGCGGCAACACGGCTAACGGCTATCACGCGCTCGGAGCTAACACGAGTGGCTCCTCGAATGCTGCAAGCGGCACCTTTGCCCTGAGCGCGAACACAACGGGCAGTAATAATACTGCAATGGGATATGACGCGCTCAATGATAACACGACCAGCAGCGGTAATACTGCCGTGGGGTATTCTGCGCTCTATAGCAATGGTAGTGGCTCCAGTAACTCTGCGTTTGGAACACAGGCTTTGCAATCGAACACGAGCGGCAGTAATAATTCCGCTTTTGGGACGCAAGCATTATTTTCAAACACCACAGCAAGCGATAACACTGCCATGGGATATAATGCACTGGAGTCCAGTTCATCCGGTGGAGGCAATAATACTGCGGTCGGCTACAATGCTCTTACCGCAAATACTACGGCGACCCAGAATACTGCCATTGGTTCGCAGGCATTGCAAGCTGTTACATCGGCCGGTAGCTATAATACAGCCGTGGGTTATCAGGCATTACTCTCCAACACAACCGGTATTCGCAACATTGCGATGGGCCCGCAAGCGCTGGGCGACAATACATCCGGACAGTCCAATGTCGCCATCGGTTTAGGTGCTATACAATCGAATACGTCAGGCAGTGCAAATACGGCCACCGGCTATCAGTCCCTCATTAATAATACCACAGCCAGCGATAATACCGCCTACGGTCAGCAATCCCTCTTCCGGGATACAACCGGCGCCAACAATACCGCCGTCGGATTATCTGCGTTGTATTCGAATTCGAGTGGCAGCAATAATACGGCTGTCGGCTATCAGGCCGATGTATCGACTTATAATCTATCGGATGCCACCGCGATCGGCTCGAATGCCAAAGTGACAGCAAGCAATACGATCCAGCTTGGCGATACGAATGTAACGCTTGTAAATACATCCGGAGGGATTACGGCAGGTGGGCAGGTTATCGCCAGCGGTTTGGGATCGAATTCCACAGAACTGCGAGTAACGAACAGCGGAACTGGCACGGTGGTGGGTGAGAAGATCATTATGACCAACTCCAACCCAGGGTTTGCAGATACAGGTCTGACTTTTAACGTCACCGGCGGCAGCGCCTCAGTGGATATTTTTGGGACGAATGGCACTTGGGGCGTTTCCTCTGTGGGCAATTCTTTGTTTAATAACGGCGTGTTCACCAATGGTCTTAGTGTCGCGAATGGTGCGATGGCAAATGCGGCTAACACCATTCAATGGCATAATGGCAATAACGGCACGCTAAGTACCGCATCGCTGACTGGAACGCAGACTTGGAACCTTCCTAATGCATCTGGCACCCTTGCGCTGACGAGCCAATTACCCGTACCCGGATGGTCGCTCACTGGCAACAGCGGCACAACGTTCGGGACAGACTTCATTGGCACAACGGACGCCACGAACGTGATGTTTAAACTAAATAGTGTGGAATCCGGGGTCATCGAAATGGATGGTGCTAACGGATTATCAAATGCTGGCCTGGGCTATCAGGTAATGATGAGCAACACGACAGGCGCGGGAAATACTGCACTGGGAACTGGCGCGCTAAAACTCAATACGTCTGGGAACTTCAACTCTTCGACTGGAAATCAGTCGCTCTTCGCTAATACGACAGGCAATTGGAATACTGCGAACGGCGATGGATCGCTAACGCTCAACACAACGGGCAACAACAATACGGGGATTGGTTCACAGGCGCTCATTGACAACACGACAGGAAGCAATAATACTGCAACTGGCTTCCAGGCATTGCAAACAAATACTACTGGCTCGAACAACACTGCAATTGGCAATGCTGCGGACGTAGCTTCGGGAAATTTGTCGAATGCTACTGCCATTGGTGATAGCGCTGTAGTTTCGGCGAGCAACACCATCCAGCTGGGCAATGGCAGCGTGACCTCAGTTGTCTCCAACGGCAGTTTCAACTCCACATCCGGTGGATTGCAAACGAATAGCATCACCCGTATAGATAATGCGGGAAATGCGACATTGGATACGGCTTCTTTCGCGGGGGGGGTGAATATGAATTCACACCAGATCAACAATGTTGCAAATCCCACGTCAGCCCAGGATGCCGCGACGAAGAACTATGTCGATAATGCAGATACTTCGGCGATCAGCGGGACGGCGAATTACATTGCGAAATTTTCTGGCGCTCACAGTGTCGGAAATTCTCTTATCTATGATAATGGCACTCAGGTTGGTATCGGCACCGCATCGCCGACAACCAACAGTCTTTTGACGAATACTGCAGATAATAATCTTGGCTCCGATGGCCGTGGCACCGGGGGTGCTTCTCTTACGTGGGTTTCTGGTGTTTCTGGGTATGCAGCAAGTATTACGCAGGAAGCAACTGCTGCCCACGAAAATGGTCTTGCAGTGAAGGTCTGGGGTAATTCCTCCACTAACTACGCACTCGATGTGTCGCAGGGTGTCAGCCTTGCGGCTGGAACTCCGCTCTTCGATGTACTGGGAAATGGCAATGTCGGTATCGGCACTGCGACTCCGGCCACAACACTCGATGTTGTTGGAAATATCAACACTTCAACAGTTTATCAGATTGGCGGGAGCACGGTGCTTGCAACTCCTGCATCTGGAAATCTTTTCCTTGGTGCAGGCATTGGCGCATCACTTACAACTGGCACGAACAACGTCGCCACGGGATATCAGGCTTTGTCTGCGGTGACAACTGGTAGCGGCAATACTGCCTCCGGTTACCAGGCATTGACTGCAAATACAACTGGTAACCTGAACGCAGCGTTTGGCAAGTGGGCATTGCACGGCAATACTATAGGCGGCTCAAACACTGCTACGGGCTATGCTGCATTGTATGCTAATCTCGGCGGTGGAAGCAATACTGCTAATGGATATCAGTCGCTGAATGCAAACACATCCGGTAGTTCGAACACCGCCGTTGGCGATCAGGCGTTGTTCTTAAATACCACTGCCAGCAACAATACAGCAGTGGGGTATGATGCGATGTATTCGAATACAACGGGTACTTCCAATGCGGCAACTGGGTATAGTGCGTTGAATGCTAATACCACCGGCAACGGCAATGCTTCATTTGGTTTCGCATCGCTTTACCAAAATACAACAGGATCATCGAACACAGCCGATGGCAGTTATGCCTTGTACACAAACTCTACTGGCGGCAGCAATACCGCCTTGGGATACAGCGCACTCTATAATACAACAGTGAGCAATAATACAGCAGTCGGATTCAAGGCGCTTTTTTTGGATACCTCCGGGAGTTCCAATACTGCGTCCGGATATGAGGCGCTCTATTCCAATGCAGGTGCAAGTAACAACACTGCTGCTGGTTATCAGGCTATGTACTCGAACACAACCGGCGGATCGAATACTGCGAACGGACTGGGTGCGCTTTACATGAACACCGTTGGCAGTTACAATACTGCCTCGGGTATGAACTCTTTAAATGCGAATACCAACGGCAACAACAATACTGCCACTGGCTATAACGCGCTGGCAGCTAATACAACCGGTGGATCGAACACTGCAACCGGTTTGCAGGCGCTCTATATGAACACGACAGGCAGCTATAATACTGCCGAGGGCGATCAGGCCCTCAACGCACACACCACTGGTAATGGCGTTGCGGCATTCGGGTATCAGGCATTGCTTCATGACTCGACCGGCACCAATAATACAGCGCTCGGAGCCTATGCAGATGTTGCCTCTGGCAATCTGACGAACGCTACTGCGATTGGCAATAGTGCAACTGTTTCGACAAGTAACACGATCCAGCTGGGCAATGGCAGCGTAACCTCGGTTACTTCCTACGGCAGTTTCAACTCCACGTCCGGTGGATTGCAAACGAACAGCATCACCCGCATCGATAATTCGGGAAATGCGACATTGGATACGGGTTCATTTGCTGGTGCGGTGAATATGAATTCCCACCCGATCAACAACGTCACCGATCCGACATCCGCTCAGGACGCGGCAACGAAGAACTATGTAGATGCCGCGGCTGGTAACTACATTGCGAACAGCAATTCCTTCCAGTCGGGCGCGAATTTCAATATCGGCGGTAATGGGCAGGTCTCCGGATATATCAACGCTGGCACGTATCAGATCGACGGTCACAATGTGTTATCGACCGGTGGAACAAATAATGTTTTTGTTGGCTCGGATGCAGGATTTAATGTCACGGGCCAGGACAATACGTTTGTCGGACAAAATGTGGGAGACAACAATACCGGCAGTTACAACACCTTCATGGGTGTGAACGCTGGAAGTGAGAATCCAGGCGATCAGGGAAGCGGCAACACATTCATCGGATTCCTGGTCGGACAAAACAATACCACGGGCGGCAGCAATACTGCCATAGGTGTTCAGGCAGACCAAACCAACGTGACTGGCGTGAACAATACGTTCATCGGTGCTGGCGCCGATGCCGGAACCGACGGATTCTCGTATTCCACAGCGATCGGTCAGGGAGCAACGGTCTCGGCCAATAATGCTACGGCGCTCGGACAGGGAGCTTCCGTCTCTACGGACAACACCATCCAGCTGGGCAATGGCAGCGTAACGTCGGTTACCTCCAACGGCAGTTTCAACTCCACTTCCGGTGGATTGCAAACCAATAGCACAACCCGCATCGATAATTCGGGAAATGCTACACTGGGAACCGGCTCCTTCTCTGGCGCGGTCAACATGACTTCGAATCAGATCAATAATTTGTCCGATCCGACGAACGCACAGGATGCGGCGACGAAGAACTACGTCGATAATCTGAATACTGCCGATACTTCGGCGCTCGGTGCCGAAACAAGTCGCGCTGAGGGTGCCGAAGCGACGCTCACGACCAGTCTTGCTACGACCAATTCAAATCTCGCAAGCGAGACCACTCGTGCTGAAGGAGCTGAAGCCTCCAAACTATCTCTCGCCGGTGGGACGATGTCTGGTTCGATCGATATGAACTCGAATTCGATCACCAACCTTGCCAATCCCAACAATCCGCAGGATGCGGCGACGAAGTATTATGTCGATAATTCTGCTACTACAGCGGTCAGCGGTACCACGAACACGATCGCGAAGTTCTCAAGCACGAATGCAGTCGGGAACTCCTTGCTGACAGATAACGGAACCACGCTTTCATACAGCGGCTCTGATATCAATTCTGCAACGGACTATCAGATCGACGGAAGTACCGTCCTTGTCACCCCTGGCGGAATAAACACTTTTGTAGGTTACGACGCTGGAAATCAGACTCTGACAGGTCAGGGGTATAACTTTGGAACTGGCCCAGGCGCGCTAAGCGCGAATACTACTGGCGCATATAACACTGCGATCGGAGGGTACGCGCTGGGCGCGAACACCACTGGCAGCTTCAACTTTGCCAGCGGATACAGCGCACTTGTTAACAATACCACGGGTGGTTCCAACTACGCAAATGGTGCTTACTCGCTGGGATCGAATACTACAGGAAACTCCAATATTGCCAACGGCGATTATGCACTGGCAACTAACGTCTCCGGCTCAAATAATATTGGCCTCGGATATTATGCGCTTCACGGCACGACCGGCAGCAGCAATATCGGTTTGGGTTATTATTCACTTGTGCTTGCGACTTCATCCTCCAATGTTGCAGTTGGTGTTCAAGCGGGTCAGACGGATTCCAGTGGCGGCAGCAACACATTCCTGGGATTTGCGGCGGATGTTTCGGATGGCACACTTTCCAATGCTACAGCAATCGGCGCAAATGCAGTCGTTAGCACAAGTAATACCGTTCAGCTTGGCAATACGAGCGTGACGAATGTCAATACTTCCGGCGGGATTACTGCTGGCGGAGCTGGCTCCTTCGGCGGCGCGCTCAATATGAATTCCCACCCGATCAACAACGTCACCGATCCGACATCCGCTCAGGACGCGGCAACGAAGAACTATGTGGATGCCGCGGCTGGTAACTACATTGCGAACAGCAATTCCTTCCAGTCGGGCGCGAATTTCAATATCGGCGGTAATGGGCAGGTCTCCGGATATATCAACGCCGGCACGTATCAGATCGACGGTCACAATGTGTTATCGACCGGTGGAACAAATAACGTTTTCGTTGGCTCCGGATCCGGCACCGACGTTACTGGTCAGGATAACACATTCGTAGGACAGAATGCGGGTGATTTCAACACCGGCAGTTACAACACCTTCATGGGTGTGAACGCCGGAAGTGAGAATGCGGGCGATGGTGGAAGCGGTAATACGTTTATGGGTTTTCTTGTCGGACAGAACACGACTAGTGGCGGCAACAATACTGCCATAGGTGTTCGGGCAGACCAAACCAACGTGACTGGCGGGAACAATACGTTCATCGGTGCTGGCGCCGATGCCGGTGCCGACGGGTTCTCGTATTCCACCGCGATCGGTCAGGGTGCAACGGTCTCTGCCAATAACGCGACGGCGCTTGGTGCGGGATCACTTGCGAACACGGACAACACTGTCCAACTAGGAAATACAAGCGTGACGTTGGTGAATACCTCCGGCACAATCAATACCGCAGTCGGCTATCGTGTCGGCGATACGGCGGCTACCGCAGGCACATTCCTTCGCGGCAACGGGACGAATTTCGTTCCAAGCGCGATCCAGGCAAGCGATCTTCCCTCGCTGGCGGAAAGTTATATTCAGAATGATACGACGCTTCAATCAGGTGCGAGTTTCAATATTGATGGCAATGGATATATTGGCGGTGATGTCGGTATTGGCACCACAACACCGAGCCGGAAAGTAGAAATTGCAAATGGAGATATTCTACTTGGGAACGATCACGGTGTCTACTTCCGGAGTACTGCGGGGGTGGATGAGGGGTCGGGGCTATTTTATAATACGTACTACGATGATTTGATTCTTAATAATAATCACTCGAATGGACGCTTGATTTTGGGCATCCAAGGCACTACTTACGAAGCAATGTCCTCAAATGGAGGAATCACAATGGGATCTATTGCCAATAGCACTGATGGAAGAGCGACCTTGTGGGTTCGCGAGGGTAATGCTACTTCAGCATCGCACTTGCTGGTGCAGGAATCGTCGAATCAGGGGACTTCCGAGGCTTTCGGGGTATACGCCAACGATCTCACCACTCCTCGCCTTGTCGTTCAGGGTGGGAATGTTGGTGTCGGTACGACTACGCCGGCAGCGACCCTGCATGTTGCGGGTTCGTTATTGGCAAGCGGCTATGCCGGTTCCGTCGGAGGCGCTGGCAATATTGCGATGGGATGGAACCCGTATGCCGTTGGCACAGTCTCGATCGCGATTGGCGATGGCGATAGCTCCACGGGATATGCTTCCCTTGCGCTCGGGCGCAACACGTCTTCCAGCGGCTATGTATCTACTGCGATGGGCTTCCAAACCAACGCAATCGGAGATCAATCTACCGCAATGGGAATGAATGCCACCGCCAATAACCAAGGCTCCTTCGTATATGGCGACGCATCGGGGAATTCCGTAAGCGATCCGGTTGCGAATTCCTTTAATGTGATGGCTACCGGAGGCTTTAATCTTTACGATGACGCCAGTGGAAATCCTGGCATGACACTCACCGACAGCGCCACGCCATCGGTGCTTGGAACGGGCACTGTTACGGCGGGGTACTTCATTGGTAATGGCAGCAAGCTTACGAATCTTCCATCGACGGGCTGGGGCCTTACCGGCAACAGCGGCACCACGCCGGGCACGGACTACATCGGTTCCAGCGATGCAAAGGCAGTCTATCTCGACGTAAATGGTTCGCCGAGCCTTATCCTGAATACGGATAGCAGCATTCAGCGCGATGCGGGCGGAAATACGCGAGGCGAGCTTTCGGTGGATCTCCAGCCCATTCGCGACACTGCTACGGAAGTTGCGAGCGGAGCGAATTCCACGATCGCAGGCGGTGAATCCAATACCGCGAGCGGGATCGATGCTTCCGTGGGTGGCGGCTGGGGCAGCGTTGCAAGCATGGTCTATGCGACGGTGGGTGGTGGTGAGGCCAATGTTGCCGGCGGCCAGGGAGCAACGGTGGCGGGCGGCCAGGTCAATAACGCAAACGGCGAGTACGCACCAACCGTAGGCGGCGGTGCTGCAAACACTGCGAGTGGCAGCTTTTCGACGGTTAGCGGCGGTGTTTACAATCTCGCGTCTGGACCCGGCTCCGTTGTTGCCGGCGGTGGATGGGATGGTACAAGCTATCTGGGCGATACTGCAAGCGGACTAGCATCTGTTGTTTTTGGCGGGCTCGCAAACAGAGCGACGGGTGCATATTCCGTCGTTGCTGGTGGGAGAAATAACCTTTCGACAGGTATCGGTTCAGTCATTGTGGGCGGCGGAACCGACGGTGACACAGTTCTTGGTAATTCGGCCAGCGCGGTGGCTTCTGTCGTCGTTGGCGGTTTGGGCAATACGGCAAGCGGCGATCACACAGCCGTTGTAGGTGGGCAAGGCAATACTGCCTGGGGGCACTACTCGTTCGAGGGCGGCGGTACCGGCAATAATGCGACCTGGGATTGGACGGCTATCGTCGGTGGAATATCCAACACCATCTCCAATGGCGGCGGAATAAGCTTTATCGGCGGCGGCGAATACAATACCGTCTATGCGGCGCAATCCTCCATTGTTGGCGGCGAGAGCAATAGCATGGGATCGGGTCGGTCGCACATGTTCATCGGCGGAGGCAAGGGCAATGTAGCTAACAGCGATTACAGCACGATTGCTGGCGGTGAGAACAACAGCATCTCTCTTGACACTGCTGATCACGCCACCATCGGCGGTGGCGCAAATAATAGTGCTACGGGAAATTTTGCTACGGTGCCAGGTGGAAGTGGTAATATCGCGAGTGGCCAGTATTCCATCGCAATGGGCCAGAATGCGACCGCAGGCGGCGGCGGTTCCTTTGCAGAGGGATGGACAGCGACCGCGAATGGCTCATTTGCGGTCGCGATCGGTGCGATCACATCTGCAAGTGGGGCATCTGCTCTTGCGCTTGGCAACACCACCAAAGCGTATGGTGATTATTCCACAGCCATGGGATCGAATGCCACAGCAAATAATAAAGGGTCGTTGGTATATGGCGATGCTTCGGGGAATTCCGTAAGCGATCCGGTTGCGAATTCCTTTAATGTGTTGGCTACCGGAGGCTTTAATCTTTACGATGACGCCAGTGGAAATCCTGGAATGACACTTACCGACAGCGCCACACCATCCGTGCTTGGCACTGGCACCGTGACTGCAGGGCATTTTATTGGTGATGGTTCCGGACTGACGAATGTACCTGCTACGGTGGCGCTTCCGTTCACCGCAAGTCAGTACGATACGACTGATCTTTTCCAGATACGCAACACTGACGATGGCGATAACACAGCCAACGCGATCGAAGGCGATGCCGTCAATGGCGTTGGTGTAGTGGCGACATCCTTCAATGGAGCTGGACTTTCCGCCTCTTCTGTGTCAGGCAATGGCATCGATGCTTCCAGCCAGTATGGAAATGCGATCAGCGCAAGCGGAAATGTACAGATCGTGGGTGGATTGATCGACAGCATCTCCTCAGGGCCGGGCAGTACCGTTATGACGGTTACTAATGGTGGCGACGGTCATGGCATTCTTGGTATCGCCGGAGGCGGCGATGGTAATGGTGTGTATGGAAAAAATGTGTCCGGAAATTCACCGGGTGCAGGAGTGTATGGAGAAGCTCGGGGTGCGGGAACCGGTCTTGTTGCGACCAACTCCGATAGTAGCGGGTCCGGGCCGGGGCTTATCGCTTTCACGAATGGCAGTGGCAATGCGATGGTTGCTACCGTAAACGGCAACGGTGAGGCGATTGTTGCTACCGTAAACGGTAATGGTAATGCAGCGATCAATGCAACGAATAACGGCGGCGGCCGCGCGATACTTGCCACAGGAAGCAGTGCCGGCGACGCCGTCGATGCCTATTCCAGCGCCGATCAGGCGATCTATGCCGAGAACGACGGGAGTGGGGCTGGCATTCACGCTTTCGCGACCGGAACCGGTGCAGGTATTACCACTTCATCAGCCTCTGGCGACGGCATCGATGCCACCGCCAATGGTGGTGGCTATGCCCTGAATGCACAATCCTCTTCTACCAACACGAATGCAACGATCAACGTACAGAACAGCGGTACCTGGGACGCAATCGATGCGTTCTCGACCAGCCGTTATTATACGATCTATGCTGAGAACGATGCACCGAGTTCCACGCAAGGCGTAATCTCCGCTTATGCGAATTACGCAGGCGATGCTATCGACGCCGATGTGAATTCGGGTAACGGCATTGGGCTTCTTGTTTCGACATTTGGTTCAGGCGATGCCATTCAAGCCAATGCAGCAGGAGGTGGGAACGCGATGACCGCTAATGGAAAGGTGTATGCGTACCAGTCCACAGGCACGGATACCAGCGTCATCGAGGGTAACAACACCGGCACCGGCAACGGGGTACTCGGAACGACATCCGGAGTGGGAGGTTTTGGTGTCCTTGGTGAATATACAGGCAGTGCAAGCGGAACAGCTCTTCAAGCTCTTGTAACCGATAACGGAGATGGGGGTTCGGTTGCGATAAATGTTGCAAACCAGGGGCTTGGCACAGCGATCACGGCAACATCTCAGAACGGTGATGGAATCGATGTTACTTCGAACGGCGCGGGCTCGGCCCTTAACGTTACCTCCACAGGTGGTGTCGATGCGACCGCAACGATTACCAACAGCGGTTCGACAGGTACTGCGCTTTATGTGTCAACGGGGGTGAGCGATAATGATGCGGCTGTTCTCGTAAGCGCAACCGGCGGCGGCGACGGATCTGGCAATGCGTTGACTGCTCAAGGAAACGTGGCGATCGTATCCACCGATGCAACACCAAGCAACTTGAGCGTTAGTGGCAACATCAGTCAGGCAGGAGAAAGCGTTTCAGCCGGTGGAACGCTTGATGGTCATTCAAATATCTATGAACTGACTTCTGGTTCGACCACAACCACCTCGCTTCCGAGCTCAACAACCTCGCAGGTGATCTATATCTATAACAGCACGGGCAACACCCAGACCATTGGCGGACAGAGTGTTGCCACCGGCCATGGCGTTAGCTTTGTTTATTTCCCGACATCTGGTTGGAAATTGACGAATTCGTTCTAAGTCATTCGTTGGATAGATTCTTTCGAGAACGTGGCGGGAAGTGATACTTCCCGCCACTTCGGTTAAAGGGACAAACTTCGCATTCCCGTGGTTTAATGGGCAATGCCAGCCTCGAACGAGCTTCGATTATTTTTATCATCCACATTCATTGACTTTCAGGGCGAACGTGATTATCTAGCCAAGAAAGTATTTCCGCGCTTGCGGAGCGTATGCCGAGATCGTGGCGTGGAATTCACAGAGATCGATCTGCGGTGGGGTCTTACCCAGGAAGATGCAGAAAGAGGCCGCATTATTGGAACGTGTCTGGAGGAGATCGATAGCTGCCGCCCATTTTTTGTAGGTTTGCTTGGGGAGCGCTATGGCTGGGTTCCAGGCATGGAGGAGTTGGAAAAGGATTCGGAGCTTCGTAAGACGTATCCATGGATCGAATCGTCGTTCCAATCGGGCCATAGCGTAACAGAAATGGAGTTTCGTCATGGTTTCCTGAACCACGCTTCAGACGGACCGAAACCGCTGGTTTATTTCCGTTCCTCACTTCAGTCAAAAGAGCAAGACGAAAGAATATCGCGTCTGAAAGAGGAGGTAGTCAGACGGCTTGGCAGCGTTCCCACATTCCAAACGCCGGCTGAACTGGCAACCCTGATCGAGCGTGATCTTTACGGGCTGATCGAGCGAAACTGGCCTGCATCGGAGCAACGGAGCTGGTTGGATGAAGAACGGGCGGGGCACGCAGCCTTTGCACAGTCGCGGCGTAAAGGATATGTTCCGAATCCCACGGTTGTGGATTCGATGAATTCGCACCTGGATCGGCCAGAGCCAGTCCTCGTCATCACCGGCGAATCGGGATCCGGTAAAAGCTCATTACTTTCCTATTGGGCGGAGAGTTTGAGGCAGCAAGATCCCAAACTTTTTATTGTCGAGCACTATATAGGCGTAACGGCGGCCAGCACAGATCCCGATACACTGATGCGCCGCATTGTAGAGGAAATAAAGGAGCGAACGCGGTCAGAAGATCCAGTTCCGCAATCCGCTGCGGAGTTAGAACGATCATTCCCGGCATGGTTAGGCCGAATGACAGGCGAGCGGATGCTTATTCTCGTCGATGCGATCAATCAGCTTAATACGGATGGCCGGTTCATGGCCTGGCTTCCGGAGCATTTGCAATCCAATATACGCTGGGTGATTTCAGCAACGCAGAGTGATGCGCTCGCACGTTTGCGCGACTGGAGCCGCCTCTTGGGGCATTCGCTGCCGGAAATTGCTGTCACGCCCATTACGGTTCCAGAGCGGCGGCGTGTGCTTCGCACCTATTTAGCGAATTATCAGAAAAAGCTCGATCGCAAACAAGAGGAGCAAATTGTCAAAGACGCTAAAGCATCGAGTCCGTTATTTCTGCGGACGATGCTGGAGGAACTTCGGCTGCATGGCAAGCATGAATCGCTGGATGAATTCATAACCCATTATCTTTCCTCGGCCGACATTCCGGATCTGTTCGCCAGGATCTTAGCGCGCATCGAGAACGATTATGGCTCCGTGGAAGTCCAAACTTTACTGACGCATATTTGGGCGGCTCCTCATGGCCTGTCGGAAACGGAAATTATCGCGTCCGGTAATTTGGATCGCGCTACGCTTTCGTTGCTTCTCCATGCCTTCGATTATCACCTTATTCGTGTCAAAGGGCGTCTCAGTTTTTTCCACGATCATTTGCGTCAGGCGGTGGAGGGTCGCTATCTCTTCGAGCAAGACCGCAAACGGGGAGCGTGGTTGCAAGTCGCCTCGTATTTCCGAACTGCAGAGGCCTCTTCTATTAAAGCACAATCGCTGCCGTGGCTTTTGAGCAAGGCCGAGCAGTGGCCGTGGCTGAAGGACTCACTTCTCGACATCAGCCTGATGCCGTACCTTACAGAGGGTTCCAGGTCGTATGACCTCTTGGGATATTGGAACACACTCGAAAAGCGTGAGGAAGCAGCCGGCAGAACAGCTACAAAAGAACGAAAACTTTGGAATATCGATGTCGTCTCGGAGTACGAACGGTCGTTGGCGCAGCATTCGGATGCGCTTGATCCTTTGAACGAATGCAAAATTCGGTATTCGCTGGCTCTTTTTTTCCGAAACGCGGGCTGGTTCGAAGGTGCGATCACCAATGCTGCGCGCGCGCTTGAACTGTGCGAAGCTATACTGGGCGCTTCTTGCAGCGAAGTGAAAGTAGATACTGAATTGGGATCGCTTTTGCTCGATATTTGTCTGGAACTTGGAAAGGCTTATCTCGATAAAGGTGACCTGAATCATGCGGGAGAAACCCTTGAAAAGGCATTGCGCATTCTGGGTGACGATGTAGTTGCTGAAAAAGATAACTCTTCCGCGAGTGTCGATAGCGAATCTACGAATTCCCCCAACTTTGATCTTCGCCATATAAATATCAGGAATGAATATGTGCGACTTCTGAAAGACCAGGGCAAGTATGCCGAAGCGGAGAGAATTTCGAAGATAACGCTAAGATCGGCGACGGATAGATTTGGCACCGCCCATTTTGCGACCCAAAACGAAATGAAATGGCTTGCAGATATTTTGAAGTATGAAGGCAAGCTCGAAGAGGCTGAATTACTTCACCGTGCTGTGATAAAAAGTGTTGAAGTGTCCCTGGGACCCGATAGTCTTGATTTAGCATACTATATAAACGAATTTGTCGGTCTACTCAGACAAAAGGATTTTCGTGCCCAAGCAAAGTCGCAAGTGGAGATCAATCCAATGGCGACAAATCACTATATTGAAGCTCAACAGCTTATGGAGAGAGCAGTTTCAATAATAGAGAGTCGGCTTGGTGGGAATCATCCCGATCTTGGGCAGCTTCTCAATTATTTCGGAGCGCTGCATTCTCAATATGGGAATTCGGAGAAGGCAGAACCGCTATTCCTCAGAAGCCTCGATATTTCAGAAAAGGTGCTTGGTTCTGAACATCCAAATATCGCGTTCAGCTTGAATAACTATGCTGGATTTCTTGCTCGTCAGGGTAAGTATGAGCAATCCGAAGTGCCATATCGCCGTGCTCTTGCTATACGTCGAACGGCTTTTGGTGAAGATCATCCGGAAACAGCTTTTATTTATAACAATCTCGCTAACGTGCTTCGGATGCAGGCCAAATATGATGAGGCGGAGGAATGCTACAAGCACGCGCTCAGAATACGATTGAATTCATTCGGTACTGTCAATGCGGATACAGCACGTACACTTGAAGGGATGGGACGCTTAATGAAACTGAGAGGCGATTTCACATCTTCCGAAGACTATTTGAACCGTTCTTACGCCTCAAGAATACAATGCCTTGGCCAAGAACATCACGACACAATCTTTGTAGCTCTGGAACTTGCCGAAGTATTGTTGGAAGAATCCAATGCCGGAGATGCGCGAAGAATTGTTATGGAAATCCTTACTGCTGTGGGCTCGGAAAATAACATTCCGGACGATCTTAAAGAAAAGTATGGGAATATAATAAAGAAGCTCACTTAAATCTTCAAGATTGTGTTCCTATTTAGCGCGTTCGATAGCTATTGGTTCCGTCTCCGGCGGCGATCTCATGCAGATATGGTAATAAATATTGTATTCCTTCAAGGTGTAACTTAGCCCATAACTTCGAACGAGCGGAAGAGACACTTTGCGGATGAGCAGCAAACGCAAGTGCAATTTCTTTCACGTTCAAATCGAGAAGTGTCAAGGCACATTATAGCTGCTCGTTCACTTTTAGGACCGGAGGCTTTGGTGAAAATCGCAAATTGTTTTGCGTCAAAAATTCAAGAATGTTCACCCATGGAATCCTTCGTAATTAACCATGGTTAATTCGATGGAAAATGAACACCCCCTCCATCGAAGATTATATTAAGGCCATATACAAAGCCGAGTCGCAAGGCGAGATCTCATCCCGTGATATCGCGCGTCGTGTTGGCGTGAGTGCACCTGCGGTAAGCAAAATGCTTCGCAGACTGGTCTCGTTGAAGCTGATTCGAGTACATCCTGCGACGGGTATTCATCTGACTCCATTTGGTGAGCGGACGGCACTTCAAACTATCCGAAAACATAGACTCATCGAGTTATTCCTGGTTCGGGAACTTGGGTATCACTGGGATGAAGTTCATGCTGAAGCAGAGCGATTGGAGCATCACATAAGTCCGCTCTTTGAGGAACGCATAGCAGAAAAACTTGGTCACCCGGATTTCGATCCGCATGGCGATCCCATTCCAACGGCAGAAGGACACATGCCGGAGATCAAAGAAATTCCTCTTGCGAGTGCGGACGTTGGTTCCACCCTGGTCATTACACGTTTGCGCGATGATCCTGCGTTGCTTCGGTATGCCGCGAAACTGGAACTTCTACCCGGTGCCGCGATTGAATTGCACGGGCAGCAACCGTTTGGAGGTCCGTTCGACATTGTAGTGAAAGGCGAGCCCATCGCGCTTGCGCCGGAGGCTGCGTCACAGATATTCGGGAGGGTCGTGTGACAAATCGGTTATCACAGGATTTACCTATCAAGCCGGATACCCTCAGCAACTCGAGTTATGAATGGGCGGACTCTGTAAAAATCGAGCCACACAAATCCCGTGGAATATTTCGCAGGATGTTTGCTTTTTCTGGTCCAGCATTCCTTGTGGCGATCGGCTACATGGATCCTGGAAATTGGGCCACGGACATAGAGGGTGGATCGCGATTTCACTATGATCTGCTTTGGGTTATACTTGCAAGCAACCTCGTTGCTATCCTTTTGCAAATACTTTCGAGCCGGTTAGGTGTTGTTACGGGGCGCGACCTGCCACAATTATGCAGGGAGCAGTTCTCAAAACCGGTCGCGATCATGTTTTGGGTCTTTGCAGAAGTTGCGATTGTCGCCTGTGATCTGGCAGAAGTACTTGGCAGCGCCATCGCTATCAATCTGCTATTCCATGTGGCGCTGCTTCCCGCAGTGATGATCACCGCGTTCGATGTACTTATCATCCTCTTACTTCAAAGCCGAGGTGTACGACTTCTGGAAGCGGTCATTCTTTCTCTTATTGGAACCATGAGCGTTTGCTACCTTTATGAGATCTATTTATCGCATCCGGCGTGGTCTGGTATTGCACAGGGATTGGTAACACCCAAATTAAGTAATAGCAGCCTCTATATTGCGCTCGGAATTTTAGGCGCAACGGTGATGCCTCATAATCTTTATCTCCATTCGCATCTCGTACAATCAAGAAAAATAGGGCGGTCGTTCAAAGAAATACGTTCCGCGCTGCGGTATAATGTATTCGATACGGTCTTTGCGTTGAATCTGGCATTCTTCGTCAATGCGGCAATACTTATCATGGCGGCGGCTGTGTTTTTCGAGCGCGGGAAGGTTGTGACGGAAATTCAGCAAGCATATTACACGCTGACACCACTGCTTGGCACGAGCCTGGCAAGTTTAGCCTTTGGCGTTGCCCTGCTTGCATCCGGCCAAGCTTCGACGATTACCGGCACGCTTGCCGGCCAGGTAGTAATGGAAGGATTCTTGCAATTAAAGGTGCGCCCGTGGTTGCGAAGGCTCATTACAAGGAGCCTTGCGATCATTCCCGCGGTTGTCGTTATTGCGATGAATACAGGAGGTGGTGTTGAAACGGAGAATCATGCTATTTATAATTTATTACTGCTTTCCCAGGTAGTGCTTTCGGTGCAGCTTACGTTTGCGACGGTTCCGTTGGTGTTGTTCACTGGCAAGAGGTCACTAATGGGGGAATTCGTCAGTCCACACTGGTTACGGGTTCTTGCGTGGGCTGTGGTTGCTGCCATCGCTGGATTGAATGCGTATTTGATTTATCAGCAATTTGCATGATTACGCTGGCTTTCAAGACAAGTGTTTCTCCAGGAATCTGAGTAGAAATTGAGTAGTGAATGCGGGGATTGTTAATGCCAGGATTTCGGTTCCATTTCTACGATTATTAATTTTGAATGGAGGGTGTCCATGCTACGAAAACTTGCGGTTAGCCTCGTTATTTTTATGCTCGCGCCAAAGGCCTCGCGTGCGCAATCGATCTTTGTGACGAGCAACGCCTACGTCGAGGCCGATGTTGATGGCGTGAGTGGTTTAGTCTCTATTTTTTATGATGCTTCACATCAGGAGTCGATCGCATCGTCCGCCCAAACGTCGTTTCTCACCGTACTTATAAATGGAACCTATTATACGAATAATCTTTCACGATTGGCTACAGATGCCTCGCCCATGTATCCTTCCTTTCTGAATAATGGCGTTACACGCAAGATCGGAGATACGATCGAGACCGACTGGCAGCCAGAGGGACCGAATGGTTTCGACATCATCCAGGATGTGTATCCGGTAGCGTTCCCAATTGTGGGTTCCGGCCAGATCGTGTTCAGGTTCAAGGTCGTAAGTCATGAAACTGGTTTTATCTCGGTGCAAGCGCAATACCTTCTGGATGTCGATCTGACCATGGGAACGCTGGCTAATGATAATGCACCCATCACTACTCGGTATGGATATTGGAGCACACAATGGGCACAGGACCCTCCGGATAATTCTACTCCACCTTATTTTATTGCTACGTTACAGGATCTGAATAACGATATTTCGGGAGTGGTTTTTCCCGGGCTGCTCGCCGAAGGCTATTTGAACGACAGCCTTGCACCGGAACCGATGGGACTCCTGCGGCCGTCGCTTTTCGCTTACACCGATTGGAGGGAAATTGTGACAGAATGGACATTCGGCACACCGAACAAAGGAGGATTTCAAACCATAGGCGATGAGGCCCTGCTTCTTCAATGGCCCAATAGCGGCGCCAACCAGGGAGAAACTGTGGAGCTAGGAAGCTTCAGCTATGGCAGCGCGGCGTGCCAGCCCATTTGTACTGGGAATCTCTTTGCGATGCTGGTTCATCCTGAGCATATTAAATGGAATGGTTCAAAGTACGTCCCGAATCTCTTTCCTGTCGATGGTATTGTGTGGAATGCGAATGATACGACGGCCTCTTTTGCCTCAGGCACACAGTCTGTTACAAACGATGCCACTGGCTCATCATCGAACCTTCCCGTGATGATTGTATCACCTAATCCTCCGCCTCCGATCAATACGCAGAATCACAATCTTACTGGCGTAGGTGGGTTAGGTTTGATTCCAGGTCAAAGCTCCGCTTCTATTACTTGGGAGGACACCGTTCTCGCCAGCGTGCTGACCAATTGCTCGACCGATTCCATCTACGATATTGCTTTTTCTGTTGCAGCTTCCGGGGTTGGTCAAACGGCTTGCAAGAATGGGACGTATGTCTGTCCCGTCATGGTCGACTGTCAGCAGACGGCCGACACGTTTTCTTCAATCCCTATTTTCACCGTTATTAGCCGCACCGGCAGCTATGATAGCAGTATTTGCAATGCCCGATGCATTCAAGCCCAAGCGACTGACCCACGCTTTTGTGTGAGTTGCTTCGTGAAATCCGTTAGTGCGATCGAGCTTCAGAACATGACTTTTTCCATCAAGGACTCGGCAAGCTGGACATTTGAAGTTTGTGTGATCGACTCCATGAAGAATGGCAGTGCCACTATCCTTGCGCTCGATGAAACCGGCATCATGGATACGGCTCAGTATGAGTATTGCACAATTCCGGATACGCACGCGCCATTAGTACAAGAAGGAATTTGTCTCGATTCTTCTATTTGTTTCTATCAAGTCTCGGACATTCAAGCCTGGGATCGCGGGCTTGACACGATCTATTTCTCGAACGTGAAAGGCGTGGCGATTAACCCACCCGACAGCATTTACGGTCTTGGGCTTGTAACGTTTAGTGTTTCTGGAATTGGAAGTTTTTGCATCACAGCCATCGACCTCGCAGGAAATAGATTCGATACTTGTTTCGGAAGTAGTGAATCCATTTCAACTTCTCCGCCACAGCAGCTCTCACTTTCAATTTATCCAAACCCTTCATTCGGCGATGTAAGTATTTTTATTGAAGGCACACCCTCGGCCGATGTTGAAATCTTCGATGTGCTGGGCCGCGAAGTAGATCGCTTCCGCGTGGAGGGCAGCTATGATTGGCAAACCGCTGCACTTCCGACGGGGACATATATTGTGCGAGCGATTGTTAACAGCCAGACAGAGGGCTCACAAATTATCACGAAGTACTTTATGAAGGAATAGATGCTATCTCATTGCGAGAAGAGATCGAGGAGCAATTGCACCTCGGTCTCCATGAAGCAATCACCCCTCAGGTCGATTCCTGCTGCTCGCAATGACCACGTAAGATAGCTCCTTTAAGTAAAAATTTGCCACGATCGAGATGGAATAGGACATGATACGTACTTTCACCGCCATATTGTTCATGCTTTGCCTTGCCACGGGCATTGCGCGTGCGCAATTTGTGACGCAGAACGACTATGTCGAGGCGGATGTGTCGAACGATGGCTTAGGATTGGTCCGGATCTATTATGCGAATACCACCCACGGGCAATACATAACTCACCCTGGTTATCGTTCGTATCTGACAGTGATGGTTAATGGGAACTACTATACGAACAACATGTATCCCGATACGTTTGCTCCATTCTCGCTTCCCTTGAACAATGGCAAAACACAGCAGATCGGCGACACGATAGAAACGGTGTGGCATCAGGATTCATCGATGTGTTCAATGTGATCCAGGATATTTATCCGGTATCATTTCGCACGGCCGGTGCGGGGCAGATCATCTTTAAGTTCAGCGTGGTCGATCAGGAGCAGCAAGCGATCGTTGCGCAAGTGCAGTACCTGATGGATCTCGATCTTGCAACGACCGGGAATGCGAATGACAATCCGCCGATCACCACGCGCTATGGGTATGTTTCGAATTGGGCTTCTTTTTCGAATGGAAGTGCGGAGCCGGTTCCGCCATACTACATAGCCACCCTGGACGCCGTGACCAATAATAACTTTCCAACGCTTGTCGCGATGGGTTACAACACCGACCTTTTCGCGCCCGAACCTATGGGGTTGATCCCGCCGCAGGCCTTTACCTATGTGGATTGGCCCACGATCGTGCATCAGTGGACCTGGGGATTTCCGACGCCACTGCATTCGAAAGATTCCGATGCTGCAGTGCTTATCGAGTGGCCGCTGAATAATATCGATACCGGTATGACAGTGGAACTTGGCCGCGGCAGCTTCGGGTCGGCATCATGCACACCTGTCAGTATTGGAAATCTCGACTTGATGACCGTGCATCCATCGCATATAGCGTGGGATCCCGTTGCAAATGCCTACGTTCCGAATCACTTTCCTGTTGATGGTATCGTATGGAACCCGAGCGTCGGACAGACGCGCTCCGCCATGGGCACACAGTCGATCACGAACGTTCTGTCGCAAGGCCCCAGCGGCCCCATTCAAATCACCTCGCCGCTTCCAACGACGAATAGTGGTTACACTCAGCAACAAAGTTCTACTGCTGGCGATCTTGCGGCCGGTTGTATTTCGTGGGAGGATACGCTGTTGCAAAGTATCCCAATGAACTGTTCGTCAGATTCGAGCTATAGCATCACGTTCAACATTGTGGCAACCGGCAATATTGATTACAGCGGCCAATGTGAATGTCCTATCGTTGTTGACTGTCAGGATCTGGATGTGTTACCCCCACGCCATTCGGCCCACATAGCAATCGGCAGTGTTAATCATTGCGACAACTACACGAAGTACATCGATTCTGTTTTTGATGATCGGTCTAATGATGTGGGATTGCAAAGCATCAGTTGGAATATTTATCCAAGCGCAAGTGCCATTGAGGTCGATACCGGCATTCATGAGCCTTGCACCAACGCGAAGGTACCTATCACCATCACCCAAGTGGATTCCCTTCACGCACCGTGCGTATTCTTCACCTTTACGGATTGTATTGGTAACGTCAGCTATGATACTATCTGTTTTCCAACATGTTCCACCGGGACCTTTAACTCGTTTGTGCCGGAATTTTGGCTTCATTTGAAATCTGGGTTCAATGGTGGAGATGATTCCTCCTGCGATTTTGAGTCCAGCGCCTGGATCGCATCTGACAGCCTGCCGGACGATGGGATCGATTCACTATTAGTGGTCGATTCTGCAAACATGACTGCCATTATACTTGGCTACACCGAGGGAGCGCAGTTCGTGCAGTTCGAAGTGTTTGCTTTGGACACTAACAAGCCCGGGCATATTGTCTTGAAAGCGGTTGATGAAAAGAATAGAGATGCATTCGATACCATCAACTATTGCGCGGCCCCAGCCTCCGTCGGTTCGAGCGATGCACCGCCAATTTCGCTTTCGATTTTTCCAAGCCCGATCGAGAATACCGCAACTATTCTTATTTCCGGTGCACCATCTGCCGATGTAGAAATTTTCGATGTGCTGGGCAGGGAAGTAGATCGTTTCCTTGTGGATGGGAGCTATGATTGGGAAACGAGTGGACTGCCGAAGGGGACTTATATTATTCGTGCAAATGCAAATGGGCCGGGAAATTCCCAGCCCATTACAAAAAGAATCGTAAAAGAATAACTACCGCTTGTGGCCGTTGGTACTATGCCCGTTTTCGATATGCTCGCCAACGATGGGCATGCCGCTTTCTTTGCCGATGAGCGTGCCGCCTTCTTCATCCCAAATTCCTCCGGATTTGCGATGGCGTTCTTCATCTACATTATATCCACGAACGCGAGCGTACTCGATGAGCTTGTTGCGAAGCAGCTTGCGACCACGATGAAGGCGCGAGCGGACGGTGCCGATCGGGCAATCTACAAACTCCGCGATCTCTTCGTAGGTAAATCCTTCAATGTCGCAAAGGATCACGACGGTGCGGAAATCCTCGGGAAGCGATTCGACCGCTTTGGTTAGATCGTCATCTAACAGATTACGATAGAGACGCGCTTCCATGTCATTCGGATCGGTGTATTCCGAGCGAATGGTGTTGTAGAAATTCTGGATGTCCTCGTAATCAACTTTATCGGGCTCTTTGGACTCCTTACGATAGATATTGATGTAGGAGTTCTTCATGATACGGAAAAGCCACGCTTTGCAGTTGGTGCCGGGTTCGAATTTGTCCCAGAACCGATAGGCCTTCATGTAGGTCTCCTGGAGGAGATCGTTAGCGTCATCAGGGTCACCGGTCATGCGCAACGCGAAATTAAACAGCGCGTTGATGTGCGGCATCGCCTCGCGTTCGAAGTCGCGATGTCGATCCCGTATTCCTTTTTCGTCTAATTCGCTGAGCGTCATGCTGACCCTTAATTATCCTCTTAATATCCTCTCATCTCAACAAGAGATGGGAAATGCGGGATTCATTCACGAAACCTGCATTGTTTATATCTATTCTCGTTGCCTTACGTACTCGTAGTATCGAATTTCAGTCTGCAAAAGTACGACATTTTTCCCCCGCATCCAAGAAATTCAGAAAAATATTGCTAATATGGCATATTTTCAAGCTCTTGGCACGAAAATCGAAGGAGAGTTAGTGTCAATTCGATAGTTGCCGAGGATCCTTGATATATTCGCAAAACTCTGCGGTAAGTTTCAAATTGCTTTTCTCATTGCCCTGAGAAACGCCATGTATTCACCATAACTGCCTTCTGTGATTAATTATTATGGTATTTAACATTATTAGTCGAGTTGGCAACGTTTTTATATTTCTTCTTGAACGAAACTTCGAGGTAATTGTTGCAACAACTAATTCTAAGCAGACAATTCATCATTTCCAAGAAGAAAGCCAGATAATTATATGAAGGTATTTATACATACAAATGAAAAGCTAATCGGTGCCGCTGTGCTGGTGGTTAGAGTATCGCTCGGTGCGATCATGTTCGCTCATGGGGCACAGAAAACGCTGGGCATATTTGGCGGCAATGGGCTCGATGCGACAGTGGCGGGTATGAGCGCCGGGTTGGGAATCCCGACGTGGTTGGTTTATCTATCGGTATTTACGGAATTTCTTGGAGGAATCGGTTTACTGCTCGGCCTCTTCACCAGATTTTTCGGGATTGCAGTCCTTATCAATATGCTGGTAGCAGTTTTTGCTGTTCACTTCAAGAATGGCTTCTTGGGTGCAACTGGGTTTGAGTTCTCTGGATCGCTGGCGCTTATGTCGCTCGCAATTGCTATCGCTGGGCCGGGAATGTTTAGCTTGGATCATGTGCTCTTTCATCCGGAATTCCGGAAGAAGAAACAATAGGAGTCCTGATCTGGATTTTAAAGTGCGCATTTTCGGCACCAAATTTTGAGCTAATTGTTTTACGTCGTTCGAATTTTTCCAAATCATCACGCCTACATCAATGCAAAATCACGTCCTTTTTATCTGTGCACATAATAGTGCCAGGAGCCAGATAGCAGAAGAACTTATGCGCCGCCATTGCGGCGATACCGTCCGTGTGGAAAGCGCCGGACTTAAAGAAGGTTCGCTCAACCCGTTAGCCATCGAGGTGCTAAAGGAGATTGGCATCGACATCACAGGAAAAGAAACGCAGGATGCGTTCGAACTCTATCGTAATGGGCGGCTTTTCTCGCATGTGATCACTGTTTGTGATGATAGTAATGGCGAGCATTGCCCCGTCTTTCCAGGAGGGGTCATCCGGTTGCACTGGAGTTTGCACGACCCCGCAACGTTCGAAGGGAGCTGGGAAGAAAAGCTCGAACGCACACGCCAGGTGCGGGATGAAATTCAAAAACGCGTTGAAGAGTGGTATGAAGAATACGGAATGATGGAGTAAGCTATTGAGCTCCATCCCCAACATTTGCCGGTTTACCAGGAATTGAAACCCGCACCACAACACATGGAGTGGGTTTTCTGTTTTAAAACTATTCAGCATGTTTTTGGTTTGAAGGTGCAACTATGATATCCGATATCTCCTGACATCCATTAAATAGAAAACCAATGTTCGATTTTACGCCGGCACATGTTCATTTACTTGTCAATCATTTCCCGGTCGAGGGAAGTATTATCATATTGGTGTTGCTCATTTATGCGATGATCCGGAAGAATGCGGAGTTAAAAAGACTCGCGCTCATCGGGTTTGTGCTGCTTGGGATTGCAGGATATGTTTCCGATCTAACAGGTGGCAAAGCTTCCCACGAAATGAAGAACGTGGCTGGGATTGATAAGCAGCTTGTCCATGAGCATGCGGAAGCTGCTGATTGGGCGCGGAATATCAGCTATGTATTTGCAGTTGTCGCGCTCGTGGGGCTTGTTCTCGCATGGAGGAACCCCGATAACAAAGAACCTAAGCAGTGGGTAATGATCGCCTGCCTCGTCGGTGGACTGTTCGAGGTCTCGACGTTTGCCAAAACCGCGTACCAGGGCGGGCTGATTCGGCATCCGGAGATACAATCAAGCTTTCCGGTTCCGGTGGATACCAGCCGTTCTAGATGATAATGCAGATTTCTGTTGTTTATCTATTGTGAATCACCCTCGCAGCACCTTTCTATTTCTTGGAATTGCAGGAGTAGCACTTCTCAGTGTGATATTTTGCCACAGTTCTCCGAGCGGGCCGAGTTTCCCGCCTGCGCCGCCAACGCCTGCGGGGTTTATTGCGTGTGTCGGACACGTCAATTCCTATGTCAATGTATCGAGTCAAAATAATAACGTATGGTACGCCTTCTGGAGTGAAGCGTCGGATTCATCGCGCGCCACCCTCATTGTGGGCGTCAATCCGAGTAGGATAGACACTGAATTCCTTGGTCGTGATTCTTCCGGCTGGGGATTTTTTGTGAACGATTCAATTTTACCCGATCCTCGCCTTACTGTGTACGTTACTCCCGATTCCGTTATCGAAGGCTCCTTCGGTGTCGATGCTGGAACCTACTATTATCTGAAGAAGCTTAATTGAAGTTGCGTCCGTATTGACGTATGTAGCAATATAAAGCGTGATTCACCCTAGGGAGTGGAAGGCTCTGATAAATAGTTTCTCACCTTGAAATTAGATGCTAATTTCAAACAACTACCTCGTAATGATAATATACTTGAATAGAATATTGGAATCATGTTACGATGCTTTTTCTATTCCCAGCGTCACCGGGTCACGCCCAGGTTTGGCAGGGTCTGGAAGTAATGGTGTTTGTAAAAAATTCCAGCACAGAGGCCTTGGCATATTCCGCCAGCCCAGGAGAATCCCATCAGCGATGATTATCACTGTGGCGGGATTCATTAAATAAATTGCTCTATCTTTTTCCTGCAGATTATGACACTCTCAAGTTTGAGCGCATCACCTGTGTCGATTTCCACCCCAACGGTTATGCGATGATGTCCAATAGAACAATTTCGAAGACCGAAGATGGTGTTTACAACCGCAACAACCAGAGTAAACTGCTCGGCGGAGATCATTGCTTTTGATTATTTAGCCGAGATGCCTATTTCCATCGATCCGCCTTTCTCTTCGTCTTGCCACAACAATTTGAAATGGTCAATTACCACGCAAGCGGTCAGGGCCGGTGGTCGCAAGAGGACTTTGTGCTCTTTTTTATGAATCCGATACGAATGACAACGATTTGGAAGTACAATTTCGCGAACGTCCGGAGGTCGTCAAACATGATACTGTGGTTGCCCACTGCGAGGAGCTTCAGAGACGCTACGATAGCTTAGCAGCGGTTTATACGGCTGATTCCTTGACTCGCGAAGCGATTGCCACAAACTTCGTGGGTCGTCATCAGGGAAGGATACGGTGGAAGTTGTGAACGCCCAAACGGGGCTCCAAATCATGCTGACCGAGAAATTGATAATCAAACTTGGAGAGGCTACCGTGAATCCTGCTGGAAAACACTTGCTTAATTCGATAGCTGAGAAACTAAAGGAATTCGACAGGTATCGAGCTGTCGTTTCGGGACACACCCACAATATCCAAATTCCACATTCCAGCTACGATGCGAACAATTGGGAGCTCTCATCCGCGTGGTCGCTGTGGTTTCCCAGTTGCTTGTGAACGGCGGCGTGGCCGACTGCGCTATCGAAATTCGAGCATTGGGATCGACTCGTGCCAGAGCCGGCAAAGTTACACCCCAAGGGCGAGCGTTGAATCGGCGGATTGAGATTGATGGCGTCAACATAGATGGAATGAAATTTTGAAGACCCGGCATCGCCAAATTTTTCATGCGAATCCTCGAAACTCTTTGGTGGCTTGTCGATCGACTGGCACTAGGAATCGTATAATGAATATGAAACGTATCATTATCGGAATTGGCTCGGACTCGAATCCATTATGTGTATTGAATGAACAAATACAAGATTCATCCCGGAGGGCTGGGGATCAGAAGGCCGGTTTCCGAACAACATCTGCTTTGAAACAGTTATAGAGTTATGGATCGTAGAAAATTTCTTGGAAGTGTATTCGCCACGGTTGCGGGGAGTGCACTCGGTGGGGCGATTACAGAATTTACACGCATTCCTCTGGCGAAAGCGCGGTCGATTTCTGCTTTTTGGGGAGCAAAGGATGTACGCGAAGTTCCCATAAACTTAACAGATGTACCCGAACTTGCTCCTGTTGGTGGAACTTATCATTTGGAGTATGAAGACCTTCAGCGGGATATCCTGGTGGTGCATGTTTCGGCGAGTCAGTTCATGGCCGTCGATATCAAATGTACACACCGGGGTTGCGATCTGGACTATCACTCTGACGAAAAGAGACTGTACTGTCCATGCCACGGCGCAGAATTTGATCTTTATGGTCGCGTCCTGAAAGGACCAGCCGACAAGGCACTCAATTATTATCATGCAGAGCAGAAGGGCGATGAGGTGATCGTGACGGTCTATGGCACAGACGATCCCACCCCGGCGAATTCGATTCCACCGCCAATGGATACTACCAAAATTGCGCTGCCGGACTCGGGTATTGCCCCAGGCATAAAACATGACTCACTTCAGATGCGAAAAGATAGCAACTAAATTGCTGAATCATCGCTTCGTTTATTTGTGAAAGTATCCCCTGACCAACTCGACCGCATTCGGGACGCGACAAATATCGTGGATCTCGTTTCGGAGCATGTCCAGCTCAAAAAGCGAGGCCGAAATTATATTGGGTTGTGTCCATTTCACAACGAGAAAACACCATCGTTCAATGTATTGGAGGATCGCGGAATTTTCAAATGCTTCGGCTGCGGCAAGGGCGGGGATGTTTTTTCGTTTGTCATGCAGCTCGAAGGGCTGACCTTCCCGGAAGCAGTCCAGAAGCTCGCAAAACGGGCGAACATCGAGTTGGATGGTGAACAAAGCGAAGCCGATGAAGCTGCGCAAAACGACCGGGAATCATTGTATCACGCGCTGCGAGAGGCCGCGGGATATTACTACAGAGTGCTGCGCTCGCCGGACGGTCAGGCAGCGATGCAGTATCTCCGCAATCGCGGACTTGAAGATGAGATCATGAAGAAATTCGGGCTTGGCTTTGCGCCGGAACGAGCCGGGCTGCTTACAGAGCATCTACAAAACAAGGGCATTGATATTGAAAAGCTGGAACGAGCCGGCTTAGTAGCGCGCCGAGATTCCGGCGACTATTACGAGCGATTTCGAGGGCGCGTGATCTTTCCGGTCTTCAATGCAACAGGCCGTATTGTAGGCTTTGGCGGACGTGTGATGCCAAAAGCACCTAAGGAACTTGCGAAGTATATTAATTCGCCGGATACGCAGGTTTATCATAAGTCACAAGTATTGTATGGGCTATTTCAGGGGAAGGATGCCATTCGGCGGAAGGGCTTTGCGATATTGGTGGAAGGATATGCCGATGTGCTTGCTGTTTTTCAGGCCGGGATCGAAAATGTGGTGGCTGCATCGGGGACTTCTCTGACCGTCGAGCAGCTTCAACTGCTTCGGAGATACACTACAAATATTGTTCTGCTGTTCGATGCCGATACTGCCGGCAAAAATGCCACCATGCGTGGGATAGACCTTGCGATCGAAGCAGGATTCGATGTCGGAACTGTAATACTGCCATCTGGAGAAGATCCCGATAGCTTTATTCGATTGAACGGCAAGGAAGCATTCGAAGCAGCGATCGATCATAGACAAACGTTCATCGAAACGAAGGCGCAGTGGTTCGAGGAGCAAGGCGCGTTCCGTGACCCTGGACGAATGGCCCAAGCGGTACGCTCCATTGTGGAAACGATAGCAAAGGTTCCAGATCCGATCAAACGCGCCTTGTTCATCCAAAAGCTTGGTGAGCGATTTCATTTGAGCGAGCAATTGCTTTCGACCGAGCTAGCCAAATTTACTGCCAATACTCAGCATCGCCAAGAGCGCCACACGTATGAGCCAGGGCCAGTGATCGTGGAAGAGACTGATAATATTGAGCCGGAAGACATTGTCGTTCCCCCCTACGAAGGTGCGTTGCTGGAAGCGATGCTTGCGGATCCGGTTGCTGTCGATGCGCTGATCGAGTCGGAGGAATTTCAGCTTGATCTCATTTCACATCCGAAGGTGAGAGAACTGATCGGCTATTTAATTCAGCGCGTTGAGGAAGGGGATCCGCCGCAGATCAGGCAGCTTCTCGACGAGTACCGAGGCCGTCCTGAGTTTGAGTCTTTGCTTACCACCTTCGGAATGGCTCACGCCTCATTCAGTGGGAACTGGGATGACCGCACAGCTGATGAGAGTGGATCTGTGGCGCTGGCAAAGCAGGCAATAGAGCAATTACAACGCGCCCAGATCAGGCGCCGACAGATGGAATTGGCTGAGCGCGTGCGGAGGGATCCTTATTCTGATGAGCATCTTCATGCGATAATGTCGAACTATGAGCGACCGGAAATGCAGAAGAAACACGAACAGCAGATTGGAAGCGAAAAATCTTGAAGACTGCTGAGTTCTTCGATACCGAAGCCGCAGGATGGAGCGAGCGTTATGCGCTGGATGCTCGGTTCGAGCGGCGTTTCACCAGGATTACACATTTAATTGAGCGGGTTGTTACCCCCACCGGCGGGAAAGCGCTGGATGTTGGATGTGGTACGGGAATCTTCAGTCGCTACCTGGCGGGATTGGGATGGAATGTGACCGCCATTGATTCATCAAGAGAGATGATCGAGCAAGCGCGTAATTACGAATTACGATTAACGAATTACGAGTTTAGACGGGGGATCGAGTTTCGAAATTGCAATATCGAAAACGTTGCCGAAGCTGCGAACACGTTCGATCTGATCCTTTGCCTTAGCATGCTCGAATATGTAGAAGATGACGAGGCTGCGATACAAAAGTTTTATGATCTGCTTAAGCCAGGAGGCTTTCTAGTTGTCAGCGTTCCCAACAAACCGGGAATGTTGCGAAAGATGGAGGGTGTGGTGTTTGGAATCAGGACAGCAACCAAGGATCGACTTTTTCGCGGCAGAGGCGAATATCTTAAATTCCAAAAACGACAATATACGCCATTTGAACTTGATATTCTAATGCGCCAATTCGGATTTCGGAAGAAACGAGGGATATTTCTTAGCGGTGGAGTAACGCGCCCTGCGTGGCTGATGCCGTTCGTCGAGCGGAGGTTTTGGGCTGCGCTTTATTGCGCGGTCTATGAGAAGAAATGAGTTGTTCGAAGCGCGCAATTTATCCGTTCAACCAACGGAATGCGGAAATATCTGGTAAAGCATGAAATAGATAATCACGCCCGTAACGCTTACATAGAGCCAGATGGGATACGTCCATTTGGCGATGGCGCGGTGCTTTTTGAAACGGCTGCGAAGTCCACGGGTGAGGGTGATGGTGGCGAGGACTGGAACTGTAACTGCGAGGATGGTATGCGTGGTTAACAGCGTAAAATAGATGGGCCGCCAAATACCGGTTCCATCAAAATATACAATGCCGGCATTGAAGTGATAGTACAGATATGACGCGAGGAAAACGATCGAAACGCAAAACGCGGTTATCATCAGCGTCTTATGCTGAGGTATGGCTTTATGTTTAATTCGGTTGCGCGCGATGAGCAATATCACTGCACAGAGGCCGTTCAGCGTTGCATTCACTGCCGGGAGATAGGAGATCATCAAGGGTGTGCCTCGTTTTCGAGCGCATCAATATCTGCGATGATCTGTGTGCGGGAGGAATCTTCAGAGCCATCGTAATATCCACGAATATGGCCGTTCCCGTCTACCAGCGTGAAGCGCGGACTATGTACAATGGGAATCCTTTGCTCACCCCCGACGGAATCCAATGGCAAGTGAAATCCATCCTTTACGAGGGTGTAGATCGCGGAAGTCGTTCCTGTCAGAAAAGTCCAGCGTTCGGTGTTGGCGTGGTGCGCGATAGCGTAGGCACGGAGGGTATCCGGCGTATCGTGTTGTGGATCGACGCTGATGGAGGCGAAAAAGATCTTTGGCCTATCTTTCAACTCGGCTTGAAGCGCAAGCATTTTCGATGTCAGCAGAGGGCAGATGCTGGAGCAATGGGTAAAGATCAGGTCCGCGACCCATATATGTCCCTTGAAATTTTCAAGCGAAGCGGTTCTGCCATTTTCATCGACGAGGTAGAAATCGGGAAGCTGGCCGAAATCCTCGACATGCCGAGCGTGCTCGTGCCTCCATTTCGAAATAGCAAAACCCGCGATCACAATGAGCGATAGCGAGAGTAAGACCCAGAGCAGGCGTTGTGTAAAGCGTGACGGCATACGTGCAGCGCCTAACACGCTATTGCCAATACCCGTGCCAATAATGCGTGAGCTCTTGCAGAGTGAAAAGGCAAAATAAACTTCTGTGCCCCAGATATGGTTTGCATGCGCGCGAATACGTTGCCCACGTGGCGTAATTGGTAGCCGCAACGGACTTAAAATCCGTTGGCCGTAAGGCCGTGCCGGTTCGACTCCGGCCGTGGGCACATCGAATGGTGGATGGGGTGCTTCCCAAAAAAGAAACTCCTCTCCCCCAGCAGGGGAGAGGTTGGGTGAGGGGCCACCATTGATGCGCACTCTTTATTGTTTCACCAATTTAACGGATTGCGCTTCGCCGTAGGCGGTTTGGATGCGCGCGAAGTAGGTGCCCGACGGCAACCCTGCCAGCGATAAGGGAACCGATTTATTCCCCGGCTCGAACAGGCTTTCGAAACCAGCCGAGCCAACTTCATGCCCCAGCACATCGAATAGCTCGATCTTTACATACGCCTCTTTGCTTATCGAGAAATAAATTACCGTCCCCGATGTTACCGGATTTGGCGATGCCGAAGCGCTAGAAAGAATGCCTGGCGGTGGTGGATTGCTCACACTCGCATATAGAAAATGCCGTTCAAGTAGCGAATCCAGGCCAGGAGGTATTGGAGGTAGTGTCGTATCTAATGCTCCACTCTCGCCCGATTGTTGCCAAAGGTCCTTTTGGTTTACGCGCCCGCCTTCGTAATCCCGCCTGAGATCTGTTGAATCGCAATTGGTATTTTGTAAAAGCCAGTAAGTAAGCGCGAGTGTGGTGTCATATTGTAAAACGCCGATGGAATCATTTGTTGATGGCGGATAATAAATCCACGGGCTAAATTGCTCAACGCATTGGCAAAAATATTCCGGATCGGTCGTGTTCAGGTAGAGCACAGATCGAAGCCATAACTGGTAATCAGACCATATTGCTGTATCCTGTGCCTTTAATTGCTCCATGTCCCCTGACATGTAGAAAAAAGCGCTGGGTGCATTTGGATAGGAATTATTTGCGCAGTTTTCAATAAATTTCTTCAACGAATCATAGCTGGCGAGCCAATCCATATTGTCGGTTAAACCCACTCCTGCATTGTATAGCTGGATACACGTTTGCTCGGACAAGGAATCCGTGGATACGGCAGACAATGGCTGTGGTTCCTTTTTTTTATGCGCGATAAATAGGGTACCGGAACCACAATCGAAAAATCCTCGGGGAAAGATGCCGGAAGTATCGGTTGCTCCCGGGGGAGCACAATATTTGATAGATAACGCATTTAAGACACCACTACTCGGCGACAATTTAGAGGTATCCAGAATGAATGAGGCGCTGGAAATTGCGAAGACTACCAGAAGGACCAAAGACGCTATTGTTGAAAGTCTTTTTCTCATTCGATAAGAGCAGTGTTGAATTTCCGCTGATTTCGAACACGGGGGTTGACGGTTTTCGTGCCATCCCTTTAGGGTGCGAAGGGACCAGATCTTCCGTTTCTCAAAGAAATTTCCACCATTTTCAACAATCCCTTGACATCGTCCTTTTAATTGCGTAGATTGTATGTGCTATGATAGGCACCTGTTCGGGGAAAAGATGAAAGATGAAAGATGAAAGATGAAATGAGGAGGGCGGGGAAAAGATGAAATATGAAAGATGAAAGATGAATCCGCCGCGGCGGAGAAAGATGAAATGAGGAAGGGGCGGGGTTCATTGACAATCGTCGGCAAGTGACTCAAATACTCTACAGTTTATGAATTCCTAATGCAAAAAAAAATATTGATGGGAGTTCAACTGGCGAAATCGGGTCAGAAACGAGGGTGCTTTGAAACTCAGCAAGAAAAAGAAACGGCACCTGTTGCCATAAGACAAGCACTCTCCCGACGAAGCAAGAGAGTGCTTTATGCAGAATTGGAGGGGGAAGCCTACTTCACTACAATAAAAGAAGCAGAAAGAACAGTATTATTAAGATCTAGCACACAATAGTATGCTCCCGGGGTGAGTTTATCGGTGGGGATCACGGTGGAAAAGATTCCACTTGCAAGGGTGCTATCATAATGCGCGACCTGAACACCGTCCGAAGAGAATACTTCTAAGCTGACCGGCGAGGGTTCTTTTAATTGAAATTGAACCTCGATTTGATCGACGGCAGGATTTGGATACAGCTCCAGCCCATTCTGCTTTTGTGGAACTGTGGATACGCTGGATACCGTAAGTACGGCACTTACCCGGTTTTGCAATTCGGGCATTATCGTATCCTGTTTCGATACATAAGCCGACACGACCTGGAACTCGGTTGTATCGGTGTGAACATCGGGATTACCGATCGTGATTCCAATGGCAGGAAGGAAGTCAGCGGCGAACTCATTCGCGGTAACGGTATAGATTTTTCCGGTATCGATGGGAGTTCCGCCGATAGAGACACCAGTTACGCGACCATAGACTGGCAGGGTAGGATCGTAGGTATATTTCATTCCTGAGCATTGGACTAATAATTCGTCATTTAGTTCGATATTGGAGAGACCGTATTCCAGCCCAGCAATGATCTGGGAACCGGTCATCGTGAAGGTTGCGATGCGGTAATCCAGCCCATTATCGGTATTATAACCATAGCCGATCATGCGGAAAATATCTGCGCCGACGATCGGCCCTTTATAGAGCTCATCAGCCGTCGAGCCCCCAACCTCGATCGCGATGTCGGTTCCAGTCAGCGCACGAAACGCGTCGGTAACGAGGTTCCCAACTGGGGTATCATGTTCACCGGCAGAGGTGAGGCTGTCGGCCACCTCGACGAAATCATCGTCGGCGTAGGTTAGCTGCTTGGAATACACGGGGCCGAACATGGCCTCGACGCTATCCATCAGCTTATCGACGGTCGCTTTAGTGGTCGGGTCCTCTGCGATGGTTGAATCGAGTGGAATGGCGGCGTAATCGAGGAATGTAACTGTTGTTCCGGAGACGGCAAGATGGATTTTGCCAATATAGGCGTAATGCGCCCCAACCTGCACAATTGGTATCGCTTTACCCTCAGTATTCGTAACCATCCGTGCTGTTTGGAAGACGTAATGATCGTGCCCACCTATGATCATGGTAATACCGGGAACGCTGCTTGCAACAAGCGAATCGAGGTTGTATCCTAAATGCGAAAGCAGTAGAATTACCTGACAGCCTTGTGCCTTGAGCGTGTCGACCATGGCAGAAGCGATAGGGACGAGGTTCGTATCGATGAATGCCGGCGCAGGCTGCGAAAGCTGGTTTGTCGATGGCGTAGTCAGTCCGAATATTCCGATCTTGGTGTGCGCAAGGGTCTTAATCGTGTAAGATTGGATATATTTTTTCAGTCCTGCCACGCTTGAATCATTGAGCACACAATTAGCGGAAAGAAGCGGGAATTGGCCGCCGCCCGCGAACGCGGTGCTCAAAACAAGCTGCAGATTTGCTGGGGTTAGATCGAACTCGTGATTCCCAACAGTCATTGCGTCGAGGCCAACGGCAGCCATGATCTGGAGTTCCGGAACTCCAAAGTACGCATTATAAGAAATGTCACCAACGGAAAAATCACCCGCATGAAGTGTGAGCACGTTCTTGTCGGTCATTTTTGTATTTTCGATCACGGTCACGGCTCGCGCTATGCCACCTTGAGTGCCACCGAGCCCCGGCGTTCGCGGGCCAAACGGTGCAAGGCAGGCGTGGGAATCGTTAACGTGAACGATGGTGATCGTATCGACCTGCTGCCCGAATGCCGTGCAGCAGGAAAGTAGAAATCCGGCGCAGAATAGGATGGTGGTTTTCATGGTAGGTATTGATTTTAGGTTCGTAAGTAATGATAGCGGAGTGGAAGCAGCCATTTTGTTACTTAAAGAATAGCATGAATCCGCCGTATGGGTACATGTACAAATCGCCACTGGGCTGGAATGACGTGACAGAGAGGTTTATGTAGAAACAGATGGTAGAGCTAAGCGCGGTTTCAATTCCCGCTCCTGCGCCCATGCGCATCGGTCCTGCCAGCGTATTTTGTATCGATTGTTTTACACCGGCGATTGGATCAGGAGTGTTTACAACTCCGCCCTGGTAGAAGTAGCTGGCCCCAATGAAGGTGTAAAATCGGGTTTCAGCTTTCAGGTAGATATCATACTGGATCTCGGCGCCATAGTCATAGGTTCCACCATTGCCGCCAGAATTATCTACGTTAACGTATCCTGTGAGCATGTACGACCATTTGCTTTGAGCGAAATGCTCCTTGAACGAGATCCCAATTCCGCTCATTAGGCTGAAATTGGTGCCAAGTCCGTAGACGTTTTGCTCCAATGTGGTTTTGTCGCCTTCGACGGTGCCGACGGTGCCGGTCTGCGCGAAACCGCGTTGCGAAAGAGTAGCTGCAAGTAACGCGACCGCAAAAATACCGGTAAGTGTTTTGAGTGAATGTTTCATAAATCCTCCGAACGTTGTTGAAAAATGAGTGATTAATTACGATACAAAAATGGTGAATTAAGAAGGCGCTGTTGTCATGGAATTGTCAAAGTGTTGTAAACCAAATGTAATAATCAGATGTAGTCGCTAATAGAGTTTTAATGACCATACAAGATGCGTTCATCATTGTGATTTCCTTTCAAAATAGCTAAGCGAATTTCGTGATACAAAAATGGTGAAGTGAAGAAGCGTTGTTGTCAGCGATTTGTCGAAGAGATGTCAAAAGATTGTCATGATTCTACTATTTCGTACAAGGGAGATCGCAGGGATGGATAAAATGGAGTGTTTGAAATCTATTTCACAAACTTATAGCAGAAAGTATGTACGGTTAGCAGGTGTTTTGGCTCAGTGGGATCGTCTTCGATCTTTTTGCGGATTGAGATGATGTAATTATCCACTGTGCAAGTAATTGGGAAGCCGTCGTAGCCCCAGACTTCTGTGAGGAGGGTATCGGAGTCAAGCACTTGGCCTTCATGCTCGAAAAAGAATTTCATGATCTGAAATTCTTTTGAAGAAAACTTTAGCCGATAATAATTTTTGAAAGCTTCCTGTCTCACAAAATCGAATTGAAGATCCCCGAATGACGCTACTTCAATACCTTTTTTCAACTCATGGCTCCGTCTTAATAATGCCTTCACTCGAGCTTTCAGCTCCCGCATACTAAATGGCTTTGTCATATAGTCGTCCGCTCCGACCTCAAGTCCGAGCACCTTATCGATTTCATCTGATTTGCAGGTAAGCATCATTACCGGAGTATTTATGTCTGCTTCGCGCAATTCGCTGCATATTTTGAGCCCATCCTTTCCAGGAAGCATGACGTCTAGCAGGATAAGATCGATGGATGGGCTTCTCGCATGTTTGTATCCTCCAATTCCATCGGATTCCGTAAAGACCTCGTAATCTTCTTCCGCGAGCCCATCTTCAATGTCATTCCTGATGGCTGGATCATCCTCAATTACAAGTATGTGTTTCATAATATTTTGCACTAAAATGTGATTGAATTAATTCCGTGATTCAAAATTAGTGAATGTCAAGTCCTAAGTTGTCATCAATTCATCCGAAATTTGTCAAAAGATTGTCATATTTTTAGGCGAGAGATTGTTGAAAGCAGGAGACACAAATTAGCCCTATACAACTAATGCCTCAATTCGATCGCGCGCTCATTGTAGGTGCTTCCTCGGGAATCGGCAAAGCCCTTTCCTTGAAACTACTTAAGGCAGATACCTCAGTGGCTCTGGTTGCTCGGCGGCCTTCTCTCACAAATGAAGAGTTGCGAATGGTTAATAGTGACGCAAAACAGGATGGTAAAAATCATGCTACCCGGGCGTTTGTTTATCAGCACGATGTGACCGATTTCGGTAAAACGGCCTCACTATTTCAGCAGATCATAGGCGATTTAGGTGGATTAGACCTGATCATTTACTCCGCTGGAACTTCAAAACCGTTAGATTTGCATGAGTACAATTTTGAAAAGGACCTTGCAACCTGCGAGGTAAACCTCCTTGGCGCGTTCGCTTGGCTCGACGAAGCGGCAAAATACTTTGAAGAAAAGAAGGCTGGAACGATCGTTGGAATTTCCTCCGTTGCTGGTGAGCGGGGTCGACCTGAAAATCCGCCCTACTTCGCATCGAAAGCAGCGATCACATCATTTCTCGAATCCCTCCGCAACAGGCTGTGGAAGCGTGGTGTAAAGGTCATCACTATCAAACCAGGATTTGTCGATACAGGGCTGATTCGGAAACAGAACGAGTTGTTCTGGTTGATTTCTGCCGAGCGCGCTGCAGAGCTTATCTTTCGGGCAATCCGCCGCGGAAACAACACTGCGTATATTCCATCGCGCTGGCGGCTTGTCTCAATAGTGATGCACACGCTGCCTTCGTTTATCTATAAGCGCCTTTCGCACTGATCGTGGGAAACGGAAAATTGGTAGCTGAGTAGAATAGCAATCTCCTGCTGAGCGTGCTACTTTACAAACTTATAGCCTGTTGTGTGCACTGTAATAAGATGCTTGGGTTCTGAGGGATCATCTTCGATCCTTTTGCGTATGGAGAGAATGTAATTGTCAACCGTGCGAGTCGTTGGGTACACATCATAACCCCAGACTTCATTGAGAAGCTTTTCGCGATCCAAAACCTGGCCTTCATGCTCAAGGAATAATTTCACGATCTGAAATTCTTTTGCTGAGAGCTTGATAGGACTTTTCTTCTTATAGGCTTCCTGCTTCACAAAATCAAAATGGAGATCGGCAAAGGTGGCTTCTTCGATGCCTTTTTTCAATTCCTGAGTGCGCCGCAAAAGGGCTTTAACACGCGCTTTTAGCTCTCGCATACTGAACGGCTTTGTCATGTAATCGTCCGCACCGATTTCGAGGCCAAGTACTTTATCAATTTCATCCGTTTTGCTGGTGAGCATCATCACAAGGGTATTGATGCCGGCTTTGCGTAGTTCGCCGCAGATCTCCATACCATCTTTGCCGGGCAGCATGACATCGAGCAAGATGAGATCAAGCGTTGGGCTTTTTGCTTGCTTCAACCCATCGATCCCGTCGGAGGCAACGATCACGTAGTAATTATCTTCAGTGAGTCCAGTTTCCAATGCGAGTCGGATTGCTGGATCATCTTCTACGACAAGTATTTTTTTCATGGCTTTCTGAGGGGAAAATATAATGCAAAAATACTACCTTTTCCGACTTCGCTCTCGATTTCGACCCTCCCTCGATGCGCCTGCATTGTATGCCTGACGATCGCCAATCCGATTCCCGCACCACCTGCGGACTTAATCCTGGATTCGTTGACTCGGTAAAAGGACTCGAAAATATGTTCCAATTCATGTTTTGGGATTCCAAAGCCCTCATCCTGAACGGAAAGCACAGCAAATCCATCCAACGATGCTGTACTTAGAGTGATGCATTTTCTTTTAGGTGGCGAATATTTCATCGCATTCGAGAAAAGATTTGCAATCGCATCAAAAACGGCATCATAATCCCCTTCAATGAACAGCGGCTTACTTGAAATGTGTTCGTGCATTTCGAAACCCTGAGAAGTGATCTGGTAATTCAGCGAACGAATGGCATCTCGGGCAATATCGTTGAGATCGTGGTCTCTAAAGGTATATGCCTTCGAGCCTTTTTCGATGGTTGCAAAATCGAGAACATTGGTGATAAGCCGTGCCAGACGATCGGATTCGCCTTCAATAATTCCCAAATATTCGACGGTTTGTTGACGAGGTAGATTCTCATGCTCTTTCATTATCTCGGCAAAAAGCCGAATTGAAGTCAGGGGAGTCTTAAGATCGTGCGATACGCTTGAGACAAAATACGATTTCAATGCGCTCAATTCTGCAAGCCGCTCCGATTCTGCCTGTTTTAGCATTAAGGCGTATCCTACGTCGAGCCGTTCGAGGGTTAGTCCCGCCTGTGTGGTAACAGATGTAAGTAGTGAAATATCTTCAAGGTAAAACCTCGTGCCTGAACGCTTTTCTCCCATCACGAGGAATCCCAGTATCTGTCGTTCGGATGAAAGCATAGGTAGTACTAATGCAATGCCCCAACGTTGAAACATTTCACGGTCGGCCTGTTCGAATATTACGTCCTGCTCCATCTTTTCGCCGAGTGCGACGGGCAGTTCAAGCTTGCTTTTGAGATCACTGGTTCGAAGTTGAATCTGATGACGCTCCAATATGTCAAAATTCAACTGGGCGAGCAGTTTGAGACGATCCGAGGGGTGTTCAACAATAAAAAAACCAATCTTTGTGGCGGGGATGAGCTCATTCAGACGTTCAATAAGCAGAGAGGCTAAGGCGTGTTTGGTATGAACAAATTTTATCCTTTCGATCATATCACGCTGCGCCTCATGGAAGTTATAGGAAACTCGAAAGAATTTCTTATCCACAACTGTTTGAATTTGCCTTCGTAGCGGATCGAATAGAATTGCAATAAGGATCGCCCCAACCATGTTTGCCAAAGACGGGGGAAGGTTCATCGCAAGAATTATTTCTGAAAGGATCGCAACGACCCCGATATACATTGCCAGCAGTAAGCCGATGACAAGGGTATAGACCGTGCTGCGCTTCAGGAAGAGATCGATGTCAAATACTTTGAAGCGTACGATCGCGATCGCGAAGCTGATAGGAGCGATAATTGAGAGGGCAATCGCATATTGCTCGTTCGCATTCTTGCCTGTAATAATTTTGGGTACTACGGAGATTGCAAGATACGCGCCTGTGCCGAAAACGATCCCGAAAAAGATCCAACGCAGCTTGCGGCGTTCGAATTCGTCCTTAGCAGCTCGGTACGAATGGAGCAGAATCCCAAAACCAAGAAAAAATGGGACTGCAAAAAAAATAAGAATGGCATAGTTGGCGGCGTTATACTCCGCGAAATGCTCCAAGTGTATTATTGGATAAGCTGCCCGCAGAAATGACACGGAGGCCCATCCTCCCAGCAGGGCTGCAAGCGAATAAGCCATAGCGAGAATGGTTCGTTTATTGCGAAGGGTGTCATTCGGAAAAATGAATGTGAAATGCAAGAACAGAACTGGGACTAAGACATAAGAGCATAGAAAAAGTAATTCAAGCGCGAAGCCAATCCCGTATGGTGAGATCGTGAATCGTCCGGTGGATAGAAGAATGAGCGCGGCAATAGCGATCGAGAGGTGATGGAAGATGCGAGCGTCTTTTTCTTTTCTTTGAAGAATAATCACCGCGATCCCGATTAAAAAGAACAGGAGCGACGCAGATGCCTCAATGATGATTTTGGATTCTGAATAATCCCGAACCAATACAACTGGAATGAAAATATCTTCGCCGTTTCGCTGAATGGTGACCGGAATAGTTACACCGATAGCGTAACGATCACAAAGGAATTCGATTTCCTCATCGGCTCCAATATGCACTCCATTTACGGCGATCAGGGTATCGCCGGATATCAGAAGTGGGGTTGCTGAGGCACATACGATCATCGCGTTCCCTTTTTGTTCAAAGAGAGCCGGGAATCCGGCTTTCTCAGACAGCCTGTAGGCGCCGAGGCAGCAAAGCGCAAGGACGAGAAGATCCATTGCGAGAACGGAGGTTAAGCTGCGCAGCGTGTTATTTGCCATGGGGATAGGACATCGCGAACAGGATCACAAAACACCCGTCCGAGCGGTATCGTGCAACTGCATTGTTAGAGAACTTCTGGCAAATTAGAAGCATGGCTCTCAAAAACTCGCCTGAATAAACAGACTCGCTACCGCTGGCCGGAACTCGAAAGACCTTGGGAGCGACATCCGCATTGATCCCACAACTCTAGGACTTGGCCGGGCCTCGGTTCTTACTTCGACGGCAATTGAGTGCAGGGTGAGGCAAGATAGACCGTTTGTCCAGGCGGTGGCAAAAAATGCTTCGAAGCATCCTCGAACGCAAGAGGCGCAGAGACGATTACATCAACGGACCGTTGCTCGTTCATTGGCACGCCCCGCTTTGAAATTCCTCCGCCATTCGCAATAAGCTTAATAGCGCCGTGCTTCTCTCGGAGTTCTCAATATCGTGGAATTTTTACACTCCAGAGAGAGTCGAGCAATCGAGCCGTGTAATAGGCTCGAAGGTCGGCAAGAAGTTCATTGCCGCCAGTACCCAGTTTGGAGGTTTTTAGAAAATTCACCCCGTGATGAATGGTACCATTCTGGATGTATTTTTTCTCCCCCATGTCCGTGAGAAGAATGGAATTGTCGTTAAGGTCGATATTGCTGCCAGTATAGAGGCAGTCCTCCAAAAGTGAACCTGGGTCGGTCCAGCCAATGACTTCAATGCGCACCGTGTCACCGCGCTCGATCGCGCGCTCTACACACCAGACTTCCTTGGAAAATACAGACTTCATTTCTTCAATATAGAGATTGAGCACGGAATCGACCCTTTTCGCATACGAGGCGCTCGAATCGTGCCACTCCTCATGGTTAATGCAAAGTCCTTCCGGTTGCCGAACTTCGACCGTTGGCGCGCGGTAATCGAGTTGATAGACGCGCAAATCATCACTTGGCTTACATGGGAGCTGGGGTTTCGGATCCTCGATGCGAATGCAGCTCGAGTCCAGGAATACCGATGCGCACGAAAGGCATTTACCATACCGGAGTGTCGTAGGGCACCAATATCCACGAACGAAAAAAGGAATATCGCGGACTCTAAAATCAGTATTGCATTCGTGCGAATAATAAACTGCAGTATCCCATAGATAGAGCGTATAGCTATAATCCGAGCTGGAACTGGCGTCTACGATCAACCTATCGCTCGAGGAGATCAGGTTGGGTGTCGGCCTCACCGTCTCGGCACGAAGATAGATAGAAACAAAAGGGAGATCATCGATCGGGCTCTTCGAATATGGGTGCGGAATGGCCAGTGTAACTTTCCCCTGATCGTTTGTCAGGGAGGGGCTTGTCAATGGGGGGCAAAAGACTCTCGATGGCTCCGAGAGCAGGACATCAATCCATCTCTGATTGACCGAATCGTAAGCATGGGTTCGTTCGACGACGCTTAAATTTAGTGTCGCCTGTTTGGGATTGTTAGGATAGGAGGTGACATAAATGTCGAAATCTTTCTTGCCAGCAGTGTCGCGATTTGAAGAAAAAATGAGCCAGTGCCCTCCCGGCGAAACCCAAGGGTGACCTGCATCAGAAAATGGCAGATTCAAACCCAGCACATTCACTGAATCCGGCGTGCCATCTGGCATTTTAGTGGAAGAATCGACGTGGACTCTACGAATCGCAAAATTGTGTTCCGAGGTTTCGTTGCTCGAATAATAGAGAAAACCATCTCGCGCATAGAACGGAGTTTCAACGGCGAAGCGATCGGGATCCGAAGTGAGGCCCGTTAAACGCCGTGGCTCGTTCCAGCCGCCTGACGTTCGGGTTGACACATAAATATCGGAAAGGCCCTGGTTAGGCTTTCGGCGATCTGATGTGAAATATAGGGTCGAGCCATCCCACGAAAGAGCTGGAGTATCGTCCCAATAATTGGAGCAGACTGCGTCCAGCCGGGTGACATGCCAGGCTGAGCCATCATACCTCGCTTCGTATAAATCATTTCCGTGCGATTTACCTTCTACCAGTCTATTGGTGACAAAAACCATGTAGTCAGGATCGCAGCCGAAAGCAGGTGAGCCGTCAAGTGGAATCGAATCGCGAGTCGATGCCGGCCCATTTAAAGGAGCATCGGCGGGTTCAGGAGTCTCGATGCCGCTCGCGTTCCATCGAGCGCGCATTAGTTGGCGGGAACGCGAAGCATCGCCACCATTAGTCGCGGTGTACCAAATCTCAGCGCCGTTCGAGGTATAGCGAAGCACCGAGCCATACTCCTGCCGCTTCGTATTGACCGGTTCCAGTGGCTTCGGTTGCGCAGCCACTTGTCCGTTTATCAGAATAAGAAAGAGAATCGAGAAAAAGGTTTTCATTGCAAAGCTTCTCGGGGTGTGGATTAGATGGGGAAACACGTCTGGAAACAGACGCTGTATGGGCCAGTCCCGCTCGTTTGGGCGAAATCCGAGATCCAGATCAGTCCGCAATCCTGCTTGCCGGTTTTAGGATCGACATATTCGAACAGAATCACATCCCCTTGGACGACCGGAATGCTGGGAGTTTCAGGAAGCGTACCGCACATTACAGAATAGCCGTTTTTACTGCTTAGATCGCAAATCGATGGAGTCGGAATTTTCGCGATGTGATCAATTTTCACAAAAGTCACATAGCTCCCTCCAATACCAGCATTCCCGGATGTAAGGGTTGCCGTAGCGCCCCCGGGGTCGACAAAGCTCGCGTAAATACTGAAACCATTTGGGGATGCGGGTTCCGTCGATTGTGTGAATGTGCCGGAATCGTCCAGGACAATGCCCCCGTAGAACTCGTTAGTGCCCCATTGCTGCAAACAAGGATTATTGTAATTTGGAAGAGTCAGTACTCCTATAATGGGCACCGATGTATCGCATCCAGCCGAGGATACGATCTGGAGCGTCGCGCGGAAGGTATCGATCGGACCGGGGGGGCCACGGACTCCCGAAGGCGGCCACACGTCCACATCGGTCGGAGTGAAGCTCACTTCAATACAACCACTGCCGCCTGCTGGAACTATTACAGGAAGAGTAGTCAAGATTTGGAACGGATGACCGGAATTAGGTACAAGGTTTGCCCCAGTTATTGAGACGGGGCAACCTCCTGTATTCTTGATGCAAAGCTCTTTTATTCCACTCGCCGAATCGCTGTTAATGACCTGCTTAAGGGTGTCGTTAACCAAAATACTAGACTTTGGGTCGATCACACAACTCGGCGTCCCAACTGTGCCATGAAAATGAATTCGCAGTACGCTATCGCAAGGTGTTGGGGTGCCACCAGGGGCTTGAAGGGAGATGGTGTAGTCATATTCGACATCATATGTTTTCACCGATTGGGGATTAAACTCAATAATCAGAGAACCTGGAATGTTTTGATTCGGTTGTATGACCACCCCATTGAGATCACCTGAGGAGATCGTTACGTTGGGAGAGTTTAGTACGCTGGTGGACGCAAGGGAGAACGAGAGCGTGCATTGCGTGTTGTCATTCAAGATATTCTTAAGGGATACCGTGTCATAAACCGGCGTCCCCGCGCAGGTCGAAGCTGTATCGAAATAGGTAAAGGTGCCGGTCGGGCAATCGCATGGGGTCTGAACTTTGATCTGCGTGTTAAGCGTATCGACGATCTCCACGCATGTATCGCCATTTTGTGGATCGACCCCGATTATCGTGGCCACATATTGGTTTGTAGAGTTTTGGGTCGCCTTCGAGTTAGTAGCAAATTGGAAAAGAAAGAGATAAGAATTGGTAGGAGGGGGGGTGGAATTGATTAATACCGGCGCGTTAAAGCCTCCCAATGGACTCCATGCTTTCCCAGAATTGGTCGAATATTTAATCGTGATATTTGGGGTATTTGGTGTGGGGAGTGGAAGCATCGATTGCCCAGGTGAAAAGCTGAAATTAAGAGCTTTGTAGCTGTTGGTGAACGTGCGGGTTACGGCACTGACGATCGGGGTAGATGGCTCGTTCGCGATAAGACTGATCGTCGAAGTCCAAGCTGCTGGACTGCAGGTCGTGATCGTAACGGGCACTTGCGTCACGTGGAACGTGAATACCGCGCTGCCGCAATATCCAACTTCGGTATCTATTTGTGTGGTGGGAGTGTAATTTTGCGCATTTACCATAAATGCAACATGGGAAGTATCATCACCCACGGGAATTGGGATCACTGCCTCGAAGGTGCCATCAGGAATTTGAGGATTCGTGGACGGCATCGGGTGCCACATTGAATCGGCGTCGTGCAGCACCTTCCACCACACCAAGATGCTCGGATCCTTAACAGGATTGTTCCCTTGATCCTGGACGACGACCGTCGTCGGCGCATTGGTCGTTATCGTGGTGGGCTGGGTTGGTACTTGACATGCGAAATGCACGAGCGCAAGAAGTGCCAGTGCGATCATGAACCCCCATCGTTGTCGATGCTCGGTAGATTTCAGAAATGTTTTCATTATCAGAATGCTAAATTTGCGCCAATTTTTAAGAGTACGCTATTAGAAACATTTGTGTTTTGAATGAATACATCGCCGGGGCAGATCGCGCACGGCGTTCGTAAATTCAACCGCATGTACCGGTAACCTAAGCTCGCTGTGAGCCAGTCGAAAAGGAGCACTCCGGCTCCCGCGCCAGCATAGTATTGTGCGTAGTCATTCGGATTCGCAGAGGGGTTTTGGCCCGCGCCTGAGAAGGATCCATTCAAAATCGAGCCACCTTCGGCATAAAAATACACGCGGAGCGGACTCCGGGTAATTTCTTGCTCGTGTATATAAAAGACACTCGAATCGGGTGCACGTCCGACGGAAGGGACTTCGGAATAACCTGCAAGCACCGTATCGGCGTGTGCGCCCGGCATGCTGAATATACACGGCCCGGGGATAAATCTCTGCGTTTCTTCCACATGCTCGCTTCCTAAAAATGTCCATCGCAAATTGCCGCCCAAAGGGATACGCGTCCTCCCACCCTCTTCGAGTAGAGAACCCGCGAAGGACAGAGAGAACTGGTCGCCAAGCAGAGTCCCAAACGGTGCAACAAGCGCTTCAAGGCCATAATAGATTGATGAGAATCCTATCTTTCGGCTCGTAGTATCCTTGCCACCATAACCGATAAATGGGGTGACATCGATGAAACTTGCCGGTGGATGAAGCGTGCCATGTGAGCGGAATAACTCGCGGGCAGGCGCAACCGGCGCCTCGATGGGATTGCCGTTTAGTCCCAGTTCACCGTACCCAATTGAGGTAACGTGATTCATCTCGACGATTCTCTCGAGGCAAAGGCCATCCTGTTCATAATGCACATCGAGCGCTTGAATCGCTTTATCGTATCTCCAAATGATTCGCCGCTCGATGGATGTGCAGTTTTGGAGTGGCGGGGCGTTATCGAAGTACAAATCCATGAACCCTCCTTTCGCCACGCCGCCAGGGGGTGGGCAGGTATGGCATGAATCAGCAGCTCTTTCCGTTTGCGCACGCGCCATCGCGCTCAGGATGAAAATCAAAAAAAATATGGCTACAAAAACACGAGCTATCATGCTGAAAGCTGCTTTCGGAGAGACACTCATAGGACGATATATCAATTAGCTAAAGTGCAAATATACTAACTAATAATGCGGGTTCAGTAAAAAAGCAATTTCACCGCGCAACCACGAACCTCTTACTACGATGTGCGCTCGATATTGACCCGTTGTACGTCACGCGCAAAATCGTTTGCTGCGCGGGGAAGAATCGCGAGGTTCCAGGCGAGCAGCACAAGTAATGCCGCATGCAACACAGCAATGGCTGGCCCGGAAAGTTTCGGATCCTGCGAGCCATCATCCTGGAAGCTAAACTGAGCCGTCAAACGCTGTTCCTCTGTCACGACGTTTGGTTGTTCGCGTTGGAACATCGGAATACCGGCATGACGCATTCCCGCCCACACTAATACAGAGGTAAAAAATATAAGCAGTATGCATTGTATCGATGGGGTTATCAGTGAGGGAGCAATTTTCGCCATGAATAAAAGATAGAGGCATCCCAGAAGGAGGAGTGAATAAGCGGTTCCTAAGATCATCTGCTTTGGGCTAAGCAAACGGAAAAGTTCACTTCGCGCGATAATTCGAATAGAGAGTATCCCGGCAAGTGAGTAGACCGGCAATAGAAAATGAACCAATCGGGTGGAATCGCCGAAGGAATCCGGTACTCCGAGCAGAAGCGCGCGCAGATAAGGGAGTATTAGAAGTATCCAGACGCAAAGAGAAAACAAGGAGTCAGCAGATTCACGTTCAATGAACTTGTTTCGTCTTCGCGACCAGAGTGCGAGTAAAATCGTAATAGCCCATAAGGGATTTGTAGATAAATACACATCGATTAGCGTCGCCCAAATGCCGCTTAGGCTAAAGAAGAGTCGACTTACAATGCTGCTAAAATTCCCATGCCACGCAAAACGAACCACGGACTCAGCACCAAGCGCACCACGGAATGTTGCCGGCACGACTGCGCCGCTGACCGCAAAATTTGTGATGAGAACGGGCGCAATAATGAGTAGAAACCCTAATTTCATCATTCCGACATGGCTAAATCGTCTGGGGTCATTAGAGAAAAATAGCCAAGTCGCTACGATCAAATATAAAAGGAAGATCTCCGGACGAGTAAGCGCGCCGAGCGCGAAAATCGCTCCGGTAACGAAAAAATGCAAGCGATTTGACACCTTGCCTGGATAGGAAAAATGCCACCAAAATCCTCCTAGAATGAGCGCAGTCGAAAGCGTGGATTCCAGTCCCGATAGTTCCGACCATGCCAGCGCTCCGGAGGTAATCATCAGTATGCCGCCTAAAAGGGAGGTCCCATAATCCAATTGCAGCGCTCGTAGGAGACGGAAGGAATAATATCCGGTAAGAAAAAGAAAAATAGTTCCAAGTAATTTGCCCGCAATGATCGGATCGTGAAAAATACTGAATGCAAGCGAGAGCACAACGATCCAAAACGGCGAAGTTGGAACCGAGGCAGGTGTGCCGGGCAAGTATTGGAATACGATTCCGTGAAAGTAATTGCGGGCATACGCCGCTCGCACCCATGATTCTGATGTCGGGAACCCCAGTGAACCCGCGATCACAAGCTCATGCGCAAGAAAAAAAATGGCAATTGCTGACGACAGAAGCACGAAGAGCGTAGAAGGATTGATACGCTGCCACCAAGGGACATTCGGCCACTGTGCGGCACCCAGGATCGAGATCGGTTCTCCTGACATGCCGATCGAGGGCATCGCGACCGCTTCGGTCAGCAGTGGAGAGCTAACAGTTGATTGCGGAGAATGCCCTGAAAACAAAGCATCCCGGTTTTGATCAGACCGGCTATCGAAAGCCACGGTATTTTTTTCTTCGTGTTTCACCGATAGACTCTAACGGATGCGGGACCCATGTTGTTCGGAAAGGGGAGTACCGAAATTGTGATGTAACAAATTGCTCTTTCGCGTGTTCTTAGAGTCATGATTCGACTTGGACTATTTGGCGGGTTGGTTTTCGTTTCGTTAGTCATGGTTTTTCCACGCACCGGAGGTGCGCAGGCCGTCCTTCCGCGTGCGGGCCAATCATTTAGTTTTGGTGTGATCGAAGGTCCGTATAGTGACAATGGCACTATAAGCGGTCTTCAACAAACGAGCCTAATACTTACGGTTGTAAGTGCCTACTCGGGTTGCGGAACGATCACTTCTCCCTCAGGCTACTCTCAGGATTTCACATTCGTTTCAGACACTCCAACCATCGTCAATCTTCCGCTCGGTCTCATTCATTTGAATGATATCGGCAAGTCTGATAAGGGGTTGCTTGTCCGGACATCCCAGCCGGTCAATCTCGTGTTGCACGATTATATGCCGTATGGCGGTGATGCCTCCCAAATACTTCCGGATGGTGCGCTCGACACAAGCTATGTGACGTGCGGGTGGGGAATCTGGAACGATCCCACGGATCAGGAGGACAATCTTGACGAATTCCTCATTACAGCCATATCTGACTCAACGATCGTAACCATTAATCCATCTGTCAAAACACTGTTGGGGCAGGCAAAGAATATTCCATTTTCGGTTATGCTGAATCGTGGAGAATGTTATATTGTCAAAGCGGATACTTCGGATTTGCCATCTGATCCATCGCTTTCCGGTTCGACTATTCATTCAAGCGCTCCCGTGAGTGTGATTTCCGGCCTGACGTGTGCGTATGTGCCAGTCGGAATTCAGGCTTGTAACGAGCTAATGGATGAGCTGATCGGCAGAAAATGGTGGGGCACCCATTTCTTCGTTCAACCGATCGACCCTAATGACATCGGCGGACAACTTGTGCTGACAAGCAATCAAGATTTTCTTGCCAATATCAATCATAGTGTCTATCATTCCGCGCAAGGCCGGCTCTCGATGCAATTTACTGGAAGTTTGGAAATCCACACGCTCGATAGTAGCAATCATCCGTTCCCGGTCGAAGCACATCAACTGACTCGCAGTTATAGCGATTGCGATTCCGGATATGGAGATCCATCGTTGGTAACCATTCTCGACACCTCCTATTATGCGGACACAGTCTTGTGGAACACCCCATCCTTCGCATTCAATCATTGCATTTCTATTATCTGCCCCACGGCCGATCTTGGCCGGGCCAGGCTCGATGGGAGGCTGCTTTCACAGTTAGGTGTTCCCTCATCGGTCATCAATGGGGGGTGGTACAGTGCGATCAATCCATCGGTCGAGCAAGGGCTGCACAAGATCATCTCACCCGATCCGATCTTTGCTATCTCAGCGGGCTTCAATGATGCTGATGCCTACACCTTTGTTGCCGGAAGCGCGGGAACGCGTGCGCCATTTGACAGTGTCAGGCATGGTGTAGTATTACAGGCCGATTCCGCAAGGACGTGCTCGGAGTTTAACATGATAGCCACTCTTGGCCCGCCAGTTCAGACCTCCGAAAGCATGGTTTCTCTCACTCTAACCGTGACCTATGATCCCTCCACACTCCGACTCATGGGGTTTGTGCCGCTGTCTTTGCTCGATAGTGCATCTTACACGATTGATAGTTCTACAGAGGGAACGATAAAACTTGTCGTGCTAGGCACGCCGCTCATCACCGGTGACTCGCTGTTTCAATTAATTTTCGAGGCGTTGAAAGCGACGGCCGCGACACAGGTGGGAATCAACGGTGGCGCGACGACGATGGAGTGTACTCGCGATTCAGAACTCATTGCCGGTACACCTTTTACCTTTGTCGTAGAACCTGCCAACCCACACCTACTTCAGCACCACGAATCCGCGACCGCCTATTATAGCCAGACAGCATCGCTCATACTCGATTTGGATACCAGTTCCCTTGTCAATCTCGATTCCTTGTGGCCGTATCTCACTGAGATTCAGGCAACATATTCATGGGATTCTTCTGTCGCGAAATACCTGAGCTATCTTCCTCCCAACGGCTGGACTCTCACTGAACTCACGAATAACGGCAATACTGCATTCTTTAACATTCACAACACGTCTGCTTCTCAGTCACTCGAGCTGGGAACCGCACTCTTCACTCCAACAAATACGCAGCTTGTGACAAGCTGGGTAGAGTTACCGAGCTTGATACTGGAGGCCGGCAACCAAGCCCATTTGCTCTGCGTGACGAATGATGAAGATAACCACTGGGCCATTACAACACTCGGCGCAGCTAGCGGCGTAGCGCCATCGGCAACACTCCCGGAAGGGGAGGGGCTTTTGGTTTACCCCAACCCCGCAGGAGACGAAGTGTTCGTGCAAAATGCGAACGCAGTTCCCATTGCGATCGAAGTATTCGATCCCATTGGCAGGAATGTGATGGCTGGAACTGTAGCACCAATCTCGACCTCTTGGCTCAACATTGCTTCGCTTGCGAATGGATCCTATGTGCTCGTCTGCCACATAGGGGACCGCACGGTGGTGCGGAGGATCAGCAAGCTCGAGTAGGGAGGCACCTCGAAGCTCGCCTGGGAAAAAGCGAGCGTGGGCTCGCACATGGCGTTACTCCTAATGGTTGCGGGCGGGATGTTGTTCGGAAAGAACGAAATCATTGTCTTAAAGAAATAGGTGCCATTTTTCTTTCTTGTGAGTTCCCGATGATTCCTCGTTTCCAAGCTGTTTTCGCCATTTGTTGCAACAAATTCTTTTCTCAGAGAACTCGTTCATAACGAAAACTACCCCGACCGCCAGATTGTCAATGAACATGACACAAAACACAATTCCTACAGACACTTGGTGCCCATAGTATCACACACCAATATAGGCAATCAATCACTACACTCAGCGTGGGGTGAGAATTGTCGTATCTTTGTGGCATGTCATACGAAGCCTTTATTCCGTTAAGCCGTCCGGTGCTCCCGACAATCACACGTTCTGAATATAGTGTAAATACCATTCTTAAAGCACTCAAAGCGCGGTATAAGGCTTTGGCTAAAAAGCTCGCTGATGATGAAACCCTAACAGTGTCCGTATTCCTGTTTAGTGGCATTGAAATCCACGTACAAGACTTTGATTCGGTTTACCCTGATATTATTATCGTTCATGGAATGATCGCTGGAGAAAACAAAGAGGTTGAAGCATACATAGATACTGATTGCTTGCAAGTCGTTTTCTCTAAAGCTAAGAAGGCCGGACAGAAGAGGAATCCAATCGGCTTTCGTATGGCTCCCGAAACCCAAGAAATTCCACCCGTTGAGGCTCCGAAACCGAAGCCTCACAAAGCACGACGGAAAGGATAAGGCATTTACGCCCTTCAACTTCCGCCTGTTGCATGGAATAAAATCCCGCTTCCAATCCGAACTCTTCCTCCGCATTCTTACAAGCGCGTCCCGCAACCTGCAAAGCTACGTTCAGGATGGAATCCATTAGAATTCTATTTCGATTTGATTCGGGTTTCCCGTTTTGGAGCGGGGATTCTTTTTCGAATGCGCTCCGCCTCTTCGGGTGAAAGGGAAAGAAGTTTTTCCATCCCCTTGTCGAAGTTTCTGAACTCTTCGCTCGTCTCTTCGTCTCGCCCTGAGTTCGTTTGATCGTTCGGTTTGATTGCTTCTTTGTTCATCAAGCGGCTACCACCTGTCCGGTCAATTCTTTCCACGTTAAACGCTTTCCGATTCCGCCCGTCACTACGTTACTGAACCGAGATTGTTCATCCTCTTTGCGGGAGTTGTAGCGCAATCCCTGTTCGTCTAAGTAGCGGTCTAAATGGAACGATTCCACATGGATATAAGTGCCCTTAATCATTCTCTTAACGAGCGACCAATAGTTTTCGATAGTGTTCGTGTGAACGGTGCCGTTTACATATTCGCCTTTTCCATGATTCACTGCCTTGTGATCGTAAGCATGTTTCATGTTGAAGTAACCATGATGTTCGTCCGTAATGAGTTCCGAACCCACTGCTACGGTTGAAAGAACATAGTTCTCAACATCCTGTCTCGCTAACCCGTCAATCACTTTCGATTGAACGTTGCCGCCGCGCTCAACAGCACCGTAAACGATAGCTTTGCCGGAACCGCCTTGAAGGTGTTGACCGCGTTTGTTCCCGTGACGGTTCTTTTCCGCGCCACCGATATACGTGGAATCAGTTTCCACAGCACCCGAAAGTTTCAGGATGGAACCATTCTTCATTCCCTCACGAATACGGTGAGCCATGAACCACGCGGTACGTTGGGTAACACCAATGGAACGGGCAATCTCGTAAGAAGAAATTCCGTTTCGGCAATTCATAATCATCCATGAAGCAGTTAACCACTTGCCGAGCGGCAAAGCGGAATCTTCATAGATCGTACCCTTTTTCACGCTGAATTGTTTGCGGCAACCCTTGCACTGCCAGAGTTGGCGTGTAGTGAGCGCGGTCACATCATGAGACGCGCACACGGGGCACGTCACGCCGTTAGGCCAGCGTTTCGCGGCAAGGTACTCAACTGCCTTTGAGTTGTCAGAGAATAAATTCACGGCTTCGATTAAGGTTTTTGGTGTTTTCATAATGTTCGTTTATATCAGAACTTCTGTATGTATAACGCATTCCGTTATCCGAAGTTCCGATAAATCCGAACTTTTTACAATTATTTTCAGTTTTTCTTTGCATGGATAAAATACTGCAAAAACAGGCTGAAATAGGGGAAAGAGTAGCATTCTTGCGGAAACGCAAGGGCTGGACTCAGACCGAACTCGCTGAAAAATCTGGCATTTCTACGAAATCCTACATTAGCGAGATTGAAAGCGGGACGCATAATCTCACTCTTAAAAAAATCGTTCAACTGGAACAGGCGTTTCATGCTAAGATCGTTACGGTTTTGGAAGAGTAATAGTACCTGGCATTTCGTCAGCGATGCTTTGAATGAGAGTCTCGCATACGCTTAGAAGAGATTTAGCCTGATTCTCGCTAAGAGTTTCTTCTGGATGAATAATAGGGTTGCGGTGATATTCTTTTATTTCGTAAATATGATTCACTATTTTTTGATTAGCTTTGGTAGCACTTCTCAAAATTTTAACGTATGCACCCCAATTATGACTCTTCTTTGGCAAGGATGAGAGTGGTCTTCCAACATGATCCATGTATCGCCAAATTACCATTTCCGCCGCCCGAAGTATATGGTATCCCGATGCAGTGTGTAGCCCAAAGGCTAAACTACGTCCGGCCTCCCGTACCTCCATCAAAACATTAGAGCCTATAATCAATTTCGTGTCAGGGTTGAATGCAACTGCCCCCGCTTCCATAAGGCGATTAATGCCAAACAACCCTATGTCCGGCAATAAATATGTATGGAAATCACGTAACTCAATTTCGAAAGCATTGAAAAATTTTTCAGCGCGCCATTTGATGCTACCCAAATGCCCACCCAAACGCTTTCTTAATTCCTCGTCTGTGTCATTCAGGTGTTCTTGCCATTCCATAGTCAACGCATTCAAGCCCTGCTGAAGCTCTCGCCCCTCTAATGAGGAAAGTCTGATTGGAATTTCGTCATTAGAAAATAATAATTCGAGCGCACGAATTGCTTCAACCATAGCCCAAAACAATTCGAAATCTAAAACCGAATCTTCCAGACGGTAAACCGCCATAAGATCATTGTATTTCTCACAAATAGAAAATAAATCTATACGGTGCATATTGGACTCAGGGATTGGTTGTATCAACCATCTTTTCGAGGATTTTCCCCGAATGGAAGTACATTTAGGCAACATTATGCCCCTCCCTTCCGTGCTGAGTGTAGTGATTGATTGCCCCAATATACGGCGGGAATTTCCGGAAGTCAAGCAATTTCTAAAAATAATTGAAAATAAATGTTTCATCTTTCATCTTTTCGGCATCCCCGCTTACCACAAAATTCAAAATTTTTTTGTCACGAATGTGGATGACACCTATCCGTTCAACCGGAAGCATTATTCACTTGCGCCCATAAGGTAGCTTGAAGTTAAACCTTTGAGTTTAAACCAATCTTTGACTTTGCTCTTTTTGTCCACAATTATCCCATCTATCTCATCGTTGTCGGGGGCTGACCATCCCTTCCAATTTACTAATCGCTCTAATACAAATCTCATTTGAGCATAATCGTCTTCAGAGAAATCGCGATATAAGGGCTTCAATTTTTCATCCGAATCGTATATTCGGACTTTGGCACACAATGCATCCTTCACCAACTCAGCCCAAGCCATCATACCCTTGGAGCTTAGCATCCGTCGGAGTTTTCGTTGATGATCACTACTCGGACCCACTTGTGGATCCCAAGCACCGAAGGCGAGATCCGTTAGTGAATTGCTTAACCAAATCATGTTATTAAATTCGGACTCACGCTTATATGAAGTAGAGCGGATGTTGTCGTAGGTCGGGTCTCGATATAAGAAACATGAAAAAAGAGACTTGTTAAGAAGGTCAATCGTTATGGGTTTTTCGGCCGTGCTGCGGTTACCGCCAGAAACCAACTTTGAGAGTTTGTTGCCATCGTCTTTAAGAACAGAGTCGAACAAAAAGCTACGGAATCTTTGATTTAACTCAGCATTAGTTAGTGTTCCTCCGTCCTTTTTTCTAAGCCAGTCCAAAAATGCTGCTTCACTCTTAGGCTGACCATCCTCAATATTCTTGTACTCCTCAAAGTCTGAACCGAATTGTTCACCCAACTTCATAACCATTATGGAAGAGTCAAATCTCTTCTGAGAATACTTGTCATGAGCGGCAATATTTGTTTGATTCAGCAAACGGATATCGTATTTGACATAAATCTTGCACTCGAAATTCTTCCGAGAGTTCAGTAGCAGGGATGCAATTTTATGTTGGCCGTCAAAAACTTTTATCCGATCGTTATCCAACCTACCAATTGAGGGCTGTAAAACAGGGTGTCGCTGAAAATGTCGGAATAGCTCGAAGACCCGATCAAAAATAAGATAACGTGGTTGCAGTCCGGTTGTCTCTTCCTCATCATCATCACTATCTAACAATTCAATGGGAGTAGTGGCGTAATAATATGTCCATCCGGTGATAGGACATGTATAAAGCGGATACTCAGCATTATCGGTTTGGGACTGCAAGAGGACGAGTTTATCCGAGCTCGTTATTGTGAGTGGTCTGGCGTAGTCGATAATATCCTTTTCGGCCTTTAGGAAAGCAAGAAAATGTCGAAGAGTAAGTTTGTCACCCTGGGAAAAGAAACGCTGTAACCTCAACTTAACGCGGAAATCGTAAAGGCTCAATTGCCCTTTTTCTCTGTTATGCAAGCCACACATGGGTGCGATATTATCGATTTCCAATTGGCCATCCAGAGCGTAGGCCTTGATGTGATCAAATTGCACCAACTCACCTTCTGGAATTGGATGACCATTCGAAAAACAGAATCTACCATGCTGAAGAAGCACACGCTCCTTCTCTTCTTCAGTTAACTGCCTCTTTAGTGTAATTGACATACATTATTCTAATTTCTTCATGTTAAGTCCGGGAATCGGTATGTGTGACGCTCATGCCAATTCCCATATTGGAGCATTCTGTAAATCAAAAATTGGAAGTTGTTCTTTTTTCTCCTTCGCACTTACGAGATGGTTATGATCTGAAATGTCGGCATTAAAATTAAAAATAAGCGCTTCAACAATTGTTCTTCGATTCTCAAGTTTCCCGCCCGAATGGTAAAAATGGTCTCTGGTTACCACATTAAATTGATTCCAGTACTTCTTTACCATCTCATTTTCTCGGTGATCATTATGATGCCACGTTGAGAGAATAAACTTAGCCGGTGATTCTTTTAACAAATTAAAAAGTAGTGCCTCATCTTGCTCTGTCCACCCGTTATAGTAATCAACGTAGCGGCCGTAGTACGGAGGATCACAATAAACAATGTCATCCTTTTCTGCTAATGGAATGATATTAGAAAAGTTGGTGCTAGTAAAAATCCAATCGGATGTAATCGTGGACTTTACATTTGCAACTTGGTTGACGATCTTGGTTGTGTACGATTTTGCAAAACGATTCGGTTTCTTGCAAAATGGGATATTCCAATTCCCTTTTTTCCCGAAACGCATCATCCCATTGAACCCTGTGCGCGAAAGGAAGAGAAAGTCCAGCGGAGAGAATTCCTTATTAAACCGCTCTCGTACGCTTCTGAAATATACGTAGCCCTCTTCGTCAGAATGGGAAAGTTTGTCGTCCGCTTCTTCTAAATATCGTCTAACTTTGGATGGGGTAATGGTACCTTCCTGAATCCCTTTGTAAAAATTAATGATATGAGGATTTGAATCATTCAAAAATGCTCGCTTAAATCCTGAATTAAAAGCAACAACACCCGTTCCAAGAAAAGGCTCTATCCATCTTCCCTTCGCCTGAGCATTCTTCACCAAGCTCTTAATCCAGGGAACTAGCTGAGTCTTGATTCCTTGACTTTTAATTGGAGGTACGATGATTTTCACCGTTCAATACTCCTCTTTCTTCTAACAACCACTCGCTTTTGAAGATCTGTTCGCCCCTTAAACTCTAAGAAATCCGCGAGCTTCGTAATCTTCACAGATTTTCCACCTTTCACCATTGTTGCAGCACCATAATTCATCCAGTATTCATCATACCACTCTTCTCCTAAGTTCGCAAAGATGCCATGCTCATTTCTTAAATCCTCGATGTCAGTAATGGAGCCTATATTTGCGGTATTACCCGACCCTTGACCATCACTGGCAATTTTCCATTTTTCAGCCGCGAAAAATTCAAAATCCTTTATCACAGACGTAATTGATTTCAGGTTTGCGACAATCGTTACTTCCCGTTCCCCAATTTTTCTGATTGGCATATCCCCCGGCTCTCTCAACTCTCGCGCTTGATAAATAAGGGCGTCGTCTAAATCAGAGAAATCCGTTCTTGTATAAATAGCACCGAGTACATAATGGCCTAGGTATTGAGAATATGGAAACTGAATATTCTTAGCACTTTGCCTGTCCTTGAAATACTTCCCGTGGCTACCAAGGGTAAATCCTGCAGCATTCCGATTTGATTGTGACTTGCGATAGGTCGTCTTAATATCGACAGCAAATTTTACTTCTTCGTTCTTCTTATTGATAAAAGTCAGGTCGGGATACCAATTCTGCTTTTCAGCAAGGATAATCTTGTAACCGACCTGATCTGCGAACAGAAGAATTTGTGGGAAAATGTGAATCTCAAGAATTTTGGAAACAATCTTCGTATCGGAAGAAATTGTGTAAATATTCTTGTAGATGTCGATAAAACCCTTCAGTGTCCAGTCGCCTCTATCCGTTGAAACGTATGCCGTTAAGCTCTCCGAAAATGATTTGAGCGCTTGAATAAAGTCTGCTTTATATTTTCTTTCTTCGCTCGTCGTCATCAAGATTGGTATTAAGGGGTGTTAAACTTTAAGTTGAACACCACGAGCACCTATTGTGGGTTCCGGTAAATTGTAGAGTCGTCTGGCGGCTTACATCGGCTATTTCCCATCGTCCCTTCTGGACCAACCAACCGCGAACCTGTATTCCCACCCCCGATCAGGTCATGCACAGGCTTTTCGCGGGAATGACAAGCGGTACGTTTGTGTATTAACTCACCGTGCCAGAAAAAAAATACGTTCTTGTCGTTACGTACTACTTTCCACCGGCGGGCGGGCCGGGGGTGCAGCGCGTCCTGAAATTCCTGAAATATCTCGGCGAGTTCGGCTGGACTCCCATCGTGCTTGTGCCGGAAAACCCGGAATATCCCGCGCGGGATGAATCGCTCATTAAAGAACTGCCTGCCGATCTCATCATTCGCCGCGCCCCGATCTTCGAGCCTTATGGGATTTATCGTAAGCTTACCGGTAAGCAAAAGGGCGTTCCCATCGATGTCAATGCCAATAAGGAAGCCGGAGCCAAGCGCTCGATGAGTGAAAAGATCGCGGAGTTCATTCGTGCTACTATTTTCATTCCCGATGCCCGTATCGGTTGGCTGCTATCGGCTGTGAAGGAGGGACGGGCGATATTGAAGGAATATCCCATCCGCGCGATCTATTCTTCGTCGCCGCCATATACTCCTTCGCTGGTTGCGCGCAGGCTGCATCGCATATCAAAAACGCATGATCGGTCATCGGGTATTCCCTGGGTCGCCGGATTCCGCGACCCGTGGACGGGATTTCTCAGTACACCGGAACGCTGGGCTATCCCTCGTGCTATTGACCGATCATTGGAACGTTCCGTTTTTACCGAAGCGAATCTTGTCGAGGTTGCGTGGAATGGCATCACGCGCGATGTTCGCGGTAAGTATCCGGAATTACCGCAAGAGAAATTCATTCATATCCCCAATGGCTTCGATGGTGCGGATTTCCCGGAACCGGATATTCAGAAGCGGGCAGTGCGTCCGAAGAATGAGAAGTGCACGATCACTTATTCTGGTTCGCTGTATGGACCGAGAAATCCACGAAGTTTTTTGCAAGCAGTGGAAATGCTGATCGCGCGAAAAGAGATAGATCCAGCAAAAATGAAACTTCGCTTTGTCGGACGATTCGGCGCGCCCATTCATGATATGCTCGACCGCCCGCTGGTTCGCTCGATGATCGAAAAGATCGAGTACGTTCCACATGCCCGCGCTGTGGAATTATTACTCGATAGCAATGCGCTGTTGCTCATCGTTGACGATGTAGCTTCCGTGGCAGAGATCGTTCCTGGCAAAGTGTACGAGTATTTAGGCGCGGCGCGTCCCATCATGGCGATCGCGCCGCCCGAAGGCGCAATCGGCGAGCTGCTGCGCGAAACGAATGCCGGCGAGACCGTTCGCCAATCGGATATTGAAGGCCAAGCCCGAATAGTCAAACGTATTTATGACGATTGGTTAAGTGAGCAGTCGAGCTTCGCGATGAAATTGGACGTAATCTCCCAATACGAACGCCGCGAGGCTACGCGCAAGCTCGCCGGACTTTTTGACCGGCTGACACAATGACGTGGCGAGACGTACTTGCTGACGCAGAGCAAGAGCTTATCAAAGCCGGTGTTGAGGATGCACGTGTGAATGCGGAGTATCTCGCAGCCCATGTGCTTGCTCTAAGGGGCAGATTGAATTTACGCCCCAAACTTGACCGAGAAATATCCGATTCACAGGCAGATGATTTTAACCGGCTCATTATTCGGCGCAAACGGCGAGAACCGCTACAATATATTCTCGGCGAATGGGAATTCTTTGGACTTCCGATCAAGGTCAGCCCAGATGCGCTTATCCCACGTCCAGAAACGGAAATTCTTGTCGAGCAGACCCTTGTAGCAGCGTTCGCGATGCGATCAGATCTCACTATTCTCGATATTGGTACCGGTACCGGATGCATTGCGCTCGCGCTAGCCAAACATTTGCCACATGCTACGATTGTCGCGATCGATAAAAGCGTGGCTGCGATCGAGCTGGCACGCGAGAATGGACGGTTGCTTGGGATCTCGAACGCGAGCTTTCAAGGATCCGATATTTTTTCCGATGAATGGGTTGTGTCAGCAAGGCACTATTTTGATCTGGTAGTTTCGAACCCTCCGTATATTAGTCAATCAGAATTTGATCAACTTGAACCGGAGTTGAAGGATTTCGAGCCTCGGATAGCCCTCACTGATGATGCCGATGGTCTAACATTTTACAAGCGGATCGCTCAGATTGCACCAGGAATGCTTGCGCCCAATGGGCGAATATTGCTGGAGGTGGGGTACGATACGTCTGGAGCAGTAACTGACATCCTTGGCTCGGCGGGGTTTGTTAGACTCCACTCGACGCGAGATCTCGCAGGAATCCCGCGAGTTGTGGCAGCAGGTCTGCGCAACGGGAAAAACGCCTAAATTAGCATAATTCGGCCAATTATTGGGAGTGGCATAAAATTCGCATCCTGAAAAATTATCCGAGTGGAATTGTATTGAATCTAATAACCTTATTAGAGTAAATGTTACAGCTTCGCCAAAGTCAATCGTTGCAACAGCGGCTTACGCCCCAGCAGGTCCAGTACCTGAAGCTGCTGCAATTGCCGATTCTATCGCTAGAGCAGCGCATTAAATCGGAGCTGGAAGAGAATCCCATGCTCGAAGAGAGTTCTGAAGAAGATGAGCGTGAAGATCAGGCATCGGAAGATTCCGCCGGCGATGCCGTCGAAATGGAGATAAGTCCTGAACGTGAAGTATCACCTTCGTTATTAGAAGATCCAATGGGTGTGGCGGCTCCCGATCTTGCCGCCGAACGCCTGATGGAGCAAACCCGGGAGAACGAAGAGCGACTTCGGGATGCAGAAACCGAGCCTTCGAACGAATATTCGATCGAGGACTTTATGAATGATGATACCGAGGGCTTTAAGACCCCGACCTCCACCTCCACAGATGACGATCGCGAGGAGATGCCGCGCGCAGCTTCGGAATCATTCCTGGAATCCCTCTACAATCAGGTGACGATGCTGAATTTGCCGGATCGTTACCGCGCGTTAGCGGAAGAAATCGTCGGCTCGATCGATGCCGATGGCTACCTCCGCGTGCCACTCGAACAAATTGCGCGCGATACCGGAATTTCGTTTGGCGAAGAATACACCACCGCAGAAGCTGAAGCGGTGCTCAGAAAAATTCAAAAGCTCGATCCGGTGGGGGTTGCCGCACGCGATCTGCGTGAGTGCCTGTCTATTCAACTCGACGTAATGTCGACGAGCAATCATGATCGCTCATCAAACAACAATCAAACTCGGGAACTAGCGCGGCGCATCATCCGTGAGCGATTTGATGATTTTGTCAACAAGCGGTTTACTGCTCTTGCCCGCCATTTGGCGATGGAAGTGCAAGACTTGAAACCGGCGATCGACCTCATACAGCACCTGAATCCAAAACCGGGTTCAGCAGCCGGGGATACCGGCGAAAGCACCAATTATATAACCGCTGATTTCTTCATTGAACGAACCCCCGATGGCAAGGATTTTTCCATTACGCTGAATGAGCGTGGCGTCCCATCCCTTCGGGTGAATTCGGCGTACAAAGATCTTATTCGAAAGCAAGGGCCCGAGCATGGGAAACCACTGACACCCGAGGCCAAAGATTTTATTAAGAAGAAATTCGAGTCGGCAAAGTTCTTCATTATGGCGATCTATCAGCGCCGTGAAACCATGATGCGCGTCATGCATTCGATCGTCAGGCACCAGCGTGCATTTTTTGAGCATGGAGAAAAATTCCTGAAGCCGCTCATCTACAAGACCATAGCTGAAGATATTGGCATGGACATCTCTACCATTTGCCGCGTTGTAAATGGGAAATATTGTCAGTCAGATTTCGGTGTGTTTGAACTCAAATATTTTTTCTCGGAGGCGATTCCAACTCATTTGGTTGATGGAGTCGAGAACAGCAATGGGGAAGCCGTTGCGAACAAGGTGGTGAAATCGCGGATAAAGGAGATCATTGATTCCGAATCCGGCGGTGAACCGCTTTCGGATGAAAAGATATTAGCGATCATCAACGCCGAGGGCTTCGACGTAGCCCGCCGAACCATTGCCAAATACCGCGAGCAGTTGAATATTCCCGTCGCGCGGTTGAGGAAAAAGTTGATGTAGCTATTCCTCGCTATCCTTTGTGGCAGTGTTGAGATCTTTTTCTATCTCCGTAATGTCGCCGGGTTCCAGTTTAGTGGTGCCGAGCATGTGATCTTGCCACGCGCCATAGGTGATAGGCATGACAGGCTGCTCGATCTTCCCATCTCGAATGTCCCTCGATCTGCGAATGGCCCAGCGAATTACAAAAAACCAGACGACTGCGAAAACCGCCAGCGCGATAACCATTTGTGTTGAAAACATACACCTATAATAGCACGGAACTCACAATAGGTGCCCCTCTTCTGAGGCAGTCTAACACGCAATAGGGGTACTGATCGATAGTGGATTACCTATAATTCGTAAACTGGATAGGGAAGTCTAGGCTTTGGGTTTTCAAGATTTGGATGGCGGTTTGGAGGTCGTCCTTGCTTTTGCCGGTAATGCGGACGGCATCGCCTTGTATCTGCGCCTGTACCTTCATCTTCTGCTCCTTTACCAATTTGGTGATGACCTTGGCCTGTTCGGATTCGAGTCCGGTCTTTATCTTGACGACTTGGCGAAGGCTGGAATTAGCTGCCGGTTCCACTTTTTGGTAATCGAGCGATTTCATCGAAATGCCGCGCTTTATCATTTTCTGGTTCAGCGTTTCGGTAAGGGCGCGGAGCTTCATATCGTCTGAAGTATGAAGCGTGATGGTTTTTTCCTTGCCATCCCAGTCGATCTTGGTGTTCGATCCTTTGAAATCGTACCGCTGATCAATTTCCTTGCGGGCTTGGTTGATCGCATTATCGACCTCCTGCATATCGACTTCGGAAACGACATCGAATGAAAATTGGGGCATATTAGTCTGAACCTGAATTAAGCGGATTTTTAAGATGATTGCGCGGATGGAATTTCGGGGTCACTGCTTGTCGATAATCGCTTCGTTCACAGGAGTAATTACGATATTCTGTGACTTATAGAGAACATTAAATATGAGTCATGTTGCTCCCGGAGCTGATTATTATTACCTATCACTGTTACTTTTTACGTTTTCGGGTGTCTTATTCATAGAGGGTATTCTCGGATGCCGATGAAGCGTGGGAGCGTGCAAATAGCTGTTGAAACATATTTATCGGTATTTGCGAATACACAACTATAAACTCCAGAAAGGAGATCAACCATGAAGCAGGAAGACATTACGAAATATGATGGGGGAGCATCGGAGGATGCGAACTCGCTCAAGGAGCAAGCGCAGGAATTTTTGCAGCGTGCCTACCGGCTGCAGATGTCAGGCCATTTGCAGGAAGCGATAGAGAGTTATAAGCGCTCTATCGAGGTATTGCCAACGGCTGAGGCGCATACGTTTCTTGGTTGGGCTTATAGCTTTCTTGGCGATTATGATTCGGCAATAGAAGAGTGCCGTAATGCAATAGAGCTGGATCCCGAATTTGGTAATCCATACAATGATATTGGAGCGTATCTTATTCAGCAAGGGGAGCTCGACGAGGCTATCCCGTATTTGGAGCTTGCCATGAAAGCGAAGCGATACGCTACCCCGCATTTCCCGCATTATAACTACGGGCGCATTTTGGAACGCCGGGGATTATGGTTCGAGGCGCTCGATGAATATAAGACCTCGCTGGATCTTGAACCAAACTATTCGCTTGCAAAGGACGCTTTTTATCGGTTACAAGCTCTTTTGAACTAACTGAACGAACGAAAACGAAAAACGGCGGAGCTCGAGTTGCACGAGGCTCCGCCGTTTTTTTAAGACCAGAATCATCGCTCCCAAGCCATAAAAAGTCTTGGGAGTTCAGGATGACTAACGAACGCGCTTCTTATGTCGATTCTTGCGCAGACGTTTCTTCCGTTTGTGAGTGGCCATTTTATGGCGTTTACGCTTCTTTCCGCTTGGCATGTAAAGAAATTATGATGGGTGGGTAATACAGTATTAAAATTGCTCGCTTAAAACAGCATCCGGGCAAGAGAGTTTCATTTACTCGCTATTCCAAGCTGCGGGCATTTCTTGGTCCTAATTAACCACTACCTCATCCTTATTCCTGTGCTATCAATGGCATGGAGCAGGGTATCGATTCGACTTGCAACGGCAGGGTTGGTTTTTTCAGCAACCGCACGCGCCCGCTCGAAGTAACCCCGTGCCCGAGCAAGGGCATTCGCATGATTTGAATCGGAAACGGTCTGGGCTGTCATAATGCCAGCGTTAATGAGCGCATTCAAGTGGTCGGGTTGATAGACGAGTGCCGAATCGATCTCCGCAAGAGCAGTTTGGAGATCGCCATTATCCTGAGCGATCGCATAGGAATAATCCACACGCGCATCCGCATCCTTGGGTTTGAGATTTCAATAGATCTCAAACTCTTTCTTGCTCTCGCTCCATTGACCAGCGTCATACAAAGCATCAGCAAGCGACACATGAATATCTGTGTCGTTGGGATTACTCGCCAGATTCGTTTTGAGGGAGTCAATAATATGCTGAAAGAACAACTGCTTTTGGAGCAGCATCGTTGAATCAACAGGATTGCCCGGCGCATATTTGTCGGGCTTGGCTGCGATCCTATATATTCCGAAAGTGATGACGGCGATCGCCGCAAATAGAATCAAAAAAGTACGTGTAGGAATAGATCCTTTTGGCAACGATTCATCTTTGAAGCGTTGAAGAAGCACCTCTTCAGTAGAAAGTCTGCGACCGCTCGCTCCCGTTACGTTTTGGTCGGCTTCCGTAACAGAGCTTTCGGCCGTTTTTCCCGGCTCATACTTAAATTCAGTTCCGCAGATCGGGCACCGCAGGATTGCGTCGGGTGCTGCTGATTCCGCAATGCTCGCCGCGCAGCTTGGGCAATAGATCGGAGAGGATCGGAGTTGGCTTGGAGAGTCGTTCAACAAATAAAAGCTTTTAAATATGCTCGTTGGAGGGGTGAGAATTACTCTTTGGGCAGACTCTTATGGCGATCGTCGATGATCTGCCGGAGTTCGCGGGAAGCCTTAAATGTAGGGACGAAATGTTCTCCTAAAGGCACCGCCTCGCCGGTGCGAGGATTTCGCGCCATGCGAGGAAGCCGCTTTTTGGTTCGGAACGTACCAAAGCCACGAATTTCGATATGATCTCCGTTGGCAAGTGCATCCGTCATGGTCTTAAAAAAGCCATCGACAAGAATTTCGGTTTCCAGTTTTGTAATACCGGTTGCGGTTGCAATGCGGTTGACAATATCGGCTTTAGTCATGGGCGACGTGATTAAAAGTTGGGGCGATTCCCGGCAAGATGAACATCTTCAAGGAGCGAGAGCGTTCGCGAAACCGCAGCCTCCCACGTGAATGATTTCACACGCTCCTCCCCACGCTGTATGAGTGCCTTTGTGAGTTCTGACTCAGATAGCAGCATCAACATCTTGTCTTGCATATCCTCCAGATCGTTAGGGTCGAAAAAGAGTGCTGCATCGCCAGCAATTTCTGGAAAAGAATGAACGTTCGATACAGCGATCGGGATGCCACTTGCCCATGCCTCGAAGATGGGATTTCCAAAGCTTTCGTAGCTTGATGGGAATACGAAAGCTTTGGCATTGGCATAAAGATACCTCAAGTCCGATTGTGGAAGTCCGCCTGTAAAGATCACAAGTCCATCTGTGCCTAAGGACTTTGGCAGAGCATACAACTCGTCGAGATAGGATTTATCCGTACCTGTGCCTTTTCCGGCTATGACAAGCTTTAACTGTGGATACCCATCGTGGACAAGGTGCGCGTGTACCCGAATGAGCTGATCCTGACGCTTGTATCTCCAAAGCGCTGAAACATAGAGTAGATAATTACCGGCGGTAAGATCGTAGCGGCCAAGTACCACATCTGCTTCCGCAGCATTCCTATTCATTTGGCCATCGAACAATTCGAGATTCACACCGTGTGGAATAACGTGAACTTTTGTCGGATTGACTTTTGAAATTCGCACAACGTCCTGCAAGATATCCTGGCTGGGAGTTATGATAGCAAGCGCCTTTCTTGCCGAGGCGGGCATCAACAAGGATCGAACAACGCGGCGTATTCCGCTCACGCCATAGTTCGGGTAGGCATGGGCCATCGACCGAATGTTGACCACCGCCGGAACGCTGGATGCAAGCGAGACAAAATTTCCTGGATAATACATTAGATCGATCCCTTCTCGGACAATATATTTCGGGAGCTTGCATTGCTCCGCAAATACCTTGTGGAGTGGTGTTAGATTCGAATTCGGAATCGTGACGATCCTTAGGAGATCGGACTCCTTAATATCGAGCGTCGTTGCTTCGCCTTCGCTAACGAATAGTATGAATGAGTGCTGTGGGCGGAGCTTTTCAATCCCACGCAGGAAATGGACGATATAATTCTTCCCGCCAGTATCTTCGGAAAGTCGTCCTATCGCTGCAATGCCGATCTTCATTCGCTCGAATTAGAGTTTATGTTGATCTGGAGTTTGAGTCCAGAAGGATGTTTTCAATAGAACGATACCAGCACTCAAGCACGATAATACTCCAGGGTTTCAGATAATGAGACTTACCTAGCACAAATTCTCGATATACTTGATCGATAGCGGACTTGTCAAATATTCCTGACTCGACAATGCGCAGAGATGGCGATACAAGTATGTCAAGAAAGGGACGGAGTGTGCCATGGAGCAGCCATTCTTTCATAGGAAGTTCAAACCCCGTTTTTGGCTTTTGGAGCAATTCACCTGGAAGAATATCTTTAACCGAATCGGCGAGCAGTTGCTTCGTTCTTCCCTTCGCTTTAATAGGAAGAGGTAGCTGCCAGGTGAATTCGAGCAGTTCACGATCGAGCAGGGGAGCACGTGCTTCCAGACTTTGAGACATGGTCATGGCATCGAGATCACGCAAGAGCATATCGGGAAGATAGTGTTTAATATCCGAGCGAAGCAGCGCATAAAGCGGCAGGGCTTCAACGCGGTTCGAATCAGCGATTGATGCGGCTCGGCCTGTCAATGCGTGAATCTCCTGTTGACTAAAAAGAACTCTTGAGCTTTCGGGGCGAATTGCGGAACGTAATGCAGATCGAAGCCGAGTATGTTTTCCACCAATGAAGGACTCCGATAGTGATTCGCGGAATGCAGTGGGCAGTGCCCAAACTCCTTTGAGTGCGAGTGAATTATGGGCGAGCCAGCGAAATTTATTATATCCGAGGAATGCTTCATCGCCACCCACGCCACTGAGAACTACTTTGAGACTTTGGTTGGCCTTTCTAGTAGCAATGGAAACGAGAAAACTATTTAAACCATCTGCGGAGGGGGAATCCATCGCCTGAAAGAAGTGAGGCACAAGGGTGGCGATTTCGGAATCGGATATTTTCCATTCATGGTGCGCGGTTCCATAGTGCTTTGCTCCAATTCGTGCCAAGGGCGTTTCATCCTCCGTTGAGTTCCTGGATGCAAATCCAAGTGAGAAGGTCTCGATCGGAGTTGATGATTCCAGCATTGCTAATCCAACAATAGCATTAGAATCCAGGCCGCCAGAGAGGAATGCTCCGACTGGGACATCGCTCACCAGGCGGTCGCGAACGGAGCGCTCAAGAATTCTGCGGGTTTCGCGGCGGGCTTCCTCGTATTCTATATTCACCGGATGGTGGTTTGGCATCCGGTACCATGTGCTAACGATCGGTTCACACTGTGGGGATAGTTGCAGGATACTTCCCGGCGGAAGCATGTTTACGCCATCAAGTATGGAGTTTGGGTGCGGTATACAATAGTATCGAAGATAGTTTGAAACAGCGTCAGGAGACAGTTTGAAGGGTACCAATCCACTTGCTACGAGCGCTCGCATTTCTGACGCAAATACAAAACGGCCGTTAATACTTCCGTAATATAACGGTTTTTTGCCGATGGAGTCGCGGGCAAGGATCAGCTCTTTATTGTTATCATTCCACCAGGCGAAAGAAAAAAATCCACGCAGCTTGGGCAGGATGGAAATTCCTTTTAAATCCAGCAGCATCGAGAGGACCGCAGTGTCAGACGCAGGAACCGATAAGCGAAATTCGGTGATGAGTTCCTTATAATTGTAGATCTCTCCGTTAAAAACCAGCATGCTGCCGTGCGCTCCAAGCATCGGCTGGTGTCCCTCCGGCGTGGGGTCGATGATCGAAAGCCTGCGATGCGCGAATGCCGCTTGTTTAGAATTTGCGAGATGGAATCCATCGTCGTCTGGGCCTCGGTGTCGGAACGAATCACTCGCTGCCAAGAGCGAGGAAAGATCTCGCTCGAAAAGAGAAGATCCATCGACAGCAATGAGGCCGGCAATTCCACACACGGTGTTATTCGAGCGCGAGCAGTTCGCTTATTTCTGAGATCACATCATCCCAAACGCCTGGGTGTTTTTGCGTAAATAACGACATGCTGGGATACCAGGGTGTTCGTTCCTGCCCGACCATCCAGCGCCAATCGGGGGAATGGAATAGCATGGTCCAAACGCGCTTTCCAAGCGCGCCAGCAAGATGCACGACAGAGGTATCCACCGAGATAACAAGATCGAGATTTTCGATAACAGCCGCTGTTACGCCGTAGTCCCGAAGGAACATTCCGAGGTCGATCACATCAGGATGTTCGATCCGATCTGCCTGTTGCAGGCTAAAGAACTGGAAGCGGTGCTTGTGAGCTTCAACCAGTGGAGAGATGTTTTCCCAACGCATGGATCGATTGCGGTCGGATGGGTGCTCCGGATTTCCCGCCCACACCAGACCGATTCGCCTTTTTTTACGATTCTGGGCAGGCGTCAAGGATTTCAACTTTCTCCGCCATTCGTCGAGGTCACCGCCGCGAGTGCGCAGATACGGTTTGATCGCGTGAAGTGTGTCGTAGCTAATATCGAGAACGTGTGGCAAGCTCAGCAGCGGTAGGTGCATATCGAACGCACCATGCTTGGCTCCAGAGTGCGCAATACGAACGTTCGGTAAGTTGATCGATGATGCAAGCAGACGATAGAGCTCGTCTTGAACCTCCACGATAAGCTCGCAGTTCTGTTTTGCAAGTTCGATCACGAATCGAATGAACTGGATGGTATCGCCGGCGCCTTGTTCATGCCAAAGAAGCAGTGTTTCTCCATTTAATGGCTCACCATTCCAAAGCGGTTGCGTTGGATAGTTCCGAAGCTTGATCCAATTCCCAAGTTTCCATCGCCATTCAAACTCCTTCAAGCCTTCGCGAAGATTTCCCTGTGCGAGCAATACAGCTCCCAGACTGTAATGAACGCCAGCGAATGCAGGCGCTAACTCGATCGCTTTACGATAGATCGATTCAGCCTCTGTTAATCTTGTGGCGCATTGTAAGGCTGCAGCTTTATTCGACATCGCCTCGACGTAATCTGGTGCTATTTCAAGAGCACGGTCATAAGCGGCGATCGCCTCATCGTAGCGATAGAGTTCGTGAAGAACCATCCCAAGATTGTTGAAGGTCTGCGCCGAATTTGGGTCGAGTTCTGAGGCTCGTCGTATGGCTGGCTCTGCCTCTGCGAATCGCTTTTGGATCAAGAGCATTCTGCCCAGATTATAATACGCTTCCCAATTTTCGGATTGAATTCCGATTGCGCGAGCAAACGCAGCTTGTGCTTCGTCATAGCGCTTGAGTTCTGCGAGCGCCAGAGCACGGTTGTTCCACAACTCCACCAGTCCATCGTTGAGCGCAATGGCTTTGTCCGTCCAGGCAAGCGCTTGACCGGGGTCCCCGCGTTGAAGGGCAATGACCGAAAGCCGATGGTAAGGTGCAATTTCCTTCGGCCATGTGGCGACAATAGACGAATAAAAGTGGAGCGCCCGGTCAATGGCGCCCTTTCGTTCATTCGAAAGGCCTAGGTTAAAAAGTTGTTGTGCAGTAAGCATTTAGGGCAAGCCCGAGCAAACAGGTATGCGCCTACGTGACACCGATAGTACTGAAAAAATTTCATAGTATTTGGAAAAAATTTCATACATGCTACAAGAATCTGTCAAAAATGGCAAGGAGGCTGTCTCTAATTACTCAGGGAGAAGATTGGCACGAGATTTATTAATAAATACAGCAATCGTTCACCTACCACAATTCAAATATAGTTAACAAGAAGGGAAATAATCATTTTTGAAAGGAAACAACATGTCACTTATAAAATGGGAAAATCCACGCAACGGACTCGATTTCGCACATCGCAACATGCATGAGCTGTTTGAAGACTTCGAGCGCAACTTCTTTAACTTTCCTCAATTGACCACGCAAAGCGCATTCCTGCCTACGGTGGACATCAATGAGGACAAAGATAATTTCTACATTATCGCTGAACTTCCAGGCCTTGCGGCGAGCGATGTAAAGCTCTCGATCAGCGATGGCATCGTCACTATTCGTGGCGAAAAAAAGCGAGAAAGTGAACAACAAGAACGCAGCTTCTACCGGATGGAACGGTCCTATGGAGAATTCGTGCGACAGTTCTCGCTGCCCGAGGGAGTCAAAGAAGAGGACATACAAGCTAACTTTGCGAATGGCCTTCTGGAGATCACAGTTCCAAAAATGGAGCCATCGAAGCCAAAAGAGCGCGAGATCCCGATCAAGATCGGCAACGAGCTCGTTACCGGCAATGGTCACACCAAGCTCAGCAAGGGCTTCGAAAAGCGCGCGATGGCGCCGAGTCTGAATTAACGCAAAAATCGCTAATAAGGCCGGGAAGTAAGCTTCCCGGCTTTTGCATTTTCGTTATCTTCGGTCTAACCCGAACAATTTCCGGATCAGCTCGATGTGCGATAATGAACTCTCCACGCCATCGAGATTCTCCTTGAGGGAAAGGGTGGGTTCGTGCAGCAGGCGGTTCATCATCCTTCGCGTCATTTCGTCAATGAGGGCGTAGGAACGGTCATCGAGCTTTCCACGATTGCGAGTGAGCTCTTCGGTGCGAACTGCTTCGAATTTATCACGCAGCGCTTTGATCGTCGGTCCGGCTTCCATCCGGGAGAGTGTTTCGAGAAACCGTTCCAGCTCCTCATCAATGATCGCTTCAGCCTTGGGGATTTCCTGCAGGCGCCGCTCCGCGTTCCGATCGACGATGGAACGAAGATCGTCAATATTTTTTAAGAACACATTCGAGAGCGAGCTTATCGCCGGATCGATGTCCCGTGGGACGGCAATATCGATCATAACCACAGGCGCGGAAGATTTCCGCTTGTTCATGGCTGCCTTCATTGCCGGCTCGGTCAGTACATAATCCGGAGCGGAGGTTGCGCTGATGATGATGTCGGCTGTTGGAAGAACGTCATCCAGTTCGCCGAGGGTAATTACGTCGAACGTGCATTGGGAAGCATCGGAGCGAATGCGCTCCAGCATGGCCTGAGCGCGTTCGTGGTTACGGTTTGCAATAATTACATGGCCTGCGTTTCGCTCGACCAGATGTTTTGCTGCAAGCTCGCCGGATTCTCCGGCACCAATGATAAGAACACGACGCGACCGCAAGTCATCGTATATTTTGCGTGCGAATTCAACCGCCGCGTAGGAGATCGTGGAGGCGCCTTCGTTAAGCGTGGTCTCAGAGATCACTCGTTTTGCAACGTGAAATGCAGCGTGTGAAAGCTTGCTGAAAAATCCGGTGTTGGCGCGTACCGCTTCGGCCAGGCGGAAGGCATCTTTGACCTGTGCGAAGATCTGTTGATCGCCGATGATCTGGGAATCGATCCCTGCAATCACGGCAAACAAATGCCGGATCGCCTCGCGCTCATGGAGGGTTTCAAATAGCGGCGTGTAGCGAACCCGGTCGCTCCGAGGCAATCGTTTCGTCTCGAAGATGCTCTCTAAAAGGCCGTCTGCCGCAAGGGTTTCGTTTTCCGCGGGCTTTGCATAAAACTCGGTACGGTTACACGTCGAAAGCACGAGGGTTTCCGCATTCGAGAATTGTTGGAGGACGTTGCGGGATTCATCCTCGTTAAGCTGCAGCAACTCGCGCACTTCCACAGGAGCGCGGCGATGGGATAAGCTGACGGCTATGAAATTCTGAGGCATGTACATTACTCCCTCCTTCTCAAGGAGGGAATGGGTGGTCTTACAAGAAACTGTGGAACGAAGTGCCCACCCAATTGACTATGGTCAGCGAAACGATCGTCAGCGCAAATCCCGACATCCAGAATAGCACCAGACGGCGGCCTTCTATATGCATGACCCGCCGGACGAGCAGTGTGGCGCCAAAGACGAGCCACACCAGGAGCGTCGTCAGCACTTTCGGATCGGCTAAAAAGCGGCCCGTGCTGACCTCGAGCGGGATTCTTGTATAGAGTATTGCTCCGAGGACGATCGAGAGTGTAAGGAAAATAAATCCGAACGTCGTGGCACGAAGCCCAAAGCGTTCTAATCGTTCCAAGCTGGGCACATGCTCGAAAATAGCGCCGTATTGGTTTAGCCGAATAGCGTGGAACAGCAATAAATAAAGTCCACCATAGATGGCCGCGAGCATCAGCGCTGCGTAGCCAAAAACAGAGGTCGTGACATGGAGATTGAAGACGGGATCCTTCAGGATCGCTGCCGTTTCGGGCGCGGGGGAGTTACCGATCGCGATGGATGAAACAAGCTGAAGCAGGAAGCAAACGGCCGTCACAAAAAAGCCGGTGCCGGAGGTTTCGCGCGAGGTGCGAAGCTCGGCAAACACATAGACGGCAAGCAGCGTGAACGCGATCAGCGAGCATAGCTCGGACACGGTGGCAACCAGATCGTGATGATTGAGCGCCGTATAGCCGCTGATGTACGCCGCGTGCAAACCCAGCGTGGCATACGCCGCCGGAACGGCATATTTCAGGCGATTGGCTTGGCTGACCGACCGGAAAAACGTGCGGGCAAAATACACCACAAGCCCGGCATAGGCCACGGGCAGGAGCACCCGAAGCAATGTGACGAGAACATCCATTCAATTGCCTCGAACAGTATGCGAACCCGAATCATTCAAGCGCAGGGGCTGAATACCCAAGCCCATATCTTGAATGGCTATTCCTTCACGATCTTCAATGTAATGGCATCCCCAACATCCGTAGTGATGCGGAGATAATACGTTCCTTCCGGTAAATTAGGCGCGGAGATGGATGCGTTATGCGAGCCGGGTTGCTCTAGTTGGTATTTCGCATAGCTGAGCGGAATCGAGCGGCCCAGAACATCCCGAAGCTCCATTGTAACAAGCGCGTTGCGGCCCATTTGGTAGGAAACATCAATCTCGTTATTGATGGGATTCTGCAATAGCTGCGCGGAAAGCAACGCTTGCGAAGTGATGGGCGCGTTTTGTTGTACACCCGCGTATTGCGGCCCCATGAGAATTTCAAGGCTATCTTGAAATAACGTGGGTACTGCGGTATCGGCAAATGGGTGCGCCAAAGTATCAGCATTGATGGAATCATAACGGTAGACAAATGATAGCGGGTACAGCGTAAGAAGTGAATCAATCCAATGCGTATGCCTCCCACTGAGGGCGTCACTATTAATTTGCGCAAAAACCGATGCAAATTGTGGGCACTTTCCACTCTGGATGATATATTGGCAGATTGACATTATCGCCGCGTCGTTAGCTTGCTCCGCAGTAAGCATATCATCCACGTCGCCACAGTACCAGTTCGAATCTGGATTGAGATAGAGAACGTTCTTAAGAAAAGCAAGGAAGCCGGGCCAGCCGCCGTCTTGTGGTGCGGCGCCAAGGATCGTGGAAAAAGCCTGCCATGAGTGCGAGACTCCATCTGTCCATAGAGGGCAATTTTCCAAGAATGCGCGTAAGGTATCATAACCAGCCGGCTCTTCGTCCTGAGATTCTAAGATGTAGCCAGCAAGGAATGAGGCACTGCATGGATTCTCCGTTGTATCGACTAGAAGAGGAGTATTAAGTTTGAGAAATGACAGAGCGTTGGCGCCCTCCTTTTTCTTAGCGATACCACTTACCAGACCGCTGGAGCAAACCACGCTCACGAAGGGATCTGCGGTAGAAAGAAACCCGCCAGAAGCGGTAACATACAAGTTGTGGTAGGTGCTACCACCCCAATAATTATTACTGACATGGCCTAAATCCTGTCCGCTGGCGCGGTGACCAGTGAGCAGGAAAACGACTATGAATAATATCGAGGGCGCTTTTTTCATTGTTTTACGATTTTTAACGTAATTGCATCCCCAACATCCGTAGTGATGCGGAGATAATATGTTCCCTGCAGGAGATTGGGCGCGGGGATGGTGGCATTATGCGAGCCGGTTTGCTCTAATTGGTATTTTGCATTGGCGATGGGAACCGAGCGGCCTAAAATATCCCATAGTTCCATCGTTACAAGCGCGGTTTTGCCCATTTGGTATGCAACATCGATCTCATCTTTCACGGGGTTCTCCAATAGCTGCGCAGAGAGCAGGGCTTGTGGTCCTATGGGAGAAGCTGCCTGAACTCCCGCATTCGCACCCATGAGGACTTCTAAGCTGTCCTGCCATAGAGTAGGCGGCGCAGTATCGTACGGGTGCGCGAGCGTATCAGCATTGATTGAATCATTATAAATGCGAGAGTTAATTATCGAAGGAGGATAATTCAAGTGCTGATATTTCGTCTCGACAGAATCCAGCCATGCCTGATAGCGCCCGATCGAAGCGTATTTAAGAACGGTATCGAAATCCGCTGCGTATTGCGGACATTTATTATTCGCGAGTACATACCGGCATATTGCAACTTTAGCACCTTGGTTATCCTGAACCGCTTCGATCATCGCGTCCACATCATCGCAATACCAATGCGGATCGGGATTCAGCCAAAGTACTTGTTTGAGAAACGATAAGAAGTCATTCCATGTAAAGTTATTGAGTCCGATGACGCCCTCTACAGCACTTGCGATGAGGTTGAATGCATCCCAAGAATGGTTTTCGGTATCGGTCCAGAAAGGACACCACTCAATTAGGTCACGCAAGGTATCATACCCCTGAGGCTCGACTCCGTTCGAGACCAAGAGGTAACCGATCGAGTAGAATGATCCGCAGGATGCCGTATCCTGAACAGTGGTGTCAACAGGAATTGAAGGAGGGGACAACTTTTTACGCGTGCCCGAAAAGTCCACAGTTGTACATTCCATGGTAGTGGGTGGGCACGCAATGGGGCTCGTAGGGTATCCGCCTGTTGCCGTAGCTCCATCGAGAATGTACGGGCCACCACCCCAGTAATTGTTGCTGATATCGACGGAAGGATTATTTGTATCAGCATTGCCCCAGTCGAGTGCACAAGACTGGGAACTACCCTGGTAGATATTATTCAAGCCCGAAACAGAAATCGACCGATGGGAAAAAATCGATGGATGTAGTTGGATGTTTTGAAACACATCTTGGCTTCTTGCACTGGAATTCGCGAAGAACGTCAGAATGACCAAAGAAGCTATTGTTGGAAGTCTATTTCTCATTCGTTAAGATCAGCTTTCATAGCATGATTTCGAACACGATAGATCACGGTTTTCGTGCCATGCTTTTGGGGTAGGCACGGAAGCGGCGCTTCCGTGCACACACCTAACGTGTTCGTGTTCTGGTAAGCGCTGCTTCCGCGATACCCTCTTATCACCTACGCGACGACTCACGAATGGGCGATGGCACCCATTTCCTCAAGAAATTTTCACTATTTTCAACAATCGCTTGACATCATCCATTTGATTGCGTAGATTGCACGTGCAATGATAGGCACCTGTTTTGGGAAAAGATGAAAGATGAGAGATGAAAGATGAAATGGGGAGGGTGCGGGGAAAAGATGAAATATGAGAGATGAAAGATGGAAACGGGGAGGGGGCAGGGTTCATTGGCAATCGGTGGTAAGTGACTCAAATACTCTACAGTTTATGAATTCCTAATGCAAAAAAAAATATTTTGGGAGGCACAAGTAGCGAAATTGGCTTGGAAACAAGGGTTGCGCTGGAATTCAGCAAAATAAAAAGGCACCTATTGCTATAAGAATAGTAATTCCATGTTAGCATCAGCCATCAGATCGAAATGGGGTACGCCGCCGCTTCTGCGTCAGCGCATCCAGCAACTTGCCGCGGAGATACGCGAGCGATACGATCCGCGCGCCATCGATAGCGCTGCGGATGCTGCGGGTATCGTATTGGTGCGAACCTCAGGCGCCGCGGGCCGGGAAGCTGGTTTTGCGTACATCGAATATGTTAAGCGTCCGGAACTCATCGAGAGTTTATCGCATCCGGAGCGTCCCATTTTGGTATGGGGCGGGTATCGCCGGGAACCGCTGTATTCGATCGTGCTGAATACGAATGCGGGAATTCCTGAAGCGGAAGTATTTTGGCACGAATGGTATCATCTGTTTCATTCGCCCAAAAGCATTCAGTCGGCGTCTTTCGAGCATCGTTATTCTACCGAGGGCGTGCTGCACCATCAGGAAGAGCGTCGCGCAGAGGAATTTGCTGCGGCGGTGCTTGTTAGTTCTCTGGGTGATTGCTCTACGATCAGGGAGGTCGCAGAGCAGTTCGGCGTAAGCGAGCGGCTTGCTCGGTATGCCATTAATATCTATTGGGAATCTCAAGAGAACGATGAACAAAACGCGCCTCGAAGCCTTTAGCGATGGAGTTCTTGCCATCATCATCACGATCATGGTCTTGGAACTGAAGATTCCGCACGGGACAGATTGGAATTCGCTCAAACCGATCATTCCTACGCTTGGCAGTTATGTACTGAGCTTTGTTTTTATCGGTATTTATTGGGCGAATCATCATCATTTGGTTCACACGGTGGAACGCGTGAACGGCAAGATCATCTGGGCGAATTTGCACTTGCTATTTTGGCTGTCGCTGCTGCCGGTGGCAACGGGCTGGATGGGGGAGAATGGATTCGATCCGGTTGCGGTCGCAGTCTATGGCGGACTTTGTGTCTGCTGCGGTTTGGCGTACACTATATTGGGACTTACTATCACTTCCAGTCAAAGCACGGAACGGACAATGGGAAAAGTAGTGACAGAACAATTGAAAACGAAGGGATTGCTATCGACCATCCTCTATCTTGCATCGATCCCGTTGGCGTTCGTTCATCCTGGAATTTCTTGTGGGCTGTTCGCAGTCGTTTCCCTGATGTGGATCGTTCCGGATAAAAAGCTGGAGAAGATACTTAGCGATGGCTGAACTGGAATGGTTCTATCCGCTAATTTTTGAGATTTCCTTCTGGGGTGATGGGGGAATCATCCGATTCGGTTTTTCCGGCACGACTGGAAGCGCTGCCGTATTTTCCGGTGGCAGGGATAAGGGTGGAAGCTTTACCCAGTCCGGATGGCGGCATGTTATTATAGAGGGTTTCATACTGGCCGTCCTTGACGAGATATGTTTCGTGCCAGATGCCGACATCGCCGGAATTGCCGATCAGGCGATTAAATTTTACCCAGGCGGGGAAGTGCTTGGAATCTCGGTTGCGAGCGTAGTGCACCAGATGATCGAAGCTTCGCCAGTATTGGACCATCCAAAGTCCGGCCTGTCGAGCACCGAGAAATCCGGACTCAGGATCTTTCGCAAGCTCGGCGATCATTTTTGGCATAGCCATCGAGACGGGCAGCCATTTATGGATCTTCCACAGCTTGTTTACCCGCATGCCAATAATGAAGACGACGAAATCGCCTTCGATCTTGGCATGCATTCTTTTGGTTATGATCTTGGACACGGTAACTCAAAAATAGCTTTCTTACTGTGCCAGCGTCTTCGCCTTTTCGACAGCTTCCTCGATCGTGCCTACCATATAGAAGGCATTTTCGGGAAGATGGTCGTATTCACCAGCGAGCACGGCCTTGAAGCTGCGGATGGTATCCTCAAGCTTGACGTATCGGCCTTCCAGTCCCGTGAACTGGGCGGCAACGAAGAATGGCTGGGAAAGGAAGCGCTGCACGCGGCGTGCGCGGTTAACGATGATCTTATCTTCGTCGGACAATTCATCCATACCGAGGATGTTGATGATATCCTGTAAGTCCTTATACTGCTGAAGAATACGCTGAACACCTCGAGCAACACTGTAATGCTCTTCGCCGAGGATTTCTGCAGAGAGAATTCGGCTTGTGGAATCCAAAGGATCTACCGCGGGATAGATGCCAAGCTCAGAGATCGAGCGGGAAAGAACTGTGGTTGCATCCAAGTGCGCAAATGCTGCCGCAGGCGCAGGATCGGTGAGATCATCGGCGGGCACGTAGATTGCCTGCACGGAGGTGATCGAGCCTTTTTTCGTGGAAGTAATGCGCTCCTGAAGACCACCCATTTCCGAAGCGAGCGTGGGCTGATAACCTACGGCGCTTGGCATACGTCCCAATAGTGCCGATACTTCTGAACCAGCCTGGGTAAATCTGAAAATGTTGTCGATGAAGAGCAGAACATCTTTGCCTTCAACATCGCGGAAATACTCTGCGAAGGTGAGAGCTGTAAGTCCAACACGCTGACGTGCTCCGGGTGGCTCCGTTCATCTGGCCGAATACGAGCACAGTTTTATCCAACACGCCGCCTTCGGACATTTCGAGATAAAGACCATTTCCTTCGCGTGTGCGCTCACCAACGCCACCAAACACAGAATATCCGCCGTGGTGCATAGCAATATTGTGGATCAATTCCATAATAACGACGGTCTTGCCAACACCCGCGCCACCAAATAATCCTGTCTTACCGCCTTTTGAGTAGGGTTCGAGCAGATCAATAACCTTTATTCCGGTTTCGAGCATCTCGGAGCTTGTGATAAGGTCTTCGAATTTTGGGGCATCGCGATGGATAAGCCAAGATTTAATTTGATCTGCTCTGGCCGCCATCAATAGTTTTGCCGATCACATTGATTAAGCGTCCAAGCAATTTCAAACCACTGGTACAGAAATGGGTGCACCCAGATCTTCAACTCTACTCATGATCCACGGGTAAGGCCATCGGGTCGGTATCCATGGCAACTGCACGAACACGGTTCTCGCCAAGATGCTGCTGAACTTCGCGGGATTGAGTTCATCATCTATGCCCCTCGGTATTTTTCCGTGGAATTCTTACGGCGTTGAGAATCGAGGGGGAGTTTGACCTCCTGAAAAATCTACGTCAACGACCGGCCCGATGATGGATACAATTTCTCCTACGTTCATGCGCTAATTTATTGTTCTTGTAGTTTAACCTACTTTTGCTGGCAGCGGGGGTTACGGGGAAGGCCGACTGTTGCCCGCGCGTAACGTTTTCACCATTAGTCCCGTTCGAAAATTCTCGATCCCAGATCATCCCCCAACGGCAAGAGGGTCGCGCAGGTATTGCACGATGTGGATCACATTTCCATCTGGATCTTCCAGAGTAAAGAAACGCATGAAATCCCGGAGCCTCGATAATATCCTGAGCGAGGGCAACTCCATCGTTAGTCACAGA
>CAVTNP010000004.1:0-1640152 GCA_963736195.1 Ignavibacteriota bacterium
GCGTTTGGCCATGCACAGATCATCTCGGCGAATTTGCACTTGCTATTTTTGGCTGTCGCTGCTGCCCGTCGGCGCACGGGTTGGATCGGGGAGATGGATTCGATGCCGGTTGCGGTCGCAGTCTATGGCGGACTTGTGTCTGCTGCGGTTTGGCGTACACTGAGCTGGGACTTACTATCACTTCCAGTCAAAGCACGGAACAGGACAATGGGAAAGTAGTGACAGAAGAACAATCTGAAAACGAAGGGATTGCATATCGACCATCCTCTGTCTTCCATCGATCCCATTTGGCGTTTATCGTTCATCCTGGAATTTCTATCGGTTGTTCGCAGTCGCTTCCCTGATGTGGATCGATTACCAGATAAAAGCTGGAGAAATACTTAGCGATGGCTGAACTGGAATGGTTCTATCCGCTAATTTTTAATTTCCTTCTGGGGTGATGGGGAATCATAAAAAATAGGGTTTTTACGGGCGCGACTGGAAGCGCTGCCGTATTTTTCGGTGGCAGGGATAAGGGTGGAAGCTTTACCCAGTCCGGATTAGCGACATGTTATTATAGAGGGTCTCATACTGGCCGTCCTTGACGAGATATGTTCATCCCAGGATCCCGACATCGCCGGAATTGCCGATAGAGCAATTAAATTTACCCAGGCGGGGAAGTGCTTGGAATCTCGGTTGCGAGCGTAGTGCGCCAGATGATCGAAGCTTCGCCCAGTATTGGACCATCCAAAGTCCCGGCCTGTCGAGACACCAGAAATGCGGACTCAGGGTACTTTCGCAAGCTCGGCGATCATTTTTGGCATAGCCATCGAGACGGGCAGCCATTTATGGATCTCCACCAGCTGTTTACCCGCATGCCAATAATAAAGATTTGACGGAATCGCCTTCGATCTTGGCATACATTCTTTTGGTTATGATCTTGGACACGGTAACTCGAAATTAGCTTTCTTACTGTGCCAGCGTCTTTCGCCTTTTCGACAGCTTCCTCGATCGTGCCTACCATATCGAAGGCATTTTCGGGAAGATGGTCGTATTCACCAGCGAGCACGGCCTTGAAGGACTGCGGATGGTATCCTCAGAGCTTGACGTAGTCGGCCTTCCGGTCCCGTGAACTCGGCAGCAACGAAAGAGATCGCTCGGAAAGGAAGCGCTGCACGCGGCATACGCCGGTTAACGATGATGTTATTATCTCGATCGGACAATTCATCCATACCAAGGATGGTGCTGAATATCCTGTAAGTCCTTATACTGCTGAAGATACACTGAACACCTCGAGCAACACTGTAATGCTCTTCGCCGAGGATTTCTGCAGATTCAGGCTTGTGGAACCCAAAGGATCTACGCGGGATAGATGCAGAGCTCAGAGATAGAGCGGGAAGGAACTGATGGTCTACGTCCAAGTGCGCAAATGCTGCCGCAGGCGCAGGATGCGAGTGAGATCATCGGCGGCACGTAGATTGCCTTCACGGAGGTGATCGAGCGCTTTTTTCGTGGAAGTAATGCGCTCCTGAAGACGCACCCATTTCCGAAGCGAGCGTGGGCTGATAACCTCTGGCGCTTGGCATACGTCCCGATAGTGCCGATATTCTGAACCAGCCTGGGTAAATCTGAAAATGTTGTCGATGAAGAGCAGGAACATCTTTGCCTTCAACATCGCGGAATACTCTCCGAAGGTGAGAGCTGTAAGAGTCCAACACGCTGAGCGTGCTCCGGGTGGCTCGTTCATCTGGCCGAATACGAGCACAGTTTTATCAGACACGCCGCCTTCGGACATTTCGAGATAAAGATCGTTTAGCTCGCCGTGTGCGCTCGCCAACGCCACCAAACACAGAATATCCGCCGTGGTCCATAGCGATACTGTGGATCAATTCCATAATAACGACGGTCTTGCCAACACCCGCGCCACCAAATAATCCTGTCTCTACCGCCTTTTGGTCAGGGTTCGAGCAGATCAATAACCTTTATTCCGGTTTCGAGCATCTCGGAGCTTGTTGATAGGTCTTCGAATTTTGGGGCATCGCGATGGATAGGCCAGGAAAATTCTGATTTGATCTGCTCGCCGCCATCGATCGTTTTGCCGATCACATTGATTAAGCGTCCAAGCGAATTCGGATCGCTGGTACAGAAATGGGTGCAGCCAGATCTTCAACTCTCATGCCACGGGTAAGGCCATCGGTGGTATCCATGGCAACTGCACGAACACGGTTCTCGCCAAGATGCTGCTGAACTTCGCAGATAAGTTCATCATCTATGCCCTCGGTATTTTTCCGTGGAATTCTTACGGCGTTGAGAATGAGGAGGAGTAATAACCTCCTGAAAAATCTACGTCAACGACCGGCCCGATGATCGATACAATTTCTCCTATCGTTCATGCGCTAATTTATTGTTCTTGGTTTAACCTACTTTTGCTGGCAGCGGGGGTTACGGGGAAGGCCCCGAACTGTTGCCCGCGCGTAACGTTTTCACCATTAGTCCCGTTCGAAAATTCTCGATCCCAGATCATCCCCCAACGGCAAGAGGGTCGCGCAGGTATTGCCCGATGTGGATCACATTTCCATCTGGATCTTCCAGAGTAAAGAAACGCATGAAATCCGGAGCCTCGATAATATCCTGAGCGAGGGCAACTCCATCGTTAGTCACAGACGCTTTTGCAGTTTCGATGTCATCTGTCCTCAGAATTATCTCGATATTCCCGCTCGATGCAATTTCCTCCGATTGGAACACCGAAATGCGAACATCTCCAGCACGAACAGCAAACATCTTTGGCCAGCGGTGTAATAATGTAAGGCCAAGTTTATTAGCGTAGAAGTCGAACCATCGTTCGATGTCCAAACAGCTTATGGAAATATGATTGCAGGATAACATAAGTAATTAGATTTTGAGAGGCTATAACGTGAATAAAAAATCGAAATGTTACGATGCAGAGAAAATAAGGTTTTCTACTTCCTCAACTGCGCGCTCAAGGTTATCGTTGATAACAACATGATCGTATTCACCGGCCATGCCCATTTCCAGTCTGAGCGCGTTCCAGCCGACGAGCAATGATGTCGCCGGCTTCGGTTCGGCGTTCGCGAAGCCGTGTTTCGAGGGTCGTCATGTCCGGTGGGGCAATAAAGATCAGCAGGCTTTCACCGGGGAATTTATTACGTATGGAGATGCCGCCCTTCACATCAATATCGAACAAGAGTCGCTTACTCATTTGCCGTGCACGCTCGATCTCGCTTTTCGGAGTGCCATAGAAATTGCCGAAGATCTGTTCATGCTCGATCAGGGCATCGGTTGCGATCAGCTCCTCGAATTTCTCGCGGGTGACAAAATAGTAGTCCACACCGTCACGCTCCTGCGGACGTTGCGCGCGGGTCGTGGCAGAAACGCTGAACATCACATCCACTGGATGGCGCGCAAGGATCTCGCGGGCAATGGTGGTTTTGCCTGCGCCTGATGGTGCGGAAAGGACGATAAGCTGCTTTTTCAAGAATGAATTTGAAGTTGCTGGTAAAGCAAACAAAAGCAGGGACTAATCAATCACCGCCAAACTTGCGCATAATGCTTTAAACCATAATCGACCATAGGGACTCAATGACTTGATTTATTTCCAGGTGAACAACCTAAACGAATAGGATAAAAGTATTTGTTACAGAGTCAATGAATAAAACGCTAAAATCATCCCTAAGCTTTTCACTTTTATTGATGCTGGGCGGAAGCAGCGTGTACGCTCAAACCCTTTATCGAGTGAGCTCCGGCACAACACATACTCTGAATGCTGTTTTTTTTCCAGTCGATGACTCAGGAAATACTGGCAACAACGGCTACATCGTGGGCGATTCGGGATCGGTTTGCATCACTTCCGATGGTGGCTATTCGTGGTCTGGTTTGCCCACAGGGGTGACTACAAACTTTTACACGGAATATTTCAACGATTCTGCCAACGGCGCCTTTGCCGGCGACGATGGAACTATCTATGTTGTCCTTCAAGATAACCCCCCGATCAAAGTATCCCTCCCAGAATCGAATCCCATTTATTCGATAACATTCCCGGATATAGATAGCTACGACACAGCTATCGTTACCGGGGCGCAGGGGCTTTTCTATAAGAGTGTCGATAGCGGAAAAACCTGGAAGAAAATTGCACTTCCTGCCGCTGCACAAAAGTTTGACTTCCATGGAACCGATTATTTTGATAATGATACGTATTGGATTGTTGGGCAAGATGGCTTGGTGCTATATACCGAAGACGGCGGTTCCACCTGGACGCGATACCCCGTTCCCACTGTTGGAACGCCAACAACAAAAACCCTCTATTCCATCTACTTTCCCGATGATGGAAGCTCTACTGGCTGGATCGTCGGCGATCAATGCCTCTTCCTCACAACCGATGGGGGCGACACATGGACAAGCATTTCCACTACCGACAGCCTTCGCTTAGTTGCAGGTTGGGACAGCACGGATGCATATGCAGTTGGGCTTCATGGGCAGATACTCTACACTTCCGACCGCAGCGACTGGACAGAATATCCAAGTGGCACAACGGCTAATCTCTACGGTTTCGATTTCCCGGATTCGCTTTTTTTTGTAGGCGATAGCGGACTTATATTAACTACTCAGCCACCTGTTGCTCAGCCAGCCACGTTTGAGATCGTTACTCCACTGCCACATTTTATTTCTTTTCAATTCGTGAAAGATGGTGGGGATTCTACCTATGATGGTGCTCTCATTGCTAATACTTCCAATGTTCCACTGACTATAACGAAGAATATCGGTTGATGATCCGGAATTTGTGTTGAATCAGGTGTCGCAAAATCAAACTCCTTACACAGTTGCCCCGGGGAAAACCCACCCAATCGAAATTAGTTTTGTCCCGCCAATGGGTACAGATACTGAAGCATACTATTCGTGGCTTCGGGTCTATTCGAGCGATGGTATTGAAGATAGTGCGGGCTTGTATGGCGAAGGGGTAGCGGTTCCGGCAAGCGTAGCTGCGGCAGCCTCCCAGCAAGTTGCCATTCAGCTCTGGAGTGGTAATCGTTGTAGCTATATTCCATTGGCGAATGCTTGGATCGCTCCAATCCGACTTGAGGTATTTAATTTGCTTGGAATTTCAGTCTATTCCACAAGCGACGTGCTCATGAGCGGCGCAAATCTTCTGCCATCATCGCTCCCTCCGGGGGTTTACATGTATCGATTGAGCAGTTCGAGCGGTTCGGAGGTTGGGAAGTTATTGCTGGAATAATGGTTATTGCAGTGTCATTCCCGCGAAAACGGGAATCCAGGTTTGAAGTTACTGCAAGCTCTTGGTTTGAATTCCCGCTTTCGCTGGAATGACATGAGTGTGTCCGTGTAATCCCAATTAATCAGCGTAATCTTGGTTTAAAATGCCGGCTCCCCCCCGGTAACGGCTTCGGGTATTGCATCGAATTCGGGCCAGTTGGCATAGTTCTCAAATCTGCCGAACTGCTTTTGGAACGTGGCAGCGACCTCACCGATGGGGCCATTACGCTGCTTGCCAATGATGATCTCCGCTACGCCTTCTGAGGGAACGGTTTCTCCTTTGACCATCGTGCTCTCAAGTCCATACGTCTCGGCACGATAGATGAACATCACAACGTCCGCATCCTGCTCGATGGCGCCGGATTCACGGAGATCGCTCAGCAGGGGTCGTCGATCGTTGCGTGTTTCGACACTTCTATTTAATTGTGAAAGAGCCATAACCGGAATGTTAAGTTCCTTCGCCAATGCTTTTAGCGAACGTGAGATCATGGAAATTTCTCGCTCGCGCGATTCCATGTTTTTGCCCGAAGACATAAGCTGCAGATAGTCCACTATCACGAGGCCAATGTTGTGGCGAGCTTTCAGCCGCCGAGCCTTCGCTCGGATCTCGAGCGGGGTGATAGCCGGCGTGTCGTCAATAAATATCGGCGCTTCCGAAAGACGACCGATCGTCATAGACATACGACGCCATTCTTCATCGTTCATTTGCCCTTTGCGCGCCCGCTGCATATCCACTTTTGCTTCAGCGCAAAGCATTCTAAGCACCAGCTGCATAGATCCCATTTCAAGAGAGAAGATTGCAACCGGAATTTTAGGCATCGGGTGAAGATGGTCGCCGGTGAGAGTTGGCATGGCGGCATTGCGTGCAAAATTCAGCGCAAGCGCCGTTTTGCCCTGCGATGGTCGCGCCGCAAGCACAATGAGATCGGAATTCTGCCAGCCGCTTGTGATCTGATCGAGATCGAGTAAGCCGGTAGTAACGCCTGTGAGGCCATTATGCTGGTCCTTGATCTTATCCAACATTTTCATCGTGTCAAACGCAAGCTGTTTGATAGGCTGCGCGCTCTTGCGATGACGGGTTTCCGAAAGTTCGAAGAGAAATCCTTCCGCTTCATCGAGCAGGTTGAAGGTATCGAGTTCGCCTTCGAATGCGCGTAGTTTTATCTCCTCGCAAATGCGAATGAGTTCGCGCGCGATATACTTTTCAAGGATAATGCGAGCGTAGCTCTCGACATTCACTGTCGTTACAACTTTCGAAGTAAGTTCGACGAGATACGCAGGGCCGCCCATTTCTTCGAGCTTGCCATCGAGTGAAAGCTGATTTTTCACCGTGAGCAGATCGATCGGCTCAGATCGGTTATCGAGCGCGATCATTGCGCGGTAGATAAGCGTGTGCGCGTCGCGATAGAAAGGGGAGTCGTCGAGCGAGCGGTCACCCAGGATCTCGACTGCGCGGTTCGCAGATGATTTGTCGATCATCATCGCCCCCAGCAAGGACTCTTCCAGATCGATCGCCTGCGGTGGAACAAGCCCTTTGGGTGAGAGCTTCTCGTATAGTTCCGAAAAACTCTTAAGGTAAAGCCGGGCGCTTCGCGCGCCGGGTATAGTGTTAGTTTGAATTGGTTGCAGGCTCACGAGTGCTTAACTTTAGAATGGACGAGAGTATTCCTTGCCACAGCAGTGGATAATAGGTTGTGAATAAGTCAGGGATGTAGCAGGTGCCTCTTCTGTTCAATAGAACGGGACTTATGGGTCAAATGTGACTCATGCGACCCATTCGACATATACGTCCCATTTTCTGCTCTCAAATTATGCCCACTAAAGAAGGCTTTATTCCACCCCACGGTAATTACCGAGAGCTGATTTCCTACAAGAAGACTGAAATTGTTTTCGATATTACTTTTCGGTTTTGCCAGCGCTTCCTGAAAAAAGGAGATCGTACCATCGACCAAATGATTCAAGCTGCACGTTCCGGAAAGCAAAATATTGCCGAAGGTTGCCAAGCTTCGGGCATGTCCAAAGAAACGGAGATCAAACTCGTAAGCGTGGCGCGCGCAAGCCTTGAGGAGTTATTGGTTGATTATGAAGACTTTCTCCGAGTTCGCGATTTAATGAAGTGGGACAAAAATTCTAAAGAAGCTCTTTACATTCGCAATCTTTCTAAAAAGCCGGGGACTTCTTTTGAAAGTTACCGTGAAATTTGTGAAACCCGTCCACCGGAAGTAATTGCGAACATTGCTATTTGCCTCATCAATCAGGCTAACTATCTGCTCGACCGACAAATTGCTGCTCTCGAACGAGACTTTGTGAACCATGGTGGTATTCGTGAACGCATGACTCGTGCCCGCCTCGATCATAGAGCCAATCATTAACAGTTGCGTTCACTCGATTTAACAATTTCGCTACATCACCAGCGAAATTCTTCTGTCATAACAGTCTGTTCCATTCTCTGAACATACGATTTTTTCTAACAAACCAACTCTCAATCAACTATGCCAACAATGACCTCCTACAAGCCCGGCTCATTCTGCTGGGTCGATCATGCTGCTCCGGATCAGGAAGCAGCAAAGAATTTTTACAGCTCGGTTTTTGGATGGACTGCCAATGACATGATCATGCAACAGGGCGGCGTCTATAGTATGATGCAAAAGGACGGCAAGAACGTCGGCGCGATCATGCAGATGCCTCCCGGGCATGAGGGAGTGCCTCCGCATTGGAATTCCTACATTGCTGTCGAGAATGTGGATAGCACGTTGAGCAAAGCTGCATCTCTTGGTGCGAGTGTTGCGATGCCACCGATGGATGTTCCAGAGGCTGGACGCATGGCCGCAGTTCAGGATCCTTCAGGTGCATCAATTTTTTTCTGGCAGCCGGGTAAGCATATCGGGGCTGATGTGGTTGGAGATACAGGCAGTGTATGTTGGAACGAACTGCTCACCAAGGATACCACCGCTGCCGGCTCATTCTATTCCGGCTTGTTTGGATGGGGCGTGCAAAACACTCCGATGCCTGGTATGGATTACAATATTTTTACCAGTGGCGACACCCAATTGGGTGGGATGTTCGCGATCGATCCTGCGTGGGGACCGATTCCTCCGAATTGGATGGTCTATTTCGCAGTCGATAATTGCGACGAAACGTGCGAGAAGATCAAATCGCTCGGTGGCAAGGTGCTGATGGGGCCGAATGAGGTTCCCACCGTAGGACGCTTCGCCACGTGCCAGGATACGCAGGGCGGTGTGTTCGCTATTCTCCAGCCGGAACCACGCGGATAGTTTTTGCTGACCTATAAAATGGGGCGTATGGGAAAATCCATCCCACACGCCCCATTCTTTTTTGAAAGACTTAGTTAGCTTGCCGAGTTAGCTTGCCGACTTCGCAATCGCATCCAAATTTATGGAATTAACCACTGCGCGCAGATCATCGAGCGATGGGCCGCCGTTACCTTCTACGATAAGGTAAATGCGATCGTTGATGATCACGCCGACCGTGCCGCTATTGGCCTTCTTCTGCCACTGCACCCAGCCAGGGTAGGAACCGAATTTCTCGCCGCGCTGCAATTGGTTCTCATCTTCGGAACTGAAATTAGCGAGCATCGAATACGCTGCTGTCAGCCCGGCGGCATAATTGTAATCGGCGATGGTAACTTTAATATGCGAGTTGCCGTTATCGAACTGGCGCTCGGCGATCGACCACTCGATGCCATTAAAGTTCGCGCTCGAGGTGCTGGGCTCGTGGCCGGTATAACCGCTTGGGCTTGGAAGGAATCCTGCGAGCGTGGAGGAGGGTATCGAATGCGCTGCCGGTTGGTGTGCCGCGCCGCCGGTAGCGCCTCCCATCGCTTGACTGATGGCATTCGCTGCATTATTGGCAGCGCCGGTAGCGTTTTGGGCTGCGGTATTCTGGTCATTGGCGGTATCGCTCTTTTTGCCGCAGCCGGAGGCAAGGGCAAAAACCGTGAATAGGAGTGCTAGGTTGATGATGGGTGATCGTTTCATACGCTAAATTAAGATTATGTGAAATACAACGGGAAATTTCATGCAAATTACGAAAATTTTTACCACGACCCGCAAATTCTATTCTGTCATTCACCCTGCATCAATTGTGCGACCCTACAGACAACGCGAATGATAAATCGAAACCCTTACCATTAACTCTGCGTTAAGCCGCGCTTAAAGCAGAAAACCAACCTTCTCATGAAATCCTCTTCCAAACCAATTGACAAACTCCACGCCAGCATCAACCCAGTCGATCTGGAGCTGATGGCGCGCACCGGCGAATCCCTGTATCAGGCGGTTTCCATCACCGCGCGGCGTGCCCGCCAGATCAACGACGAGATCAAGACCGAGTACCAGGCCCGCGTCTCTACGCTTATTCCGGTCGAAGTAGATGAGGATGACGAGTTCGAAGCGCCGAATTTCGATCAGATGAAGATCTCGCTTGAAATGGATAAGCTGGGAAAGCCCACGCTCGAGGCGCTCGCTGAGTTCACGCAGGGAAAGCTCGATTACCGCTTCCGGGACATGCAACAATAGCCGATTTCTTTTAAGCTTTGGCAGATGGCCCGCGCAAATTTCTGGTAAATTTGCGCGGGCTTCTTTTTTTTCGTATATTTGTACTGGCTGATGGTTTAAGGCCTTGCCTTTTGGGCCTAATTCCAGTCAATAACTGCTTTTAAATTGTGGTGAGGGCGGTTACGATTACCTTGGTCTTGTCGAGGTTATAGAATGCCAATTCTGAATTGATTTATTAATCAGAATTTTATATTGGTTAGTTTTTTGGGCGCAAACAGGTTTCTTTCGGAGATCCGGCGGACGGTGAGCAAAATGGTATTGCGGTTCTTTGTCCTCGCTGCCAGTTTTATTGCGCAAATAGATCAAGTTCTTAGCATCTTTTTAATTAGGCCGAGCGGGCCGGCGCTTATTCCATGCCTTACGACGCAGGAGAATTTTGGGCTTGCTGGCATTAGAAGCGGGCTTTTCTCTGCGAATGATTTTAGCGAATTTGCTTTGCTGAAGGGTTCTAAATGGAACTCAACTACTCTTAATTTTCTTTTAAGCGCGATTCGATTGCGTACATTCTCAACATTGCGATTGCGATCGAACTGCCCCAATTACCAACGATTCGTTACTCTATCCTACAGACCCTTATGACATCAATTCGAAGCTTCCTTTCCAAAGCAGCCTTAGGCACGCTTGGTGCTTTGCTCTTCTTCGCGTCACCCTCGAATGCCCAGATTCGACAAACTCAGCTCTTCATTGACGATGGCAGTGGAGCCTTCTCCATTCTAAAAGCTGGGAGTGGTGGAGGTACTTATACCTTCCCTGGTAGCAATGGTTTGGCGACCGTCATTGTGAATACATTTGCGACAGGTCAGAGCATCGAAGGCGGATTAAACATTAGTGATGCGGACGCAACAGCGGTTAATATTGGCACAGGAACTGGGAAAGCGAATGCTATTGGCATTGGCAATACGGCAAGCACAACCACTGTCTTAGGGACGGTCAACATTGATGCAAACCCTGCGACAGCCGGCTCGATCACGATCGGTAACTCGGGCAGCACGACGAATCTTGACGGTACGGTGATCTATGCAAACCCACCACAGATCGGCCTGGCCCAGAACGACATTTTCATTGGTAATTCATCGGCCCTGTCAACAGCCGCTGCACTAACGCAGGACTTGTCATTGACCTATGATGGTGCAGGTCATGCCGTAGCATTGGTCAATAGTTCGACCGCAACCACATTCGATGTTGTCAATGCCGAGACGGTCGGCGGAGCGTTAGGTGTTACAGGTAACACGTCGATCACGGGCACCTTAGGCGTTACGGGCGATGCAACGCTTGGTGGTTCAGGCACGGGTCTAGCGGTGACGAACAACGCGACTGTCGGCGGAACGTTAGGAGTTACGGGTAACACGTCGATCACGGGTACTTTGGGCGTTACCGGCGACGCAACGCTTGGCGGGTCAGGCACAGGTCTTGCGGTGACAAACGCCGCCACCGTCGGCGGAACCTTGGGTGTAACCGGCGCAGCTACAATTGCAACAGGATCAGGGCTAACAAACTCGTTTGGCACAGGTGCCACGGCAGCGAACACGATCGGTAATGTGGGTGGAACAACAACTGTGGCTGGTTTTACCACGCTTACCGGTAGCAACGCTGCTTCGAATACCGCTACATTACTCATAAATCAAGGCTCCAATGCAGCCGACAAGCTTGTGTTGTCCGTTGGCAACAACACCGCGTCAGCTTCTTACTTTCAAGTAGCAAATTCAGCAAGTGGCGCGCAGGTTAGCATCGGATCCCAGAACACGAAGGGTTCGCTTGGTATTCATAATGGCAATGGGACGGCTGCCATCGTGACCCAAGTCACAAGTAGTGAAACTACCGCAACTGATAACATCGCGTTTCCCGATGCCTCCGGAACGGTTATTTTGAGTGCGGCTCATGCGGCTTCGGGAACACCGCAGTCCATTGCGGGAGGACTTAACATCAGCACGACGGATGCGGATGCAGTGAACATAGGAACTGACATCGCACCGAATCAGGCGAATGCAATCGGTATTGGTAACGGAACAGGTAATTCCGGCACGTACAGCACGACAACAATCGCCGGCTTGGTAAACTTCACGGGTACGGTATCGCTGCCTTCGAACATAACTCTTCCTCTTCCGACAAGCGAGATTTTTATTGGCAACGGGACGGGCGATGCAGCGCCGGCCTTGATGGGCGGCGATGCAACGATTGCTTGGTCTACAGGGTCGCCGAACAATGCGACGGTCACAGTAGTCTCGGCACACGCGGCCTTCGCGGTAGGCACGAACGAGACAGTTGGCGGAACCCTCGGTGTGACCGGAAATACGACCTTGGCTGGCACGTTAGGCGTCACAGGGGCCACCACATTAACCACGCTTGATGTCACAGGTGCTTCTACTACGACGGGCATCACGAACACTGGCGCGATCGCAAACACTGGGGATATCACGGAAACTGGCAATCAGACTATTAGTGGCACACTTGGCGTGACTGGCAACACAACGCTTACGACGGTAACGTCCAGCGGCGATGCAACGCTTGGCACCACGTCTGCCGCGACAGCAAACAGCTTTGGTACAGCAGGTGGCAATACGACGGCGGTAACGAACATTATCGGTAATACGAATGCCAGTACATCGAACCAGATCAACGGTGCGACGACGGTGACGGGTGCCTTGACGGAGACGGGTTCAGCGACGGTCAGTGGCACGTTAGGTGTAACCGGTTTGGTGACGACTGCTGGAGGTATCACGAACACAGGTGCATTCACCGAGGCCGGTGGTACGACGAATATCGCAACAACGGATGCGAGTGCAGTCAACATTGCTACGGCTGCTTCAGGAGCCGGCGGCAATGCGATTGACATTGGTTCCAGCACTGGCCCGACGGTTACGACGGTCTTAGGGACGATCAATTTAGATTACTCACCTGCATCGGCCGGAGCGATCAACATCGGTAACACGGGGAGCACGACGACCATCGTGGGCGCATTAGTGCTTCCATCGAGCATCACGCTGCCACTCCCGAGCGCAGATATTTTCGTCGGAAATGGCTCCGGTCACGCTGCACCTGTGGCGATGTCAGGCGATGCCACAATCGACAACACGGGCAAGGTGACGGTCGCATCGGCAGCCGGCAGCTTCGCTGTAACGGATAATGAGACGGTAGGTGGCACCTTAGGTGTGACCGGGACCTCCTCGCTCACGGGTAATGTAGGTATCGGGCAAGCGGCTGGTGCAGATGCACTTGACGTAAAGGGTACAACCTCGCTTTCCTCAACAAGCGGAGTTGCACTGACGATAGCCAGTAGTGGCGGGGACGACATCGATGGTGACGACTGGAATGTGACGAAGACCGGTGCTGCTACCTTTGATAATGGTTTGACAGTTGGTGTGCACACACCTTCCCCTATTATGGGAACGGTAGCGTTTTATGACGGCACGGCAGGGGGTCTGGAAGGAACATTGGAGCCCAATACGCTGACTAGTCCTGAGACATGGTCTCTCCCAGATGAGACGGGCACTGTTGTACTTGTCAATGGTTCCGGAGTGAACAGTGATATTAAGTCGCTAACGGGTCTGACCACTGCTCTTCCCGTGGGAGAGGGCGGTACAGGCTTAACGACGTTAACCGAAGATGGTGTGATATATGCAGCCACTGCCACTACAATGTCCACCACGGGAGCTGGAACGAGCGGGCAGGTATTGACGAGTCAAGGAGGCGGTGGTCTTCCTCCGCAATGGACGGATCAATCCGGCATTACAGTCACGCTTGCTGGTGATGTGAAAGGTCCGAGCAATGCCAACACGATCAACAACACCATCCAGGCAGGAAATGACATCGTCGCTGCATTAGATCTTGCCACAAGCAATATTGTAGCTAATATTAACGTAACGGCAGATGCCGCATCGTTCACGACGCTGAACGCTACCGGCGATGCCACTGTGGGCGATGGTTCATCAGCGACGGTCAATAGCTTCGGTATCGGCGATGGCACGGTAGCTGTTTCGAATACCATCGGCGCTGCTACGACGGGTAGCACCACCGTAATTAACGGTGGCCTTTCTACTACCATCAACGGTGCAACAGTTGCCATAAACGGCGCAACAAACGTCGATGGTAATACGGCAGTGACCGGTACGTTCTCTACGACCGGCGGTACCAGCATTGCAATGACCACCGGCAGCACCACGATCGGTAATACCGCTGCCAGCAGCACGGTCACGGTAAACTCCAACTCCAGCGTTACGCTGAATGGAGCAATCGTTACCGGTTTCGTCGCTGACCCGGCTGGGGGCGTGATTCCGAACAACGTATCCTCAGTGCTTTTAACGACTGGCCCAGTATCGTTAACTCCACCGGTTGGAGCAGCCAATGGTCAGATCCTGGTTATCGACAACGAGTCAGGCTCGACCACAAGTGGCTTCGCGATCATTCCGAGCGGTGCAACGTGGAGATTCTTGCAAACCGGTATCGCTGATATTGCCGGCCATTCGAAGAACGGCTGGGTGCTGGAGAACTAAGATTTGCTCCATTCGCGGCGCCCGCGGGTACTTTAGAGTATAGAGCGGGCGCCGTGTATCGAAATTTTATGCTTGTGGGCTATCTTGTACAAAGTTTGCCCTCAAGCATTCGATAGTTTTGACAAAGTTTGACCGGAGGTATCAGTTTCGTCGATAGGAGAGCGCCGGTATCTCATTGGCAGAAGTCTGTGCTCTGCACATCAGCGTGCTGACATCCGTGCTCAGCACATCGGCGTGCTGAACATCAGGGCGCTGCCAGGTTCGCATTATACGCTTCGATATGGCATTCACGATCAGAATTTCCAAGGACTTCAGGTGGTTTCTAACCCGCGTGACGTCGTTCGTCGTGGTGTTTGTGTTGGGTGTCTCTCTTTCCATTTCTCATGCACAGCTTCGGCAGACGAAGTTACTACTCGATGACGGTTCTGGGATTTTTGGCACGCTTCAGTCGGGTGTTGGCGGCGGAGCCTCGATCTTGCCGGTGGGCGGAGGTACGTTGCTTGCCGCACCCGGCTCCAACGCCATCACGACGCTGGGCACAGTTACAACAGGTATTTGGAATGGCACTGCCATCGGCCCGACCTACGGCGGAACTGGCCTCAGTTCCTACAATACCGGTGATATTCTTTATGCCTCGAGTACGAACACGCTCTCTGCGCTTGCTGGAAATACGACGGCCAGCCGTCAGTTTTTAACTTCGCTTGGTACGGGCTCCGCTGCGCAGGCTCCGACGTGGACTGCGCTCACGTCCACGGACATCCCATCATCGATCACCTCGAATACCTCCGGAACGGCGGCTAATGCGACCAATATCGCAACAACCTCCGTAAGCACTGGCGCTACGTTCTATCCGGTGTTTGTAGGCGCGATGAGTGGCAACCAGGGCGCAGATGTGAATTCCTCGCTGACGTACAATCCCGGCACGGGCACGCTGACTGCTACGACCTTCTCGGGAACACTATCCGGTACGTACAGTGGCACGATTCCCTTTAGTTCTATCACCAGCGCGACGAACACTGCGGCGTTGCTTACCAGTGGTTCGATCGCGACGACGGGCGGCGGGACGATCGCTGCTACGAGTGTGCCAGCGAGCGGGCTGACGGGAACTACGCTCAGCTCGACCGTCGTGAATTCTTCGCTCACATCCGTGGGTACGCTCGCGGCGCTGACGGTTACTGCACCTATCGCCGGAAGCGTAACAGGTACTGCTGCCAATGTGACCGGAATCGTCGCGGTAGCGCATGGCGGGACGGGCCAGAACACGCTCGCCGCAAATGGTGTAGTTATTGGCGAAGGTACGGGCGGAGTGGATGTGACCTCCGCCGGTACTACCGGACAGCTTTTGATGTCCAACGGAACCACGCCGGCAGATCCGGGATGGACGAGTGGGTTGACGTACAATCCTGCCTCGACCGGTACGCTAACGACTGGAACGTTTGTTGGAAATTTGACAGGGAATGTGTCCGGCTCTGCCGGAACCGCAACTACGGCTACCAACGCAACGAATGTTGCCACTGCCACTCAGTCTGGAAATACCAATTACTATCCAACTTTTGTAGCGGCAAACACATCGTCGAATCAAGGCATTGATGTTGGGCCGATGACCTACAATCCCAGCACCGGTACGCTGACAACCACCAGCTTTGCTGGTAACGCTACTACAGCCACTACAGCCACCACAGCCACAACTGCGACCAACGCCACTAACGTTGCAACCACAACGAAAGCAGATGCAACGACGTACTACCCGACGTTCGTAGGGGCGAATTCTAGTTCCAATCAGGGTGTGGATGTTGGGCCTATGACCTACGTTCCGAGCACGGGTACGCTGACTGCCACAACTTTTTCTGGTGCTCTCTCAGGGAATGCAACCAGCGCAACCACAGCTGGAACGGCTACAACAGCCACAACTGCGACCAACGCCACTAACGTTGCAACCACAACGAAAGCGGATGCAACGACGTACTACCCGACGTTCGTAGGGGCGAATTCTAGTTCCAATCAGGGTGTGGATGTTGGGCCTATGACCTACGTTCCGAGCACGGGTACGCTGACTGCCACAACTTTTTCTGGTGCTCTCTCAGGGAATGCAACCAGCGCAACCACAGCTGGAACGGCAACAACTGCCACAACTGCCACAACTGCGACCAACGCCACTAACGTTGCTACCACCGCTGCGACCAGCGGAACCTTCTATCCTGTTTTTGTTGGAACGAATGGCACGAACGCCGGGCAAGCGCTGAACGTCGATGGCACCGGCCTTAGCTATAACGCCGCAACCAACGCGCTCTCGCTCGGAACGGCTGGCAGCGCCTCCGGAAGCCTTATTCTGGCTAATGCTTCCAACGCCTATACCACCACACTGCAATCCAGTTCCTCGGCTACGGCTTCGGCATCGTACACGCTGCCTGTGGCAGACGCTGCCTCTGCAGGGTATGTGCTTTCTTCCAATGGCGCCGGCGTGTTGTCTTGGGTGCCTTCGGCTTCTAATACTATTAGCGCGGCGGGTGGTATATTAAGCGGGGGTCAAACTACTGTCGCTTTAGTGAGTGGAGACTACTATAATCCTAATGCCACTATAAATTCAGCAGCCACGACGCCCTCCATAGAAAATAATAATATATTCATCGCATCTCAGACAGGGAGCATTGGTAATTTCTTTGTTAATCTGACGACTGCTCCTGGTGGAGCTACAAAGTGGTTAATCTATTTAAAGGATCTCACAAAAGGAACACTCGGCGATACGGTTACGATTACAGGCGCGGCTACTTCGGGAAGTAATACTACTTCCACCCTCAGCGTGACTTCCGGTGACTCCATTACCCTCCTCGCGTCAAATGCTGGTACATTGCCCGCCTCTAACACAGGTACCGATTGGGCGATGGCCTTTACAGCAACCGGCGCTGCAACTGTGGTTGCGTACAATGTCTCGGGTGCGCAGAGCAATGCAACGACTGCTACGAATTACCTCTTCAATGTTGGCTATGCCGCAGCCACCGGTACTACCGCGACGCTTAATGGCGCTAACATCACCTCGGACGCGAGCGGCGCGACTAATGGAACGGCGACTGGACTTACCATTGCGGCAACAGGGAGTGGTACGGGAATTGCCACGGGGCTTTCCGTCTCTGCGACGGGTGCGGCTACGACGTTGAATAACGATGCGATCAGTGTCGCGAATGGTGACATAGCCTTTAACACTGGAGGTACATTCGCTGCGCCGAACATAGCAACATCCAGTACCGGGCTCACCTTCGAGCAGACAGGCGACGCCAACGGAGGATCCTCTTTGACGCTTGAAAACCGCAACGGCGCGGCCGGTGCCGTGTTTTCAACGACTCCTAAAAATACGGTGGATAGCCTTGTCGATTTTGGATTTGTGGTAGGTACGTCTGGCACCACGATCCAATCCGACCTGCGGCTCGAAGATCGTTCCGGCTCAGGTAATAATTATTTGCGCTCCTCACTAAACCAGTCGGCGGTACATCCGGAGGAATTCTCTTACCTTTTTGGCTCCAATATCCCAGGTTCGGAGGAATTCGTATTCGATGTGGGCGAGAATGCCACGATCTTAGAGCATGGAAACTTTGGCATAGGATACACTCACGCGATCGGGGCTAACTCCGGCACGTATAATGCGCCGCTCCAAAAGCTCGACGTCCACAGCAGCTCCTTCTACGGACAAGGCAACATCATTCTTTCCGACTCGGGAACCGCCGGGACGGCCGCTACGAACATTGGAAAGCTCATGTTCCAGGGCGCGAACGATGGTATTTCCTCCTTTACGGCTGGCTCGCAGGGATCGAATTATGTGACGTACACCTGGCCCACCGTGACGTCCGCGCCCACGGCAAATCAAGTGCTTACGATCAATACAATCTCCGGCTCCGGCACATCGGGTAGCCCCTACCTAGCTGCGCTAACGTGGGCTGCGGCATCTGGCGGAACCGTAACATCTGCCTCGGTGGTCTCTGCGAATGGATTTGCGGGAACAGTTGCCACGCCAAGCACCACGCCTGCAATTACAATCAGCACATCGGTTACCGGCATCCTTTATGGAAACGGAACCTCGGTTGCGGCGGCGGTCGCAGGCAACTTCCCGACCCTGAACCAAAATACGACGGGCACAGCGGCCAACGCGACGAACGTGGCCACGACGTCGCAGGCTGGCAATGTTACATATTATCCTACGTTCGTCGCCGCTAACTCGACCTCCAACCAGGGCGTGAGCGTGGGACCGATGACCTACAATCCAAGTACGGGAACCCTTACTTCCACGACATTTTCCGGCGCGTTGAGCGGCAATGCAACAACGTCGACAACAGCCACCAACGCGACGAATGTAGCCACGACGCTTAACACATCGTCAGCTTCCACATGGTACCCGACCTTTGTAGCATCGAACGTGAACAGTGGAGGCCAGGCGGCTACGGTGGCTACCGGGCTGAGCTACGTTCCCTCAACCGGAACCCTTTCTGCCACGACATTCTCTGGCGCGTTTTCTGGTAGTTCATCGGGGGATGTGGTCCTTCAACCTGGGACGGCTGCAAGAAATACCGTGCAAGCAACCGCCGCGGTGGTGCCACTTACCATCGAGGCATATAGCTCGGGTACAGCTAACTTGCAGAACTGGGACAATTCGGCTGGCTCATCGGTGCTTGCCTCGATTTCCAGCGCGGGGCTGGGCACCTTTACGGGTCTGACGATTCCTTCGGGCAGTGTCACTATTACGCCGTTCACCACGGCGGGCGTGGTATTGAACAATTCATCTGGAGTGCTATCATCCACGGCTGGTGCATTGCCGGTCGCTAACGGCGGCACGGGTATTACTTCGGGTGTAAGCGGCGGAGTTCCTTATTATTCGTCAACCTCCGCGATAGCAAGTTCCGCTCTCCTCGCCGCAAACCAGCTCGTGCTCGGCGGCGGCGCGGGTGCCGCACCTGCAACGCTTGGCTCCTTGGGTACGGCTACCACGGTTCTGCATGGTAATGCGAGCGGCGCACCGGGTTTTAGCGCGGTTGCGCTCGGCACGGATGTGAGTGGAACTTTACCACTCACCAATGGCGGCACGGGAGCAACATCCGCGGCTGCCGCGCTGGCAAACCTCGGCGGCATGGCAAACCCCATGACCGCTGCCGGAGACATGATCTATGGCGGTACAGCCGGTGCGCCGACACGGCTTGCCGGTGGCGCTACCAATGGCTACGTGCTCACCTATAATAGCGGCAGTAACGTTCCTTACTGGGCGCCGGTGGGTGGGGCGAGCGGGATCGCGAATGGTTACACGCTGCAATCCAATGCCGGGTTTGACATCTCGGCTGGCGCGCCGGCAGAGACATCGAGCTTTACCGAAGCCTCCATCCTTAACGATGCGACCAGCAGTACTGCCAGTGTAACAAAAACCGGACTTTCGCTTAGTACCTCCGGGAACTGGAGTGGAACAAGTTCCGCCAATACGGGGCTTGCGGTCTCGGTGGCCGGTACCACCCCGACGGCGAATGGCATTACGCTGAGCGTGGCCGGCGGAACCTCCAACAACTACGATATTTACGGGTCAAGCGGGCATTGGTTTGTTACCAACGCGGGTGCCGCAACCTTTAGCGGCGGCGTGACTGCGAATTTGACCGGTAACATCACCGGCACCGCACCGGCGGGCTCGCTCACCGGCACCACGCTTGCAAGTAATGTGGTATCTTCTTCGCTGACTTCGGTTGGAACGCTTACCAATCTGACGGTTACCAATCCGATTTCGGGGAGCATTACGGGCTCTTCGGGCAGCACAACAGGGAATGCGGCCACTGCGACGACGGCCTCGAATGTGGTAACGAATACGGTTAGCGGCAACACGACGTATTACCCGGCGTTGCTTAGTTCTTCCTCAGGAGTAGCAAGCGCGGCTGTCGATGTTGGCGGTACGGGATTGGGATACAATCCTTCCACCGGCACACTTACTGCAACGGCGTTCTCAGGCCCACTGACGGGCAACGTGACTGGTAATGTATCCGGCTCTTCGGGCAGTACAACGGGCAATGCCGGCTCGGCTACAAATATTGCAACTACGCTGAACGGCGCTACGGCTACCGCGATGTATCCCACATTTGTCAATTCTAATACCACGAGCGGAGGGCAGGCTGCGGACGTGGCTACGGCGTTGAGCTTTGTTCCTTCAACCGGCACGCTTGGCGCAACTATTGTCAATGCTACAACGCAGTACAACATTGGCGGAACGAACGTACTTAATGGCACGACCCTCGGTTCTACCGTTGTCAATTCTTCGCTAACTTCGGTTGGTACGCTGACCAATCTGACGGTTACCAATCCGATCGCTGGGAGCATCACTGGCAATGCAGCGACCGCAACCTCTGCCGCAAAATGGACGACTGCCCGCACCCTGGCTGGCAATAGCGTGGACGGCTCGGCGAATGTCGCGTTTGCGAATAAATTTATTGTGCAAGGAACAACCGATGCCGGTCTTTCGGGCGCTCAATTCCTTGGCTCGCTGGGAACCGGTATCGTCAAAAATACTACCACAACAGGTGTGCTGAGTATTGCAGGCGGTAACGATCTTCCGCTTTTTGCAGAGGGTACTACCCACAATGGCGGTGCTGTGCCCGATCCAGGTGCTACCGCTGGAACGACGCATTATCTCCGCGAGGACGGGAGCTGGCAAGTTCCGCCGTCCGGCACGGGAACGGTCACCTCCGTGAATGTGGCAATTGGCGGCATGACATCCTCCGGAGCAATTACGGGAAGCGGAACGATTACGATGAGCGGTCAGCTTGCGGTTGCAAACGGTGGAACGAATTCCACTGCAACGCCAACGCTTGGCGCGGTAGCGTATGGAACAGGAACCGCCTACGGCTTTACAGCGGCTAACACGTCGGCCACGAAAAACTTCCTGACCGAAACAGGAACCGGTTCGGCGGGCGCGGAGCCGACATGGGGTACCATCGCGAATACGGATGTGAGCGGACTTGGCACGATGTCCACGCAGGGCGCGGGTGCAGTCGCTATCACGGGTGGAACGATCGCAGGTACAACCATTACCAATTCTTCGATAGGTTCTTCGAATCCATCGACTGGCGCGTTTACCACGCTTTCTTCGTCTAGCACGACGAATCTTGCAACTGCCGCCGCCGCAACAACGGCCATCGGAAATGTTGCTGGATTCGGTAATGTGACGATCGGCAACACCGGAACCGGTGCAGGGACGGTGACCATTCTTGGTGGTGCGACGGGATCGATTGGTATTGGTACTGGAACCGTGGCGCAGACCGTGAATATCGCGAATGGTGCTGCCGCTAATACTGTAGCTATAGGTTCTACAACAGGTGCTGCAAAGACGACCATCAATGCCGGTACGGGTGGAATTAACCTTGCAGGTACGGTTATATTGTCTTCGGAGACGGATGTGGAAGCGTCGAACGCTGTTACGATCTCTGGCAGCGCAACAATCGCAACGATTAATGATAATTCCTCCACAACGGGTATTAATGCCTCTGTAACCAGCGCGACTACGGGCCAGCTTCTTTATGTAAATAATAATGCCAATAACACCGTTTTTCTGAACGGCTTCTCTGTGTATCCCGGAACGCTCGGTACGTTTGTTTATATTACGGCTACAGGATGGGTGGGTGCTACGCCAAAAGATAGCCTCTTCTATACTGCTAATTCATCCATTACTATTCCTTCGGGCGTTACTACAGTTTACATAGATGCGGCCGCAGGCGGCGGCGGTGGTGGTGGTGGTGGTGGTAGCAACAGTAGTACACACACTGGCGGTGGTGGTGGAGGTGGTCAGGCCGGTAACTACGTAGCACAAACTGCATACGCCGTTACCCCAGGCGAGACCCTCACAATAACTGTTGGCGGCGGCGGGTCGGCAGGAACAGCAGGTGGCACGAGCGGATCCGGTGGAACTGGTGGGACTGGCGGAACGACATCAGTCGTCGGGTCAACCACTCTTGTATCGCTTGCTGGCGGCAGCGGAGGCGTTGGTGGTACTGAATATACAGGGTTCGGTACTGGAACAGGCGGAGGTGCCGGCAATAATTCTGGAAATGGGACAGTGGGTACTGGCGGAACAAATTCCAGTAACAGCAGCACGACAGTGGCGGGTGGAACCGGTGGAAGCGAAGCGCTGACAGCGACAGTTGCTGGCGGTAATGGTGGTGAAGGTATTCGCTCAAATGGAACCGCTGCAAACACCGATGCTACTGCTGGTAGCACTGGCTACGTTCGCATCCAGTTCTAAGGCATGAGATTCCCCCAAAATCAATAATTATTCGATTAATAAATCTTACAAATTCGACAATTTTTTGGAACTCGGCACGGCAAGCGGGACGCTCCTGGGGAATTATGAAACGGGGAGGGGATCGGGGAAACGAAAAAAGAAGAAAAGAGCAGAAAAAGGAGAATAATCGCAAAACCGGGGAACTGGTTTTCTGAGAAAAGGGAATTATGAATACTTGTTTGAACGAATATGGAAATTGGCTCAGAAACGGGACAGTTCATGAACATTAAAAGAACAAACACACAAAAAGTATTTCCAGGGGAAACGAGTAGGACGAGATTAGCGTAAGAATCAATAAGAAAGTAATTAGCGACATGAAAGGTATCTGGTCAGCAATCGGACGGTTAGCGGTAGTTGCAGCACTTGTGCTGGGCATCGCGGTACCTGCTATTCGAGCACAGGTACCGAGCGGATTTTCGTACCAGGGCATCCTGGAGGATAATGGCACACCGATCACCAGCGGAAATGTGACGATGGTGGTGGTTCTGATGGATGTGAATAATGCGCCTCTGTACACGGAGACGCTTCAGAATGTGATCGTAACGAATGGAATCTTTAATGTTGTGATCGGCGGCACGGCCTCGCCTTTCCCCTCGACGATGACGTTTGACGAGCAGTATTTGATGCAGGTCGAGGTTGAGACTTCGAACGGGACTAAAACCTTTCCACCAACTCCGCTTTGGTCAGCGCCGTTCGCTTTGAATGCTGGAACGGTCGGCGGAATCGGAGCATCTTTGGTTCCAACGTCCGGTAAATTGTTCCCTGTTCCGATCGGCAGCGGGTATACGGGCACGGCGCGGATCGATCCGGCATTCCTTCCCCCCGGCGCAATCGGCTCGTGGCTTGCGATCGGCGGCGGCACGATGTTCGGCAATATCGCGATGGGTAATAATAGCATTACCGGCGCAAATGGAATTAGTGCTTCCGTGTTCACGGGTGGAACGGGATCGTTCACGACACTTTCGGCAAGCAGCGGCATCAATCTCACCGGCGGGACGCTCTCGACGGGCGGCACAGCTCGTCTGGATAATTCGGGGAACCTGACGAATATCACGAGTCTCCACATGACCGGCCCGATCTCCGGCGCGACGGGGATCAGTTCGAGTGGAAATATCACGTTTAGCTCGTTAGGCAATGGTGTGGTTCATGCGACGGGCGGTACGGGGCTGCTTGCATCAACCCCGGTGGTGAATGCCAATATCGCGAATGGCACGATCGATCTTACTGCAAAAGTGACAGGGGTGCTTCCCGTAGCTAACGGTGGTACGGGTGTATCCAAGGTATCGGGGAATGTGGTCTTTGCTTCTCCGGCGAATGGCTCGGTCGGGCCTCCGGCTTTTCGCCCGCTTGTTCCGGCAGATCTTCCGAGCTTCAGTGGCTTGTATCTTCCCACAGCCGGTGGTACAATGACGGGCAGTATCGCAATGACTGGAAATAATATCTCCGGCGCTGGAACGATCACAGGTACTACCGTCAATGCGAATGCATTCAACGGTGGGTCGGGATCGTTTACAACGTTGGTGAGCACGAGTATCACCGAGTTAGGTCCCACAAGCGCGACAAGCATAAATAATACACCCATTGGTTTGAATCAGCCTGCGGCAGCAGATTTTACTTCGATCGGCGCGACGACGTTGGGCACCGGCGCTTTTACGACGCTTTTCGCAACCAGCGCAGTGTCCGGCGGTACCGTGCTTGGTGTGACCAATTCTTCCAATGGGAACGGCTCTTCAACGCAAACGGGCGCAGCGATCTCGGTTACCGGCTCCGGCGCAGGGAACACCTACACGGGCATCACACTCAATGTAAGCGCTGCGGCTGGGACGGCCAATGATATCGTAGGAACAAGTGCCAATTGGAGAGTTACAAGCGCAGGCGCTGGAACGTTCAACTCGATGAGCCTTGCGACGCCGCTGGCGGTCAGCAGTGGCGGAACCGGAGTGACTTCCACTTCCCAGAATTTTGTATTTGCCGGTCCCGTCACAGGCAACGGTGCTCCAACGTGGCGCGCACTGACAGTTGGTGACCTTCCAAGTTTGAATGGAACGTATCTTCCAATTTCTGGAGGAACAATGAGCGGCCCCATTAACATGTCCGGGAACGCAATTACGAACGGCGGTCCGATCACGGGTACGGCAATAACCGGTACGACGGTTACTGGCGGTTCGCTTGCCGCAACGAACACAACCAACCAGCTTGTGCTCGGCACTGCGAAGACGATCACGATCTCTTCGACGTCACCATCAGCCTCAGAGACGTACACGCTTCCGGATGCAGGGAGTGCAGCGAGCTTTATTCTTTCAACGTCGCCGGCCGGTCAAACGATCGGTGGTGGCCTTACGGTCAACGGCGGACTGACGCTTGGAACCCCATTAGCAGTTGCACAGGGTGGTACGGGTCTAACATCGACGTCTCAGAACTTTGTCTTTGCAGGCCCCATGTCCGGCAGTGGCGCACCAACGTGGCGCGCACTGACGGCAGGCGACCTTCCCAATTTGAGTGGCTCGTATCTGCCGATCTCAGGTGGGACGATGGCAGGTGCCATCAACATGGGCACGAACAATATAACGAATGCCGGAACGATCACGGGGACGGCTATTACAGGCACATCCATCACGGGTACATCATTTAATGGTGGCTCGGGATCGTTCACAACACTTGCCGCAACGAACACAACCAACCAGCTAGTGCTCGGCACGACGAAGACGATCACGATCTCTTCGACGACACCATCAGCTTCAGAGACGTACACGCTACCGGATGCAGGGGGTGCAGCGAGCTTTATTCTTTCAACGTCGCCGGCCAGTCAAACGATCGGTGGTGGTCTGACGGTCAACGGCGGACTGACGCTTGGAACCCCATTAGCAGTTGCACAGGGTGGTACGGGTCTAACCTCGACGTCTCAGAACTTTGTCTTTGCAGGCCCGACGACAGGCAGTGGCGCACCCACGTGGCGCGCATTGACGGCTGGCGACCTTCCCAATTTGAGTGGCTCGTATCTGCCGATCTCAGGTGGGACGATGGCAGGCGCCATCAACATGGGCACGAACAATATTACGAATGCCGGAACGATCACGGGGACGGCTATTACAGGCACGTCCATCACGGGTACATCATTTAATGGTGGCACCGGGTCGTTTACTACGCTTGCCGCAACGAACACAACCAACCAGCTTGTGCTCGGCACTGCGAAGACGATCACGATCTCTTCGACGACACCATTAGCCTCGGAGACGTACACGCTACCGGATGCAGGGGGTGCAGCGAGCTTTATTCTTTCAACGTCGCCGGCCGGTCAAACGATCGGTGGTGGTCTGACGGTCAACGGCGGACTGACGCTTGGAACCCCATTAGCAGTTGCACAGGGTGGTACGGGTCTAACCTCGACGTCTCAAAACTTTGTCTTTGCAGGCCCGACGACAGGCAGTGGCGCACCCACGTGGCGCGCATTGACGGCTGGCGACCTTCCCAACTTGAGTGGCTCGTATCTGCCCATCTCAGGTGGGACGATGGCAGGTGCCATCAACATGGGCACGAACAATATAACGAATGCTGGAACGATCACGGGGACGGCTATTACAGGCACGTCCATCACGGGTACATCATTTAATGGTGGCACCGGGTCGTTTACTACACTAACTTCATCCAGCACGACCACTCTTGGTCCTACCACAGCGACGAGTTTGAACAATACACCGATCGGAGTTGCCACTCCTGCCGCCGCTAACTTTACTTCCATCGGCGCCACGACTCCAGGTACGGCTTCATTCTCGACGGTGTTGGTCGCCCCGGGTGCTGTAAACTCCACAAGCGTTACCGTCAAACAAACTTCGGCGAGTCCCTCGAACGTACCGGTCTTTGTTGTCCAGAACCCCACGGGAACTACGACGTTCCTTTCAGTCAACAGCAGCGGGCAAACGAACATCGGGGACAATACTGCAGCCGGGACCTTGGTGATGCATCATGCGACGGGTGCCACACCACCTCAAACGCAACTGACGAGCAGTGAGACCTCAACGACACGCAACATTGCATTCCCTGATGCTTCGGGTACTGTTGCTTTGCAGGGCAGTGTAGGCGTTCGCGTGTCGGATGCAACTACTACACCCGATTTTTCCGCTTCATCCGCATCGTTCTTCGAATCGACTAATTCAGGGAATGTTACGATCAAGATACCTTCGCCCACGGATGGCAGGATGATCTATCTTGTCTGGAACCGGGCGGCAACATCGATCGCGATCACGGTTCCTGGCGGATCAACGATATTGACAGGTCCGTCATTCATTCCGCCAAAGCTTACACAAGGAGCCACGCTGGTCGGGAATGGCACGAATTGGTACGTGGTTGGGATCTATTGATGGTTGGGACTTGCACTCCGATCCATCGGAGATTTTGGAAATTCGCAGATTAGTGGGCCTCGAACCACGTAGGGCCGATGCCCGCTTCGACTTCGATGGGTACGACCATTGGCATTGCATTGGACATTAGTCTTGGGATGATCTCCATCATTATGTCCGCTTCTTCTGGCACGACATCGAATACCAGCTCGTCATGGACCTGCATAATCATGATGGATTTGAGTTTTCTTGCTTCCATTTCTCGATGAACGTCGATCATAGCGAGTTTCATCATATCAGCGGCAGTTCCCTGAATTGGAGCGTTGATGGCAGCGCGCTCATCGGCAGAACGCACCGCTTGATTAGATTCCGCGATGTGTAGCATGTAGCGCCTACGACCGAGTAAGGTCTCGACATAACCATGTTGGCGCGCGAATTGGATGGTGTCATCCATATATTTCCGGATATTCGGGAATGCGGTAAAATATCTTTGGATGATCTCGCTTGCTTCCTTTTGAGGAACTCCGATATTGCGAGCAAGACCAAAGGCGCCGATGCCATACATGATGCCGTAATTCACGCCCTTTGCTTTGCTTCGCATTTCACGCGTGACTTCACCCAGCGGTACACCATAGACCCCAGCAGCAGTGCGGGTATGAATGTCAACTCCATTCGCGAATGCGTCAATAAGTCCGGGATCGCGGGTTACATGTGCCATAATGCGAAGCTCGATCTGGGAATAATCGGCGGATAAGATCTGTCCGTCCTTGAAACGCGAGACGAAAGCCTTTCGAATGTCGCGGCCCATTTCAGTACGGATGGGAATATTTTGCAGATTGGGATCGGTGGAGGAGATGCGTCCTGTCGCTACAACAGCCTGATTATAGCTGGTATGAACCATCCCCGTTTTGGGATTCACCAGTTTTGGCAGAGCATCTACGTAGGTGCTGCGCAGCTTTTGATATTGCCGATAGGAGAGCAGTGCCTCCGCAATGGGGTGCTCATGACGCAGATCTTCAAGCACGGCGGCATTGGTGGAGAGTCCGGTTTTAGTCTTTCGGCCTGATTTGAGTCCCAATTTTACGAACAGAACTTCCTGTAATTGCTTCGGTGAATCGATGTTGAACGGGCCACCGGCATGCTCGTAAATCTGTCTGCAAAGATTCTCGGCCTCGCGCTCCATCTCTTTGCTTGCCAGGGCCAGAAGTTTGCTATCGATCTTCACGCCGGAGAATTCCATTTTGGTAAGCACTTCAACCAAATGGAACTCGACCCTTTCACATAACTCCCAAATCCTTTCCGTTTCTTTCAGCTTCGGTTCGAGGGAATGTTTGAGCTGGAGGGTGATATCCGCATCTTCTGCACCATACTCAGCAAGTTTTAGTGTCGAAGCAACCGCCATCGATCGGCGTGCAGAACCATCCTTGAGTGTGCCAACCACATCGCTTAGTGGTACGGGTAGATAGGTCAAATGCTCCAATGCGAGGGAGTCCATCGAATGCGGTCCATCGAATCGGTAAAGATACGATGCGATCATCGTGTCGAATGTCATGGGTCGCAAGCTTACTCCGAGATGACGGAAGATCAGCGCATCGTATTTAATATTCTGTCCAACTTTCGCCAGCTTTGGATTCTCAAGAATGGGTTTGAGAATATCCAGAACTTCTTTTGCTTCCAGTCCCATGGTCATCGCGTTTTCAGTCGCGGCGGTTTGAGCGAATAGGGAAGTGGCATCGGCATCCGATCCAATGTCTGCAAGGCGAATAGGTATATAGAACGCCTCATGCGGTTTTATCGCAAAGCTGATGCCGATGAGTTCTGCAGAGTTGGCATCCTGACCGGTGGTTTCCGTGTCAATGCAGAATTCCGTGGCCTTGCCAAGTAGTTTTGCTAACTCCCGAACACCCTCGATGGTTTTTACAATCACGTACGCATGAGGAGTTGAAAGAATATCCCGGTATTCCCCGGTTGGTGTTTCGGAGAAATCAAATGATTCAAGTTCCTCCTCTTCCGTTCGTTCGGCTAGCTTCGACAGGCCGACAGAAGAAACGGAAGCTTCGAGTGCTTCCGGCGATTCTGCTTTCAGCAGATTCTCTTTCTCCTTGTGTACCCGATTTGCAAGGGATTTGAAGCCGAGATCGAGTGTCAGATTTTGTAAGGCATCAAAATCGGGAAGTACACCGTAAGAAAGGTCATCGATTGTGATGGGAAGCGGAACGTTGCAGTCGATCGTGGCGAGTTCGTATGAAAGGAATGCATTATCGCGTTCATTACCAAGCTTTTCGCGAATACCCTTCTTTTCCACTTCGCCGAGATGATCATAAAGTCCAGCAAGGGTGCCGAATTTCTGAAGCAAGGGGGCAGCAGTTTTCTCTCCGATCCCGCGGACGCCGGGAATGTTATCACTGGTGTCGCCAACCAGCGCAAGGTAATCGATGATCTGATTTGGTTCGAGCCCATACTTTGCTCGAACTGCTTCGGTATCAAATATCTCCATCGCATTTCCATCCCGTGAAGGACGCAGAAGTTTCACATTATCGTTGACAAGCTGGCAGAAATCTTTATCGGGGGTGACAATCAGGGATTCTATATGATGCTTTGTTGCTGAGCGTGCAAGCGTGCCGATGATATCGTCCGCCTCGTATCCTGGAACTTCAATAAGCGGAATGCGAAAGGCACGTACTAACTCTTTGATCTTATCAATCTGTGGGATTAGATCTTCTGGCATCGCCTGACGGGTGGCTTTGTATGCCTCGAATCGCTCATGGCGGAAGGTTGGTGCAGCAGTATCAAAGCAAACAGCGGCGTGCGTTGGAGTGTGATGATCGAGAAATTGAAAGATGGAGGTCATGAAGCCATAGACGGCACTGGTATTCTCGCCGCGAGCATTCGTAAGTGGATGTGCAACGAACGCGAAATACGACCGATATGCAAGCGCCATCGCATCGAATAGCACTATCAAGGGTTTGCCGTTAGAGTCATATTTTGGTAGCTTCATACAAATTCTTCTTTTACGACTTGAGGCGGAGCCTCTATAAATTTAAATCTTTTATCGAATTTTCCGCCAGCGTATTTCATGCAGCATGGCCTGCAAGCGTAGCGCAACGCGCGGCGGGTTCGGTAGCGATATTCCTTATTGCAATGTGGGCAACGCACTCGGACGGTATAATGCTCCGCAAGAAACCGTTCGCGCTTAGCACGTAGCAGAATGGTCATTGGCGCTTTCTTACCGCTTCCTCCAATCATCCTCAGAATTTGGTAAAATCGAGCTGAATGAGATTGTTCTTCAATATGAGCTATCTCATGCAGTAGAGTTTCGAAGAATTCGGGCTCCCCAAGTTCAATGGTCATTGCAAGAGAAATGCCGATCGTGTGGCGGGATTTGTTGTAATAGCCGCCAGTCGAGCGATTGCAAAAGATGATTTTGGGGCGATTGAGAGTATTTGAGAAATGAGTCCGGTTTATGACTTCAAATTTCTTGTACGCTTTTGCGAGCAGCTCGCTTAGCCTAAAGAGCCAATAAAAATCGTTATCGAGATCGAGAGCGCTAGCATCTAGTGCATGTTTGGTGATTGCTTGGCGGAAAGAATGGAGCAACTCTTGCTCCGAACGTTCCTTTTTGGGAAGATGGGATTTCTTTTTGACCTTAATTCGGGGAGCCAGCAGTGTTCTTAGAGCGTTCATAGCTTGTTCTATAAACACATAATTCATTTAGTAGTGCGCCGGACACAATTATACATTCTCCTATTTGTCGCAACGACGTTGCCGCTTCGAGCGCAGACGGTAGAGGATTACGCCGGTGAATTCCTCGAACTCGGGGTTGGGGCTCGTTCGCTGGCCCTGGGTGGAGCGGGTATCGCTATCAGTGAGGACGCTACGGCTGGCTATTGGAATCCGGCAGCACTTAGTACGCTGAAATATCCGATGGTTACAGCCATGCACGAATCGCGATTCGATGGAACGGTGCAGTATGATTATGGGGCGTTCGCGGCCCCATTAAATGCAACGTCCTCAGCTGCGATCTCTATCCTTCACATTGGCGTAAGTGGAATTCTGGATACGCGGGATGCGCTTGTGGATCTCAATAATGATGGTCAACTTGATCCTGGTGATTATCTCGACTATAGCAAAGTATCGAGCTTTTCTAATTATGATTGGGTAGCGATTCTTTCTTATGAGAAAACGGTGAATCCACAATTGTCGTGGGGCGTCAATGCAAAGTTGGTTGATATCCGCCTTGATCCTCAAACGACAGGGTCTGGACTGGGATTCGATCTGGGTGCACGCTATAAACCGGACGATGCTCTCACGTTTGCAGCCGTTCTCGACGATGCGACGACGACGCTCCTTTCCTACACCACTGGCACCAAAGAGTTAGTCTCACCAACGCTAGTACTGGGTGGTGCTTACATCTGGAATATTACCTCCAATGGTAATCATCGGCTGATGCCGACAGCCGATATTGATCTGCGATTCGAAAATCGCGGGCAGGATGCACAGCTTTATGCGGGGCCCGCATCGGCTGATTTTCATGAAGGGCTCGAGTATCAATACAAAGATCTTTTTGCAATTCGTGGAGGCTATAATGATATGCAAATGTGGAGCGTGGGCGTCGGTGTAACTATTTCGAAGCTTCACATCGATTACGCTTACGTCGGCGCAAATGCACAAGATCAACTTGGCTCGACCAACCGCATCAGTGTCTCGTTTCTACTTGATAATCCGAAGTGGAAGCGGAGTGGTGAGTAATCAAGCTTTTCTTCGCACCTATCCCTACTCATTATGCGTTTAGCAATTTGCTAAACCAATGACGATCTTTCAACCCATATACGAATTTCTCTCGGGCTTGCTCGGACCGGGGTGGGCATCGACTTTGCTGACGACGCTTGCCTATACGGCGATCCCGCTTGTATTCATCTTGGGATACGGACTGGTTGCAATCCTTGGCGAGATGAAGATCTCCGCATGGGTGCAGGATCGCCTTGGTCCAATGCGGACAGGACCCAAAGGAGTGCTCCAGCCTATTGCGGATATTCTAAAGCTTCTGCAAAAAGAGGATACGACTCCGGCGGCTGCTGATAAGCCATTGTATGTATTGGCGCCATTCGTTGTTTTTATCGGAAGCTATTCGGTGTTTGCAGCTCTTCCATTTTCAGCGGTGTACATTGGGGCAAGGCTGAATACTGGAATCTTTTATGTGCTCAGCATGGGGTCGCTCACGGTGGTATCGATCTTGTTGGCGGGTTGGGGATCGAATAACAAGTATTCGATGATTGGCGCCATGCGCTCAGTAGCTCAGATCATTTCGTACGAAATTCCAGTCGCGCTCGCGGTGCTTACTGTTGTTGTTATTGCCGGTTCCATGGACTTGCAAACGATTACGAATTTGCAAGCAGGAGGAATTCAGAACTGGTTTATCTTCGGTGGGCCAAAACAGATTGCCGGCTTTGGCGGCGAGATGAATCTATTGCTTATTCCCGTGATGCTCGTCGCATTCGGAACGTATTTCGTTGGCACACTTGCGGAGACGAATCGCGTTCCGTTCGATGCTCCTGAAGCGGAATCGGAGCTTGTTGCAGGATACCACACGGAATATAGTGGAATGAAATTCGCGTTCTTCTTTCTGGCGGAGTATGCGAGCATGTTCGCTGTTGGAGCAGTTGCCTCTGTGCTGTTTCTGGGAGGATGGCAATCGCCATTAGGGAATTCGCTGAATGGCGCGGGGATGGGATTCGTATGGTTCATACTAAAAGGGCTCTCGTTCGTACTCGTACAAATATGGATCCGTTGGACGCTGCCGCGCCTGCGCGTCGATCAGGTGATGCGTGTATGTTGGAAAGTGCTGATTCCGTTCGGCCTCACAGCAGTCGCGACGGCCAGTGTGCTGGCAGTGGCAATAAAATAGACTGAATATCACGCCTCTAATGCAGGACCGTTTTCGCAAACGTCAAATATTTTTTGCCTTTCTTTTCGTTCTCGGGTCTTTCCTTGCACCCGTTGGGTGGTATGCTGAGTGGAAGCATTTGGTGCCGATACTTGATTACGCTGCAATCATCGAGATCATCGGACATGCATTCCAAGTGATTGGCGCGTTCGGTAGTTTGCTTACTCCGGATTTTGTGGAGAAGGACGAGGACTAAAACGCTTATTTGAATGTCAATTCGAGGAATTCCTTAGGCGTCATCTGAACCACAGCATCCCGAATTTCAACGAGGTGGATCGAAAGTATCGGCCAGCGATTAGTAGGTAATAGCAGGATGGCGATATTCCGGTTCTGAAGATTTTGTTGGTATTGAATATTTTGATCCAATGTAATGAGAAGGTCAAACGATTGTTCGGCTAAGGCAATCAAATCGCCATTTTTCTGCGTTGCCCATCCCATGGATTGAGCAGTTAATACCGTCATTCCGTCAAGTGCCTGAGTGAGTGGCTTGGGAATGCATTCGTCGAGAAGAATTCTCATTGGCCGACCGGCTCGGCGACCGAATGTTCAGCTTGTTCGAGTACCGCTAAAGCGATTTCACGCGGAACCGTCGGAAAGAACTCCAAAAATTCCGTAAGCGAATAATCGTCTTCCAGATAATCGAAAAGCGTCTTCACCGGCACACGTGTACCTGCAAAAACGCGCACACCGCCGAGAATATCGGGGTCAGAAATGGTAAGAGGGTAGTTCATAATTATAAAAGCATGGTGACTATGGGTTTAGTTTACACGTGTCGCAGTGGTCGCGGGTCTCCGTAAGTTTGGTTCTCGGAGGAAGGTGTGAGACTTCGACATTTCTGATGATTCTTATAAATGAATCAAAACGGCTATAATGCCTATACCGATACCGAGGAGGAGTTCAATTACTGGAAGCGATTCAACCGCAGACGCTACTTGATCTGTAGCTTCCTCATTCATCTTCGCATTTTGATATGCTTCACATTCTTGCTCCTTGCGTGACACATATTCATACTCACGTTGCGTGAGTGAATCCACGGGCACTGTTCGAAGTTTGACGAATGTGGGGTCTTTGCAAGGATCAGGCGTTTCGCGTTGGTAAACCTTTGCTGTGCAAGACGCAAGGGTAAGAATACAAATCAGGATAGAAAACAGACGTAGTTTCATCCTCTTCGAACGAGCCTCAAATCCTAGACGTTCCATGAGAATGCTCCTGCAATACACATGCACATTTCTTTGTATAGATGCAGCCGGATGGACGGCAATTTTTACCGCTCTTCTTGTCGTTGTAACCCTTGGTCTCTGGATTAATGCCAGCAGGCAGCTCTCGAGGCAACAACGAAATTTTGCTTTAGCAAATCGTCCGCAATTGCATATTCCGGAGGCTCGGCTATCATTCTTCCAAGAGAATCCGTGTGTCATATTTACAGTTGAGAATAGTGGGAAAACAAATGCTTTTAACCTTCGAATTACTTCGCAACTTATAGTAAACAACATTGAATTCCCTCATCCTCCTCCAACTTTCGCAGCGGAGTTTGTTGCGGGCGATAAGATCGCGATAGCGCCAGGCTTTCGTACTAACGATTTTGGCTCAATCATTAACGGCTCTGTTCCAATCTCGCTTCGAATAGAATTTCAATATGAGGATATGGATAAAAAAGATTGTAAATTTGAATATCTCTGTACTTATGATAAGGAATCACCACTGTTCAGAATAGAGAGAACGCTTCACTTGAAAAACTAGCGATTCGTTCTACCAAGACATTTGTCGTTGCTATTTACGTATGGATTGCTCCCTCCCTCCCTTGTGTTAGACATCCCAAGTGGGAAAATACTTCGCTGACATTCTGCGCGCCATCGGGACAGCCTTTCAGGGGCTGACTATCGTTATTCGCCATCTTGGACGGAAGAAGGTTACTCGGCAATATCCGGAGCTGAAGAACGAGTACATTCTTCCGGAGCGGGCGCGCAACCGGCTGTATGTCAATATGGATGATTGCATCGGCTGCGATAAATGTGCGCGCGCATGCCCCGTGGATTGCATCACAATTGATACCGTGAAATCGGTGCCTGGTGAAGACTTGGGAATCACGACGATGAACTCGAAGAAGAAATCGTTGTGGGTGACCAAGTTCGACATCGACATGGCGAAATGCTGCTATTGCTCGCTCTGCGTATGGCCGTGCCCAACGGAGTGTATTGTAATGTCCGAGGTGTTTGAATACTCCGAGCCAAGACGCGAAAATCTGATCTATCACTTTGCAACGATGGATGAGACGGAAGCAGCGATTCATATTCAAAACAGAGAGAAATACGAAGCGGAGGCGAATATTCAACGGGCGAAGCAGGCGGCCGAGAGGGTGCAATCATGATTAATTCGCTTGTCATCCTGAGCGGAGTTCGTTCCGACGAAGGAGGAACGAACGGAGTCGAAGGATCTCATGTAGTTAACCGGCTCGTTGAACTACATGAGATCCTTCGACTTCGCAATTCTCCCTCCTGTCGAATTGCTGCGCTCAGGATGACAGCATAATTAACACAGACATTAATGTCTCTTTTTGACGCATTCTTCTATCTCTTCGCTGTTGCCATCGTAGGCACGGCGGGATTGGTATGCTTTTCGCGGAACATTGTTCATGCGGCGTTTGCGCTGCTCGTAACGTTCTTCGGCGTTGCGGGAATTTATGTTCTTTTGAGCGCGGATTTCCTTGCCGTGAGCCAAATTCTCATCTATGTTGGTGGAATCCTTGTGCTTCTTGTGTTCGGTGTGATGCTGACGAATCGTGTTACGAATATTGATCTGCGTTCCGCGCTCTCAGCGCGCATTCCAGCAATTATTATTTGTGGAGCATTACTGGTGCTACTGATTTCATTCCTGACCCAGGCGCATTGGGTGAAGTATGATGATATGCCCTGGAAAAAAAGCCCGTGGAATAAGGACGCAGTCGCGAAGGTAGTCGAGCCGATGCAAGGCTCTTCGACTGAAGTCGCTACGCAAAAGGGAAGCCAAGGAACATCGTCAGCGATCGGTACTTTGCTGATGACGGACTATCTATTGCCTTTCGAGGTTGTTTCGATCATTTTGTTAGTTGCATTGGTTGGAGCGGTAATGATGGTGCGGCGAGATCCGAAAATACCGAGGGAGGTCGCGCAATGAGCTTTACACCGGTCGGCTTGCCTCATTTTTTGGTACTCTCCGCCACTCTGCTCGTGCTTGGCATCTTTACGATGCTTACTCGCAGGAATGCTATCGCGGTGCTAATGGGGATCGAACTAATTTTGAATGCGGCTAACATCAATTTTGTGGCATTTACCCGCTACGGAGGTATTAATCTTGGTGGGCAGGTCATTGCAATTTTTGTGATCGTGATGGCGGCGAGCGAGGCGGCCGTTGCACTGGCTATCGTGCTGAATTTGTACAAGCAGCAGGGTTCGGTTAGTGTTCGCGATGCACATAAAATGAGGGATTGAATCAGGCATAGACGATGGATCAACTAATTCTTATTTCTCTGCTTGTACTCGGGCTTCCGCTCCTGAGCTTTGTGCTTGTGATATTTAATCAGAAGCAACTTGGGCAACATGCCTATCTTATTGCCACACCCGCGATCGCATTTTCTGCGGCGCTGGCTGGATATGTTGCATGGGAGCGATTGCATACTCCCTCAGCACCGGCGATCCAATGGGGATTTGATTGGCTTCATTTTGGAATGGTACCAGGTGTTGGTTCCCTCGTGATCCGGCAATCCATTTATTTGGATAATATGACTTCGATCCTAATGGTAGTAGTAACTGGGATCAGCTTTTTGGTGCACGTTTTTTCGATCGAGTATATGAAGCGGGATGCACGATTCGCGCGGTATTTTGCTTTCCTCGGCCTTTTTACTTTCGCAATGCTTGGAATCGTACTCGCTGGGAATTTCCTCCAGCTTTATATTTTCTGGGAATTGGTTGGTTTTTCCAGTTATATATTGATCGCGCACTGGTACGAGCGTCCCGGCCCACAAAATGCGTCTCGGAAGGCATTCATTACCAATCGTGTAGGAGATGCACTTTTCTGGATCGGTATTCTTCTTCTCTTCAGTGAATTTCGCACCTTCGATTTTCGCGAGATCTTCGGATATATTAGCGATGGATTGCCGATTTCATTTAGCTTTCTTGGACTTACTCCAGAGATTACACTCACTCTTGCAGGTTTACTCATTTTTGGTGGGGCTGTTGCGAAGAGCGCCCAATTCCCGCTGCACGTGTGGTTACCTGATGCCATGGAAGGCCCAACTCCTGTTTCTGCCCTCATTCACGCTGCTACGATGGTGGCGGCCGGCGTGTATCTAATGGCGCGGGTATTTCCTCTGCTTACTGGCGACGCAATGCTCATTGTAGCATGTGTGGGTGCATTCACGAGTTTCATGGCAGCGACTATTGCGTTGGCTCAATCTGATATTAAGAAGATCCTGGCGTATTCCACTATATCACAGTTAGGGTTGATGATAATGTCGATTGGCTCAGGTGCGGTAGCGGCTGGTGTTTTTCATCTTGTGACACACGCTGCATTCAAGGGTCTATTATTCATGGGAGCAGGATCGGTAATTTTCGCAATACATCGTGCATTGGATGAAGCTGGTGACCATCATACAGATGCACAGAACATACATAACATGGGGGCGCTGCTACGTAGAATGCCCTTAACGGGATGGTCGTATCTTATTGCGGCGCTTGGGATTACTGGCTTGCCACTTACTGCTGGATTCATGTCGAAGGATGAAATCCTTTCAGGTACACTCGCATACGGTGATTTGCAAGGAGGAATTGCATCAGCGCTACCATGGGTTGGTTTTGGCGTTACGATACTAACTGCCTTATATATGTGGCGGCAGGTATTTCTAGTATTTTTTGGAAAGCCTGCTCTACCATTACTCCAGCAAAAAGTTAGGGAATCGCCATTGGCGATGACAATTCCGCTTGTTTTGCTTGCAGTACTGACCTTGTGGTTTTGGTTTGGCAGGAATCCATTGGATCCGGGGAGTAGCCGATTCTTGAGTCGGTGGATTACGACACCAACTCAGGTGGTTCCTCCCCAGACAGCGCCAAGATTTTTGCCGCGTAATTACGCTCCAAGTTCTGATCTGACAGCAGCATTGATGATGCCGCACCAAATTGCACTCCAGGAACAGCAAACTGAGAACGCCTCATTTTCTCAACGCGCAGCACTTGCATCTGCATTTTCTGGATTTATTATTGCACTCTCAATATTCGGAATATGGCCCGCGAGTGCAGGGAAATTACGCAGAGCCTTGCTGCCGATCCACCGTTTCATTGAGCGAGGATGGTATCTGGATAGGATCTATGAGTACGCTATTGTTGACACAATCACATTGACTGCGAGATTTAGCGGCTGGGCGGACCGAAATATCATCGATGGTGCCGTGAATTTAGCGGCACACCTGACTGTTACGCTCTCACGACTTGCCGGTGCATTCGACAAATATGTGGTCGATGGCCTTGTTACACTCGTAGGAGCAACGGTTCAATTTTTCGGGTTGATGGCTCGCTCGGTCCAGACCGGGAGAATCCAGACTTATCTGATGTGGATCATTGCCACAGTCGTCATAATTTTGATGATACTTTGGTTCGCCCCCCATCCTTGATTCAAAGTTAGCAGTTTCTAAAAATCCTTAACTTGATATGAATCGTAAGCTCATTCTAATTCTATTTGCATTTGTGCTGATTTCGAAAATCGCAGGAGCGGACGATCGGAATAAGGCATTCCATTCCACTTCATCAGCAAAGATCACCCATTATGCACCGGGTGTTGTTTATATCCAATTGAAAGCTGGAAGTTCGATCGGACGCACTATTTCCTCTGCAGGCGATGTCACGCTTTCGGTCGCCCCCTCGAGTTCCTTCTCTCGAGTATCGAAACAGCTCGGTATAACCCAGACGGTTGTATTCGATCCACATGCATCGAAAGATTCCATCAGCCGTGCATTTGGAATTGATCGGATGTATTGCATTTATTACTCCAATCGTAGCATCGATCCACATGCTGCGCTTTTGATTCTTGAGGCCACAGGAGAAGTCGAGTGTGGCTCTGTCCGGTATCTGTTTCCGGAATCTTTGGAGACGAATGATTCGCTATTGAGCCAGCAATATGCGCTCACTAATATGAATGTGTTCAACGCTTGGAACGTAACCACGGGTGATACCTCGATCGTGATTGCGGATGTGGATTGCGCGATCAATATTGATCATGAAGATCTGAAGGACGAGATTAAATATAATTGGGGTGAAATAGGACTCGATGCCCATGGTCACGATAAGCGGTCCAATGGAATCGACGACGATAGCGACGGCTACATCGATAACTGGGAAGGCTGGGATTTTTGCGGTGATGTCAATGTAGGAGCAGGTGCTATGCTTCAACCGAATAACAACCCTCGTCCTCGCCCTCCGTATTTGAAGGGTGTTGGTGAGCCGAACCACGGAACACATACTGCGGGATGTATTCTCGCGGAGGGAAATAACCGTGTGGGGATTGCCGGCGTGGCATTCGGGTGCAGATTGCTTGCAATTAAAGCATCTGGCGCGGATAACGATAATGTTTCGGCGGGCTATGAGGGAATCCATTATGCTTCGACGCATGGCGCTCGAATCGTTAACTGTTCGTGGGGAGGACCCGTTTTCCCTTCTGATACGGAGTTCTCTAATACGTTTTTGTATGAAGCGATGGCGAGCAACGTGCTCGTCGTGGCAGCGGCTGGGAATAATTCTACCGTGATTAGTGGTGTGTCATATCCATACTCCAACACGCCGGATGCTGCTAACGACTGGAGCTACTCTTACCCAGCTGATGGCCCAGGCGTGCTCAGTGTCGGGGCTACAGACCAAAATGATGCCGCTGCCGGCTTTTCCGATACTGGACCCTCGGTCAGCGTGTGGGCGCCCGGCGCCGATATTTTGAGTTGTGACTATGAAGGTTCCGTCGCTGACTCTAACAGCCTGTATAGCTCCGAGAGTGGTACGAGCTTTTCATCCCCACTAACCGCGGGGGTAGCCGGTCTTATTATGTCTGAATATCCTACATTACCCTCTCAGTTCGTTGCACGGCAGATTATTCAGACCGTGGATAATGTAGTCAATACCAGTGATCGAACGGATTATTGGGGGCGCGTCGATGCCGTTAGCGCAGTAGGAGTCGCACCGTGGCCAGGACTCATCATCACTCAATATGCTGTCAATGGTGTGGTTTCCGATTCACTTGGTGCGGTTGGGATCCAGCAGGATTTAAAAGTTACATTCAAAGATGAGGTAGCGAATGGAACGAATATTTCGGTGACTCTTTTGCCTGGATTAGGATATTTGGCCGGCGCGGGGATCGCAAAGCTCGGGTCGATGGACACAGGAACTGCAGCTTCCGGAGTGTTCCAGATCACTCGCACAGGAGTGTATAGCCAAGGCACTCTTCCGGTCCGTTTCTTTGTCACCGATGGCATCCGGCTGGCAGACACCCTGACGCTCCCGATTCCATTGACGACCATCCCCGGTTTTGTGCAAGACATTCCTGGCTCCTTTGGGACATGCATCAAGCGTGTCTCGAACTCTGTGGCTTGGGCTGGATTTGGGATCGAAGAGGATGTAGGTGCTCAGTTTTTTTTGCAGGCGCAGTTCGCTTTAGAAAGTGGCGAATCCTGGCAGGATACGTCCGCGCTTTCAGAAGGTTCGGTTCCACCGTACGATATTGAAGCCTTTGACTCGTTGAATGCTTACTTTGGTACAGGACCAGCAGCCGGTGCTGCATCTGTAATCTTTACCAATGACGGGGGACAGAGCTTCAACTCAACCGATGTATCGAGCTTTACTCCATTCGTAAATTCAGTGCATTTTTTTGATCCCTTAAATGGCATACTCATTGGAGACCCCACAAGTGGGTCCACACAGTGGGGAATAGGTATTACTACTGATGGCGGGAATACGTGGAACCCACTTGCCAAACCGATCTCGACCCAAGGGGCTAGTGTTGCAAGTTGGAATAACGCTGCGGCCTGGGTTGGTGACAATGGCTGGTTTGGTACGAACTCAAAACATATTTGGCATACCACGAACCGCGGACAAAGTTGGACTGCCGTATCTACAGCCTACCAAAACTCACTCAGCGTTGCTTTCGATGACGATGCAACACACGGGCTGGCCTGCTTCCAGTCCGTATCGAACAATGGGACTTCTGGGATGACGGTTACGACGGATAGCGGCACAACCTGGGTAGCACTCACCACACTTCCAGTATCCGGCCTCACGCCAGCAGCAGTTCAATTCATTCCCAACTCGGATGTGGCAATTCTGACATCGGATATGGGAGTGTATAGTACTTCGGATTTTGGTGCATCATGGTACCCGATCGGGATTCCGGTTTCTTTTTCGACAGCTGGGTCAGAACTGAGTATCTCACGCGGAGATAGTAATTTTGTGGTTAGCATCAACTCTGCTGCGAACGGCGGAATAGCAACTTATAGCGCACCATTACCTGGTAAGATCCTGAGCGGAGTTTCACCATGGCCATCCTCGGCGTTATCACTCAAGGTGTATCCTAACCCCTTATACTCCAGTGCGGTGGTTTCTTTTACACTCCCAGCAAGCGAGCATGTTGAAATGGATCTGTACGATGCGCTTGGCCGAAAGATCGCTACAATGCTCGATGGGGAATACGGAGCTGGCTCGAATCAAGCCACGTTAAATGGGAATGGGCTGAAGGCTGGAGTCTATTACGTCGTGATCGATGCCGGCAACGGAGGACATGTGACAAGCGCAGTAACACTGCTCCCATGATTCCATAGATCTTGATTGCTCACTACCACCGTTTGAATGAATGCTCGCTGATCTCCCGGTATTAAGTCTCATAACGTTCCTACCGCTCGCAGGGATGGTTATTACCGTCTTTGTTCCTCGTGATCAGGTGCGGATGCTCCGGGGTATTACCGTGGGCGTCACGCTCATCCAATTAGCCATCGCTATTCTCATCTGTGTAAACTTTAGCGGTTCGCTTGGCGGAGTTAACGATCCGAAGAGCTTCCAATTCATCGAACGGATGCCATGGATACGAGTGTCGGGTCTGGGAATCTTCGGTAATCTCGCCATCGACTATTTCATGGGGCTGGACGGCCTTTCGGTTACCATGATCTTGCTGACCGCAATTATCGTCGCTGTTGGAGCTATTGCAAGCTTTTCGATCGAGCGTAATATCAAGGGCTACTTCCTTATGTTTCTCTTACTTGACATCGGAGTGATGGGGACGTTCTGCGCTCTTGACTTTTTCTTGTTCTACCTTTTCTGGGAGTTGATGCTGCTGCCGATGTATTTCCTGATCGGTATCTGGGGAGGTGCTCGTCGTGAGTATGCAGCGATGAAGTTCTTTCTTTATACGCTGCTTGGTTCCGTTTTTCTGCTCTTAGTCATGATCGGCCTCTTTTTCTCGAACCAGGTGATGCTGTTCATTCCCGGAACGCATCAGGTTATCATGAGCGCTCTTACGCATAAACCGGAGCTTTATCACACCTTCAGTATGCTGCGCATGATGGATCAGACGGCACTGATTCACGGAAGTATTTTTAGTGGGCTTGGTACGACCTGGCGCTATGTAGGATTTTTCGGACTGTTCTTCGCTTTCGCTGTAAAAATTCCAATGGTTCCATTTCATACATGGCTTCCTGACGCACACGTCGAAGCGCCAACCGCGATGTCTGTTATTTTGGCCGGCGTGTTGCTCAAAATGGGTGGGTATGGAATTCTTAGGCTTTCGCTTGGAATCTTCCCGGAAATTTCCGTTGCGCTTTCGTGGTATATGGCACTTTTTGGTGTCATCAATATTCTGTATGGTGCTCTATGTGCAATGGCACAAAGCGATTTCAAGCGCATGATCGCCTATAGCTCCATCAGCCACATGGGATTTGTATTACTTGGCATTGCATCACTCAGTGCACAAGGTATTCTTGGTGCGGAACTGCAAATGTTCAATCACGGAATCATCACGGCAATGCTATTTCTGCTTGTCGGGGTACTCTATGACCGCACACAAACGCGTGGCATCCTCGAATTTGGGGGGCTCGCGAATCAAATGCCGAAGTATTTCGCATTGGTGGTCATTGCTTTTTTTGCCGCGCTTGGGCTTCCAACTCTCTCATTGTTCATCTCCGAAGCGTTGGTTTTTCTTGGTTCTTTCCAGACTTGGCAGACCTTTACCATCATTGCGACGCTTGGTATGATCCTCACGGCTGCATACTTTCTCACGACACTGCAACGCATGTTCTATGGCACCATCCCTGATAAATGGAGCAATCTAACGGATGTGACCAGGCGCGAATTGGTCTCCCTCGTCCCGCTTGCCGTCATAGTCATTGCGCTTGGAATCTATCCAGGCCCTGTTATCGATCTAACGACTACTAGCGTGAATGCGCTTGTCACCTTCGTTCATTCCCATACTCTGAGCCAAAGCGTGGCTATACTTCCTTAACGCACGTTATGCCGCGAACGCCTGAAACGCTGGAAAGTATCGCCCATACCGTTCAGGGGTATGTGGCGATCAGCATAAATTCGTTTTGTCCTGAGTTGATATTAGGAGTTGGATTTTTACTTGCAATTCTGCTGGATGCTCTCACTCCTAAGGCAACATCGAAACGCTTTTCCGTGATCTTTGCAGCAATTGTACTTACGCTTGCGGGTGTGTTTGCGGCAATGCAATGGTTTGGGCTCGATCCTTCGAATCCTCGCGCATGGCGTTCCGGATCGCTTGTCTTTCCTTACACTCAGTCGTTATTTTCCCCGACCTTAAATAATGGGATGCTCAATCACGGTTATGCTATGGCAGTGGTTGATAATTTTAGCGTCTATTTCAAGCTTCTGATTTCAGTTGCCGGGATTCTTGCCTTGCTTATGTCCTTGGCATCTCGGAAGCTCATGTCGGAACCATCCCGATTGGGGGAGTATGCTACACTCATACTTGGTATGTCCATTGGGCTTTATCTGATGCCCGCCTCGGTGGATCTCATCATGATGTACATCTCGGTCGAACTTGCGTCGATAGCCGGTTACCTACTGGCGGGATTTTTCCGCCATACCGATCATGGCGCGGAGGCATCTCTAAAGTACATTCTCTTTGGCGCCCTTTCCTCAGGATTGATGATCTACGGCATTTCCCTTTTTTATGGGCTTTCCGGAACAACAAATATTATTGCAATCGGACAAATTCTAGCGTCTCATCCTCATACAATTAATGATCCAAACTTCTACCTTCTCTGGTTGTCCACGCTGCTTGTTCTTGTTGGATTGGGATATAAGATCAGTGCGGTACCGTTCCACTTTTGGACTCCGGATGTGTATGAAGGTGCACCAGTCCCTGTAACGGCGTTCCTATCTGTTGCATCGAAGGCCGCAGGATTTGGGATATTGATCCGGTTCGTTGCCTTTGTTTTTCCTGTGGCATTGAAGAACGGCACAACATTCATTGATTGGCATACCGCTATTGCAGTGCTTGCGGTTGTAACTATGAGCTTTGGAAATTTTGCAGCCCTGCTCCAATCGAACGTACGGCGAATGCTTGCCTATAGCACGATCGCACATTCTGGATACATCCTTGCTGCTCTTGCGACCGGCAGAGCTTCCGGGATCGTCGCCATCGCTATCTATCTTGCGGCATATCTGTTTATGCAGAGCGGAGCCTTTTTCGCTGTCATCCTCATTGAGAATAAGATCGGTTCTGAAGAGATCGACGATTTCCGCGGCTTGATGCTGCGGGCACCGCTCGTCTGTTCAGCACTCGTAGTGTTCCTGGTATCGCTGACTGGCATACCGCTTACCGCTGGGTTTGTCGCGAAATTTTATCTGTTGAGCAGCTTGCTGACACCCGATGCATCGCATGGCGTACCCTTGTTATGGCTCGCTGTTGCAGTCATACTAAATTCGGTGGCTTCGCTCTATTATTATCTGCGTGTGGCAGCGGCGATGTTTTTGAAGCGGCCGTTAGGTACCTCTACCCTTGAACGGATTTCGGAAGGGGTGGCGAATCCTCCGATCTTTCGGTATTCAGCTCCGGCTATTGCGCTGTTATTGGTTATGGTCGTTCCGGTGGTAGTATTTGGAGTGTATTTCCAGCCGCTCGTCAATTTTGCGAGCAGCGTGGTGCAAATGTTTTTGTTACGATAATTTTGATTCATCCTGTGTTAGAAGCACTATGGCACTTGAAATTCCTTTTGAGATTTCCGTTCAAGAATTAAAAGAATGGATGGACACGGGCAAAGATTTTGTCTTGGTGGATGTCCGAGAACCAAGCGAATACGCGACCGCGAATATCGGTGGTAAGCTGATTCCCCTGAATTCACTTCCAGAACACCTCGCGGAGTTCGATCCGGAATCCGACATTGTGGTCCAATGCAAAGTGGGCGGTCGAAGTGGAATGGCCGTCGAGTTCATGCGTCGGAATGGTCTGCCGAAAGCAAGAAATCTTCGGGGTGGAATTATTGCCTGGAGTAAGGAGATCGATCCGTCGATCCCGCTATATTAAAGCTTGTATGAATATCAAAGCGTTAGCCGAACGAGTTGGAGCCGCGTCGATTGAGCTATCGAACGGCGATGAAGAGATTACCTGCGCGACCGGTATCGAGGACGGAGTTCCGGGCGCGGTCACGTTCATCGGCAATCCAATGTATGAGCGATTTCTTCCTTCAACAAGGGCTACGGCCGTAATCGTAAGCGAATATCTTTCTGCCACACATACGTTGGGAAGTGGCCCTGCACTATTGCGGGTAAAGAATCCGCACGAAGGGTTTGCCCGCGCGCTGGAACTCTTTAGCCCGAAGCGGGAGATGCCTCCGAAAGGCGTTCATCCCAGTGCCGTCGTCTCGACCGATGCGACCATTCATCCAGATGCACATATTGGCGTCCACGTGTTTGTTGGACCACGCGCCATAATTGGTGCAAATACAATCGTGAGGCATGGTGCATATATTGGCGCGGATGCCATCATTGGGGACGAATGTGAGATCCATCCATCCGCGGTGATTTACGATCGAATGCAGCTTGGCGACCGCGTGGTGGTGGGTGCAGGCAGCGTTATCGGGTTCGATGGCTTTGGGTATGTTCCGATGGGCGATGGCACTTATCGTAAGATTCCACAGATCGGAATTGTTGTTTTAGAAGATGATGTCGAAATTGGCGCCAACACCACCATTGATCGTGCAACTGTCGCGGAGACGCGAATCCGGAAAGGGGTGAAACTCGATAATCTTGTTCAGATTGCGCACAATGTCGAAGTGGGGGAAAATACCGTCATGGCTGCTGGCGCTGCAATTGCGGGTTCGACCAAAATTGGGAGGCGAAATATCTTTGGCGGGCAGTCGGGTGTGACCGGCCATATCGAGACGACGGATGGCGTGATCGTTGGGGCGCAATCTGGCATTTCAAAAACAATCACGAAACCAGGGCTGTATATGGGAAGTCCCGCTCGTAACGGCCGCGAAATGCTCAAACTCGAAGGTGCGATGCGTTCGTTGCCTGAACTTATCGAGCGCGTAAATAAGCTTGAAGAACAGCTTGCTGCCCTTTCCAGCGTAAATCACAATAACGGCTGACAAAACAACAGCCTTACCACTCCACAATTTATTGTCCCTCCTATTTGGAACGTTTAGAGCTGACGTATTATCTTGCGCTGCATTTCACGACCGGAATTGGTTCTCGGAGATTGTTGGCGCTGATGCAATATTTTTCTACCGCTGAACGCGCATTCCTCGCAAGCCCGCACGAAATAATGAATGTGCCAGGTCTTGGAAAAGAGACCGTAGCAGAGTTTATCGCCGACCGTACGGAGGCAATGGAAGAAGCCAGAAAGCAGCTTGCAAAAATTCCTGACGATACCACCATTATTACATATTTCGATGCAGGCTATCCCCACCAGTTAAAGGCGACATATTCCCCGCCGCCTCTTCTCTATATTCGAGGCAATAATGCTTTGCTGAATGGCGAGAGAATGATTGCCATCGTCGGCTCTCGAAAAACGAGCGAGTACGGACGGACTGCTGTCAAAGAGTTTGCCGAAGGTTTTGCGGTGGAGCACGTGACGGTAGTTAGTGGCTTTGCAAAAGGGATTGATACACATGCACATCAGGCAGCGTTTGAGTCTGGCGGGAATACCATTGCCGTTCTGGGTTCGGGAGTGGATGTCATTTATCCGTATTCGAATAAGTCATTCTCCGAAGAGCTAATCGCAAGCGGGCGGGGAGCGATCGTTTCGGAATTACCGATGGGAGCAAAGCCCGATGCCCGCAATTTTCCATGGCGCAACCGTATCGTGTGCGGAATGACGCGTGCAACAGTTATCATAGAAAGCGAAACAAAGGGAGGGTCGATGATTACTGCATCTCTGGCACTCGATGAAAGCCGAGATGTGTTTGCAGTTCCTGGCGACATCACCCGCCCTTCGAGTGGTGGCCCAAACCAGCTTATTCGCGAAAGCCGAGCGCGCCTTGCCGAGTCTGCCGAGCAGGTGCTGGATGAATTAGGGTGGTCGAGTAAGGCAGGGGTTCGAAAAGAACGGCAGCCCATCCCGCGTGGCGATCTTACGATGTTCGAGACGAAGATCGTGGATGTGCTCGAAGCTGCCGGCGGGCCGCTCCAGATTGACGCGCTGGCTGAACGTGCTGGTCTCGATGTGCAGGATATACTCGTCCAACTTCTCAATCTCGAATTCAAATCTATCGTTCGCCAAATGGCAGGCAAGCAATTTATGCTTGTGGGGTGAGGGGGTATAATAGAGAACCGGAAACGCTATGAAAATATACAGAAATGTGTAGAACTGACCTATTCTTAGTGAATGATGGTGACGGGCCAAGTTTTCCCGCCAATTTTCAAAAGGTAGTTTCCAGCTTCTAAACTGGAAACCTCTATATTAGAGCCACTTGCTTCCGGAACGGAGTTCGCTCTCTCTCTTCCCAATAGATCGAAAAGTTCGGCATGGATCGGTTCCGAAGCCGAGATATGAAGCACATTCGAAGCAGGATTCGGAAAGACCGAAACGTTTAAGTTCGAATCTGTAGTGATGCCATAGGATACACGTGAAACGGGAAAATCTGATAACAAACGTCTCCAAACACCATCCGCCAGTGTACCTGCAATGAGATAGGGCCCATCCGAACCGATCGCGCTTACAGCACTATCTGTTAATCCATCGCTGACATCAGACCAGTTCGTGCCATTATTTGTACTGAGGAAGACACCATTCATAGTTCCGGCAAATAGATCGGAGGCAACGGAGGCCAGAGAAAGGACATCTGTTGAAGTCAATCCCGTACTAACCGGAGTCCAGTGCATTCCCTCATCGGATGACCGAAAGATTCCGCTGTCACTCGTTCCAGCAAACACATCATGACCACTCACAACAAATGTGTTTACCGTTGGGCAATTGCCCTCCCATGGAAGGGAGTTAAATCCAGAATCGGATGGGAACCATAATTGGCCCTCGTCGTATGAGATATAAATGCCGTTCCCGTACGTGCCAGCAAGAATATTGCCATCTGTTACGACAAGTGCATTGACCCCGATATAGCTCAGATCCGACGAACTGTTCCAGCTTGCTCCGTTGTCTGTGGAGAGGTATAATCCGACCCCAGTTCCTGCAAAGAGAGTAGTACCGTCAAAGGCAAGTGCTGTAATATCGGTATTGACCATTAATCCATTATTCACGGTGATCCAGTTTTCTCCTCCATCTGTCGAATGGAAAATGCCTTCACCGAAGGTTCCAGCAAAGACCGAATTACCTTGAAGTGCAAGCGACAGAACTTCCGAATAAGAATCTTCAAGACGCAAGTTGGCCCTCGTCCAGTCCATTCCAGCATCCTCTGAAAGAAAAACTGTTCCATAATTTGAAGTACCGCAGAGAATGTTTTCGCCGGATCCCGAGAACACATTGACAGCGGGATTAGCCAGTAATCCGCTGCTTAAATTACTCCATGTGTCGCCATTGTTTCCGGCGAAAAATAATCCGCCATCATTCATCCCGGCCCAGAGTTCAGAACCATCGGCAGTAAGAGCGACAACGGAGGAATCCGTTAGGCCAGAATCGATGGCCACCCAGGATTGACCGCTGTCGGAAGATTGAAAAATTCCAGCACCGAATGACCCAGCAAAAACATTCTGATGATTCGCGGCCAACGCATAGATCAACGTCGAGGAAGGTATCCCGTTATTAGCAGGCATCCAAAATTCTCCCTGATCCGTGGTTCGGTAGATTCCATCACTACAACCCAGAAATACATTGGCCCCGCTTGCTGTGAGAGTTAAAAACTCCGCTTTAGTCGGTAATCCGCTATTGACAAGTCTCCAACTTTTACCAGAGTCGGATGAAAGATAGACATTTTCAAAAAGATTGGCGGCAAAAAGATTGGTGCCACTGGCAACCAAGGTATAAATATACGAGGTAGGAATCCCATTATTTTCGAGAACCCAGTTGGCACCGGTATCAGAAGAAAGATAGATACCTTGCTCAGTGGCGGCCGCGAGAGTTGTTCCAAGCGAAGCAATACCATTCACAGTGGCGAGTGCTGCGCCGTTACATTCGCTCCAAGTAACTCCGGCATTGCTCGAACGATAGATCCCTCCACCGATCGTTCCAGCAAAAATATAGGGGTTTGTGACCAAGAGGCAGTCGGGATGCAGGTTCGCAGGGATGCCTGAACCCGATCGAGACCAGGTTTTACCACTGTCGACGGTGCGGAAAATGCCGTCTTGTGTGGCTGCCAATACGGTCGAGCCACTCGCAGCAATACTCCAGAAACCTGCACCGAATGGCCCATTTGCTTGTGTCCATTGGCAAAATGAGGGAGAAGAAGCGCTCCAGCTAAATATGCAGAAGAATGCATTGAAGATTATTCGATTCTTCATAATCAGTGAAATTTTAATCAAATCAGAATTACTGCCAATGTCTATAACACCCAATTGATTGAACAGTTGCGGTGATTCGAACCTTCCTGTGCCATCTCGCGTAATGAGTGCTCCATGTACCTGTTAGATTTTCATATCAAAACCTTTCACGACCAGTTTGTGAATCTCGGCTGGCCGTGGTGGTGGATGGTTTGGAATATCACGCTGGCGCTCATTCCGGTCGTCTTGAGCATTCTGTTCTTTAAGCGGGAGGAGCAGCCACGACCGCTTATTCGTGACATAACCTTCCTATTCGAAATGGCGCTGGTTCTGCTGATCCTGCCGAATGCACCATACGTAGCGACCGATCTCGTCCATTTCCTGGAAACGGTCAGAACCGAAGATACTTCATTGTGGAAATTATTAGGAACCCAGCTTCCGGTTTATGTACTGTATGTGTTCGTCGGGTTGACGTGCTATTCGTTTACGGTTGACCGGCTTCTCTATGCCTTGCGCATGCGTCTTGGCCGTGTCTGGGGATGGATAGGAATATTTGGGATACCGCTGCTTTCCTCGATTGGGATCTATCTTGGCCGAGTAGCGCGATACAATAGCTGGGATGTGCTGACGGATCCGCAGGGGATCATCCAATCGAGCCAATCCGGAATTGACCAGATGAAAATTACTAAGGTTCTGATAGGAATGTGGTTCGGGCTGATATTCGTTCATCAGATCTACCGGACGTTTCACGATGGAATTCGGGTAAGGCTGAAATCAGTCGAGCTTTTTTAGTGGCATTTGTTGTTTGTTATTTTGCATGAAATCTAAGAAAAAAGTCCCATCGAAAGGAACCGTGAAGCAAGAAATAACAGTCGAGCATAGTCAGGGCGTTGAAACGCGCCGCGTGACCACGCGAACTATCCGCGAGATGAAAACGCGCGGGGAGAAGGTCACAATGATCACGGCGTATGATTACACATTTGCGCGGTTGTTCGATCAGGCTGGCGCTGATGTGCTGCTTGTTGGCGATTCACTCTCGAACGTGATTCAAGGCAACGAAACCACGATTCCGGTTACTCTGGAAGAGATGATCTATCATGCTCGATTAGTCGTGCGGGGTGTCCATCAGCATGCTATGGTGATCTGTGATATGCCATTCATGAGTTTTCAGGTATCGGTCGAGGAAGGATTTCGTAATGCTGGCCGCATTATGAAGGAAACGGGCGCTGGAGGTGTGAAGATCGAAGGTGGTGAGCGCGTGGCAGACCATGTGCGCCGAATGAGCGAAGCTGGGATTCCAGTCATGGGGCATCTTGGGCTCACACCTCAATCCATCCACCAATTCGGTAGCTACCGGACTCGCGGAATTACAAAGGAAGAATCGGATCGCATGAAAAAAGATGCGAAAGCTTTGCAAGATGCCGGGGTGTTCGCATTAGTGTTGGAAAAAATCCCATCCGGTCTCGCAAAAGAAATTACAGATTCGCTCCACGTTTCCACCATCGGCATTGGTGCAGGCCCGCATTGCGACGGGCAAGTGCTTGTCATGCATGATTTGCTGGGATTGACCGAGGAATTCCATCCACGCTTTGTGCGGAAGTATGCTACGCTCGCCGAGACGGTGCGCGATGCTGTTCGGAACTATGATTCAGATATTAAGAACGGGAAGTTTCCAAGCAAGGCGGAGTCGTATTAGGAATTATTGTGCGGCTGGTGCCTCAAACCGTTCACGAATGGCAGCATATCCGGGGTGTGCGAAGAAGGGAGCAAACCCTGGTCCTGCAATGAAAAAATGACGGGCAACACCGAGATCGGTCGCGTGAGAAGCGAATTCGATCGCTTCATCTATTTTCCCAAGCATGTTCAGCAGGATGATCATGTGCGCCGTTGCCAGATTGTCGTAGGAGGCACGATGTCGAAGGCGCTCCAACATTTCGAGCGCTGCGGATTCCTCGCCGAGGTAATGAAATACGGCAGTACACAAAGCCAACGCGGTAAAGTTTTCCGGTTCGATGGCCGCTCTTCGCTCAAAGTAAGGTTTCAGACCAGCCGATACGCGTCGAAGAACGTCCGCTTCACCCATCATAAAGGCTACGACCAGAAGTTGCCCTGCATTGATCGCATTTTCTGGGTCTAATTGGAAGCCGAGTTCCAATTGATGCAATGCTTCCGGAAGTTTTCGCGCACCCATGAGTATCGAGCCGTACCGCATGTGGATGTAACTATCGCCTCCGATCGCGAGTGCTTGTGCAATGGCATCGCCACACTCCTCCGGTTTTTGCTGCAAGGCATAAGAAAAAGCAAGTTCCGCAAAGGCGCGTGCGTTAAGCGGGTCATGCGTTAACGCCAGCAAGGCACTTTCGCGAGCCTCGGTACAATTCGAATTCGGATAACCATGAAATGCAACAAGCCCATTCAGTGCACGCGCACGAATGAACCAAGCTATTGAGATCGTTCGGTCGAGACGTAGAGCGCCATCGGCGTACTCCAAAGCTTTTTGATAATCCGGGAGCGATAACGCATCGACGAGTTGAGCTTCTGCTTTGGTGAGCAATTCCAGCGCTTCTAAATTCTCGGTCGATCGTTTTGCAATATTCGGCCGCTCTTCCGCGCTGAGCGAGAGTTTGAGCGCATCCGCCATATCGAGCGCAAATCGTTCCTGAGCGGCGAACATATCTTCTGCCGCACCCTTAAACGTGTTGCTCCAAATATGTTCCTCCGCATAGACATCGATGAGTTCCGCGGATGCCCGAACAGTGGTGCCGTGTTTTCTGATCGTTCCTTCTAACAGATATTCGACTCCCAGTTCATCCCCGATGCGGGCAACTGATTTGCCGTTCGGATCGTAGTTCATCACCGATCGGCGGTCCTTAACACGAAGCGATCTAATGTGAGCAAGCACATTGATGATCTCCTGCGTCAAGCCATCGGCAAACCACGCATCTTCAGCATCGCTGCTCAAGTTTTCGAATGGAAGGACCGCCAGCGATTTTCGCCCGAAAGCATCCGGCGGAAGAGGAGTGAATGGCGATTGAGTACCGCTATTGTTAGTTGAGCCTGGTCCGAACCCAAGTTTTGCCAGTGCCCGCGCGATCGCATTGTGCTCGCCAAACCTGATTCGCTGAAGTCCGGCAAGTGGATATGCCAACGAAGCCGGTAATTCGATGTGATCGATGTCGATCGGAAGGATGGGCTTTCCGCGTTCCGAAGCGATCGAGACTTCCCGCGCTACGTTGACCGATTCGATCGACTGTCTGGAGATTAGAATGATGAAGACGTTGCAACCAAAAATAGCTTCTGCAATTTCCTGAGACCAGTTAGAGGCTCCCTCGATCTTATGCTGATCCATCCACACTGAATGACCGGCCCGGCGAAGTGTTTCAGCCAGTTCGTTCGCGTGTTCTGTATTCTTGCGCGAATACGAGATGAATAGATCCGGGTTCATCGAGGCATTTCCGAACAATGATCAATATTTATAGAATCCTTCCCCGCTCTTTTTGCCTAATCGCCCTGCAGCAACCATCTTCTTGAGTAATGGGCATGCACGATACTTCGTATCGCCCAAGCCATCGTGAAGCACATTCATAATAGCAAGGCAAACATCAAGTCCAATAAAATCTGCAAGCGCAAGTGGGCCCATGGGATGTGCCATTCCGAGCTTCATTACGGTGTCGATGTCCTCGGGTTTTGCAACACCTTCCATAACGCAGTAGATGGCTTCGTTGATCATTGGCATAAGAATACGATTGGAGACAAAGCCTGGAGAATCATTCACTTCAACAGGAGTCTTACCGAGGTTCTCAGCGAGCGCTTTTACCGTTAAGTAAACATCATCTGTAGTTGCAAGCCCGCGGATGATCTCTACCAGTTTCATCACCGGCACGGGATTGAAGAAGTGCATTCCGATCACGTGGCTCGCCCGCTTTGTTGTTGCCGCAAGTTCCGTGACGGAGATAGAACTGGTGTTGGTTGCAAGTATTACTCCCGCTGGCGTGTTCTCATCGAGCGTCTGGAAAATCTGTTTTTTAAGATCGTATCTTTCTGTGGCGGCTTCAACTACGAAGTCAGCATTACGAACCGATGTTGCAAGATGAACATTAGTTTCGATTCTTGCGAGAGTTGCGAATTGATCTTCTTCGGAGATCGCTGCCTTCTTCACTTGCCGCGCCAAATTATTAGTGATCGTGGCTAAAGCCTTGTCGAGCGCCTCCCGAGAGACATCGACGAGCGTCACGTTGTACCCGCTCTGGGCAAAGATATGAGCAATTCCGTTGCCCATAGTGCCAGCGCCAATTACTGTTACATTTTTTATGGTCATAGGATTTATACTGTTTTTGGGAATGAAAAATGCTATTGGTCCAATTCAGTTTCAAACGGTTGCTCGTGCCGTTCGATTTTCTGGCAACGGAGCAGCTTTTTTCTGAGATAAATGAAGAAATGGAATGGAGATCATATCCCGGAACACTTTTAACGAGCGTACAAAATTATAAGAAAGCCGCGTGTCCGGATCGTGAGTCCATTCTACTGGGAATTCAGCAACTTTGTACTTCATGCGCTTTGCGAGCCACAATGCTTCGCCATCGAAAATAACGGAATGCAGTTTGACTTCAGCAAATATCCTACGTCCGGCATCACGAGTAAAAAGTTTAAATCCGCACTGCGTATCCTTCAGTTTTAGTCCAAGATAATTTCTTTGAATAAACCCGAACACTTTCGCGACTCGCTCACGCAGAAAGGACTGGTGCTCCAGAATTTCAGTATTCTCGATTGCACGTGAGCCAATAGCAATATCGTAGCCCTGATCGAGCAACGTCTCTGCCCGCACAAGATCTTCGAGAGGTACGGAGTAATCAGCATCCATGAACAAGATGCGCTTCCCAGAGGCTTGTCGCATCCCGATCCTAACGGCTTTCCCTTTCCCTTCATTCGGCGAATAGCCAAACCACTTGCCCTGGACATTATCTGGCAGTTGACGGAAAGCCTCTGCCGCTTCTTCGATGGTCGAATCGGTGCTACCGTCGCTAATCACGACAATCTCGTGGTGACCGGGCTTGGATGCGAGGAATTCGAACGTGCGGGCAAGCGTGCGGGGAAGCCGCTGAGCCTCGTTATAGCAGGGGATTACGATGCTGAGATCACATTCGCCGTAAAGGTACATGCGTCAGCGTCGATGGTAGATAATGGTGTTTTGCAAAGTATCTATTGGCCAATACTGATTCTGCAGGAGCCGTTCGAGTTCGGGGTATTGCAATCGGATGGTCGTGCGGCTATCCTCGTTGGAGTTTCCCTGAGAGGTATAATGGTCATTAGTCTCAACAAGAAAAAGTAAGGGAGGGTTACGTAAAAGTGAAGTCACTAATTCATCCCGTTCGGCTTTAGGCACGGAGGTTGGCTTAAAATGTATGGTATTGAGGAATTTCGTAGCTGGCAGCCGACCGGTTTTCCAATAGACATAAGGCTGAAACCCAAAGATGAAGATCTTGTCGTCGGGTTTGGTGTGAGCGATGACGTAATTTGCAATCGAATCCGTCGCGATATAACCGTTAGGTGGGTTTTTTCCTATCATAATTGCACCTAACTCTTTGACGCGACTCTGTAGCGGGTCGCGTGAAGTTATGGCATAACTCGATAGAAATACCAAGCTCGCAAGTGTCACAGCAATCATCAGCCGAGGCAATTTTATGAATTTTAACGCTGCAGATATAACATGGCTAAATCCCGCACCGATAACAAGATCTGCCCAGGGCAAAAGAATCGCATAATGATATTTGTACCCCTTGTTCTGCAATTGTATTGCTACGAAACCGAGTAAACAACCAAGAATTAGCAGCATAAAAGAGCGAACTACAACCTCAGCATTCTTTTCTTCATTTCGCCTTGAGATGCCCCAATAGCTCCAGCCGAAAATTCCGATAAGTATCCAGGAAAGGTCTAGAGCTTGGGTGCTTGTCCTGAGATTCTGCAAGAATCCGAATGAACCAGAATAATTTGTCGAGATGTATGAAGCTGTTTCGGAAGTTGTAAGTTGCCAGAGCGGAAGCAATTCATTGTTAAGTGCAAGAAATAAACTCTCCAATCCAGCAGCCAGAATAAACCCAGTGCAGAGCCACCAAATTGATTTTATGCGCTGTTCCTCGGCTGCGAAGAGCCAAATCGCACACGCGATCAAACCAAGAAACAGCGCATTCGGGAATTTAAAATAAAATGCAATTCCGAGCAAAGCTCCCGCACAAGTAGATCGTATGGAAAGCCTGGAATCCTTCTTTGGAGTAACAAGAAGCAACGCACCAATGAGAAGGGGTAAACTATACGTCTCCGTTTGCGCCGTATCCCAATGGCCAAAAATGAAATATTGCACGATGAATGCGAGTGAAGCTATTGCAGCGGCCAGATTTCGCCACGGAGCATATTTCCATAATCGAGTAGCGAGAGTGAAAAGCAACCCGATCGTTAAAAGGGAATTTAGATAATCGAAAACACGAATCGCGCGAACGCTATTTCCGAAGAGTGCAAACGCTGCAGCATACGTATAGAATATGTTGGGCGGTTTGATGTCCCAGAAATCAATATAAGGACGCTGACCATGCAGAATAGCCCAGCCACCATACGCAAACGTTCCCTGATCGTAATCGAAAGGCCAAAGGATCGTGGGCGCAAGTAGTATTGCTGATCCTATGAGCGTAAGCCAGAAGATTATATGTAGGGGCGAATGGGATTCGCCCGCTTTGCTGGATAATGGGGGAGGGTTAATGCCATTAACCCCTACGCTCACATTCTCTCCACAATAATGCTCGTCGCTTCGCCGCCGCCGATGCAGATGGAGGCAAGCCCTATCTGTTTGTTCTGGCGTTCGAGCGCATTGAGAAGCGTGATGATAATGCGTGTGCCGCTTGCACCGATGGGGTGCCCGAGCGCTATCGCTCCGCCAAGGACATTTAGTTTTTCCAGTGGAATGCCAAGTTGGCCTTGCGTGGCGAGTGCAACTACAGCAAAAGCCTCATTCACTTCAAATAGATCAATATCTGAAAGCGACATCTTTGCCCGCTTCAATACAGATTGAATGGAGAATACAGGCGCTGTGGTGAATTTCACCGGTTCCTGCGCATACGAAGAATAGGCGATAATGCGGGCCGTCGGACTCCAGCCTTTTGATTTTGCAATTTCATCTCCTGCAACGACGAGTGCGGCAGCACCATCGTTAATGGAGCTGGCGTTTGCGGCGGTGACGGTTCCATCTTTCTTGAAAACAGGTTTCAGCGTTGGGATCTTATCGTACTTTACTTTGCGTGGGTTTTCATCTTCGGTAACCTCGGCGGTTTCTTTTCCACGCGTTACGGTTACGGGCACGATCTCGGATTTGAAAGCACCATTATCGATAGATTCATTTGCAAGCTTGAAACTGCGGATGGCAAATTCATCCTGTGCTTCGCGGGGTACGTTGCATTCAACCGCGCAAAGCTCGGCGGCATTCCCCATGTGAAAATCATTATAGACATCCCACAATCCATCCTTTATCATCTCATCAATGAGTTCACCGTTGCCCATTTTGTATCCGGTGCGCGCACGGCTGAGCAAATATGGCGCGTTCGACATCGATTCCATCCCTCCTGCAACGACAACGCTGGCATCGCCAAGCATCACGTTTTGTGCGGCCAACATTACAGCTTTCATGCCGGAGCCGCAGACTTTATTGATCGTCGTGCAGGGCACGCTTACCGGAATTCCAGCACCGATTGAGGCTTGCCGGGCCGGTGCCTGGCCAACGCCGGCAGTGAGCACGCAACCCATGTATGTCTCGTTGACATCATTGGGGTTAACGCCGGAGCGTTCAAGCGCAGCTTTAATAGCGATGGAGCCAAGTTTAGGAGCGGGAACATCGGCGAGAGAGCCGAGAAATACACCGATAGGAGTGCGTGCGCCGCGGAGGATTACAGGGTTCATTGACTGAGATTTATGAGATTATTGGGGATTTATGAGATGGGGGATTTTCAAGGAAGTCTTTGAGCCAATTCCCAAAAATCTCCCCAAAAAATCCCACGAAACCCAGTCAAACAGGATAGTGAAGCATTTTGTCCCATTTGGTGTTTAGGGACAACATGAGAAAAATACGAGTACTTATTGCCAAAGCCGGATTGGATGGCCACGATCGTGGCGCGAAAGTTATTGCCGCAGCCTTGCGCGACGCCGGAATGGAAGTGATCTACACCGGCCTGCGCCAAACACCCGAAATGATCGCCGAAGCAGCATTGCAGGAGGACGTGGATGTCGTTGGCATTTCCATGCTTTCCGGCGCGCACATGACGATCTTCCCGCGCGTCCTGAAACTACTCCGCGAGCGCGGACTGGACGATGTGCTCCTCACCGGCGGCGGCATTATGTCCAACGAAGACATCGAGGAACTGAAAAAGATCGGCGTGGGCCAGCTTTTCACTCCCGGCGCGCCGATGTCCGCCATTGTGGATTACATTCGTGGTTGGATCGAGGCGCGGGATGGGGCGAAAGTGGCGGCGTGAGCAGAACTAATTTTCTCAGCCCAAATGAATCCCCGCAAAACTCTCGATATTTTACTTCGTGGCACTTCCGATTACAATATCCGGTTCAATGAACTGACAGGGATGCTAAAATCGATGGGATTTTCAGAACGAATTCGGGGAAGTCATCACCTCTATTCCAGGGAAGGAATTCGTGAGATCATCGACTTGCAGCCGGAGAATGGGATGACGAAAGCCTATCAGGTGCGGCAGGTTCGCAAAATTATTTTGCAATATCAATTATCGGATACGTTATGAATCGATACGAAATAATTATTTACTGGAGCGAGCAGGACGACCGCTTTATTGCGGAAGTACCGGAGCTTCCGGGCTGTATGGCTGATGGCAAAACGTACTCTGAGACACTCCTGAACGTCGAAACAGTGATGCGAGAGTGGATCGATTACGCGAATGAATTGGGCCGAGAAATTCCCCAGCCCAAGGGGCGACTGGTTTATGCTTGATGCTTGCAAAAAAAGATAGGTGTGGGCCAGCATTTCACTCCCGGCGCGCCGATGTCCGCCATTGTGGAGTATATTCGTGGTTGGATCGAGGCGCGGGATGGGGCGAATGTGGCGGCCTGAAAAACTTACATATCCCGGACAACTGATCTATGGGTTTAATCTTCGAATGGGATCCCGAAAAAGCGGAAGAGAACTTCAAAAAACATGGCATCCGTTTCGAAGAAGCGATGACCGTTTTCGACGATGAAAGCGCAGTTACGATTTTCGATTTCAGCCATTCGAAAGAAAAAAATGAAGACCGATATGTCAATTTAGGACAATCGCACGAAGGAAATGCCTTGTGCGTTCTATTTACCGAACGTGAGGATAGTATTCGCATCATTCATGCGAGGCGGGCAAATCGTGAAAAAGAAGATTTTATGAAACGAATACATAAGCAGACTGCTAATGGAGCTCCGAGCGAAATGCTCGCCAATTACGATTTCAGCAGCGGAGTTCGCGGAAAGCATAATAAACAATTCCGGGAGGGAGTAACCGTTCACTTGATCGGAACTGACTCAAAAGTGATCGTGCTCGATGAGGATCTCGGAAAGATTTTTCCCGATTCGAAATCGGTCAACGATGCGCTACATCATCTTGTCCAAGCCCTGCCAAAAGCGAAGGCAGCATGAGGGGGCAATAATTCTCGCCAGTGAATCGAGGGGCGGGATGGGGCGAACGTGACGGCGTGATACTAACGATCGTGTTGTGTTGATGAAATAGCATAATTTTTGAAGGTACCGTCATGAGAAGAAAAAAATGGATTCCCACACTCTGGATGCTCGCGATCGTGCTTGCCGGATGCGCTCGCGAGACGACGAATGTCCTTGCACAGACCTCTGAAGGTTGCTCGCTTGCGGCGTGGGTGATGCAGCAACAGCCGCATAGCACCCGGACGCTCGAAGCGCCGCCGCCGAATGCGCCATCGCCATTTCTGCGGGATACGGTTCTCGTTGTCAATGGCACAACCCAGAATATTTCTATCCCGGCAGGATTTACGATGAAGGTTTTCGCAAGTGGCCTTCCGACCTGCCGCGGCTTGGCGTGCTCGCCGGATGGCGTGATTTACGCGACGGCATATAGCGGCGATGTCTATGCATTGCCCGATCATAATCACACCGGTATGGCCGACAGCACTATTGTTGTTGCGACTGGCCTGAACGATCCGCATGGTATCGGATTTTACAAAGGCCAGCTTTATGTCTCGAATAATGGCGCGCTTTACCATCTTGAGACGAATGGTACGTCGCGTGTTGCAACAAAATATGACACGATCTCACTGTTGCCATCAGCCGGCGGTCATCACAGCCGGAATTTTGTGATCGATACGATCAAGAATAAATTTTATGTGCAGATCGGCTCGAATGGCAATATGGATACCACCGATTTTGCGCATCGCGCGCAGATCGTCGAGATGAATCCGGATGGTTCGGGTTATCGCACGTATGCTTATGGAACCCGGAATCCCGTTGGTATGGACATCGATCCGCGCACCGGCGCATTGTGGGTGAATAATAATGGTATGGATGATATGTTCGGTACTGGAACGGAACTGACCGATAATAATCCATCGGAATCGATCTATCTTATCTGCGATGGTGCGAATTATGGCTGGCCCTATTGCTATGCGTTTCAACTCAGAAATCCAATTGCTCCGTGGGTAAATCTCGATACGAATATTGTAAAAACGTTCGATGGCCCGGTAGCAGAAGTGCTTGCGCACTCCGCACCGTTAGGATTGCATTTTTATCGCGGTACGAAATTCCCCGCGCTGTATCATAATGCGATCTTTCAATGCTATCATGGTTCGTGGGACAGGTCACCGCCTGCTCCGCCGCGCATTACCGTCATGTGGGCCGATACCGATGGCAAGAATGCTCGCGTGACGGATTTTGTCAATGGATTTGAAGTGCTTGGGCCCAACGCCGATTCGAGTACATCGCATTACTTCGGACGCCCCGTATCAATCATCGAAGGAGCCGATAGCGCTCTTTACGTTTCCGACGATCAGGAAGGGGTGGTCTATCGAATAGCCTATACGGCAGCGACGAGTGCGGTTGCACCGAACGAAGCAGCAATGAGCTTCGGTCTTTCAAATCCCGTTCCCAATCCGGCTGGGAATGAGATTCATTCGACGCTGAAGTTATCGTTGCCAGAACGAGTGCAAGCTGACGTGTTCGATGAGATCGGGAATGAAGTGCAGATCATTTTGGATGGTGTAATGAGTCCTGGAGAACATTCTATCATTATCGATGCGACCAAACTTGGGTCAGGGACTTATGTTTTGCGCGTCGAAGCCGGTGGGGAAGTGGTATCACGCCGTTTTGTGATCGAACGGTAGCTTATGAAAGCCAAAAGAATTGCGAGCAGCGAAATTCCGAACAGACTTACGGTTGTGCCTGTCGATTCTAATGTGGAGCGTACAAGTTTGAGTGAGATCGAGTATTCGCCGGCTGGGATTTCCGCGGTGGCGAATCCGTTGGGATCCGGGGTAACAGGGATCTCTACTGAACCACGATAGAGCTTCCAATAAGGCCAATAGAACTGGTGGAATCGGATGGATGCTGCTTCATTTAATGAAACTGAGAAGTTCCACGCGGTCTGAGATTTGGAAACTTGAGTAATAGAATCGGTGGGCATCGTGAGCCCCAGCAGCACTACTGGCGGGTCACTCATTCTTCGCTTGGTTATTCCAATGACTTCGTAGGGATCGTTCGAAGTCCATTTAGGTGCATATTCCGGAGCATCCATTCGGAACGAACTAATTGGAAGTGGCGGACGAACAAAAATATTTCGAGAAAGCGTAAGTTCCGAAAGAACAGTGATGAGAGCGAGCCCGATAATTACACAATGGACAATTTTAGTATTCTCTTTGACGTAGAGCGCCGCGATCGCAAGGAGCAATATTCCATTCCATCGCCAGGAGAATTGCACGAACGGCATTCCGGGAACAATGTGCCATAAGGGTGAGCTTAGGTAGGGTATCTGAAAAAAGACGGCAAGGGCAATGAGCCATTTCCAGGAACGCATTTCAGGATCTGAATTTTTGAATATCGCGATGAAGCAAAACAGGCCAGCAAGTATCGTGGAAATACTCAGGATTCGCAGCCAGTCAAATTGTGCCTGGAACAGATCGAGCAATGCAAATCCGAACAGATTGGTATGCATTGGGAGATCAAATAGATGCCGCTGATGAATCAGGCCGCGTAATCCGAACGCGGGGAATAGGTAACTTGCTGAAATAGCAACGGCAAGCACAAAGGCCAAGGTATGAATTGGAATCTCTTTGAACGATCGACGTGCAATGAGGTTGGTACCAATGGAGATTATCGTCAAATAAGTAATGGGAAGGTTTGTAAGAAGCAAACCAACCCAGCCTACTGAAAGTATTACTACGCAATGTAGTTTATTCGGGAACCGTAGGAATACAAGCGGAAGAAAAGCAAGTGCAGCATGTTCTGTGAGAGCATTCCGGACATAGACATCACAGAAGCGATAGGTTAAGAAGCTATAAAGAAGAGCACCTGTCAACGCAATCAGTCGCTTCCCGCCAATTTGCTTAGACAGATAGAACGCAGTAAAAACAGATAAGAGGGAAAAGCTAAGTTGGATAATTTGGAAAACCAAGGCTGGCGATGTGATTTCTAGAGCGTGAATCAAGCTTGCAATCCAATATACAAGTGGCGGATAGAAATAAAATGTTGGCGCGCCAAATCCTCCGAAAGAATCCGGAAGCCAGCGTGGGTAGCAAACGGACTGTGATTCGAGCCTTGTAAAATGGTCGAGCCAATTTAGGTGAACATAGGCATCGTGACCGATGATGGGATAATTTAGAAGTCCGAGAAGAACATTCAGGAACGATGCGACAGCGACAAGAATGAACGCAGTACGCTCCACGTGTTGCGCGGAGTTCCATTCCAATGTCCACTTCGTTTTCATCCGAATAGCGCGACCACTTCTTTCGCGGCTCGCTTGCACTGCCCCATGGTAACATCAAGATGCGTGACCGCACGGAGTGATCCATGAGAGCCGAGAGAGAGTAGCACACCGCGTTCCTTGAGCATTCCAATGGCTTGAGCCAAATCTGAAACCCCCTCTATCTTGAGCAGAATGATGTTCGTTTCAAGGCGCGTCAGGTCGATCTTGACATTTTTGGAATCATTGCAAATGATCTCTGCGAAACGTTTCGCTTTTGCATGATCGTCGACAAGCCGTTCACGATTATTGCGAAGTGCATAAAGTGCACCGGCAGCTATAATTCCCGCCTGCCGCATTCCGCCGCCCCAGATTTTTCGGAATCGATGTGCTTTCTTAATAAATTCTTTGGGTCCCGTAAGAACGCTTCCAACGGGCGCGCCGAGTCCTTTGGAAAAACAAACGGAGACAGTATCGAAATGATCGGCATATTCGCGAGGTGAAAGTCCGGAAAAAGCGCAGGCATTCCAAAGCCGCGCACCATCTAAGTGCATGATAATTCCATTAGTGCGAGCAAGCTCAGCCACCTCTCGAATACGGTCGAGAGGATAGACGGTTCCACCCGCGCGATTGTGGGTATTTTCAATGGCGATGACACGTGTGATCGGCATGTAATATGCTTTCTCTCGAATGGCTGGTTGAATATCGGCTGCGGAAAGCAATCCGCGATCCATGGCTTTCACGGGATTGAGTTGAACGCGGGAGAGATAGCTTGCGGCGGTTGTTTCATAATTGAAGATGTGGGCATCTGCTTCCAGGATCACTTCATCGCCGGCGGTGGTGTGCGCAGCGATCGCAAGTTGGTTTGCCATGCAGCCAGATGGAGCAAAAAGCCCTGCTTCCTTTCCGAGAAGGCGAGCTGTTTCTTCCTGCAATTCGAGGACGGTTGGGTCCTCGCCAAATACATCATCACCTACGGGTGCCTCAGCCATCGCCTTTCTCATGGCAATGCTTGGCTTCGTAACAGTATCAGAACGTAAGTCTATAAAGTTATCCACATTATTAATTAAATAATTATTATCACTTGACTTTACTTATGAAAGTTCGTATCTTTGCATTGAAGATATTCGAACCACTCGCGACAAAATTACGACATGGAACAGAAAAATGGCAATGAGCGTGGCAAAAAGCCAAATATTCCGGCAATAGAATCGCTCGGCCTGGATCAAACGGACATTACATTGCTTCGGCGATTGCAATTGAAAGGGCGTACGAAGAGGAATGAGATCGCGGAGGAGGTAGGGATGTCGCTCCCGGCAGTGAGCGAACGCATGCGTAAGCTTGAAGAACGAGGACTGCTCGAAGGATTTTATGCGAAGCTCAATCCGAAAATGGCTGGTCTTGACGTTGCCGTTTTTATTACGGTGACGGTTGAGTCGAGCAGTAAGTACCCGGAATTTTTACGAGCTGCGGAAAAGCATCCTGAAATTATGGAGGTTCACGCGATCACCGGCGAAGGTTCGCATCTCGTGAAGGCACGGACGTGGAATACATCCACCCTTGAGCGGTTGCTCTCGCAAATTCAGCAGTGGCCGGGCGTAAAGCAAACACGGACTAACGTCGTGCTCAATACCTACAAGGAGACGATGGCTCTGCCGATAGAAGAATTAGAAATCTGAACCAAACTCATCAATTTTTTTCGATACTATTCACTCCAGCTACCACCCAAAACCTAACCAACGACTATGACCAAATCCGAAGTACTGTCGCTCGCGAGAGAACAAAAAGTAGAATTCATCAACGTCATGTTCACCGATCTGCTCGGTGTGATGAAGGCGTTAACCATTCCTGTATCTAAATTAGAAGACGCCATCGATTCGAACGTATGGTTCGATGGCTCTTCAATCGAAGGCTTTGCACGCATATCCGAATCGGATATGTACTTGAAGCCCGATCTTGATACCTTCACCGTTATTCCTTGGTCTAAAGGCACGCGGGCGGTGACGGCACTCATTATCGCCGATGTATTCATGCCTGATGGAACGCCTTTCGAAGGTGATCCGCGTGGTATTTTGAAACGTCAATTAAAACGCGCGGCAGATTTGGGTTACCAGTTCAATACCGGCCCGGAACTAGAATTTTTCCTCTTCAAGCGCGGCGCGGATGGTTCGTTGCAGGCATTGCCGCACGATACGGCCGGCTATTTCGATCAGACGACGGATATAGCATCAGAGATCCGCAAAGAGATGAGCTTTGCGCTATATGAAATGGGTATTGATGTGGAAGCGCTCCACCATGAAGTTGCCATAGGTCAGCATGAAATCGATTTTAAGTACGATAATGCTTTGCGCTGTGCAGACATTGTTATCATCATGAAATACGCGCTGAAATCCATCGCGATGAAATACGATCTGCATTGCACGTTCATGCCTAAACCCATAGCGGGAATTAATGGATCGGGAATGCACGTACATCAATCGCTTTTCACTCCGGATGGCAAGAAGAATTTGATGCAGGATCCCAAAGGGGAGTATCAGCTTTCCGATCTCGCAAAGAGCTATATTGCGGGACAGCTCAAGCATATACGTGCGATGAACGCCATTTTGAATCCAACGGTGAATTCGTACAAACGCCTTGTCGTTGGTTATGAGGCGCCGGTATATGTTGCATGGGGGCAGCGGAATCGCTCTGCGCTGATCCGCATTCCGCGCATCACGAAGGGACGCGAGAAAGCGGTGCGCGCGGAACTTCGCTGTCCGGATCCTTCAGCGAATCCGTACCTTGCGTTCGCTGTCATGCTTGCAGCAGGATTGGATGGCATTGAGAATAAGATGAAGGCCCCCGCACCAGTCGAGGAGAATATCTTTGAGTTCACTGATGAAACTGCGGCGGCGCGAGGAATCACTACCGTTGCCAAGAACCTGATGGAAGCGATCGAGGAGTTGGAGAAAGATCCAGTGATCTGTGCTGCCCTCGGAAGTTACTGCGTAGAAAAGCTCGTCGAGGCAAAGACGGCAGAGTGGGATTCTTACCGAATGTCAGTTACTCAGTGGGAGTTGGATCGTTATCTAGAGGTGTACTGAGGATCTGAATTTGGATCATACGGATTTTAGGGGATGGGTGATCTTGATTGCTCATCCCCGAATAATCCTTGTAATACTCTGTGTTTTGGAGAGCGGTCATGGTTATTCACCATCGCGTCCTCGGTGAATTCTCATTACTTTCGCTTACATATTGTGGAGCCGGGCAAACCCGCCTGTCGCGGTCATCAAGGCTGCAACAAGTCTTCAATTGGCGATTTCCACTGTTTTCGCTAAGAGGTTGTTCATTCGCACTAATCTAGTGCCAACGACCGTTCTCAGTGATAAGTATTTTTGCACTGCTCCATACCATCATGGCAGCCGATATTTTCATTTCATATTCCTCGAAAGACCGCGATCAGGCGGAGCAGCTCACAGAGTTGCTCGCCTCGGCGGGCCTTTCCGTGTGGATCGATAGGGCAGGGATCCATGCTGCCACACAATGGTCTGGTGAGATTGTCGATGCGATCAATGAGTGCAAGGTTTTTGTGTTATTACTCTCTCAAAATTCGATTGATTCGCATAATGTGATCAAGGAAGTATCGCTCGCGTCGGAGAAGCGTAAGAAGATATTACCTTTGGATATTGAACCGGTCGCACTAACCCGCGATTTTGAATATCAGCTGGCCGGTATTCAGCGGGCGCCGATAGGGAATATCGATGCTGTTCTACGCGCGCTCGAAAAGCTGGGATTCGCGGCCAAGCGAGCGCCGTCTATCCAACTTGTAAAGGAAAAGGATTCGCGAAAAAGTTTGATGATCCTTCCCTTCGAAGACCTCTCCCCGACTGGCGATAACGCCTGGTTCGCCGATGGACTCGCGACCGAACTTATCAATTCTTTATCCCCACTGAAAGCTTTGCGTGTATCCGATCATCAGGCAACCAAAGACTATAAGCGTTACCAGGGAACGCTTCCGACCTATGCCAGAGAGATGAGTATTCGGTACTTTATTCAGGGGCAAGTTCGAAAATTCGGCGACCAAATCAAGATAAGCATCACCCTGCTTGACATCGAAACCGGCGACCACCTGTGGCAGGACTCCATGAAAGGGACGATGAACGACATCTTTGATATTCAGGAGAAAGTAGCCGAGAATGTGGTTGAAGGATTGAAAGTGCATCTCGCTTCCGAGGAAAAGAAGAAGTTGGCAGAGCGTGAAACCGAAAATGCGGAAGCCTATGAGTTATCGCATAAAGCAAGCGAGTATTTCGACCGCCAGACCAAAGAAGGACTCCAGCTTGCGATTCAGCTATACTCGGAAGCGATCAAGCTCGATCCTGCGTATGCAATAGTCTATTCTGGGAAAGCCAATGCACTTGCTACGATGTACCGCAGTTACAACCGAGACCCAGCTCTGCTTGAAGAAGGGCTCCATCTGATACGAGAGGCGCTCCGTCTGAAACCCGATCTGTGGGCTGGCTACCATCCGCTTTCTATCATTTTACAGCTTCAGGGTAAGCTCGAGGAAGCCGAAGAAACTGCGAAAGAATATATCCGAAAAACCCCTGGTCAGAGCACGGGTCATTTCTCACTCGGCTTTTTTTATCAAAGTATTGGCCAACCTGCCAAAGCAATTGGTTCGTATGAAGCGTCTCTAAAACTAAAACCGGAAAATGTAGATGCATTATTCAACCTCGTTGCGGCTTGCAGCGCAGCAAAGGAGATCGAGAAGCAGAAGTATTGGTCCGGAGTTGCGATCCCTCTGGTCGAAAAGCATCTAAAACTGTTTCCAGACGATGAGGATAAGCGAGTACATCATGCCATGCTTCTTCATTTTGCCGACAGAGATGAGGAAGCGAGAATAGCTGCGCGCAACCTCGAAAATCTTAAGGACGGAGTCGCTCTCTTTAATACAGCCTGCCTTCAATGCCTACTCAAAGACTATGGAGTCGGCATCAAAACATTTCGTCGATCGATAGATGCGGGACTTCGGAATATGCCGGCATTATTTGGATTCCTGAACGACGAAGAGGATGGCATCGGCCGTCTTAAAGGCACACCGGAGTACGAAGATGTGCAAGAGATCGTGTCGGAACTAAACAGGGAGCAAACAGTCAAAGCGAGTGCCTGATATCTTCATATCGTATTCGCGCAAAGATTCCTTGCAAGCGATTGAACTTGCTGATCGGCTGCGCGCGAATGGAATCGAAGTATGGATCGATCAGCGAGGAATTGTTGGCGCAGAGCAATGGGCCACGGAGATCGTCGAGGGGATCCGCGCATGCAACACTTTTATCATTTTGATTTCTCCGAACAGCATCGAGTCGGAAAATGTGTTGAGGGAGTTATCTCTCGCTTCGGAAAAACGGAAGCGCGTTCTGCCGGTAGTTATTGAACCAACAATACTTCCATCCTCATTCGAATACCCGCTTGCAGGATTGCAGCATGTACCCTTTGTGGAATTCGACCGCATTATGCATGCTCACAAACATGGAGTCGAGAAGGTCATCCATAAGGACGAGCGCAAGAGCATAATGATCCTTCCTTTCGAAGACCTCTCGCCGACAGGAGATAATGCGTGGTTCGCCGATGGAATCGTGAGCGAACTGATTTCAGCACTTTCGAACGTCAAGTCTATTCGTATTGCGGATAATCAGGCCACTAAAGAGTTCAAGAAATACGCCGGTCAACTTACAACCTATGCCAGGGAAATGAACTATCGCTACTTTGTGCAAGGCGATGTTCGGAAGTTCGGCGATCAAATAAAGATAAGTTCACGGTTGCTTGACATCGAAACCGGCGACCACCTCTGGCAGAACTCCATGAAAGGTGTTATGGATAACATCTTCGACTTCCAGGAAGAAGTTGCATTGAAAGTCGTAGAAGGGTTGAAAGTACACCTTGCTGCAGATGAAAAGGAGAAGCTATCGGAACGCGGCACCGAGAACACTGAAGCTTACGAGTTGTTTCTGAAGGCCGGTGAGTATTTCTCGCGTCAGACGATGGAGGGCTTCAGATTTGCCGTGCAGCTCTTTACCGAAGCGATCCGCCTCGATCCTGGCTATAGGCAAGTCTATCACAGTAATGCGCTTGCACTGATAGCGCTTTATAGCAGATATGATCGTGATCCCGGTCTTCTGGATGAAGCTGAAAAACTTGTGAAGGAGGGACTGAAACTGAGTCCCACCCTCAACGGGCTCTATAACCCACTCTCGTTGATCTATATGCACCGCGGCCAACTTGCTGAAGGGGAGGAAGCAGCAAAAGAATACATTCGAAAAGACCCGCAAAACTGGCATAGTCATTTCACGCTCGGATTTTTCTATCTCGAATCCGGCCAGCCTTCCAAAGCGATCGCACCGTTAGAGGAATCGGTTCGTCTCAGGCCAGATAATCTTCCAACCTTGTGGAATCTTGTTGGAGTATGCGAGTCCGCCGATGAGCGGGAGAAATGTGCTCACTGGGCTGAGGTAACTCTTCCGCTAGTCGAACGCCATCTCAAGCTCCGCCCTGATGACGAGGGGTGGCTGGTCTTTCATGCGCTCGTCCTGCTGTGGTCTGGCAGAGCGGAAGCTGCTCGAGCAGCTGCGATGAAGTTCAAGCAAACAAAAGATGGTGGTTCGCTGTACAACACAGCTTGCTTATTCGTCAAGCTTGACGATAAATGGGAAGCACTTGGGACTCTCCGAAATGCGCTCGAGGCTGGTTTCAAGAATACAAGGCTTCTGAAGAATTTTCTGGCATCGGATGATATCGCCTCCCTTGCTGGCACGCCGGAATACGAGGAGGTAAAACGGATGGTGGAGAAAATCGATACCGAATCGCAATGACGTGGATCGGATGGATGAAGCGGTTGCGTGATTTGTTCTTCCCGAACGGTGGGAATCCATAAAGTTTTCATCGGGAAGAGGTCTGGATTTGCGCGGCTACGGAAATGAGAGATTGTAATCTCACTCATCAAATTAATCTCGCGAAATCATGGTTCAGACAACCCACCGCCATGGTACAGAAAATAATCCTAAGAATGACGCGACGAGTAACGATACGATTCAGTTTGTTTGTCTCTTGTTTTTTACTTGCTCCAATATGTCTCTTTGGGCAGGAGATTTCGGGGAGTTGGTCCACGTTTTCCTCGAACGGCTTTACGCCTCGCGGAGCTTTTACGGTGCAGGAGGTCGGTGGCAAGATCTATGTTATCGGCGGTTTTACTGGCAGCACCTATATCACAACGATCCAGGTTTATGACCCTGCGACAGATACCTGGGATTCAATCGTGAACCCCAGCGGTACATTCACCCCACGCAGGGGAATGTCCTCGGTGGTGATCGGCGGCAAGATCTATACTTTTGGTGGTGCGAATGGTTCTGGTGGTTCCAAAGGCTCTGGGGCTGTGAATACCGTTGAAGTGTTTGATCCGGCAACGAACACTTGGTCGACGCCCGTGATGATAGGTTCGATGACGCCGCGCTGGCGATCATGTGCGGTGCTCCTCAACGGCAAAGTTTATGTGATGGGAGGGTATAATAGTGGGGTAGTGAATAACTTTGAAATTTTCGATACACTGACGAATACTTGGTCAATTGGAGATACTGTATCCTTTGGCGCTCGCTCCGATTTTTCAGCGGAAGTAATCGATGGAAAGATCTATGTGGTTGGCGGTCAGGGTGATACCGTTTCCCCGCAGATTTACGATCCCATTTCAGGTACTTGGTCCACTCCAACGACTAGTGGAACGTACTTTGAGCGCCAGGGGCTATGCTCGGCTCTCATCAATGGAGAGATCTATGCCTTTGGCGGCGATGATGGCGGAACATACTCGAATACTTTCGACGTGTTCGACCCCATAACCAATACCTGGACTACTCCTGCTACGTTAGATACACCCGTTCCAAGAGCAGGTGGTTGCTGCGTTCTTTACAATGGCAAAGTGTATGTTATTGGTGGCCGTGATACGTGGGGGCAGCTAGATACGAATTCGGTATTTACTCCTGCGCCGAGCGATGTAAGGCAAACAATATCTATGAATGCAGTATCTTGCTATCCAAATCCAACTGCGGGTGTGGTAACGATTCAGACTAAGACCGTCCCTAATAATTCGCATGTAACAGTTGGCAATATATTGGGACAGGTTCTTCTAAATAAAAATATTGTTCCAGCTTCAGAATCTCTAACAATTGACCTTTCTGAATTCCCTTCGGGGGTATATCAAGTGAGGATCACGAATGGAACCTCGATGTTCGCACAATCCATTGTAAAGCAATAGGAGTTATGATCTCGCGTCGAACATTCATCAAAGGTGCAGCGGGTGCGGGTTTGGCTGCAATCGCCGTGCCTGAAATTCTTTCGGCGCTCGGCAAGCCCGTCAAATTACCGCCGACGAGACTGCTCGCCATTCCTCCTCAGCCGTTACGGATACCACCAACTATTACCGGTGGTGATCTGAATATGGCTGCGGGAAGTTTTCAAGTATTTCCTGATGCAATGACGAGTCTGTTGATGGTCAATAATGAATTTCCGGCCCCAACGATCAAGCTGAAATTCGGCGATCAGTTCATAGCAACTATCCACAATAATTTGACCGTGGACTCGGTGCTCCATTGGCATGGAGTAACAGCTCCGGCAGCAATGGGAGGTCATCCTGCGAATGTGGTGGCAGCGGGAACGTCCTATGGAGTAAATTTGCCGATCGTGCAGCGGTCGAGCATCAACTTCTATCATGCACATCCGCACATGGCGACCGGGCAGCAGGTGTATATGGGTCTCGCGGGATTTTTCCTGATAGAAGATGATGAAGAATTAGCATTGGGACTTCCATCCGGTAACTATGATGTGCCGCTTATGATCCAGGATAAGCGGGTCGATGGGAATTCGCAGTTTATATACACGCTCACACAAGCGGACATGGAAAGTGGGTGGCTTGGCGAGACGATCATGGTTAACGGAACGCCAAATCCGTTTCTCGCGGTTGCTCCAACATTGTACCGGTTCCGCGTTGTGAATGGATCGAACGCTCGCTTTTACAAGCTTGCACTTACTGACGGAAGTTCCTTCACCGTTATTGGCAATGATGGCGGATTTTTACCTTCGCCCGTAACGCTGACTTCTGCCAACCTTGCGCCGGCCGAGCGCCTGGATATCCTCGTAGATTTTTCTTCCTATGCTCAAGGACAATCGGTGACTTTGCAATCCTTAGCATTCACAATGAGCGACCCTCCTGGAACCGGAACCGTTCCGCAAGGCGCGCAGATGGACTTGATCCAATTCCAGATAAGCCTGACCGGAAGCTCTGGTGGCAATATTCCCACTGCGCTGCCATCCATTGTGCCCTATAATGTGGCTGATGTCAAGACAACGCGGCTCTGGACCTTTTCCGCGATGCGTTATCTCAACAATCTGGAGTATGATGTTGCGCGGATCGACGCCGAGGTGCCGTTCGGACAACTCGAAAAATGGACGTTTAACAGCGTAGGCAATACCCATCCGGTTCATATTCACGGCTCACAATTTCAGGTGATCGATCGTAATGGAAGCCCGCCAGATCCGTGGGAGATGGGATGGAAGGATGTTGTTCGCCTCGATCCACAAGGGACGGTCGATGTGTTGGTACAATTTAATGCATATCCTGGGCTTTTCATTATTCATTGCCATAAGCTTGAACATGCCGATGAAGGTATGATGTCGAATTTCGAGGTCGAGCCACAAAATTCCGTGGAGGAGGCCCAGGCCAGTAATGCCGAACTGCAGATCATGCCGAATCCCGCTTCGGACCATGCAATTTTATATTTCCCAGCCCTTGCAAGTGCTCAGACCTTAACGATCAGCGATGAAAAGGGAGCTGTTTTGTTTCAGGAAAAGCTTATGGCGGAGTGCAGTCAAATCGTGGTGAGCACTACAAAGTTTTCGAATGGACGGTACATGGTCGAGTTGGGTGCACTCCGAGCGGCGCTTGTTATACTTAAAGGTGGCTAAGAGGAGGTCCGACCTGAATTTGTAAGATTATTGGGATTTATGGGATTGGGAAGGGCTATGTACCTTCCCAAATTCTCAATTCAAAATTCTTAATGATCTGTGGGCGCTGAGGGATTCGAACCCCCGACCTTCTCGGTGTAAACGAGACGCTCTAAACCAGCTGAGACTAAGCGCCCAAATGCTTTCGGGCGCACCTAACAGCAAGACAGGGTAGAGGGGTTCGCGGGAATTGTGTGCTTGGGACTAATAGTTCAGGCTTCGGCGTTATTGGAATTGATAAAACAATTCAAACTACATCTATGAAGGGGATTCAATATGTCACGGATGACGGCGGCAAACGGGTGGCGGTCATGATCGATCTTCGCAAATACGCGAAAGTTTGGGAGGAATTTCACGATTCTAAATTGATGGACAAGCGATTAAAGGGATCTTTTGAGTCTCTCGATACGGTAAAGCGCAAACTTGTTCAACGCGGTAAACTATAATTAATTCTGCCCCTCATTTTACGAGGGGCAGAATTCGTTTAAAAACTAAAGTTCAGTCGCATCATACGGTGTCGCCAACAATGGTGTAAGTGATGGAACGAATGGCGGAGCGTTTGCTGCAATTTCTCGCCGCGAATGACGCCGTAGGTCATGGAGCGGCGGTTGTGGAGATGGGCTACGCGCACCGTGCGCTTTTCCGTGTAGAGGACGGGCGTGAAGTCCTCGATACCTCTGGCTCGACCGGTGTGGAAGAGCAATCCGGCAATTAGTTCGATCGTTATGGCAATGCGTTTTTTCATGTGAGTTCCCTCCGTTTTATTGGTGTTTCGAATGGGTCCATCCTGACGATGGATGTGTTGTTGTTTGTCATGTATTTGATTTATTTATGTGAATAAAAAAAGGCCGGCATGATGCCGGCCTTTTCCAAATCGTTGAGCGTGAGTGGGTTAGGTACGCGTACTCGATGGGTGGAATTCAGCCGGAAGCATGGCACAGCAATGCCATACGCTCATGGCATGATCGGTGCGGCTCGTGTGGCTGATGGAGGAGTACTTCATAAAATGGAAATGTGTTAAGCGGCTTCGTGGGATAATTGTTCCGTGGTGTATATTAAGTTACGAATAAGCGTTATTAAGAAAACATCCAGCTTCCCGGCGAAGCCGAATCGTTTCGGGAGTTTTGGCAGAGTGCGAGTAGAGCCAACAGGGATTAATTCATGAGCGGGTGTCTGTTGTTCAGTCATGGGACCAATAAGAACTAGTGATCTACGCGCTGAATACTATGCTCATTACGATGGGTACACTATTTTCCTGAGCAGGCTTGAGACTTTGCTCCGTGCAATAATTGACCATCGGGGAATTGACGCTTTAGGCGTTTTTAGTAGAATTAAAAGCTTCGAATCATTCAAGGCGAAAGTAGAAAGAAAAAATTATGTATATCCATTTCAACAGACTAAAGATCTTTGCGGTGTACGAATAATCTATTATAATAGTCCCGATTTGCCACTCATACTCGAAGCAATACGAGCAAGTGGTCTTGTCATAATTGAGGAAGAGGATAAAAGAAAACAGCATGAAATAAACTCATTCGGATACGGCGCGTATCACGTCAATGTGAAGTTATCTGATGAATGGACCCGTGGAGAGCTTACTATGTTAAAGAATATTGTCGGAGAAATCCAAGTGACATCTATTTCTGAACACTTATGGGCGAATCTATCACACAAAACCGAATATAAGGAGGGCGCACTTAACGACGATAATAAGCGTCGACTTTACAGACTCGCAAGCGTTCTGGAAATCTTTGACGATTACTCGAAGACTTTGATAAATAGCCTACCGAAGAAACAAGACTCAACGCTAACCGCGCAGGGTTTAAGGCAATTTTTGAATTGGGCATTTCCTGATCGTGATCGAATTGAAGAGCCGGATATCCACTCTGTCCTTCAGAACGTGATTCACTATGTGGATTCCCAAGAGCAGCTTGATAAATATTGGAATCGCTGGAAAAATGGCTTCAGACGGATTGAACTAGAAACATTCAAACTCCAGGGTTTGCCTGACGACCGCTGGAGAGAGGATGAAGCATTGTTAGCTCTTCTCGAACTCGCTGATCTCAAATACTGGAATGATCACCAATACTTTCTGCCAGAGGATGAAAGGCGTCTATTCGAGCGAGAACGCATTAATGATAGAAGAAGGTTGATGTAGCTTCTTGAAAAACCCGCCTCATTTCAATTATCCATCCCGTTTTGGCTCGGAGTGATCGGAACCTTAATGCTGCCCGGTTAAAAAGCCGTGTACGGAGAGATGCTCATCTAATTCCGGCCACTCAATGCCTGTTCCTCGTCCGATCCAATTAAAGTTACGGAGTTGTTCGGGAGTTGCGTTAAAAAGCCTCGGAAACCAGATCAATGGAACTTGAATCACGCGCGCATCATCCAAATACACAATGAGATAATCCTGTGTAAAATCGAGGGTGCGTGCCCGAATCCTGCTATCGACTAAGGTGCTCATGCCATTTTCTGATAAATTCCTCACGGTGTTCTTCTATCACTTTGTTGATGAACCTCAATTCTGAAACCGAGAATTCATCAGAAAATTCCATTTCGATGATCGGCTCCAGCCAAAACTTAGCCTCGGCATCTCCCTTTTTTACATGAATATGAGGCGGTTCGCTTCCTTCGTTGGAGTAAAAGAGAAATGAGATCCCATTCAGCAGGAGAACCTTTGGCATTTTGGCTTTTTGTTATGAACGTGAGTTCTCACATCCCCGTGCCCAACTAGTAATATACATTTTCCCGAACCGCTTGCATTTTGGTTTTGGATGTTGTAAAACGTGCCAGCCTTAATGCTGCCCGGTTAAAAAGCCGTGGAGAGAGAGGCCTTCCCGGCAAAGATGAATCCGCCGCGGCGGAGAAAGATGAAAGATGAGGGGGTCTTCGGGCAAAGATGAAATATGAAAGATGAAAGATGAGAGAGGAGGGGGAGCGGGGTGCCGGAGCAGTCGGAATTTTCAATATGGCCGTTTAGTTACATCAATTATGTACGCCATTCCAATCACGATCGAGCACGGAGTTTTGAAGCTTCCGCCGAATTCGAAGCTGCCGCCGGATGCCCGGATCGCAATTCTCGTTTTCGGCGATGACATTCACCCGAACGACGATCTCGATACTCTCGAATTCAAGCTTGCCGCTCTTCGCGATAATCCTTCGCTCGCATTCTTAGAACAAGAGCCAGACCTTTATTCGATCAATGACGTGAAGCCGGAAAATCGCAATCCCAACTACGGCTTTCAGTGATTGATTTTGAGCCGGGTGACATTGTCCTTGCTCCGTTTCCTTTCTCATCACTGAAAGGTGCCAAAGCTCGTCCCTGTCTCATTCTTGCGCGATGCGCTGTTCCCGAGGATTACGTTATTGCTTACATAAGTTCTTCGGACTTCGCCTCCAAGCTGCCAATGAGTATCAGGATTGAGTACACATTGGAAATTGCTTCTATAACCGGCCTCAAAGTAACCTCCTATTTAAGAGCTGATAAGCTCTACACGCTCGATAGGACTATGATCATCGGAAAAATAGGTATCCTGCCACCTCGGTTAATGACGGAGGCTAAGAATATTCTAAGAATATTGTTTGGGTTATAGTTTATTTTCCCGAACCGCTTGCATTTGAGATTTTTGAAGTTGTAAAATCCGCCTGCCTTATTGCTGCCCGTTTAAAAAGCTGTGTACGGAGAGGCCTTCCGGGCAAAGATGAATCCGCCGCGGCGGAGAAAGAGGAAAGGGTCTCTAAGCAAAGATGAAATAGGAAAGATGAAAGGGTACGGTCACAACAGCCCGGCGATTAACAACGAATTTGAGATCATCCGAAATCTGGAATGCGTGGTCCCACAAAGCGGACGTGCGCTCGCCGCGGCGGATCCCTACGGTTGCGGGATCTCAAAATAATTTTGGATTTCCTTGCATTTGGGTTATGGGTGTTGTATATTGTAAGTGTGATTATAGGCACCAATTTCAGAAAGAATAGCATTGGGATTAGGTTTCCTAATGAACCAGTTCTATGGGAAAATGAATTATGAATACTTGTTGGAACAAATGGTCGAAATTGGCTCAAATTCGAGGGTCGGGAATGGATTGTCGGGAACTCACAAGAAAGAAAAACGGCACCTATTTCTGGGGGAAATAGTCTGAACCTGGATTTATGGGATGGATGGGATTTATGGGATGTGAAAGGTAAAACGATATTTTGGAACAAACCGGCTTCATTTCTGTTATCAGCCAACCGCATTAGCGATAGTGCGGCAAAATTAGCGAGCGGAGAGTGAAAACTCCGCGCAAGACAGAACCAGGATTACGCTGATTAAAGGGGATTACACGGACGATTTTTGGATTTTGCGACTTGGCACCAACTTCATTATCTTGAAATCCATCCTAAAAATCGTCCGCGTAATCCATCTACTATCCGCGTAATCCTGGTTCTTGAAGTAATCAATAAACATCTACAACATGGCATTTAGCAATCCACGCCCGGCAGTCGGGGCGAATAAAAACAGAAAGCGCGTAGGCCGGGGCGAAGGCTCGGGTCACGGCAAAACCTCGACACGCGGGTCGAACGGAGCGGGGTCGCGCTCCGGTAATAAATTCAGAGCAGGCTTCGAGGGCGGTCAAATGCCACTTGCCCGCCGGCTTCCGAAGTTTGGTTTCCACTCCCCCCATCGCACCGAGTACCAGATCGTCAATGTCGAGACGCTGGAATTGTGCGTATCCAATGGCCGCCTCCCGAAAGGCGAAACCATCACTCCGGATACGCTTTGGGAGGCAGGGCTTATCAATCGGCAGGGAATGCCGGTTAAGATCCTGGGCGATGGCGAGCTGACACAGAAGCTGAGCGTTAAGGCGCACAAGCTTTCGAAGAGCGCAGTCGAGAAGATCGAAAAAGCTGGCGGAACCGCAGAAGCAATTATGAATTAGGAATTATGAATTATGAATGGCATCAACCATCATATTTCACAATTCAATTTTTTCATAATTCATCATTCATCATTCATCATTTCCCAGAATGAGCAGATTAACAGATAGTTTCAGAAATATCTTCAAGATCGAAGAGCTGAAGGACAGGATCATTTTTACGATCATCTGTCTGATCGCTGTTCGCCTTGGAGCACACATTACACTTCCGGGCGTTGATTTTCACCAATTAGACAAGAATAGCTCATCGAGCAATTCGCTCTTTGGTCTTTACGATCTGTTCGTAGGGGGCGCATTTAAGAATGCAGCTATTTTTGGACTCGGCATCATGCCGTATATTTCATCCTCGATCATCATTCAGCTTTTAGGCGCGGTTGTTCCGTATTTCCAGAAGCTTCAAAGGGAAGGTGAGGATGGTCGCAAGAAGATCACGCAAATGACTCGTGTGGGTACGGTGCTTGTCTCGATCGGTCAGGCGTCGGGCATGGCTGTGTATCTTCAGAAACAACCTGACATTGTTGCTGCTGGGATTAGCCCGGCGTTCTTCCTTATTACAACGGTCATCTGCCTGACGGCGGGATGTATGTTGATGATGTGGATAGGGGAGCAGATCACAGAGCGGGGCATTGGCAATGGTATTTCGCTTATCATTTTTATCGGAATTGTTGCACGCTTTCCAAATGCGATCCTGACCGAGGTTACGATGGTTCAGTCGGGCCAGCACAATATTATTGTTGAACTGGTGCTATGGGCATTCTTCGTGGGTATCGTTGCATTCGTGGTGCTAATGACACAAGGAATTCGAAAAATCCCTGTGCAATATGCCAAGCGTGTTATCGGGCGAAAAGTTTATGGCGGCGTGACCCAGCATATTCCGATGCGTATTAACACCGCCGGCGTTATGCCGATCATTTTCGCGCAGTCGATCTTGTTCATACCCACCACGCTTGCACAATTCTTCCCGAATACCGGATTCGGCGATTTCCTTACTAGTTTCTTTAGTTATCGTTCGATGGGATATTCGATCGTGTTTGCGGTGATGATCGTATTTTTCACGTATTTTTACACTGCGATCGCCTTCAATCCTCGCGATGTTGCTGACACGATGAAGAAGCAAGGTGGATTCATTCCCGGTGTGCGTCCAGGGAAGCATACTTCGGATTATATTGATAATATTCTTACGCACATCACGCTTCCCGGCGCGATATTCCTGGCAATCGTCGCGATCCTTCCTGCCTTCGTAAGCTATCTTGGAGTTACCAGTGATTTCGCTCAGTTCTTCGGCGGAACAAGCTTGCTTATTATGGTTGGTGTCGCACTCGATACGCTTCAGCAGGTGGAATCGCATCTCACGATGCGCAACTACGAAGGCCTGATGAAGGCCGGGCGAATCAAGGGACGAACAGGGGTCGCAGGTTACTAATTGTTGGAACCAGGATTCAGTGTAATCCTGGTTCTTAGCTGCAATGTTTCGCCACGCATCCCACCTCATCAAGACCGAAGCCGAGATCGCACGGATGCGCGAGGCCTCCCACATTGTTGCGGAGTGTCTGAACTATGTCGAAACGCTAGTTCGTCCAGGCGTGACCCCGCTGGAGTTGAATGCCGCGGTCGATCGATTTATTACAGAACGTGGTGCTTATCCTGCATTTAAGGGATATAAAGTTGGTCGTCAGACCTTTCAATACGCTGCCTGCATTTCTGTGAATAGCGCGGTCGTTCATGGTATTCCATCCAAGGAGCCCCTGAGATCCGGAGATATTGTCTCGGTAGATTGTGGAGCTGAAAAGGACGGTTGGTTTGGAGACGGTGCATGGACATTCGCTGTGGGGGAGATTTCTCAGGCCACGCAGGAGCTTCTCGACATCACTCGGGAATCATTGATGCTTGGTGTGGCGCGCGCAAGGGTTGGGGGACGGCTACTCGATATTTCCGAAGCAATCCAGGATTATTGCGAAATGCACGGATATGGAGTAGTGAGGGAACTTGTCGGTCATGGGATTGGTAATCATTTGCATGAAGATCCACAGGTCCCCAATTACATGCCAGCGCCTTCCGAAGGGTTTGTCAATCTCGAGCTGGTCGAAGGCATGACGTTCGCCATCGAGCCCATGATAAATATGGGAACTGCTAAAGTCAAGACCGCGAAAGATAAATGGACGGTTCTAACTGCCGATGGTAAACCCAGTGCTCATTTCGAGCATACGGTCGTAATAAGAAAAGGTGGCGGAGAAATATTGACGAAATAGCAATTACAAGAATGCGAAGCTGGAAGTCTCCGTATTGGTATGTGTTGATGTTTGCAACGCTGGTCGTCTTTGGGCTAAATCTCTACGGCACCATTCATAGACAAAATGGCACTTCAAACGATTTTGTGCTTTATGCGAAGTTCATAGACCCGATCAAATTCAATGGGACAATCACTACGCCACATTTTATTTATCCTCTTTTAGTAGCTGTCGCTTCAAGAATATTTTCTGGCTTAAGCTACAGTGTTCTTGGTGCAAGTATCGTTTCATTTTTTCAGCTTATACTCGCACACGTTCTCTGGAAATTTTTGAAAGAAGGATTCTCGCGTCGCATGTCGGATATCATTGTGATTGTCCTCTGTATTGCTATAATGCTCCTAGCGCCGGTAAATCTGCTGACTTTGTCAAGGCATAATGGATACTTCGGTTATATTGGCATTACTGTCTATCATAATCCACCGATTGCGCTATGCCGCCCTTTTGCACTTCTGAATTTCCTTTTTTTTGTCCGGACGCTATCTCATGGTAAGCCAAGGAATCTTGATGTTTTGTTAAGTCTTGTGACCCTCTCACTTGCCACGCTGATGAAGCCGAATTATGCGCTTATTATGATTCCAGCTGCTTGTTTTCTGGCTGTCATTAATGCTCTCCAAAGCGATTTTAAGAAGCTGCGCTTCATACTTCTTGGAACAGTCCTTCCAGGAGTACTGATCTTGGGAGGGCAGTATCTTTTCACGTATGCTTCTCCGAACGCAGAGATGGGGCGGTCCCATGTAATCTTAGCTCCATTCCTCGTTTTTGGAGATCGATCCGCAATGTTATTTCCGAAGTTTGTGCTTTCAATACTCTTTCCGTTGAGCGTTACTATCCTATTTTGGAAGGATGCAGTAAAAGATCGATACTTTATTATTGGCGGACTTTTGTTCCTTGCAGGGGCTTTACAAGCCTATTTGTTGGCTGAGTCCGGGGAGAGAATGTATTTTGGGAATTTCCTATGGTCTGCGCAATTAGGATTGTTCCTCTGGTTTATCGCTTGCTTGCGATTCTTTATCCAAGTGAGTGCCAAAGAATCAACACGTTCACTATTCTCAATAAGGAATGTGGCTGTTACCAGTGTTTTTGCATTGCATGTCTTGAGCGGGATTATATGGTTCGCGCATGAGAGCCTTTCTCCCGGGGCGTATTGGTAGTTTGCTTAAAGGACTATTATTCTGAATTAAAACCACAAATAAGAATCCTAATCCAACCTTAATCTGGAGTGAAGGAGAGATTAATGCTGAATGAAATGTTATATTCAGGGAAAGTAGCTAGGAATTGATGCAATCATGAATAAGAATGCTATTTCGAAACTGACGGTTGCTGTGGTCATTGCGGTGACTGCGATGGTTATCGTTTTAAATGTGAGCTTCCTATATTCAGCTCCGGTTCCGAATTCATTTAATTGGTGGCAAGGGGATGAGACATGGCTGATGGCGCAATCTCGTAGCTTTGTAACGACTGGACACTATATTAACCCGCTCGCGCCTGGCTCAGAATATTCCGAATGCTCGGGATTATTGTTCGGAAGCTGCTATTTTACTGCGATGCTATATGGGATCCCATTATTAATTGTAAAAGATCACTCCATCGAGGTAGGTAGGACAATCTCGCTGCTATTCGCTGTAGCAACACTTCTGATGCTTTGGATTGTCGCAAAGCGGTATGAAGTGCCCGCAATACTTCGTGCATTGGGATGCTTATTACTTGCGTCAACGCTTTGTTTTTTCATTACAAGTCATTGTGCGAGGTCAGATACTCTCATTGGTTTGTCAATACTCGCGCTCTCAGGCTTCTTACCCCTGATAATCCAGAAGTCTTTTCCAAAGCGAGATATTATTTTGGGTTTGATATTGCCGCTTTGCCCATTAGTTAATGGGCACGTATTGATTCTTGCGTTCCCAATGATAGGATACATTACTTGGAATGCCGGATGCTTTAAGCATCCGAAGCTAATGCTCCGAATGGGATCCTCAGCAGTGGCAGGATTTGCTCTGTTATTAATTGCTCAGGAAGCCTTGTTGGGTTCATCAAGCCTGCTCGGCCCATTCAGCGGCTCATCAGGCAGAATGCCCATCATGCGGATTATTCATCCCAAGGCTGATCTCTCCAATCTCAATTGGCGTCTATTTATTGCAAATGTTTGGGCACCCAGTTTACTTTGGATTTCGATCGTTCTCTTTCTTGCACTTGTTTGGGCTCGTGTACGATTTGGTTTCAAATTTTCTAATATTGAAACTGCCGCGCGACGATCGATCACCTGCGTTGCTCTCGCAATCATCCCTTCCATACTGCTTGAATATTACGAGCCCCGGTATTTTATTTATGTGCTGCCAAGTATTGTGCTTGCCTTTCTCATATTGTTTTCTCAATTACTCAAATACCTAGGCCGTTGTTCACAACTAATTATCAGTTTGGCGTTAAGTTCATGTTTAGTAATTGGAATTGGTAAATATTGGACTGCGGCTTCTAAGCTCGGCGAAAGTGGTAACAAAATCACTTCATCAAATAAGGCCGCAGTCAGCGAGGCACTCAAAGTAATACATTCGCATTTCAAAGGCGTGCCACGTATCTATTCCACGGTTACTGGCGAGGCTGTTGCCATGGATGATTCCTGTACACTAGTTACGCCGATTATGTATTACAACCCCATCCATACTGAATCATCTCGCGAGGATCTGTGGAAGAACGCTGAGATCAATTTCGCAATCGTTTGCAACCCCGCACACAACCTGGATTGGAATGAGACAGACTCAAGCATTAGCTGGTTAGATCGAATCCATGCAAAAAAGATCTTCGAGCGTGTTGGCCCGTTGTGGGATATTGGCCGGTCTTACGACACAACCGATCTTCGATTGCTTGATACGCTGCGAGCCTATGAATTTGAATAAACAGAAATCAGATCCCCCTCAAATTTGTTTGCTTTCTTAAAGCTGATATGGGAAATATTTCTTTAACTTCAAAAAGTGTTTTTCTAAAATATTCCAAGATATTACAGCCGCAGCAATAGAGAGGACAAACTGGATAAGTATGAGATACAGGCTATGCACAAAACTCCAGGTGGGGGGTAAGTTCTGTACCAAACTCGGCACGGGGAAGTGGGAGCCAGCCCAATAGCAAATGGGTGCATGCAGCACGTATAGCGCATAGCTATACTTGCCAATGAGTTGTAAATACTTAAAGCTCAGTATTTTTTGAAAGAAGCTTTTGTCAGGAGCAATGGCGCGAAGTACAAAGTATGCGAGTGGTAAGGAGACAAGGGTAATGCCGACGCATTGTCCCAAATGGGACCATGTCTCGAAATTAAACAGTAATTGATCATTGCGAAGGAATAAAAAATACACAACAAAAAGTGTCAAAAGAATACCGCCGATAAGCCAATCAAGCGCTTTGATTTTGCTCTTGCCTAAGAAGGTCGATACCTTAGAGATTATGCCTTCATGCAAGGCCATCGAGATTAGCCCACCGAGCAGAAGCCCGTCAATATGACACAACGTGAAGGTGTAAATAAAAATTGATGAAAAGTCAGCAGTGAGGAACCCAAAACGTAATATAGGAAGAGCAAGAAAAAGTGCAATGACCAATGTTTTTAAGTACCGCCTGCCCACAAAAAAAACGATTATCGGCCAGAAAAGATAGAACTGCTCTTCGATCGCAAGTGTCCAGAAATGATTAATGAAAACATTTTGCCAATAGTGAAAAGCGGTATAGATATTCGATGTGTAGGTCCATTGCCAAAACTGAGCATTCACTAGGTCCGCAGGCAGCTTGACCCCAAGAGCTGGAAGCAATAAGAACAAGATGGCAAGGTAACCATAATATAGAGGGAATATTTTTACAACGCGGCGTCCATAGAATGCTTTAAAATAGTTCGGGGATACTCGTGTATCGAGCAAAATATTCGTAATGAGAAATCCGGAGAGCACAAAAAAAAGATCAACGCCGACCCACATTGTACTCGTAAGTCGAAGATAAGCTTTATCAAATGTGTTGCTAAGAACGTATGATAAGGCGGAATGGTGTGCTACGATCATCAATGCGGCGAGACCGCGTAAGCCATCGAGCGCTGGGTAATGTTTCTCACGCATTGCTGAAGTTTATTTAATAGGAAGCAAGTGGGCGTAGCCGTTCTGGAGAAGACGCAACTGCTGCGATCAAATGATCCGCTACCCAATGACTAAATATCTGCTGTCCCTTTTCTCCAACATGAAAGTCGTCTTGAAAATATTCCACCTCCAGTGAGTTTGGCAGAAGATCAAAGCTGCCAAATATACGAGTAGGCCCAAGGTACTTGTTCAATTTAAAAACCACGTCAGAATCAATGTCGTTACAATCCTTCCGGTAGCTTGCAGTCCACTGCGATCGCTTTGGGGGCAAAAGAAGAATGAAGGTTGCGCCGGATGCTTCGACGCTCCGTTTTAGTTCTGCAAAGCGTTCTAAAAACAGATCTGAGATATTATACGTCGGATACGTTCCAAAGTATTCTCGAATGCGGGCTGCACGAGAATAGTTAACGGGGTGGCCCTTGAGGATTTTTGCCCCATAATCATCCGGAATGTCAGGAATTGGCTGATTTACTCTTGCTTGATATGTTTGGAGCGCATGGAATGTTAGTAAAAGGGCTGGCCCTCCAAACGCCGCTAAATTCAAATGTCTGAGACCAGGCGGATGAGCCGCTTGGTAAAATGCCTGACATAAGGAGTAGTGTAACGACGTGAAATCGTCGGCACTATAATAGATCTCAGATAAGATCCATGGGTCAAGTCCATACACAACTATTTTCGCATTGGACAACCGGTCTCGTTCCTGATTCCAAACGGCATTCGATCCCATAGGGGAGCGAGCATCAAGCGCCAGATTTATGACGGATCCATTCGGTAACCCTAACTGCTTTTGCACTACAGTAGGACTTATTCCATAGAGCACCGTGCTGCTTCCCATGAATACAATCTGCGGTGGGGCGGGAGTCGCTCTACCCAAGTTTCTCGACGATTAAAATAATACTTGGCCTCACCCTGCCAAAGAAGCCTACCAGCATAATGAACCGTGAGTGCGGCAAGCATAAAGAGCAGAATGACTTTCGAGACAAGCCAAAGCAGCGATCGCACGTTGCTTCGCCAATTCGATTGCTTTGGAAGTATCCGATCGTTCAAAATTGAAAATAGATAAATGGCTGAGCGTCACTCTGGGAAAATAAGATGAGGGCTGTTACCATCACATAGTATATTACCCAGCGATAATACCAGGGCTTTGCAGTTAGCCACTCGCGAACTGATTTACGGCGCTGAATGGCATGAATCATTTCAAGGAAAGCGATTGCAAAGATCACGATCGCTAAATCATCTGAATTGAACGTGTTCTTAAAATTAGCGATGCTGCTTCCAATTCCTTGCAAGGCATTGCGGATAATGTATACCGCAACACCCAGCGAAGGGGCTCGAAAGAAAATCCATCCAAAAACTACAAGATGGAAGGTAATGAGTATTCGAATTGCGTTGTGAATGCGTGGGAGCTTATCAAGGCCAACAAAAGCGACCGCTCGCGCACGAACACTCTTGGTTAGATTTGAGATAATGATGTAACTGCCGTGCAAAGCTCCCCATACCACAAAATTCCAACTGGCGCCGTGCCAAAGGCCACTAACGAGAAAAACGAAGAACAAATTAAAGTACCATCGAGGTATTGGAACACGGTTTCCGCCTAATGGAATATAGAGATAGTCACGGAACCATGTTGAAAGCGATATATGCCATCGTTTCCAGAACTCATCGATGGTCTTTGCAAAATAAGGAGCATTAAAGTTTTGCATTAAGCGAAATCCCATCACTTGAGCGGCTCCAATGGCAATGTCGGAGTAGCCAGAAAAATCGCAAAAAATCTGAAATGCGAAGAAATAGCAAGCGAGCAAGAGCGCCACTCCCTGATAGTTGGTAGGATGACTAAAGATGGGATTGATCAATACGGCAATCCTATCGGCGATGACAATTTTTTTGAATAGACCCCAGAACATGAGCTTCAGTCCATGAGTCACTCTCGAATAGTCATAATAATGACGTTCTCGAAATTGATGGATCAAGTTCTGAGGACGTTCGATCGGGCCGGCGACGAGCTGAGGATAGAACATGACGTATAGAGCGTAAATGCCAAAATGCCGCTCAGCTTTTTGCCGACCTCTGTAAACTTCAATTGTATAACTCATTGCCTGGAAAGTGTGGAATGAGAGTCCGATGGGCAAGAGAAGTCCAAGATTCTGAACAGGATAATGCAATGCAAACCTAGCTGCGACAGCTGCAAGGTTCGCATTGATAAAGTTAAAATATTTGAAAACTCCAAGTACTCCGACATTAGCTACAATACTCACGATCAGCATGAGCTTGCGTTTACTCCCGACAAAGCGCTCGATCTGTATTCCTGCAACGTAATCCACAATGATCGTGAATGCGAGGATAAGAATATAGCTCGGAATGAATGCCATGTAAAACACACAACTCGCGAGCAGCAGTAGCACCCACCGAAAGCGATGAGGCAAAAGAAAATAAAGCGTTGTCACAACTGGGAAAAAGATCGCGAATTCCGTGGAGTTGAACAGCATAGGTGCAGAGCGGGCAATTTATAAGCAAACACAACTTTGATCGCGCCGATTGGATTCCAGGAGCGCATTCCACTTGCCTGATGTTTGTATCAATCAGTTTACCGAAAAATTGGATTCCACTTCATGATTTCATCGCAGTTACTGACCTTTCGCGACAATTCTCTCTACCCGATCTGGGACAAAGTCCGCTCTGGCGAACGGCTATCGAAAGCTGACGGCCTGAACTTGTTCGCGTCGGATGATCTCATTGGTGTGGGGAGAATGGCTAACGAGGTCGCTCGGTCAAAATCCGGCGATAGTGTCTTTTTCGTTCTGAATCGCAAGCTCGAACCTACAAATATTTGCGTTCTTTCATGCAAGTTCTGCGATTTTGCTGTAAAGCCTGATTCCTCTGAAGCCTATGAAATGACGATAGCAGAAATGCTTTCCAAGCTACGCCCCGATTTGCATGAAGTCCATATTACGGGAGGTCTTCATCCGAAATGGCCTTGGGAGTTTTATATTAACATGGTCCGGACGATCAAGCAAGAATTTCCGAATGTCGATGTGAAAGCATTTACCGCCGTGGAGATTGATTTCTTTTCGAAGAAATTCAAAAAAACGCATGAACAAGTACTGCGCGAACTTCAGGAAGTTGGGCTCCGAACATTGCCGGGAGGGGGGGCTGAGGTCTTTTCCGAACGCGTTCGCAAGCATTTGTTTCATCAGAAGATCGGCGCAAAAGCTTGGTTCGAGGTTCATCGCACGGCGCATCGTCTCGGAATTCAGTCGAATGTGACCATGCTCTATGGGCACATTGAAACAATCGAAGAGCGTGTCGACCACATGCTCCGCGTCAGGGAGTGCCAGGATGAGACGAATGGCTTCCTTTCCTTTATCCCACTCGCATTTCAGCCTGGCAATACGGGAATCAAGATTCGCAATGACTTTACAAGTGCCATTGATGATCTGAAAACTATTGCCGTTTCGCGGCTCATGCTTGATAATATACCTCACATTAAAGCGTATTGGGTTATGCTGACAGCAGAGGTCGCTACTATCGCGTTGAATTTTGGAGCTGACGATATGGATGGCACAGTCGGCGAAGAACGCATCGCTCACGATGCAGGCGCTATTAGCCCCATGGAGTTAGCAAAAGGTAAGCTCATTTCGATCATCCATGATGCAGGAAAACTGCCAGTCGAGCGGGATATTTGGTACAATCCTATAACGATCTATCCGAAACCGGAGTGGTCGGTTGTAAGCAAGATGCCGTATCTTAATTCTGTACCATTCTACAATTCATTTCCGAGTTATTCAACGGTTGTAAAGCTTGCTCCGCTTGTCCCACGAGTATTTGGCAAACTGGCAGAGCAGGGGAGCGTTGCTGCTGGGCCGATGTCCCTTCGTGATTATATGACGCTAAGCGATGAATTTGAACGACTCGACTACGGTGTGGCTGTGAAGGGCAAAGCAAATTCCGTTCTGCTTTTCAGCAAATTCGAGTGGGCGAAACTTTCGGGAAAGAGAATTGGAATTACTGCCGAAACTTCGACCAGCATCGAGTTACTTCGTGTACTTTTGGAGAAGCGTTTTGGACTAGCAGATTATTCGATTCAAAGGATTGATAAACTGGATCGATATGATGAATTCGATGCCATTCTTTTGATCGGTGATGAAGCCTTACGCCGGGCATACGGTGGCGGACTTCAAGGATTCGATCATACGTTCGATCTTGCTGAAGAGTGGTGTTCATGGAAGGAAATGCCATTTGTATTTGCGGTGTGGGCGATCCGTAAGGGCACACCAGACGCCTCTCGACTTGAAATTATTGAATCGCTTGAAAAATCATTAACCAATTCTGCCGATCATTTTGGCGAATATGGAAAGGAACATGGTGCTAGGCTTGGTATGAGCGAGGCTGAGGTCTCGGATTACCTTTCGCAATTCCATTACCGTTTTTCAATAGATGAGCATGCGGCGATGGCGGAGTTTGAATTGGAATTCGAATCACTTTCCTCGAATAACCTCCTAAGAACCATAGACGAAGATTTGTCGAAGCAGACTGCCTCAATCCATGTATGACTATGATATCAGATATTCGGTATAAGATCAATAATTCAGATCGCCTTTCACGCGAAGAGGGCCTCTGGCTTTTGCAGAATGCATCCCTTCTCGATCTCGCAGAGTTTGCTGAGACAGTACGGTTTCGACTTAATCCAAATCGACGAGTCACGTTTGTCATCGACTCGAACCCCAATTACACGAATGTCTGCAACATCGATTGCATTTTCTGTGCTTTCTACCGTCACGATGGGGATAAGGACGCTTATACGTATTCGGTCGATGAGATGATCGCACGTTTTAAAGCGGCTTCGAAACGAGGTGTGCGAACGGTACTATTGCAAGGTGGTGTAAATCCAGCAATTCCGTTCGAGTACTACTTAGAAATGGTTAGGCGTACCCGTGCAGAAGTTCCGGAAATTCACCCCCATTTTTTCTCTACCAGCGAAATCATCGGGATGAGCAATGTCTCTGGTTTTTCGATACCGCAGGTACTTTCAGAGTTGAAAGAGGCCGGTCTAAATTCTATTCCAGGTGGCGGAGCCGAAATCTTGAATGATCGAGTCAAGAAGAAGATCTCGAACAAAAAGGGCACGAGTGCCGATTGGCTGAACGTCATGCGTGAAGCCCACAAGCTTGGATACAAAACAACTGCCACGATGATGTATGGACATCTTGAAAAGGATGAAGATATTATCGAGCATTTGTCTGTTATCCGCTCCCTTCAGGATGAATTTCAAGGATTCACTGCATACATTCCCTGGAGCTTCAAACCGGGAAATACTCCGCTCGAAAAGATCATTCCTACGTATGCCACGGGAACCCGTTATTTGCAAATGATCGCGATCGCACGAATATTCTTGGATAATTTTCCTCATATCCAGGCGAGTTGGTTTTCTGAGGGTAAAAAAATCGGGCAGATTGCCCTTTCATTCGGAGCTGATGATTTTGGTGGCGTCCTCGAGGAGGAGAACGTGCATGCCTCGGCCAATTTTGTACATACCACATCGGTTAAAGAAACTGTAGATCTCATCCGAAGCGCCGGCTACACCCCGGCTGAACGGACGACGCTTTACGACATTATTGCTGAATATGGCCCTGGCGAATATCCTGCCGCAGCCATTGATACCGCTCGCCTGAATGTCCACTTTGGAGCCAGTGAGATTTTAACATCCCTCCCTATCCTGCAAGATTTGGAATTGGCAAAATAGCCCAATTTTGCTCGCTTGGACCGATTCGGTAGATTGTTCTTGACTTTTCCTTCAAAATTTGCGATATTAGCAGATTATTCCTTCAAACCCCATGAGAAAAATCACGTTTTCGGTCAGTTTGCTCCTGTTCGTTCTCTCGTCTGCTGATGCAACTTCAGCTAAGCATCCGGTTGAGCGTTCCATCAATATGAAAAATTTCAAAGGTAAGATCTGGCTGACAGAACTTCCCGATGACAAGATCGAAATTCGAATTCGAACTTGGCGAACGACGCGGGACACTGTTACAGGTCACGAGATATTTCCCGTTCTCGTGAATGGTGTAAAACAAAACTTCTTCTTCGGTCATTTTGGTGCTTCACAATTACCCATGCTCATTTTTGCAGTAAGTGATGCGGGGCATCCGAAGCAATCGCGAGCCGTTGCCTACCAGGTTTCGCCTCGCGGTTCCCTGATTGGGCAGATCGTTGTGCTCGATGAGAACATCGAGCATGGTCACACTGATAATGTCCCGAGCGGGCGTTATGCGCTTACCGCAATCGATCCCAAACTTGGGGCGATCTATGCCATCGCATCGCAAGAAGCCCACTTCGAGGGATTTTTTGTCTCCTACGAGAAACTCCGGGTTCGCCAGTGGGATCCCGCGATCAATGCATTTATCGAGACCGACCAGGGTTTCCTACGAGATCGATCCGGGAAGCTTATGCAAAGCACCCGTTTCGATTCCTGGAGCGACGCCGAGCGTTCCCAGGTGTTTGCTGCCAATCTCGAACCGAAAAAGCCATGGATGATCGAGAAAAAACCAGAGCAAAAGGTCATTCCGGCAAGCGCCGTGCGATAGAATCGCTAAAATAATTCTATTGATTTCACTTCGGGAGTTATCCCCGAATCTGCTCCTAATCGGTAAAGATATTCCAGCGCCTTTTTGCCACGTGCGCCCATGTCAATAGTTACATCGTTGACGTACATTTTAACGAATCGCGCTCCTGTTTCAGCATTGATGCCGCGTCCCCATTGAAGCGCATATTCAACCGAAGCTTGTTCGTTATCATAGGCAGCTTTGATCGAATCCCGAAGTGCCTGCGAAACGATTCGAGCCATATCCTCACCCAGATCTTTTCTAACACAATCGAGCCCGAGAGGTAATGGTAATCCGCCGGTCTTTTCTTCCCATATCGTGCCGAAATCAGCAAGCTTATTCAAGCCATATTCCTGCCAGGTGATCTGCCCTTCGTGGATGAGTAATCCAGCATCGACTTCACCTGCAATAACAGCTTCAATAATTTTATCAAATGCCATTTCGACGGAAGGGATGTGGCCAAACCATGAACGAAGCAAGAGATTCGCAGTAGTCAGCTTTCCTGGCTGAGCGATCACAGCCTTCGGATCGGCTTCAAGTTCCGCAATGGTTGTAAACTTCTTCGAAATGATGATCGGCCCATAGCCTTCGCCCATGGAGGCTCCGGTTTTCATGATCCAGTACTTATCGGCAACATAAGGATAGGCATGGGCGCTGATTGCCGTAACCGGCAGCTCGCCGGTCATGGCTCGGACATTCAGCGATTGAATATCATCGAGCACATGGTCGATCTCATATCCAGGGATGGTAACTTTCTGCGATGCAAAGCCATAGAACATGAAGGCATCGTCAGGGTCAGGGGAGTGGCCAATCTTGAGAGGTTTCAAATTATTAGTAATTATTTTACAATTTTGAATGATTCTTCAATTTCTTTTCAATTCTACTTGTCATTTCTGGATCACCTGGGTCGCCATGTGCTCCAAATCCAAAGCCCATATCATGTCCAATCTTCTTTAGATCGATCTCATTGCTGGTTGGATCTTTTCGATGTCGAAAAACATAAGTGATACGCACTATGCTTATAGAAATAAGAATAATAAAGATTACTGTAAATATGACACCAAGAGTGTACATCAGTACCTAAATTATTTGTTTCGCCATCGCTGAATCTGGAAACATTACGATCTTACCGGCTTTCTTCGGTGATTCGGTCATCAGTTCAAATGCTTCAGCAAAATGCGAAAGAGGCATTTTGTGCGTAACAACGGGACGAACATCCAGGCGCTTGCTGGCCAGCAAATTAGAAACCGTGAACCACGTATCGAACATTAGCCGACCATTAATGCCATAGAATCGGCCGCCATTAAAGATGATGTCGTTGAGCGGCGTGGGAACGAGATTATCCTTAAATATTCCAAAGAAGCAATAGCGTCCGCCGGTACGAAGCATTTTAATGCCATCCTGCATAGCGCTGGCAACGCCGGACATCTCCAATACCACGTCTGCGCCTACGCCGCCCGTCTCAGATTTTACGATCTCGATAGCATTCTCATTCGCAACATTGATGATGCGATCAACGCCCATTTGCTTCCCGATATTCAAGCGGAACGGCTCGATGCCCGTCATAAATATCTGCGTTGCACCGGATGCGCGGGCAACTCCTGCGGAAAACAATCCCACCGGGCCATCGCCAAGAATTACGACGCTCTTGCCATGCACCGGTTCGATCAGCGTAGCATGAACTGCATTGCCGAGTGGTTCCTGAATGCTCATATATTCAGGTGGAACCGATGGATCGTTCTTCCAAACTACGATCTCGGGAACTGCGAGGTACTCCGCAAACGCACCGTTCGTATCGACTCCTAAAATCTTAAGATTCTGGCAAATATGCATTTGCCCCGTCAGACATTGCTTACAGTGCATGCAGGGGATATGCGTTTCGACCGAAACCGCATCGCCTTCTTCAACGCGTGAAACCATGCTGCCTTTCTTCACCACGATACCGGTGGTTTCATGCCCTACGGTATAGGGCACATTCTTCACACGCGACTGCGCCCAGGGATCCCATTCGTAGATGTGGACATCCGTGCCGCAAAGGCTGGATGCTTGAATTTTTATCAGAACCTCATTCGGTTTAATTTCTGGTATCGGGATTTCCTGGAGTTCCGCGCCTCTGGCTCGTTGAGTCTTGCGCAGGGCGATCATCGTGTTGGCCATCTTCTTAATTACGAATTACGAATTTCAAATTACAAATTAGGGTAAGGGTCGCGTTAAACACCAATGACCTTCGCGAAATTCGTAATTTTTGCCATCCATGAAATAATATCCGCCACCGTTTCCGGTAATACGCCATGACCCATTGGATACATCTTCGCCGTCACATCCGCGCCCTGTCTTGTCAGCAATTTCTCGGCCTCACCCAAAGCTTGCATGGGGATAAGCTCATCGAATTCACCATGACTAATAAAAAAGGGGAAGCCCGCCGATGATTGCTCATGCGCTTCAAATCGCTTCTCTGATATTGCCTCCAAAATATCGCGCGGAATGTAGCCCGACATATTGATCGATGCGATCGGCGTTATCCCATGATTCTTAAGATCATAAACGGTCAGAAGTGAATAGATCACAGCAGCGCCCTGACTAAATCCCATAAACACCACTCGATTCACATCACCGCCTTCACGCTCGATGATGCCCGGCAAGCTTGCTACCAGCATTTCCTCGCTCTCGTGGCGTGTGAGGTCATCAGGGATGATCCCACGTTCGGTTTGGATAAGATCATACCATGCGTGCCCACCATTCGGACGCTCAATTGGAGCTTGCAAGCTGATAATCAGAAATTGTCCCGCATGATCGCTCATTCCTGCGATCTGCTCCGCGATTGGGAGCAGATCATACTCATCCGTTCCATAACCGTGCAGAACGACGAGGACAGGAAGCAATTCAACCTCCTCAAATTGACGGGGGTTGGGAGGTGTTCGCCTAATTACATAATGCATAAATCAATTCCGTACGAAAACTATCAATTGAGGATTTTCCTACTAAATTCAAAATTACCATTGATTGCGAACAATTTTGGAGAACAAAATATTTTTTTTTGCATTCAAAGTTCATGAACTAGAATTTACTTTAACAGCTCTGTTCATGAACTTATGCATCCTCAGCATTTCATTTTGCTCCATTCCCATTTCATCGTTCTCCGCCGCAGTGGATTTATCTTTCATCTTTGCCCAACGAGGGGTGCCTATCAAAGCAAGTACAATATACGGCGAAAAGCCAGCAATGTTTAGAAATCGAAATATTAGTGGTGGGGCACAATGTACCCGATAGCGCCTGGTGAAGTGGCCCCAGGGTTTGCGAACAAGATTTGACTTATTCCCCTCCCGCCCCTGCGGGAGGGGTTAGGGGAGGGTGTGCAAGAATCGAACTCTGTATTCTTAATATTATGAACTGCGGACGGCGCCCCCGCCCCGGCCCCTCCCGCACACGCGGGAGGAGAGAACAATGGATTCCCATTTTACTCCATTCCCCCAAAATAATGCGAATGTTAGTGTTCGTTTTAAGGTTCGAATGTTATGCGTTTTTGTTCTACAAAACGGTTGTGGTTAGCGCTCCTTCTCCTCTCGGTTACAGCGAGTGGTGCCTGGGGCCAATGGAGGGTCGTGGCATCGAATTTGACGCAAGCTCATAAAACCTATGGCGCGATGTGCTTTTGCGATGGAGTCGTGTGGTTAGCTTCAACCTCCTTGTATATGTCGACGGACACCGGCAATACATGGAACTTTGTTGGTTTCCCATACGTCGACCTCACTTCCTACGATATCGAATTCATGGATAAGTCCAATGGCGTGTTCTGTTCTAATAGGGGGGTGTGGGTTACTTCCGACGGAGGTGCGACTTGGAATCAGATACAACAGGATGCCTTCAGCGCTTGTTTTGCCGGCGGGGCAGGAGACATCGCGATCGGAGGTATTGGAGTTACAGCGGATTCAGGGAACTCCTGGAACACGATGCCTGCGCAAGAGTTCGTTCCTTGCGTGCGGTATAAGAACGGGAACATCTATGTATTTGGTGGAAGTGCGGCAGGAGCCTACGTTAGTGTCAGCAGTGATCTCGGCTTGACGTGGCAGATTGGCAACACCGGAATAGACTGGGATTCCTACGCATTTGCTATCGACTCGTGCGATCCGGATCGGATCTATCTAAGCCATGAAGATGCAGGCGATCCGACCGACCAATACTCAAAAATAATTCTGACGACGGATCGGGGAAATACTTGGAAAACTCTTTTTTCACATGTTCAACCTTTTCTTAGCGGATCGGTGGCGGAAGGAAATCTTGCTATTTACTGCCAATCGACTGCCAACGGAGTATTTCGCTCCACGGATAAAGGAATAACGTGGAGTTCCATAGGAGGTCCTTCGGATAGTATCGACACCCGAATGATTTCGGCTGTGAACGATAACATTCTCCTGGCGGTCGATCCCTTTGGCAACGTTTGGCGAACGGATAATAGCGGAGGCGATTCTGTCACTGGGTCGAATTTGGGTTATGATATTACAGCGCTTTCTTCGCGTTCGCTATTCACGACAGATACCGTTGGATGCGATAGCGTTATGCGATCTGATACCTTTATTCGTGGAGGGTGTTTGACAATTCCTGATTCCGTGACGAACTACTCGATCATCGGCATTGATTCTGCGAGCTATTCCGTGTCCGATCTTTCGTCCAATAGTGTTAGTGTTGTTCATCACGGAACCAACGATGGTACGGATTCCGCCCGATTGATACTTTCTCTCAGTAATGGTTCTTTTGATACTGTGGCCCTCGTTGGCCATGTCAACATTACACCCACCGTCCTCACACTTTCCACTCAAAACGTCCAAACCGACACTCTCGGTGGAACCGTTTCGGTGCCTATCACGCTGAACGGGGTCCAACGAGCCGAGAATATCGATCTCATCCTGCGTTATGATGGGTCGGTAGATTATCTCGGCTCATTCTCGCCTTCGGGTGTACAGTTGGATGTTCCTGGCCAGAAGTGGCCGGGACGGTCGGAGCTTTCAATCACTGGCGCAACATCCGGCGCAATATTGGGCTATGCCAAGTTCAATGTATTTAACGATTCCAATGAAGCCAGCATCGTCGGCGATGCTGCACACGCCACGTTCGATTCCGTAACTGTGCTGACTCAAACATCGCCATGTGAATACACCATGGCCGCGCCAGCTACGAGCACGATCACCACGCTATCCGGCTGCAGCATTCCAATTCTTTCTCAACTCATTCATCTAGGAGTTGGGCCGACATTCAGTATCGTACCCAATCCCACCAGCGGATATGTTTGGTTATCTTCGAATACCGATGTTGGTGATGTAACGATGGAAGTCTATGACATACTTGGGGTCGAGCAAAATACTATTTCAACAAAATTATCCGCTTCAACACCAGTTGAGTTGCTACTCCCAAATCATAGTGGTGTTTATAGCGTCCGGGTTCACTCGGCTTTCGGAGTTCAGACACTCCGCGTTCTGCGGGAAAATTAACGTCACGTAGATCCGTTCGAGAATTTTCCCCGAACCGAAGAACAGCGGTTTTTGGATGGATTCGATCGCCGAATCCTCCACGCTCTTCGGTTGTTCCGTACCTAACTGAACATTACGAAACGTACGTCATGAAAAAGATTACCTCGTACCGCTTTGCTCTGGCGCTGACGATGCTTGCGTTAGTTCCCGCCCTCGTTCGTGCGCAGTGGAAGAATGTTGCGCCGGATTTGGTTGGTCAGGAAGGTCAGCGCATTGGTGCGATCTACTTTAGCCATGGCGTGGTCTGGGCCGGGGCGAGTTTACTTTCCTCATCCACCGACTCTGGTAAAACCTGGAAATCTTCATCCAGCTTTCCCGCAAGTGATATTTCTGACATCGCGTTCTACGATGACATGAATGGGATTGTCGGAACCTTCGCAAGTGGCGCGTTCGTCACGCACGATGGCGGCAAAACGTGGAGCAACGTTATCGGTGCGACTGGAGAGCCCGATTGCCGCGTATCATTTAACGGCTCGGCTTCGGTGATGTATGATCTCAATGACGGTGGTACGTTTTCCGCGAGCACGGACGGCGGCGTTTCGTGGAGTACAAAGATTTTTGAAAGCTCATGTCTGACATTTGCCATTGGAGCAGACAAAACGATCTACGTGTTTTTATCCGGGAATACCGGGTGGATACAATCTTCGACCGATATGGGTGCGACATGGAGCGGTGAGGGTTCTGGTACCGACCCTGATTCCCAGGGGTTAGCTGCCGATTCGTGTGATCTACATAAGCTCTATCTCATTAACGAAAATACTCGCGACCGAATCAATAACGTGACCAATATCGACGTATCCAATGACGCTGGTCAAACATGGCAAAGTAGCACCTCCCATCCACTTGATTATTATTCCGGCGCAATAGCCAATACATCACAAGTAATTTACATCGCAACAGATGCTGGTGGAAATGGTGTGCTGCGCTCGACCGACCAGGGGGCTTCATGGCAAAGCATTGGTGGGCCGATGACGAACTTTGATACTCGCAGCATTGCATTAGCCAATAATAACATCGTTTTCGTACTCGATTCGAATGGCAGTGTGTGGCGAACGATGAACAGCGGTGGCGACTCGCTCAAGCTGCCGACGAGCACACCGGGTGGCACGCAGTTATCTTTTTCTACCGATCGCATGCAGATGACCAGCTCCGTCTGCGGCCCGGTCGATACTGGGATTGATATTTTCTTACAGACCTGCCTGCCTCTCTCTGCAGAGCTAGATTCGTTGTGGATAACTGGCTCAAGTGCATTTTCCCAGCCGTGTGCGTGTCCACCCACGCCACTTTTGCTTTCGGGCGCGGACTCCATTCCTCTTCGTTTCTGGCCAAGTGGTTCTGGTGGAGACACGGCGCTGCTTCACCTGCTTTTGAATTTTGGGGGTGTCTCCTTCGATACCACCATAGAACTGATCGGCAGGTCAACAGTCCCAACGGTTCAAGCTCCTTCGATGCTGCATCGCGAGACGGCCTCTGCGTACTTCAATCAATTCGATTCGCTGGTTCTCGGAGTCGATGTGAGTCCGGACATTAATCTGGATTCCCTGTGGCCATCGGTCACCAACATCCTCGGCAGCTATACCTGGGATTCCACAGTCGTGGGGTTCTCGTCGTATTTGCCTCCTTCCGGTTGGATCGTTTCTTCCCTTAAAGCACACAGCAATTCCGTGGATTTTGCGATCCAAAATGTTTCTTCTTCAGAATCAACTCCACTCAATCTTGGCACTGCCATATTCCAACCCGATCAGGACCAGTTGGCCACGAGTTGGGTCGAGCTTTCGCGTTTAGCGATACAAGCTGGCGACAAGAACATTGGTCTCTGCGTGGCAGATAATGAGGATAACCACTGGTCTGTCGCAACGCTTGGCTTGCAAAGTGACGTTGGTAGATTGCCAACGGTCGCACCAAGGGTTTTATCTCTGTATCCTAATCCAGCAAGTGGTGCGGTCTGGATCTCCTGTTGGAGGACCTCGGAGCCGTTACAATTGCAGTTTACGATGTCCTTGGTACCCAACACAGCCTGATCACTGGCGAAATTTATAAAAATACTCCGATCGAGTTGTTACTTCCAGCCCGCACTGGGGTTTATAACATCATGATACGATCCGCCTCCGGAACACAGACCCTTCGCGTAGTACAGCAACATCAATGAAATTTAGATCTGCGAAAATGTTCACCGTGAGCACGTTAGCCATGGTGATGATAATGCTTTTTCTTGCAGCGCCCGCGCTTAGGGCGCAGTGGACAGAAGTTGCTACGAATTTGGTGGATCCTGAGCAGCAGCATGTTGGCTCCATCCGTTTTCATGGCGGGTGTGCATGGGCCGGTACTTACTCGCTCTTTTCATCCAATGATTCGGGACTTACTTGGAAGCAATCGGTCGCGTTTCAAGACATCTCCGGCGTTACCGATATTGCCATCTTCGATTCGTTACATATACTTGTAAGCACGCTAAGTGACGGCTTGTTCATTACTGTCAATGCAGGGCAGAGTTGGACGAATGTTCAACCGGGTGGTGGATTTAATCAAGATAACTTCTATCAGGTTGCATATAACGGTTCATCATTAGTGATGCACGCTCTGGATTTCAATCAGGGAATTTTATATACCAGCCTTGATGGCGGTACTACGTGGAATGGCACTTCGGTAACCAATAGCAATTCCACCGGCTCGCTTTGCTTCGCTATTGGTGCTGATAAAACAATCTATGTTTTCTCTATATCCGACTTCGGGCACGGCAATCTTCAAGGGTGGATCGATGGCTCTACGGATTTGGGTCGGACCTGGAACGCCCTGAATGGCGATCGCGCAGTCCTTCCTAGCCACGGTGATTGTTTTACTATTTCTGCTGACTCGTGCGACAACCAGCGTCTCTATCTCGTCAACGAGAATGTAGGCGCCCAATCGGGGGGAAGAAATAGCCGAATCGACATGACCGACAACGCCGGCACTTCATGGCAAAATGTGAGTACGGTTGCTGGTGATTTCTACAGCGGTTCTCTCTCTAGCACGCCAAATGTGCTCTATGTTGGAACCGTTCAAGGCAGTCAGGCCGGCGTCATTCGTTCAACCGATTCCGGAACCACGTGGAATAATATTTCAGGACCAACTGAATTCTATGACACGCGCAGCATTGCGGCAGTCAACGATAACATTGTGCTCGTGCTCGATGATGGTGGGAATGTGTGGCGAACGCTCAATAGCGGTGGATTCCCGGTGCAGATTCCTACTGAATTTTCTGTTTCTCCCACTACGCTATTTACAGCAGACACCATCTCTTGCGATAGCATTACGCATTCGGTAGCGTTCAAGCGGGGGCACTGTTCGAATGTATCAGTTAGTCATGCTGCCATAATTGGCGCGGATTCGGGGAGTTTCCGGACAGGCACTGTGTATGACGATTCCATTGCGGTAACGTTGTATGGTACCCGTTTTGGGAACCTCAACGCAGCGCTATTACTTCAACTCGATAATGGTTCGACCGACACGGTTTTCCTTGCTGGATTCGTTAATATTGATCCCAGTGTTCTTAGCATGGCAACAACAAATGTTCAAACGGATACTCTTGGTGGAACCGTCTTTCTTCCTATTCTCGTCAATGGTTTATTACATTCCGAAGATGTCGAGCTTATGCTGCATTACAACGGGTCGATGGACTATCTCGGCTCCTTTTCTTTAAGCGGCTCGAAACTCGATATTCCAGGCCAGCAGGGTGCAGGGAGATCGGAACTCGAAATAACCGGCGCTTTGCCTGGCGACACGTTAGGCTACGCAGAGTTCAATGTCTTCAACGATTCTAATTCGCCAGCCAATGCGACCTTCGATTCGCTGAAAGTTCTAACAGCTACTTCACCATGCGAGTACACCTTGCCGGCATCCGTTACCGACACGATCAGCACGCTTTCCGGCTGCGGCATTCAACTTCTTTCTAAGCTCATTCATCTCGATGAATCGCCACTGTTTCGGGTTTGGCCGAATCCAACGATGGGCACTGTTTGGCTGACATCCTCACTCAATGTTGGTGACGTTTCGATCTCGGTGTATGATGTGCTTGGCACGCAACAGAGCCAGATCGCAGCAACTGTGCAAAAAGATAGCCCGCTGGAAGTACCGCTTCCGGATGCCAGCGGGGTATATTCCATTGTCCTGAAATCTCCGGCAGGGATGCGTACCATTCGAGTCGTTCGGCAGCGATAGCGGTATTGAGTCTTAAAAGGCTGAGAAATTCATTGCTCGAGGGCACTATTATGTAGAACTTTGGTTCTTAAAATACTAAGAATTCCGCTATGTTTTTTGTGGCGAAAGTTCAGGCCAGAAATGGTTTGTCTCGCCAATTTTCATTTTAGTCAATTATGCTTACGAATTGCCGTCTAGCTATTCTTCTTTCGTTCATTTGTTTATCTGGGACTCTTCATGCTCAATGGCTGACGCCGGCGGATGAATGTGCGTCCTATCGATTGCAGTCCTCTTCTGCCAGTCTAAGGCCGACTTCCCCCGCGGAACCTGTCGATGCTGGTATTGACGAGGCATTCAAGTGGTACTGGCATCAGCGCACATTTGGATTGGGTTATATTCCGCAGGGTGCGCTCCAGAAAGCAGTGCAGCAACGGGAGGCGATGAGGCTCACACCAGGCAAGGGGATGTCAGTGCAATCTGCGACCCCGGCATGGACTCTGATTGGCCCCGCTAATATCGGAGGCCGCGTAAATGCTATTGTGATCAATCCATACAATCAGAATACGGTTTATATTGGCGCTGCGAACGGGGGAGTTTGGAAAACTTCAGATGCCGGCGCAAATTGGACCCCACTAACCGATCAGTACCAATCGGTTTCTATGGGTTCGCTGGCGATCGATCCAAATGATACCAATATTATTTTCGCCGGAACGGGCGAACTGCCACCTGTGATCGATGCCTATGCTGGTTATGGAATTCTGCGTTCCAGCGATGGCGGATCGACGTGGGCCGACGTTGGCCCAACGAGCGTGGGTGCCTATACACGCGTGATCGTTAATCCGAAACATTCTAATCTCGTTTATGCTGCGGCTGGGAAAACTGGCGGTGGGGTGTTGCGTTCGTCGGATGGGGGAATTACTTGGAATTGGCTTGCTGGAGGGTTACCACAAAATCTGTCTGTCTCCGATCTTGCACTTTCTATGAATGGAGATGTTGCTGTATTATACGCCGGTGTCGTTAGTAGTGGCGTATATCAGTCCACTGACGGGGGAGACTCCTGGACTTTGATGAGCAATCTTTCATTCGCAATGGATGGCACGAATTCTTTTTCACGGATTGCGCTCGATGTCGATCCCACCAACTGGCAGAATATCGTCGTACTCGATGTAAATAGTGTTAATAGCGGCGCTCAAGACGATCTTGGCGGGATCGAAGTATCGAACGATGGCGGCAACACCTGGTCGGAAATTGATCAGGAATGGCAGGGAACCGCTCTTTTTTCGAATGGTGCTACCTCCCAGGGAACGTATGATGTTTATGTTCGTGTCGATCCGACGAACTTCAATCACATGCTCGTGGGTGGCATCTCGGTTTGGCAAACCAACGATGGTGGTCAAACATGGAGTGATGTAGGCCTTTCATACAAGGGAGGAATTCATCCAGATCAGCACGATGCCGCATTTGCTCCTTCAAACCCATCAAAGGCGGTTTACGTGGGCTGCGACGGCGGAGTCTTTTTCTCTGGTGATGGCGGTTCTACCTTCAGTGCTAATACTTTTCCTATCCCCATCACCCAATTTTATGGTATTGGCATTGATCAAACCCAAAGCGATGTCACTTACGGTGGTACCCAGGATAATTACACGCTCTCTGGGGCGTCCGGTAGCACGAACAACTGGGTTCCAATATTGGGTGGTGATGGAAGCTATACGCTCGTCGATCCAAAAACTCCATCCATCGTTTATTGTATGAGCCAGGATAATACATACCCCAGCATCTCTACAAATGGGGGAGCCGGTGTTGCTTCCACATGCGGAATCGAAACCTCCGACTCGACCGCGTGGCTCGATCCGTTTGCTGCAGATGTCAACAACGATATTATTTATTGGGGTTGTCAGAAGTTGCTCTATTCAACCAATCAAGGAAAATGCTGGACCACTTGCTCTCAGGTTTTTGGTTCGGTCGCCGCTTATTCCACGATTTCTGCTCTCGACGCGTTTGGTGATGGCAAAACAGTTCTTGCTGGCACAGATGGGGGGTATGTTTATCTTACCACGAATAATGGAAAGTCGTTTACTAATGTTTCTGGGGATTTGCCTGCAAGAGCAGTTACGTGGGTGAAGTTTAATCCGTCTTCACAAAGTACCTTCTATGCTACACTTTCCGGCTTTGGTGCAGGCCACGTATTTAAGACGACCAACAGTGGCTCGCATTGGATGGATATCGAGTACTCGACTGCCGGATATTCCTGTTAATACGCTTGTCATGGATCCCCAAAATTCAAACGCGCTCTATGTTGGAACGGATGTCGGTGTATTCTTTTCTCCCGATGACGGTGTGGAATGGATGCCCTATGGAACTGGATTGCCGAACACTGGGATCGATTTTATGGAGGTCCATATCAAGAATCGAGTCATTCGCGCCGGAACCCACGGGCGTTCCATCTGGCAAATTCCACTTGAAGACGATGTAAAAGGCATCGTGTTCCCTGCGCAAAGGACGGTTTGGACGCTTGGCGACACTGCAAGCATCCAATGGCATGGCTTTGCCTCCCCTGTGAATCTCGAACTTAGCCTGGACGGCGGGTCGTCATGGCAGCCCATTGCCTCTGTTGAGTCAGATTCCCTTTACCTCATTTCTAATGTTTCGTATCCTTCAAGTTCGAATGCCCTGGTGCGTGTTAGCGATGGCACCGATTCCTTGATCTCTCCATTATTCTCCATAGCGCAACAAAAAGCTGGGAATCAGACTGGGACAGTTGCAGATGTGCGCTTCTATGCGTATGACATTGCTTACGATAAGGATGATAACGTGCTGTGGGCTACCTCTCTGGATCCGACAGAAGATAATATCTTTAAGTTAGACCCTGACATCGGAACGATACTTGATTCCGTGAAAATTCCTACCACCGCGCACAATCGCGATGGTTTTACAGGTATCAAGTATGATCCCGCCTCGAAAAACCTTTTCTTGCAAGAGGTAACCGGCGCCGTGCTTGGCTCATATAGTTCTACTATTTATGAAGTTACCACATCTGGAACGATTGTGCAGCAGTGGGCGTCGCCTGCGAATGCCTTGGGTAATGCCAGCGGCTATGGAACTGGAATATTTGTTAAGGGTGATACGCTGTTGGCCGTCGATCGCGGAACGGAACAAATCTTCAGGGCAACTCTTCCAAATTTGGACTTCTCGATAATGAACCCCCTGGATTTTTCTGCCAACCGAACTTCGGCATTCGGATCACGCGCTCTCACCTATGATACAGCGCTGAAGCAATATCTGATTGCCTATACCGATTTCCAGGGAAGCCTTACCAGCCCGACGCTGAATGCAAGCTATCTGCTCTTTCTTGATCCGGAGTCTGGCGAAGAGCTCAATGCATTTACTATAGCCGTGGGTGAAGAAGTGACTAATGTCAGAGGTCTGGAATATGATCCTCGTGGTGCTGGAAATACTGCCTGGATGACCGTACTGACGGGAGGAAGCTCTTCGCAAATAATAAAAATAGCGCTTTCCGATGGCCCCGCTGGCGCTCCCGCTGGGTCACTCACGATTCTGCCATCAACCATTGCTTTTGGCAGTGTCGATACCGGCAAGTCGAAGACCGTACAAGCAGAAATTCATAATACTGGAACTGCAGCAACAACGATCACTGCGCTGGGAATCGAGCCTGCTGGTTCGCCGTTCACCCTGGGATCAATCTCACTTCCCATCACCCTGCAAGCCGGGGATTCAGTTTCCGTGAGTGTGACGTTCGCACCACATCTGCCAAATGCACAGAGTGCGTCGCTCGCTGTGACCTATGGACAAGATAACCAGCAAGCGTCGTTCCCGATCACAGGGTTTGCGACTGAGAACGGCTTGGGAGTTGCTGACGAGGTCTCTCAGAATAAATGGGGGATTGAATTATATCCAAATCCTGCGCGTGATTTTGTCGAAGTAACTATTGACGCGAATGCTGCGGACAATCTGCAAATTCTGCTCTTTGATGTTACTGGCCGGGAACTTCGAAATATTCCACTTGGACTAATCGCTGCCGGCGAACACGGAACACAACTCTCTACCGACGGGCTGCCAAACGGAATGTACTTTGTTAGGGTAGTAGGATCAAACGGTCAGGTTGCCGCCACAAGGCTCTCGATCGAACGATGAGCATCGAAAAATATTGAGTGTGCTGAAACCAGCGCGGTATCACTCTGAGTTAGAAGCAAGCGGGGCATAGCTGGCCTCGCTTGTTTCATCTTTATACCGCGCATCGTACATAACATCAGTGATACTCCAGGGAAACTCGAAAGAAACGGTTCTCATCACCGGCTGCCACGGATTCGTTGGGCGGCACGTGGTGCGGCTGTTCGTGGAGGAATCGAAGTGCGAACTGATCCTCACTGCGCGAGAACCGAATTCCCAATTTGCCGATATTGCTAACGAGCCCCGCATTCGCGGTTATCGGATGATGGATGTCACACAGCGGGCGTCGGTCAAGGAGGTGATCGGTGTGGAGAAGCCCGATGTGATCATCAACTGCGCTGCGTTCGTTAAAGTAGATGATGCCGAAACCCAACGCGAAGCAGCCTGGCATACAAATGTATCAGCTTTGGAGCATCTCTCCGAAATGGCAAGAAAGATCGATGCCCGAATCGTGCATATTTCATCCGATCTTGTGTTTGATGGGCTGCGAGCACCCTACACGGAGACAGATTCACCTCGCCCGATCAATTATTATGGTCGCACCAAGCTTGCGAGTGAGAACGTTTTGAGAACTTCCGGCATAGATCACACGATCTTTCGAACCTGCCTTATCTATGGCGCTGCGGAGAATGTGAAAGCAAACTATGCTCTTTCAGTGTTTCTTGCGCTTGAAGAAGGGCAACCGGTTTATGCCGCAACGGACATGCTCTCTGCACCGACTTTAGTAGATGATCTGGCTTTGGCGATAGTCCGTGCGACAGAGCGGAAACGGCTAGGACTCTATCATGTTGGTGGCCCCGAAATGATAACACGCTTCGAATTTGCGAATCGGATCGCGGAAGTCTTTGGATTAAATCCTGGCCTCATTATCCCAACAACCATTTCGGAACTGAAGTCGAATGGCCGCTGGCGCGCGGATCGCCCGGCGCGATCCGGTCTTGTATCACTTAAGGCACAAACTGATCTTGGGCTTCGACTTTCCGATGTGAACGATGGCCTGCGCGTAATGGAGCGCGGTATGGAAGAACTACTCGGCAAGAGTGCATTGTATCTTTATGAATAACGATTTAATAATCGCTACTGCACTCCTTTTAGCAATTTCGTAATTCAACTTTTTTTAATATATTAATTTGTAATAAATAGCGGCACCTCAATGCTCGATATTAAACTTATTCGTGAAAACCCTGATCTTGTTCGTGCTGCGATCCATGCAAAGCACTCCGAGGACGCTGTCGATCAAGTTTTGGAAATCGACAAGGATCGGCGCACCATCATTGGACAGGTAGAATTGCTGAAGAGCAAGCGCAATACGGTTTCCGAAGAGATTGCAAAGCTCAAGCGAGCTAAAGAGCCCGCAGAAAATCGCATCGCTGAAATGAAGTCGGTAGGGGATGAGATCGCTTCGCTCGATGAAAGTCTTCGCGAAAAAGAGCTTGCACTCTCGTTGCTGATGGATTCGATCCCTAACGTTACACATACGAGTGTGCCGACTGGCTTGGACGCCACGGGAAATGTTGAAGTTAAACGGTGGGCCCCGAGCGGGGATGAGCACTTTTTCGAAAAGCGAGAGGGCTTAGATCATCTTGCTCTGGCGGAAAAACATGAACTCTTCGATTTTAAGCGCGGCGCAAAGATCGCAGCAGCAGGATTCCCAGTGTATATGGGGAAAGGAGCCCAGTTGGAGCGCGCATTCATCAACTTCATGCTGGATGTCCATACCAGAACGCATGGCTATACCGAGGTGCTGCCTCCGTTCTTCGTGAACGCGCAATCGTTGCGTGGCACCGGGCAATTCCCTAAGTTTGCCGATCAAGTGTACCACATGCCGGAGGATCAGCTCTATGCCATTCCAACGGCTGAAGTGCCGGTCACCAATCTTTATGCCGATGAAGTGTTGCCGCCCGAAAAACTTCCACTCCGTCATTGTGCTTTCAGTGCGTGTTTTCGGCGCGAAGCAGGCTCTTACGGAAAGGATACTCGAGGGTTCCTGCGCGTTCACGAATTCAATAAGGTTGAATTGGTGAAATTCACTACGCCGGAAACTTCCTATGATGAGCTTGAAATGTTAACCGCTAATGCCGAGCGGATTCTCGAATTGCTCGGGATCCCTTATCGAAGGTTACTTCTGTGCAACGGCGATACTGGATTTTCGAGCGCAAAGACTTACGATCTTGAGGTTTGGGCACCGATCGAAGGAAAATGGCTGGAAGCATCTAGCTGCTCAAACTTTGAGGATTTCCAGGCGCGACGCGCGAACATCCGGTTCCGGCGTGATGCAAAATCAAAACCCGAATTTGTGCATACGATCAATGGTTCGGGTCTCGCGACATCGCGGCTCATGGTTGCTTTCTTAGAAACTTTTCAGCGATCGAACGGAACAATACACATTCCCGAGGTTTTGCATCCTTATCTTCCATTTACTGAAATTCAATGAACGACGTATTAGATCAACAAGCTTTCCGTTATTCGAACGATGACGAAGCCTCGCTTCTATGCGAAGAAGTTCCGCTTTCCGAACTTGCCAGGGCGTTTGGCACACCGCTCTATGTCTATTCCAGGCGTCAAATGATCCAGAATTTTCATTCGTTCGATGAAACGCTGAAATCATCCGGCAAAGAGCATTACGTGAGCTATGCGTTAAAGGCAAATTCGAATATTGAGTTGCTCAAGATTCTTGCAGAAGAGGGTTCAGGTGCTGACGTCGTTAGCGCTGGGGAACTGCTTGCTGCACTCGCGGCAGGTTTTGCTCCTGCGAAGATCACCTTTGATGGCACCGGCAAAACGGATGCCGAGATCGAACTTGCCCTAAAAGCTCACATTCACGCTTTTAATGTCGAGAGTTTGGATGAGCTATCTGTAATCAATGGGATAGCTGAGAAGTTTGGCATAAGAGCCAAAGTTTCCATTCGAGTAAATCCTGACGTTGACGCCAAAAGCCATCCTTACATTTCGACTGGATTGAAAGAAAATAAATTTGGCATCGACATGGAAAATGCTCGTGAGGCATTTATCTATGCGTCAAAACAGCCGTCGTTGGAAGTTGTTGGGATCCACGTACATATTGGCTCGCAGATCACCTCGCTCGATCCATTCATCAAAGCGGCCCGCTCAACGGTCAAGTTTGTCAATTCGCTTCGAGTAAAATCTGGAATTGTTCTCGAACATCTAAATTTTGGCGGTGGACAGGGAATCCATTACCGCAATGTTGTTCGACATCCGTTGCTGCCAAAGGACGAACTTGGAGATGAAGGAGAATATGTACCATCACTTAGTGAATTTGTTGGTGCGGTGTTACCTATTCTCGATCAGACTGGACTGAAGATCATTTTCGAACCTGGACGCGCCATAGTTGCGAATGCTTGCGCTTTACTTGCTACCGTGCTCTACACAAAAGCAAATAGCAAAAAGAAATTTGTGATTACTGATACGGGAATGACCGAGCTTATTCGTCCCTGTTTATATGAAGCCTATCATCAAGTAGCTCCATTGGAACTCGCTGCCGGTACAACACAAAAGGTAGATGTTGTCGGCCCGATCTGCGAAACGAGCGATTTCCTTGCACAATCCCGTGAAATGCCAAGCCTAAAGCGCGGAGATGCAATTGCGGTCCTTTGCGCGGGTGCTTATGGTTACGCACTCGCATCCAATTACAACCTCCGTCCGCGTGGTGCAGAAGTGCTGGTTGATGGCTCAGAATATCGCCTTATTCGTGAGCGTGAGCGTGTGGAAGACGTGGCAGGGGTAGCTCGCTTAGAAAATGCAATTTTATAAGTGCTCGTGAGTTGAAACTCGCAATTCTAATTGAGTATGATGGTACCGCGTTTGCCGGATGGCAAACTCAAGGAGACCATCCATTGGGCCGTTCTGTACAGGGTGAGATCGAGAAAGCGTTTAACAAGCTTTTTGCGAGAACTATTACAGTGCATGGAGCTGGCCGCACGGATGCCGGTGTCCATGCGCGAGGGATGGTGGCCCATTTTGATTTTCCGGAGGGAATTGAGATCACGCATCCAAAACTTCTAATGGCTTTGAATGCAACAACTCCGAAGGATATTGCCATTCTAGATATTCGTCCAATTCCAGATGATTTCCATGCGAGGCATTCAGCAATTGCCAGACAATATCGTTATACCATCAAGCGTGACCGAACCGCGATTGACAGGAATTTCGTATGGGCCATTCGCCGCAATGTGGATATTGCAAAGCTGGAACAATGTACGGGACTGCTTATCGGCGAACACGATTTCACTAGTTTCAGTAAGCGAACATCGGATGTAAAACACTATCGCTGCATCGTTGAGGAAGCAAAATGGGCATCGGAAGGGAAGTATCTTCTCTTCACGATCAGAGCCAATCGTTTTGTTCGTGGAATGGTCCGCGCCCTTGTCGGTGCAATGATGCAAGTCGGGCAATCCACGCTCACCATTGTGGAATTCGAGCGATTACTCCACGCACCGCAAGAGCTCTGGCGCGCAAAATACATTGCGCCGGCACACGGCCTGGTGCTTGAAGGAATTGAATATCCAAGTCGTTTCGGGCTATGGAATATCATAGAAGAATAGCATCTTATGAAAAAATTTCTCTTTCGAAGCGGAGAGAAGTTTTTGTCGTATTTTTGTTAATCATACACCAAACGGCTCACCACTTTTGTGAGCAAGTTTAGTTTGCTTCCTTAGACAAGAACCGCCACTTCTTCATAGCAGGTGATGCTTCTGTTTTTATGAGCTTGACGTGAACTTCGAATACTTATACTCTACATTTTTGCCGTGTGGGAGGTTTCTCCCACCCGGATGGGTTTCAACAATTTAATAAGTGAATGAGACGTGAAAACGGAAAACAGCACTCACATGCGCGCTCAAGATGGCGCGCATGCATCTCTTCCTCAGGAATCGATGGGAGGAGATCTCCCTCGAAACGCTTCCATCAGTAAGCCGCGTATTCGAAGAAAGCCGCATTATGCATGGGAACAAGCTGAGTTTGCCAGCGCCGGTCTCTATGCGCGGAATTTTGAAGAGATCGCACATCGCTACCCATCGCTGACGCCCATGGAGTGCCGCGTGTGTGCACTTGTCAAGGCAATGCTGCCAAGCTGGAAGATCGGTGAATTACTCGGGATTTGTGAGGACACCGTTGAGAATCATCGTGTCAACGCGAGAAGAAAAATGTCTTTACATGGAGAGCGGCTTTCGCACCATCTCTCCCATTTGTGAACAATTTATTTTTAACAATAATCGTGGGGTTTTCGTGGGGTGGAAAATCGAAGCACCTCCGTAACTTTGCAACAGTTAACTCGGTGTTCTGATAAAGGAATGTTTAGTTGCCTTGATCGGTCGAGCCGAGTAGTTTGCTCACATCTCCTTTTTAACATTTAACAGAAAAATAACTATGAATGAAAGTAATAGCGGGTCGTGCTGCTGCGGATGTCAATACTCAACACCACCATGGTGGGTGACCATGGGCTTTATTCCGCCCTACGGATACCAAGGTCCGTCAGGCGGTGCCAGTGGACAGAATTCTAATCAAACCTTATCTGCTTCTCCTGCTCCGCCAACGGCCACGGTAGCTCAGCCTGCGCAACAGCCTGCTCAATCGTCCGGTAGCTCTGGTGGAAATATCATTAGTGATGTTGTTGGTGGGCTTGGAAGTTTGCTTGGCGGACTATTCTAATCAAAGGAACGATTATGCAAGAAAATAAAAAATTTCTTTCTTTGCTGGAAGTTGCCGTGCCACCCGGTACCGCAGTGACCGTGTCCGCCGAGATCAACGTTCTTGAAATTCTCGGAATTATCGGCGGTACAGAAATGCTGACTGCAATGCAAATTGCTCAGTCCGTCGTGCCGGCTGGAACACCAGCGACTCTTTACGGCCTGATTGCCTTACTCGGTAATCTCATAAAGACGCACCCGAAGGCCACGAAAGCTCACCAGGAGGCTCTTTCGAAGCTCATCAAAAGCATGAGTGGCGTGCCCGACGCTCCGCTTACGTTTGCTACTTTTTTGCCCATTTGCAGCTCGCTGATGCAGGCAATAGGTACGACCCACAAGACGGGGAAGTAAGAATCCATCTAGGAAGTATTCACACCCTCGATCGCAATGCGATCGAGGGTGTTTGTCATGTTATTTTCATGGTGGCTGGTTATTGTTGCATTATCAATAGGATCATAGATAATAATGATGTTACTTATCTTTCCTTTCTTGGATTTTACGTTTATGTAGGAACGATAGATCGATCCAAATAGGACAGTGTTACGCGAATGCAGAAGATGCAGAGCGTGGGCAGCGCGAGCAACTCATCTCAAAATCGCAGCATGATCAAATGGTGAATGCCATCCAGCATCACAAGAAACCGCCTTGGAATACCCCACTCGGCGGCAAAATTATGATTCACGGCGGCGGAACAGGAAGAGATTGGACTTAGGGATGCATTGCGCTTGAAAATGTGGATATTAAGGCGCTCTTTGCGGCTATTCCTACTGGTGCCGCGGTCGAGATTGATCAATGCTAATATTTTTTTCGTATATTTGCAGGTGTTCTTTTGTGTAATTTTTTCATTTTTCGAATTTGGAGGGATTTATGAATCGGAATTCAAGTATGAAAGTTAGCAGAGCTAGTTTAGGGCTGCTATTTTTGTGCGCTTTTCTTAACCAACCGTCTTTCGCACAGTACGCTGTTCTTCCTAACGGGAATTACTGGAATAGTACCGCTACGCCAGCTCCTTTTCCAATGCCCGACCCAGCTCCTGCGCCGGTCCAGGCACCAGCATTCAGCATTGGTGATTTCAACTTTGCTGGGGCATCCGCAGGGGCCAATTATTCTTTCGGTTCGAACTACAGTCAGTACGGTTTTTCGGGTGGATTGTTAAGCAGCCCTTGTCCTGGAAATTCGCAGTTAGAATTCGACGCTGACTTTCACCATTATACGAACAATTATTCGAATTCATTTTCTTATATGGGGGTAACTACCTCGTATAGCTATACTGATAATACAAGCGCGGAGGATTTTAATGCGATCTATTTTTGGAACCAATGCGATTGGCGCTTCGGCCCAACGGCAGGGTATCATTTGACTTCTACAAGCGAGAGTGAAGCGGTAGTGCTCAAAACTTATAATTATAATGCCCATGCGTTCAATATTGGAGGATACGGGCAATTGCTTCCACAGAATAATTTCACTGGTTCTGCGAAACTTGGTTATGCGTTCAGTGATGACGATGGGTATTCTGACAACGGGTTTTATGCCGGCTTGAATTTCGGGTATTACTTCTGTCCTGAATTCGACCTCTGTGGCGGGTGGGACTATACCGACTACGATGCGGAGAAGGTCTATTCCTTGCGAGCCGAATATCAAATATCCCAAACGACTCCACTTGCTGTTTCCGCAGGCTATAATTTATCGGCATATCCCAATAGCTCCGCCACTGGGAGTGTGACTCTGGGATTGAAGTATAATTGGAACATTCCCACATCCACCACCCTGGAAGACCGCAACAGCACCGGGCTGCTTACGAACTATCAGTTCCGGTACTGACAAAAAAGAAGAAGGCTTCAATTTGTTGGAAGCCTAAGAATGTTCAAATAATGAAATTTATTATTAATCGCTTATGCAAAATAAATTTAGCTTGCATTTATTGATTGCAGCATTGTCCGTATTCGCCATGAGCGGCTGCAAATCATCTTCGACGAGTCCTTCAAGTAATTCAACCGCCTCCGGTTCTGGCCCAACGGTTGGTAGTTCGTTTATGTATAAGGTTCAGCAGTATGCCGTGGATGGTTTTACTATTCTTACCACTGACACCGTAACGGCCACAGTCACCGGAACGCAATCGTCCTTTGAAGGCCAGCAAAACGTTGTGCAATTCTCGAATGGGGATTCCTATGTGTATGGGTCGAATGGCGATGTGACGATTTACCTTAGTGAGACGCAGCCTTATGGTGGCGGCCCGGAGTGGGTGCGGTTCCCATTTAGCGGTGACGCTGGTGAACATGTTGTTTTTTCCTCGGGAGATTCGTCAAGCGATGTTATGGCAACTCACTATGTCGGAACTGGCCCAACGCTATCTGCAGGCAGCCTAAATCTCTCGACCGAATGGGCCGAAGCGATTGACACCACTGCCGTAAAAACTTCTAACGGCGGATCGTCATCGTTCTCGCAATACATTGATTATTATTACGCACCTCAGATCAAAGCTATGACCGAGATCGATTTCGGATGGTACACCAATATGGTTACCGGCGCAGAGATCGGGAAAAAAGTGACAAAATTGATCCAATTTACGATAAAATAGCAGACTTCCTTAAGGTCCGCATGAGGCGTGGGTCCATCCAAACAGCAGTGCTCCCAGCATGAAAGCGGCTAAAGTGAGGAGTGAAATAACGATCGGCCTTAGGGTTCCATCTATCGGTGTATTCACAACATCCTGAAAGAATTCGTTTACGCGACGAATAACTTCGAACAGACGTTCGCGCCATGCCCTGGGCTTTTCTTCTTCTCCAATATTGTCGAGACTGGACGGAATGAGACTTAATGCTTCCATGATATTTGTCCTTTCTTCAAATCGAACCGTGCTCAATATTAAATAATTGCAGTAATTGCATTAATTTTGGAACGCACCGCGAGAGCATCCGGTTAAACGCCCCACAATTCAAATGTCGATCCCCGTCTGTACCGTCAGGTACACATAAGGTTTAGCCGAGGGGCTCTCACAATTTCCTATTTTTTGATCCTCCAAATAGGAAAAATCGTAAGAAATCCGATAAATTCACCAGAAATCGGAACTTCGAGCGGCAAGAGGTGCGTTTAGAACCTCCCACCCGAAAATGGTGGAATTCACGATAATTTAACGATAGGATAGCACGGGTGTGACCCTGATTCCTCTCACCGAGAGGAAAACATGGTTTTCGGTTCGACTCCGATACTGTTCACAGGCTTGCTTAGGCTGGCCAAAAGTTCAATGACAACTGAGCGGTGACATTCGATGAATGGCTTAGTAAGCGATCAAAACGGGTCACGGGCGGAGACGCCTCGTGCCACGCGCCAACGACGTTCAATGAGTGCACATAGAAAGATCAAAATGCGAAAAAATGGGTAATCGTGTAATTTATTTACACGAATACACACAAGTATCGAGCTAAGGTTTAGGCGTTGAAGCATGAGCGATCATGCGGAAACGTCTGAAATAATGCAGTTGGCTGATGACATTGAAAAATGTCGTCAGAGTGTACGGAGCCATCCGTACACGTCAAGAGCGATGTGAATCGTTCTCGATCATCAAACACTGTAGTGATGCACCAAAAGTAGCAAGTTCTGATGTGAATCAGAGCAGCCTGCTAACTGTATCATAGGTTTAATGATGAAGTTACCAAGAGCGCATGGTGGATGCCTTGGCACTAGAAGGCGAAGAAGGACGTGGTTACCTGCGATAAGCCGGGAGTAGGCGGAAGCTGCCTGTGATCCCCGGATCTCCGAATGGGACAACCCACACCGGGTAATGCCGGTGTACGTTATGGTGAATACATAGCCATATCGAGCTAACCCTCTGAACTGAAACATCTAAGTAGGAGGAGGAATATAAAACAATCGTGATTCCCTGAGTAGTGGCGAGCGAAACGGGAACAGCCCAAACCACAAGGTTTAACCTTGTGGGGTTATAGGGCCTTCGTATAGGAGTTACAAATCATTAATATAGCGGAAGTCACTGGAACGTGACACCATAGAGGGCGATCGTCCCGTACGCGAAATATTAATGACTCCTGGAGGTACCCTGAGTACGACGGAATAAGTGAAAGTCTGTCGGAAGTTGCGAGAACCATCTCGTAAGGCTAAATACTCTCTAGTGACCGATAGTGAACAAGTACTGTGAAGGAAAGGCGAAAAGAACCCTTAAGAAGGGAGTGAAATAGATCCTGAAACCGCGCGCTTACAAACGGTGGGAGCAAGAGCAGTCTTCGGACTGAAGGAGTGACCGCGTGCCTTTTGTTTAATGAGCCTACGAGTTACTGATCTCATGCAAGGATAAGGTTCTCAGAACCGAATCCGTAGCGAAAGCGAGTCTGAATAGGGCGAACATAGTATGGGGTCGTAGACGCGAAACCTTGTGATCTATGGATGGTCAGGTTGAAGGTTGGGTAAAACCAACTGGAGGACCGAACGGGTGTGGGTTGAAAACTACTCCGATGAACTGTCCATAGGGGCGAAAGACTAATCAAACTGGGAGATAGCTCGTACTCCCCGAAATAGCTTTAGGGCTAGCGTCGCATAAGAGTCTTCCGGAGGTAGAGCACTGATTGGGCTAGGGCCGTCACAACGGTACCAACCCCAGACAAACTCCGAATACCGGTAAGATGTTTTGCGGCAGTCAGGCTATGAGTGATAAGATCCATGGCCGAGAGGGAAACAACCCAGATCGTCAGCTAAGGTCCCCAAATCATGGTTAACAGATAAAGGATGTCAAGTTGCATAGACAGCTAGGATGTTGGCTTAGAAGCAGCCATTCATTTAAAGAGTCGTAATAGCTCACTAGTCAAGCGACTCGGCGTCGATAATACTCGGGACTAAACCATGTACCGAAGCTACGGCAATATTTATATTGGGTAGGGGAGCATTCCGTTCTGCGTTGAAGGTGATGGCGTGAGCCTTGCTGGAGCGTGCGGAAGAGAAGATGTAGGCATAAGTAACGATAACTAGGGTGAGAATCCCTGGCACCGTAAACCTAAGGGTTCCTGAGCTACGTTCATCGTCTCAGGGTTAGCCGGATCCTAAGCCGAGGCCGAAAGGCGTAGGTGATGGACAATCGGTCAATATTCCGATGCTTGTTTGCATGAGTTTGATGTCAAGGAGGGACCGAGAAGTGAAATCCCCGCGCACGATTGGATGTGCGTTGAAGGTCGTAGGTGCTGAGAGAGGTAGGCAAATCCGCCTCTTGAGCCGAACGCCGACAGTACGGTGAGATTCGTCGATCCGAGCGGGATATAATCAGGCTGGCGAGAAAATCTTCGTGACTATTATGCAAGCAATCCGTACCGTAAACCGACACAGGTGGGTGGGTAGAATATACTAAGGTGCTCGAGTGAGCCGTCGTTAAGGAACTCGGCAAATTGACCCTGTAACTTCGGGATAAAGGGTGCCAGTAGCAATACTGGCCGCAGTGAAATGGGCCAACCGACTGTTTAACAAAAACACATCTCTGTGCCAACCCCATTGAGGGGACGTATACGGAGTGACACCTGCCCGGTGCTGGAAGGTTAAGGAAGGGGGTCAGCAGCAATGCGAAGCTCTCGACCGAAGCCCCAGTAAACGGCGGCCATAACTATAACGGTCCTAAGGTAGCGAAATTCCTTGTCGGGTAAGTTCCGACCTGCACGAATGGTGTAACGAGTTGGTCACTGTCTCAACGACGGGCTCGGTGAACTTGTGGTACCGGTGAAGACACCGGTTACCCGCATATGGACGGAAAGACCCTATGCACCTTTACTGCACCCTGGCATTGGCTTCGCCCAATGCATGCGTAGCATAGGTGGGAGTCTGTGAAGCGGGAGCTTTGGCTTCTGTGGAGACAACAGTGAAATACCACCCTTGCTTTGGTTGAATTCTAACGTTGGCCCGTGAATCCGGGTGACGGACAGTGTCAGGCGGGTAGTTTGACTGGGGCGGTCGCCTCCTAAAGAGTAACGGAGGCTCTCAATGGTACTCTCAGCATGGTCGGTAATCATGCGCAGAGCGTAAACGTACAAGAGTGCTTAACTGCGAGACGGACAGGTCGAGCAGATGGGAAACCAGGAGTTAGTGATCCGATGGCGCCGAGTGGAAGGGCCATCGCTCAAAGGATAAAAGGTACGCTAGGGATAACAGGCTGATCTTCCCCAAGAGTCCACATCGACGGGAAGGTTTGGCACCTCGATGTCGGTTCATCGCATCCTGGGGCTGAAGAAGGTCCCAAGGGTTTGGCTGTTCGCCAATTAAAGCGGTACGTGAACTGGGTTCAGAACGTCGTGAGACAGTTCGGTCCCTATCCTATGCGGGCGCAGGAGATTTGAGGAGCCTCGACTTTAGTACGAGAGGACCGAGTTGACCGGACCGACGGTGTATCTGTTGTCACGCCAGTGGCATTGCAGAGTAGCCATGTCCGGAAAGGATAAGCGCTGAAAGCATCTAAGCACGAAACCTACTCCAAGATCAGATCTCCCCGGGAAGTAATTCCCATGAAGACTCGTAGTAGACTACTACGTTGATAGGACCACGGTGTAAGCGTAGTAATACGTTCAGCCAACAGTTACTAATAAGTCGTTCGACTTCATCTTAAATTTATTTTTTGTAGCGCAAACAGCATGAGCGATCATGCGTTTAGTTTGCGACATTGAAAATGAACTCGAACCTATGATAGAGTGCGCAGTATGATTCAAGAGCAATCTTGAAGCTTGTTACTGAGTGCACACTATAGTGTTTGGTGATACTTGAACTATTGTTCTTTCTTATTGTCCGCCGCGGCGGATCATCGCTCAAATTGTCATGATTTGTTCATTGCAATTAGCGCTCCGCGCTAAAAGGCAGCATTCCTCTAAACGCTTACTCGGTACTCGTTACCCGGTACTCGTTACTGAACACAGAGTGTACCTTTTGGTGACTATACCGCAAGGGTTCCACCTCTTCCCATTCCGAACAGAGAAGTTAAGCCTTGCAGGGCCGATGATACTTGGTGGTTAACACACGGGAAAGTAGGTCGTCGCCAGGGGTTTTTTATATTGACCCGCTATTGCTTTGCAATAGCGGGTTTTTTATTTTGCAAAAATCTTTTCATTAGCTGAAACTTATCCGAAGGATATCCGTTTTCATTTTCGATTCATCGTTTGATGCGTCACGATCTCAGCTAGGGCAACTTGCAGGATAATCCCTCAAGGCTACTGAGAATCGAAATACTAAATTAGGAGCTAGCGCCCGCTCAAGGAGAAAATATAATGACACAAGCAACTACCGATGCGGGTATTACTCGCATTTCCGTCCCGGCCGAATTCATTCGGTCATTTTCGAATCCCCATAACTCGGATATTAGATTCATTCACTGCTATGTAAAAATAGCAGAATTTCCCCATGGGAAACTCCCAGACGATATAAACCCTAGGAGTCATGATGAATTGAGACTGAATTCTGGTATACCAAAAAGAATAGCCGAAAGCTTAGAAGACAGCCCTGAGCTATTCCATATCTTCAACCGAGGTGTTCTTGTTGTAGCGAAAAGAGCATCATACGATAATAACAAGCGAATCCTTACATTCGAGATCCCTTCACGAGATGAAGGTGGACTGGCAGACGGAGCAACTACCGATCGTGTCATAGCGGGCATGCTTGGGAAATTGAGCGAAGAGGATAAAAAGCGAATTCTTGAGACGGATTCCCCCCACTTCTACAAAGATGCTTATGTGCATGTCGAAGTTGTTTCTGGGATTCCCCCTGATATGATTGTGCCACTCACAGCGGCGCGGAATACTTCCAAGCAGGTTCAGGAATTCGCGCTAGAACAGCTACGAGGCGGATACGACAAACTAAGAAAGGTTCTTGATGCGTCAGAATTTGGGGATCGGATCCGCTATCGAGAAAACGACCCGCAAACTGTTGACATACGGACAGTACTTGGTTTACTAACTCTTTTCCATCCCAAGTGGGACGCGGAAAAACGAGAGCCTCTTGTAGCGTATCGATCGAAAGGCGGAGTTTTGGAAAATTTTCAGGACCCAGATTGGAAAGATGGTTACGAAGCTCTCTTTCCATTTGCAGTAGACATTCTCGAATTGCATAATTATCTGCACGAAAATTTCGAGGTGCAGTATAGGAAGGCTTTCAATGGCGGTCGGCTCGGGGCCCTTAGGGAAGTTGTATACAAGGGTGGAGCAGATGTCACATCCCACCCACTCCTTGGTCATAAAGTGAAATACGGTCTGCCTGATGGATGGGTATATCCAATGTTGGCTTCGTTCCGAGGATTGCTCGATGTTTACGGAATCGGCGGAAAAAAACCAGGCTGGATTCGTGAGCCGAAACGCTTCTTTGACGAATTCGGGGACCGCTTGGTCGAGGCACTTGTAGACTTCTCTAAGTCGCAAGGCTCGAATGCTCAAACCACGGGCAAGCAACGCCTCATTTGGAACACACTCCGATTAATTGTGGACGCTAATAAATGACTTCTGAAAGCCCCCGCCGGTAAAAAGGTGGGGGCTTTCAAGTATCAGAGATGTTAAGCCGTGAAGTGCCGTTGATCCTGTATGACTAAAGCTCGTGGAAGGTCATGCAACATTAAGCCTTCTTCGAGCAGTTCTGATTAATTCATCATATCGAATGCAAACCTCGGCTGCTGTCTTGTGAATCTCTTCGACCACTCGGAAAAATCTTTCCGGCTGTTCGTCTTCCCATTCGGGTGGCACACTAAACCAGCCTTCGTTCCCATTCACGGGGAACATATTTGTCCCAATGACATTGATAAAAATCCCAATAGCGTCTATGAAGCTTGCTCGTAAGCTCTCTAAGTCACTATCCAAAAATTCATTCTCTGGAGCCTCACGTTCCCTCCAAAAGTTTTTTATGTCGTGATATTCGGAGCTTTGAAAGCTGAATCCTGCGAAGTTATTCTGCCTTAGAAACTTGATCCCAGCTTGACTTGGCAATGCTGCCCTAATTGAAGCAAATACTTTTCTATCAACATCAATAGTGTCCGGCAATACCGCGTGAGCGGTTCCTGCAACTTTGGCAAACCAGCGATCTCGATGTTCTTTTAATTCCTCGGTGGTGAATTTATTTCCTCGAGGATGTGAAGTATTATAATGTCCGATATCAGCGTGACAATCGAAACAAACAGGAATGCAATTGTCGAGTGAGGGTTCTCCTCCAGAAGCTTCCGCAATAATGTGTGCACATTCCACTTTACCTCCACAAAATTTGTGGCAAATGCAGCAACAACGCCCGGCTGCAAGAAGCGCTTCTGTTTTAACATCTTGTGGAAAAGGCATAAATTCTAAACATGGGGCGGGTCGGTTCAGTCTCTAAATATTTGTGGAAAAAACGAGATGTTGTCCTCTTCGTGCAGCTAACCGCCACAGCGTGTTTGCGGGCCTACCGCGCGGGGAAGTGGTGTGGCCCGCCGCGGCGGGCTTCCGCTTGCGTCAGGCCCAAGCTAAAGCATGGGGCACACCCGCCAGCCCGTGTGCTGGCAAGCGCTGCTTGCCAGGGAGTGAAGCAGCGCTTCACTCCACACGACGGCACGAAGAATCTGCCGCGTCGGTTATTTCACCATGAGCATGGACGAATACAGTGAACGTCGCGAGCACTTAGAATTGCTCGGATATGAAGAGGACACGACGAATGGCCTGTTCGAGCAATTGCTCTATCAGGAATTCGGTGAGGAGATCACGTTCGACCAAAAACTTGGGGAACAATTGTATGCTTCGATTGTAAAAGTCATCTGGTCGAATGCCGAACTCAAAAAGATTTACTCCTGCTCTTGGCGTTATGCCGGGGGCTTGGTGGCTGATATTCGTAACAGTTTTGTATTGCGTGCATTTAAATCCGATTCGAAGGGTAAAGAAGATTATATGGACTTCTATTGCTCCGGTGGAGAAGGGAAGGTTATTGGCTGGATCGGCGCTCGACTGAGAGCGAAAGGATGGGATTTCGTCGAAGGCGGAAAGGAGATTTTGATGATTAGCTTGAAGCCTCCTGAGAATTCTGAAGAAGACGACTGATCTCGTTCACAGTTCCATCAATGCGCTCAGTCTGCTATCCGCCGCATCAGGTTGGCGGGCTTTCCGCGCAGGGAAGTGGTGTGGCCCGCCGCGGCGGGCTTCCGCTTGGGCCAGGCCTCAAGCTAAAGCATGGGGGCACACCGGGCGCGGCGGGAATCATAGCGTTAGCTCTATGAATTGGGATGGTTTTATCTTGTTGACAGCAGCGAGGATATTGCCTATGATAGCAGCAATGCGTTTGCTGTTATTGGTCGGGAGTAGTAAGATAGCAATCGTCCGCGTCTTTAGATTTTGCTGATATTGTAGGTTTTTATCCGTAGTGATGAGAAGGTCAAACTCTCCTTCGGCTGCTGCAATCAATTGACCGTTCTTATAGCCTGCAAATCCTGCTTGTTGAGCAGTTCGAACGTAATGACCGGCGAGAGAACGTTTTAATGTTCGTGGGACACACTCATCAAAAAGGATTTTCACGTCGTTACGTGTTCGAGAGTGAATCGCTCCGCGGTTGAAAGCACAGTGATCGCTGCTTCTTTAGTGACCGTTGGAAACTCGTAAAGGAAATCATCTAAAGAGTAATTGTCCTCAAGATATTCAAACAAAGTCGTTACAGGTACACGTGTCCCTCGAAAAACAGGAACACCGCCCATCGTTTCAGGATCGACGGTAATGGGGAGATCCTTTGAAATATTTTCCATACTCCTGTTAATTCTTTTACTATCGCAAGGGTTCCACCTCTTTCCATTCTATTAACCTTGATGTACCGCTGTCCACTACATCGGGTTGGCAGGCTTACCGCGCGGGGAAGTGGTGTGGCCCGCCGCGGCGGGCTTCAACTTGCGTCAGGCCCAAGCTAAAGCACTTTTCTCAATTCTTCCGCGCTAATCTCAGCATCTTCAAGAATTCCGCGTAGTGTACCTAGCGGAACTTGTTTGCCGGAATGGAATGGAACACTGACTTTTCGCCGTCCTTCGGCATCCACAAGAATAACATGGCTTCCACGAGTGCGAGCTTCATAAAATCCAAGTTTTTTCAGTGCGCGAATTAACTCTTTTGAGGTTGGACGAGGAAAATGTTCACTCATGCCTCGACTTCCAGCCGTTCGACCAGAATGGGTTCCGGCTCGATTGGGATTTCTTCTCCAAGATCGCGGAGGTTTTCCACGTAAAGTTCAATCGCCTCACGAATGTTCTTGCGCGCTTCTTCTGGGGTGTCGCCACAACTATGACAGCCTTTGAGGGCAGGTACAAAGGCATGGTAGGCATCCTCGTCTGGTTCGATAACGATGGTATAATTTAGATGTTGCATCTCGAATGATAAGCATCTTCTGATGAAGAGCGTTCCTTCTTTGCCGCAACGGATTGGCTGGCTTACCGCGCGGGGAAGTGGTGTGGCCCGCCGCGGCGGGCTTCGGCTTGCGTCAGGCCCAAGCTAAAGCATGGGGCATATACAGAGAAGTTAAGCCGTGCGGGGCCGATGTCCGCCGCGGCGGATTGGTGGTTAACGAATGGGAAAGTAGAGCCTGCCCTCGACATGATCGGGGGTCGTCGCCAGGGGTTTTTTAGATTAGCCCGGTTCGCTTTGCGAGGCGGGTTTTTATTTGGATTAAGTTACTACTCGCGATTGATCCTCATGCCCAAACGGCATGAGCAAACCAGCGGAATCTTTCGAATGGCCAGGTGTTCCATCTTGGGTAATGGTAGCAGGACTGATGGCTGAGCACTGAATTCGATCCTGTGACATTCTCGATAGTCGCTGTTTACTGCACTATTTACTCTACCGAACAAAGCCATGCAACGTCTTAACGTGTTTTTTTCTTTCCTCTCATTCTGGGCGCTTGTTGCGTTCTCTGCACCGCAAGCGAAAGCTCAAATTAATCTCACCGGATCCGGCCCGAGCCCGAGTTCACTTCAAGTAAAGACTGGTAGTAGCATCGGATTCACCGGCGTCCGAAAGGGTGAATTCTACGGAGGAACCGTGACGTCCGCTCCGGCTGGATCTGCGGTTGCTGTTGGCGGTAACCCTCAATGGCTTGCTGGCTGTTTGGATTTCGGATTCACTACAGATGTCTCGGGAACGTATACTTTTGAGGTAACCTATGATGCCGGCACCTACACGGGCAGCATCACCGCCGCGACAGGCGATACGGCTTTCGTTACGTATACCGACTCCGGTCCTACTCCAACTTCGCTGGATGTAAATGTCGGTGATGTGATCATTTTCCAGGTCGGCGACATCGAAAACTGCGCTGAACAGGTCTATCTTGCGATGACCTCCGTCCCGCACGGAGCTTCGAACCCCGTTCCACCGGGATCGGGGTATGATATTGGTACTACTGGTCATGGTCCATTGATCTATCCGGTCACTGTGCCGGGTACATATAGCTACACATTAGGGGCCGCTTATTATTCTGGCAGCATCACAGCGACCGCCGCAGCTTCGGCCTCCGTAGGTGAAGGCGTACAACCTTCAGGATTTTCCATGACGGTAACTCCCGAGCCAAGCAATGGTGCTGCAACGATCGTGTTCAGTGGAGATAAACCAGTCGATCTGCATCTTGCTCTTTTCGATGCTTCGGGGAGGCAGGTACATCAGTATGAAGATATAGAGTATGGCGCGGGTGAATACTCAATGCCATTATCATCTAACGGGCTACCGAGTGGTAACTATTATCTTAGAGCGTCAGCCGGTGGAGCAATCGTTGCCACAGCGAATGTATTGGTTGTTCACTGAGAGCGTTTTTCCTATCTCAAACAGAGAAATTAAGCCGCAATGCCGTCGTCCACCCCGGTGGGTTGGTGGGCTTATCGCACTGGGGGAAGTGGGCTGGCCCACCGCGGCGGGCTTCCGGTTTCATCTGGCCCAAGCTAAGGCGGGGCACTGGTTTACCCTGGCAATTCTCGCTGTCGAATATTGCTTCGAGTGATCACGGTGATGTTGTTTTCAAATTTAACTTCCGGAATTAAATCGAGTAATAGACGAGCAGGTTCATCAGAGCTAACCGGATTGAATCGAAAGTATACAATTCCGCGAGGAGCGGGCAATTGCTGATTGAAGATCAAATCGCCAAAATCCCTGTCGAACGTGAGAAGGACATGTTTATTTGTAACTGCAAGATCAAGAATCGAAATGTCATCCAGAGACGGTGCTGATTCTTGAATCGAATGCACTTCAAATCCTGCATCGCGCAGCAGTATTACACTATCGATCGGGAAGTTCTCATCGGCTAAGAATTTCACTTAGGCGTGAGAAAGTGGGAGGAAATTCTCGGCCATTAATCCTTCGGCAGCATAAGCAAAAACTGCTCTCAGCGATTCGGGCGTAAGATGGATATAATTCCGAAGCACCTGTTCTTCCGTCCATCCACTTGCGAATAATTTCAGGATGAACTCAACGGAAAGCCGAGTCCCTTTGACCATGGGCCGACCCGAAAGAATTGCAGGATTCGAATGAATGTAATTTTGCCATTCCATGATATTATTTGAACATGAAGAATGAGAAGTCTAGTGCCGCTATCCGCCACCGCAGGGGTTGGCGGGCTTACCGCTCGGGGAAGTGGTGTGACCCGCTACGGCGGGCTTCAGCTTGCGTCAGTTCCAAACTAAAGCATGGGGCACAGCGCTCTAAGGAACCAAGCTCAGTCCAAGAGGCTTTTCCAGATATGAGCACAACATTCCGCCTCAACGCCGATGAATTAGAGCCTTCCTTTGTGGAAAAGATCAAAACACTTTTCGCGCACAAGGATATTGCGGTCACTATTTATGAGGAAGACGAAACCGATTATCTTTCCAGCACCCGCTCGAACCGCGAGCATCTCGATCATGCAATTTCGGATATTCGGGAAGGGAAAAATATGGTCGATGTTGATCCTCGCATCTTCGAATGAAGCACGAACTCCGGTTTCAGAAGGAGGCATACCAGCAATTAGAAGAATGGAAGCGTGTTAATCCTATCGTATTCAAGAAAATTGGTGAGTTAATTAATTCCATCGACGAGACACCAAACTCAGGAATCGGTAAACCGGAAGCTCTTCAAAAAGATTGGAAAGGATTTTGGTCGATAAAAATAACAAAGAAAGATCGCCTTGTTTATCGTGTGCAGGGCAACGTCATCGAAATTGCCTCCTGCAAATTCCAGTACGACGATAAATAGAACCTCTTATGATCACTGGCATCCACACCCTTATCTATTCCAAAGACGCGGAGAAAGATCGCACGTTCTTTCGCGATGTGCTCGGCTTCAAAGGCGTAGATGCAGGGGAGGGATGGCTTATCTTCGCGCTGCCACCGGCAGAGCTTGGTGTTCATCCGACCGATGGGGAGGGCTCGCACGAGATCTATCTTTTGTGTGATGATGTCGAAAAAACGATTGCAGAATTGAGATCAAAAGGCGTGGAGTGTAGTGATATTCACAATGCTGGCTGGGGACTGCTGACCTCGATCACACTTCCCAGTGGTGGCAAGCTTGGCATGTATCAGCCGAGACATCCATTAGCCAACGAAAAGCCGGAATTGGACTAAAAGCAATATTAATTATTAGAAGGAATATATTGTGGAGCAAAGACTTAGCGTTATTACCTTCGGCGTCAAAAACCTTGAAGAATCCCTGAAATTTTACCGCGATGGATTAGGATGGGAAGCCCAGACCGAGAATGAGGGAATTGTCTTCTTTCAACTCAATGGAATGATATTCGCACTTTTTCCGAAAGATGAACTGGCGAAGGATGCAACCGTCGATCCAGCCGGAAGCGGGTTTCCCGGATTCACTGTAGCCTATTGTGCCCGGAGCGAGCAGGATGTTGATTATATTATGGCTCAGGCCGCGCGCATCGGCGCAAGGATCGTGAAGCCTGCAGAGAAAGTATTTTGGGGTGGATACTCGGGCTATTTCGCTGATCCGGATGGCTATTTATGGGAGGTTGCGTTCAATCCATTCTGGATATTGGATGAGAAAGGGAATGTCAGTCTGCGGTAGATATTTAGCATTTTGAATCTTCTTTAGCTGTGCTGTGTTGCCAATTTGTCTTAATGCGGCCCGCTTCTGGACAACCGGAGACGGGCCTTTTAGTTAGGATTTTGCGCCGCAAACGCCATTCAGGAATTAGTGAGGCGTTCCGGTGTTAGATAGCGCGAGAAAACAACTTCTCCAAATTCGATCATTAACGGTTAACTGACTTGAATCCACTTATTGTAGAATCCTTCGCGGATATGGTCCGCGAAAAAGGTATAGATCGGGACATCCTCATGTCCGTGATCGAGGAGACCTTTGCGATGATGATCCGTAAAAAGTACGGCATGGATGCGAAGTTCGATCTCGTCATGAATATGGATAAGGGTGACATCGAAATTTATCTCGAAAAAACGGTGGCAGAGAAGGTCGAGAACCCGGCGATCGAGATCACTCCCGAGGAGGCGTATGCAAAATCCGGTGAGGAACTGGAACCTGGCGACGAGTATGTTGAGATCATCAACATGGGCAAGGATTTTGGCCGTCGTCTGATCGTAACGGCCAAGCAAAACTTAAACCAGCGCATCCGCGACATCGAAAAGGATAATCTTTTCAACGAGTACTCTCAACTGATTGGCGAGATCATTGTCGGTGAAGTATATCAGATCCGGCAGGGCGACCTATTTATTATTCATAATCGCCGGGAACTCCTGCTTCCGAAAATGGAGCAAATTCAGCGTGAACGCTGGCGCAAAGGCGATACCATTCGAGCAATTGTCAAGGATGTTCGTCGTGGTGGCCCAACAGCAACACCGGTTGTCATTCTTTCTCGCACAGATCCCAGATTCCTCGAGCGCTTGATGGAGATCGAAATTCCAGAAATTTACGACGGTATTATCCTTATTAAAGGTGTTGCTCGTGAACCAGGCGAGCGTGCGAAGGTTGCCGTGGAAACAACCGATGACCGCGTTGATCCCGTTGGTGCCTGCGTAGGCATGAAAGGAGTTCGCATTCACTCGATCGTGCGCGAGCTTGCTAACGAGAACATTGATATTATTCCGTGGTCTCCGGATCCGGTACAGTTTCTCGGCCGCGCGCTTTCGCCTGCTAAGCTCATTGATGTTGAGCTGAACGAAGAAACAAAGACAGCGACCGTCCTTGTCAGCGACGATCAGGTTTCTCTGGCAATTGGCAAGCAAGGACAGAATGTCCGCCTCGCCTCGAAGCTCACGGGTTATATGATCAACCTCGTCAAGGAAGCGCGTGACGAGGAAGACATCGAGCTTATTGACTTCCGTGATGAGATCGGTGCGGACCTTTATGGCGAGCTAATTCGCGGTCGCATTGACACCGCGAAAGAATTCCTGTCTGCACCGCGAGAAACGTTACTGCGCGTTCCAGGAATGACCCCTCAGCGATTGGAAGACATTCGCAGAATCCTCGAGCAGGAATTTGCGCAGGCGGATGAACTTCTTTCGAGCTCGGCTGAAAAAGCTGGCGTTTCTCTTACAACCCTTCGACCTGGCCAAACGGCAGATCGCAGTGGCGAAGAAAACGCTGCATCCAATCAACAAGTTGAACCAACAACCAACAGCGAGGCAGTTAGCATGACTGCGGAGCCTGCGGTTGAAGAAAGTGTGAACAATGTATAAGACGGTACGCAGATGATCCGGCATCGAAATAGCCGGTCAGTCGCGGGGCTTTGGGCGAAGGGTAGGCCATGTTGGAATGGCGCATCTGAGCCGCGTGGCTTATCCGCATCGGTCGATAAGAGTTAGCTCATTCCTGAAGGGCGGCCCACAAGGGGCTCCGCGGTGAATGGGTCAACTCCTCCGGCCATTCATCGCAAAGCGCTCGCCACGTATTTCGTGGCTTGCGTCTTGCCCATAGGAGAGCAATGACAGATACTGAAACAACGACTTCGCCATCTAGTGGCGCCTCATCGGCCGCGAAAAAGATCACGGTCCGCACCCTCGCGACCGAGATCAATGTTTCGCACGATACGCTGATAGAATTCCTCCAAAAGAAGGGGTTCACATCCGTTAAGTCAATCATGTCGAAGATCGAGCAGGATGCGCTCGATGCCGTCATGAAGCAGTTCGGCAAAGAGAAGGATGTCGCACAAAAACGCCAGAAGAAAGTTGCTGCCTTTAAAGAAAAACGTGCAAAAACTCAGGAAGATTACTTAGAAGATCATCCTGAGCAGCGTTCCCATGCGGAACACAAGGCTCCCGCTGAAGAGCCACCGGTCGAAGTTCCAGCTCCAATAGCGCCCGCACCAGCTCCGGTCGTAGCGGAAGTTCCTCCACAGGTGATCGAGCCTGAAGTCGTTGCTCCCACTGTCGTCCAAGAGATCATCGAACCCACAGTGAGTGAGCCTGTTGAGCCGATCATTGTCGAATCAGCTCCCGAGGTTGTCGAGCCAGAGTTGCCGACTGTTGAGCCTGCTCCTGAACCTACTCCGGATGTTTCCCAAGCGGAACCTGAAATAGAACAAAAGCATGGCCTGCGAAGAAAATATCGCAGAAAAACCGTCATTGCTACTGGTGAACCGGTTGACTTGCGCGTGGCTCTGCCCGGTCTAAAGATCAAAGGGAAGATCGATCTCGCTCCTAAAACCGCTCCGCCAACCGGTGGCCAGCCGAAACACGGAGAAGCAAAACTCAAGACTCGCATTCAAGGCCTTGTTGCGAAGCATGATCGTGAGAAGAAGCCGGGCGAAGCCGATCTGGAACTCAAACCTCGTCGCGGCAAAGATAAGAATGTTGATGTAAAAGATGTCAAGGATGCCGTTCGTCGAACGCTGGCTGGAATTGAAGAAACAAGCACGATGGCGCGCCGCGCAAAATCGCGCCGCATGCGTCGCAGCGAGCGAGCCGAAGAAGCCGAGCGCGTGTCGGCAGAATCAGTCGAGCGCGAGCGCGCGATCATTCGAGCAACGGAGTTCCTGACCGCGAATGAACTGGCCAATTTGATGAATGTCTCTGTTGGTGAGATCATCTCCAAGTGTATTGCGCTTGGACTCATGGTGTCCATCAACCAGAGGCTCGAAAAAGATACGATCACCCTCGTTGCAGATGAATTTGGATATGCCGTAGAATTTCAGGAAGAATTTACGACCGATGCTCTTCAGGACACTCCAGATGAACCCGAAACGCTTAAACCCAGAGCACCAGTTGTTACGATAATGGGCCATGTCGATCATGGCAAGACTTCGCTCCTTGATTACATCAGAAAAGCGAACGTTGTAGCAGGAGAGTCCGGGGGAATCACGCAGCACATCGGTGCATATGAGGTGACCGCCCCTGGACGTCGGCCCATTACGTTCCTCGACACTCCCGGTCACGAGGCCTTCACAGCTATGCGTGCACGTGGCGCGCAGGTAACAGACATCGCTGTGATCGTGATCGCAGCAGATGATAGCGTTATGCCACAGACTTGGGAAGCAATTGCACATGCTCAGGCGGCCAGCGTCCCGATCATCTTCGCGCTGAATAAGGTCGATCGTCCTGAAGCGAACCCTGATAGAATCCGACAGCAATTAGCTGATCGCAATATCCTGGTTGAAGAATGGGGCGGAAAATATGGTGCGGTCGAAGTTTCGGCGCGAACAGGGAAGAACGTCGATGGACTCTTAGACCGCATCGCTCTTGAAGCCGAAATATTAGACCTAAAGGCGAATCCCGACCGTGGGGCGCGAGGAGTCATCATCGAAGCGGAAGTCGATCGCGGTCGTGGCATACAGGCAACAGTGCTTGTTCAAAAGGGTACGCTCCGTCTTGGAGATCCATTCCTTGCCGGAGTTTACTCCGGACGCGTGCGCGCCATGTTCGATGAGCGGGGACAGAAAGTGGAAGTTGCAGGTCCATCTGCTCCGGTTCAAATCCTTGGATTTGACGGCATTCCTGCCGCAGGGGATCAATTTATTGTCCTTGCTTCGGATTCTGAGGCTAAAGAGATCTCCTCACGCCGTCAGCAATTGAAGCGCGAGCAAGATTTCAAGCAAGTACGCTTTATTACGCTCGATGACATCAGTGCGCAGATCAAGCAGGGTGGTATTCAGCATCTTCGTCTTATCTTGAAGGGGGATGTCGATGGCTCTGTGGAAGCTTTGGCCGATTCCTTACTCCGGCTTTCCACGCCGGAAGTAAAGGTAGAAATGGTTCACCGCGCGGTTGGTGCCATTACTGAAAATGACGTGCAACTTGCAGCGGCATCCGGAGCCATTATTCTTGGCTTCCATGTGCATCCGAATCTGGCCGCGCGTAAGTTAGCCGCTGTTGAGCACGTAGAGATTCGACTTTACAGTGTTATTTACGATTGCATTAACGAAGTACGCGATGCGCTTGAGGGGCTCCTTGCACCGGAAGAGAAGGAAGAAGTTACTGCTACGGTGGAAGTTCGAGATATCTTCAAAGTTCCGAAAGCTGGTACGATCGCCGGTTGTTATGTGGTCGATGGAAAGATAGCCCGTAACAATAAAGTGAGGCTGTTGCGCGATGGCATGGAAGTATATTCTGGGGGCATCTCCTCGCTTCGACGATTCAAGGATGACGTTCGGGATGTCGATTCCGGATACGAATGCGGTATCGGACTCGAAAATTTCAACGATGTTAAGGCTGGGGATGTGATCGAGGCTTATAAGATCGTGGAAATCAAGCGAAAACTGGGGGCTGCTGCCGCAGCTTCCAGGTGATTTAATTCGAACTCACACATCTGCTACGGATCTTGAAGGAACCTCATTTTGGGACTGACTCAGGATTATCATGAAGAATTGCGAAAGCTATTCGAGCACCTGCGGAGCAGCGAAGGAATGACCTTGTCCCATATAGCAGGTCAGGCAAATATGAATGAGCAGGTCATCAAGGGTGTTCTTAAGAAAGAACGCAACTTATCGGTGCAATCTCTGCAGCGATTGGTTGAAAGCATTGGATATGCTATACAATTTGAGCGAATCTCCCAACCAGAATAGTTCAACAAGCTATTGCTCGTTGTAATTAACTAATTCTCAAACATTTTGGCCAATGGATCCCAATAAAAATCGATCCAGCCTTTCTTAATGTCCTCGAATTGATCAATAGGAATTCCTGACTGCGTAAAAGTCAATTTGGTCTTACCCTTGCCGGCCGTCGAGAATGCGAAAGTCACTTTAGAATACATTCCCTCTGGCCAGTCGGAAGCCCGCCAGGATTGGACGATCTTCTTACCGGGAAGCAGTTCGAGGTTTTCCCCATAACAGTAACCGCCGTGCGCAAAGAACTTACCTCCGACTTTCGTCGATACTTTAGCAGGCGCACCGGTGAATTTTGCGTGCTTACGCGAGTCCATTATGGCTTCATAAAGGTTGATAGAGATGGTATTAAAGGTGCGGGTTTGTCTCAGAATTCTTTGAGCCATAATCTTTTTAGAGTGAAAACCGTACAATAAGATTGTCTTATTGAACCTGTCCAGAAATCTCACCGTTCCATTCCTATAATATCTTTCACGATGGCTGAAGTCCAACTCCTAAATCTTGAAAAGCGTTACGAAAACGTAAATGAACGCTCATCCGCCCATGCGGTGAAGGGGGTTACGCTCACTGCACGCGATGGCGAGTTTGTCGTGCTCGTTGGTCCGTCTGGCTGTGGCAAGACAACCACACTTCGTATGGTCGCTGGGCTTGAAGATATTACCTCCGGAGAATTGATGATCGATGGAAATCGAGTGAATGAGGTTGAGCCCAAAGATCGCGATATAGCAATGGTTTTCCAAAACTATGCTTTGTATCCGCACATGACAGTTTTTGAGAATATGGCCTTTCCTCTCAAAATGCGAAAGGTCCCGAAGGCCGAGATCAAAACCCAGGTTGAAGACGCCGCGAAATTACTTGGAATCGATCACCATCTTAAAAAGAAACCCAAAGAACTCTCGGGCGGTGAACGTCAGCGCGTTGCCGTCGGACGCGCCATCGTACGCAAACCTAAAGTTTTTCTTTTTGATGAACCGCTCTCGAATCTCGACGCCGCCTTACGGACTCAGATGCGTGCAGAGTTAAAACGTATCCAGCGTCGGCTCGGAGCTACGATGCTTTACGTTACCCATGATCAGGTCGAAGCGATGACCATGGGTGATAAGATCGCTGTAATGAACAAAGGCGAACTGGAGCAATTTGGAACTCCTTCGGAAATATACGGGCACCCGGCAAGTGTATTTGTGGCTCGTTTTCTTGGTTCGCCGGCGATGAATATTATTCCGGGCGGGATCGTGAATGAGGGAGGCTATTGTCATTTCAATTCTTCTTCTGGCGGGAGCGTATTAAAGCTCCCACTCGACGGAAAATGGCAAGATCATAACGTATTCCTTGGTGTTCGTCCGGAAGCCATTACCGTGCATCCGATCCGAGAAAGTGCAGATTCGGTAACTGGCAAGTTGGTTCTTATCGAGCCGATCGGCAGTGTAACGCATTACTACATTGAGCGAGAGGATGCATTTGACGGAACACTTGTGGCAAGCGTATCGAATGGTATGAAATTACTGTCAAATGCAGCTCTCGGAGATATGTTGACGTTTAACATTCCGAGAGAGGCAGTTTTCCTCTTCGACCGAGATTCTGGAAAAAGGATGAACTAAGCTGGCAAGTTGTGGGTATATCATGTCGTATTATAGAAGAAATCGTATCATATTTATAGATCAGTATTAGTATTTAGATGCAAATTCAGAATCCACTTTTCGACGCCTCACGGGAGGCTAACCGTATCTCCGTTTTTGTTGACGGAGAGAATGCATATTACGCGCAACGCTCGCTGGGTTGGTTCTTCGATCCTCGCAAGCTTCTCGATTTTTTCACCCAAGGCTGCGCAATAGGTGATGCTTTTTGGTATGCCTCTCAGAAAATGCCGCCGGATCCGCGCGAGACCAGTTTTTATGGCTACCTCAACCATGCCGGCTACACCGTTCGCGTGAAGACTATAAAGTCCTTCCGTGACGAAGCTTCTGGGGAGCTAACGCGAAAAGCTAATCTTGATCTGGAACTTGCGATCGATCTCTTCACCACGATCGCTCAGTATGATACGGCAGTGCTGGTAACGGGTGATGGTGATTTTGAACGCGCAGTAGAGTTACTTCGCAGCTATGGTAAGCGCGTCATTGTGGCCTCGACGCAAGATACTGTCGCGCGGGAATTGCGCAACGCTGTGGGTAAGCATTTCTTCGATCTCGCTACGATCCGATCACATATAGAGCGATTTACCTCCCAGCCTGTGGAAACTGCCATCATCGACGAGGCGATGTTGGTCGTCTAGCGCGCTTCTCTCAATTCTGCTCTGCCAAAACTAAGCCCGAAGCCGGTTTCTCCGTGGGTGCTACCGCGTGTTTCTGTTTCGTTCGAAAGAGAGGACGTCGATTACAAATTCCCTCGCAAACTCTGTTCGCGCTCGATGGATTCGAACAGCGCCTTGAAGTTGCCTTTACCGAATGAGCGAGCTCCTCTGCGCTGAATGATCTCGAAGAATAACGTCGGGCGGTCTTCGGCGGGTTTGGAGAAGATCTGGAGCATATAGCCATCATCATCGCGATCTACCAAGATGCCCAGCCGTTCTAATTCTTCGATCGGCTCATTGATCTTTCCAACCCGGTCTTGCAGTTCGCGATAGTAGGAACTTGGTACTCGCAGGAATTCCACTCCCTGCTCATTTAATTTGGTAACGGTTTCGAGTATGTTGCCGGTCGCCATTGCAATATGCTGCACACCTGGTCCGTTGTACCACTCGATATATTCCTCGATCTGGGATTTCTTGCGACCGGTGGCCGGCTCGTTGAATCGGAAATTTAATTTTCTCAGAGCCAGATGCAACCACTTTGGACATTAATGCAGAGTATTCGGTTGAGATGTCCTTGTCATCGAACGATACGAAAAGATGAAATCCCATAACCTCCTCATACCAGCGTACCCACTCATTCATTTGATTCCAGCCAACGTTGCCTACGATATGATCGATCGCTGCTAAACCCGTGGGACGGGCTACGGAGTCTGGGTTACTGATGGTGCGGAAGCCTGGCGCAAATGCGCGATAATTTTTACGTTCTACGAAGCTATGCAGAGTATCACCATAGGTTCGGATAGCTGCGGTTCTATAGGTACCATTTTCATCCGAAATTTCACGAGGTTCGCAGACTCCAGTTGCTCCGCGCTTCGTGGTCTCAGCGTATGCTCGCTCGACATCATCGACCTCGAAGGAAATATCAACGACTCCGTCGCCATGTTTCTTGAGGTGCTCTTGGTAGGGATGGTCAGGAATAAGCGGGGTAGTTAGGATAAATCTAATCTTGCCCTGTTCAAGCACATAGCTTGCACGATCGCGCAGTCCCGTCTCGAGGCCAGCATAGCCCGTGATCTTGAAACCCATGGCTGAGCGATAGAAATACGCGGATTGTTTCGCATTGCCAACAATAAATTCAAGATGGTCAATGGCGCGAATAGGGAAGAAGTCGGCCTTTTCAGTCTTTACAGATTTTTCTGGAGCGGTAAGAATGTCTTGTGCCATAAATATTGTTGTATGTGTTTGGATCTCTTAACGTCTTAGTAAACACTCGTGCGGCTCATTCCATTTCACCGAGCACTTCGAATTGCATTTGGGATTTTAATCTCAGGGAGTGGGTTGTTGCACGCCCAAAACAATCCTTCGATCTCTACGCCGGCATTCGCACCGGATCACACCGCAGAAGCGGAGCTTGCTCACGACTTATCTGGAATTTTTAACGATCCACATTTTACTAATGCAACATGGGGTGTGGTAGTGCAGTCCATGAAGACCGGTGAATACCTATACCGGCTTAACGATACAAAAAACCTGCTACCGGCATCGAACTTCAAACTATTTACTGCTGCCGAAGCTCTCTTTTTTCTCGGACCTTCTTTTCGATATACTACGGATCTTCTCACCACTGGCCGAATTCTTTCTGACGGCACCCTGCGTGGCGATCTTCTTATTCGTGGAGCTGGAGACCCAAGTTTTGGCTCGGTTTTGTTTGAGACAGATTCAACGAAACCATCAGTATTCGATGCCTGGGCGGACTCGCTGAGTCGGCTTGGCGTAAGGCGTATTAGCGGAACCATCATCGGTGATGATTCCTATTTTACACCTGAATATTATCCTATTGGCTGGACTGTGGAGGATCTGCCGTTTTACTTTGCAATGCAGAGTTCCGCATTGGTTTATAATGAGGATCAGGTCGCTATCGCCGTCACGCCGGGCGTAGCCCCAGGAGCGGCTTCGGAATATGAGCTCAATCCGAGCACGGATTTTGTATCAGTCGATAATTTGGGTATCACGAAACCAGACTCCATCACGCGACACCGTAAATTGCAGCCAGATTCGGTTATTGCAATTGGCACTCCCACTATTGAGATCACCAGGGAGATCGGTGGAAATGAAATATCGATAAAGGGGGAGATTCCACTCCATGGAACGGCGGTTAATCAGCAGCTTTCTGTTGAAGACCCGACACTATTCACGGCAACCGTATTACGGGAAGTGTTACAAGAACATGGAATCCAGGTTGTTGGAGATGCACGTACTTCTCGTGAGTCAAAAAAACCATATGCATTTCTGAAGGCGAAGGTACTTGGAAGTTATACAAGCCCGCCACTATCCGACATAGTCATTGCAATGGATAAGCAATCGGACAATTTAATTGCTGAGCAACTGTTCCGAACCGTGGCTAAGGAAGTAGGTGGGGAAGGTAGTTGGACGATGGGTGCAAGGATCATGGAGCGATTTCTTTCTTCTATCGGCATTGATACAACAAGCATCCAGATCGCGGATGGATCTGGGCTTTCTCGGATGGATCTTGTAAGTGCAGGTGACATCGAAAAGTTGTTAGTCGCTGTGCGTGATAGGCCGAATCTGTATGAGACCTTTTACGGCTCACTACCCATTCTTGGGATCGACGGCACCCTAGCTACAAGGCTTCGAGGGACGGCTGCGGTGGGTAATGTTCATGCAAAAACCGGATTTCTCACCGGTGATCGATCTATTTCGGGGTACCTTAAGACCAGGGATGGCGAAGAGCTGGCCTTCTCGATCATCGGCAATAACTTTACTGTACCCGTAAGCGAAGCAAATAATGTTCAAAACCTGGCTTTGCTTCGCTTAGTAAATTTTTCGAGAAAATAGTGTTGCTAGGCTATTGAATCACAGGTGATGGGGCTGTGTTACATTCTGCAAGCCATATCGTAACCAAGCTTCCATTATGAATCGATTTTTTAGTATTGTAGGCACACTCGCTTTGTTCGTTCTCATGACCTCAGCGAAGGTGGGTCATGCACAACTTCCTCCTTGGACGCATTTTACACTCGATAATGGCCTTGAGGTGTTGGTGGTAGAAAACCACCTTTCTCCGATCGTAACCATTGAGATTGCAGTCAAGAACGGCTCGTTCACCGAGCCTCCGGAGTATAACGGGCTTTCTCACCTTTACGAGCACATGTTCTTCACCTCCAACGCTCGCGATACTACCGAGGATGACTTCTTAAACCGCGTTGATGATCTCGGTATTGTCTATAATGGCCAAACTTGGGAAGAAGTGGTGAGGTACTTTTTTACACTTCCGAAGCAAAATCTAGATTCTGGATTGGATTTTATGGCGACTGCAATCACTTCGCCATTATTCAAACCGGACGAACTTCACAAGCAAAAAGAAGTCGTACTAGGGGAGTTGGATCGTAACGAAGCCAGCCCATTCTTCAAGTTTAATCGTAAGGTCGATAGCGCACTTTGGGATGGCTGGATGTCCCGCAAAGAGCAGCTTGGTGAGCGCCCTGCTATTCTCGCTGCCACGCACGAGAAAATGCTCTTCATCAAGAATAAGTATTATGTGCCTAATAACTCGCTACTCCTCGTGACCGGTGATGTGAAAGCGGAGGACATCAAAAAGCTCGCACCAAAATATTTTCTTCGGTGGCAGCGAGGGCCGGATCCCTTTGCGATTGACCCTCCGCAGCGCGTACCGCCGTTGGATCATTCGCTCTTTGTGCGCGATACAATTGACGATCCGCATGCCTATGTCAAAGTCTATTGGCACGGCCCTTCCATTGGCCTCGACGATAAAGGAACTTATGTTGCCGATGTGTTCAGCAGTATCATTACTCAGCCAGAGCATGAATTTAGCAAGTCGCTGGCTGAAAGCGGCTTGACACAAAGTTTATCTTTTTGGTACTATACGCAGCGCTATGTGGGACCGATCAGAGCGGATATAGAAACCACCCCTGAGAATCTTGATGAGACTATGAAAGTGTTTTGGCAGCAAGTTGCAAAATTTGATGATACCAATTACATCACCGATGAACAACTTCAAACCGCCAAGAACGTGCTTCGTTCACAGACGTTGTACAAGAGCGAGAAGCTGAGTGAATTCACGCACGATCTATCCTTCTGGTGGGCTTCTGCCGGCCTGGATTATTATAAGCACTACCTCGACGATCTAAGCAAGGTCACCAAAGAAGACGTCGTGGAATACGTTCGGCGTTACATACAGAATAAGCCCTACGTGCTTGGAGTCGCGATGAGCAAGTCGGCGTTCCGGACAAAATCTCCAACGCTCGAAATAATGGGAAATCCTCGTGCGCGAACCCAGCCCTGACACAGCCAGCTATCATTGAGTTCTGTGCATTCCCATGAATATTGGATGCGGAGAGCGCTGGTCGAGGCCGAAAAAGCATTCGAACTGGATGAAGTTCCTGTTGGCTGCATCATCGTTCACCATGAACAGGTAATAGCAAAAGGGCACAATTTAACTGAGCAGCTGAGGGATGCTACTGCCCATGCTGAGATGATGGCGATCACTTCAGCGAGTGCATCGCTCGAATCGCGATATTTGGAAGAGACCACACTTTACGTCACGATCGAACCGTGCGCCATGTGTGCAGGCGCAATAGTTCTCGCAAGAATTCCACAACTAGTATTCGGCGCTTATGATATTAAAGCCGGTGCATGTGGAACTCTTTATAATATTCCCGAAGATACCAGGCTTAACCATCGGACGCGGGTCATTGCTGGCGTATTGGATGCTGAATGTGCAGCCCTGATGCAGCAGTATTTTAGGAATAAACGGGTTAAAACGGACGCTCCAACCTGAACATCACTCGTGGGTTTGCTTTGATGTCTGTTCGCCAGGAAGTGCCTATTTGAACGCCGCTCGTCCAGCCAAGTCCTATGCCGATATTGTAAAGCAGCGAAGAAGCGCCTGTAAACTGGAATCCCTGCACGATCGATTCACCACCGCCGGCAGTTCCCATTTTGGCGAAGTCGTTATAGATGACAAGGTTAAAATCTGGGGAGTGAAAGAACGAAGAGAGCATGTTGAGATTCAATCGAACCTCTGTATTTAGTAAGAGCATTCTATTACCCGAAATCACGAACTGGTACAGAGCGGGAAGCGAACCAGGCCCACCCAGGTATTCCAATTTTTGAGGGAGATTATCGCCAGTTGTAGCCTCAAAACGAAGACGAGCGTCGATGTTAATCCCTCGCAGAACAGGGTTGAAAGATCGCGCATCGAGAAGATACCGATTGAATCCAAAATCCGATCCCGGCATGTGACCAAGTTCGGTTTGAAGCTCACTACTCACTCCTTTAAGTTGCTCGATCTCCACACTGTCGCCGAAAAAGTTTGTGGTGGTCTTGTACCGAGTATGCACATGCTCATCTTGCGCGGTAATTACCAAAGAATGCATTTCACCTTCTGCAACGGAAGGGTTGGGTGGTAACACTTTATTTCCACCAAATCGGCCATAAAAGACTTCTTGGGCCAGGGATTGATAATCATCGCTTCGCCAATCTAGTCGCAGCTCGGTATTTTGTCTCGGTCGAAAGGCGAGGTAGGCGTTCCAACCAGCGAGCTTGTAGTAATTGCGGAAATCCTCACGTGCAAAGAAGGCATCCAGCGCATTTTCAAGTCGGCTCTCACGCCAGGAATCGTCTGTCGAAGTAATATTGTGGAATGCTGCTCCGGCTGCAATTGTCGGGATCGAATAGATATGGCGTTTGAAGGAGGTGTCCTGCTCAATATGCTCGGCGTTAGCGAGTGGGAGCCGGAACTCGCCGCCAAGCCGATACTCCCATCGTTTCGAAGCGAATCCGTAACCAAAGCTTCCATCTGCGCCGAGTTCCTCATGCTTGCCAAGATCGACCTGACCCGGAGTGCCTAAACCCAGAAAATAACCAGTCGCACGATTAAAATCTATGATCGAAAAGTTCTCAAGGTAGGGCACTTGCCGACCATTCTCTATCTCCGAAACACTGTAGGCATGTGTTGGATGATGCTTGCGAACAAAACCGCCATTGAGGTCAAAAGACAATGTATCATTATACACCACGGTGTCCGATAGTGGTGTGTCAACAACGGGAGCGAGTGGAACGAAAGCCGCAGAATGGATTGCAAGAAAAATCGTATCCCTTGGATCAGAAGCAGGAACAACGTCTGGATGGGAAAGGAATAAGACGGTAGCGAGCGCAGCGATCAGCATAAGAGTTGAAGAAAAGAGGCTTCAAAATAGAGAAAGTCGCACAAATAAACGGCATAAATTAAACGAGCATTTTCGATCATATGTTTCTGGTGAATATGAAGGAATTATGCATCCAGTACCCAGCGGCCATGTTTTAACCCAATGCTGATCTATCTAACAGTGACCTAAGTTTTCTGAACACTTTTTGTGCTTCCGGCACTCGAAAGATTGCGTAGCCGCTAAGGGTGATGATTGCCATACATGCACCCGCCATAGAAAGCCGGACCACCGGAAGAAGAGAGGGAAAGAGTTCTATAATGAAATAGGAGGCCGCAGCACTGCCTGCAACAACCAAAACGATAATCGCTGAGCGCACGGGACGGAAACTTTGACCGATCCACCGAGACGTAAGAAAACTTTCAGTAGCGCATGCTCCGGCGTTCGCGATTCTCGTTCCAAGGATGGCTCCGATTCCACCGAAGCTTTGAATGAGGAAAAAATTGGCAAGCAGATTAAGGACACCCCAGCTAAGTCGGTTAATTAGTACTACGCGTTCTTTTCCTATCGCTACCAAAGATGTAATGTGCATTCCTCCGCCGAATACAACGACGGTGAGAGCTTGGATGATAAGGCTTAAAAATAAAATTGGTTGTGCGCCAGCAAATTTTGGGCCATACAACACCTCGATCACAAGCGGAGAAAATGCGATCATGAATGCGAAAACCGGTCCAGTGCTAACGGTTTGAAATCCAGCAATTTCAAGCCGAGCGTTCCTCAGACGAGGATAATGAAATACAGTATTCAGGTGCACTTCTTTTGGCAACGGATGTTGTTCATCTTCATGAGCTAATTCGCTGAATACGCTGACGAGAGTACCTCCAAGCCCGAATAATGCAATATATTCCGTTATCAGTGCTAACTGTGAGGCGACTGCGTACAGTCCTGTATCTCGAGCATTCTCTCCAAGCAATCCACGCATCATCAGAATGTCCGGCTGCTGCCCCAGAACGGTACTTAAAAGATCAGAACCCCATGTAGTAACTCCATAAAGCATGAACGGCAACAGTACAAAAAAACGAACTTGCCCCGGTTTGCTCATAAATCCTGCAAGACGGGTTCCAAAGGCAGCAAATTCTGCTCGCAAACCCCGGCTGGATGTTCGTTCCACATGCCGATTAACCCAGTACAATAGTAATGCACCAGTGGCAACCGCTGAAAATGCGTGCAGTGCTACCGCAGTATGGAGCGATAGCGTCCCGGTAATTAAAAGTATCATCCCTGCCGCAAGTAAAGAAGACCTGGCGATCAAGCTGGCATAGAAAACCCATTTTACTTGCAAAAGCCCGATCAGGGTGAAAGTAGAGAATGCAACGATAGCTTGCCCTAACAGATAGATCACAATATACGGCCATAACAACCTGATACCGCCTAAAGCAGCCATCAGGCCACTTGAGTAATGGGGGATCACAACCAGAACCAACACCAACAGGGCCGCCAAGATAAGATTGATGAACACTCGAAAGGCCAGCAACTCGATCAAAAAGGGTCTTATGCCCTCGATCTTCACATCGCCGAAGGCTCGATCTCCCCGAAGTATTCTCGGCAAATAGCGCAACAGAACACCATCAACAGCAAACGCACCAACAATCGCCAGCGTACTGCTGATAGAAATATAAACCGCGTAACTGCCACCTAATTCTGGACCGAACTTTCGAATGACAAGCACGGCATAGAGATACACGCCACCGTATTCGACGATCTTATAAAGATGGTTCCATGCGAAACCCTTTGTAATTCTATTCGCCGTCATGCTTCAGGCTGGCTACGAATATGGGCGATCCCTTTGGAATTCTCATAGCACGAATTGATCGATTCAAATGCATCGCGGGCGAATCGCTTCCAGCTAAAATATTCAGCCCGTGCGCGAGAGCGGCTAAGCAATCCCTCCCGTTCCGTCATAGAAAGGGTCGCAGCATGATGAAGGAGGGAAGTCAGGGCAGTGGCATCATTCTCCGGAAAGACAAATCCGCCATCACCAATTACCTCCGGTATTGCTCCAGATGAAGAGCCGATCACAATCTTTCCAGCAGCCATTGCCTCGACAAGAACTCTGCCAAATTGTTCTGCCCACATGCGCCTGCGCCGGCTCGGAAGCACGAGTATATCGAGAGCGTGCATGTAATCCGCCACATCCTGATGTGCAAGCGAGGGAATGTGTGTAAACTCTCGATCGAGCTGCCGAGCGTTAATTAATTTCACAACATCCTGCTCATATTCGCCGCTTCCGATGAGCAGCAAGTGCGTATTGAGTTTTGGATACTCTGATTTTAGCGAAGCATAGGCTTCCACAAGCAGATCTACGCCCTTCATTTCCATGATTCTGCCGACGTAGGCAATAACAGTCGTATCGTTTGAGATTCCCAGTTCACCGCGTATTTGCCGGACACGGTCAGGACGCTGCGTCTGGAATACTTCCGTATCGACGCCATAGCCGATGGTTTTAACCGGCCGCGTGAATCCTACAGCTCGCAGAACTCCGATCCCGTCTCTATTTGCGGCTAGCGCATACTGCATCCTCGCAATATTCATCTTTGCAACATTCCGATAGAAGATCGATGGGCGATAATCGAAATGAACAAGTGAGAGATTATTCCATGTAAAAAAAACAACCGGAATTTTAGGCGCAAATAATGCTCTGGCCAGTAATATTTCTAAAGTAAAAACGGAAAAGGGTTCCTCCATTATGAAGAGTACTTCTGGTCGAGACACTTGAAAGGCACGACGGAGTCCTGAAAGATAAAATCCACGATTTTCAAAACCGCGCCAAGCGGTTCTGCCAACCACAGTTTTGTAGGATGCGGAACTCGAAACATCATCGAAAGGCATTGGGCGGCTATTCATTCGCCACGCATCGACCGTGAAGATGGTAAGTTCAATCCGGGGAAGTGAGCCTAACTCATCAGCACATCGGCGGTAGGCGGCACTTGCGAACATTGAATTAACCAGCAATACTCGCATTGTTGGGTGTCTTTTGCTATTTTCGGCCGCGGAGACGCATCGCCTGAAGTGCATTAATCAGCCGGTAATGCACCTCGGGTCGTGAACGAACGTCTGATGCAAACATTTCGTAACCAACCGAAGCGAAACCTAATGCAAGTCCAATAAGCAGTCCTAATATGGTATAGAGAATTCGATTTGGAGAGGATCTCTCGTCCGGTATCTGAGCAGCATCCAAGACTTGCAAGGAGGGGAGATCGCGCTGCTCGGAGATTCGTTCCTGTTCAAACTCTTCGCGTAGATACGCAGTCACCTGCTCGAGAACCTTTACTTCCCTAAGATATCCTGCCAACGCTCTTGAAAGTGCAGGGGCACTCTTGAGTGCCAGCACATAAGCCCCAGCGCCACCGCTATCGTATTTATCCAGTTCTTGCTGTGTCGCCTCCAGTTCGGAGCCTAAGGCTTCGATCTGCGGGGAATTCGGGCTCAGTTCGTGTGAGGCAACTTCGCGTTCCATTTCAAGCTCTTGCTTTTGCCCGGTTAGTTTAGCCGCTGCGGAAACGGTTGCAGCGAGCTGTTCAGGAAGTGAGATGGCCTGATGTGTTTCTTGGAATTGTTGGAGTTGAGCGTACGCACTATCGAGTTCGGCCTTTTTGGCTTGATATTCCCGCTCGACAAACATGCGTGAATTCTTAGCGCTGGTCATCAAGCGATCTCGATTGAATCGGTCTAAAGCTTCCACAAATTTATTGGCTAAGTACGCTGTCATGCGTCGGGCTGAATCTAGTTCTCTTTTTGATGCCAACCCGGGTGCATTCAGTTTCACGGTCACTGTTAACATCCCCGTACGCATTGCCTCGCCTTGGATGCTGCCTTGTAGCGCGTCGGTAATACTTTTGAGGCTGGTATCACGACGACCGAAATAGGTGTGAATCACCGAGTCACCGGCAACATCCTCCGAGACAGTGCGAGACTCGATGATCGTCTTGAAGAGATCCAGCGTTGGATTACTTCCAATATCACCCTTAAGGAAGTCTAGTGCTGAACTGGTATTGGCAAGGAACGCAAGCATTCCACCGGCGCCTTCATGTTCCGGGGGGAGTACAGTGGTGGTCGCTATGAACGTCTGCGGACGCGTAAATGAAAAAACCAGGAGCGCGAGGGATCCCAAAAGTCCGAGCAACAGGGTGCGCCGCCAATGTCGTGCGACATTGGTTAGATAGTCTGTTCGGGAGGATGCCCCTGCGGTTCCCAATTCGCGGTTAGATTCAGGCATTAAAAGAGGAGGCTTGGTTCCAGGAAAGTTCGGGGGTGGGTTCTCTTGCTGGCTCATCATAAACCATTCTTAAGGAGAAGAATACCTGCAAGGATCGTCAAGAGTTGTGCTACGATGGCCGTAACAACGGTGACGTCTTTCCAGAAGTGTGGCTGTTCCTCCGGAACAACGATCATATCTCCCGGCGTGATAACATACGATGATTCGGATTGAGGATCGATGAAGGACCCCGTCTTTGTATCGACCACTCGAACTCCCGAATGATCAGCGGTTGAGGAAAACCCACCAGCCTTTGCGATGTAGTCCCTCCATGTGCCTCCTTCGATAAATTCGACATTTCCTTGCTTATTTACACTCCCAGAAACCGTCACAAATCCCAAGGTTCGGGGGATGCAGATCGAGTCCTGTTCTCGCAAAAGCAAGTTTTGGGATTCATCGCCAGCCATGAGTGCTTTAAAATCCACTACCATCACCGAAGGAATATAGCGCGAGGTATAGTATTCATACTGAGCTTCCGATAATCCTTCTTTCTTGAGTTGGGCTAAGGATTCAAGGCGCCGGAATTCAGCATCACTTAATACCGACCCAATCCCTGTGCGACGAATCAGTAGCGCTTCATCTAAGGAAGCATTAGGAAGCAGCCCGCCTGCTCGAATCAGTATATCCTTGATCCTCGTTGTGCCTGGAACAATTGGATATTGACCTGGGAAAGGAACCTCTCCGCCGATCCCGACCAAGCGAGGAACATGATATTGAGAGTATGATCTGACAAAAATTTGATCGCCATCTCGTAGCAACGGGTTCTCTCCGTGTTTGAAGTCAGCCCAGAACCACTGAGTATTTACCGGATCATTATCAGCAAAACGAGCGATCTCAATAGAATCCGGATCGGCTGCAGGCATCAGGCCGCCGCATAGAGCCAATACAGTGGAAAGGGAATCACCTTCAACAAACTCCAACCGTTGCGGCGAGGTGACACTGCCGTTAACGAACACAAACCTCTCTACGGTATGGACCACGATAACATCGCCGGCTTCGATCGTTGGGTTCGCCGAAAGATCTCCAAGTGCGTAATAGCGAACGAGATCTGCTCGAGCCCTGATCGCGCCAGTAGGAGTTCGAATTTCAATATTTCTTAACGAGGAGCTTGCTTTGAAGCCTCCAGAATGATCGATAACCTCACTGACCCGCTGAAGTGCCGTTGATGTCTGAATACCCGGCGAAAGTACCTCACCAATCAGATTCACCTTCAAGGGACGAAGATGACGAAGAGAAAGTGAAACGTCAGGTGACTTATAGTCTCGAGCAAGCGTACTTTTTACCTTTTTTTCTGCCTCGATAATCGATAATCCAGAAACATTAACACTCGCGACTCCTGGAATAAGCAAACTGCCTTCTGGAGTCACCGTCAAATCCTGGTCTAACCCATGAATCGCATAGACTACTAAATAAACACCATCACCCGGACCGATGAGATATTTTGAAGGATCGACCGGCTTTTCAAGAGCTTGTGACTCGGATCCACTTTGAGCCCGTCGTGCACCCAAAAGCTTTTCTGTGGTTGTATCCGCCACCCCAAGCCGGTTTTGGAATGAAGAATATAGCTCACCGGACGTCATTTGGGCCATCGAGCTTACCGGTGATGAGGTAACTCCGGCTATAATGAAGCCAGCTAAAATAACAGCATTTGCTATTTTTCTAACCAAAATAATACGAAAATTCCTTTTTTCGAAATGCAAGATAGATAATCTAAAGATAGTGGAGGATGTCACGGCAACGGAAGTGACTCGCTCTAAAGGTGATTATCTTCGCGTTCAGTTCCAAAAAGCCACGCCTGGTACAGGGCAATTATTATTGACTACCCGGACCACTTTGCTCCAACCTTTCTTAGCCCGATCTCTCACGACCAGATCTCCTGACTTTTCTAGTGGAAAATTGCATGCTTCATAATGATTCCCCTTATTCCCTCTTCCTTCTTGGCCAGTACGCAACGTTGCTTCTAAATCGTGTTATGGAATAAATTCATGAACAGGCCTATGCTCAGGAAAGAAACCTGCCATTCTCAATCTTCAAGGAAGGTCGTGGAGGCACGGCTAACACTAGACTAATTAGTCATATTGAGTTCTTCAAGAGGTGTCGCAAAGAAAAGTATGTCGAGGCTGTAGATTAAAATATGCAAGTGTTTGGAATTAAACAGTGTCTCTGAACCTTAAACAATTCTGATGGTTGCATTGCAACGATTCATCCTAACATGAGAAATTCAGATGTTCCAGGGGCCCCACCACCGCATCCTGCTGCCCAAAGTATGGGGCAGGCAGGAGATTTTGGCGATAATCTAGTTGGAAACCCTCCTTCAGAATTGCAGGATCAAATACAGGATAGCCGGCTTTTTTCGAAGATGTTCGATGAGCTTGGCGAAGCAGTGATCATTTCTGATGCAGCTGGCCGCATTGTTCGAGTGAATCGAGCCGCAACCCAAATATTGCGGATGCCAGTCGATCAATTGAAGAGCATGACGCACCATGACCCGATCTGGCAGGCGATTCGCGAAGAGGGTAGCCCAGTCCCGATCAGCGAATTGCCGGCTACGAAAGCACTCCGTTTAGGTGAAGCCATCTCGAATGTGGAGCTTGGCGTAGTCAGACCGGATGGAACCCTAGTCTGGATCATCGAGAGCGCAGCACCTATCTTTGATGAGTCTCAAAAATTGACAGGTATTATTGTCATATTTACGGATATTTCGCTTGCTGTCAAACAGCGCCAAGAACTGCGAGACCTTAGTCGAAAATATCAGAAGGAACGGGACCGAGCTAACGCAGCAAATAAGTTGAAATCGGCCTTCCTGGCAAATATGTCTCATGAGATCCGAACACCGATGACGGCAATCCTGGGCTTTTCGGAAGTACTCATGGGGGAGCTGGGTGGTCAGCTCGAAGAGCAACATGCTACATTTCTCCACTCGATCATTGTATCTGGTCAACGTCTGCTGGCATTATTGAACGATATTCTCGATCTTTCCAAAATCGAGGCGGGGCACGTCGATTTCCAGCGAATGGAACTCGATGTGAATGCTGAAGTGGAAGCAATGGTGGCGCCGTTGCATTGGGGTGCCATGCAAAAGTCACTGGAAATCCACATGTTGTTGAGTCCGGAACCCATCATTATTCAAGCGGATCGGCATCGCTTTACGCAAATACTTACTAATATTACAAGTAATGCAATAAAATTCACACACAAGGGATCGATCAATATTCGTACTTTTATCCGTAGAGAACCCGATGGACAGGACCTTGCCGCGATCGAGGTGGAAGACACTGGCATAGGGATCTCTGACGAGTTCCTTCCCAATCTTTTTGAAGAGTTTCGGCAGGGCGCGAACCGTGAGTACGGTGGAACTGGGCTCGGTTTAGCTATTTCCAAAAGGCTCGCAATGAGAATGGGTGGTGCCATCGAGGTACAATCGCGTCCTGGGAAGGGTTCATCATTTACAGTCCTCTTTCCTCTGGTTGACGTTGGGCGAGCACCAAAGTTGCTGCCAATAGAACACGAGGAACCACCACAATCGATGGAAGCAGATCCAACACCACCTCAAAGGGGAATTCCGATCCTTGTTGTGGAAGATAATGTGGAGACGCAAAGGCTCTTAACTGCTTATTTGGGAGACCAGTATCGCTTGCTTTTTGCGCAAAATTCGCACGAGGTATTTGCTTCCCTCGAAAAAGAAATACCAGAGTTGATCTTGATGGATATTAATTTGCCGGGTCGTGACGGACTCTCGATCACCGAGGATATCCGCAAGGGGACTCGCTGCCCTAATGTGGCGATCATTGCTTTGACGGCATACGCTATGTCTGGGGATCGTCAGCGATTCATCGAAGCTGGCTGTACAGATTATCTTTCCAAACCAGCTACACGACGCGAAGTTCTTGAGGCGGTAAAAAGAGCTCTCAAACCAGAAATGACGGCCTATTAGTAAAACAGCGGTGGGCTAAACTTCGCCTTTGGTCATCTTTTCGATGTCCAATACTGCATTGAGTTTGGCATCATCCATCAGACCTCGCTCAAGCACGATCGATCGGATCGAACGACGGGTCTTCAAAGATTCCTTTGCGATCTCAGCAGACTTCAAATATCCAATTTCTGGCGCAAGTGCAGTTACTAAACTTCCGCTCGACTCCGCATAGTGTCGCATCCGTTCGCGATCCGCGACGATGCCATCAATGCATTTCTTTGCCATTACCTCGATCATGTTGGAGAAAATTTCGATCGAGAATGCAATATTAAATTGCACCACAGGCATCATCACATTTAATTCGAGTTGTCCGCCTTGTGAAGCAAAAGATACTGCAGTTTCGCTTCCAACAACTTGCATTGCTACTTGCGAGACCATCTCAAGTATAGATGGATTAACTTTTCCAGGCATGATGCTTGAACCTGGCTGAACGGCTGGCAAAGTGATCTCCGCAAGACCCGTCATTGGACCAGAGCACAACAGCCGCAGATCGGCAGAAATCTTAATGATGTCCAACGCAAGATTCTTCAAACCTGACATGAGATGCACGAACGGTGCGAGCGATTGCATCGCTTCGAATAGATTTACACTTGGTTTTACATCAAGCCCCGTGAGGGATTTCAATTCTTCCACGACAAGTCCGCGATAGCCGAGAGGAGTGTTCAACCCTGACCCTGCTGCGCTGCCTCCAATGCCAAGGAAAGACAGATCATGTTCGGCTCCTTTGAGACGACTCGTGTGACGAATCATCATGCCAGTCCAAGCACCGAATTCCTGTCCCAAGGTAATTGGAACGGCGTCCTGAAGGTGCGTTCGACCAGACTTAACTGCGTCATCAAATTCTACCGCCTTATTTTGAAAGGACTGCCGAAGCAAGTCTATTGCAGGGAAAAGCCTTTCATTAAGCAGCAACAATGTTGAAAGCCGCATCGCAGTTGGGTAGGTGTCATTTGTCGATTGCGACATATTTACGTGATCGTTCGGCGAGATCTTCTCGAACTCTCCACGTTTTGCGCCGCTTTTTTCCAGCGCCCGATTTGCGATCACCTCGTTGACATTCATATTGGTGCTGGTACCTGCGCCTGCTTGAAACACATCGACGACGAATTGATCGCGCAATCCTCCTGAAATGATTTCATCGCAGACATCCTGTATCTGTGTCGAAATATTAGAGTCGAGCACACCGGCTCGCTCATTAGCACGAGCGCATGCTTTTTTCAAAAGGGCATAGGCGCGTATGAACGTCGGATGAGCTCGTAGCCCGGATATAGGATAGTTTTGGACGGCACGTAAGGTTTGAATACCATAATAGGCTTCATCAGGGAGTTCGAGTGTGCCGAGAGAATCTTTTTCTTGTCGCATTATTGGTAAAATGAGCTTTAGAGGGTTTCATAACAAAATGAGCTTTCGAACCGTCCCTTCCGGCGCTCTGTTCTTCAATGATAAAACGAATTTAGAATGATAGATATCCCTATTGACTCCCTTAACTTCTCTCTTAGCGACGACCAACTTTCCATCCGCGACGTTGCGCGAGATTTTGCCGAGACCGAGCTGAAACCACATCGTATTGAATGGGATGAATCCCAGCAATTCCCATTTGAAGCATTTCGCAAGATGGGGGAGCTTGGTTTCCTCGGGACTCTGATCCCATCAGAGTTTGGTGGTGCCGGATTAGGTGCTACGGAGAACGCGATCATCATCGAGGAGATCTCCAGGGTCGATCCAGCTGTGGCTCTTTCGGTAGCTGCACACAACGGTCTTTGCACCAGCCATATTTTTAGGTTCGGTTCTGCTGAATTGAAAGCAAAGTACGTTCCCGCTCTGGCACGAGGACAAGTGCTTGGCGCCTGGGGGCTGACCGAGCCTTCCGCAGGCTCTGATGCGGGTGGTACCCGGACTACTGCTATTTTGGATGGTGACCATTACATCATTAATGGCTCTAAGAATTTCATCACCCATGGTACAGTTGGAGATACCGCCGTTATTATGGCAGTAACGAACGCCTCGCAAGGCACGCGCGGAATTTCTGCTTTTGTACTTGATAAGTCCATGCCGGGATTTCATGCTTCGAAAAAGGAAAACAAGGTTGGTATGCGTTGCTCCAATACATCCAGCCTTGTGATGGAAAATGTTCGAGTTCCGAAGGGGAATCTGATCGGTGATGAAGGGGAAGGTTTCGTGCAAGCACTCAAAATATTAGACGGAGGGCGTATTTCTATTGCAGCGCTCGCAGTTGGGACTGCACAGGGAGCGTTCGAAGCAGCCATTCAGTATGCCCAAGTACGTGAGCAATTTGGTAAGCCTATTGCGCAGCAACAATCGACCCAATTTAAGCTTGCACAAATGGCAATGAAAATTGATGCTGCTAGATTGCTCACCATGAAAGCCGCGTGGCTGCGCGATAATGGTCAACCTTTCTCGAAAGCTGCGAGCATGGCAAAATTATTTGCCAGCGAGACATCGGTTCAAGTTTCCGAAGAAGCGGTGCAGATTCACGGAGGCTATGGCTATATTAAAGAATATCCCGTCGAGAAATTCTGGCGCGATTCAAAGCTCCTCACCATAGGCGAAGGCACAAGCGAAGTGCAGCGTATGGTAATTGCTCGGAATGTGATCGAAGAATATCGGGTATAATTATCCGAAATTCGGAGGCGCTGATTCCATCAAAATTCGCTCGCACAATTTATCGAACGAAATTCCAGCGGCTTTTGCCGCATCGGGGAGCAAGCTGAGTTCCGTCATGCCGGGGAGGGTATTGATCTCGAGGCAGAAATATTTGCCATCGGGTTGAAGTCGGAAATCAATGCGCCCATAGCCACTGCAGCCGCATGCTTCGAACGCACATAGGGCAGCGGACTGAATTCCATCAGCAATTTCCGTTGGCAGATCGGCGGGGCATGTATGAAATGACATTCCCGCTGTGTATTTGTGATGATAATCGTAGAATCCACCTTTTGTCGATATTTCTACGATCGGTAGAGCTTCGTTTCCTAAAATCCCAACGGTCAGTTCGCGGCCTTCGATAAATTCTTCAACGAGCGCTTTGGTGCTATACTCCAAAGCAAGTTCGACAGCTTCCTGGAATTTATCTTCTGAATCATCTTTCAAAATGGTCAGCCCAACGGTAGAACCCTGATCGTTCGGTTTTATGACCATTGGAATTCCGAATTCAGCTTTGGCGAATTCCCATGCAGCATGTCGTTCCTGTGGATGCGAATCTTTTGTGACGATAATTCCCTTTGGCACATCCACTCCAGAATTCTTGAGTATTAACTTCGTAAAATGCTTGTCAATGCACAGCGCGCTTGCGCGTGAATCTGAACCCGTATATCGCTTGCCAAGCAGTTCGAGCACCGATTGCACAAGGCCATCCTCGCCCGGCACACCATGAAGCCCAAGCACAACTACATCAGCCTCGCGAACGGTGCTTGACATCAGGGTTTCGAGCATTCGAGCACCTTGCGTAAGCTTTCCAAGCTCTTCAGCAGAAGGCGGCTCGATGCTTGCTGCATTTACCTGGAAATCCTCAATGCGCGAGGCACGGCCTGTTGCTGGATCGATGAGGGTAACATCGTGGCCGCGGCTCGCCAATGCCCGTGCCATGCCGAATCCCGATAGGAGCGAGATTTCCCGCTCCGCACTTGGCCCACCAAAGAGTACACAAAGTTTCATGATGCTACGATATTAACTAATTTATCCGGTACCACAATTACTTTACGAATTTCCTTGCCATCGATATGCTTGATCACATTCGGACTTTCGCGAGCAAAACGGTCGAGTTCATCCTTTGAAAGCCCGCGCGGCACTTCAAGTTTGTCGCGAAGTTTGCCGTTCACTTGCAGAATAAGTGTGATGGAATCATCCACGGTCAATGCTTCTTCATAAGTTGGCCATGGAGCATTAAATATTGATCCTTCATTTCCCATGCGCTGCCACAATTCTTCTGTAATATGAGGAGCGAATGGCGAAAGGAGCTTGATAAGTATCACGAATGAACTGCGTGGCACAGGCTGCTCCTCCTCGATCGCGTTCAGGAGGATCATCATGGCACTAATCGCGGTATTCAACCGAAGTTTATCGATGTCTTCGGTAACTTTCTTTACTGTCCGATGTAGTAATCGCTCCAAAGCTGGGGAGGGTGCGGTATCTGATATTCTGGAAAGATCGGTTGCGTTATCCTCATTTACTGCAATTCGCCATATTCGATTAAGGAAACGATGCACACCCATAATGCCTTTCGAGTCCCAGGGTTTCATCGCTTCGAACGGGCCGAGGAACATGTAGTAGGTGCGCAAGCTATCCGCGCCGTACTTCGAGAGAAAGTCGTCGGGATTTACAACATTCCCAAGCGACTTGGACATTTTCCCACCCGTTTCACCAAGTATGATTCCCTGATGCACCATTCTCGTGAATGGCTCTGGTGTTGAGACAATGCCATGATCGAACAGGAATTTGTGCCAGAACCGTGAATAGAGCAAGTGCGTCACGGCGTGTTCTGCTCCACCAATGTATAGATCGACGGGCATCCAGTAGTGCTCCGCTTCTTTCGACACCAACTCCCGATCATTAGCAGGATCAAGATATTGAAGATAATACCAGGATGATCCAGCCCATTGGGGCATCGTGTTGGTTTCGCGGCGAGCAGCGCGACCTGTTTCGGGGTCAGTTGTATTCACCCACTCCGGAATGGTCGCAAGAGGGGATTCTCCTGTTCCGGAGGGCTTGTAACTCTTTACTTCGGGCAAAAGGACGGGGAGCATGGATTCATCCAAGGCTTTTGGATACTCCCCATCGCCTTCATCGATATAAATTATTGGAAATGGCTCACCCCAATAGCGCTGGCGTGAGAAAAGCCAATCGCGAAGCTTGTACTTGATCGCTCGAGTTCCTTTTCCTTGCTGCTCGATCCATGCGATCATTTTCTCTTTTGCCTGACTGGTGGTGCAGCCATCTAAAAATCCGGAATTAACAGCAATGCCTTCTTCGCTGAATGCTTTTAGCAAGGGTTCGTCAGCACCGACACCGGGCGTTTGCACAACGCGGATGATCTCCAACCCAAATGTCTCTGCAAATTCAAAATCCCGTTCATCGTGACCGGGCACGGCCATAATGGCTCCGGTTCCGTAGGACATCAGAACATAATCTGCGATCCAGATGGGAATTTCCTTGTTTGTCGCAGGATTAATCGCAAATGCGCCAGTGAACACGCCGGTCTTCACCTTCGAAAGATCGATGCGCTCAAGATCGCTTTTTCGTCGAACAGCTTCGGTGTATTGCTCGACAGCTTTTATCCGATCGGCGGAAGTGATCTTAGCGACAAGTGGATGCTCAGGCGCTAACACCATATAAGTGGCGCCGAAAAGCGTATCAGGCCGCGTAGTGAAGACTCGGATATTATCATCAAATCCGGCAATAGCGAAGTCGATTTCAGCGCCCTCACTTCGGCCAATCCAGTTACGTTGCATCTCGATTGTGCTTTGCGGCCAATCGAGCCTTTCGAGGTCTCGGAGCAATCGATCTGCATACGCAGTTATGCGCAACATCCACTGCCTCATATTGCGGCGAACGACGGTGAACCCTTTTTCTTCTTGCTCCGCAACTTCCTCATTCGCTAGGACAGTGCCAAGCTCCGGACACCAATTTACCGGCGCATCGGCAACATAAGCCAAGCGATAGTTTGCAAGGAAATCTGCGCGAGCTTTATTGGATGCATTGTGCCACTCATGAGCAGTGTAATTGCGATGAGTTTTTCCAGAGATTATCCCAGGCAACGAATGTGACCCATGTAACTCGATGTGACGAATAAGCTTTTCAATAGGTTGGGCTTTCTCTTCTTCAATATCATAATATGAATTAAAAAACTTGAGGAAGATCCACTGCGTCCATTTGAAATAATTCGGGTCGGTTGTGTTGACCTCCCGGCTCCAATCGAATGACAAACCAAGCGATTCCATTAGGCGTCGGAAATTGGCGATATTTTTCTCTGAAGTGATTCGGGGATGCAGTTTATTTTTGACCGCATATTGTTCGGCCGGAAGACCGAAGGCATCCCAACCTGTCGGGTGCAGCACATTCAGACCCTGCATTCGCTTCATCCGCATGACGATGTCTGCTGCTGCATAGTGCACATGACCCATGTGGAGACCGTCTCCAGAAGGGTATGCGAACATGTCCATCACGTAGTATTTCGGCTTTTCAGGGTCAAGATGGACGCGAAACGTCTCATGGCTGCGCCAATATTCCTGCCATTTTAGTTCGATCTCGGAGAAAGGATAGGGCACGTGCAAGTAAAAATAATGAGCGTAATCGAATTATTTGTTGTCAAAATTCGTATTTTTGTAGCAATGAGAACAACCAGATTCCTTTGGGGTTTCGCAACTTTCATAATTCTGTGGTCCGGAATAGCCTACGGTCAGGGCATGCCGATCGATAGCATCCTCACGCGAATCGATAGCGAGCTTCATAGCTCATCACTTGCCGAACAACTCAAGACACTGATACCCAACTATGAGAACACCCGTGTATGGGGCCTCGCTCTTGGGGATTTCACCAATGACTCGTTGCCCGATCTTGCACTTTCACTGTATGATAATGAACGTGCTGGAACGACCGTTCGTATCTATTTTTTTGAAAACTACAACGGGCGCCAGTTGATCGACCGATTTGAGAAAGAAGTCTCTTATGTAGAATCGCCGATCGAAGTAGGCCTTTCAATCGAAGGTTCTGTCGTTACGATTACACGCAGAACCGGTGAGGCACATTGGGCTCAGGAGGGTTATTCGATAGAATCCGGTGATGTAGCATTGATCGACCGTTTTGAAACGAACGAAGAAAATGTAGCAGGTTCTGCTGCTGCCAAAGGGCACTCTCTTGGGCATAATCTGTACCGGAATTATGAAACGCTTCGATCCCGCGAGTCCTATTTCACTGGTTCCACCGGGGATGTACTTTTGACTGAGTCTTCGGTAACATTACCCGCATATGGTAGATCTCGCGAGATCTACCCTGGCTACGGTCACGTCTATTCTGATACAACGCCAGATTTTATATTATCTGGCCTCGACTTTCGTCGCGATGCAAGCGACCTTTCTATCCGCTCCCTGCAAGCTGCATATAATGACGACTATCTCTATCTCGCCATCCGCGTGCGCGATGATTATGTAGTTGGTGGTGAACCAAAGGTGGAATCAAATGACCGAGTTTCATTCTGGTTCGATACCCGTTACACCGGCGATAGGCTGAACAGGGATAGGAAGCTACTTTCGATGAAGGGCGGATTCCCAACATTTCGTACAACTATTGATTCGCTCGTCTCGAATATCACGTTCGCACTCCCACAACACCCAGGGAAGGTTACACAGATCACTTATAGTTCGATCAATCCATTAGATGCAATCCAGCAAGATGGTCTTAGCAAGGTAATGGCATTTATGACCTATGATACTGGGAAGGGGGTCGTAAATGGCTACCGCCTTACAGTACGAATCCCATTCTCGTTTCTCGGTTTCGAAACCAATCCGGAACACGCTTATGAAACGCCGATCAAAGCCACATCTTCCGAGGATACATCCGAGCTTAGTTCAAGCGCAAGTATAACCAACGCCGCAACGCTAGGATTTACTGCGTTGGTTTATGACGTCGACGATCCGGCTCATGCTAATGAAGTAACCGTTCTGGGAACTAGTAAATTTGAAGCTGGTAACCCTTCGACTTTAGGCACGCTGGTGCTCGAACCGAGTGGACAATACTATGGGGAAGTTCACTCGACTTACCTCGATAAGCTCCGTGCAGGCATGTCGCGAGCTGGATATTAGATCGAAATGTGTTGATGATACTTGCCATAGCATTATTACTTCCGAATATCTTTCTATCATGGAAATAGAACTACCGAATAAGACCCAGCCAAGTGAGCGCGATATCAAAGATGAGATCGCCCGTCTTGAAGCGGATATTATTGAACACCACAATCGGCTTGCGTTGCTGAGACGTGAGATCCCGCCGGAACCTATTCATGATTACGAGTTTGGAGAGTGGGCGGGGAATCGCGTTAAATTAAGCGATCTTTTTAACGGCAAGGAAGAGCTGATCGTCGTGCATAATATGGGTAAATCATGTGCATACTGCACGCTTTGGGCTGACGGATTTATCGGTATAACTAAACACCTTGAAGACCGCGCAGCATTTGTGCTTACATCGCCGGACGACCCAGAGACTCAGCGCCGATTTGCACGTGATCGGGGCTGGACATTCCGGATGCTATCGACGAAGGGTACAACGTTCAAACACGACATGGGATTTGAACCGGAACCAGGCCGATATTGGCCAGGTGTTTCCGTTTTCCGCAAGGATGAGAATGGTCGGCTATATCATGTCTCGAAAGCAAACTTTGGACCTGGCGATGAGTTTTGTTCCGTGTGGCATTTTCTTGGATTATTGCACACGGAAGTAGGCTGGGAGCCAAAATTTCGATATGCTTCGTAGATTGAACCAACACGTGTTCGGTCTACCCTAATGCCTTCGACCGTCATCACTGTACTGATCGGTACCGTTACCGGATTTGCTTCAGGGCTGCTCGGTATTGGCGGGAGCGCGCTCGGAACTCCATTGCTTCGCTTGCTTCTTGCAGCGCCGCCACTTATTGCGTTGGCAACCCCGATGCCAGTTATGCTTCCATCCGCTATTTCTGGAGGTGTTGCGTATGTTCGGGAAAAGAAGATTGATTTCAAGCTCGCTGGATGGATGTTGCTTGCAGCGGTGCCAATGACCTGGATCGGTGCAAGCGTTACGGCCTATCTTTCACCAGTGATCCTCATGGTACTCACAGCCGTATTTCTAATGCTGGTAGGCACATCGTTCATTATCCGCGGGTTTATCATGAAGCCGGTTAAAAATCAAATTGAATTGGAAGAATTTGTAAACAAGCCAAGGGCTCTGCTTTTTGGTTCGATCGGTGGCTTTCTTGCTGGGTTACTTGCAATTGGAGGCGGTGTTATCTATGTGCCAGTGATATTACGCATCTTTGGGCGTCCCATGAAGGTTGCGCTTGCAACATCGTTGGCTGTGGTGACTGTTGTAGCCATCCCAGGCACAATTCGTCACCAAATGCTTGGTCATATTGACTGGACTATCGCAGGACTGCTGAGTATTGCTGTTATCCCGGCATCATTTATTGGTGCAAAGCTTGCACTCAGCCTACGAAACCGAACGCTGGAGCGTATCTTCGGTATTAGTACAATTATGTTTGGACTATATTTTCTGTATTCTCAGATTTGGTAGTGCCACTTAGTCCTTTGAGCGGAATTGAGAACCACCGCTAAACCATGGATGCACAAGTTTACTCCATGGCCTGAGCCTGTTAGTGGTCGTTCCTAAACAGAAGTTAACCTGCACAACTCTCCAACTTGTGGCGCACTAACCTTCATGTCAGGGAATGTTTCGTGAATAAGTTGCTCGAAGGCGGCTATTGCCTTCTCATCGCCATGAGTCAGCACAACATGCTTTGGCTGAAGCCTTCGGACAATTTCGAGCAATTCTTCTCGCCTTGCGTGTGCACTAAACCGAAAACGTTCGATCTTGCATCGGACGGGCACATCTCGCTTCATCGATCCGAATCGGATGCGTGTTTCGCGTTCCGAATGTGAAACAGTATATCCCGGAGTGCGGGGGTCAGTGTAGCCAACAAAACAAATGGTAAATAGCGCATGCCGCAGCCAGCGTTGAGCAAGCATGTAACTTGGAGTGCCATCCTGCATCATGCCGCTAGCGGCGAGTACAATACTTGGTTCACTAAAATATTTTCCGCCAAAGAGCGAATCGCGACGTGGAATCTCTGCTTGCGCTATATCTGAAGTTTTATCAAAATTATTAGTGCGAGAAGCACTATTCAAAAATTGGTCATATACTTCGCTGATCTTTCGGCCCATTCCGCCAGTATAGATCGGAACCTTAGTGATCTTACCTTCGCGCATTGCATCTCCGATCATGGTAAGCATTTCTTGAAGTTTCCCCAGCGCGAACACCGGTATTAGGACAGAACCGTTAGCAGCGAGCGTTTCATTGATCGTCAGAATGAGTCTTTCCAGCTCACGCTCGCGCGAATGCGTTAAATAGGCATCTACAATTCCGTTCGTTGATTCGGAGACGAGAACATCGATCGGTCCTTCCGGAAGTTTCGCTCCTGCGATGAGACGTTGTGCATGTAAAGATGTATCGCCGGTATGAAATATACGAATGTTATCATGCTCGAAAAGCACACCGGCTGCACCTAAAATATGGCCGCTTGGGAAATAGGTGATCTTAGCTCCATTCTCCCAAAGCAATCGCGAGTCACCAAGTTCCAGAGGCTGCATCTTGTCAATCGTCTCAGGCAGCGCTTTGGTTGTATAATTGGGTAAGGCATCAATTACATCCTGAGTGTGCTGCTTTGGAAGCAAACTCGCGGAGTTCGCTAACATTATTTTAGCTATCTCGATAGTTTCACTCGTGGCATAGATCGGAATGTCCGGATAGGATTGTCGAAGATAGGGGACAGCTCCCAGATGGTCGGTATGTGCGTGTGTGAGCAAAAAATGATCGACCGGTCGGCCATGCAATGAACTGATTGCAGGAAATGCTGCCCACCCTGTTTTCTCGGGGTGCAGTCCCGCATCAATTAAAATTCCACGACCATCGATGCCATAGTAAAAGCTATTAGCGCCGATTTCACGCCCGCCACCGAGCGCCATAAATGTAATTTCCGCCAAATTGATCGTGGATAAAAAAGTGAAGTGCCGAATGCGCAAAGAGGGCGATAGTGCTTCCTCAACCGCAATCGCGAGAGATTGTGCTAACAATCCTTCAAAAGCGAACAGTTCGAGCCGAACGCACTGAGGCTCCCAAATGTCTTTATTACATGAGAATAGGAGCGCGTTTCAAGTGGAATCCTCTATCAAGCGCCGAGGCAATGCCCGGTCGCCTGAGGTTGCTCCTCAGAAGACTCCTTCTACTTGCAGTTTGTGTAATTCAGTGTTCGAGCTATTTTGTCCTTACGCAGATCCGTTACGAAAGCCAGGGACTCCAAACAGCTTACTTTTCATTTCTGAGTTTAGGGGACGTATTGTCGGCCGCCCTTTTCTTCTGTAGCATCTACCTACTGCTTTCAATCATAATAAAACCACATCGTTTAACAGTCTGCTCAATTGCTTTCACAACGGGACTGACTGTACTCCTGATTTGGTTACTTCTGGGCATATGGCATACGTCGCCTGAGGAATTTACCCCAGAAGCAGCGATCGTATTATTGCTGATATTATTTATTCAGCTATCTGTGCTATTGAGCTTCATGGATAGTTCCGTTTCATCCCTGCACAGGCTTCTCCACATAGCACGAAATACATTCTTGGTTAGCCTATTTTTTGTAGTATTCGCTTTTGTGTTCGTGCTATTTTATCCCAGCGTTACGAATAAACACGATGTAAATGGATTTCAAGCGGATGCTGGCGTTATACTCGGGGCAGCCGTGTGGAACGGGAACGGGCTTGGCGAACGACCGAGTCCTGCGTTGCGCGAGCGAATAGATCTTGGGCATGAATTAGTTATGGATCATGAGGTTAGCCGCCTTGTCCTTACAGGAGGTAACGCGCCGGGCAAACTGGCTGAGGCCAAGGTTGCACGAGTCGAGTTATTAAAATTAGGAGTTGATCCATCAAATATCATTGAAGAATCGACTTCGCATTCCACGTTGGAACAAGTTCTATTTCTACGAGATGAATTATTCCATAAAAAAGGGTGGAAACGCTTTGTTATTGTCAGCGATCAATATCATCTTGCTCGTGTTTGCGAGATGTGCAAGTGCAATGGCTTAACGGTTATTGGAACTCCTTCACATCTAAGGGAACCAGTTGTCGATCTGGCTTACTACTACCTGCGAGAAAGTGTCGCACTGCTGGAATATTGGTTCTTGGGACGTTGAGAGATCATTCCAAATTGCTCATGGATTCGAGCGAGGATAGTGCCGTTTCGTATTCCCAGATAAGTTGCTGAACAACCTGATCACAGGTGAGGATCTCTTTTACCATGCCTGCCGATTGGCCCATTTCCAATTCACCCTCGATAAAATCACCCTCGAATATTCCTCGTCGTTCGCGTTTATGACCCAGGAGCAGAAGCTCCTCTTCTTTGCTTGCGCCGCGTAGCTGCGCATCAAAAGCTGAGATCGCGAAGGCATTTTTTTTCAATCTTACGGGCGCAACCTTCTTCAGGACAAGCGCAGTGGAGTTATCGTCTGAATCAATTATTGCTTGTTTGTAGAATGGGTGAGCACTTGATTCGACGGTAGCTGCAAACCTGGTTCCAATTTGCACACCTTGAGCGCCTAGGGCAAGGCAGGCTAACATCTGCCGGCCGTCCGCAATACCGCCTGCAGCGATCACGGGAATCCTAACAGCATCAACGACTTGCGGAACAAGACACAGTGTTGTGATCTCATCAATTCCGTTATGCCCACCGGCTTCAAATCCTTCTGCTACAAGTGCGTCACATCCCGCTTCTTCTGCTTTCAGAGCATGTTTCACGCTTGCAACAACATGGACTACAAAACATCCGGCATCCTTTAGGCGAGAAGTGTGGAGATTCGGATTTCCTGCACTAGAAAAAATAATTCGTACGCCTTCTTCAATTGTGGCTTGAATGAGCGCGTCAATATCCCCTCGCATGAGTGGTATATTCACACCAATTTGTGCTGCAACCTCTGTAGATCTTGCCTTGCGAATATGCTCCCGCAGCAGATCCGGTTTCATCGAGCCCGCGCCAATCAAACCTAGAGACCCGGCGCGAGCAGCAGCTACGGCAAGTTTCCAGCCTGAAGTCCAGACCATACCAGCCTGGATGATCGGGTAGCGAATCCCAAACTTGTGAGATAGAGACGTTTGCAAAGTTAAGATTTCTTCTCCGGATATAGGACAACCTGCACGTAGTTATTCCGATTGAAGTACTGCTTTGCAGTCTGATAAACAAGATCCGGTGTTATCGCGTTAATGAGGTCGCTTGAGTGCATGATCACCCCGGGATCGATATTATTCCAATAGGCATCTTGAAGCGAACTCATCCAGTAAGAATTCTCTCGTAGATTTGTTTCGAGTTCATTCGAAAGGATTTTTTTGACACGATCGACATAGGTTGCTTCGATCGGCTTAGAGGTGAGCGTATCTAGCTGTTTCATCACTTCGCCAACAAGTTCATCGACCCGCGCAGGATCGCAGCCAAACGATATTGAAATGCTGTAATGATTCTCCGGATATTGGTCTAAGGAACCTCGGGCACCAATTGAGTAAACACCACTCTTATCTTCTCGAAGATCCTCGCGAAGTATGATACTGAAGGCTTGGGTCATCGCAGAAAGGGCGAATCGATTTTCACGAGAGAACTTCATATCACCTGTGAAAACAATAGTAACATGACTCTTCGGCTCAGTTCCTTTATAGACCTTTTTCTGTATTACGCCTTTGGGAGGGTGTATTCTCAAATCTTTCCATTCCAGGTGTTCATTACTCGATGGCAACGAGGCGAGGTATCGCTCAACAAGTGGCTTCAATGTATCGGGATTGATATTGCCGACAAAAAAGAAGGTGAAGCCACTGGCATCGTGAAATAACTTTTTGTAATACTCATATCCCTTCGAGAGGCTCACTTCATCTAGCATAGCAGCAGACATTGGTCGTTGGCGATAATTATATTGTGCCAACGTGACCTCAAGTGTGTCGGATAACGCGGATTCTGGCTGCTTTGAACGATTCTGCAATATCGCTTTCATGCGGCTTAGAAAGCTTGCCGCTGCCAGCGAGTCAAACCGAGGCTGAGTCATATACAGATGCGTAAGCTGGAACATCGTCTCTAGATCCTTCTTCGTGCTGGTGCCCTGGAGCCCTTCCTGAAGAGAGCTTATGAATGGCGAGACCGAAGCCTCTTTGCCTGTCAGCATCTTTTTGAGCGTTGTTGCATCAAAGCCTGCAAGTCCAGAATTTTCAACAACATTATCCGCATTTGTAGCAGATAAATAGTCTGGATCGGAGGCAAGGGAACTTCCACCTGGCGCAACCGCATGAAAAAGGATCTCATCATCTTTGAAATCAGTGGGCTTTATCACAACTCTCGCCCCATTGGAAAGCCGCCAGACGGTAACGCCAAGATCGGCCATTTTCTTTTCATCGATAACTTTACCTGGGGTTGGTAATGGAGAAATGAGAGGGACATCCGTGGTCTTATCTTCGTAGGCAGTAAGCTTTTCATTTTCGACATTCGCGAGAATCTTCAGGAGATCGTCCTTCGTGGGAAGTGCAACATCTTTTGCTTCAGGTCCGGAAAGCGCCATTACACGGCTGGTGTGGTCGAGAAGCTCAGAGGAAAGGGCATTGACTTCTTCGATGGTTACACCGGGTACGAACTGTTTATAGAGATCATATTCGTAGGCAATCCCTGGCGATGGCTCCTTCTGAGTAAAGTTACCAATATACTCTCGCACATAATTCGCCGATTTTGTTTTCTCTCGTTCATCATATAGTTTTTCCATTTGACTAAGGATCGCTTTCTTAGCACGATCCAGTTCCGCAGATCCAAAACCAGTTTTTTGTGCCCGATACACTTCTCGGAGGATTGCTGTGATACCCGCCTGGATCGAATCTTGCCGCAGTATTGCAAATACACTGAACGCACTCAAATTCCCAAGGAATCTAGAGTCACCAGCACCAGCGAATGCGAATGGAGCTTTCCCGGTCTGCACTAATTCCTGAATGCGATCATTCAGCATTGAATTGTAAAGGCCGGTGACAATTTCCTTGCGATAGTCCGCAACGGCAACTTCATCAGTGCCTGGGCGCTTATAAAGCATGGAAAAAACCGTTTGAGTCATTTCCGAATCCGTGTTGACGGTCGCAAGGGTTTCTTTATGTGGAGGAATCGGGAATTCCGTTCGCGGCCTTTCATTAGCAGGATTGGTCAGTGGGGTGAAGAGGTTTTTCACCTTTTCCACCATCTTATCGGCGTCGAAATCACCCACGATAATGACAGCCATCAGATCTGGGCGATACCAATCATGATAAAACTTCATCACCGTTGAGCGGTGGGCGGTATCGATGACCGGCTTTAGTCCGATCGGCGACCGATTCGCATACTGTGAACCGTAGAACAACACCGGGGCTTGCTTCTTTGAAATTCGTTCTTGGGCGCCGCGACCTAAACGCCATTCTTCGCCTACAACACCGCGCTCTTTTTCTAATTCGATAGAATCGAAGGTCACATTGTGTGCCCATTCGCAAAGAATATCTACACCACTATCAAGCACAGCCCCCTGGTCGGTGGGCAGCGTTTCCTTGTAAATTGTTTCATCATAGGAAGTCGAGGCATTTAGATCAGCACCAAATCGAGCGCCGTGAAGCTCAAGGAAGGATTCCAGCGTATTATGTGGGTACTTGACGGTTCCATTGAAGCACATGTGCTCGTTTAAATGGGCGAGCCCCTGTTGGTCATCGTCCTCAAGAATGGAACCTGCATGAACAACAAGCCTCAGTTCAGCCCGATGTTCTGGGGTTGTATTATGGCGAATGTAATATGTCAGTCCATTCGGCAGCTTACCCATCCGGACGCTCGTGTCGAATGGTAGCTTGTCATTGAGATTGGGTGATGCTGACTGCGCCCGCAATGCGAGCGGAAGGAGTACGGAAATAATAACGAAGGAGATCGCACGAATTCGTCTCATGGTATTCTGGATAAATTTGTTGGATTACTCCTACAAATTTACCCCATAATACCGTTCCGCATGAAATCCTACTCTACGAATTATCGACGCAACATCAGTACTTTGCTCGAAGCGTCTCGCACAGCGATTCGAGCCGCGACTGTAACCTTGCATCGGCGACCTGAAACGGATCTCGGAGTGGGTCAATGCGACGGAAAGTTACTTCGCCAAGCGTTGTAGTACCAAAATCCGACCGCTTTGCACGATCTCCAAATTGCCGGCCAAAGCCCATCGCGATTTCCTGCATATCATAATCGTTCGAAATGGGCGAATGATCATTGCCCCGGCCGATGGACCTTGTTTCGGACTCCCTTGTCATTAACTGGGCCTCGATTGCTGAATTATTCATGACATTAATGGAATATTACTGAAATTTTAGTTGGAACACACCCGGGCGTTTTTCATCGAGCGAGCGGAGCACACTTGTAACCTTGCCGAGAATTTGAAAATCAATATTCTTCGTGATCGGAATGGGCTTAAATCTCGCGTTGGCCGGTTCGAGGAAAATTCCTTTTCTGGTCTTGCGGAAGGTCTTGACGGTTGCGGAATCATCGAGCCTTGCCACAACAACATCGCCATTGTCGGCGGTTGGCTGTTGGCGCACAATGACGAGATCGCCATCCATAATGCCGACATCCTTCATGCTCTCACCTTGCACGCGCAGCCCGAAGATCTTCTTGGAAAGGTCCATGGGCTTGAACGATAGCCATCCCTCGACATTTTCAATGGCGAGGATCGGTTCGCCAGCGGTTACTCGCCCAATGACAGGAATTGAGTTCGAATGCCGTTCACCGCCGCGCATAACGGAAGGCCGCGTGACCATTAGCGCCCGCGAAAGCCCAGCGCCGCCGCGCTCCAGAAATCCCTTGCGAAGCAAGGCATCGAGATGCTTCCTCACCCCGAATGTGGAGCTTACGCCGAGGTAATCGGCAATTTCGGAGATTGACGGGGGATAACCCGAAATTTCAAGATATTCCTCGATGAAATCGAGAACTCGTCGTTGTTGCGTCGGTAGCTGGTCGCGTTCAAGAATCTTTGCCATTGTATGTGTCCTTTCAGTTTAGCTTTCTTGAGGCTATTGGTGCCTCTTTTCTTTTTGTTATGTTTGCAGTTTATGAACTGTGCCTTATCTGGCTCAAATTCGCCATTTTGCCAATTCAGTGCTACTTCTAACACTTGCTCCTGAAAGCAGGTGCCCATCAAAGCATACCCTAACTTACGAAATAAAAAGGGCAATGTCAAGCAATTTTAAAAGATTCTTGGAAAATAATTATGGGAATGCCGATTTGGGAGGCAAACTATGGGTGTTGTGGGCGATTTGCGGGATGAATGAGGCTAGATTTTAGTTTTCGGATTGCAGATTATACAGTGTATTGCAATCGTTCATCTTCTTGATCTTGGTAATCTCTTAAAATCCCTACTCAGACAATTATGCCTGATATTTTTATTTCGTATTCCCGTAAGGATTCGGCGCATGCCTTGGAGCTTGCAGAGCGACTGCGGACGCTCGGAATAAATGTGTGGATCGACCAACGCGGACTGGAAGCAGCCGCCCTGTGGTCAACGGAGATCGTCAATGCCGTGGAGCGTTGCGAGGCATTCATTTTATTGCTCTCAAACGATTCGCTTTCGTCCAAGAATGTGGTGCGCGAGCTTTCTATTGCCAGCGAGAGCGACCGAAGAATTCTTCCTGTCGAGATAGAGGATATTACCCTGCCGAGTGAATTCAAATATCAGCTTGCTGGCATTCAGCGTACCCAGTTATCCGATTTTGAAGGGATAGTCAGGTCGCTCACAAAAATGGGGGTGGTTCAAAGCGATAATGTGATTGGCACATTGGAGATGGCCGAGAACCGCCCAAAACCGGATACACGAAAATCCCTGATGGTCCTGCCCTTCGAAGATCTTTCCCCAGGCAAAGACAACGATTGGTTTGCCGACGGACTTGCCGGTGAACTCATTGACGCGCTCGGTCACATCAAATCGCTGCGGTTGGTGGATCGAAAAACAACCATGGATTTCAAGGGCTATCGAGGAAAGACCCTCGAGATCGCCGAAGAATTGAACGTGCGTTTCTTTATTGAAGGCACCGTCCGCAAGTTTGGCGATCAGATCAAGATCTCGGTTTCCCTACTGGACGTAAAAGAAGGAGACTATCTCTGGCAAGAATCCCACAAAGGGGTTTTTGCTGATATCTTTGAAATTCAGGAAGCCGTTGCAGACAAGGTGGTTGCTGGACTCAAACTCCATTTAACCAAAGATGAGAAGGACAAAGTTGTTGGGCGTGGCACCGAAAGTGCTGAAGCATTCGAGCTCAATTTGCAGGCCACCAGTTTTCTTAACATGGGCACACGGCAGGGGCATCTGCATGCCATTCGTTTGTATGAAGAAGCCATCGAGATCGATCCAAATTATGCTGCCGCATATCTTGGGATCGCGAACAACAGCATGTTGCTCTATCGCAGTTATGTGCGCGAGGCTTCGCGATTGGTAAGGGCGGAACAGACGATTGCTGAAGCAATGCGGCTTCGGCCAAATTTTGCGGGTGCCTACAGCATGTTGGGAATTTTACATGCACACCGCCATCAGGAGGAAGAAGCAATTATCGCCGCGAAGAAGGCTGTCGAGCTTGAACCGGCTAATCCGTGGGGATACTTTCATCTCGGTTTCGTCTATAACGAACTGGGTCGGTCTCGCGAGAGCGCGGACGCGTATGAAGCAACATTGCGCCTCAATCCTGAGGAACTCATCAGCCACTTCAATCTCGCACTGCAATATCACATGCTGGGTGAATTCGGCCAGCGGCGTGTTGCGGCGAGGCGGGCACTGCCATACTACGAAAAATATGTTCGACGGCATCCGGATGATCAGGGCAAGCGGACGTTCTATTCCATTCTGCTCTTCTTTGCGGGTCAGCTTGATGAGTGTAAACGAGAGACAGAAGCCATCGTTGCGCTCCCAGGTCTTGATGGTTTTACCTGCTATAACTGCGGGTGTACTTTCATATTCTTGAACGAACTGCCTCGCGCGCTCGAATTGCTCGAAAAAGCGGTTGATCTCGGATTTGCTGGTAAAAAGCTTTTCTTGCATGACCCCGACCTTGCACCACTGCGCACCTTGCCCGGATGGGATCGTATCCTAACCAAAGTTGAGGCCGCAGAACAGAAGGAGCAAACCGCCAATGTCTGATATATTCATTTCATACTCCTCCAAAGACCGCGAGCAGGCCGATCTGCTTACGGAACTTCTTGCTTCGGCAGGATTATCGGTGTGGATCGATCAATCAGGAATTGAAGCGGCATCGAGTTGGTCGGAGGAGATCGTGAATGCGCTGGATGGATGTAAGGCGTTCATTGTGATGCTCTCGCCTAATTCCATCGAATCGAAGAATGTGGTGAGGGAAGTGGCGCTTGCATTCGAGAAGAATAAAAAGATCCTTCCGCTGGATCTGGAACCCGTTTCGCTCCCGGCAAGCATGCAATATCATCTCGCCGGATTGCAGCGAACTTCGATGACGAACATCGATTCGATCATTCGCGCACTCGGTAAACTTGGACTCGAAGCCAAAGGGGCGCCCCAGGCTCCGAAGATCGTGAAGGAGACGGATGGGCGGAAATCGCTGATGATCCTTCCTTTCGAAGATATGTCTCCCACTGGAGATAACGGCTGGTTCGCCGATGGACTTGCCACGGAACTGATATCCGCGCTCTCACAGATCCGAGCGCTTCGTGTTTCCGATCACCAAGCCACAAAAGATTACAAACGCTACCAGGGAACGTTGCCGAATTATGCCAAAGAGATGAATATCCGCTATTTCATCGAAGGTCAGGTTCGTAAATTTGGCGACCAAATAAAAATTAGCATTACACTCCTCGACATCGAAACCGGCGACCACCTATGGCAGGATTCGATGAAAGGTGTGATGAACGACATCTTCGAAATTCAGGAAGCGGTGGCGTTGAAAGTTGTCGAAGGGCTGAAAATACATCTGGCATCGGATGAAAAGAAAAAACTTACCGAGCGCGGAACCGAGAATGCCGAAGCGTATGAATTTTACCTCAAAGCGCGCGAGTATTTTCAGCGCAATACCAAAGAAGGCTTTCAGCTTTCGGCACAGCTTTATTCCGAAGCCATCGCGCTCGATCCCTCGTATGCCAATGCCTATTCCGCCAAAGCGAATGCGCTATCAGCTCTTCACCGCAATTACACACGCGAACCCGCTCTGCTCGATGAGGGGCTAAGACTCATCAATGAGGCTCGCCGGTTGAAACCCGATCTGTGGAAGGCTTATTACCCGCTTTCCGTCATTCTCCAGCTTCAGGGCAAGGATGCCGAAGCGGAGGGCGCCGCACAGGAATATATCCGAAACGCGCCGGAGGATTACATGAGTTATTTTGCGCTTGGATTTTTTTATTCGAATACAGGTCAGGATGCCAAAGCGATCACACCATTCGAAGAGTCACTGAAACGGAAGCCGGAATATTTAGTTACCTTATGGAATCTCGTTCTTGCCTGTAACGGCGTGAAGGAAGATGCGAATGATCGGTCATTCGCCGAGAAGCAGAAGCGTTGGGCCGAAATTGCGATTCCCCTTTTTGAAAAGCGCCTGAAGCTCTTTCCGGACGAGGAATGGAATCGGGTGAATCATGCCTCGCTGCTTCACCACGCTGGCCGGGATGACGAAGCTCGATCCGCTGCCCGAAAGCTGGAGGATCTTCGGGATGGAACTGCGCTCTTCAATACCGCCAGCCTTCAATGCGGTCTGAAAGACTATTCCGCCGCTCTCCAAACTTTTCGCAAAGCGATCGAGGCGGGATTTCGAAGTATGCGGAACATAAAATTATTTCTGGACGATGAGGACGAGGGCATCGGTACGCTCAAAGGCACACCGGAGTGGGAGGCTGTGCGGGAGTTGGTGGAGAAATTGACGGAACCGGGATGACGCAGATCGGGGTGGAGTACGCGGATGGATTCGAATGGGCCAATGGCATTGGCCCATTCGCGCGAGGGGAACGGTCTCATGCCATTTGCCCCTACCAATTTATCTCACTAATCTCTGAGATCTCTTAAGATCAAGCTTTAGAAATTCATGATTCAAACGATAGAATCCACCCTTCGCAATCGCATCTCCGGCGAGGTTCGTTTCGATGCGGGTTCAAAAGCAGTTTATGCGACCGATGCATCAAATTATCGCCAGATACCGATCGGCGTTGTTATTCCACGCACCATTGATGATGTGATCGCGACCGTTGCAACAGCGCGCGAGTTCGGCGCGCCCATTCTCTCGCGCGGCGCGGGAACAAGTATCGCTGGCCAATGCTGCAATACCGCGATTGTCATGGATTTTTCGAAGTATCTGAATAAGATCATTGAGATAGATCCTGAACGCCAGATTGCAAGAGTTCAGCCCGGCGTTGTGCTTGATGTCCTTCGTATCGCTGCGGAGAAATATGGTCTCACGTTTGGTCCAGATCCCGCAACCCACAAGTATTGCACGCTCGGAGGTATGATCGGCAACAACTCCTGCGGCGTGCATTCAATAATGTCGGGCAGGACCGTTGATAATGTTGAAGCGCTTGAGGTGCTATTATATACCGGCGCGAGGCTGCGCGTTGGGGCGGCTAGTTTGGACCCAAGGGATAATAGTGGACAGAGTGGCATCCTCGAAAAACTTCAGAATATTACAAGCACATACGGTGATGAAATTCGCCGCACCTTTCCGGATATCCCACGCCGTGTTTCCGGTTACAGCATCGACCAGCTTTTGGCAGAGAATGGCTTTCATGTTGCACGATCGCTCGTTGGTTCGGAAGGAACGCTTGTAACTATTCTCGAAGCGACTGTTCAACTTGTCCACAGCCCGTCCAAGCGAGTGCTCCTCGTTATAGGCTTTGATGATCTTGCCACAGCGGGCGATCATGTGCCCTTAGTGCTGGAGCACAAACCCATTGGGCTTGAAGGATTTGACGAACGCTTTCTTCTCGCTGTAAAAACTAAAGGACTTCGTGGCAAGCAATTTCCTGATTTTCCGGAAGGCAAAGGCTGGCTCATCGCCGAATTCGGTGCAAATACCATAGAAGAAGCTCGTCATATTGCCGAGCAATGTTCCCGAGCTCTAAGAACTGTTGCTTTGGAATCACATATCTACGAAGGCGAAGATCAGAGAGCGATTTGGTCGGTGCGCGATTCCGCACTTGGCGCGATCTCGCGTGTGCCCGGTCAGCCCGATAATTGGGAGGGATGGGAAGATTCCGCTGTCTCGCCAAACAAAATTGGAGCCTACATTCGCGATTTCCAAAAGCTACTTACTTCACATGGATACAGTGCTGCAATGTATGGGCATATCGGCGATGGTTGCATGCACAACCGAATTAATTGGGATCCTAAAAGCAAAGAGGGGATTGCACAATGGATGAATTTTGTCGAAGATGCTACTGATCTTGTTTTAAGTTATGGCGGCTCGCTTTCCGGTGAACATGGTGACGGTCAGGCACGAGGTGCCATGCTGCCAAAGATGTTCGGGCCAAAGATCATGCAGGCATTCGAAGATTTCAAGCAGATATGGGATCCGGACTGGAAAATGAATCCCGGCAAACTCATTCGCCCTTACCGCATCGATGAGAATTTGCATTATGGCTCGGATTATCATCCGTTGGAGGTCAAAACGCATTTTGTCTTTCCAGAAGACGAAGGAAGTTTTTCTCGTGCTGTGGAGCGCTGTGTGGGCGCAGGAGTTTGCCGCAAAGATGATGGAATCATGTGCCCAAGCTATATCGCTACGCGAGATGAGAACGATGTAACAAGAGGTCGGGCACACGCACTATTTGAGATGATGCGAGGCGACCATCTATCCGACGGTTGGAAGAGTGATGATGTCAAGAATTCGTTGGATCTGTGCATCGCTTGTAAGGCCTGTAAGAGTGAGTGTCCTGTGCATGTTGATATGGCAACGTATAAAGCAGAATTTTTAGCGCATTATTATGAAGGTAGGCTGCGTCCCCGAGCGGCTTATTCCATGGGCTTGATAAATCCTTCAGCCCGTATTGCAGCCCTTGCACCGACACTCGCTAATTGGTTAACCCATTCGCCACTCACCAGTGGCTTGGTAAAACGCATCGCAGGTATTCACCCCAATAGAGATATTCCTCGCTTCGCCAAGCGAACATTCAAGAAATGGTTTTTCAATCGCCCCAGATTACCCGCGGCCGTCAAGCCTTTACCTCAAGTCATCCTTTGGGCTGATACATTCAACAATCACTTCCGAACAGAAACTGCGATAGCCGCAACAAAAGTGTTAGAAGCCGCTGGATTTGAGGTCAAAGTGTACAAGCAATCCATGTGTTGTGGAAGACCACTTTACGACTGGGGAATGCTAAAGCGGGCTCGGAAGCAATTGGAGTCTATCCTAAGTGTTGTCGGGCCGGACTTGGCGAAAGGAATTCCGATCGTTGTTCTCGAGCCGAGTTGTGCCTCTGTCTTCAGGGATGAACTATTGAATCTCATGCCGGAACGTACAGATGCAAAATTGCTCAGTGAGAATGTTTATTTGCTATCGGAATTTCTGAATATGGTCGGGATAGACAATCCCCCGGTCAGCGGGAAGACTTCCATACCATCGGTGGTCGTCCAATTACATTGCCACCATACTTCTTTGCTCGGCAAAGATGCTGAAGCTGCAGTCCTGGAAAATAGGGGAATAATGGCAGAGGTTTTGGCTACCGGTTGCTGCGGAATGGCAGGTGCCTTCGGATTCGAGAAGGAGCACTATGATGTATCCGTGAGCATAGGAGAGCACAAGCTCTTGCCGAAGCTTCGTGATATTCCAAACGATTGCTTGATCCTCGCAAATGGCTTTAGCTGTAGGGAGCAAATTGAGCAATCTTTGGGGGTTAGGACACTTCATCTCGCCGAACTTCTCTCAAATTCAGAAGACGAAAATTAAATTTTTTCCAGAAAATTGAAGATTTTTTTGTAACCCGAGCGACCTTGCGCGTTCTTGTCTATAGTCGAGAAGATTTCACTAAGTGTTCTCCCATCGAAAACGGCGCGATGACTCTCGTTCAGTAAGCGGATATGATCGCGCCAGCGGATAAACGATCCTTTGCATGGATGAGCGAACATGCTTGCAAATGACGAATGATTGAATCCGCTATGAATGCAGGATAAGGGGTTGCCCCGTTCGATGCAGGTCGAGCGGGGCATCTTTTTTTGCAAAGATGAAAAGATGAGATATAAAAGATAAAAAGAATGGTCAATTCCGCGCCTCTTTCATCTTTTATATCTCATCTTTGCCAAGCAGTGGACTCGAGGGGACTCGAACCCCTTACCTATAGAATGCAAATCTATCGCTCTACCAGATGAGCTACGAGCCCGATCTGGGTAAAATTTGAATTATGAATTATGAATTATGAAAGTGGGGTGACTCCAGTTTCATAATTCATAATTCATAATTCATATTTTTCCCTGTGGGCCTAAGTGGAGTTGAACCACTGACCTCCCGCTTATCAGGCGGACGCTCTAACCAACTGAGCTATAGGCCCCTCGTTCAATTAGGAAACATGAATCGAGCATTGAGAATAATCACTTCAATCTATCTTTCCAATCGAGCGGCGGTTTAACGGGAAGGGTAGTTTTCGCGTTCCCTTGTCTACAATGCTCCCCAATTCCTTTGATGAACTAAACTCTTATTACACGCACGCTGTTATTCGTGACAATCGTTAAACTAACGAGCGTTAGTTTATTCCGCGAGCTAGTTTACAACAAATTTTTCTTGTCGATCTAAAAGGAGATATCGTCAATGGCAATTATGATCACGACCGAATGCATCAACTGCGGTGCATGCGAGCCGGAATGCCCTAACAACGCAATTTATGAAGGCGGCGCGAATTGGACGCTCGGCGGACAAGCCTTTGGCCCCACCGACCCCGGCCCAAGCGGAGCTGTCGGATTTTTTTCCTCCGACTATTTTTATATCGTACCTGATAAGTGCACCGAATGCGTCACATTCCATGATGAGCCACAATGTGCAGCCGTGTGCCCGGTCGATTGCTGCATTCCAGATCCAAACTGGCGAGAGCCACAGGAACAGCTCGAGGCTAAAGTAAAATGGCTCGATGAAGTTGACCCGGGACGCAAAAGGTAATATTGGATCTCCCATGGCACCTGTGACCATAGGCCCCTACACGATTACTCCTATCGAAACCGGCCGCTTTGCCCTGGATGGAGGTGCTATGTTTGGCGTGGTTCCTAAGAATCTCTGGAACCGTACAAACCCGGCTGATGAGCAAAATCGCATCGATATGGCGCTTCGTGCTCTGCTTGTCAAGGGAAATGGAATGAATATTCTTATCGACACCGGGATGGGCGATAAGTATGATGAGAAGACGCGTACTATCTACAAGCTTGATAATAGCCGGTTTACCTTGACCACGTCACTGGCTGCGCATGGACTCAAGCCCGACGAGATCACGCATATAATACAGACACATCTGCATTTTGATCATTGCGGTGGAATGGTGTCACAATCATCATCCGGAGAATTGGTGCCGACTTTCCCTAATGCGAAGGTCTTCGTGCAAACGGAGAATTTGAAATGGGCCTGCAATCCCACGGATAAGGACCGTGCGAGCTATCTGAAGCAGGATTGGGAAGCTATTGTTGCCAATGGCCTGCTTGAAGAACTTGATGGCCCTGGCGAGCTATTTCCGGGAATTCAATTGAGAATTTTTAACGGTCACACCCGGGCGCAGCAGCTCCCTCTCATTACAGATGGTGTAGGAAACAGCGTTTTCTACTGCGCCGACCTCTTTCCAACGAAAGCCCATATCAATTTACCTTGGATTATGGGATATGACAACTTCCCATTGACCACACTTGAGGAAAAAAAATCTCTATTGCCGGAAGCATTCGAGTCCGGATGGAAGTTGTTTCTTGAACATGATCCCAGTAATGCATTTATTTCTATAGAATCCACGCAAAAAGGATTTCGAGCAATTCTGGAATAGAGTCGAATCAGAACACGCGATTATTATCATCTAACGTGATTTTCTTTAATAGCCCGATTCTCTGGAAGGGCTTTTTGCGTATCCGGTGTTGTTATTCGTCAACAACCAAATAAAAGCATACGGAAACAGATGTTTTAGTCCTCGGCTCCGGGTCTGCCGGATTATTTTTCGCCCTTACGGTCGCGGAACGATCACGCATGCGTGTGTTGATCGTTACGAAGAAGGAGCGTTCTGAATCCAATACGAATTATGCACAGGGCGGCATCGCCAGCGTGGCAAGCAATGATGATTCACTTGAATCCCATTATCTTGATACCATTACCGCCGGCGCTGGGCTTTGTCATGAAGATGCTGTCCGCGTGTTGGTGAATGAAGGTCCGAGCAGAGTCAAGGATCTGATTGATCTTGGCGCTCGCTTCACGCACACACGAGATGGGGTGTTGCATCTTGGGCGCGAGGGTGGCCATTCGGCAAATAGAATTGTTCATGCCAAGGATTTTACTGGGCGAGAGTTGGAGCGAGCGTTATTGCACGCCGTACAGCAGCATCCGCAGATCACGATCCTTGAGAACCATTTTGCAGTAGAATTGCTCACGGACCACCAACGGAAACGTAATACAATCCCGCGGAAGGATAGAACACTTTCTTGTTATGGTGCGTATATTCTTGAAGAGGCGACCGGTGTTGTAACTATTTGTCGAGCAAATTCCGCGTTAATGCTTGCAACCGGTGGGGCCGGGCAGGTGTATCTGCACACAACCAATCCTCAAATAGCTACTGGCGATGGAGTAGCGATGGCCTTTCGGGCTGGTGCAAAGATTGGGAATATGGAATTCATCCAGTTTCATCCGACAACACTCTACGCTCCTGAGGCGAATTCATTCCTCATCAGTGAGGCAGTACGTGGAGCTGGCGGGATATTGATAAATCGAGCGGGAGAGCGATTTATGAAGCAGTACGATCCGAAAAGGATGGAACTTGCACCCAGAGATGTGGTTGCTCGAGCAATTGATGCGGAGCTAAAGCGACGTGGCGACAGCTATGTGTATCTCGATGTTTCTCATCTACCGGCGCGATCCATTCGGCACGAATTCCCTAGTATTTTCAAGCGGTGCAAGGAACTTGGCCTGGATATCACGAAGCAACCGATACCCGTGGTCCCTGCAGCACATTATAGCTGTGGAGGAATCGTTGCGTCACTTGAAGGTACGACAAATATTGACCGACTCTATGCAGCCGGCGAAGCCTCCATGACTGGCGTCCATGGGGCGAACCGGTTGGCAAGCAATTCTCTTCTTGAATCCCTTGTCTGGTCCCATCGTGCGGCATCGCATTTAATAAAGAGAAACAGTACCAGGCCCACTATAAAGGAGAACGTGCAACTTCTGGAGTGGGACGAGTCAGGCACAGAAAATGCGGAAGAGTGGATCTACATTTCCCATGATCGCCGAGAAGTCCAGGAATTAATGTGGGATTACGCAGGAATTGTTCGCAGCAATTACAGACTCGAGCGCGCAGAACGACGGCTGAAGTTGATACGGAAGGAAATCGAAGAGTATTATCGACGCACGAAGGTAACGGTTCCATTACTAGAGCTTCGCAATACCGCGGAAGTTGCCTTGCTTATTGTCCACTCGGCTTTGCGGCGTAAGGAAAGCCGCGGACTCCATTATACCACAGATTATCCAAAGCGCGATGATTTGCATTGGCGTCACGATACGGTGCTTGTACAAAAATAACTTATGAAAGTACTACCAACCTCTCGGAATTTTCTTGCCTTACCCAAAGAATCTAGCGACTACGCTACGAGTAAGGTCGTTATCTTATCTGCGCCATACGAAAAGACCGTGAGCTATGGCGGCGGAACAGCAAAAGGTCCGGCGGCCATTGTCGATGCCTCGCATTTCGTTGAATTCCTGGATGACGAGTTCTTTCGCGAGCTTTGTTTTGATATTGGAATTGCAACTCTTCCACCCATCGCGATCGGGACGCGTACCGGCAAAGCGATGCTCGATCAACTGCAAAAAGCAGTATCAAAAGAAATAAAGAATGGTAAATTCGTTGTTACATTAGGAGGGGAGCATACAATTTCAACGGCGCCGATAATGGCGCACTTTGAAGATTATCCTAAGATGTCGATCCTGCATTTCGACGCTCACTCCGATTTACGCTTGGAGTATTCCGGCACGCCATACAGCCATGCCTGCTTTATGGCACGGGTGGCGGACGCTGGGTTTCCGATGAAGCGTGTCGTGCAGGTTGGTATTCGAGCGCAAGAAAAAGCAGAGTTCGAATATGCAAAGAAGCTAGGAATTCAAACATTTTACTCGACTAAAATACGGATGGGTGACCATGGCGGGAACTGGCAGAAAGCCTTGGTCAAATCATTACAGACCAATGAAGTGTATGTGACATTCGATGTTGATTACTTCGACCCAGCGATCATGCCTTCAACCGGCACTCCTGAACCTGATGGATTCCTTTGGAATGAAACGATGGAAATATTCAGGGAGTTCAATCGCGCAGGGAAGAAGATAATCGGATTTGATGTGGTCGAGCTGAGCCCGGATGCCAAGATCAAACACTCCACCTATCTTGCAGCAAAATTGGTATATAGAATGCTGAATTTTGCTTTCGCTACATCGGCGTAGCGTTTTATTCGATCACGATCTCAAAGCCAGCTAGTAAATTCAAAACTTCTGGCGAAGAGAAGCGTGCCCCACTGATTTTGTTCCGAGTAGGATCGATATAATATCCGGATGCGTACCTGAAATCTGCATTCTCTAGATTGGTGTTGCGAAAGACGCAATCAGCAAACGTTACATTTGAGAAATCTGCCGAAGTAAGATCAGCGTCCGAGAAATCTACATTTTGGAATTCGCATCCAGTGAATTTTACATTCCGAAGTTTCAACTCTGCGAAAGAAGAATGTCGGATGAGGCTGTCGTTAAATTCCAACGAGAGTAATGACTTTTTGGCTGTAAAGAAATTGAGTCCCTCGAGCTTCGATCGGTTGAACACAGCCTGAATAATAGCCCCTGACATCTTGACCGAGCTTAACTGACAACGCTCGAAGATGCAGTCGATGAATTTGTAATTGCTCAGATCAAGTCCTACCGCCGCTTCGCCCTGGAAAGTAACGCATTCGAATTCTGTGGATGTGAGGAAAACGAGATATCGGTTCTATCCCCTCAATATCGACAACATCTTCCATCCGAAGTTACCGTATTACGGCAAGAGAATTGCCTTTTGTAGCTATAAATTCCATTAGATCATTGCCATTCTCGCCGGAAATAATGAATGGATGTGACACAAAAGTTTCTCGCATGTGAACTGCCCCTGGGGCAATAATTCCGTATGATTTCCTGGCTCCATTGTAATCGACCCAATTGATCTCAACAGCATGGTTTAAGCGATTAACAAAACGAATCGTGCACATTGCTCCTAAGTGGGAAATGTAAGAATTTGTTGGAGTCATCTGTTTGAGCGTGTCGGTTACTATCGGGTCGCTGATTCCGACCTTCCACATTTTCTCGATAACGTTAAACCCCATAGGGTCGATGTCTCTGAGACGGGTTGCATTGTACGGAGGAAAAGAAAGTCCGCCAGCAAAATATGCGGCACTCAGTACTGCAAAATAATCGTGTGAATTCTTTATTTGGAAGGAATTCTTGCCCCGAACGTCAACACTATAAAGCTGAGCCAGTTTTGCATGATTGAACGCATCCTCGATCTCCTTATTCTTCCATCCCAACGCCCTCTGATGGTATGCTCCGGCAAGCCAATAAAATAGCGGAAGCGAATCATGGCGTAGGTTCAGGTAGTCGGCAGCTTGTATCTCGATGCAGTGTACTTTTCGGCTATCATTCAGCCGGTGATCCAAGAAATGATATTGGATCGTATTGCCATCCTTAGCGTCCAATTCCAGCCAGATCGGCATATCTTTTAATTCCGATATTGACTCAGCCGGTGTGATACCTTCGATCCACGTCAGTTCCCCATCCAATGCTGAATCGGTGTGACGAAGAAGGGTGGGAAGGGCACAGAGAGACTTACTGACATAAACCTTCCAACCGTGGATTGTTGTGTCCGAATAAGCATTTGCTGTATCAGCGTTGGTAGTTGCAGATGCAGTGCTGTACCTAAGAAGCACCATCACAAAAACCAACAAAGCTTGAATCTTCATAGGAATTCTACTAAAAAAATGTCACGCCTCCACCAAATTGGCAGGGCGTTCAGCCTTAACCTTATCCCAGTGATGGCAAGCGCAAAAATGACCAGGTTCATGCTCGATAAGTGCAGGCTCATCTTTATAGCAGACTTCGGTGGCCCAGGCACACCTTGTATTAAAATTGCAGCCGATAGGGAAGTTAACAGGTGATGGGACAGTTCCCTCGATCGTCATCAACCGCTCAGATTCCACATTCAGCTTTGGAATGGATCCAAGCAAGCCGACCGTGTAAGGATGGATAGGATTATGGAAAATTTCATCAACTTTAGAATACTCTACAATGTGAGAGGCATACATCACGGCGACTTTATCTGCCGTCTCAGCGATCACACCCAGATCATGAGTGATCAGAATTACGCCCATTCCAAGCTCTTGTTGTAATCGATGAATGAGCTCAAGAATTTGTGCTTGGACAGTCACATCGAGCGCGGTTGTAGGCTCGTCCGCAATTAGAATATCTGGATTACAGGATAAAGCAATAGCAATCATCACACGCTGGCGCATTCCGCCGGATAGCTGGTGAGGATACTCCCCATATCGCTGTTCGGGAGCTGGAATGCCAACCAGACGCAGCATCTCGATAGTTTTTGCCTTTGCCTCTTCACTCGACACCTTCTGGTGGAGGAGGATTGACTCCTCGATCTGGTTGCCGACCGTAAATACCGGATTCAGCGAAGTCATTGGCTCCTGAAAGATCATCCCTATCTTGTTGCCACGGATCTTCCTCATTTCTTCCTCAGGCAGCTTCAGCAGATCCTTGCCATCGAAAATGACCTCTCCACCAACGGTTTTGCCCGGTGGGTCGGGAATTAGTCGCATGATCGAAAGCGCCGTAACAGACTTGCCACAGCCGGATTCGCCTACAACCCCGAGCGTTTCGCGGCGATCGACGGTGTAGCTTACGTCATCGACCGATTTGGCGACGCCATCGTCTGTAAAAAAATAGGTCTGGAGGTGTTTAACTTCAAGTAATGCCATTCGTGAGACAATTAGTACTAACTTTGAGCACTTGGAACGGCTGAACGATAGATTTGGCTCCTTTAAGATCTCCAAATATTTTGAACGCCGGCCATTTTGTTGCAATCAAATCGACGGAATTCCATTTTTTAGTGTTCTCCTACTTTGATATTTCCTATGCTTGTAGATTATTACGACATCGAATCCCTCCTTACTGAAGAGCAACGAATGATCCGCGACACCGTTCGGGCGTTCGTAGAATCCGAAGTTTTGCCGATCATTGAGTCCCATAATCAGGGAATGAGCTTCCCGCTGGACCTTATCCCAAAAATCGGCGCTCTTGGACTGCTTGGTTCGACACTTCCAGAGAAATATGGGTGTGCTGCGCTTGATAATATTTCGTATGGACTTATCATGCAAGAGCTTGAGCGAGGTGATTCCGCCATTCGTTCTTTCGCAAGCGTCCAAGGTTCTTTAGCGATGTACCCGATCTTTGCCTTTGGCTCCGAAGAGCAGCGAATGAAATGGCTGCCAAGACTTGCAACTGGCGAGGCCATCGGCTGCTTCGGATTGACAGAACCAGATTTCGGTTCAAATCCTGGCGGGATGGTAACCAAAGCCAAATCGGTGAGCGGGGGATTTGTCCTGAATGGCGCGAAAATGTGGATCACGAATGGTACACTCGCTGATGTCGCGGTCGTTTGGACAAAACTCGATACCGATGACCCAAAGAATATTCGCGGATTTCTCGTCGAGCGTGGAATGAAAGGTTTTAGCGCACCCGAAATGAAGGGGAAGTATTCTCTCCGCGCCAGTGTGACAAGTGAACTTGTCTTCCAAGATGTTTTTATCCCTGAAGAAAATTTGCTTCCAGGGGTTAAGGGACTGAAGGGCCCTCTATCATGCCTCACACAGGCCCAATATGGAATAGCATGGGGCGCGATTGGTGCGGCTATGGCCTGCTACGAAAGCTCAGTGAATTATGCGAAGAGCCGCATCCAATTTGGTAAACCAATCGGTGGATTTCAACTTGTGCAAGCCAAATTAGTTGAAATGCTTACGGAAATAACGAAGGCGCAATTATTGGTTCATCGCCTCGGTCAGCTCAAGAACGAAGGCACGATGCGTCCGCAACAAGTATCGCTTGCAAAGCGAAATAATGTCCAGATGGCTCTTGAAATTGCCCGCTCAGCCCGCGATCTACACGGCGCGAATGGCATACTTGGCGAATATCCAATTATGCGTCACAGCATGAACCTGGAATCCGTCAATACCTACGAAGGCACGCACGATATTCATACACTCGTGCTTGGTGAAGATATTACGGGGATCGCAGCGTATTCCTAATTTTGCAAGAAACTCAACGCCATTCGATTCGATTCCACGGTTCGCTCCAAATCCTCATCGCTGTGCGCCTTCGAAACGAACATGGCCTCGAATTGTGATGGGGCAAGATAAATACCCGCCTCTAGCATTCCTCGGAAGTATTTCGCGAACGCAATCGTGTCTGAAGAAACGGCGCTTTCGTAATCGGTAACTTCTTGATCGGTGAAGAAAAGGCAAAGCATAGATCCAACACGTGTTTGTATAGCTTTTACATTCGTGTTGCGGATATTCTCTGCAAATTGTTGCTCTAAGAACGCAGATTTTCTCTCTAGATCACGATATGGATTTTCGTCCTTGAGTATTTTCAAGGTTGCCAAGCCCGCGGCCATCGCAAGGGGATTGCCACTCAGTGTGCCCGCCTGATACACTGGGCCAACTGGCGAGAGCATTCCCATGATTTCTCGTTTGCCACCAAACGCGCCGACGGGCAAGCCGCCCCCAATAATTTTCCCAAGTATAGTAATATCTGGTTTTACTCCGTAAAGCGCCTGTGCCCCGCCCAGTGCAACGCGGAAACCGGTCATTACTTCATCGAAGATCAAGACGATGTTTTCGCGATCACATATTTCTCGTAACCCTTGAAGAAATCCCGGGTTAGGCGGGACTACACCCATATTTCCTGCAATCGGCTCGACAATAATCGCGGCTATTTCACCGCGATTTGCTGAGATCAGATTTTCAACACTTGAAAGATCATTATATCTTGCATTGAGAGTATCTTTTGCTGTACCTAAAGTTACCCCTGGTGAATTCGGCGATCCCAGCGTCAGCGCGCCGCTGCCAGCCTTGATGAGAAAAGAATCGCCATGCCCATGATAACATCCTTCAAATTTAATGATCTTGTCTCGTCCAGTATATCCACGCGCAAGACGAATTGCTGACATCGTTGCCTCAGTGCCACTCGAAACCATTCGAAGCATTTCAATCGAGGGCATTATGCTGATGACAAGCTCTGCCAACTCCATTTCCAGTTCCGTGGGTGCACCAAAGCTGGTTGCGATACTTGCTTGTTCCCGAATTGCCTCCACCACTTTCGGGTGCGAATGACCGAGAATAAGCGGACCCCACGAGCCAACGTAATCGATGAACTTGTTTCCATCTGCATCCCAAATGTAGGCACCTTCTCCACGACTAAGAAAGAGCGGATCGATTCCAACAGACTTAAAAGCACGAACAGGGGAGTTCACGCCGCCGGGAATACTCTTCTGTGCGCGCTCGAATAATAGGTGACTGAGAGATGATTCCATTTTAGCTGGAGTAATTGCAAGACTACAGCAGCGCTGCGGCCTGAAGTGCAAAATAAGTAAGAATGATTGACGCCCCAGCACGTTTGATAGATGTAAGTGATTCCATCATCACGCGTTCCTCATCGATCCAGCCATTATTGCCTGCGGCTTTGATCATCGAGTATTCTCCACTTACTTGATAGGCCGCCACCGGCAACAAGAATTGCTCACGAACACGGCGGATAATGTCGAGCGAGGAAATAGCGGGCTTGACCATTACAATATCTGCACCTTCTTCAATGTCCCGTTGAACAACTCGCATTGCCTCATCTGAATTGGCAACATCCATCTGATGCGATCGGCGATCACCAAAGCTCGGAGCGCTTCCCGCAGCATCACGGAACGGTCCATACAGTCCTGAAGCATATTTTGCAGAGTAGCTCATGATGGGGAGCGATTCGAATCCGGCCTGATCGAGCGCATCGCGAATAGCTCCTACGCGCCCATCCATCATATCGCTGGGTGAGATGAGATCGCTTCCTGCTTCTGCATGACTGACTGCTTCTCGCACAAGTAATTCAACTGTCTTGTCATTCACAATTTCAATTTCGCCGCTTCTATTGCGCTCGACAACGCCGCAATGCCCATGGTCTGTGTACTCGCATAAACAGACATCCGTTGCGACCAACAATTCAGGAAGCCGCTTCTTGATCTCTCTAAGAGCTTTTTGGATTACGCCTGCATCATTGGATGCTTCGGATCCCACACCATCTTTATGTGAAGGAATCCCAAAAAGAATAATTCCCCCTAACCCAGCTTTCAATGCGGACTCGGAATGTTGTAGAATTCCATTCATTCCCATTTGTTCGACTCCTGGCATCGCATCGATCGCCTTTCGGTAGTTGGCTGGTGCCTCAGCGACAAAGAGTGGAAGAATAAAATTGGAAGGGGAGAGTTTCGTTTCGCGGACGAGGCGGCGATGCCGTTCCGTCATGCGTGTGCGGCGTGTGCGAGATGTCGCCGGAATTAGCAATTCTTCGATTTCGAGTTCGTGATTGTGCATTAAGGTTATTAAACAAGCAGTTTTGCAAGTTCCGTTGCATTCCTGATGCAGGCTCCCATTGAAATGCCGTTCCGATAGTTACCAATGAAATAAAGCCCCGGATTCGCTGTCTCCGCTCGATCGAGGGCCTCGAGCACGTCGCCATATCCAACATTATACTGAGGAATAGCGCGATCCCATACCCTCGTTTGTTGGAAAGTGGGCTCGCCGTGCGGCTGTAATAGTACAGCCACTTCTTCAGATGCAATTTTGAGAATCTCCTTTTGAGATCGTTTTGCAACTTCTGATTGGCGAGCACCGCCCATGAGAACTGTAAGCAGGACATTCCCATCTGGAGCGCGGTCTTGAAAATTTGACGAGGAGAAAATGATCCCAAGGATATTACGCTTCTCACTGGACGGTATGAGACCGCCAAACCCTTCTGGCGGCACCGGAAATTGGTCGCGACGATAGCCAAGGTAGGCAACTGCCACCGGAGGATATTCAACTCGTGAAAATATTTGAGCTAGGGTAGGGTCGATCGATTGAAAGATCGGTACTAAATTATAGGCTGGGAGAGCAAAAACTATTTTTTCAGCTTCAAATTGGCCGGATAAGGACGTAACAGTAAAGCCCTGTTTCTTTCTCTCGACATGGAGTGCGCCATCATGAAAACTCAAACTGTGATCCAGTGAAAGTTCGCAATGCCGCAGTAAGCTCTGATAGCCCATCCGGAAATGAGATTACTTTCGGGCGAAGTTTCCTTTTATTGGCCTTCGTACGATTCCTAAGCATTCCCATTATTAGCGAACCATGTTCTTGCTCCGCGCGCCACATCGATGCAAACGCATGACGCATGCTAAGTCTTGTTGGATCTCCGGCATAAATTCCTGTGATGAACGGATCGGCCGCATAGTCTAAAACCTCTCGGCCTAACCTGCGTGAGACGAATGAGGCAGCGGATTCGTCAGCCAACATAGTCCTGGGAATTAATGGTTCACAGGGAATTCGAAGCTTGCCCATAATTGAGAACAAAGGAGTTTTAATTGCTTCAACAGGACCAGCTGGAATCTTAACCCATTTGCCATTCTTTAGTATGAATCGCTTTTTTGAATCTGGGCCAGCCTCGATCGCACGATCGGTCAGACCGCATTCATCAATCAGATCAACCGTCTCCTGATTTTCAACCCGGAGAGAATTAGGTCCCGCTTCAAGTAGATAGCCTTCTCTCCGCTCTGTTAGGATCTTCCCGCCCTCCGCACACTCAGCTTCAAGCACTACAACATCTTTCCCGGCGCGTGTGAGCTTGTGCGCCACGGTCAGGCCAGATATTCCTGCACCGATGACGATAATCTCAGGCATTTTCTATTAACATTTCATAGACTGCATCAGCAATTCCGGGAGCGCAACTTGCGAGATTTCCACCATCAATTCTCTGCTTGCCCGTAAAATCAAAATACTTTCCGCCAGCCTCCGATACTATCACGCCAAGAGGGGCAGCATCCCAGAGTGCCATACGCGCATCGAGCATTGCCTCAGCTCTTCCGGTTGCTACCAGAATGTGTCCCCAGCAATCGCCCCAACCGCGATAGAGACCGAATGAACCAGTGATCGAATCATACTTGTTTCTCCCAATTAGCTCCTCCAGGCGAGTTGGGCTTGTCGTGCAAATTAGGCATTCACTTAATTTGTTCTTTTTAGATGTATGTGATCTGCGTCCATTCCAATAGCATCCCTCGCCGATACCTGCTGAGATGGTTTCTCTCAGAGCTGGCAAATGAACCACTCCGTGTGTGATCCCTCCATACTGCTCCAGCGCTATCAGGACTCCATAGATCGGTACACCGTGTACGAAACTCTTGGTACCATCAAGTGGATCGAGTATCCAACGGCGACTCACATCTGATCCCTCCTCGCCATATTCCTCTCCGAGAATCAGATCTTTAGGAAAATGTTCACGAATGCGCCTGCGCAGATATTCTTCTGACTCGCGGTCTGCGCGCGTGACCGGGCTTGCATCATCTTTTGTTATGATCTCGAGGTCTGGATTATTAAAATATTTAAGCGTGATCTCACCCGCACCACGTGAAATATCCTCCAAGAAAAGGCGTGTATCCATTATGTCTGTGGTAGGGCTTTAATTTCTTGAATGACAATATCAGCGAGGCATTCAATGAAAAGGGGATGGTCATTCAAGCCTTTCATGATGTGATAGTTTTTGATTCCGGCTCCATCGGCAGTCACTCTTTCTTCGATATTAAGTTCATGAAGCGTTTCAATGTGGTCGCTAACGAACGCGATGGGGATCACAAGCAGATCTGTTATTCCTTTCTGCCCTAATTCCGCAATGGTCTTGGTGGTCGATGGAGTGAGCCACTTTTTAGGTCCAACCTTACTTTGGAATGAAAGAGAATAGCGATTCTTCTGCGCACGTGCAGCCATCACTAATTCCATTGTCTCGCGAATCTGCGCCGAGTAGGGATCCCCGCGCTTTACAAGATCGAGTGGGGTTCCGTGTGCAGAAAACAAAAAATATACATTCTCAGGATTCCCAAAATTTGTTAATGCCTCGTCGATTCGCTTATTGATTGCGGCAATGTACTTTTCGTTTCGATAATATTCTCGTACCCGCCGATCTTCGAATTTTGCTCCGAGTCTTTGTGCCTCCCGATCCCACTCATTAAAACTAGAACCAGCGTTAACTACAGAGTATTGTGGATAGAGTGGAAGTAGTATCACTTCGCGAATGCCTTCGCGTATAAGCGATTCAATCGCATGTGAGGTGAACGGTTTCCAGTACCGAGCGGCAAGGAACACAGTTGTCTTTATATCAGGATGCGTCTTGTCGAGATACTGCTGTAAAGCCTGAACTTGTTCATTTGTCTTTTCAACAATCGGAGATTTCCCGCCTATCTCACGATATTTTTCTTGGACTTTGGGTGCACGTCGTGAAGCGATCTGGTGAGCCACGAATTTTTGGAATCGCGGGCCAAATGGTAAATTGAATATATCGGGATCGCTAAACAGATTGAATAGAAACGGCTCGACGGCCTCGAGCGAATCCGGGCCGCCAAATTGCATTAGAACGACCGCTGTTGGTTTGAGATTTTCACGCATCTGTGTCAAACCTGAATAACTCCAACGTTGAATTTGGGAATCTCAGGAATGTGATCTGCCATCGCAATACCTGTAGAAACGATCTCCCGTGTCTGACGAGGATCGATAATGCCATCAGTCCAGAGTCGTGCAGCAGCGTAAAGTGGTCCGGTTTGCTCGTCGTAGATCTTTTGAATATCGGCAAGCATCTTCTTTTGATCTTCGTCAGAAATAACTCCACCGGATTTCTTCATGCTGCTGAGTTTGATCGAAAGCAGCGTCTTTGATGCTTGAGCGCCACCCATTACAGAAATCTGTGATGTCGGCCAAGCAAAGATCATTCTAGGATCATAGGCCTTGCCACACATCGCGTAATTGCCGGCGCCATTCGAATTCCCAACTATAAAGGTGAACTTGGGAACCACAGAATTTGCTACGGCACTAACCATTTTTGCACCATCCTTGATAATCCCGCCATGTTCCGAGCGTGTGCCCACCATGAAACCTGTGACATCTTGCAAGAACACAAGCGGAATATGTTTTTGATTGCAATTCATGATGAAGCGCGCCGCTTTATCCGCGGAATCCGAATAGATGACACCGCCGACCTGCATTTCGCCCTTCGCATTTTTCACGACAGCCCTCTGGTTTGCTACGATTCCGACTGACCAACCATCAATTCTTGCATAAGCGGTGATGATCGTTTTACCATAATCAGCTTTGTACTCATCGATTTCGGATCCATCGACGATTCGTGCAATCACTTCGTACATGTCATACGGTTTGGCGCGGTCCTGTGGAACAAGAGCTAAAATATCATCGGCAGGGAATAGGGGTAACCTGGGTTCGATGCGATCAAAATGATTATGCATCTGGCTCCCAAGTTTGCTCATGAGACTACGGATCTCGGCAAGACACGCATCGTCATTCGGCATCTTGTAATCGGTGACGCCAGATATTTCGGAGTGTACCCTTGCGCCGCCTAGGGATTCGTTATCCGTTCTTTCGCCAATGGCTGCTTCAACGAGTGCGCTTCCGGCCAAAAAGACATGCCCAGTTCCTTCAACGATCAATGCTTCGTCCGACATTATAGGCAAGTACGCACCGCCAGCAACGCAAGGCCCCATGATCGCCGCAAGTTGTACAATTCCCTGAGATGACATCACCGCATTGTTGCGGAATATTCTGCCGAAATGCTCTTTATCTGGAAAGATTTCATCCTGCATGGGAAGATAGACCCCAGCGCTATCGACTAAATAAATGATCGGAAGATGGTTTTCGATCGAGATTTCCTGCGCGCGAAGATTCTTCTTACACGTCATTGGAAACCAAGCGCCAGCTTTCACCGTCGCGTCATTAGCGACGATAACAGCCAATCTGCCACACACTTTGCCGACTCCAACTATCACGCCAGCCGAAGCCGCTCCGCCTTCGGCTTCGTACATGCCATGCGCAGTAAAAAGGCCAATTTCGAGTAATTCTGTGCCTGGATCGATGAGCTTTGCAATTCGTTCGCGGGGCGTAAGCTTGCCTTTTTCGTGCTGTTTTTCTATATTCTTAGTCCCGCCGCCAAGTTGGACTTCTGCAGCTAACGCAGAAAATTTTCTAAGTGTATTGATCGACGAATCAAAAAGTGTTTGATAGGGCAAGGCGTTTGCATCGAGCGGTGTACCGATTGTTTTCATTCATGCAAATTTACGGACAAACTATCCCTTGCACCTGTAAGCAACAAATTCTGCACCCAGCAGAGGTGGGTGCAGAAATCAACTGTGCTTTAGCAAAGGTTAATGTCCCCAGTCATCTTTGGTTGTTTTAGTCCCAGTTCCTTTCAGTGCCTGTTTATCCTTGCGGATATTTTTGCGAACATTCTTAAGCTTTTGCTCATCCTTGTTCGCCAGATTCTCGGCTTCTTTCGCCGCTTTTACGTGGCCAGTTTTGAGATCGGAGCTGGCAGCTGTAAGGTTGGCGTTTCGGTTGGCCTTCAAAGCATGAGCGCGTCGCTTGGCAAGGCGAAGTGACTTGCGGTCTTGCTTCAATGTTTTACCGGAATCGGCGGCAGATACGATGGAACTTGCATGGGCGGCCACATTCCTACACACTTGGGCTCCACAAACGAACAGTGAAAGCATCAATATGCGCCCCATCCCGCGATACATAGTTCCAAATAATGTTTTTGTCCGAGTTTTCATATAGATTTCCTTTTAACGAAGTTGAAAATGAAAGTTAGTTCTTGATATCATGAAGGTTCTCACCTCCTTGCAGTAGACGCCGTGATCTTACAATTGGTTTAACCGGCAGAAAGCGAGATTCGTTTTATATCTTCTGGGACTTGATCTGAGGAATTGTCCGAATCATAATATTCGAAGATCTCAGAGAAAGAATTGAGATGAAGAAGCAATTTGTCACTCTTATGAAATCTTATCATAGGACCTGCCTTTGAATAAAACTTAATGTTACTAGAGATATTGAATAGCACTTCCAGGGATTCATCAGTGGGTAACTTTGCGTTAGTGCGCCCACTATGACATTTGGTAAAGCGATCCGCAAAGAGTGGCTTTTAGATGAAGACGTAATTTTTCTCAATCACGGTTCCTTTGGGGCGTGTCCGCGCTCTGTGCTTGCAGTGCAGCGCGAGTGGCAGGAGCGTATGGAAGTAGAACCTGTGCGCTTTATGACACGCGAATTGCCACTACATTTGGATGCGGCACGAGAAGATCTTGCAACCTTTGTTGGAGCGCGCGCGGAAGACCTGGTATTCGTTCACAACGCGACAGATGGCGCAAACGCCGTGCTTCGGTCACTCCTTCCAACATTCAAACCCGGCGACGAACTGCTGACAACTAGCCAGGCCTACCGAGCAGTCCGGCAAACGATGGTGTATGTTGCTGGGCTAAGTGGTGCAACTGTGGTTGATGCTCAGGTTTCCTTTCCTATCGCAAGCGCAGATGAGGTGACGCTTGCCATCTCACGCGCGATCACACCGAGAACGGCTTTTGCCGTGATCGATCATATCACCAGCCCGACCGGCGTGGTCTTTCCTATCGAGCAGATCATTGCACACTTGAAGGAGCGAGGCATACCGGTGCTTATTGACGGCGCACACGCGCCCGGGCAGATCGAGTTAGAGCTCGATACGCTCGGGGCTGACTATTATGTCGGAAACTGCCACAAATGGCTGTTTGCGCCAAAGGGTGCTGCGCTTCTGTGGGTCGATAAGAAGCATCAATCGAAGATTCATCCCACGGTGATCTCGCATTATTTGGGCGGTGGATATCAGACAGAATTCGCATGGACGGGTACGCTGGACCCAACTGCGTTCCTGAGCGTCCCTGCCGGAATAGAGTTCCACCGAAAGCTCGCGGCTGATGGAAGCCGCGAGTACACTCGGATGATGCTTATAGATGCAAGGCGAGAGATCAGCGCAGCGCTTGGCGTACCGCTCGCCGCTCCGGACGAGATGCTTGCCAACCTATCTACTTTTCTTCTGCCCGGTGACCCAGATGCGACTGACGAGCGCGTTCAGAGATTGCACGACGCGCTCTTCGACGAATACCACATCGAAGTTCCCGCCATGAATACGAACGGGAAGCTTTATGTGCGGGCCTCTTCGCAAGTCTATAACGACCGCTCGGATTTCGATGCTCTGAAATTAGCGTTGGCGGCTCTTGCCAATCAAGGAAGGATCTTGGCGTAAGATCAGAAATAAGGATTTATTCAAGGAGAATGAAGCCTTTAACCTCGACTTTTGCCTGATCCGTCGGTCACAAGCCCCTTGAATATCTCCGAAAGTTTTTCGGTGCGGTAAGCAAATATCTTTTCAACATCCCGTCGAACAAACAGCCAGTTAGTCAGCGCGCCACCCAGTGGCCAATACCGGACATCATCGAGGCAAGTCGTGCCGCCATTCTGTTCTTCGAATGTGTGGGTATGATGCCAGAGTTTGTATGGACCTTTGAGTTGCTCGTCAACGAAATGGTGCGGTGGTTCCCACTCGCGTATCTCCGTGCGCCACTTCACCGGGATGCCCCGAATCAGTATCCGGTAATCAATAAGAGTGCCGGGCCGCATGGTAATCTCGCCTTCTGTAAGAACTTTGAAGCTGACAAACGGAGGTGTTATTCGCTCGAGGTTACGGGCGTCCGCAAAGAATGCGAACACCTGCTCGCGTGGGTAAGGGAGCCGGAGTGATTTGTGGTAGGTGAATTCTTTCGTGTCCATTTAAGAATAATCGAATCTTGATCTTGGGAGTATAATTAAATCACATATTCGCATCCTCGCGGTGGGTGAAATTCCCTAAAAGCGTCCATGTGATCCGGTGAAATCCGCTTCATCCACGTTCAGATAATTTCTCCGCCATCTGTCTTATGATATTGTATTCCGGTGTACCCTTGAGTTTGCCGATGCCCTCGTCCTCCTCGTCCAGAAATAATTTTACATGCCTCATATTTCGAAATCCCGCTTCAATCGCTTTGCGAAACGTTTGGATACCGGCGGAATAGTCTTTCAGCAGGCATTGGAGGCAGGCTGTATTATAGAGCGCAGTTCCATCCCGAAGATCATCCAGCTTTCTTGCAGCGGCTCGAGCTTCGTCATCCCGGCCCGCGTGGTGAAGCAGCGAGGCATGATTCGCCCGATTATTTTCCTCGTCCGGAAAGAGCTTTAGGCGCTTTTCATAAACGGGAATCGCAATTTCGGCCCAATGCTTCTGCTTCTCGACGAATGACCGATCATTCGCGTCTTCCTTCGCGCCATTGCAGGCAAGAACCAGATTGAATAAGGTAACCAAGTTTTCCGGCTTCCGTTTCAGCGACTCTTCGTAGGGAGCGATCGCTTTGGCATACTGACCGGTATTCGAATAAAAAAATCCAAGCGCGGAATGGCCCAGGAAATCCTCCGGCGCGTTCCGAATATATTCCTGTGCTGCGGCTTCTGCTTCGGCATCCTTGCCCTGAAGCTGGAGAATTACGGAAAGTGGGTGATAGACCTCCCACAGATCGGGTTTCAACCGGCGTGCCTCGTTGATGAGTGTTAGCACCTCTTCGAGCAGGGCGGGTTCGCGTGTGTAATTGCGGTAAAGAGCTGATAGCGCATTCGCTTTGTTTGAATAGGCCTTTGCGTACGCCGGATCAAGCGCAATTGCTTCGGAATCAAGCTGTGTCGCAAGCTGAAAGCCTTCTTTGGTATTGCGAGCAAAATACTCGCTCGCTTTGAGAAATAATTCATAGGCTTCGGCATTCTCCGTTCCGCGATCGGCGAGCTTTTTCTTTTCGTCGGATGCAAGATGCACTTTCAGCCCTTCGACGACTTTCAGCGCCACCGCCTCCTGAATATCGAAGATGTCGTTCATCACACCCTTCATCGAGTCTTGCCAGAGATGATCGCCGGTTTCGATATCGAGAAGGCGCACGCTGATCTTGATATTGTCGCCGAATTTGCGGACATCGCCCTGCACGAAGTAGCGAATGTTCATCGTGTGAGCGTAGGTCGTGAGTTGCCCGTGATAGCTTCGGAACTCTTTCGTAGCCTGATTATCTGCAATGCGAATCGCTTTCACATTAGAAAGAGCGCTTATCATTTCGCTGACAATACCATCGGCAAACCATTGGTTATCTGCTGTTGGGGAGAGATCTTCGAAAGGGAGGATCATGAGGGATTTGCGCCCATCTGCCTCACCCCCCGGCCCTCTCTCCCTGCTGGGAGAGGGGGAGTTTATGTCAGAGTTTAAATCCCCTCTCCCAGCAGGGAGAGGGGATTTAGGGGTGAGGCCGAGCTTAACCAGCGCTCGCATTATTCCCTCGAAATCCGTTATTGCCACGCGCTGCAATCCGGCGAAATGATAGAGGAAATCGCGGGTCAACTCAATTTTTTCGAGCTCGATAGGCACCAGTTGGCATCCGACTTCGGTAGCCACGCCAAGCTCTTTCTTCACATTCGGCGATTCCATCGATGACGCCGATAGCAGCAGCACGCACGCCTTCGCTGCGCGAATAGCATCCGCGATCTCGCCGGACCAGCTTGTCGCCGCCTCGATTCCCCGCTGATCGATCCACACCCCCATTCCGGAAGCACGCAGTTGCTCGGCAAGCGCTAATGCTTGCTCGGAATCTTTGCGGGAGTAGGAGATGAAAATATCTTCTGGCATTAGGAATTGGATGCCCCAAAAATAGCAAGAACAGAATGAACCAATATGGATGGTGGATTAGTGCGATGTGATTCCGATTCACGAGGAGTGACTGTTGTTCGAAGTGAAAGGTTCTTGTGAATTTGCTCTAATAATATCAATCATCGTGTTGCAAAATGCGTCGTTCGGCGTTATACCAATGCGAACGAAAATGCGAAGCGCAAAATACCTCTGAAAAAGGAAACTCTCGTTAATATTTTCTGTTCAGTGGTTTACTGGCTTTAGGTTCGTCCGAAGAGGCTCAATTTCATTGTTTTATTACCTTATTTCCTGAACTTCCTTGAAAAATACCTTCAAATTATTAAGTTTGCTTTGGCTTGGTCTTACGCTCTCGATAGCATTGGGCGTTGGCTCGGTCAGTGCGCAAAATAGCGCTAAAGATCCTGTATGGAAAGAGGACCACGCAGGCGATGCTGCAAAATGGCTCCAACATTTTATCAACCCGATGGGCGAGGCGAATTATGACAGCCTTCGCCAGATTGGGTACGAGCAGGTCCGCCACATGAATAACCAACCGGCAATGAAGGCGCTTTCATACGCCTCATGGGTGCCTGTTGCGGGATCCCAGGAAGGTTACACCAGCGGTCGCGGTCAATGCCTGGACTTCGATCCTTCCGGAGCTATTTATTACGGGGTTGCCGAGTCTGGATTGTGGAAATCTACGGATCAGGGTCAAACTTGGACATCCTTGAGTGATTCCTGGGGCATACCTCAGGTAGGCGGCGTGGCAGTCGATCCTTCAAATCCAAGTATTGTTTATGCTGGTACTGGCGGACCTAACTCCGAGCCAGATTTCTTAGGAGGCGCTGCAGATATTCCTGGAGTGGGTGTTTACAAGTCAGTAGATGGCGGCCTGAACTGGACACTTCTGTCGGGAAGCCCAAAAGTCGCGACCACTCAAATGGAGGTCAATGAAGCAAGCCCGAACATCGTTTATTGTGCCTCAACGAGCGGCGTCAGCATGTCTGACGATGGTGGTGTAACCTGGAAAAACGTACTCTCCCTCGGTGCTTATACCAGTATTGTCATCGATCCACTGAATGCCTCCATTGTCTATGCTGCTGGTGATGGGGACATAGAGCAATCGCTCGATTCCGGCAAGACATGGTCTAGCCTGCCATCCGGGTTTCCTGTAGGTGATATTATGATCCTAGGAATGTCGCGAGTTTCATCGGACTCCATCTATCTCAGCACTGGGGGTGGAAACTCAAATGGAAGTACGGACGATGAAACAGGCAGTGAACTTGCGCTCTCGACAGATGCCGGGCAGACCTGGGTCGTCAAGTCAAGCGATAAGAATTATCTTGGTCAGCAAGCATTCTATGCTAATGCAATGGCTGTAAATCCAAAATATACCCAGGATGTCATCGCCGGTGGGCTTAACGTATATTTTTCCAACAACGCGGGAGTCAATATGGGTAAAGTGGCCGATTGGACAAACACTGAGGGGCCTGGAAATTATGTTCACGCCGACGTGCACTTGCTTAAGTACAATCGATATACCAATAGGTTGTTCGCACTTACGGATGGCGGAATTTTTTACAGTGACGAGAACGGACAATCGTGGGAGCCTGGAATGAATAACACGCTCAATACCCTTGCCTTTGTTGGCGGGGACATGGCAGTGAACAGTTCCGGTGGTCCGGATTTCTTTTGTGCCGGCGCGCAAGATGATGGGCTGAATGCCTGCACGTTCGGATCCAGTACTTACCAGGCAATCCAGGAGGGGGATGGTGGTCTCATGTACGTTTCCCCACAAGACGGTCAAACGACTTTTGGAACTTATACCTACATGACACTTTATCGCTCTGAGGATCGAGGCGCCGACTGGGATACACCTGTTGAACCAGCAACAAGCAATGTTCAGAATATTCTTGGCTCTGCCGTGATATCTGAGGAGCAAGATTACCCGAACAATACGCCATTTTATATTCAGTATAGTGTCTACGATCAGGATCCTTCGGTGGTTGCGGTCTGCGGACCAATCAATCTGTTTCTTGAAACTGCCGGCGGTATTGGTGGCAACGCTTTTCCTAAAGTTACAAACACCGGAGTAGCTTCGACCCGGGTGCAAGGTAATGTAGTTACGGTGAATATTGCTTCTTCGGACGATAATTACATCTATCTCGGTACCTATCCTGAGAATTATTTCTATTATAGCACGGATGAAGGAAACAGTTGGACCAAAGCGGCACAAAGCTTTGGCGGCGAACCCACTGGCATCTCCACCGACCCGAACGACCCAACTCGAGTTTTCATGACGGTGGCCGGTACAGCTTCCAAGCATTTTTGGTTCTCTACGGATAACGGTCAAACATGGAAAGCTCCGGCAACTAACCTTCCTGCCCTAAACTATCGGCGTGTTGATGTCGATGGGAACGGTGTTGTTTATATAAGCAACGATTTTGGAGTCCTTCGTTCCGGCGATACTGGAAAGACGTGGTATCCTGTTGCAGATGGTTTGCCGATGGAGATGGTCTCTTCTCTTCGAGTGCGCGGTAATTATCTTATGGCCACTACGTACGGTAGAGGAATGTATTATGTGGATCTGACTCAGCTTGCGCCACTCGGTCAACTCAATGGGGTCGCTAACACAAGCTCTGGCAGCTCCGGCATAGCGATCACCGCAGTGTATCCGAGCATCATCACCACCTCATCATCGTGGTCGAACGTTGATTACACGCTGCCCACGGGCGAACAGACCACTCTTGCTGTGTATGATGTACTCGGCCGGGAGGAACGCATGTTAGTCAATGAATTTGCGACTGGCGGAAATCATGAGTTGAATGCAGATTTCTCACGTCTCGCCCCGGGCCAGCACTACCTGGTTTTGACTGCAGGCGGGAGCTCAGTTACAAAGCCGATCATAATACAATAGTTGATAGATTAATTGGATGCGAAAGGGCGAAGGTACTTCTAACGGATCATTCGATGCCTTCGCCCGCAAAAATGCATCGTTTTCAGCTCTGCTCGAGGCTATCGGCCGCGGCAGGGTAGAGGCACGCAAGCAACTAATCAAGCTTGCTCGCGCTCGTCCGAGTTCTGTTATCCCTTATGCTCGTGAAGTTGCCACGCTTCTCGATTCCACTCGTCTGCCAGTTCGTCAAGCTTCGATTGAATTGCTTTCATTGCTTTCAAAGGTATCACCAAGTGCAATGGCATTTTTGCTTCCAAAACTGCACGAATTGCTATCAAGCGAACCACAGAATGCTATCGCGAATCACGCCATCGAAATTCTCCACAACTATGCCAGGACTGGCCGGGAAGCTTCGCGTAAGGTAATCCCAATTCTGACATCCAGCATTAACAAGCTCAAACCACGGGCTGCGCAAAGGATTTCGACGGTATTGGAAGATTTAAGTAGGCTCAAGTAGCAGCTTAGGTCCATCTTCATCTATCTTTTTTCGATTCCTGATGAAGGAAAGTATCGAGTGTGCGTCTTGCGAATGCCTCGATCTCCACAATAGTATGTGAATCCGAAGGCGGAGAAAAGGCGAACACTGTGCGGGGCCCGATCGCAAGATCAGCATCCAGTTGAAGTTCTGCGCCAAGGGATGATTCCAAATAATCTCGCCATGCCCGCAACTCCTCATCGGAAACTGGCCGGCTAATACCATGTTTCCGAAGCCAATCTGGACCGAGAATACCTGTGATCGTCATCATTTTCCAGAACAAACACAGCATTGTTGTTTTAGGATGCAGATGTTTTGAATCGTGCTCAAATTCAAGAAGTGAAGCACCGATCCCAAAAAGTCCTTAATTTTGTTGAACCTAGAACATTCATTTCGATCTTTTTCCGTTTTTCCTTATGACTATCTCTGGCTTCATACTATGGATTGGTGTGATGATTATTGCAAGTGTGCAATACGATCCTATCCTCCTAGCTCAGCAACGCGATGAAGGGGGATCTGCAGGCATTATTTTCGGCATGGTGACAGATGCATCTGGTGCGCCTCTGCCAGGGGTAACCGTCCGTCTTTCAATCCCTGGCGATACGACTTTCGCACGCAGTACTTTTTCGAATTCTGTTGGCAAATATCGCTTTTCGAAGCTGTCAGATGGAAAGTATAACATCACTTTTTCCTTGCTCGGGCACATCGATAAGAGCTATAGCGCAGATGTGAGCAGGCAGCAGCCTACGAATCTTAATGCCGAACTGGAGGAGCAGCCGCTTCAATCACAGGAGGTAGTGGTAACTTCCTCGCGGCATGAGGAAAAGGAGCTCCATTCCCCGGCTTCGATCTCCGTTGTGTCCGCACAGGAAATTACGAACCAGGTGGATGCCACTCCTACCGATGCACTGAAGAATGTGCCGGGGATGCTTGTCGCAAGCGAAGGGATCGGAACTTCAACGTATGCGAGCAGGAGTTTTCATAGTGTCTATGGAAGCGACATGCTTACCATGAATGACTATCATACTTTGGAAGTTCCCTCACTCGCGGTCTATTATGGAATACTCATTCCGCAAACCATGGATGATATCGATCACATTGAGGTTGTCCGCGGTCCTGGTTCTGCCCTTTACGGTCCCGAGGCTGCGACGGGTGTTGTTAATTTTATTTCGAAATCGCCATTCGCTTCTCAAGGTTCAAACCTTTCGATCTCAGGTGGTGAGCGTGATTACATTAATGCCGATTTTCGGCATGACGAAGCATTTAGCGATAAAGTCGCTTTCAGCATTAGCGGTCACTATTTGCAAGCAAATGATTGGAAAGATGCCGATGATCCCAAAGAAGATTCCGCAAGGAAATTCGCGCAAGATACCCTTCACGCACATCCCATTTCGGGAACTCCACTCTCTCCGGCAGTAGTGGATAGCATTTCTCGCATCGGGAATCGCGATTATAATATGCAGGTCTATTCCTTGAATGCGCGCGTCGATGCTAATCTTACCGATGATGTGATGGCGAATATTACCGCAGGACTTACGAATATTGGCAACGACGTTGCAATGACCGAAGATTTCGGCGATGCCCAGATCAAGAATTGGTTCTACGATTTTGTCCAGGGGCGTATCACATACGGCGATCTGTTTATTCAGGGTTCGATCAATCACGATAACACGTCCGACTCATACTTCTTGCCTACCGGTGCACCGCTCATTGATAAATCTTCAACCTACGTCGCACAAATTCAGCACCATTGGGATCCGTTTTCAAATGAGAAGCTAACCTATGGTGCAGATTTTAAAGCCATTGCACCGATTTCAGATGCCACCCTGTATGGCCCAGACGACGGGCACGCAAATACCCAGATTTACGGAGCCTACTTGCAATCGCAAACATCACTTTTAGACGATGCGCTGGAGATCGTTCTTGCTGGAAGGGTCGACAAAGACCAAAATCAGGCGACGGATATTCCGCCGATCTTCTCCCCACGAGCGGCTGCCGTTTATCATTTTGACGATAACAATCTCGTGCGAGTAATGTATAACCAAACCTACCTTTTGCCGTCGGAAGTGGATCTTTACGCTGACCTATTGTACAGCTCTGGGATTTATGATGTTCGGTATGTCAGCCCATACGTCTCTGGATATAACTTCATCCCAAACGCAGATGGATCTTTTAACATGAACACCCCGCTTCCCGCACTTGCTGGAAACACCTCCGTTCCTTCAACAATGAAAACAACACAGGCTCAGGCATTGCTGTGGCCTGTAGTCATGGGTTTGGCTGCCAAGCAGACCGGAAATCCGCTTCTGTCGTTGATACCGAACCCATCACAATCCGTTACCTTTCTTGGATATGCCAACCTTGGCGCGAACTCATCCACGCAGCCGTTTTTGCCTATTGCGAACGATTCGCCTGCAAACATCAGCCCCGTCAATCCGCAGCACCAGCGGACTATGGAAATGGATTACCAGGGTGTCATTTCCAAATCCTTCCAATTCGAGATCGACGCATATCAGACTCATTACACAACCATTCGAGCAAGTACCGTTGCACTTACGCCAACGTTAGTATTCGACTCAGCAGCGCTTCAGCAATATTTTAAGGCCGAGTTTGCAGGCCTCCCCAAAGCCGATTCACTTGCACAAGCGCTCGCTGGAGCGCTTCAAAAATTACCCCTTGGAGTTGTCCAGGCACAGGGCGGAGCTCCGAATGAATCCTATCCAGATGATATTCTTGTGGGCACTCGGAATTATCTTGAAAACGACGTGCAATTCTACGGCGTGGATTTCTTTTCTACCTATACAGCCAATGCACAGTGGTCGTTTGATGGTTCGTTCTCCTGGCTTAATAAGAACTATTGGTATTCAAGCGAGTTGCAGCCCGGGAGTGATTCCACATTACAATCTCCGTTCGCACTGAACATTCCCAAATATCGCGCATCGATTGGCGCGAGGTACTCGGGCCTGGCGCAAGGCCTAAGCATGGAACTCCGTGACCGCTGGTCCGATGCCTTTCAAATGAACGATAACTATTGGGTAGGAAACGTAACTGCTGCCCACACAGTCGATCTCACGGTGAATTATCGTCCTGCAGCATGGAATAATCTTCAGCTAACGCTTTCAATCACGAACGTACTCAACAACCTACACCAGGATTTTGTAGGTGCCCCGTACATCGGCCGGCTGACAGTCCTTCGTGCAGCCTACACCCTGCCACCATTTTAGCCCAGTGCATATCTATGAGTGGAACAACCTCTCCAGGCTGTTTGAGGGCACTTGGTCGTTGTTGCCAACTTCGTTGAAAGATGTTCAGCAATAGACTCGGGCTCAAAAGTATTCCAGCGGACCGAAATCACCATGTTCATACTTTTGCATGAACAGAGTTTAAGAATTTCTTCTGGTATGGGTATGTTAAAAGATCGTGATGATTAAACAACTTCACTTGTGGCAAGCCATTCTTTTCATTTCGATTCTCGGAGTGTGCGGATGCTATGTCAATGAGGAAACAGCTCCAAGCTATTTCACGCCGGAGGGTGCTTATTCCGCATCACTATCAACCATTTTGGAATTTGATTCAACCAGTGCATTTCTTCAAGCTACGGCGTATGTCGCGCCATTAAACCATTCTAATGACAGCGAATGGGACGTTAATCTAAATTCCACTCGTTTAGGCTATGTTCCAAGTAGCAATTCCTATTCGTCGAACGTCATTCCGCCCGTTGCCAATGCCACGTTGAATTGGTCGCTCAGCAAGGGCAGCCGAAGTAACTTGGCAGAGCTTGATATTCTCAAGCAGAAACCCATCAATCCCAACCACAATTTCCTTACCAAACGACACAACAGTTGTTCTGATCGATTCCCCGATCGTAGTAAAATGGATTCCCGACAGCTCTTGGGAACCAGTCCTTTGGGAAGTGATCGATTCATCAGGACATGTCGGATATCAGTGGCAATCGCATAACACTGGCTCGGACACGATCTACCCATATTATGGACAATACCGTCCTCTAGTCGCTGGGCCAGCGGCGCTTATCATGTGGCGCGATAATAACTACCAAGGCTACACCGATCAATTTAATTATCAAGTGGATGCGGAGACCAGAAGAACAGTCCATTTTCGTCTCCAATAATAGCAAAAAAACGCGCGTACCCACATTCTTCTCCGTAAATTTGCAGAGCAAAAGAGGAACGTCCTGAGCTTCATCCTGTTTTCGGTGCGTTCTTAATAGCTATCCCTATACGAAAATAGGCTTGAATTAGCTAAATTAAATAAATAGGCGAAAAATTAGGTTTTAATGGCAACTACAAATGATTTTCGGGTAGGCGCGGTTCTTCGAATGGAAGGCGAGCTTTACCAGATCGAAGAATACGTACATCGCACCCCGGGCAACTTGAGGGCGTTCGTCCAGGCGAAAATGCGCAACATGAAGACGGGTAATCTTAAAGAGGTACGCTTTCGCTCAGGTGAGGAAGTGGATATGATACGCATGGAAAAAAAACCCATGCAGTTTCTATACCGTGATGGCACTGATTTCGTCTTTATGGATAACGAGACTTACGAGCAGATCAATGTTCCGGAGAAGCAAGTGGGTCTTGGGGCGAAATTTCTCAAGGAATCCGATAATTGTGATATAATGTTTGCCGAGGATGGCACTATCGTAACCATCGAGCCGCCAAATTTCGCGATCCTTGAAATAACGCAAACAGATCCAGGACTGAAAGGCGATACGGCAACCGGCGCAACGAAACCCGCCACGCTTGAAACTGGTGCGGTTATCAACGTTCCGCTATTCCTGAATGAAGGTGATAAGGTGCGAGTTGATACGCGTACTGGTATGTATTTAGAACGAGTGAAGTTACAATAACTATGGACTTATCCTACCTAGAGCAAATAATCAAACTCTTCGAATCAAGCACATTGACTGAGCTTGTGATCGGAGAATCACCCGAAGGAGGATCGCGCATTACGTTGGGCCGCGCGAAAGAGCAACAGGCGATGATTCCAATGCCGCAGATGGGGAGCTACCCGATGCCTTCGCAGCAATTAGCTGCAACATCATCGCATACATCTACTGTTGCTGTCGCCCAAACTGTAAAGACCCATGAGGTAAAATCTCCGATCGTTGGCACATTCTACCGAGCACCAGCACCGGATGCCGATCCGTATGTCCAGATGGGGCAACAAGTTGAAAATGGAACGACTCTCTGTATCATTGAGGCAATGAAGCTGATGAATGAGATCGAAAGCGATGCTCCCGGCAAGATCATCAAAATATTGGCTGAAAATGGCCAGCCCGTCGAATATGGACAGCCATTGTTCATCCTCGAAATAGAATAAGGCATTGTTTTCCAAGATACTCATCGCAAACCGAGGCGAGATCGCCCTTCGCATCATCCGCACTTGCCGCGAGATGGGCATTAAGACTGTCGCGGTTTATTCTGAAGCTGATCGACACTCATTGCATGTTCGCTTTGCTGATGAAGCCGTGTGTATCGGGCCGCCCGCTGGTAAGGAAAGTTATCTCAATATCCCGCGCATAATATCCGCTGCTCATCTTACGGGCGCTGAAGCAATTCATCCTGGTTATGGCTTTCTCGCAGAGAATGCTGAGTTCTCCGATATTTGCGATGCTTCGGGTTTTACGTTCATTGGTCCAAAGCCCGAAATGATCGAGGCAATGGGGGATAAGGCTCGAGCGAAGGATACGATGAGGGCCGCTGGGGTACCTGTTGTCATGGGCTCAGAAGGTGTTATAAAGGATATTCGACGAAGCGCGACAAGTCGCTGAAACTATTGGACTTCCAGTCATCATTAAAGCTGTCGCTGGCGGGGGTGGCCGTGGAATGCGAATCGTCCATAATATTGACGAACTTTCACAGCAGATCGTCATGGCACAGACTGAAGCTGCTGCGGCTTTCAACAATGGAGATGTGTATCTCGAAAAGTATATCGACAAGCCACGCCATGTTGAAATTCAGGTCTTTGGTGACTCCTATGGAACCGTGGTTCATTACAACGAGCGCGAGTGCTCTATTCAGCGACGTCATCAAAAGTTGGTTGAAGAATCCCCTTCGCCCGTGGTATCCGAAGAGACTAGAAATGCAATGGGAGCCGCGGCTGTGAAAGGATCTGCCAGTGTTGGATATGTAGGAGCCGGGACTATCGAATTCTTGCTTGATAAGGATAACAAGTTCTACTTCATGGAAATGAATACCCGGATCCAAGTCGAGCATCCGGTGACCGAGCAGGTGATCGGGCTTGATCTGATCCGTCAACAGATACATGTTGCGGCTGGCGGCAAAATTTCCAAGCGTCCGCGCAAACCGGAAGGCCACGCGATCGAATGCCGTATCAACGCTGAGGATCCGGAGAAAGATTTTCGTCCGTCGCCGGGTACGATCACAAGTTTTCACGCTCCGGGTGGATATGGCGTTCGGCTCGATTCGCATGTCTATGCTGGATACCAAATTCCCCCATATTACGATTCACTGGTGGGCAAGCTCATCACTTATGGAGAAAATCGCGAAGAAGCGATCGACAGGATGCAGTCCTGTCTCGATGAAATGATTGTCGAAGGTATCAAAACGACCATCCCATTTCATCGCGCACTCATGCGGAACGACCGTTTTCGAGCCGGCGATTTTGATACGCATTTTTTAGAAAGTTTTGACTGGCGCAAACAAACCTCTCATTCCTAATTTTGTTTTTCTTTATTCGAAAATGATTTTTCCATCCGATCTCAAATACACCAAAGACCACGAGTGGCTTCGCATCGAGGGCACAACGGATGATCGCTCATCCATGATTGGCACCATCGGCGTCACTGATTTTGCGCAAGGCGAACTTGGCGACGTTATCTATCTTGATCTTAAAGAGGGCATTACTGCTAATGCACACGAATCGCTCGGAACCATCGAAGCGGTAAAGACGGTCAGCGATCTTTTCACACCTGTAGGAGGCAGAGTCCTTGAAGTTCACACTGCCCTTAACGACTCACCCGAGACAGTGAACAAAGACCCATACGGCGAAGGCTGGCTTGTGAAGATTGCACTTTCCAATCCTTCTGAAGCTGAAACATTGCTCTCGGCTGAAGAGTATAAGAAGTTAATCGGTCAGTAAAGGATCAAGACGAATTTAGAAGTGCTGGGAACGGATCCCAGCACTTTTAGTTTTTTTTTTGAGCCTATGGTACACACCGGCGACTCGGTTCTCATTCTCGATTTTGGTTCTCAATACACGCAGCTCATTGCCCGCCGTGTCCGCGAGCTTGGTGTTTATGCTGAGATTTTTCCCTGCAACGCTCCGATCTCTGAGATAAGAGCCTACAACCCTCGCGCAATAATACTTTCAGGCAGCCCCTATAGCGTCTATTCTGCAGACGCCCCGCGATGCGCTCCTGAAATATTTACATTTGGCATTCCTATTCTTGGCCTCTGCTATGGCTTGCAACTTATTGCTCATGAAATGGGTGGGACCGTTGATAAGAGCGCCAGACGCGAGTATGGACGCGCGGAAATAACAGTCAAGGATAAATACTCAAAGCTTTTTAAAGACTTCCCCTCAAATTCGACTGTATGGATGTCACATGGAGATTCTCTCAGCAAGATTCCACCCGGATTTCACGTCACTGCCAGCAGTGCGAACGCACCGTTCGCCGGTATTGCCAATGCCGATGAATCCGTTGTTGGCATTCAATTTCATCCAGAAGTAGTCCATACTGAACACGGGACGCAAATCTTAGCGAATTTTCTATTTGAGATCGCTCATGCCGTCGCGGATTGGAATCCTAGCGATTTCATTGAGGCAACGGTTGACAAGATCAAACAAAAAGCTGGTAACGAAACTATTATCTGCGCCCTTTCAGGTGGTGTAGATTCTGCAGTAGCAGCAGTGCTCGTTCACCGTGCAGTAGGGAAGCAGCTCAAGTGCATTCATGTAGATAACGGTCTCATGCGGCGCGACGAGAGCGCCGAAGTAGTGCATACTTTTCGCGATCATTTCGGTATTGATTTGGATTTCAGAGATGCATCGGATCTTTTCCTGAGCCGCCTCAATGGGGTCATTGATCCAGAAGAAAAGCGAAAAATCATTGGCAAGGCCTTTATTGATGTTCTTGCAGAAGAAGCAGAGAAATTCCGTGGTGCAAAATTTCTGGTTCAAGGTACGATCTATCCAGATGTGATAGAATCGCTTTCCTCTAAGGGACCTTCGGCTACGATCAAGTCTCACCATAACGTGGGTGGGTTGCCGGAGAAGATGCACTTGAAGCTGATTGAACCACTTCGTGAGCTATTTAAGGATGAAGTCCGGAATGTTGGACGCTCACTTGGAATTCCAGAGCATTTTATCGATCGCCATCCCTTTCCTGGGCCAGGCCTCGCTATTCGCGTGATTGGCGGAATTACCCGTGAGAAGCTTGAGCTTTTGCGTTCAGCTGATGCAATCTTTATCGAAGAACTCCGAGCCTGGAATTTGTACCCCGAGACGTGGCAAGCCTTCGCAGTAGTGCTGCCGGTACAAACCGTGGGAGTGATGGGGGACGAGCGAACTTATGAAAATGTTGTAGCCTTGCGCGCTGTTACAAGTGTGGATGGCATGACGGCCGATTGGGCACGGCTCCCACATGAATTCCTCGCTCATGTATCGAACCGTATTGCAAATGAAGTGCGCGGCCTTAGTCGAGTGGTTTATGACATAAGCTCGAAACCACCCGCCACCATCGAGTGGGAATAGGGCAGTCAACTGTTTTTTTTGAGTATGGGAAATTGCCTCCTCGCATTTTTTCACGCTCTCGCGGGTTTAATGGAATGATGCTTAGCGCAAAGCTTGCTCTCGTCTGTTGTTTCAGCATGATAATTCTTTCATCATGCTGCGAACCTTCGCATAAAAATTCGAATCCGTATATGGTATACTCGCTCTTTCAGGAGAGCTACGGCCGCGATCTCGATCTCTATAATCAAGATCCAACAACCGACAATGTGGATTCAGCCTACTATCCAATCTATACTTTTGGCATACAGAATACAGGTACAGCCGATGATAATTTCACCCTTCAACTTACATGTCGGCAGGGGACGGAGGGGTACTCGATAACAAAGCGGGTCCCAGCCGGACAAGTAGTACTTTTTCAATCTCCACTTGCCATTCCAGATTCGAATACCGTGAACGCTACGTATTCTTATATCGGATTTCAGGATACGCTCCCTAATATCGATGAGATCTACTATGGAGAATCCTTCCAAAGCATCGATTCTGCGGAGATTCATGCAATGCAGCCGACCATATCGATCATTTATGGAGCCATAGATAATGGCCCTGAAGGTTGTAATACTCCGGCCAGCACCATGAGTGTGAACGTCGATAGTTTGCCATTTCGGTAATTCATTAACCCAACTTTACTGCCTAATTCCTCCATGATTTTACCTCTAAGAGACTATCCTTTCGCCGCTCGTCCCATGATCGTTGCTCACCGTGGTGATACCTCACTCGGTGCGAGAGAAAATAGCATTGAAGCGGTAGCCTCGGCGCTCCTTTCTGGTGCCGATATGATCGAGATCGATGTCCAATGGTCAGCCGATGAAGAATTCGTTTGCTATCACGATGAGCAACATGCTGCGCTGCGCAGCCTGATTCAAGCGACCCCTTATAGCATACTTCGCGAGCATGGCGTTGCATCACTTACCGAGATCTTAACAATTGGCAAGGGGAAGACCTATTTCAATATTGAAATAAAAGAATACTTTTCCCGCGACCCCAAATTATTCATGCACTCACTCATTCAATTATTGTCACAACTTGGTGTTGAGAATGAGGTGTTACTTTCATCCTTCCGAGCCGATTTCCTGCGAGAAGCTGGTTGGACAGTTCCAACCTGTATCATCCATCCGAATGAAGAAATGCGGGAGTTATTAACGTTCCGGTCCTTCGCTGAACCAGTTGTTTTCAAGAAACCACTTAAAAACTATTTGCCGTCAGAGTTGATGGAAATCGCTCATGCCACTGGTTACGCTTGTCAGATTGCTGAACTCACTCCTGAGAGTCTTGCTGATATTGCTCGCCATAATATTTTTCTCGGCGTCTATACGATCACGACCGAGTTGGAATTCGATCAGGCAGTTGCACGAGGAGCAAGAATTCTCGTATGCGAACATCCCCAAGATTTTGCTGCATTGAGAAATGTGCGGTTTCCTGCCATTGAAACGATGCCCCTTATTTGAGCGAAACTTTGCTCGATGCATACAAACCGTCTCATCGACGAAAGATCGCCCTATCTTCAGCAGCATGCTTACAATCCCGTCGATTGGTATCCTTGGGGAGAAGAAGCTTTTCAGAGAGCACGCCTAGAAAACAAGCCAATATTTCTATCTATTGGCTATAGCACTTGCCATTGGTGCCATGTAATGGAACGTGAGAGTTTTGAATCAGAACAGATTGGAGAACTCCTGAATAGAAATTTCATCTCGATAAAAGTTGATCGCGAGGAGCGCCCAGACGTTGATGCGGTGTATATGGCTACACTCCAAGCCATGACCGGCTTTGGTGGATGGCCGATGTCACTATTCCTTACTCCAGAACTGAAGCCATTTTTTGCTGGCACATACTTCCCGCCAGTTCCAGCACATGGGAGGCCAAGTTTTTCCCAATTGCTCTTGCGGATTACGGAACTTTGGCGGTCCGAGCGAGAGGCACTCCTAGAATCGGGGGAGGAGATATTAGCCGCGCTAACGAAGCAGGACGGTTTCCGGGAAACATTGGATGAGCCAGTTAGGTGGCGTGAACTGCTGGATAAAGTGTTGCAACATTTCGAAGAAACTTTCGATTCGGTTGAAGGAGGTTTCGGCGGCGCACCGAAGTTTCCTCGACCCGTGCAATTCGATTTTCTCTTCAATCACTTCAAGACATTCCGAAATACGAACGCCAAGGACATGGCTTTGCGTACACTCAGAAAGATGGCGCTTGGTGGAATGCACGATCATTTAGGCGGTGGATTTCACCGCTATTCCGTCGACCGTTTTTGGCGCATTTCACATTTCGAGAAGATGCTGTATGATCAGGCGCAGCTTGTGAACTCCTATCTAGATGCCTGGCAGATCGCACATGATCCGTTCGATGCAGGTATTGCCCGAAGTACGATCGAATATATTCTGCGGGATCTCACGAATCCTGGCGGCGGGTTCTATTCCGCTGAAGATGCCGACAGCGAAGGTGAAGAGGGGGAGTTTTATGTTTGGACACTGGAGGAACTCAAATCCATTCTCGAATCGGACGCTGATGTCTCTGCATTTCGCTTCGGGGTAACCACCGAGGGTAACTTCGAACATGGAAAGAATGTGCTATATCTTGCTCATTCGCTCAACGAAACCGCGCAACTTTTTGGCAAGTCCCTACTAGAAATAGAGAAGATTCTTGGATCGAATGCAAACAAGCTAATTGCTGCTCGCTCAAAACGCACTCGACCATTGCGCGATGATAAAATCCTCACCTCGTGGAATGGCCTGATGATCGGTGCGATGGCACGAGCTGGGGATGCATTGAATGAGCCTCGATTTCTCGATGCGGCAATAACTGCTGCAGAATTTATTTGGAACCACTTGCGTCCCAACGGAGCGCTGCTACACCGTTGGTGTGATGGGCGCCTCCAATCTCCCGCAGAAGCTCGTTTCGCTGCATTCTTGGATGATTACGCATTTCTGATAAAAGGGTACCTTGATCTTTACGAGGCTACGTTTGATCCACTTTGGTTAGCTCACGCTCAGGAACTACAATCAGAACAGGATAGTGCTCTCTTTGACAAAAGCGACGCAGGATATTTTAATGCCCGAGAATCACCGGACCTTATTTTGCGATCTAAAAATGATTACGACGGAGCGGAGCCAAGCGGTAATTCCGTTTCTGTCCTTAATCTTTTCCGACTTGCTGAGCTTACCGGAGATGTCGAATATCGAAATCTGGCAGAGCGGATCCTGATCACTTTTGCTCGGAGGATTAGCAAGCATCCTTACACTATGCCTGAAATGATGACTGCCGTCTTTTGGCTGCTTCAATCTCCCAGTCAGCTTGTCTTTTCTGGTAATGACATTCGGGAATTAAAGAAGGTGGCAAATTCGCACTACCTACCTCTTGCAACCAAAATGCTGGCCAGCAATTCACCTGAAGCTTTCATTCGTTCGCTGCCATTCGCTGTCGATGCTCCAATAGTATATTTCTGCGAAAACTTCATGTGCCGATTGCCGATCAGCGATCCCTTAATGTTGGACGATGTCTTAAGTAAATGAGTTCCAACTAATTGCCTTTGATTCGGTAGAGTCTCAGGGTATCCAAACCTTGTGCTGTAAGTTGGGCCATGCTGGCATCGTAGTACCGGCCATCGTCATAGAAAAGTCCTACTGCGGAATCCTGAACGACCCCGATAGAAGCAAGCACGTGGGGAAGAAGTGCCCGCCCAGGTTCAAATGGAGTTCCGGTAGGGCTTGAACGCAGAATTACGTAATTGATAGTATTCGAATACAATTTATGCACTAAAGCCTCAGCATTAGGCGGCGGCTGGAACATATCAAGGGTGAGAACTTCCTCAGATGTGTCTATCAACGCGCGATCGAGCCCAGCAACATCGACAAGAATTCTACTCTTATTAACTGTGCTTGCTTTCGATTCGCCGAGGAATCTTTTGATTACCGCTTTTTGATCTCGAGCAATTGCTTCGCCAAGAATTGGGCTCGGAATTGCGTTCCTGCTATCGAGCCAAATTCCAATAAATAATGCAAGCATGACAACGGCTTCTCCAAACCACCGATTTACCTTCACTACGGAACATCCTTCAAGAATTATTCCGCACCCGATCAATACAAGCGGTACGATATGAAAAAGATAATATGGACGACTTCCTTGCATCAGCAGCCATGCTATGATGCAAACTGCTACGCATGACAACAAGAATTCCTGCTGATGTGTGAACAATGCTTGACCTTTGTCTCGGAGAGTTCGCCTGCTTCGCCAAAAATAGGGAAGTAAAACCAGGACCGATACGACCATTATGACTATCATTCCAGGCATATCTATCTGAAACAGATGCATGCGCTCCAGCAAATTCGAAACCTGAACGTTCCTCGAAAACGGACGAAGGATCGGCACTTCATTCAGCACGAAACTAAATATGCCGGATTTCCCACCGTGGCCAAAAAGTGAAAATTCACCTGCGCCAAAATAATAAGCTCCGGAGAGCGCGCCGACCGCTGCAATCACGCCAGAGAACCACGCTGTTAATGCGAGCCGATTCCTCCACACACCGCCTATGAGCAGGAAAACTAATGTTCCGCCCCCAGCGAGCGTTAGTAAATGCGGCGAGAAGCAAATCGTAAGTATTCCGGCGGCCCCCGCAATGAACATCGACCGGAATCTGTGGTTCCTGATCCTCGATAGATAATAGCAATACCAGATCAAGACCAGTCCGGTGAGCAGATCATATCTTGCCGAGTGCGTTGCCCAAACGAATCCCTGCGATGCAACCATCAAAAGAACCATTGCAGCGCTCAAGACCGAGGATACCGATAGCGATCGCGCGATAAAATAAACGCTCCCGATGAGCAAAAGCGCCAGTAGGGCAGTGACAGTCCTGCCGATACTTCCATAGTCATACCCCGGGAAGAATACCACGCCCGGCAAGCCATAGATCAGTGCATTGCCCCACATGCTTCCGGCGAGCACCCCATTCGTGCGTACCGGATCGCCAAAGTTCTCCGGGTAAAGCAATACCCCATGCTGCATCTGATGCACATACTCGCGCATCAACCATGTTTCATCACCGCCCCAGCGGAAGGAATCGAACACGGGAACAGTGTACAACGACCGGAATTGCCACCCGAACACCGCAAGTGAGGCAACCAGCAGAATATTAGCTGCAATCGCTCGCGGTGATCGGGAGCTATTCTCCATCCTCGCTCAAACGAGCTTCGCGCTCAGATTGATCGTAACGGCAGACAAAGCCCTCGAGACTGGACAACCTGATTTTGCACCAGTTGCGATCTCCTGAAACTTCGCGTCATCGATAGATGGGACGCTTGCCTCGACCTTAAGATCTATCGATTCAACGCTCCATTTACCGGTGGAATTATCGAAATTTGCAGTGCCGGTCGTAGAAACATGCTTTGCGGGAAACCCAGCCTTTTCAAGTTCCGCGCTCAACGCCATGGAAAAGCAGCCTGAAAGCGCGCTTGCAAGTAGTTGCTCCGGCGTAGAGCCGCCGCCTGCCTCCATACGGGAGTTGAATGAATATGGAAAGGAAACTTCGCCAAGGTACATGTCGCCCTTGCCGCTCTTTAATACGCCGGTCCATTCGGCGCGTGCTGTTGATTTTGTCATAAGTTATTATTAATGATTTTATCCGATGAAATTACAAAACAAAATTTATGGCGCAAAAATTATTTGTAGGGTTGAGCTCCGATTAATTACTGCATGCTTTACGTTGCTCCAAGAAATAGGTGCCATTTTTCTTTCTTTCGAGTTCCCGATGACCCCTCGTTTCCAAGCTGATTTGGCCAATTGATGAAAAAGTTATCCACAAAATGCTTTCCTGGAGAACTCGTTCATATAGAAACCCACCTCCGCCTTCATTTATCAATGAACTCCTGCATCCTCCTCCATTTTCATAATTCTCCGCCGCGGCGGATTCATAATTCATCTTTTCCCCGGATAGGTGCCCATCAAAGCAAGAGCAATATACGACGAAAAATGGGTAATGTTTAGAAATCGAAAGTTTTATGGATTCCCCCTTCGCGCGAATGACAGTGCCAAGGTATTTCTGCGCTTCGCGCGAAGCGCTGATACGCTAACGAGTTTGTCATTCCCGCGTAAGCGGGAATCCAGACCCCGCGCCGGCTGGATCGCGCAGCAAACACCCATTCACGATCATTTTGTGCAATCTATTGTACAGGCCGGGTTTCCCGGCCTTCCCTGGCGAGGAATCGAAAAACGGACAAACCAAACCGAAGGGGAAGCGCGGGGACCGCGCCGCTACAAAACCAGAAAATAATGCGAATGTTACTGATTTGGTTAAGGTTTTTGTGATATGCGTCTCTGCTCTCCAAAACGGTTGTGGTTAGCGCTGCTGCTCCTCTCGGTTGCGGCGGGTAGTGCGCGGGGGCAATGGAGGATTGTAGTGCCGAATGCTGTTGCTCCGTGGCCCGTAGGGTTTCAAGGCGTGAGAGGTGTAGTCGGAGCAATGACTTTTAAGGATGGAATACTTTGGGCAGGGTTCTCCAATCTCGGTTGGAGCAGCGACTCTGGTCAAACATGGACAACGACAAACCTGCCGATAGACACAGTTCTTTGGGGAACGGTCGCGGATATTTCTTTTCTTAATCGGGATACTGGAATCGTTGCAACCTCTTCAGGCGTCTACCTCACTGAAAATCGAGGCGTTACATGGAAACTGATATCTTCGGATTTTTCTTTTCGCGTCATCTTTTATTCCCCGACCGTTCTATACGAGGATTTTGGGGATGTTGCTATATCGACAGATGGTGGACAAAATTGGAATAAGCCATACATGGGTTTTTACGGTGGAGGGCAAGGCCTTTCTGTTGGAAGAGATGGAACAATCTATACTTTGTCCAGTAACCTTAATTACACTATGAACCCTCCTGGGTGGGGCCCCGCATTGATTAGCAAAGATGGTGGACAAACGTGGCAATCGACCGATGGCTTAGTGGATTTTGATTCCTATTCTATTGAAATTGATTCTTGCAATGCACCATATCTTTATGTTACCAACGAAAATTACTGGCAATGGACTCATATTGATAAACCACATATTTCGCGAATTTTTGTTAGTTCCGATTTTGGGAGTTCTTGGCAAGAGCCTTTTAGTGAGTTGAGTTGCATTTCGGGTGGCTTTTCAAGTTCAAAAAACGCACAGTACGCAGGAACACGAACAGGAGGAATCCTTCGCTCAACAGATCGGGGGAGCACTTGGACGAATATTGGCGGTCCAATGAGTATCGAAGATTCGAGAACTATTGTGGCAGCGAGCGATAATCTTATTTTTGCTCTCGACTCCAATGGGAGTATTTGGGAAACATTTAATAGCGGTGGAGACTCTGTACGGCCCGCCATCTTATTCTCTGCCTCACCCGACACTTTGTTTACTTTCGACTCTATATCATGCGATAACATAAAACGCACTGTCCAGTTCGTTCGAGGTAGTTGTACGCCGCCATCCGTATTGGGGTGGTCAATAACCGGATTGGATTCATCGAGTTTCCAAGCGAGCGGTCTCTCAAATGATTCGATCTCAGTCACACTAAATGGGATTAAACAAGGATCTCAACATGCGCAATTAGTGCTTACTCTTGATAATGGCACAAGTGACACCGTAGCTCTCGGTGGTTATGTGACCATCCCGCCTAATACATTGGCGGCCTCGCCAGCCACGTTGTTCTCATCCGACACTATCGCTTGCGATAGTCTTACTCGTTCAGTGGTGTTTAACAGATCTGGCTGCTCACCGCCGTCAATTTCATCGTTTGCTATCGTCGGTGCGGATTCGGCGAGCTTCAAGGCAAGTAATCTATCCTACGATTCAATTTTAGTAACGCTTTATGGTATTAAGTCTGGAAAACAAAATGCGCAATTAGTTCTATCGCTCAACAATGGTTCGCGTGATACAGTTGATCTTATCGGAGATGTTATGTTCCCGGCCAATGTGTTGAATGCTTCTCCTTCCACGTTGTTTTCATCAGATACAACCTTATGCGATAGTATAACTAAGTCTGCCTTATTTATGAGAAGCGGATGCTCTCCACCATCCGTTGCGAACTACGCAATTGTTGGGCAGGATTCATCAGCATTCACAGTGAACAATCTATATCCCGATTCTATCAGTGTAACACTTTCTGGAGCCAAGATCGGGAACCAACAGGCGGAGTTAGTTCTTGTTCTCGATAATGGCTCAAGCGATACTATCCAACTCGCCGGATATGTCGGTTTATTTCATAGCGATCTCTCCATGACAACCCCAAATGTCCATACCGACACTCTCGGTGCGACCGTTGCGGTTCCCATCACGATCAACGGACTTGAACGCGCGGAGAATGTCGATCTCATCCTGCATTACGATGGGTCGGTAAATTATCTAGGCTCGTTCTCCCCAACAGGTGTGCGGTTGGATATTCCGGGCGATAGCAGTCGGGGGCGTTCGGTGCTTTCAATTTCAGGTGCAACATCCGGCGCGGTATTGGGTTATGCAAAGTTCAATGTTTTCAACGATTCAAGCCAAGCTGCACACGCAACGTTTGATTCTATAACGGTTCTAACGCAAACATCCCCATGCGAGTATTCCATGCCTGCACCCGTCACAAGTACGATCACCACGCTATCAGGTTGTAGCATTCCAATTCTTTCGCAACTCATTCATCTTGGAGTTGAACCGGCATTCAGCATCGTACCGAACCCCACTACCGGGAGTGTTTGGATATCTTCGAACACCGACGTCGGCGACGTTACGATTGAGGTCTATGACGTGCTCGGCGAGGAGAGAAGTGTAACTAAGTCAAGCATTCAAAGTGTTGTTCCTATAGAGCTTGCGCTGCCCGAAGCCGATGGCGTTTTCAATATTCTGGTAAGGTCATCGCTTGGAACAAGGACATTGAGAGCAGTTCGAACTCATTAATGTATTAAGCGTATGCACCTCTGCTCTCCAAAACGGTTGTGGTTAGCGCTGCTGCTCCTCACGGTTGCAGCGGGTGGTGTGCGGGGGCAATGGAGGATTGTTGCACCGAATGTGGTTACACCTTTTGATTCTTCGGAACTAGGAGGTGAAGGCGTCATTACTTATAAAGATGGAATTTTATGGGCCGGATTTACGAACCTTGCCTACAGCCTCGACTTAGGCAAAACATGGACCTTGACGAGTCTCCCGGCTACCTCTGAAATAACTGCTGTTTCCTTTTGGAATGGCGATAGTGGGCTTGTATCCAATGAACTGACAGGTAGTTATTCAACCAGTGACCGTGGAAAAAACTGGCAATTTTCCAAACAAGGCTTCACGCAAGTCTTTTGCGGGTCCCAATCGAAAGCATACGGCATTGGCGACGGTTACTCTACGGACGCATTTTATCGCTCGACGGATAATGGCCAAACATGGAAAATGCTTAGTAGCAGGCCCGGTACGGACTTTGCCGTTCGAGCGAACGAAGAATTTGAACGCATAGTATTCAACGGTCCAACAAGCGAAGTTAGCGGCAGTATGGACTCCGGCATAACATGGAGTTCCCAGGGCGGCCAATTCGTTTATGACAGTTATGCGATCGGGCTCGATTCATGCGATCCCAATATCCTGTTTATTGTGTCGGAAAATTATTACGTTCCAACCCACGATAGCCTCTCTCGGATTTTCCGCAGCAGCGACGATGGCGCCACGTGGCAAGTTGCGTTTTCTGCGCGCTATGGCTATCTTTCCGGTGCGCTTTCCGGCGCCACACTTACCCAATACGCGGGCACCAGATCTAACGGAGTCTTACGCTCAACGGACCAAGGAATGACTTGGGTAGGCATTGGAGGGCCTAATACCGTCATAGACAGCAGGTGCATTTGTGCCATCAATGACGACACCATTTTCGCTCTGGACAGCGCAGGGAACATCTGGGAAACCTTCAACAGCGGCGGCAGCCCTCTTCCGAAGATGTTTTCGGTATCGCCCGACACGCTGTTCCAAGCCGACACAATTTCTTGCGACAGCCTCACACGTTCCATTCAGTTTACCAGGTGGGGTTGTTCACCTTCCACAGTGTTATCATGGATGATCATCGGTTCAGATTCAGCAAGCTTCGCGGCCAGCGATCTTTCTCGCGATTCCATCCTGGTTACTCTTCTCCATGTTAAGCAGGGCGAACAGAATGCACAACTTGTTCTCGAGATCGACGATGGCTCGAGAGATACCATTTCTCTCGCGGGTTTCGTTAGCGCATCACCCGCTGTATTAGCCCTCTCAACAAATGAAATCCGTTTGAGTGGGAATGTTTGCGGCCCAACCGACACAGAGATGGTTTTTCGGATCCAAAGCTGCCTGCCGGTGGCTGCAGAACTTGATTCTGTTTGGATCACTGGGTCTGCGGCATTCACTCAGCCATCCCCATCTTTTATTACCCCGCTTGCGCTTAGCGGCGTGGATTCCATCCCGATCCGTTTCTGGGGCACCGTATCGGGGGTCGATACCGCGCGGCTTCATCTGGCCTTCACACTTGCTGGTGTAAAACAAGATACGACAATCCCGTTGCTCGGCAGCTCGACTGCCGCGTTGTTTGCACAACCGACGATGGAGCATCGCGAAAGTGTTTCTGCGTATGTGGGCCAAGTCGATTCCCTCATGCTTGGCGTGGATGTTAATTCCGAACTCAATGTTGATTCGCTATGGCCGTCTCTCACAGACATTCTGGCGACCTATAGCTGGGATTCCACGGTAGTGAGTTACGTGTCCTATCAACCACCGAGCGGATGGAACGTTACCTCGGTCATACCTCGCGGCAACGCGGCGGATATTGCGATCCATAATGTATCCTCCACTGCATCGAGTCCGCTTGTTCTTGGAACCGCGCTTTTTCAACCAAATCAGGACCAGCCCGCCACGAGTTGGGTCAAGCTTCCACGCCTGACTTTTATTGCAGGGCAAAACATACCCTTATGCACCAGCGAGGAGGAAGATTCCCACTGGTCTGTCGCAACATTGGGGATTCGAAGCGGCGTAGCACTGGTTCCCACACCTAACACGCTTCTTTCGGTTTATCCGAATCCTTCAGATGGCAATGTTTGGATTTCTTCGAACTCTGATGTTGGCGATGTAACGATTGAAGTTTATGACATGCTGGGGACGCTGCGTAGCACGTTTACCTCACAACTGAGTGCAAATATTCCTATCGAGGTGCAATTACCCGTGCGGAGTGGGGTTTACAATTTATTGGTAAAAAGCTCCGAAGGAATTCGCACGCTACGCGTTGTCCGCGAAAATTAAAGTCCCGCCGAGAGATTGCTGTTATGATGCCGCATCAGCTTGGCTTCGGCCACGAAGATAACATTTTCGGCAATGTTCGTAGCATGGTCGGCCAGGCGTTCAATGTGGCGGAGCAGGGCCATCAGATGCGCCGCCGGTTCGATCATCACGGGATCGGATTTCATTTCATCAATGAGATTGAAGAATATCTGCCGATTGAGATCATCAACCTTATCTTCATTCTCGAATACAGACCGCGCTTCATCACTATCGGAATGAATGAAGGCATTCAGCACGCTGGTGAGCATGTGCCGGGCTGTGGAGATCATCTCATTTGCGCCGACACGCTCCAAAAGGCTTGGGTAGTCTTCCAATGCTTCCACACGTTCGGCAATATTGACGGCAATGTCGCCAATGCGCTCGAAATCGCTATTCATGCGCATCGCAGCAAGCAGCAACCGCAGATCGACAGCCACCGGTTGAGTGAGTGCGAATATGCGCTGGCACTGCCCTTCGATGGTTAGATCGAGTTCGTTCACCCGCTCTTCGCGAGCGAGCACGAACTTAGCAAGCTCAATATTCGATTCGTTCAATGAACGAATCGCAGTTTCGATCTGCTCATCGACGAGCGAACCCATCCGGATGAGTTGTGACCGGAGCGTATCGAGTTCATCCTCAAAATGACGGTGTACGCGTGGCAATGGGGTGTAGGTAGAATTCTTATCCAAAACGTCCGGTGATGTAATCTTCCGTTTGCTTTTTTACGGGATTGGTGAAAATATCTTTCGTAGCTCCAGACTCGATGAGCTCGCCCATGTAAAAGAAGGCGGTTACATCACTTACGCGCGCTGCTTGCTGCATGTTGTGTGTAACGATTACGATCGTATAGTTCTCTTTAAGCTGAAAGATGAGTTCTTCGATCTTCGCCGTAGAGATAGGATCGAGTGCACTTGCTGGCTCATCCATCAGTAAAACATCCGGCTCGACTGCAAGGGCGCGGGCGATGCATAATCGTTGCTGCTGCCCACCGGAAAGGCCCATTGCGCTATGATGAAGGCGGTCTTTAACTTCATCCCAGATCGCAGCCTGTATGAGGCTTTTTTCGACGAGTTCATTCAGACGGGCTTTGTTGCGATTGCAAAGAACTTTCGGTCCATAGGCTACATTTTCCCAGATGGATTTTGGAAAGGGATTCGATTTCTGAAACACCATCCCGACGCGCTTCCGAAGATCGACGACATCCAGGCCTTTCTGGTAGATGTCGATCCCATCGATCTTGATATTGCCGGTGATACGAACCCCAGCGATCAGGTCGTTCATGCGATTGAGCGTTCGCAGGTAAGTTGATTTTCCACAGCCAGACGGCCCGATGAAAGCAGTAACCTGGCGTTCTGCAATATCGAGAGAGATAGAGCGAAGTGCCTGCTTTGCTCCATAAAAAAGATTGAGATCGGTTGTTGTGATCTTATTTGGTGGCATTACGTGCGCGTGATGGGAGGAAAACTCCGGCATCCGGACCATTCGTTTCGTTTCCTGCTGATATTTCTCCGCTACTTCCGCAGCCATGTTAAAAGTTTTCTTTTTTTATAGATTCACAGGGTTTAACAACCTGTTTGCTCTATTCGTCTAACAAGATTCCGTTATCACTATGTTACGGAATTATTAAGAATATTTTGCATCTGTCACGTAATCATTAAGAAATAGTAAAACAGCAGTATTCTAAGCACTTAGAGCACTCAAGCCCTGTTATGCCAGATTGATGACCAAAACCATTCTCATTGTCGACGACGAGCAGGATATCCGCGATATGCTTGCCTATAACCTCACCAGGGAGGGGTTTGCCGTAGAAACTGCTGCAAATGGGAAAGAAGCCTTAGAAAAACTGGAGCAAACCCCGACTGCGCTTGTAATTCTTGACATCATGATGCCGGAAATGGATGGCTTCGAGGCTTGCCGAGCTATTCGATCCAATCCTAAAACGGCTCAGATACCTGTTCTTTTTCTGACAGCTCGTGCTGGTGAGGTCGATCAGATCGTCTCCCTCGAGCTGGGAGCTGATGATTATGTACAGAAGCCTGTGTCGCCTCGAATTTTGGTGGCAAGGGTAAAGTCTCTGCTACGTCGATTCGATCGATCGGAGCAGAACGCTCCTGCCGAAAATGACAAGATCGTGTCACCGGGTCTCAAGATCGATCGAAGTTCCTACAAGGTCTTTGTGAATGATAAGGAGACTTTTTTCCCTCGAAAAGAGTTCGAGTTGCTCTATTTCCTGGCTGCGCATCCCGGACGCATCTACAAGCGAGAGGCGTTGCTTGATGAGGTCTGGGGCCGTGACACATTTGTTGTAGAGCGGACGGTCGACGTCCACATCTTCAAGGTGCGCGAAAAGCTTGGGAACTACGGTAAGCGCATCGAGACCGTAAAGGGCGTTGGTTATAGATACATACTAGAATAAAAGAGTGCCATCACTTCGCACGCAGGCTGCGGCGTTCCCGATAGCCTTGGTCATAATTGTTCTTTGCCTGGCCAACATTGCGATCGGGTTTGTATCGCCATCTTTTTTCGCCACCGGGATCTGGTTGTCGATCGTCTTAGTCATTCTTTTTTCAGCAGCAAGCATTTGGTACGCTGGGCGGTTCATCCGTCCGATCCGTGAACTAATGCCCACCGTCGATGCCAACGGGCACCTTGAGTTTCGAAGCACGACCGTCGCAGTTACCCCGCCTGCGGAGTTACGTCAGCTCTCCAGGGTGATCGATCAGATCGCGGAAAAACAACGCCGCGACGACCAGGCTCGCGAAAAGCTTGAACGCGTGCGAAGCGAATTTCTCGGAAATGTTTCCCACGAGCTGCGCACGCCGATCTTTGCCGTGCAGGGGTTTATTGAAACCTTGCTCGATGGGGCTGTCGATGATCCAGTCGTCAATCGCGATTTCCTCTTCCGGGCTCGACTTCAGGCAGAGCGATTGAATAATCTGCTCAACGACCTCATCGATATTTCTCGCATCGAGTCTGGCGAGATGCACATGAGCTTCCGCCTGTTCGACATCCAGCCATTTCTCCGCGATTTCTCGAGTGAAATGCAACCGATCGCCCGAGCCAAGAATATTGAGCTCTATTTTACCGGCAATACCCTGCCACACCACGAAGTGATCGTCTATGCCGATAAGGAACGTATCAAGCAGGTACTTATCAATCTGGTGGATAATGCAATCAAGTATTCAGAAAGCGGAGGATCCATCAAGATCGAGCTACTCAATGCAGAACCAACGCCGGATGAGTTAACTATACGTGTTACGGATACAGGAGTCGGCATATCGCCAGAACACTTGCCACGCTTGTTCGAGCGCTTCTATCGTGTAGATAAAGGCCGAGCAAGATCTTCGCCTGGCGGCACAGGTTTAGGGCTTGCAATCGTTAAACACATCACCGAGGCGCACCACGGTAAGATCAGCGTGTCTAGCGAACTCGGGAAGGGAAGTACCTTCCAATTTACTCTGCGCAAGGAGCCGTTTTAAGTGATTGAGTTGTTTATATCGGTTAACCGCTAAATCAAGCAAACCCCACTTTCATGGCCAAAGCTGTACCCGATCTTTCTATTCCTACCGAACCCGCACCAGTCTTTGAAGGCTTTTCAAAAGACATGTTCAAATTCTTGCATGGCTTGAAGAAGAACAATAATAAAGATTGGTTCGAAGCACATCGCGATGATTACGAATTCTATTTGCTTGAGCCTTCAAAAGCGCTGGCTCACGCAATGGGGGAGTACTTCCGCGATCACAAAATGCCGGTGATCGGTAATGCAAAAACTTCACTGTTCCGAATTAACAGGGATATTCGGTTCAGCGCTGATAAATCTCCTTACAAGACCCATATCGGGCTTTCGTTTCCACTCGCGGATACCAAGAAAGAAGAATGGTGCGGCTATTATCTGGGATTTGAGCCTGCCAAATCGGGAAAAGGAATGAGCTTATTCGCCGGCGGTGGCGTATGGATGCCGATCCCGCCATTCCTCAAACAGATCAGGTCGAAGATCGCTGCAAAACCAAAAGAGTTCGAAAAAATTATCAATGCCGCCAGCTTTAAGAAGCAATATCCCAAAGGATTGACAGGTGAATCGCTGAAACGGATTCCACAAGGCTTCAGCGAGGACCACCCGCAGGCGAAATATCTCAAAATGAAGAGCTTTCTTTTCGGAGCTGACCTTCAAGACGACGATCTACTTTCCGACGATCTACCGGAAAAGTTAGGAAAGTTGTTCCAGGCAGGGCTGCCAATGGTAGATTTCTTGGGGCGGCCGTAGATTGTTCTTCTGCTTTTCTCCAAATTTTGGCTTTGGTTGTGAAAAAGCATCACTGAGGGGAACATAACACCCCTCCAAAGTTTTACCGCACTGGCAATTCGGGAGGCTTGACCGCCCGGATGTCCAAACCCTCGAAATTCATAAGAATTTTCTATATTTTCATACGTGAGAAAAAACCGCGCTAAAATTATCATTATTCTGCTCTGTATTATTGGGGCAGTCTATGCGCTTTATCCTACCTATCGCTCGCAAGATCTTAAAAACGAGCTTGACGCATTCGGAAACTCTGCACAGGATTCGCTTAAAAAAGTGAAGTGGGAAACTGCGAATGGTCAAGACCTCAAGGACGCGAATGCTAAAGCCATCAAACTTGGTCTTGATCTCCGCGGCGGCATCTATGTAACTATGGAGGTTGATGTGCTGAAGTTCATTGACGAACAAGCACTCCAAAAAGATGACCTTTTTCAGCAAGTAATGGATGCTACAGAAAAAGATGAAGCAACTTCCGAGGATCCGGTTGTGCCGCTTTTCATGAAGCATTTTAACGAGATTGCAAAGCCGAAGGGGAAATCACTCGCCAATTATTTTTACTTCAACGAAGCGGGTGCTGGCGATGATGCCTCCATACAGGCCGCTCTCCAAAAAGGCGTCGATGAGGCTGTTGATCGTGCGATCGAGATCATTCGTAACCGCGTCGATCAATTTGGTCTGACGGAGCCAACCATTCAGAAGGAGGGTTCGCGTCGCATCATCATCGAGTTGCCTGGCGTTGGCGATCCTACACAAGTCCATCAGCTTTTGCAGGGGACTGCGCAGTTGGAATTCCGCACGTTGAAAGACCCGGAAACGTACAAACGAGTTATCGACCGCATCGACGCGCATCTCAATGGTGACACCGCATTAGCACGTCTGGAAAAGCTCGATACCGCCAAGGCTGATTCTACAAAAGCAAAATTAACATCCACCGATACTTCTAAGACTGCTGCTGCTCCCGATAGCACCAAAAAGGATTCCACAGCGAAAGCCGTAGCCGGCCTAAACCCGGAAGATTCCGCCCGTCGTGCTGACTCGATCGCAGAGATCGGAATGTCCCAGGAACAGAAGTATGAGCACTTTGCCAAAACTCATCCATTCACTGCGATCCTCATGAAAGGTGCATCCCGGCAAAGTAACGATATTTATGTTACGGAATCGGATCGCGCAATTATAAAAAGTATTCTCAATCGCCCGGATGTGAAGCCGATCTACTCAGACGAAATGAGCTTCATGTTCAGCCGCCCGCTGCCGACAGAAAAAAATGAGAATGTGTATCAGGTGTATTTCCTGAATTCGCAGCCTGAACTGACTGGAAAAGCTATCGTTCAGGCTACTACGGACATCGATCCGCAGTCTGGTAAGCCGGAAGTATCCATGCAAATGGATGACGATGGAACGCGCGTATGGCGCCGTGTTACCCACGCCAACATTAACAAGCAGGTTGCGATCGTTCTCGATAGCGTAGTTTATTCCGCGCCAAAAGTTCTTGGTGAAATACCGAGTGGCAACTCCCAGATCACGGGTATTGGTGACATGAACGAAGCGAACTTGTTGAAAATCGTTCTTAAAGCCGGTGCCTTGCCTGCGCCAGTAAAGATTATCCAGGAATCGGTGGTTGGGCCTTCGCTAGGTGCGGATTCCATCTCGAAGGGTCTGGCATCTGTTATTTGGAGTCTCATAGTGGTGATCCTGTTTATGGGGATGTACTATGTTACCGGTGGCGTCGTGGCAGATCTCGCGGTGCTGATAAACTTACTCTTTACGGCGGCAGTGCTTGCAACGTTTGGGGCTACGTTAACGCTGCCTGGTATGGCTGGCCTCGTTCTCACGGTAGGTATTGCTGTCGATGCGAACGTGCTCATTTACGAGCGTATTCGCGAGGAGCTATCACTGGGCAAATCGCTGAAACTCGCAATGGATGATGGGTACCGGCGTGCATTTGCACCTATTTTTGATGGTCACTTAACTGCGTTTTTCTCCGGCGTCATTTTATACGCTTTCGGAACGGGTACGGTGCAAGGATTTGCGGTAACGCTGATGATCGGCGTATCGGCTTCACTTTTTACAGCAATCATCATTACACGGGTTATCTTCGATCTGCTCATGGAGCGTAATCCAGAAATAATCAAGTTCGGATAAGCTTCCATCTAATCCCTTTTTCGATCGGGGAGAGGGGCTATCAATTTTTATTATGCATTTTTTTCGTAAGACATCCATCGACTTTATCGGCAAACGCCGAATTTGGTATTATGTGTCATCGTTCGTAACGATGGCAGGCATTATTTGGGCGCTATTCCGTGGCGTGGAGTATGGCATCGACTTCGCCGGAGGCACAGAAGTTCAACTTCAGTTCCAAAGGAATGTAGGCATTGAAGATGTGCGTGCCTCGCTCGATAAAGCCTCCATACGCGGTGCCGAAGTGAAGTATTATGGCAAAGATGAGTCCGGTGTGCTTATTCGTGTGCGTGAAGGTGCGCAGGGTGCTCAGGCCGGTTCAGAGGCTACAAAAAAAGTACTTGATGCTGTTTCGAAAGGATTCCCCAGCAACAAAGCCGAGTTAATGCAGGAGCAGCACATCGGACCCAAGATCGGTGCCGAGCTCCGGCAAAAGGCATTTCTTGCAGTCTTTTTTACGTGTATCGTCATTCTTATCTATCTCACATTCCGGTTCCGGTTCGTGTATGGATTTGGCGCGGTCGTCGCTATTGTGCATGATGTGCTTGTTGCATTTGCATTCGCAGTGATCTGCAACGGACTCGTGCCGTGGCTGAATCTCGAAATGAATTCTACCTTGCTAGCTGCTTTTCTTACGATCGTAGGTTTTTCTGTCAATGACACCGTTATCATCTTCGATCGCATTCGTGAGGATCAGCGCAAGTATAAAGGACAGACGCTGAAGGATATTATGAATCGCGCTATTAATGAAACGCTTCCGCGCACCATCATTACATCTGGCACGGTGTTTCTTACGCTGCTGGTATTATTTATCTGGGGTGGGGAAGTGCTACGCGGTTTTGCATTCACCATGCTCATCGGAGTTATTACAGGAACGTATTCCTCCATTTTCGTTGCTTCGGCCATTGCATTCGACTGGTTGGAGCGTGATAAGACAAAGACCTCTCGCGTATCCGCTGGTGCTCGCAAGACTCCTGCCCCTAAACGAGTTCCTGCCGCAGCATAGCTCGCAATTCTCATTGCCCATCCGCGGGAATGACAAATGCGCTCCATAGCGTTTCAAGATCATGACCTCAGTATTTGAATATTCGCGCGACCGACTTTGCATCCGTCTCACTGGTGATCTCATTGGCGGTGCCGATGCCATGAAATTCGCGACAGATTTGCGTGAGGCACTCTCTGAGCAAAAATTCGATAGCGTAGAAGCCGATGCGGCGGAGGTAGGGTTCGTCAATAGCTCTGGTCTTGGAATGCTGCTTGCCGCAAGGCAAGCCGCTCTGGAGCATGGTGCTGCCTTCCACTTATCTGCGCCAGGGGAGCAACTCAAACATTTGCTGGAGGTTACTAAGCTTAGCGACATTCTTGGAGCCGCATAGTATCGAGAGCTGCTTTTGGTCATTTGCGCAACTTTTTCCTCATTTTCGGGTTTATTAAAATAAGCATAAATGGGAGAGACGCTATATCTTATTCTGGCCTCGAAACCCACATTCTAATGGTTTTTAACCTACTTTTTTGAACATAATGAAACGTATTGTTACGGTTTTTTTTATTCTTAGCTTCGTGTTCGCAACCTCATCGAGCTCGAAAGCACAGGTCATTCATTCCGCCATCCGCCCCACCATTCCTTATAGTAATGTTCCACCCTTGATTACCCCGCCCGGACCGCGTAATCTAAAGCCGTTCAATTCGCTCTCAACCCCACTTGCGGATACTGCGATTGCTTACTTCGACCCCGATAGCACGGGAAATTTTAACTGGTATGTTCTACCGGCTCATCTGAATCTCAACTCTGGTACACAAGCGAATCCAATCGATACTCAGTTTGTGGTCAACCGTTATGCTGAACGGTTTTCACTGCCGAAGGTCGCGCCTTTGTGGACCAACCGTTACCTCGACAGCATTCAAGTGGTATTTGCCCCTGGCACATTACCCACGGATGGAACCAATGACTCCCTCGTTATCGAAGTTCGGCCGGGCATACCATTATTTGAAACGATCTCTGGTCAAACCAACCCCGACACACTTTTTGGTTTCAATACGCTTACACCACCGATGGATTCCATCGTTCTTCAAACCAATAATCTAATGCTCGACACCGTTTATGACACGGTTCTTCATTTGAATTACAAATTTCCAGCCACATGGAAGGGTACAACTATTGGATCCGATTTCTTCCTGTGCTATTATGTAACAGATACCGATCTCACCGAAACACAATTTCTCGTTCGAGGAGATTCTGTTACATTTCAGACTCCCTTAGAGGATCCACTTACGACTTCCGATCAAGATATATACCGTGGTATGTGGGCTATCGATGATCCGAATGATCCGACCTATGCCTACTTTATAAACGATTATGCAGGTCTCCAGTTTACCAATCAGGATATGTCTCAAACCGATTATTTTTACACGAATTTTGTCGTGGTTGCTTACATGAGCAACCAGTTGACAAATGCTGTAGATGAGAATGGTAATATGAAACCGATCCTGGAACAGAACTTCCCAAATCCTGTAAGCAGCGAAACGGAAATAGATTATAACCTTACTTCACCAGCACCGGTCTTGCTAACGGTCTACAATCAATTGGGCCAACAAATTTCAACCGTTGTTAACGATGTGGAAGGCGTCGGCGCTCATGCTGCAACATTCAATATTGGTTCGCTGCCGGATGGGATGTACTACTACAAGCTTCAGTCCGGCGAGTTCACCGACACAAAGACGATGGTTATTGCACGGTAAAAGCAGTTATCTGATTTGTTCAAAAAGCGCCGGTGGATACACCGGCGCTTTTTTTGTGCCGGAATGCTAAAAGTGGATCGGTGAAATCACACACAAAAGTATTGGAGCACAATTTTTCAAAGAACCAATTAAGCGAGCACAGACACGAATTTCGTCCTTGGGAATTCTGGTTTCAACACTCCACCTTCTGACATCAAGCCAGAAGAAAAAGACGAAAATCTTGGTTATGTTCCAGGGTCTTGAGCCTATTTGTTTTTCGCTTTCAGATTTGTGATCAGATCAACGATCTCCTTCTCTGTCTCTTTCTCATCTCCGGCAGTATAGCCGATGTGCTTCTTGTATACGCTTCCATCAGGCATGAGGATCAGGCTGTAGGGGAGTGACTCCATCGAAAAAATGTCGCGGGCTATATCTCCATCAGGATCAAGCAGAACCGGGAAATCGATGCCTTGTGTTGTAACCCAGGCCCGCACCTTACCAACCGATCGAACCTGATCAGTATTTACGGCCACCATGCTCACCCCTTCGGTCTTGAATTTCTCTGCGAGTACTTTGAAGGCTTTCATTTCCTGTTTGCATGGCTCACACCACAGCGCCCAAAAATTGACGAGCAATGGTCCTTTTCCTAAAAAATCCTTGAAATTAACTTCGTCACCCTTAACAGTGGTGACGTTAAACTTCATGCTCGAAGCAATATGCACGGAATCTGATGTCGTGTGGGCAAATGCGCCGCAAGGCAGAACAAGAATAGCCGCAAGAAAGAGTGACCGAACGTGATTCATGATCTCTGATTATTCAATTTAGTTTGCTGATCCACTTTACGCTTTACCGTGAACACCAGTTTCGTGGCCATATAAGCCGCCCAGCCGAAGATCCAAAGTGCGGCAAGAGAACCACGGCGATAATATCCGATAATTAGCAACGTCCCGAAAAAAATCAGGGTTGCCCGTAAAGGAAGCCGACCCAAGCGTTCTTTGAGAATTGCAATCATGGATGCGTGTTAATAGAAGGAACGCGACATAGATTCCAACCATTTTCAGGCTAACCTTCACGGAGAACCCTCTAAGGATTGGCGTGTATTTATAGCATTAACACCGCCATAAATGGAACTCTCGCAGTCCAAACAACATTTTCATCGCGCGAATTCGGAAGCTCCGATAGGTATTTTCTCGAGTAGCGCCAAGGGCCTGTAGCTCATCTGGTAGAGCGCGTCGTTCGCAACGACGAGGTAAGGGGTTCGAGTCCCCTCAGGTCCACTTGAATAATGATGAATGATGAATTATGAATCCACCGATTAGCATCCTTTTTTCATAATTCATCATTCATAATTCATCATTGTCAAGAGTGCCTATTCTCCCCATATATACCTTCGATCACCCGGTTCTAAGGCAGGAAACCTCCCAGATCGAGGAGGATTCTGCTGAGCTTCAGAGGCTCATCAAGAATCTCATCCTCACCATGCGCAATGCCGAGGGGCTTGGATTGGCTGCGAATCAGGTGGGTAAATCGCTCGCATTGACGGTAGTGGATCTCAAGCACGTGCAAGGCATGGAGGACAGGGGAGAACTGGTATTAATCAACCCAGCGCTTATTGGGACCGATGGTGAATCAGTCTTCGAAGAAGGATGCCTAAGTCTTCCCGACATACGTGAAGAGATTGTTCGCCCAGAAAAGATCGGTGTGAAATACCTGGATCGAAATCTGAACGAAGTGGAGTTAGAAGCTGACAAAATCCTCGCGAGGGTGATTCAGCATGAGATCGACCATCTCCATGGCAAGTATTTCATTGATTATTTGTCGCCGTTTAAGTTGTCGTTACTAAAGAATAAGCTGTCGAAGATGATGCGTGGTACTGTTGAAACTGAATATCCGCTTGCGCCGCCATCCGGACACCACCCAAAGCCAAAAGGCAGAGTGCGGAAACTGCGCGGAATGTAGCTGCAAAGGCTCACCGTTAACTTACTTAATTTCAATACTTTAGCATGGAAGGCTCGTTCAAGAGCCTTTCTTTTGGTTTATTCCGTGGATAACCAGAATGTCCATAAGATACATTATGTAAAGTCACATTTGCATGTGGTGTATGTGAGTATCCCTTCCCATCCCCATCTCATGAATCCCCGAATAATCACATGAATCTCAGTCGCGGTTGCTATCTCTTATCACATTAAGAGAGCGCATATTCTTTTCGGCGTAATCGAATATTTCGCCGACATCGGTTTGGCTGCGCAGCCAATTCACATACTCTGTGACGCTTTCCTGAACTGTGCCCGTGGGCTCCCAGCCTACCGCCCTAAGCTTACTGATATCTGAGCAGGAATTCCGGGTGTCCCCAAACCGGAATACGCCCGGAATGCTCGGCTCGACATCCTCACAGCCAGAGATCTTCGCGACGATGCGATCAAATTCCTTTACGGAATAGGCTTTTCCGCCGCCTACATTAAATTGCTGGCCGACAATCTGGTCGCTATCCAACGCCAGAAGATTTGCCTTCACCACGTCGCGGTAATTGACGAAATCCCTATGCATTAGCCCATCCTCGTAGATCGTCGGAGCTTTGCGGAAGAAGTAATGTAATGCGAATATTCGGCACGCTCCAGAATAGGCATTATAGAAGGATTGCCGTGGCCCCTGAACGATCGAGTACCGCATTGCTACGCTTGGAATATCGTACTTGCGCCCAAAAGAAAGCGTCATTTTCTCTTGTGACTCTTTCGAAAGTGCGTACTGGTTTTCTGGATGAGAGAAGCTTTCCGGTGTCCATTGCCACTGAACTTCGCGTCCGCATTCCGGGCAGCGCATTACCCAATCGGCACGATTTAACTGCTCGACTTGACGTGAGCTAGGCCCTACAAGACCATGAATTTCACATAGATAGAGTCCCTCCCCATTTACAGCTTGCGAACTTGCTACTACGACGCGCTTGATCGGCAGTTTATTGGCTACGATCAGCTCGTAAAGCAGCGCTGTGCCGACAGAATTTACGCTGAAGAAAGTGCTGAAATCTGGCAAATAATCCTGGTATGCCGCCAAATGGATAACAGCATCGACGCCCTGCAAAGCTGCAAGAAAAATCTTCGGATCACGGACATCCCCAATTATTAGTTTAGCCTTCGGATGAAGATACGTTGGTATCCCCTTCAAATGCACAGGCTTAGAGAGATTATCTAATAGCACCACATCATCGCCACGCTCGATGAGTGCATCGGCGGTATGAGAACCAATAAATCCGGCGCCGCCGGTGATAAGTACTTTCATTTTCTTGAACAAGGATTACGCTGATTACGCGGACGATTTTTCGGATTGATTACTACTCCTGAAATTCATCGAACACATAATATGAACCATTAAATAGAACCGTGTAAAAATCATGCAATCTTTACGGGATCAAGAACAAAACAAAATCCAATAATCGTCCGCGTAGTCCCCTTTAATCTGCGGAATCCCGGTTCACCTTCTCCCCGCTCTCATCCACCCAACCCGCATGAATGGCCGGATTACCTACTACCAGTTCAAAATCTTTAACGGGTTTAGTCACCACAGCTCCTGCGCCGATCATGGCATATTTGCCGACATGAGCGCCTGGGAGGATCGTTGCGTTTGCGCCAATGGAAGCGCATTCGTCTATTACCGTTTGCTCTGCATGTGCATGATAGACTCTGCTCCGAGGACGCATATCATTGGTGAAAGCCACGTTCGGCCCAACGAAAACTCGATCCCTTATCTCCATGCCATCCCATACACTGACCCCATTCTTAATGGTCACATCATCGCCAATGATTACTCCGGACTCGATGAACGAATGATCCCCGATATTGCACCGCTCCCCGATCTGTGCGCCCTTCATAACATGCGCAAACGCCCACACGCGAGTACCCGCGCCGATTGCGTCGGATTCGACGAGCGCATGAGGATGAATAAAAATGGGGTCGGGCATAAATTATTCTATACGATTGTGCCAATATCCAGGCCTTCGAGATTGATGAGCAACCGATAATATCTGGATCTCTCCTGCTCGTACTCTGTAGAAAATTGAGAATGGAAACCTATCGACAACTTTAACTCTAATTTCACCATCATAAACGGGATACAGGTTTGGGGATTTGGCAATGGAGGAAACTGCATCCTCAATGATTTCTTCAATATCCAGAGCTGCCTGCGGAGACTCCTCAAGATAGTATAAAGCGGACTCGGCGAATTCTTCTTCCGCCGCCGAAGAATACCAAACCTTCACTTCCCGATCATTTTACGAACTCGTGCAAAAACCTCGGATGCATCGCGTAGTTCCATCTCCCCTCTGTCGACAGCTTCAGCACGCCTGCGGGATTCCTCAAGCCATGCCTCGCGATGCTCGGAGGTTTCACCAAGCTGACGTGCCAATTTTTCGATGAGAAGAAATTGGCTATGCCGATCTAGCTTTTCCGCTTCAGTCGTTACAAATTCGAGTGCGCTCATACTTTCTTTAACTTATGGTTGGTGAATCGAGTGCCCACACTGTATCAGTGCATCAGCAACATCGGTAGCGTTTGTAGATGCCCATTAAAGCCGACGAGGCATTCGCGCTAACATTAGTTTCGAGGATACGTTATCAAGAGACTCCGTACTTTGTGCTGAAAATCATCGTGCCAAATCTTCTCAAGATCGAGATAGCTCATAGTTTCCATTCCTGGTTCATCGCTCAGAGAATTTACCAGTTCAACCTTCTGATGCCCATCATCAAACCCTGATACGATCAATGTATGGCCTATTGGCGGCATCGAGGTGCTTATCAAAACGGGCCTTCCTTGCATTAATGAGAATTTTATTGCCTGAAGTCCATCTTCAAATCCCTGATGGTCGAGTCCAAATGTTTTCTGTTTCCAAGAATACCCAATCTTATGAAGTCCTGCAATCATATCGACATAAAACGTACCCTCGAAATTTGGCCGATGAGTTGCTAACTCTTTCAAAGTATCCTGCGAATAATGATCCCCATAATAAGCAAGTACCATGGAGGTGCTAGCTGGAACACAATACATGGATGAAATTTGGTGTTGGAAAGGGATCGTAAGCGAGGCTTTTTCTGGCAACGTCGTCACACACCCATTGGATAGCAGTATGAGTGCCACAATTATACAAATTTGACAATAATTGAAAGCAAATTTATTACTAGACACCATCCCCTATTTCCGGCTCGATCATCTCCAATAACCGCACCAATTTTTGCTTATTAAATCGGGCTATTAGGCGCCGCACTATTGCGAATGCCTTCGGTGAGATATTGGACGATGAGCGCTCGTTTTGAGGTGTGACGTTGCTTCGCAAGACGTTCAATGTCCCGAATAATGAGGAGTTCCTGCAATTTCAGATCGACCTCTTCCGTGAGTTTTAAGTTTGGGAAGGAAACAGGCATAACCTTCGACCAGTCGATGTATTCCGTGGTGTCGTGCGATGACCAAAATTCGAATTCTTCGTCTTCGTTCCTGAAATTAGGTATTGGCTGCAATTGCTTCTGCATAATCTTTCCTTTCGTTACGGCTCATCGGTCTTGCGGATATAACTCGAATAAGCCGGCTTCTCATTGTATAAACAACCGTAAGAAGTCGCTTTTCGTTTGTTCTTCCGAAAACGAAGTATCTTTCTTCCTCGGCAGAATGCTTCTCGTCCGGCTTTCCGCCAAAGGGTCCGTTCTGAAATACTTGTTCACATTCCGAAGGACGGACTTTATGAGCATCCCAAATCTTCAAAATGTTTCCGGCGTCCCAGTCGAAACCTTCGATTTCATCAAACGGAAACGTGTTCACTTTCCATCCCCTATTTCCCGCTCGATCATCTCCAGCAGCCGCACTACTTCAACACCAATTTTCCCGCCATTGATCGGTTCCTTTCCGGTTTCGATGCAATCGACGAAATGGCGGCATTCTGCGGCAAGCGGCTCGTGGCGCGGAAGCGTGGGAATGAATATGTCGCCGGGGCGGTAGGTCAGCTCCGCAGCTTGCGATGCGTCGGCTCCCACCCGTGTATCGACACCTTGCGAATAGATCTTTATTTTCTCAGCCGGCTGCATATCGTCGAATACAACGGTTCCATGCTCTGCCGAGATCTGCATAAGCCGCACCTTGTTCGATGTAACCCAGCTAACATGTACGTGCGCCGTTACGCCGCATTCGAACTCGATGAAAATGTGGGTAAGATCGGCAAGCACATCCTTAACAAAACTTCCCGCCATGACGCGCATGGTGCGAACTTCGGTGGAAAGTCCCGTCTGCCACATTAAGTAGATCAATATTGAAAGATCGTGCGGAGCAAGATCCCATACAACATCCACTTCCGATTGTGGCGGACCGAGATTGATACGGATGGAGTCAATATGGAATAGCCTACCTAATGTGCCACTCGATATTCTTTGTGCCAGCCATTCGACAGCCGGTGAAAATTGATAGACATGTCCAACCGTAAGCACACGGTGAAGTGAGTCTGCAAGGTCGCGCAGCTTACGCGCATCCTCATAGGAATACGCCATCGGCTTTTCGATCATCGCGTGCTTCCCCGCTTCCAGCACTTTGCGGCCGATCTCATAATGTGTTGGAACCGCTGTCGCTACAACAATTGCGTCAATATCTTTATCGGAAAGCAAGCTTTCCATGTCGTCCGTCACACGAATATGCGGATAGCGCTTCGAGACGAAGTTCAAGCGGCCTTCCTTGCGATCCGCAACCGCAACGATCGCTGCGTTCTCTGTGTCGTTAAATGCGCGAACAAGATTCGATCCCCAATATCCCGCGCCAATAATTCCTATTCTTACCATGCGTTAAAATGTAATACTAAACTAATAATTTATCCCCCGCCTTTACCAGTAAACACAACACCGATCGTGCGCAATATGATTGCTGCATCCAGCCATGGTGAAATGTTATGAATGTAATAAAGATCGAGGATAACCATATCGTTGAAGCTAACGCTGGAGCGTCCGCTGACTTGCCACAATCCAGTAATACCAGGGCGGACGGCAAAGCGCTCTTTATGCCAACCTGAATATTGCTCATACTCATACGGTAAGCATGGTCTCGGCCCAACTAATGACATTTTACCGGTCAAAACATTCCACAACTGGGGCAATTCATCCAGCGAATGTTTTCGAAGCCATCGCCCGATCGGTGTAACGCGCGGATCGTTTGCAAGCTTGCCTGTCGGCCGGCTGCCGAGCCTAATGTGTTCGCTAACATGGTCGCGATGGACTTCATCATCTTTCCCAAGGTACATTGTTCGGAACTTGTACCATCGGAATGCCTTCCCTTGTTTTCCGATCACTTCTGTGTGATAAAAAAGCGGTCCACGGCTACCGAACTTGATCGCAAGCGCAATGATGAGTAAAAACGGTGAAATAACAATAATTCCTGCGGCGGCGCCAGCTGAATCCACCAACGGCTTCAGGTAATTTCCATAAAATCCGTGACGACCATGTGATATTGGCGATGCGGAAACATTAAGAAACTCCGAAGCGCTCTTTGTTACTCGCTCATGCACCACCTTGAAATGGTCACTCAGCAAATGAATGGGAACGCCCGTTTCACGCGCCTCGGAAATCAGGCGCACGACATCCTCATACGGCAAATCGTTTTCAGCCACAACGACTTCGTGGATATTATGAGCAGGTACAAAATCTCGCAAAAGTGGTACAGCGCTGAGCGTCAGCACATGCGGTGAATCAGAATTATAAGTACCATTTTGCGAAACGATAGCTACAACTTCGAACGGCCGCGTTTTTCCCGCCATCGTTTGGGCGAGCAGCTCTTGCGCGTCTTCGCTCATTCCAACAAGCAGAATGCGCCTGACCTCGATGCCGGAGATCGCTGGAAGCAGTAATTTGCGGAATAGAACGATCCGAAAGAACGAAAGCAGCGCCAGCGAAGTGAGTGTAAAAAGAAGGAGATTGATGCGGCTGTGCAATATCCAGTCCTGACGCACAAAAAAGAGAACAGCTATCAGTAGCAACGCATTGATGAGCAAAGCGCGCGACAGCTGTGCGAACTGCATCACGCCCGTAGAATAGATCTTGAGTTTATAGAGCAAATGCTGGCGGAAGATCAACACGAGCAATGGGAACGATGCATAGAGGATCGCAACGCGCAGCACATACTCCCCCATCGAATGCTGGGTGTCATACTCATCAATTCCCGTGAAATAATGAAGCACGAGCGTTGCACCGGCAGCCAGCGTTACTGCAAGCCAGTCCAGGATCACCAGGGTGATCTTCGGCCATCCATGCCGCCGGATGGTTGCTGCAAAGATCATTTAGGCGCTCGCTCCTTTCGATGGATAGAATTCGCGAATCGTGTCGGCAATGTAAGCGATCTGTTCGTTCGTCAATTCGGGATACATCGGCAAGGATACAATGCGCTTGGAAGAACGCTCAGCGCGAGGGAAGGCCCCTTCTTTGTATCCCAAATTTCGAAAGCAAGGCTGTAAATGCAAAGGCACAGGATAATGAAGCCCTGTCGCGATTTCACGTTTTTCCAAAAATGTTCGAAGTTCATCACGATGCTCTGCCTCAATAATGAAGAGATGATATACATGGCCTGCACCATTTCGAACCTTTGGAACTTGAATTTGTGGTATGCCTTCAAGAGCTTGCCGGTAGGCGTTTGCATTTGCTTGCCTCGCTTTGGTCCACACTTCAAGATGCTTGAGTTTTACTCCCAAAATGGCTCCCTGCAAGGCTTCTAACCGGTAGTTGTGACCGGCGACGGTATGCCAGTATTTATTTTCAGAGCCATGATCCCTAATACGTCGCATTTTTTCAGCGAGCACTGTGTCGTTCGTCAGCACCGCACCCGCCTCGCCATACGCGCCGAGGTTTTTGCCAGGATAAAAACTAAATCCAGTCGCCGCGCCCCAGGAGCCGACCTTTTTCCCCCCAAGTGTTGCAAGATGAGCCTGGGCTGCATCTTCAATGATCTGGAGGCCATGATGCTTAGCAATCGACTCAAGTTCTGGCATTTCGGCAACCTGCCCATAGAGATGCACCGGCATGATAGCCCTCGTCCGGCGCGTGATCCTACGCTCTACATCCTCAGGGTCGAGGCAGAAATACTCATCATGATCGACGAAGATCGGTGTTGCTCCACATAGTAGAATTGCTTCGGCCGTTGCGATGAAGGTGTTGACTGGAAGGATAACCTCATCCCCTCGCTTGATTCCTAAAGCCCACAGTGCCAGATGCAGAGCCGATGTGCCATTGTTCGTGGCTACGCAAAGCTGGGCATCATGAGCGGCTGCAAACGCCTCTTCGAAGGATTTAACCTCTGGCCCAAGAATATATTGCGACGATTCGAGCACGCGCTGAACAGCTTCCGCAATTTCTTCGCGAATCGCATGATATTGAGTTTTGAGATCGAGAAATGGAACGTGCATAATATTTGGTTAGAGTAACGATCGTTTTACACTGCGGGTGAAAGCCCAAGCTGTTCTTTTAGTTCTCTGATTTCTTGTTCGTCCATTACAATGGTTTCCTTTCCATCTATCACGCGAGCTTCGTAACAGATGCGGGCGCCAAATCCCATGAATACGAAAAGATATTGAGTAAAAACATAGAAATAAAAGAAGGTGTTGTCGTTCGTGCAACTGACCGCGAACATGATGGGTGTCATGATCAGAATGGCTCGAAGCGGAAAGTATTCTTTGGTACTACGCCCCCAAAGCAAACCTCGGAACAAAATATCCGCAAGTCCAAGGTAGAACAAGACCAATCCAATTTGTCCTCCATCGAAACGTATGCGAATATATTCATCATGTGGCGCACCGACGAGCGTAACATGCGCGCAAAGCCAGGATGCGTAGGTCTCAGAGCCGCCGGCCCCATAGCCCCATAACGGACCTGCATCGGCCTTATCTTCAAAATACTTTTGAAAAAAGCTTCGACCGCTATCACTCATGTTAGCGCCTTGATCTGCGGTGATAAACTTATGCCTGCTCGGCAGCACAAAGATGAGCGCCAGCATGATCGCGAGTACAATAGTACCCACTATGGTCGTACGCACGCTTCTTCGATAAACGATCGCGATGAATGAGCCTACAACAAAAACGATAGTAGGTGTTCTGCTGGCCGAAAGAAGTAAAAGGAACACATCCACCAGGTAGAGTGGCACCAATTTCCAGTCGAACTTCTCCATCATCCGCATCATGAGAAGCGTTGCCATGGTTACATAGAAATAGGCCGTAACTGTCCGGTATCCAATAATTCCCTCCGTCATGGCGCCGGCAACTTTGATATTATCCCATCCGGTGGCGGCGGTGTAAAGGTCGAATATCGCAATGACGATATTAATGGCCATCATCCATTGATAGTACCGCTTGATATGGAAATCGTTCTGAATAACATTGAATGCAACGATGTATAGCGCGGATGGCAGCGCGATCTCCAATACCGTCCGAATGCCGGTGGAGATATTATTGGACCAGAGCAGGGATACAAAGTAATACCCGAGGAACACCCACCACAATTTTGGCGAGTATTTCCACGCTCTCCGCCGCTCGACACTGCTCAATTGCATCCACGTAATGATACACACCACCATTGGTAATACCCCACTGAAAAGCTCCACTTGCGTAAAGCCGAGGTTGATAAAGATGCTCTTGAACCCAAACACTAAATAAAAAATCGGCGTGGAGAACGACCAAAGGATCGTATAGGGTCGCTGAGTCTTGTTGATAGCAATCAGCAAGACCACCAAAATCAAAAGACCGATAAGATCGCTCATGGTGTCGTTCGGTGGTGCGGTTTAGTTACGGATCTTCCCTCGCGCATCATCCAGCGATAGATGTTCATCTGTGCTTCGGCCAATTTTTTGTTCGTGAAATGCTCCTCGATTCGCTTTCTGCCGAGTGCTGCAAAATGCGCCCTCTCTGTAGGAGCAACATATAGCCGATCCAACGCGTCCGCGAGTTTCTCTGTGTTGCCTTCTGGGAAAATGAGTCCGGCATCCCCGATCACGTTGGGAATCTCCCCTGAGTCAGAGCCGATCACGGGTACGCCGGCCGCCATAGATTCAAGAAGAATGTGACCGAATTGCTCAACCCATGTTGGAGTGCTATGGCTTGGGAGCACTAATACATCCATTCTTGCAAGATGTTGTGGCAGATCTTCGTTTCTAACTGCTGGATGCAGCATCAGGTTAACCCCATTCTTAGTCGACCTTGTTCTTACCATCTCCAACGCATCACCCGCGCCCACAATGTATAGGTTAACGCCGACTTTGGACTTCATCTTGCTAATCGCATCGACAAGATCGAGAACCCCTTTTTCTTCAGTAATACGCCCGGCGTATCCGATGGTAAACGCCGCATTCGTGCCTTGTGAAGGAGCCTGTTTTTGATAAGGCATCGGATCGATTCCCAACTGTGGCAGCAGGTGAATTGGCCGGACGAAGCCATGCGAACGAAGCACATCGCGAGCGGCAACATTTCCTGCGATGGCACACGCCGAATGCGCGAGATTGAATGATTCTGCTATCTTCTTAATACCGCGTGGTGCATAAGGTAAATTCCACCAAGTAAAAAAAACTGCTCGCGATCTGGGGCTGAATCGCTTTAGAGCCCAAAGAATCTGCATGTAGCAAAGCGCATACGCCCCCTGCTCCACATGAACAATATCAGGCTGAACCTTGCGAATCAGAGTCAAAATCGATGGTGCAAATAGGTATGCACTTTCTTTACCAGTGAAGATTGCTTGGATGATCTGATGACGGACATTCGGTGCGAGCCCTGTATCAAAAGCATCGGTGCGGTTCGCATAGAGCGGTCCTCGCCAGCCTTGTGGAGTTACAAGCACGATTTCTACTTCGGGCAAACGTGCTAACGCGACGATCTTCGCCTGATTGGCGCGAACCGTATAGGTGTGGCCGACGTAAAGTATCTTCATTCGTTCAGGCAAATCCGAGGCAAGCCAACATGGTTCTCGCGCGCTTGGTATAGGTCTCTTCTCGCACACGCTCATAACCGTTCCTGGCAATAGTGCGGGCATGTGCGGGGTCAGCAGAAAACATTCGAACCTTTTCCAGCAACTCCTCCGGTGAGTCAAAACATTCCATCTCCGATCCTTCAGCAAAAAAAAAGCACTGTTCTTCGGATCTGGTGGTAAGCATTGCCGTTCGAGACGCGGGAATCTCGAATGTTCGCATATTGTGGCTTCCAATATTTTGCTCTCTCAGAATATTGATCGAGCATGCGCCGAGTGAAAGCACGCGCACAGCATCCTCTCCATACAAAGCTTGAGAAATTATCCGATCTTTCGCAATCCATTTAGCCTTACCCCAGCCGTTCCCAACTACCTTGATATTGGTACTACCGAGTGAGCCTAAAAGTTCATCGCGAGAGGGAGTGCACGTTCCGACAAAGACAGCATCGCATTGAAAGCCCGATGCTTCCTCTTCAAGCGGATGGTGTAAAACAGGATCGTATCCGAACGGGAGATAAAACACACTTTTTCCGCCATCTCCCTGGAATTTCGGTATCAGGTGTTTATTCCAGGTAAAATGTGTGTCATACAGCGGTATGGCTTGTAGCAATCTTGAAGATCGGTTAGCCGTATCCCATGGACTATCCGGATTAAAGTTAACGAGAGGCCGGTCGGACAAGGATCGTTTCGCATCGATGAGCGTGTCTGGCGAGATCATGCGGCCCTTTATCACCAGTACAAGATCAGGCTTGCTATCCTGGATCGCGGCGTTGAACCATTTTCCAACCCTATCGGCGATGCGAAACCGCAAGACCTTGTTCGTCATTGCAGTGAATGCCAATGGATGCTCCCTCTGATGCCGTTCCCAATCGAAGCGCGCAACCTTCCAACCGATCTCTTCGAAGGCACGAGCGTAACTCTCTTCAAGAGAGCCATGCCAGAACGCCCCTGAGATCAGCACCTTCATTCAATATCTCCGCTAGGCTTGCGAGCCCATACAATTAAGTGTGGAGCGAATGCGCTGGGCCAAATATCCTCCAGGAACGCCAATCGCAAGCTTCTTGGTAAATGCCTGCGAAGAAACGTGGATCCATGCTGCGCAGCGTAGCCGCCGAACGCATCGAGTCCATCGAAGATGGACGCATCGCCATTAGAACGAACTGACTCGATCTGGAACCCACTGACTTCGAATAATCTTCTGAACGATCTCAAGTTGTAAAATCGAATATGCGCGCCTTTCCATTCATTGGAAAAGTCTGAGATTGAAGTCGATAATTCAGCGTGGGTAAACGCGCGTAGTCGTTCGCGAAAATACCCGTTATTCGGAACACTCGTTACAAGCAAGCCTCCCGGTTTCAATACACGAAAGATCTCACTAACTGTGAACTTTGGATCGTAGAGATGCTCAAGCACTTCAATGCATACAGCGCCATCGAAGGAATTCTTCTCAAATGGAAATGGCTGAGAAAGATCATGCACTCTTGCGTCGATTCCCATCTTGCCGGCATTCGCGATTCCTGTGATGCTGAATATCTATTGCTTTTAAGTCGTGCACCTGCTTTACCAACCAGGCCTGATAATTTGAGGCATCGCCACAGCCGACATCCAGGACGCAATCAGTTGCCTGATAAGCTAACGTTTGGTTATGCTTAAAATGCAGATCCAGTTGCTGCTCCGTGAATGAATGTGTCGGTGTCCAGCCGTGCTCGCGGTTCCAGTATTCGTCGTAGAAAGAGGAAATTTCTGTTAGATTTGCTTCGGACTTATTATTCGACGGGGACTGATGAAGAATAGTGTTGTACGTTTGATCGATAGCTTCGCCATAAGCTTCCCAGCTAAATGTTTGTGAGGTCAGAGCGGCCTCTTTACCGATCGTTTCTGCTTGTTTGCGACTTTCTATCAGATCGTTGATCGCCGTTTCAAGTTCATTAGCGCTTCTAGCGGGGACGATAATCCCATTCTTTCCCGACTCAATAAACTCGCTGGCACCCGTGTTTTCTGTTGCGACAACCGGCAAGCCGCAAGCCATAGCCTCGGCAATTACAAGCGCGAGACCCTCTTGCACAGAGGGCAACACAAATACATCGGCACCACGAAAATGGATGGCTAATTCGTTGTTCGGCACAAATGGAATATGCTCGTCGATCTCCGAGCGAAGTGGATTCGATCTCAGCCAGCCCTCGAAATCCTTTTCCATACGGCCTATCAATTTCAGTCGAAGCGGCTTTCCTTTTGCGCGCAAATTCCTGACAGTTTCGAGCAGGTATGGTATCCCTTTTTGAAATCCGATGGCGCCAACGAACAAAATCGTGGGTGTTGATGAGAATGTCCGATCAGGAAAAGGCAAGAACAATTCGAGATCGACGCCATAACGAACCTTAAGAATCTTGTCATGATCGAACCCGCGCGCCAGAAAACTTTGCCGCGCAAACTCGCTCGGAGTCATGATAAAGTCTGCTTCATGGTACTCTTTCAGTTGTTTCTCCTCGAGAAGCCGGTCCCATCTTGAACGCTGTATTGGCGCCACGCCATAGCGATTGCGTTCTTCATCAATCAGGCGATATTGCTCTGAAATATGCGCAGAGCCACGCTCGATGATCGTGCGCGCGCCGCGTGCCTTTGCTTCGCGCAATTGGAAGAGGGATTGGCTCGCCCACCCAACAAAAAGATCGCTATTTGGAATGTACTGAATTGCGGAGCGATCATAAAGATTATCCTTCACAAAGTACGATAGCGATTGGGAATCCGAAATTGGCAGCTGACGGAGCGCGTAGCCAAGGTATTCAGGTAGAGGTATTTCACGGATCCGCTTGAGAAAATCCGGATCGTCTTTCAGCGCGTTGGGAAGCCTTCGATTTGGCAAACGCTTTTCGTTCAAGGTGCTCGTAATAAAGCGCTGAAGATACCCGCGTTTCTGAAGCTGTTCTACCAGCTGAAACGCGTGAAATCGCCCTGCAACGCTGACGGTTACTCGCATAGATCAAAGCTGTTCCTCGCCGGCAAGCGCGAGGCGGCAAATAGTTTCAAAACAATTCTATTTCAAGCAAGGGGGCATTCTTCTCTACCGAAGATCCCTCGGCGGCAAGCACTCGCGTCACTCGTCCCACGGCAGGAGCGAGGATGTTGTTCTCCATCTTCATTGCTTCCAGAACGAGCACCGTGGTCGCACGATCGACGCTGTCGCCAACTGAGACCTTCACTGCCCGAACAAGTCCGGGCATGGGCGCCTTTATTACAACATTTCCACTCCGAACGGTTCCCGATGGCCCTGCGCTTTGAAAACGCTCTCGTACGATACGCTCCCGTTCCGACTCGATCTTCAGTTCTGTGCCATCGAGAGCAACGCCATCGCTGAGGGTTCCATCCGGCTTTGCAAAAACCTCGAAGTGGCTACCATCGATGGCAACATTAAAGTGACCAACTCCAAGTTCGATCACTTCGCATTCCGCAAGTGGGATTTCTTGCATTGTGCCATTCCACTGGATTCGAAGTGTTTTGCCGCTCTTACTCATTTTTCCAGCAGTGATTGAATTACAGAAACATCGTTAGCAATGGAAAGCTTCAGCTCTTCGAGTGAAGAATATTTCTTCTGTGGGCGCAAATACCTTTCACATTCCACTGTAAGCTTCTGCCCATAAAGATCGCCAGCAAATCCTATCAAAAGCACTTCGATGGTACGCTCGCCATTTTCCTTGAGCGTTGGTTTTGTGCCAATACTCAAAGCTGCTCTGTAGGGTAGTCCGTTGTGGTGAACTCTGGCTGCATACACTCCATCGGCGGGCACAAGCTTGATAGGATCGATCTCCAGATTTGCTGTCGGGTAACCAAGCTCTCTACCAAGTGCATCACCATGTACGACTGTTCCTGTCAATTGATATGGGCGGCCAAGCCAGGCATTAGCATTCGACATATCCCCTGCTTTCAGCGCAAGCCGTATCTTGCTTGAACTAATAGAGATACCATCTTTTTCAACGGGAGGAATTTCTTCTATAACAATTCCCATTTCGGGTGCGAGTTTCTTCAAGTGCTCAGCATCACCTTCACGATTCTTCCCAAAGGCATGATTGAATCCCAGCACCATCGCTTTAGTGCCAAGCGTATTTACGATGGTATCTCTAAAAAAATCAATGTAAGAAGTTTGAGAGAATTCGGGGGTGAATTTTATGATCAGGATTTCTTCAATACCCTCCTTTTCGATCAAGTCAATACGCTCGTCGATGGTGGTAAGCAATTCAACAGCGGTGCCGAATTTTCGCAGCACTTCCTGAGGATGTGGGTGAAATGTAACTAGGAGAGACCGATCGAGCTGAAGCTCGTTCTTTCTTTCTCGAAGCCGTGCGAGTATGCGTTGATGCCCCAGATGGACACCGTCGTAGCTGCCGAGCGTGGTGATCGTCTTTGGCGAAAAATTCGCGTTTTCTAATCCCCAGGTGATCTTCAATGGGAAATAATGAAAGGTGAATTACGAATGATGATTGGGTTCAGAGGTTTTGTGCTGCTGCTCCTTGAGAATGGCAAGAGTCTCATCCAAGCTGATAGCATCCTTCGCAAACCAGGGGCCGATTGCCTCACGTTCAAGTTCGATAAGCAGGCCGCCGGTTCCGAGCGAGGCCGCAACATCGTGAACGAGGCTGCGAATATAGGTCCCTTTCGAAACGCGAACTCGGAAGCAGGCATAAGGCAAATCGATAGAAATGATCTCCACATCATGAACAACGATCTGGCGCGCTACCATAACCGGAGTTTTTCCAGCCCGAGCGCTGTGATAGACAGCCTTCCCCATCTGCTTGATCGCACTGTAGATAGGTGGCACTTGCTCATGCTCTCCTTGAAGTGCGAGAATCGCAGTTCGTACCATGTCATTTGTGAGCATTTCATCTCCGCCAGTGATCTCGATGGGGCGTTCGAGATCGAAACTTGGGCTGGTTACTCCAAACCGCATTCTGAGAAGATACGTTTTATCCAAACCGATCAGTTGAGATAATACCTTGGTCTTGCCGCGTGTCGCGATAATGAGCAAACCTGTGGCAAGTGGGTCGAGCGTGCCCGCGTGACCGCATTTCACCCACTGAAGCCCTGTAATACTACTCATTGCCTTCCGTATTTGGTTTACAACATGAAACGAAGTTTCCCCATACGGCTTTCGAACCAGCAAAAGTGCACCTTCCTGGCTAAGAAGTGCTTGCGCTGCCTCTGCGGCATTCGATTGGAACGCAGCAATATCCAAACACACCGGCGAAATGTTCACTCTGCCGCTGCGGTCTCGTTAGTAATTGGCGGACGGGATTCGGCAATGCGCTTGAATATCTCTTCCACATGCGCGACCTCCTCCTGCGTATCATCCAAATAGAAGAACAGCTCCGGAGCATATCGTAAACGAATAGCCCTGGCAACCGCAGCCCGAAGATGAGGCGATTCAGATTTTAGCTTTTCGAGTACTTTGACGGCGGGCACAGTGCCCCCCAACAGGCTCACATAGACACGCGCGCTTCGAAGGTCCGGCGCCATCCGGACTTTCGTTACGGTAATGAGGGCATTTGTAAGGCTAGAGAAATCTGTTTGAAGTGCATGCGCCAGTGCCTGTTGCACCTCACCGGCTACGCGTTCGGTTCTAATTGACATGCCAAGAAAACAGGATGATTCAGAGGGCGTTCCATTTCGTGGATTGTGCGAGTGAGAAAATCCAACTCGACAGCCTCACGGTCTTCGCATTACCCCCGTGGGACCTTATCAATGGTATTCAGCATACCCTGCATAAAGTTAAGAGAGTGGTATGCTACGAAGGCGCGTTTGCCCTTTAGGGTAATTTTGTCATCGAGGACTGCTTCTATAATTTCGTCACGGGTGAAATCGCCGCACTCCGACGGCTCTATTTCAAAGATGATACACTGTTTCATGTTGGATAATCTGACCGGGATACTACCGTAATTGGGATTGCGTGATCGCTGTTCTGAGCATATTGCCTATTCAGCGCGGGAGCTAACACCAATACTCCATAGACGTTCGCATTAATATGTGATTCCTGCGATTAATGTCTTAATATGAGAAAACACGTACCGACTAATCGAAGCATTTCACCCAGCACAATGGCTGGCTACGAAAAAGCCTTTGCGATGAACTTCGTAGAGTGGTTAACTATTTTCCGCCAGAGGTAGAACCAGAACCGCTGACGATCTTCGCATGTAATTCCTTAGCGTATTTTTGCAGCAGAGCGTCAGAGACTTTCCAGGAACTTGGCGCATTCCAAAGATCGCTCAATTCTTTCAGGATCTGCGCTTTGTTCGCACCCTTTGCTAAGTACTCTTTCGTCAGCTGATCGAACGCCTTCTGAAATGCTTCGCTTGCAAGTAGCGTCGTCACACCGTTCATTGTAATGCTTGCCCCGCCATTGGAATTCTTGGTGATAAATGCCCCTACAACAGTGGCATAGTTCACACACGTCCAGCCGGGAGGACAAGTGATGTTCGCGCAATTGCCCGACGCATAGCAGCACCCGGTATTGCCATGCGAGTTCGTGTAGCAGAGCTGTACAACACCAGCGGAAGCCACATTAATGAATAGGAACGTGGCAAAAAATGCTAAGGCCAACAAGGATAGTTTATTCTTCATATGTGTATAGAAAAAATAAGTTACAAGTCTCGGCGGAGCTCACCAGAGCATCACGCCCTGGCACACCTCCCCCGACCGGTAAAAAACGACAGAACAAAAATACGAAAAAAATCGAACATGTCCGGAAATTCAGACGCCCTCATCTACTGCTTAATAATCAGCTTTGTTACAATCGAGTCTTGTGATTTGAATGTCGCGTAGTACGCTCCCGATGACAGTGCGTCTAGATCAATCGAGAGTTGGGAATTATCGATGTCCACGGCATTCAGCACCTTTTCACCAAGCGGATTTTCGATCGTGACCGACCATTCGCCCGACGGCATCCCTCCTACCGTGATAACCCCATCCGTCGGATTCGGCCAAACAGTGATACCAGATGTGGCTGGAGTCATCGATACACCGCTGCTTGCCGGAGTAAAAAATTGAATGTCAATCGAAAACACTGAACCGAGAGAGCTTGCTTTTATGCCGCCGATCACATAAAGCTTCCCATTCACTGCAACGGCCCCAAGCTCCTCGCGAGGAATGACGGTATCCGTTGTTATCGCAGTGCTCCAGGCAGTCGTTGCCGGATCGAAGACCTGCAAACCTCCAACGAAATGTTCGGTGTCATTCGTACCCCCCACAACATAGATCTTGCCGTCGATCACATCGGAGGCGCCGAGGCTCCGGGTGGTAAGCCAGCCGGTCGTCGTGGGAGTGCTCCACATGTTTGTGGATGGATCGAATACTTGGAACGTGTTGCTGAAATCATCCACTATCCCGGCCATGGTATAGATCGTATCTCCAATGGCGCAGGCGGTGAGGCCATCACGGGCGATAAACGATCCCGGAGACAGATCGGTCCAGGTGTTCGCAATGGGATCAAATACCTGGTTGGTGTTAGGATCGGTAGAACCGCTATAGCCGCCTATCACATAGATCAGGCCATTCACGACTGCTGTGGCAAAGGCATCGCGTCCGATAAGTGCTCCTGTTGTCGTGGGAGTACTCCAGGTATTCGTGGAGGGATCGAAAACTTCGAGGGTACTCATGCCAATTTGCAGGTCACTGTTAACTCCGCCCATGACATATATCTTGCCTCCCACAACCGCAGCGCCCAGACCCCACCGCGGTGTGAACGTTCCAGTGGTCACGGGGGTGCTCCACGTGTCCGTCGATGGATCATAGACGTCCATCGTACTGTCGTTCGTATTGCCGTTTCTGCCACCAATGACATAGATCTTGCCATTGAGTGCGACTGCCGCAAAATCGCTCCGCGCTTTGAATCCCGTGGATGACGCAGTGGACCAGGTGCCGGTAATGCTCTGAGCGAATACCAGAGCAGGTGTGAATAGAAGAAGAACAGTAAGAATGATCTGTTTCATAACGTTAAGAAAAAGGTAATATTGACACACAAATATACGCATAAAATCATCTGAACATAGTCAATATTATTTTAGCGCAGGCGTCCCCTCCTGTCCCACTCTGGTATATGCAAAATGGCAATTCATACTACTCCAGCGATGTATGATCATCGCCCCGCGGAAATACAGCATTATTTTATCACCGTCATCTCACGCGTAAGCATTACGCCGCCCGCAGACATCTGATAATAATAAGTTCCACTCGGCAGGATCGCGACGTCGAGCGTGACGTTGTATGTACCGGCGTTGAACTGACCCTTCAGCATCTGTTCCACAGTCTTGCCGCTCTCGTCGAGGATGGAAAGTTGGACAATACCAGGTTCAGGCAGGGTAATTGCAACATCCGTCATACCTCGTGCCGGATTCGGATAGTTTGCGCCGAGCGAGTACCCACCCGCTGAGGAGATGGTCTGAATGGCGTCACTTTCTGCTATACCAGTGATCTGCACATTTGCTGCAGGCGTGGAGGGACTGCTCTCATTCGGAAATGAGAGTGTTGCAGTATATTCACCAGCACTTGGCGGCGTAAAAGTAAAAACAAGATACCCAGTCGAATTGGCTGCGATCGGTACACTTCCATTACCCAGACAGGCGAATGCACTGTCCGTTTGCGCGATGGTCGGGATTCCCGAAGTCCATGTGCATGTTCCCGTGTTATGAATCGGGACGCTGAATAGGATCCTTTGCTTCGGCAATGCAAGAATGGTTGTATCGCCGGTAATAGTGGCTGTGCCGCCGCCTGATGCGCTCAGCGTGTATGGGCCCGACGATTTACCATCGCTCGAGCGTTTGATCCAAAGCAATGCCGTCTCGAGGCTATCGGTCGATGGGATGAATCGTATAAAAAAGTCAGCAGAATTTCCCGATGTTACCACCGGAGATGGATTCTGAGATTCGATCGTGAAGTCACTGGCATTTGCTCCCGTAATGGATGCCGTGTATGTATCCGGCATACCTCCGGCAATACTGCCGGAATTGAAAACATTAACAGTAGCAATATTGGAATCTCCAGTACAGGCTCCAATATCAAACGGCTTTGCAAGCGAAACCCTATCGCCGATCTGCGAGATAGTGATGGTAAGTTCGAACAGTGCATATTGCTCGGTATCGAGTCCCGCTCCGGTATCCGTGGCAGAAAGTAATCCAGTTGTAGGACCCAATGTGGTTGGCTCAGCACAGATCAGCACTGTCTTATAGGTGTTCGGAGCAAGTACGAACGGTTCGGGAGGATATTCAGATGCCCAAAATACAAGTGGAAGTCCGCCCGTCCAGGCTGTGATATTATTGACTAAAATTGGCGCCGTGCCAATATTCCAAAGGGTATCGACGAAACATACGGTATCTCCGACCGACACCGTGTCGTAAGCTGGCGTTCCGGTAATGACGAGATGTCCAACGCCCGAATTCCCAGCGCCGGTGCCGATAAACTGCACGAAAAAGGTGCTGGTATCCTGTGGCGGCGCGGTTTGCGTATGCGGGATATTTGTCTTGATCTCCACCGTGGCTGTACGGTAGCCCCGCTGAACTGGCGAGAAACAAACTTCCAATGTTTGCGAGCCGCCCGGTGGGATCAGCGTATTGGCAATGGGTTGAATCGTGAAATCGGGATCGTGGCTTGAAAAAAAGTACTGCATAATGGCCGTGGTATCCGAGCCGGAATTCGTCAGCGTAATATTCATGCACGTATCGGTTCCCAACCGCACCGAATCGAAAGTCACTACCAAGTTGTGACTCGTATTTGATACTTCATTTAGAGGGTTCTCCGCCGCAGTCGAAAGATGCGGCAGAATTCCAGTGCCAAAGAGTGGCAGTGTATCCGAAGAAGAAACCCAGTAGGTCGTATTAACAACGAGCTCCGCTTGCGGAACACCTTCAAGATCCGGGGCGAATTCCACGCCGATCGAATCAACTCCGCCCGGCGCGATCGACTTGGACGGAACATGCGTGACGATATAAGCTCGCGCATCCGTGCCGACGGTTTGAACGCTCGTGATCGAAATCGGGATTCTGCCCGACCAAGAGACGTAAAGCCAATGTACAGGCGACACACTATCGACCTCCACGGTAGTGCCTCCAAACAGCCGATTCGGGCTATACGTGACCTGCCCCATCGAGCGGGTTGAAAGAAGCGTTAGAAGTAGGAAAGCGAACCCTGCGTGGATGAAGTTATATCGAAAGTTCATGGTAATAGTAGTGTATAAGTTGTCGATTGGAATAAATTCAAAAAATCGGATTAATTCCCACGACAGCGCATGATGCCCCAAAGCCAATGCAGTATTTCGTGCCGACACCGATAAAAAGCAACATTTCGGCACAATTTTCGTATAGCTGAACGTTCGCACATCTCCAACAATTCAACCTTGAAAACTTTATGGCCCAAGCAACGAATGGCGTGAACCTGCCGATAGCAAACCAACCCTTTCACATTGAACCGACGGCGGTCGAGATGAGCGAGATACGCTCCAACCCGCGCGCAATGTTCGTCGAAACCACCCGCGATTTTGCCGCCGGCATCTATAAGCGAACCTCAGAGACTCTCGCCATTATTCGTCAGCGCCTGAACCGTCCGCTGACGCTTGCGGAGAAGATCGTGTATGGCCATCTTGCCGATCCGCAGTCGCAGGACCTGACGCGCGGCAAAAGTTTTCTGGCGCTGAAAGTTGACCGTGTTATCATGCAGGATGCCACCGCGCAAATGGCAATCCTCCAGTTCATGCAGGCTCAGCGCGATCAGGTTGCAGTACCTTCGAGCGTTCATTGCGATCACCTCATTCAAGCTTATCAGGGAGCTGATAGCGATTTGGACCGCGCGCTCGATATTAACAGCGAAGTATATCATTTTCTCAAAGCTGCTTGTGCGAAGTACGGCATCGGATTCTGGGGACCTGGCTCGGGAATTATCCATCAGGTGGTGCTCGAAAACTTCGCATTCCCCGGCGGACTTATTATAGGCTCCGATTCGCACACGCCCAATATGGGCGGACTTTCGATGATCGCGATTGGCGTCGGCGGCGCAGATACCGTTGATGCAATGGCGGGATTTTCGTGGGAAGTATTGAATCCGAAACTGGTTGGCGTAAAGCTTACCGGTGAACTCAGCGGATGGGCAGCGCCGAAAGATATTATTCTGCATGTTGCAGATAAGTTAACGGTAAAAGGCGGCACGAACCGCATCATCGAGTATTTCGGCCCCGGCTGCAAAACGCTTTCCACGACAGGCAAAGCGACCGTCACGAACATGGGCGCAGAGATCGGCGCAACAACCTCTGTGTTCCCCTTCGATGAAAATGGCGTGCTCTACATGAACGCCACCGACCGCGCTGACATCGCCGAGCTTGCAATGCAGCACATAGATCTCTTCACCGCCGATGCGGATGTCGAAGCAAATCCAGAGAAATATTTCGATGAAATTCTGGAGATCGATCTTTCCAAATTGGAACCGCTTATCAATGGGCCATTCACTCCCGATCTCGCACATGCGGTTTCCAATCTCGCGGCAGATGCAAGGGCGAATGATTATCCGCTGAGAATCTCCAGCACACTTGTTGGTAGCTGCACTAATTCCAGTTACGAAGATCTTACCCGTGCTGCACAAATCGCCGATCAAGCGATCGCGAACGGAGGGTATGCGAAATCCCCTCTCATGATCAACCCCGGCTCGACCGTCATTCGCAAAACGATCGACCGCGATGGTCAGCTTAAATCTCTCGAAGGTATCGGCGCAGAAATTCTATCGAATGCCTGCGGCCCGTGCATCGGCCAATGGAAACGCGATGATGTCAAGAAAGGCGAGCGCAACACAATCATCAATAGTTTTAACAGAAACTTCCCGGGACGTAACGATGCTAACCCTGCTACGCTTGCGTTCGTAGCGAGTCCGGAGGTGGTGGTTGCGTATGCGCTGGCTGGGGATCTTTCCATCAATCCGCTCAAAGATGAACTGGAAGGCAAAGACGGCAAGAAATACCGCTTACAGCCTCCGCCGAAAGTTGATCCATTACCGAAGTATGGATATGTTGGCCGCCGCATTGGCTATGTGCCGCCTGCTGCCAATGCGAAGACAACATCAGTCAGCGTTCCGCCCACCAGCGACCGCTTGCAGGTGCTTGAACCGTTCCAGCCAATGGTCGATGCCGAGACGGTGAACATGCCCGTCCTCATCAAAACCAAAGGCAAAACGACCACCGACCACATTTCCCCTGCCGGTGCGTGGCTGAAATATCGCGGACATCTCGATAAAATTTCTGACAACATGCTAACTGGTGCTGTCAATGCATGGTCCGGCGAGGTCGGCACGACCACCAATATCTACACCCACGAAAAGAACCTTCCCGTTCCCGCCGTTGCCCGCGATTACAAAGCGCGCGGCACACGCTGGGTCATTGTTGGCGATGAGAACTACGGCGAAGGTTCGAGCCGCGAACACGCCGCGATGTCACCAAGATATTTGGGATGTCTCGCAGTTATTGCCCGCAGCTTCGCCCGCATCCACGAGTCCAATCTGAAAAAGCAGGGAATTCTTCCGCTCACCTTCATCAACTCCGCCGATTACGACAAGATCAAAGAAGGCGATACCGTTTCGCTCGAATATCTCCATGAACTCGATCCCGTCCGCACAGTGAACATGAAAGTCACACACGAGGATGGCACGGTTGACATCATCCCGCTCAAACACTCGATGAACATGGAGCACATCGCGTGGTTCGAAGCCGGCTCTGCGCTGAATTTGATTCGGCTGGACTCCGGTAATGGCGCGCTGAAGAATGGCGTTGAGGCACAGCCGCCGGTGGCGGCATAGCTAAAATGAGCCGAAGGCGTAACGGAGCGCAATTGCTCCATACCCGGAACTTGCGCTCCAATTGGAATTCTGATCTACTTTTGTTAGTGGGGCATCATAGCCCAGCGAGGGCGTAATTATCCAAAGCGCTGAGAGCGGCATATCGTAAGTTATCTCTGGTCGCAATGCGAAGCGAAGAGCGAGCGCGTCATTTACTACGCCGAGAGTTCCAAAGTGTTTTGGTGGAGTTGACGAGGGATCAAATATAGCAGAATACTTGATACCGATACTTGCACAAAGCTGAATACCTAAGCCGCTGGGTATTGTGGCAGTCATGAAATCATACTTGAAACCAACATTCACTAGAATGTAACTAAGTGTTGCACCGAGGGAATACGTGGTGTCAGCAACTGTTGCATCAGCAACAGTACCAAAATTGGCTGACTTAGAGTCATATAGGGCTTCCAAAATCCAAAAGGAATGTATGTCTTTTGACATTGGAATTTCACAGCTAATTCCGAAAGATGGATCCCACCCACTTCCATTTTGAAAAATGCCTAATAGATCCGGTGAAGATTCAGTGGTGAATGGCAAGGTATTAGTTTTATAAGATACCTTGTTATAACTCCCAATCGGGCCAATGAGGAATTTGATTCCGTTCGAATCTTGAGCATGGATTGACGGAGAGGCTAAAGCCAGGACGGTAATGACAAAACAGAGACGCTTGAGTGACCTGCTCATGATGTTCATAAAATAACTAATATTTGAACGAGATTGAACTTCACGACGGTTCCTTGCATAATTTCGGAACAATGCACTACTCAATCCGTAAATTTGCACCAATATCATCCCTCCAATTTTAATTATGCCACAAATCCTCACCATCCATGCCCGCGAAATTCTGGACTCTCGCGGAAACCCCACCATTGAAGTCGATTGCACGTTAGATGATGGCTCGTTCGGCCGCGCAGCCGTGCCCAGTGGCGCCTCGACCGGCGAGCACGAAGCCGTCGAACTTCGCGATGGCGATAAAAAGCGCTATGGCGGCAAGGGCGTGCTGAATGCCGCCCAAAATGTGAACGGCGCGATCAATTCCGCGCTGAAAGGCATGTCCGCGCTCGAACAGCGCAAAATTGATGAAGCCCTTATGGCGCTTGATGGCACGCCGAACAAATCGAAGCTCGGCGCGAATGCCATTCTCGGTGCTTCGATGGCTGTGGCAAAAGCGGCGGCGAATTCTAAGAAAATTCCACTTTATCGTTATCTTTCCGAGATTAGCGCACCCTCCCCCGCTACATCCTTCGTGCTGCCTACACCGCAGATGAACATCCTCAATGGTGGCGTACACGCAGATGGCTCGCTGGATTTTCAGGAATTTATGATCATGCCTGTGAATGCCCCAAGCTTCCACGAAGCATTGCGCATGGGCGCGGAGACATTTCACATGCTGAAATCGGTGCTGAAAAAACGGGGACTCAACACCAACGTTGGCGATGAAGGCGGATTCGCTCCAAATCTCACCTCGAATGAAGAAACGCTTTCTCTGATTCTCGAAGCCATTACACAAGCAGGATATACACCTGGCAAAGATATTATGCTTGCCCTCGATCCTGCTTCGAGCGAAATGTGGCGCAACGATGATAAATCTCCGACCGGCGGCAATTACGAATTGTATAAATCAAAGCCCGGAACGTTCCTGACCTCCGAGCAGATGGTGCGCGAGTATGAATCGCTGGTGAAGCAATACCCAATTGCCTCAATTGAAGATGGCATGGCCGAGAATGATTGGCGCGGTTGGAAAATGTTGACCGAAGCGGTTGGCGATAAGATCCAGCTTGTTGGTGACGATCTTTTCGTTACCAATATGAAGTTCCTTCAGCGCGGAATTTCAGATGGCATTGCAAATGCTATTCTCATAAAAGTGAACCAGATCGGCACGCTGACCGAGACGTTCGATACCATTGCGATGGCGCGTAAGGCAGGATACGGCACGGTCATCAGCCACCGGTCCGGCGAAACCGAGGACACCACCATCGCCGATCTCGCCGTCGCCACCGGCGCGGGTCAGATCAAGACCGGCTCCGCCTCCCGCACCGACCGGATTGCGAAGTATAACCAGCTTATGCGGATCGAGGAGGAGCTTGGGGGGAATTCGAGTTTCGCGGGGTCGAAGGCGCTCGCAAGAGCCTAAGATATGTCTGTCCGTTCATAGCACGGAACCGAGAATAGGCATTCTGTGTGTTCTGACGATTCCTAATCTAAACAGTCGTCAATGAAACAGATAATCTTCCTTTTAACTTCTGCATTTTCAGTAACGTTGTGCAATCCTCAAAGTGCTATTAGCCAATGGGCACAAACCGGCGTTGGCGAGCAGATATTGGTGCTGGAGATCAATGCTCTCGCCGCGAGCGGCGGAACGGTTTTCGCTGGGACCGATGCGACTATCTATCATTCCACAAATAATGGCCTCACGTGGCTGGCCGATACCAGCGGTTTAGGCGGCGATCATGGGTCTGCCTTGCTCGCCACCGGAGGAACACGTATAATTGCCGGTGGATACCACGTTACCCCGCGAACAAGTTCTTTTTTCCTTTCCAGCAACTTTGGCTCGCAGTGGCTTCCGATGAATAACGGATTGAACGATGACTCCGATCTCATTCAAGCATTAGCAATGACCGGAAATGGAACGATCTATGCCGGAACCATAGGAAGCGGTATTTTTATATCCACCGACCAGGGAGCGAATTGGACGCAAGCGAATAATGGCCTGACGCTGGATTCTGTGCGTGCCTTTGCAGTCCTCGATACGAATGCTGCAAATCCGATGGTGTTTGCCGGAACAAATAATGATAATCGCGGGACGGGTGGTATATTCCTATCCACAAATAATGGTGCAAGCTGGACGCAGATGAGCAATGGCCTTGGGCCAACCAACATTCACGCCATCGTTGCCACCGGCGGCAACACGTCTTCACCAATATTATTCGCCGGAACGATCAATTCCGGTGTCTACCGTTCTACCGACAAAGGCACAAGCTGGAACTTCTCTAACAACGGCTTACCGATCGACGCTCCCATTGTCGCTATGGCAGTTTATGGATCAAATTCACCTACCCCCTATATCTTCGGTGCTGCTGATGGAGTATATCTCTCGACCAATAATGGCGCAAGTTGGGTCTCGGTGAGCGATGGTTTAACCACCGATCCTGTTCTTTCGCTTGCCGTATCCAATTCCTATATTTTTGCAGGAACAGCAGATAGTGGTGTCTGGGCCTGCCCTCTCTCGTACTTCGGCGTCAGTGCTGTTTCAACTATTGTTCCGATCAATCCTTCGCTCACGAATTACCCGAATCCCTTCTCTCAATCCACAACCATCAACTTCTCAACACCCGAAAGCGGCTTGGCGGAAGTTACCATCGTAAATCTTCTCGGCTCAGAAGTAGCTCGGGTTTTCTCTGGTGAGCTGGATGCCGGTCAGCATCAATTCTCATGGAATGCGGGCGGAATGCCCCCAGGTTTATATGAATGCGTTGTGCACATGATTGGGCATGTAGAGGAAACGCCGCTCCTTGTGATACCCTAATGTAGCGCAAACTTTAGTTTGCGACCCCGCCCCAGGAATTACGCGCGCGATATTGCGTTTCATATCCCTCCAGAATCGCAAACTGAAGTTTGCGCTACATTGCCAAATTATTATGCAAATTAAATTCGGTACCGACGGCTGGCGTGATCTTATCGCTGAAAACTATACCTTCGAAAATGTGCATCGCGTAGCGCGTGGCGCCGCACTGTATTTTAAGAAACAGAATAAGGCAAAAGCGGGGGTATTTGTCGGTTACGATGGCCGGTTTCTAAGCCGTGAATTTGCTGAGCTTACCGCGCGGGTCCTTGCCGCCGAAGGATTGAAAGTGTTTATTGCGGATTCCGTAGTTTCAACGCCGGCAACATCGCTCGCGATAGTTAAGAAGAGGCTTGCAGGTGGTGTGATGATTACCGCCTCGCATAATCCTGCGCAGTATAACGGATTTAAGATCAAGGGTTATTACGGCGGCGCGGCACTTCCGGAAATCGTTGACGAAATTCAAAAGGATACGAACAGTGAAGAAAATCTTAAACATACTACAAAGCAATCGGCAGCATTACCCACATTCGATGAGTTGATAGCGTCCAAAAAAATTCAAGAGATCGATGCAAAGGATATTGATCCGAAAGAGCTTGCGCGGTTGATTGATCTAAACAAAATTAGGCGCTCAAAAATCAAGATCGCATACGATCCGATGTATGGCTCCAATGTCGGATGTTTAGAGAGACTCATCCCCGATGCGAGCATATTACATAATGTCTGGAATCCGGGTTTTGGCAGAACACGCCCGGAGCCGTTGCCGGATACGACGAAGGAAATCTCGAAATACGTGGTTCAAAATCGCTGTGATATTGGCCTCGTAACCGATGGCGATGCCGATCGCATTGGCGCGATCGATGAGAATGGCCAATTTTTTAGCTCCCAGATGATCCTCTGTTTGCTGTTGCAATATCTCGTAGAAGTTCGAAAGAAAAAAGGTGCTGTCGTCGTGAGTCAATCCGTCACGAGCATGGTGGATAAGATGTGTGCGAAATATAACCTAAAGCTGATTCGAACACCGGTTGGATTCAAGTACATCACGCAATACATGCTTGACAGCAATGTGCTCATCGGCGGTGAAGAATCTGGTGGCATCGGTATCCCCTCTCTACATATTCCCGAACGCGATGGGTTGTACAATGGATTGCTACTGTGTGAGATCTGCGCCCACAATAAGAAATCTCCAGGAGAACTTGTTGCAAACCTTGAAAAGGAATTCGGTCCGCACAAGTACGATCGGTTTGATTTCAGCACCACGCACGAACAGAAAGCTGCGGTACTTGCGAAAGCCGCAAAAGGATTCGACACCATTGCTGGACTGAAAGTTAAGAAAGTCGACACTATCGATGGCTACAAGTACATGTTGGATAAGGGAGCTTGGTTCATGCTGCGAGCATCAGGTACCGAGCCTCTGCTCCGGTATTACGCCGAAGCGCCTACCATGGCGTTAGTGAAGAAAATACTGGCGTTTGCGAAAGAATTATGATCGGATCTGCGACTACTGGGATCTACGCGTGATGCCCAACAATAATCTGTGATTTTAATATCTACTAACTAAGTTCGGTGCCTATGGACCCCATGCTCGTTGTCTTCGCTTCCATTGCTTTTCTTGCAGGGTCGCTGGCCTACATCTTCGTAATAAATTCCAAGCGTCGAGCGCTCATAAAAGAGTTACAATCTGAACATGAACGAGTCGCCGTGATGGATGCTCAGCTCCAGCGGATACCCGAGCTAGAAGCAGAGCGACAGCGCATTCTGGACAAGGTTCAAATACTCGGTGAAGACCGCGCCCGTCTCAATGAAAAAGCGGAGCAAATTCCCACGCTTCAAAGAACGATCGAAGCTCGTGAACGTACCTTGGAGTCTGCCGAACGGCAGATCAACGATCTAAATGCAGAAAATGCACGACTGATGGCCGAGCTGGATGCCGATCGCCGTAACTTCGAGAAGTTAAAAGATGCTCGTGACGAATTAGCAAATCAGTTCGAAGCGATCAGTAAAAAGGTTCTCACCACGAACAGTGATTCCTTTCTCACGTTGGCGCAACAATCACTTGGCAAATATCAGGAGGCAGCAAAAGGCGATCTGGCCCAGCGTCAGCAGGCAATTCAGGAACTGGTTACGCCACTTCAGATAAAGATACGAGATTTTGAGCAAAAGGTCGATGAAGTGTATCGCACCGAAGCCGCAGAACGCAATTCGCTTCGTGGAGAGATTAAAAATCTTGTTGAACTAAACCAGCAGATCAGCAAAGAAGCATCCAATCTTGCGATGGCGCTCAAAGGCGATACGAAGAAGCAAGGTAATTGGGGGGAGCTTATTTTAGAAAAAGTGCTGGAATTCTCCGGGCTTCGGAAGGGCGAAGAATATAAATTGCAAGTAAGCCAGCAAGATGATGATGGCAGGCGCCAGCAGCCGGACGCAATTATTTATCTTCCAGACAAAAAGCACATCATCATTGATGCTAAAGTGTCACTCGTTGCGTATGATCGATACGTTGCAGCACAGACCGATGAAGAACGTAGTTCGGCTTTGCTCGATCATGTAGCCTCCGTAAAGAATCATATCAAGTTATTGAGTGATAAGAATTACCCTGCTCTTCCCGACCTTGATACGCCTGACTTTACGCTATTATTCATGCCCATTGAATCCTCGTTCGGCCTGGCAGTTCAGGCTGATAGCGAGCTTTTTGGCTATGCGTGGGATCGAAAGATCGTGATCGTAAGCCCATCTACCCTGCTTGCAACACTCCGAACGATCTCCTCTATCTGGAAGCAAGAACGGCAGACTAAGAATGCTATCGATATTGCTGATCGTGCAGGTAAAATGTATGACAAATTTGTTGGGTTTGTTGAAGATATGCTCACCATCGAGAAAAAAATGGATGACGCCAAAACCGCCTACAGTGGCGCGATGAACAAGCTCTCCTCAGGTACAGGAAATCTTGTGCGCCAATCTGAGCAGTTGAAAGAGATGGGAGCTAAAGCCACAAAGCAGTTGCCAGCGACATTACTGGATCGCTCTGGGGAGCTTCCTCTTGGAGAGTAGTAATTACTGTGGCTTCGGGAACGGATACCCGAAGCCACAAGATAAAATTTATCTCGACACTACTACCTTCCCCGATTGTACTACCCCACCAAGATCCAGCCTGTAGATATACGTTCCATTTGGCAGGAGATGAGTATCAACCAAGAGAAGCTGCGAGCCTGCAGTTTGATTCATATTGATCAAATGTAACACACGGTTGCCAAGCTCATCGAATAGATCGCCGGATACATAACAATCTGCAGCCAGTGAGTATCGGATCGTGAAATCCTGTTTCGCTGGATTTGGGGCGACTGCAGTAGCTGCGGCATCCAATGCAGTAGCGACGGAGGCAGCCGATCCTACATAATCCTTCACCACAGTTGTATAATTACCTGCGAGGTCAAGCACTCGCACGGTAGCATGCGCTGATTTTGTGGGATCAACCACCACAAGATCGAAGGATCCGGTGCCAGAGCCACTTCCATCAACAAAGTTGGGAGCCTGCTTGATCTGCATATTCGAGATAGTATCTACCTCTATTTCCGAAAGTCCTGAGGTGACTGAAGGTGCTTTCGTGGCGATAAAAGTAGTCTTGGTATCTGTAACCTGATTCGCGACAACATCCGGCGCGATATAATCAGCACTACCCGTCGTGGATACGCCGATCATTCCAGAGTAGCCTACTGCTTCATCAAACCCGTCTCCATAAACACTTACAGACACCCCGCTATCGGATGATGCGAGATATTGCCGGTATTCTAATGAATCCAACTGATAGACTGCGCAGAATCCATCATCGTACATGGGAGCAACACTGATCGGCGCTCCATCTACCATTACAGGAACCCCCGAACGCGCGACGATGTCGGCGTGCCAATAATAGGGTGACTGATCAACTCCATTATGCAAAACATTAAAAATGACCGGCGTCGAAAAATGATCGACCGAGTTCACCGCCATCATGAATGGGTCGTAATTGCCATTTTCTCCATTTGGCCAGGTAGAGCTATTAGAATATTGAATGAGTAGAAAAGGCGCGTCGCTCGTCCAAGAACTTGGAGTTGCAACATCATGCCGCCAGTAATGGTCGTTCGGATTTGTGAGTGTCGCGAACACTACCGAACCGGTGGTGTCCGTTCGCGTAATAACCTGGTTAGGCTGCGTGCCGATAACTAAATAAGTATCGCCGCCCACACGCCCGTAAAGGGGCGCGGTGTAATACGTCTGGCCCCAGGTGCGCGTAGGTGGAATCATCTCACATGCAAAATCACAATAAGGGTATTTCACAGGAATATTCGCACAGGATGTGGCTCCGATCACGCCAACTGGATTGGAAGAAACTATTTGAGTTCCCGTCACATCGAATGGGATGGTCGTAGTGTCCGTCAGTGGTACTGCCTCATACTGCACCGCTTGCCCAGCATTCATGGTGATCGTGAATGGGACCCCCATAGGATAAACCGTTGAGCTATCGCCTCGTGTGCTTCGAAGCGCGAACGATGGAGTAATCGTGACGTTTGTCGAATCCTGGTTGGCAACAACCACAAACTCAGAAGGATAGTCATAAGCATACCCTCCAAATCCATTTGCCAAAGATTCATTCAACGACTCGTATGCGGCGACGACGTAGCTATCTCCCCATCCGGCGCTTGGAATAATATAAGATGCATCAGATGTATAGGCATCATGTGAATTAAAATCCACGAAAAGCGCGACATCGTTCGACCAGACGTGAACCGCCTTGTTTTCGATCACATCACTCGAAAGCATCTCCCAGATCAGCGGAACACTGTAGGCTACCGGCATGCCTGGAACGACGGAAACTGTATCGATCTCGCCGTTCACCTCGATGTAGGCCGTGGTAGAGTCCACGCTTGAAATGTAGAGCATGATATACTTCCCGCCATCGTTCTCGCCGCCATAATTACCCGGGAACGCAACCCAATAATCGCGGCTGGTGATAGAAAGAATGTCATGTTGATGCTGCGTGATGGATACCCCGCCAGCATGTTGCTGCGAACGCACGTTCGTACTAACTGCGACCAAAAGAAGAACTGCGCTTATGAGAATTTGACCGGCTGAATGAAACAAAGCGCGAGCCGCCGAACCAGACCCGCGCGCGATTGAAGAACGAGAATGTGCCATGGTATTAATTGAATTAGAAACCGTGAATCAAATACTTCCCTAACGATCGTCAGGCAACTCCTATACAATGTCATAACTTGAATACACTGATTAAATGGGAAAATGCTCACCTAAGTTCCTTCAAAATCATCCGTGTCTGTTCCTCGAATACCCTCGGGTTTTGCAGTGCTACCCACTAGCTTTCGGCAGGGAACATCAGAATTTCACGAATCCGGCAATACTCCATCCTGTTGTCGGCGTGAGTGCGGCTTGGAATGCCACTAAAACCAATCCATTCTTGTTTCGCGTTTTTAGAACATAAGATTTACTCGGAATGCCAAAGACAAGAAAAGAGAAGAACATGGGTGATATTGCTGCGGCTGGAGCTGATCTCCAGACCAGGTCTGTTGCGGTTGCTATGAACGGAGCCTTAGCCAATGGTGCGAATACTCGCAATGGGATCGTGTCGCAATCTACACAATCCGACGGTTCAATGGATATCGAGCAAGGCCCCACGATGAATTCGGAGATCGAACTCCTCGCTGAAACTGTATCGCCGCACATTGCACCCAGCTCTCTTAATCGCATGCCGAACGGAGCCGAGCTCAGAGGGCCAAGAGCGAATGGTGCTCGAAGCTTTAATGGCACCTTTGCACAGTCTGGATCAGACCGGACTCAATTGCTCGAATGGTTTCGCCTCATGGATCTTGGGCGCATCACTGACACAGCGGCAGCAAATTACCTTAAGAAGGCAATGGGTTGGAGCTACCACGCTCCTTGCGCGGGTCATGAAGGCATTCAGCTTGCAATGGGGGTAAGTTTTCGAGCGAAAAAAGACTTTCTGTTCCCGTACTACCGCGACCTTATGACGTGCCTTGCGGCTGGGCTGACTGTCGAGGAAATTGTTTTGAATGGACTTTCTAAGGATACCGATGTCGCTGGCGGCGGGAGGCACATGTCCAACCACTTTGCGAAGATGTCGCTCAATATCGAGACTCACTCCTCGTTGACCGATAATCAAGCCCAACACACTACCGGCTGCGCCCGCGCGATCAAATATTACAAGCTCGAAGCAGTTTCAATTTTCTCTGGCGGTGAATCTGGCACCAGCGAGGGCTTTTTCTATGAAGCTGTGAATGGAGCTACGCGAGAAAAAGTACCAGCGATATTTGTGATTCAGAATAACAAATATGGCATTAGCGTGCCAGTCTCTGAACAGTCTGCCAACTCGCGTATCGCTGATAATTTCCGGGGATTTGACAACCTGCTTATCACCTATTGCGATGGGACAGACGTGCTCGATAGCTATCGCGCGATGCAAGAGGCATACGAATGGTGCCTTTCAGGTCGTGGGGCAGCAATGGTTCATGCCGATTGTGTGCGTATTGGCTCACATTCTAATTCCGATCGTCAAGATCTTTATCGCTCACCAGAGGAGCTGGAAGCCGTGAAGCTGCGCGATCCCCTGCTGCTATTCCATAAGTGGCTGGTGCTGAACGAGGTTGCTACCGACCAAGAGTTGGAGCAGATACACGAGGAGAATCAGCAATACTTTCAGGACGCAGCAGCGAAAGCCGAAGCAGCTCCGCCAGCCAATCCAGCGGATGTGCTCGATTATGTCCTCCCATCGGACCGGATCGTTTCCAGCGAATCCTACACCATGCAGCCTGAGGATTCGGGGTTGAGATACTATCCTTATACCCTACCCAAAGGTAAGGAGGAAGGATTGCAGTTCATCGAGGGCATTAACCAAACGCTCAAGGAGGAATTTCGCGTCAATCCGAACACATTCCTCTGGGGCGAGGACGTTGCATCGAAAAATAAGGGCGGCGTTTTCAATGTGACCAAAGGAATGCTTCAGGAGTTTGGCAATGAACGCGTGTTCAATGGTCCGATCGCCGAAGATTTCATCCTCGGCACAGCCGATGGATTCTGTCGTGTCGATCAGGAGCATATATGGGTGTGCGTTGAGGGTGCAGAGTTTGCGGATTACTTCTGGCCAGCGATGGAATCCTTCATCGAGCTTTCCCATGCGTACTGGCGTACCCGAGGTCAATATGCGCCAAACATTGTAATCCGGATTGCTTCAGGCGGATACATTGGTGGAGGACTCTATCACTCGCAGAACCTGGAGGGGATGTTCACCACAATCCCCGGAGTAAGGGTGGTGCAGCCCTGCTTTGCTGACGATGCCCAGGGCCTGTTACGAAGTGCTTTCCGTACGCGCGGTGTGACGGTTTATCTCGAACCCAAATATCTGTATTACCACCCAATGTCCAAGGCGTATTCTCTCACAGAAAACGAGCTTATCCCATTTGGCAAAGCCAGATTACGGCGAGAAGGTAAAGACCTTTCTATCATCACCTATGGCACAACAACGCATTTTTCTCTTCAGGCGGCCGAGCAGCTTTCATCGGAACAGGGTATCGAATGCGATGTGCTTGATCTTCGATCACTTTATCCGCTCGATCTGAACGCCATCCTGAAATCGGTAGAGAAGACGGGCAAGGCACTTATCGTACATGAGGATAAGGTAACTGGTGGCTTTGGCGGCGAACTATCAGCGCTCATCACAGAGCAGGCTTTCCAATCTCTCGATGCGCCAATAATGCGCGTCGGTTCCACATTCACCCCCGTTGGCTTTGCGAAGCCTTATGAGGATGCAATACTGCCGAATCCTTCAAAGATTAAGGCAGCGATGGAGAATCTAGCAAAGTGGTAGATCAGGGCCTCGCTAACAAATAGAATAAATGTCGTCCCGATCAGCGGAATCGCCAGCTTCCAGGAATTGGAGCGTCTGGGTAAAGGCTGTTTCTATAGTCGGGGCGATGGTGTATCTATGGCTCATCAGCCGTGTTTGGGTGGGACGTGATCAGATCATCCTACTTGCCCTTGGAGAAAAATTTGCGAACACAGGAATACTCGACCCAGTCGCAAAGGGCATGTCCGGAGGAGGCACCATTCCGGGGTCCTTGTTGCAGATCCTTGTAGGGCTCCCGCTTATGCTCTGGCAGGATTACCGCGCTCCTATTCTGTTGATCGGAGTTCTTAATCTTTTTGCGGGACTTGTCATCTACCGGGTCGCTAAGCGGGAATTCGACCCTCGAACGTGTTTCTTTTTCTTCGCACTGTATTGGCTGAGTCCGTGGCGCATGACCGATGGCGCCGGGCTATGGGAACCGGCGTATCTTTTCCTTCCAGCAGCCATCCATTTTTGGGCCAGTAGTAAGTTATCAAATAGCAGAAGAGTATTCCCTTCCATTGCACTCGGTATCGTCTTACTTGCAACGCCACAGCTGCATGGCTCTTTCATTTTCCTTTGGATCCTCACAGGATTGTTAGTGTGGAAAAAGAAAATACAGCTCGATTGGCGCGGTCTTACGATTGGCGGCATCATTGGGGCGCTCACCCTCATTCCAATGGGTATTGCGCTTGCAACCAGTTCGCTTCCCACGCCGCTGCCGACCGAGGGCTTTATCGGAAAAGGATTTCTTTATGTGTTCCCGTTCCTCAAGGGCATCCTCTACTGGTTCCGAATGCCCACACTCGATCTTGAACTTCGAGATACCATTTATTTGAAAAGTGGCTGGGCTTCGACCGTACCAGAGCATATTTTTGTGGTTCTGTTATGGGTCTTGCGAGCTGTCGAGGTGCTCACCATCGCTCTAAGTCTTTTAGCAGCGTGGTGGTACATTGCCCGAATCCGATCAAAGCTGCTCTTTCCAAAGGATCTTTTGTGGGTCGAATGGTTCGCTTGGTATGCTTTTATCGCGCTTGCCGTGAGTGGCGGACTTGCACCAATCACCTTGCAGGATTGGCATGTTATCATTGCACTTCCTGCCGCTGCGATCATTCCGGCAATTTGGGGATCGGACCAAAGCAAGAAAGTACCTGCTTTTCAGATATACTTTATCATCTATCTAACGCTTGCAACGGAGATCGCGGTTATTATTGGGTGCGGCGAGCCCTCTTTCCGAGTTAAAGCATTACCGAAAGAGGTCATCACCACGCCAAGCGTATCGAAGCTGTTTCCTCCCGGACTCCCCATCGAACAATAGACGAATATTCCTAAGTGAAACTCGTGTGCCGCATCGTAATACTTCACATCCTGGGAGTTTACCATAATAAGCTTCCATTTTAATGGTATTCCTAAAGAATAGTATTTTATAACATTTTTCTCAATTCTCTTGCATTTGGCCTAAAATTCTCGTATTTTCGTGGATGGTGGGTCCATTTGAACGGGCTTGCTAACTTACAATCACTCAGTTCTTGATTAAATAGGAGACACACTTCACATGAACCGTTACAAAGAATTACAGGATTTGCTCGCCACATTCGAAAAGGATTTCGAGAAGTTTTACGACAAAGAAAATAAATCCGCAGGCACGCGAGTCCGCAAGGCCATGAATGAGCTAAAGAAGAAAGCTCAGGAGATCCGCAAGGAAGTTCAGGACATGAAGACTGGCGACAAAGCCGCAGCGTAAGCGCACCAGTTCGTTGTCAGCTTTTCTTCGGCATGGAGGCCAGGTATCTTGCTTCCTCCATGCCGTTTATCGTTTCGAAAGTTATTTCCGAGATGTTGTGCCAGCCGCCGCTCCTTGTTTCTCGCCATCTTGTTACGTCGTCAATGAAATACAGCATTCTTCTTTTTCTAATTTTATTCGTGAGTACTGCTCAAGCCCAATCTTTTTCGAATTTCAGTATTGACAAACCCGAATATCCCGCAACAACGCGCGTGGATCAGGTCGATAAATATTTTGGAACGAACGTAAGCGATCCATACCGCTGGCTTGAAAACGTTGATTCTTCCGATGTTCACCAATGGGTACAAGCGGAAAATAGTGTCACACAGGACTATTTGAGCCACATCCCCTACCGTGATAAGCTCCGGAGGCGGATCGAGCAACTTTTGGATTATCCTCGTATTACCGCTCCCCGCAAAGTTGGTGAGTATTACTTTTTCTCGAAAAACAGCGGATTGCAGAATCAGGCTATCGTCTATCGGCAACACGGTCTTAATGGCGAGCCGGAGGTTTTTCTCGATCCGAATACACTTTCGACCGACGGAACTGCCGCGCTCGGTGGGATGGATTATTCGAACGATGATAAGCTCGTAGCTTATAGCATCAGCCACTCTGGTTCCGATTGGCAGGAGATCTTTGTCAAGGATGTTGCAACCGGAAAGCAACTTGACGATCATATCGAATGGGTGCGGTACAGCGGCGCATCCTGGTACAAGAACGGGTTTTTCTACGGAAGGTATGATGCACCGACGAGCGGCCAATACACCGCCAAAAGTGATTTTCAGAAGATCTATTATCACAAGATCGGCACTCCGCAATCGGCTGATTCTCTTGTCTATGAAGATAAAACTCATCCCGAGCGAACGTTCGGGATTAATGCGACGGAGGATGAGAAATATTTACTCCTTTATATCAGCGAGGGCGGCAAGGTCGGAAGCCTGATCTCGTGGAAGCGAGCGGATGAACCTCAATCAGAATTCAAGCCGCTCATTTCAGAATTCGGCCATGAAGCTGGAGTAATAGATAATCTCGGAGATAAATTCCTGCTAACAACGGATGAAGATGCGCCCACCAATCGTGTCGTTCTCGTCGATCCACATAACCCAAGCGCGGAACACTACCAAACGCTCATACCCGCAAGACCGGAAACCATCGAAGATGTTAATTACGTCGGTGGCAAGCTAATTATCAGCTATCTTAAGGACGCAAGCAATCATGTATATATTTATGAAACCAATGGCAAGCTCGAACGCGAGATCATGCTTCCTGGAATTGGAAGCGCCGTTGGATTCGGTGGGAAGCGGAACGACTCTGAAGTGTTTTACACCTATTCGAGCTTCGCTGCCCCACCGACCATATACCGATACGATTTGAATCGGAATATATCCAGCATCTTCCACCGAACCGAAGTTCCATTCAACGTGGATGATTTTGTGACGGAACAAGTGTTTTACAAGAGTAAAGATGGCACACGCGTCCCCATGTTCATTGTGCATAAGAAGGGAATGAAACGTGATGGCACAAACCCGGCGAAACTTTACGCGTATGGTGGGTTCAATATCAATCTTACGCCTTATTTCAGCCCGGTGCTTATTGCATTTCTCGAACAAGGCGGAATTTTTGCGCAGCCGAATATTCGAGGAGGAGGCGAGTACGGTCAGGCATGGCATGAAGCAGGCATGAAAGAGCACAAGCAAAATGTGTTCGATGATTTTATCGCTGCAGCAGAATATCTTTGTAAAGAAAATTATACCAATCCGCAAAAGCTTGCGATCGAGGGCGGCTCGAACGGCGGATTGCTGATCGGTGCCGTTATGTGCCAGCGTCCAGATTTATGCAAAGTCGCATTGCCTGAAGTTGGCGTGATGGATATGCTTCGCTATCACAAATTCACCATCGGCTGGGCATGGGCTGCCGAATATGGTACGAGCGATGATTCGGAACAATTTATTAACTTATACAAATACTCCCCGCTCCACAATCTTAAAAAAGGCGTGGCATATCCTGCCACGTTAGTCTCCACTGCCGATCATGATGACCGCGTAATGCCGGCACATTCGTTCAAATTCATCGCCGAGTTGCAGCATGACCAGTCTGGTCCGAATCCTGTGCTTATCAGAGTTGATACCAAGGCTGGACATGGCGCGGGCAAACCAATCTCAAAAGTGATCGATGAAAATGCCGATCGGCTTGCTTTTGTGCTTTATAATCTCGGAGTACATGTGGAATGAAAAAGGAGTTCACCATCACCCCGATCGGGATTGTTCACAATGCTCGTACGGAAATCGAAGACGATAACTGGGGAAGTGTCGTTTCGATCATTGAGTTGGACTCCAATAGGTTTTCAGATGAGGCACTGAAAGGACTCGATACATTCTCGCATCTTGAAGTCGTATTTTATATGGATCGAGTTCCCACCGAAAATATTCACACAGGAGCCCGCCATCCAAGGAATAGAAAAGATTGGCCGAGTGTGGGTGTTTTTGCGCAGCGAGTAAAATCGAGACCGAATCTTATAGGTGTTTCTAGATGTCGCCTCCTCAAGGTTCAAGGTTTAACAGTGACAGTGGAAGGGCTGGATGCTATCGACAAAACACCCGTTATAGACATTAAACCCTATCTTGAAGAGTTCGGCCCGCGAGGTGCTGTAGCTCAACCCGAATGGGCATCAGAACTTATGAAAAAATACTTTTAACCAAACACTGTCGCGGGATAGCGTCGCCGAATCTGAAGGCAGTTCAAGGAAATTGCGTCATGTAAACTCACCATAGCAGATGTTCAGGCAAATCGTCGTCGTTATCATCTGCCAGATCGATCTCTTCTTTGAGGACATAGAACAGGTTACGCTTATTTTGGATCAGGCTGGTTGTTCGGGGCGTGGAGTGACAGCAACTGCCAACCATCACTGCACCGTGCTTCATCCAGTCTAACGCGCAAGCGGCCATCAGCCGGTTATTCGACGCTCGCAAGTTCCAAGTCCCATCCGGCTTTTTTTCGGAGCTGTTGGGATAGCAGCCAAACCAAATGCCCGCCTTCTTTGCAGCTTTCGAGAAGATGGGAAGCGCGGCCATCATTGTACTCACAGGGGCGCAATTAAGTGAGACAAGATGTGCCCCACCCTCCTTCAATCGAGCAACTGAATAGTCAAGAGGTGTGCCATCGAGCATGGTTTCGCCATCTTTTGGTACAATCGAAACCCAAACATACTTCTCGCTCTCTTCTTTGGCAGCTTGTAATGCACAGAGTGCCTCGCGAAGTGTGTTCATCGTCTCGATGAGAATAACATCGACGCGGGCTTCATCGAGCCAGCGGGCCATAATGCGATGCTCCTCGACTAACGCGGCATCGCTGGCCGGCACAAGTTCCGGTGAAAAACAATCCTCAACCGGAGCGATGGAGCCAGCTACACGAAGCAGCGGATTTTTTTCCCGCCGAGCTTTGCGAGCGATGCGAACCGCCTTCTTCGTAAGCGCTTCAGCATCAAGACCCGTATCTTTCAATGCTCGAACATTCGTGCGAAACGTATTCGCTGTTAGAATGTCAGCGCCTTCCCATAGATACTCTCGGTGAACTCGGTAAATAAGATCGGGATGCGAAATAAGGGCACGCGCAGTCCAGCTTTTACCGCTGGTGTTCACGCCACGGCCTTCCAGTTCAGTACCAAGCGCACCATCGAGCACTAACGGGCGAACACGGAATGCGTCATCGAGATTTCGCGTCATAGTTCCACAGCTTTCTCTTTTCTCGGCTGCGATCGGTGTTTTAGCATTTTGTGTGCGCCGCATTCCCACAAGAACGTTTCGAAAACACGCCCTGCAAAGTTCTCACTCAACTCCATTCGCTCAGGGTGCCACTGCACAGCCAGGAAAAAAGGCTTGTCCGTCGGGTCAGCCCATTCAAGCGCCTCGATCGTGCCATCACCGGTTGATCGTGCGCTAACGACTAGCCCATCCCCCACCCGCTCTACGGCTTGGTGGTGTGCGCTGTTGACCTCACCCTCGCCCTCACCTAGCACACGCCGAAGAAAGCTTCCCGGTTCGATTCGCACCTGGTGTCGAGCATCGAAGCCATCAGCTTTACGATGACTCGATCCGCCGAAGGATTCGATGTCTGTAACTAATGTTCCACCGCGATGGACATTGAGGAGTTGCGAGCCGCGGCAGATCCCAAGCAGGGGAATCTCCTTTTCTTCCGCTTTTCGTGCTATCTCAAACTCGATACCGTCTCGTTCTTCGTCAATTTCACCGCACATATTGGCTTCTGTTTCCTTGCCATATCGCGCTGGCTGAATATCCGGACCGCCGGTGAAAAGAATGCCATCTACCTCTTCGTGGTGTTGATTCTTGCCAGAAAGATCAATTATATCTATCTCATAATCGAGCACGGATGCCGCTTGGCGCAGCGCTTGGCGATACCACTCGTATTTGGGATTCTCCGGCGAAGCGTAGGATAAACCGATTGTTAATTTCATAAGATCTTGTCGATGGCATTGTAAAAACCATCGCCACCGTCTAAGAATTCGACGGTGTGACGTAATATTAAAATTGGTATTGCCGGTTCGAAACGCGTATAATACTCTCTCGACTTAACAGCATCCTTAGCCGTAGTGATAATGATTTCGACTCCCTGCTTTTCAGCTTGCGCCAGAATTGATTTCGCAATGGATGCTGTGTAAGCCGCGTGATCTCCAAGATCTCGCGAGATTACGTCCGCTCCCAATTCCCGAATCATCTCATAAAATCTTTCTGGGTTAGCAATGGAGGAAACGGCCAATATTCTTTTGCCCCGAATCTCGGACAGAGGATATTCTTCTTGCTCGATAATAGCCATGAATGATTCCGGCGCAGTACGTATCACAGCCAACTGGGCAAGGGGGTTTATAGATCGCACAGAACCTACGTTGCTCTTTAAACTGGTAATGAGAAGATCGGCGTCGCGTGTCGCACTTGCAGGCTCTCTTGAGCGTCCAAATGGAATTACTGGTGAGAAGCCGGCAGGGATAAGAAGAATATTCAAATCGCGTTTGAGTCGAATATGTTGATAGCCATCATCGAGCACAATAACCTCAGCTCCCAGTTGTTTTGCTTTCCAAGCGCCGCGCACGCGATCATCATCTACGATCACCATTGCGAATGGAGCTAATTCTGTGAGCATTCGAGCCTCATCCCCGCAACGCTCGACTGTGGCAAGTATTTCCCCGCCATTGCGAACAAGCAGGAAGCCTTTAGATTGCCGTTTGTAACCTCGCGAAAGAATAGCTACACGTTTACCGCGCTCGCGATAGAGGTATTCAGTGATCAGCAGCACAAGCGGAGATTTTCCTGTACCTCCCATAGTAAGATTCCCAACGCTGATCACAGGAATACCAGCATGATAGGACTTTAGCCACCCCCGACTGTACATCATCCGCCGAAGGCGCATAGCGTATGCGTACGGATTGAGGTAATCAATAATCTGCTTCACGCTGCTTCAAATTCAATCGCTGACTTCAGCACCCGGTTCTTATTGGCAAATTCTTCGAGCCATGCTCTTTGTTCATCTGCGCCATGCAGAGGAAAAGTGGTTACGTCTATCAATGTGGCATTGATAGTCACCCTTGAAAACGGCAGCGGTACTTCAAAATGGTCCCAACTTCTCAAGGCCTTTCGAGAAGAATACTCAATGTCCAGATGAACGAGCGGCAAACCGAGTTCGCATGCAGCAATAAAAGCTCCGCGCTTATAGATATGCCTCGGCCCGCGTGGTCCATCCGGTGTGATCACCAAGGTTTCTCGTTCCAGCTCCTTCATGGATTTCATGGCAAGTTCAAGCGCTTCCATTCCACTTTTCTTGCTTGATCCACGGGTGAGTTTGTAACCCCAATGCGATAACACTGCTGCAAGGATATCTCCGTCTTTGCTTTTACTCACGAGCGCAATCGGATGATGTTTTCGGACGGAGTACCACCCAACGAGCATGTCACCATGCCAGAACATCACCACAGCACGTTCCGGGATCTTAGCTCCGCGCCAGGAAATTCGCAGCGTCTTCGTTACGAGCGTTACAAGATATGGGAGCAGGGATTTGATCATGATGCGAGCAGAGCTTGAGCAACTCGGACAGACGGTCCACTTCCAGGAAGTGAAAGTGACTTGGCAAGTCCCACAAGCAATTGTTTGAATTGATCTCGATGATCTTGTATTCGCTCCAATTCGTTTGAGATATAGCTAATGTTCACCTCATGTTGCAATAGTTCTGGGTATAACTTTTGGCCCAGAACAATATTAGAAAGTCCAATATACGGAAGTTTTACTAATCGCTTACCAAGAAAGAATGTCAGAGGATGTGTGCGGTAGCAGATCACACCCGGCAGCCCAAGCAGTGCAGCTTCCAGGGTGGTCGTTCCACTCTTTAGGATGCCCAGTTCGCTGTGATGCATCAACTCGTGTGTGGCGTTCGCATCACGAAAGCGTATGATTGGGCCATGCACATATCTTGCATAGTGTGTTGAATCGATGGAACTCGATTCAACGAGAATTGCCTGCATATTGTGTTTTGCTGCGAAATGCATCGCTGCTTCGGACATCACAGGAAGCAACCTTCTAACTTCTTCGGTTCTGCTGCCAGAAAGAACAGGAAGCCATTTTCGACGAGGGTCAAGTCCATAACTTTGAGCAAAAGTCTCTCGCGTTTTCCAGTGTGATCGTTCCTCATCGATCCTCTCGACAAGCGGATGACCAACGAAATGCGCATTCCTCATCCCTGCATCTCGATAAAGCTTTTCTTCGAAAGGAAAGATCACGAGCATTTCATCGACAACACGCTTCAATTCATGAATGCGCGATTTGTGCCAGGCCCAGACCTGTGGGCTGACATAATACACCACCCGAATACCGCGTTTTTTTGCTTCGCGAGCAAGACGAATGTTAAATCCTGGATAGTCGATGAGTAGCAGCACATCAGGGCGCCGCTCATCTAGGACTCTGGTCATTTCCAGAAGTACGCGCCGGAAAAATGAGAAACGCCGGGCGACTTCGACAAAACCAACAACAGACATTTCCTTTGCAGTGTGCAAGCATTCTACGCCCTCAGCGGCGCACTCTTCTCCGCCGATACCATAGCAGGAGATACTCTCGTTTCTACTTTGGGAAAGCGATCTAGCTGCGCGTATCGCTCTTGCAGCAATGCGGTCGCCCGAAGCTTCACCGGCGATAAGCATAATATTTTTCATGCGCGCGCGGATGTTCTCAATGCCTCTCGCGAGAACAAGGATCTCAAATAGATCCCAGTGTACGACCGCTCGACATTCGCGAGTGTTTCGGGAGTTCCTTCCGCAATTACTTCCCCTCCGGCATTGCCGGCATCCGGACCGAGATCGATCACCCAATCGGCGGATTTTATCACGTCCAGATTATGCTCTATCGCGATAACGGAGTGTCCGCGATCCACAAGCGCGTTCAACGCCTGGAGCAGCTTAGCAATATCATCGAAATGCAGTCCCGTAGTAGGTTCATCAAAAATAAAAAGCGTGTGATCCTGGGTTTGGTCGGCAAGATGGGAAGCAAGTTTCACGCGCTGAGCCTCACCGCCAGAAAGAGTCGTTGCCGGCTGACCGAGCCGAATATATCCAAGACCGACATCATCGAGCACTTGAAGCTTGGCACGTATTCGGTCGTGCTCGGAAAAATAATCGATAGCTTCTCGTACGGTCATGCCAAGCACTTCAACAATGTTCTTTCCGTTCAGCGTTACTTCGAGTACCTCCTGTTTGTAGCGTTTGCCACCGCAGGTATCGCACTCCAGATACATGTCCGCAAGGAACTGCATTTCGACAGCCACAAAACCTTCACCTTCGCACGTTTCGCAACGGCCACCAGGAATATTGAAGGAGAAATACCCTGGTGCCCAGCCTCGCTGTTTTGCATACACCGTTCGGCTGAACGCTTCCCGAATAAGATCAAATACTTTAATATACGTGGCCGGATTGGAACGTGGTGTTCTTCCGATCGGTGTTTGATCGACAAGCTCGACGTGGTTCACGAATTCCACGCCTCTGATCTCATGGTGTGCTCCTACCGGCCCCACACTTTCGCCTTTTAACTTCTTCAAACCTGCATAGAGTATGGAGTGTACTAACGTTGATTTTCCTGAGCCAGATACCCCGCTAACAACCACGAACGATTCGAGCGGGAACCGAGCGTTAATACTCTTAAGATTATTCGCGTTTGCCTCGCGAATCGCTATCGCGTAATTAAGATCGACTCGACGTCGTTTGGAAGGGATCGGTATCGAAAGTTCACCACTCAGATATTTGCTTGTTAATGATCGGCTGTTTGCATCAGCTAAAAGTTGTATAGGAGGCCCTTGAAACAAGATCTCGCCGCCAAGTTCGCCCGCATGAGGGCCAAAATCAACGATCTCATCCGCCGTGCGGATGACCTCTTCATCGTGCTCCACAACGATAACGGTATTTCCAAGATCGCGAACACTTTTGAGAATTCGAAGTAATTTTTCTGTGTCCTTAGGGTGCAGACCGATACTTGGTTCATCCAGAACGTATAGTGCTCCTGTAAGCGAACTGCCGAGTGATGTGGCAAGATTTATCCGCTGAGATTCACCGCCGGATAGTGTATTAGATAGTCGATCCAGAGTTAGGTAACTAAGTCCTACGTCGTCTAAATATCGGGTTCGCTTTCGAAGTTCGTCAATAATACGTGCGGCAATCGTCGTTTCATGTGCAGAAAGTTCGATCGATTCGAAGAAGTTTCGAGCTTCAGCGATCGTCATCTGAACAATATCAAGAATCGTCTTGCCTGTAACGCGCACGTTCATTGCCGCTGGACGTAATCGCGAGCCGTGGCATTTCGGGCACGTGGTGTATCCGCGAAATCGAGAGAGAATTACGCGGTAGTGCAGTTTATAGGTTTTCTTTTCGAGATCAGCAAAAAAACGGTGAATCCCGATAAACTTACCATATCCATCCCAAACGATCTTCTTTTCACGCTCCGTCAGGGAAGCATAAGGTATGTCGGTCGGGAGTTTTACCTCTTTCGCGATCAGCAATAGGTCATTGAGATACTCCGAGAATTTTGCCCCGCTCCAACAGGCAACCGCGCCCGCACGAATGGAACGACTGGGGTCCGGAATTACAAGCTCCGGATCGATTCCCATTGCACGCCCAAAGCCTTGACACTCCGGACAAGCACCATAAGGGTTGTTGAACGAGAATAACTTTGGCTCAGGCTCTTCGAATGGAAGTCCATCGGTAGCGCACTCGAAATGTTCGGAGAACTTCTGTTCTTCGGTGGTACCATCAGGATTTATGAATGCGATGATCGTCCGCCCACCGCCTTCGCGGAATGAGGCCTCGATGGAATCGGCGATGCGCGAGAGAAGCGATTCATCATTCGGCCGCCATATCAAGCGATCAATCAAGATCCGGACTTTCGACGGATCGAGCTGCTGAGGATTTTCGTCGGAAAGATCGAGTATTCTATCTTCACCTTCCAGGACGATCCTCGAAAATCCCTGGGCTCGGAGGTTATCCCATTCGTCTTGCCAAACATGCTGGTCGTGCCGGTGCATCGGAAACAGGATATAGAACTTTTGTCCGTTGGTGGCGCGTGCAGAAATGGCATCAATAATGCTGCGGGGGTTATCTTTTCGCACCAATCTTCCGCATCGAACGCAATAGGTATGACCCACACGTGCAAACAAAAGCCTCAGATAGTCATAAATCTCTGTGGTCGTCGCAACGGTAGAGCGCGGATTTCGCGTCAGGGTCTTTTGTTCAATCGCAACAGCCGGACTTATACCTGTGATGGCGTCCACATCCGGCTTATTCATGCGCTCCAGGAACTGCCGAGCATAGACGGATAGGCTTTCAACATATCTACGCTGGCCTTCAGCATAAAGCGTGTCGAATGCCATAGAAGACTTTCCAGAACCACTAACTCCGGTAAAAACGTGAAGCTTGTTTCGAGCAAGATCCAACGACACATTTTTCAGATTATGTACCCTTGCACCGCGCACGGAAATTGGTCGCTTCGCTGATGGTAATCCAGATTTTGTTATGGGATCAGGCAGCATTTCTTTCGCATGGCCGTTCGAGCCGGTTTTCACAGACTGATTCGTGAGTTTCGTCTTCTTGGCTGATTTTGCCACCGGTTAGTTCGGTACTGGAAAAGGTAGTGAAATATGCTATATAAAATCGCGAACCTGACAAAATGCTTTTTCCAACCAAAGAGTTGTCTGAAATGGGACTAATGGCGCATTAATGATGTTTGTTGACTATTATTGGATTATTTCGCACACCAAGACCACGTGACAACCGAAGACAGGACAAACATCAGAGTCGGGCTGACGGTACTGATCGGCATCGCAATGCTGCTTCTTGGCATTGCGTGGGCCAAACACTGGCAATTCGGCGGGCGAGAAAACCATGTTCAAGCGATCTTCCCTACTGCAGGTGGACTTGAACCTGGAGACCCCGTAATGATGAGTGGATTGAAGTGTGGGGCGGTCCGTGAGGTAGAATCGCAAGGGGACGCAGTTTTGGTCACCATGGTTTTAGATAAACCTGTCGATTTCCGCATCGATGCAAAGGCAGATATATCAATGCTTGAGCTAATGAGCGGAAAAAAGGTCGATCTTTGGCGTGGGGTATCCCAAGAACGATTACCGGCGAATGGAGTCATTCAAGGTGCTTTTTCTGGCGACATCAGTTCTCTTGTTGGATTGGTAACTTCCCTTTCCCATACTCTGGAATCAATCATTGGAAAAACCGACACTCTATTTGCCTCTCTGAACGGGATATTACGTGATGATTCTTTCAAATCTAAACTGAATACAACTTTGGATCACGCTAATTCAGCAATGGGTGGCGTGGATGCGGTCACAACAAGAGTTGTCACGCTTCTTGATAAAAATGGGCCAGAGTTGACTCGCACGCTTGCTAACGCCGATACCACCCTAGAGTTAGTGGCGTCAGCTATTGGGGAGAACAGAGCGGGCCTTCGTGTACTTGTTGACTCCGGAGGACAAGCCATTGCTGATGCGCGGCGCTCCCTTACTCGGCTTGATAGCATCCTGGCAGGCGGTGAACATAAGAATACACTGCTCTATCGACTCACCAGGGATCAAGGATTTTCACTTCGTATCGACAGCGCCTTGGAATCACTTACAAAATTATCTGAACAGATCCAATTGCAAGGTATTGACGCTAATGTTAGATTCTGGAGCAGTTCAAAGCCTATTAAATAATTCTTAACCATGACGAAACACAATCTTCTCATAATTTCCGCATTTATCGTAATAACAACAGCTTTCTTTGGTTGTTCAAAAAAAGTAGAGGACATGACGCCCTTGCAACCCGGCGAAATGGCTACCTATAAGGATCTTGTCTATCGGTTTACATTTAAGGCTCCGAAAACGTGGGCTGTGGAATCGGTTCCCGGCACGAAGACCACCTACTATTCTTCCCCATCCACGGAAACGCGTTTCCAAAATTTCACTGAAGGTGATTTTGGCGCTCGCATAGAGGTTGGAGCCATGGAGCACTCCACCAAGGAGAAGGAAGCTGCAGCGTTCAAGCCTTACGATAACGTTACCTACAGTGCCCCCCAACCTACCACGCTTGGCGGACAGCCTGCCCTTAAGATCACGTACAGCCTGGCCGGCGATGAAGATGGGATTACCGGCTACCGCATTTACGCCGACAAGGATTCACTCGTTACCTACTTCGACGCGGCAACATTCGGCGCAAAACGCATGGCAAAATATGCACCGATCTTCGACCTCTCGGAAAAATCAGTGGAACCTGCTTTTGTGCTAAAGATCACCGGCGGAAAGATCGATAGCGCAAGTCTGAGTGCTATGATGGATCAGATGAAGCCTTCTCCAACTTTCGCAACCTATCAGGGATCCGGTTATTCTATTCAATACCCCGATAATTTTTCTGCGAGCGCGCGATCTGGCAACGGGGTTGAGATCAAAGGTGAACGTGCCGATGCAATGGTGCGCGTAGATGTGAATTCCGTCGAAAAAGGTATCGATCTCAACAAGTACGTCGATGAGAATGCACAAAAAACCTATCATGGTGCATCGGCTCAGACCACAACGCTCGGTGGGCTAACAGCCAAAATGATTAGCTATGGCTCCTCTGGAGCAACTGCCAAAGCCTATTTCGTCATGTCCGGCCAGACCGTCTATCGTATTACGGTTTCCTGGCCGAACGAGCTTGAAGCAGCGTTCCGACCTGCGCTCGAAAAATCGGTGCAGAGTTTTAAAGCAAAATAAAATTATTTTTATTAGTGTTATTCCAGCAATGCGGGAGTCCAGTTGCGAAAGAAAGCAAGAACTGGGCTCCCGCTTTCGCTGGGATGCCAGAATGATGAACAATGATCGATCTTCAACAAAAAATCGAAGAACTCTCTACGCTGACCACCGAACAGATCGCACTCCAGCGTGATGTTGCCGTTAATGCGGTTGTGCGATTGAGGATGATGCTCAATCGTGGCGAGGTGCGTGCAGCACACCCTGATCCTGCGAGTGTTGGAGGCTGGACCGTCAATGCCTGGGTGAAGAAAGGGATTCTTCTCGGATTTCGACTTGGGAAATTGGTTGAACGATCCATTTCCATTCATGGAGGCGAACAATGGAATTTCTTCGATAAGGACACTGTGCCGCTTCACAATTTTCGGGTCGAGGACAATGTGCGCATCGTTCCCGGTGGAAGTTCGGTGCGCGATGGAGCTCATCTTGCGCCATCCGTTATTATGATGCCGCCAGCTTACGTGAATATTGGTGCGTATGTTGGAGCCGGTACGCTGATAGATTCCCACGCACTCGTCGGAAGTTGCGCGCAAGTGGGAGAACGCGTTCACATAAGCGCCGCTGCTCAGATCGGTGGCGTGCTTGAACCAGCGGGAGCTTTACCTGTAATCATAGAGGATGATGTATTGCTCGGCGGTAATACCGGAGTCTATGAAGGCTGTATCGTTAAACGACGCGCTGTACTTGCTACCGGTGTGGTTCTAACCGGTTCAACACCGATCTACGATCTAGTGAACGATCGGATCATATCTCGCACTAGTGATAGCGAACCACTCATAATTCCCGAAGGCGCGGTGCTCGTCGCGGGTTCCCGCTCCATTGGGCAGAAATCCGATTTTGCTCGTGAGAATGGCCTTTCGATCTACATTCCGCTCATCATAAAATACCGCGATGAGAAAACGGACGGAAGAACAGCGTTAGAATCCGCTTTGCGGTAAGACTTTCCTTCCCACCCGGCTATTCCCCGTGCCCCATTCGCCCTGGCATCATCTGCTGCCATTTGGCTTGCTGTTCTGGCGTTAGAACGGCTTTGATCTGAGCTTCGACCTGCTCGTGGTCGGCTCGCCAATCTTGCCGGTGTGCGCTATCGCCTTTCATGGCCGCCTCCATTTTACTTTTTTGCTGCTCAAAAATGGATTTGATCTGCTGGACCTGCTGGTCTGAAAGCCCGAGTTCTTGTTTCATGTGCTCTACTCGGTCAGCGGGATCGAAACCACCACGCATTCCCATTGGTGGCATGCCATCTCTCCCCATTCCGCCGGGTCCCATGCGATGCCATCCCATTTGTGGACAGGATTGCGGTCCACACTCTGGGCCGCACCGATCGCCACCGCGCATCATCATTCCATGATGTTCCATTCCACAACGATCTCCGCAACAGTGCTGCCAGCGGTGGCAGCAATGCCCGAGCAGAAACCCCACAACGATCGCAATTACCGCCGTGATGGTGATAATTCCCCAGCGACTCTGGAAAAAGCCGGTCTTCTTCGTTTGAACTCGCGGAGGAGTGCTGATGCTATTTTGATCTTCCATTGGTTTGTTTTCTTCCATGGTTTATGTGCCCAAATGTTTGGTAATGGCTCTTTCTATACACCTAAACACCCTCAAGAGTTACAGAGAATGTGTTAATCCTTGTTCACAAAATTTCAACTAAAATGTAGGTAATCACGAATGATGCGGAATTTTCTCACTCTACTTTCCGTAATGCCACTATGGAAAATACATTCAAAGCAGAAATTGAAAAATCCTTACAGAAACCTGCGACTCGTTATGCGAATGCCAGAGGATTGCACTTATTGAGAATTAACGTCCGAGGTTCGGCCAGCACTCCCGTCATTGAAGTGCTTCTCGATGGTGACCGGCTTGTCTCGATCGACGATTGCGCGATCGTAAGCAACGAGCTGAGCACGCTGATCGATGCCGAGAAGTTGGTCAAGGGCAATTATCGACTCGATGTGATGTCTCCAGGAATTGATGAGCCGCTGGTTGAAGACTATCAATTTCAGCGGAACATCGGGCGTCTGGTCGAAGCCCATTACCAGGATTCCGGCGAACATCATACCCTACATGGACATTTACGCTCCGTGAACGCAAAGGAGATCGGCATAGAGCCGATTCACATTCATGCAACCAAAACAGCAAAGCCCAAGTCCGTTATCACAGAAGAAGGTACGGTCTCTCTCAAACGGGATGAACAGCTTTATGTGGATCCTGTTGAATTAGTAGAGATCGAGAGGAAACACTTAAAAAAGGTCGTAGTCCAGCCTGATCTTTGGAAGTAACGAGTCTCGTTTATTCCTTTTTTACTTTACTTGCATCATGGAAAATATTTCCGTTGTCTCGATCAAAAACAAAGGGCGAGGCGTGATTGCCAACCGTTTTTTTGCTAAAGACGAAGTTGTAGAGCTAGCACCGGTCATTGTGCTTTCTGCCGATGATGTAGAAAGGATAAAGGACACGGAAGTCGCCCGTTTCTGGTATGAGTGGGATGACGATGGCGCCTGTGCTATTGCGATGGGATGCGGTTCGTTCTATAACCACTCCTTCCATCCCAATTTGGATTTTGATCGGAACTTCGACGACCTGACCATGTCCTACATAGCTCTGGAAGCAATTCAAAAAGGAGACGAACTTACAATTAATTACAATGGCATTCTTGAATGTACCGATCCGGTGGGTTTTGACGTTCAATGAAGACAGCCATTACTTTTGAAAGATTGGAAATGCGTCGGCAAAATTGCTTATTTACCTAAATGAATCCCGTGTGCATCAGCAGCCGTTCGAATACGTCGAAGCATTTGTTTTCGCTCTCTCCTGGAGTATTTCGCGAGGTGAGATTTTTCATGGATGAACGCCCATGCTATGCGAATGTGCTTATCGGTATCGATGGGATATTTATGGTGAAGTGAATCGGCAAAAACCACATTGCCGTATTTTTTCAATCCTGAATCTTCACTTGAAGGTTGTTGGGAAAATGTAGCACATGCCAGAAAGAGGGTCAGAAGCGGAATCGTTTTGGGTATCATTGAAATTTGATCATAATAACTTGAAAACACGGAGGATGGTATTTCAAACGTTACGCATCGGCATTCCATTCGCTCTTTTCCAGCAGCATTTTAATCTAATTCTCCTGCTGAGGTCACAACATCTCGTATTTTTGTATCGTAAGAATAAGGAGTGAATTCATCAAACGGTTAGCTATTTTTGCTTCGGGCGCTGGCTCGAATCTCGCACACATACATCGAGAGATCTTGGAGGGACTGCTCGAAGGAGTCGAGCTTGCACTTGTCGTGTCAAATAATTCCAAGGCCGGAGCCCTGGATCATGCTCTAAAACACGAGATCCCATCTATTCATATTTCAACAGCGACGTGTAAGAACGATACCTTGCTTTACGAGCAAGAACTGCTCAGGATGATGAGACAATACAAGATAGATTTTGTCGCATTAGCCGGTTATTTAAAGAAATTACCGGACAGTTTTGTGGAATCCTTCAAGAACAAGATTTTAAACGTGCATCCAGCGCTTTTGCCATCGTTTGGCGGGAGCGGGTTGTACGGACTTCGCGTTCATGAAGCAGTTCTCGCGCGGGGGTGCAAAGTAAGTGGAGCAACCATCCATTTGGTCACTGAAGAGTACGATGCAGGGCCGATCGTGATGCAAAAGTGCTGTCCGGTGAAGTTCGGTGACACCCCAGAATCACTCCAGCGGAGGGTGCGTGATCTGGAATTCGCCATATTCCCGAAAGCAATCCAATTGTTCGCACAAGATAAGGTGGTCATTAAAGATAACATAGCTTATATTCTTCCCTAATGTCAGGACATTCAACTTCCGAAGGCACAATAGATTTAAATCAAGTCACTATTCGTAGGGCGCTGCTTAGTGTTTATGATAAGCATGGACTCGATATTTTGGCGCGTACACTCGCCGACCGAGGGGTGGAAATGTTTTCCACTGGAGGTACTCTAAAGTATTTGCTTAGCCTGGGGTTAGCTGTGAAGAGCATCAGCGAATTAACGGACTTTCCCGAAATATTCGATGGTAGAGTTAAAACGCTTCATCCGGCGGTTCATGGCGGGTTGCTCTACCGGCGGGAAGTTCCTTCTCATCGTTCAGAAGCTAAAGAAAATAACATTGTTCCTATCGATCTTCTTGTCGGGAATCTCTATCCATTCGAAGAGACCGTAGCACAACCCAACGCCTCTGAAGCTGAGATCATTGAACAGATCGATATTGGCGGGCCGGCGATGCTGCGAAGCGCGGCGAAAAACTTCCGATCTGTTACCTTGCTCACCGATCCCAGCCAGTATGAGGTGTTTATGGATACGCTGGCAAGATTGAATGGGGCTACAGATCTGTCATTCCGAAAAGAGCTTGCCAGGCAGGGGTTCGCACGAGTTGCGCAGTATGACCGTGCAATTGCCGAATATTTTGATCGTGATGCAGGGGGGGGAACTACCGAGGTTCCTGCTCAACTTTCACTCTCTCTGCCGCTCATCTCCATGCTCCGGTATGGCGAGAATCCTCATCAAAAAGCTGCACTCTATGGATACGATTTTCCGAGGATCTGTGCACAATTGTGGGGTAAAGAACTTTCCTTCAACAACATCCTCGATATTTCTGCCTCGCTCGGGGTGATCGCAGAATTCCTTCCCGCTGATCCGGCAAAGCCGGTTGCGGCGATCATCAAGCATACGAACCCGTGTGGTGTAGCAGAAGGAACCAATGGGCTTGACGCATTTGAGCGCGCATTCACTACAGATCCTGAAAGTCCGTATGGCGGAATTATTATCCTGAACACCGCTATCGATGCAAGCCTTGCCGAACGGTTGAATCAATTTTTTAGCGAGGTTGTGCTTGCGCCGAGCTTCACCGATGAGGCTTTAACTATTCTGAAACGAAAGAAGGATCGTCGCCTGCTTACCTTTGATCCGGCACATCTCAAGGCTTCACTGGAATCTTCAAAAAATATCCGATCCGTAGCGGGAGGTATATTATTTCAAACTTCAGATACCGAAGTAGTGACCAATTCTGAGCTAATTTCTGTTACGTCCCATCCGGTAACGAGCGTGATGGGCCGAGGGATGCTGTTCGCGATGAAGATCGTCAAGCATCTAAAATCAAATGCGATCGCTTTTTGTGCATTCGAAAATGGTTTTGCAAGAAGCGTCGCCTTGGGTGCTGGACAGACATCGCGAGTGGAATCGACGAGAATTGCTATCGAACATGCTCGGAGACATGGCCTTTCGCTTGCTGGCTCCTTCGTTGCCAGCGATGCGTTCTACCCATTTGCGGATAGCCTTATCGAAGCGGCAAATGCGGGCGTAACTGGCGTTATCCAGCCCGGTGGCTCTGTGCGCGATGCCGAAGTCATCCTGGCAGCCGAGGATCGCGGGATCGCACTTGTTATGACCGGAATGCGACATTTTAGACATTAATTTTGTAGCCGTGACTTCTAATTCACGGTATTTATAACTTTATTTTTGAATTCAGCGTGACCTAATGGTTACAGCTCCACCACATGCTCAGTTTATTTAGCGCGGATATCGCAGTCGATCTTGGGACAGCCAACACGCTGATCTACATGAAGGGTAAAGGGATCGTCCTGAACGAGCCCTCCATCGTTGCTTTTGATTCAACAACAAAGAAGATCGTAGCTATCGGTCGTGAGGCACAAGCCATGGTCGGACGCACCCACCGAGACATCCAGACGATCCGCCCAATGAAGGACGGCGTGATCGCGGATTTCGAAATTGCAGAAGGAATGCTTCGCGCGCTCATCAAGAAAGTGCATCCATCTTGGCTTCCTTCCCGACGCATTGTTATTAGCGTACCCTCCGGAATCACCGAAGTGGAGAAACGTGCTGTGCGAGATTCCGCTGAGCACGCCGGAGCAAAGGAAGTGCATCTCATCGCTGAACCGATGGCCGCAGCTATCGGAATTGGAGTGGACGTGGAAGCTCCTGTCGGTAATATTATTATTGATATAGGCGGTGGTACAACCGAGATCGCAGTTATCGCACTTTCGGGCATCGTCAATCAAGAATCCATTCGCGTAGCAGGCGATGAGCTAACGATGGCCGTGATGCAATTCTTCAAACGCAATTTTAATATCCTCATCGGTGAGCGAACGGCTGAGCTTATCAAGTGTCAGGTTGGCAGTGCGATGCCTTTAGAGGAAGAATTGATGGTGGAAGTAAAAGGCCGAGATCTTGTCGCTGGTATTCCAAAAACGATCGAGGTAAGTTCGGTGGAAGTTCGCGAAGCGCTCGCCGACCAGGTCAATGCTATTGTTGAGGCAGTAAAAGTTAGCTTAGAGCGCACTCCACCTGAACTCTCCGCTGACATTCTCGATCGCGGGATGATGCTCTCCGGCGGAGGGGCATTGCTCAAAGGCCTCGATGAAAGACTAAAACTCGAGACGAATTTGCCGGTGCACGTGGCCGATGATCCGCTGACCGCGGTGGTTCGCGGAACGGGGAAAGTTCTTGAAAATCTTTCCCAGTATATGAAGGTACTTATTAAGAGCCGACGCTATTAATTGTCGAGTCTTGATTTGTGGCGACTCCAGCAATTTAGAAGATGACCAATATCTTTTTTGGATTTTCGATTGTCATTTCCGCGAACTCGGGAAACCACGCCCACAGTTCCTAATCAAGCGTGAGAAGATTTCTCGATTTGATCATAGCGTTCAAGGAATACGTCGCACTGACGTTGTTCGTGGCAGCTTCGCTCACGCTGATCGCAGTCTCTCACACCACGGATGTCATGCCCTTGCGCGCGTTTGTAACTGGACTGGTTGGAGCGATCCAGTCTTCCTACGCTTGGGTACCAAACCCAATTGCCATCAGCCGCGAGAATCGGGATCTGCAAGCCAAATCGATCGAACTCTCAGCAGAAGTTGGCCGATTGCGACGCGCTGAAGCGGAAAACCGCGAGCTGCGGCGTTTACTTGGAATTGCTCCTCATCCGAATTGGACTTTGCGAGCTGCCGAAGTAGTAGGCAAAACAACCGCATTCCAGCGCAATATGCTGACGATCAATCTTGGTGCGAAAGATAGCATCTTCCCGGGTATGGCCGTGGTTACGGATGCAGGTCTGGTTGGCCGCATCTATTCCACGAGCGAAAACTTTTCGCTGGTGCAAATGCTGCTCAATACCGATCTCAGGATCGCTTCCAAGGACGCAAGAACGCGCGTAGAGGGCATTATCACCTGGGAGATCAGCAGCGGAGGCGGCAATGCTCTCATCATGCGCAATATTCCGAAAGCCCTCGATGTTCAACTCGGCGATCTGATCGTTACGAGCGAATATTCGTCCTATTTCCCAGCCGACGTTGCGATAGGAACCATTGATAGTATCGGCCAGGAGTCCAATTCACTGTTTCGTCGAGTGCTCGTCGAGCCAGCCGTCGATTTCTTCCGAGTGGAGCACGTATATGTGATCGTCAAGGATATTAGCAAAGAGCGCGAACGGCTTACGCTCGAGGCGAAGGCCGGCGGCGGGTTAAAACAAGCTGGCAAATAGCGCGAATATGCAATATCTAACCTACGCCGGGATCGGTATCGTCATCGTTGCGCTGCAAGTGCTGGTTAGTCCGCTGCTTTCCATTGCCGGTGTTTCGCCGGATTTTTTGCTTATTTTTCTCGTGTGGGTAACCATTAAGGAAGGCCAGTTCGCCGGTGAGATCGCGGGATTTGTTCTCGGACTTCTGCTCGATGTAATATCCAGCAACATATTGGGAACGCATGCGCTTTCGAAGACTGCAGCCTGTTTTTGCATCGGGTATTTTTTCAATCCGGAACGCACGGAGCAAAATCTGCGCAACTGGCCTTTTCTGCTACTGACACTTCTTGCCGCCGTTCTCAACAACGCCATTTTTTATTTCCTGATCACCAGAGGCTCAGAAATGTCCTTTGCGGAATTCGCGTTTAGGTACGGTGCGGTTGGCGCGCTTTACACGGTATTCATCTCGATCTTTCCACTCCTCTACTGGTCGCGCAAGCGAACCTATTAACTGGCTATGGGCAAAATTGTTTTACTACGACACGGTGAATCGCAATGGAATCTCGAAAACCGATTTACAGGCTGGGTCGATATTCCCTTAACGGATAAGGGCCGCGAAGAAGCGCGACACGCCGGTGAACTACTAAAAAATATCCATTTCGATCAAGGTTTCACCTCCGTTCTGATTCGAGCGATCGAGTCACTTCAGATCGCACTAAAAGCTGCCGGGCAACCGGACGTACCCATCGAGAAGGACATTGCACTCAACGAGCGAAAGTACGGCGATCTGCAAGGTCTGAACAAAGATGAAACTGCCCAGAAATTCGGCGCTGAGCAAGTACACATTTGGCGCAGAAGCTACGATGTGCGACCCCCGGGTGGTGAAAGCTTGAAAGACACTTCCGAACGCACCCTACCCTATTTTCGATCGAAAATATTGCCCTTGGCTATCGCTGGCCAGAACTCGCTGGTATGCGCTCATGGCAATTCGCTGCGCTCAATCGTCATGGCGTTGGATGCGTTGACCAAAGAGCAAGTGCTCGAACTAAATCTTGCGACAGGGGTACCCATCGTTTATGAGATCGGAAGCATGGGGGAAGTCCTCAAAAAGGATATTTTGGCATAGCATTCCGATGCAGAATAGAGCATTAGGAAACTAATGGTTCGCTGGAATCGTATTCCGTCCCTCAATAGCAGCAGAATTGGCGCTGTAGCCAAGTGGTAAGGCAGAAGTTTGCAAAACTTCCATTCCCCGGTTCGAATCCGGGCGGCGCCTCTGATTGATTCTTCGAAGTGCTCCATCAAGGACAATTCTCGAAGTACAGGAAATGATGTGAAGTAACAACTGATGCATGTGTGACATCCGTGCATGGTTGGAATATCCATCATGGATATTTACTTAGATTCTTTGGCGTCACCGCTCAAAATCAGGTTTTTGGGTGCAAAAGTGCGAGATCGATGGTCTTCAGGAGCGACTTGCATTTCCAATGCACTTCGAGTGCTAGTATTCGATTGTTCGGAGCGGCACTCCATTGAAATTCGTAACGCCAGAATCGTTGCTTGTCTTTGGGCAAAGGTGGTCCAATTTGCTTCAAAATATTTTTTTTCAAAACCTCTCATTTGGCGGAACTTACTACCCTCAGAAGTGATTCTTCTTTGCCAAGTGTAGTTTATCTTTGCCAAAAGGCCTTTGCCAGCCTGATTTTTGATGGATATCCACACCTGCGTTATGGAGTTTGCCTCAAGACATAACGGACAATCGAAGTTTTGCCAATGATTCGTTTTTTCACGTTATCATGTAATTATTGTACCCTATGAGACTCACGAAGCTTGCCCTCATCGCAGTGTCGTTGCTCTACATTTCGACACCTGCTGCATCCCAAACGTTCCGGGCTGTGCATACCACCTCCCTGATCCTTGCCGGTAATTCCGGAACAGACCCGATTCATACTGCGACGATCTATGCCCCGGCTATTACCTCAAGCTACACGATCACACTGCCAGACTCAAATGCTCTTGGTGCCCTTGTGAACGATGGCAACGGTCATCTCACCTGGTCTCCGACTAGCGGAGCTGGCGTTACCTCATTTTCTGCGGGTTCAACAGGTTTTAGTCCTAATACTGCAAGCTCTGGAGCTATCGTCCTAAGCGGGGTACTTAATGTTGCAAACGGTGGAACTGGAAATACCACTGGCACAGCAGCGTTCGTCCCATTCAGCGGTGTGACGGCGAGCACGAATACCGCCGCTTTGCTGGTCGGCACGGGCGGTTCACTTGGCACAACGGGCAGTGGTACAATCACGGCAACGAGTATGCCTGCAAGTGGGCTTACCGGTAGCAGCCTTCCATCAGGCATTACCGGTTCCTCGCTAACTTCTGTTGGCACGCTTACCAATCTTACGGTGACGAATACGATCACCGGCAGCATCTCCGGAAATGCTAATACAGCCACGACGGCAACAAATGGCGCTGTTACCGCTGTCACCAACAATGCATCCTATTACCCGCTCCTGGTTGGAAGTTCTACCAATCAAGCCAGCGAAGCTCATGATGTTGCAAGCGGGATCTCCTTCAATCCTTCGACGAACACCCTGACGACAACGACGTTTTCTGGTGCCTTGAGTGGCAATGCAACAACAGCAACATCTGCAACCAGTGCTACCAATGCCTCGAATGTCCCATTCAGTGGTGTGACGGCGAGCACGAACACCGCCGCTTTGCTGATCGGCACGGGCGGTTCACTCGGCACGACAGGCAGTGGTACGATCACGGCCACGAGTATGCCTGCAAGTGGATTGACCGGTAGCAGCCTTCCATCCGGGATCACCGGTTCCTCGCTAACTTCTGTTGGCACGCTTACAAATCTAACGGTGACGAATACGATCACTGGCAGCATCTCCGGAAATGCTAATACAGCAACAACTGCCTCGAATGTCCCATTCAGTGGAGTGACGGCGAGCACAAATACCGCCGCTTTGCTGGTTGGCTCGGGTGGTTCACTCGGCACAACGGGCAGTGGTACGATCACGGCAACGAGTATGCCTGCAAGTGGATTGACCGGTAGCAGCCTTCCATCAGGCATTACTGGTTCCTCGCTAACTTCTGTTGGCACGCTTACCAATTTAACGGTGACGAATACGATCACTGGCAGCATCTCCGGAAATGCTAATACAGCCACGACGGCAACAAATGGCGCTGTTACCGCTGTCAGCAACAATGCGTCCTATTACCCGCTCCTGGTTGGAAGTTCTACCAATCAAGCCAGCGAAGCTCATGACGTTGCAAGCGGGATCTCCTTCAATCCTTCGACGAACACCCTGACGACAACGACGTTTTCTGGTGCCTTGAGTGGCAATGCAACAACAGCGACATCTGCAACAAGTGCTACCAATGCCTCGAATGTCCCATTCAGTGGTGTGACGGCGAGCACGAATACCGCCGCTTTGCTGGTTGGCACGGGTGGATCACTCGGCACAACGGGCAGTGGAACAATCACTGCAACGAGTATGCCTGCAAGTGGACTGACCGGTAGCAGCCTTCCATCAGGCATTACTGGTTCCTCGCTAACTTCTGTTGGAACGCTCACGAATCTTACGGTGACGAATACGATCACCGGCAGCATCTCAGGCAATGCAAATACGGCAACAACTGCCTCGAATGTCCCATTCAGCGGAGTGACGGCTAGCACGAACACCGCTGCCTTGTTAGTTGGCACGGGTGGTTCACTCGGCACAACGGGCAGTGGTACGATCACGGCCACGAGTATGCCTGCAAGTGGATTGACCGGTAGCAGCCTTCCATCAGGCATTACTGGTTCCTCGCTAACTTCTGTTGGCACGCTCACGAATCTAACGGTGACGAATACGATCACCGGCAGCATCTCCGGAAATGCTAATACAGCCACGACGGCCACAAATGGCGCTGTTACCGCTGTCAGCAACAATGCATCCTATTACCCGCTCCTGGTTGGAAGTTCTACCAATCAAGCCAGCGAAGCTCATGATGTTGCAAGCGGGATATCCTTCAATCCTTCGACGAACACCCTGACGACAACGACGTTTTCTGGTGCCTTGAGTGGCAATGCAACAACAGCTACTAGCGCAAGTACAGCCACTACAGCAACCAACATTACAACTACGAATCAGACCAGTGGTACTTACTACCCAGCAATGGTAAGTTCTTCTTCATCGAGCTCCGGCACAGGTGCCGATGTTTCAGCAGGAATAAGTTTCAATGCTGCCACTGATGGACTTTCGCTTGGCTCAGCAGGTACCATTCCAGGATGTTTGTCGCTCGGGGATACAGGTGCTGCCCTTTTCTCAACGATCCGGCCAAGCACAACAACTCCGACTTACTCATTCGCTTATCAGCTTCCATCCCAGACTGCTGCACCAGCGAGCGGCCAAGTGCTTTCCGTGAATGGCACTCCCTCGCTTTCCGGTTCCACTTATACTATTCCGTTGGCTTGGTCAGCAGCGACGAACAATCCGATGACGACTATAGGGGATATGATTTATGCTTCCAATACAGCCACACCGGCCACACCGGCACGGCTCGCGGCTGGGGCGAATGGTCAGATCATGACGGTATCGAGCGGAATCCCATCTTGGACAACAGCCACGTACCCTCTTGCAACGGCAGCCAATACTCTACTTTTCTCTTCTTCCGCCAATACTATAACAGCGATGACTACCCAAGATAACCAAGTGCTGGTTACGAACGGGTCCGGTGTACCTGGTTGGTCCACATCGCTTCCCAGCGGTGTGACCGGATCATCGCTGACCTCCGTTGGCACATTGGTAAATCTGACGGTCACTAATCCGATTTCCGGCAGCGTTACTGGCAGCGCAGCAAGTTTCACTGGCTCGCTTGCGGGCGATGTTACCGGCACACAAGGTGCCACAGCGATCAATACGAATACTGCGGCCGGGACTCACATCGTTTCTGCCATTAACTCTGGAAGCTCTACCGGGCAGATCGACGTCGTAAATGGCGGGACGGGAGTATCCTCACTCGCTGCCCACGGTGTCGTCATCGGCGAGGGCACAAGTGTGGTAACGGTTGCAGTTCCTTCGACTGCAGGATATGTCCTGACGAGCACTGGTGGAAGTTCCGATCCAACATGGCAATCACCTGCCGGCGACGTGACAGGAACAGAAAGCGCAACGACGATCAGCAATAGTTCTGCCACCGGGGGCCATATCATATCTGCTCTGACGGCCAATGGCGGAACGCTAACAAATAGTATTTCTGGAACTGCCGCCATTGCCACCCAAGTGACTACCACTCAGACTACGGCGAGCGGAACCTACTATCCCCTCTTCGCCGGAGCAAATACCAGCGGCAATCAGGGTGTCGATGTCGGAACAGGGCTTACCTTCAATCCATCGACGAACACGTTAACCACGACGACATTTTCTGGGGCCTTAAGTGGAAACGCGACATCCTCAACAACTGCATCGAATCTTTCCGGATCAAATCTTACGGGAGATGTAACCAACAGCGGTGATGCAACATCGATCTCGACAGGGGCGACGGCGGGCGGACACATTGTCTCCGCAATCAATTCAAATGCTTCTACCGGCACCATTGACGTTCAGAATGGCGGTACCGGAGCGTCATCTTTGGCGGCGCATGGTGTCCTCGTTGGCGAGGGTACAAGCGCTGTTGCAGTAGCCTCCCCATCAACGTCAGGATATGTTCTCACGAGTAACGGATCTGGAGCTGACCCGACATGGCAAATCCTTCCTTCGGGCTCAAACAGCGTCCTCTATAACATTTCACCATCATCAGCACAAAGCTCGGCAGCGACCTCGGGAAATGCGTTGTTTGATGTGGAATATCAAAGTGCGGGCGTAGCCAATGCCATAGGCGCAACGATCAAATCGATTGCGACAAGCGGTGGAACAGCGACCGGTCTCTCTGTTTCTGCCACTGGAAGTTCAGTCACTAATAATGCCATTGTTGCAACCTTCAACCCGGGGTCAGCGTCAACGGGTGTTTCTATCGATGGGACGAGCCCTACGACAGCTGGCAATAGTTCCGTTGGTCTCTCTATTGGTGTTAAAGCAGGTTCGAATGCGCCAGATATTGGAGCATATATCGATGGCGGCGGCACGAGCGATATACAACTCGGTGGTGGATATAGCCATTCCGGTGCTTATGCACTTCAATTCGTTGGTCAGGGATCGGACCCCACTGATGCAGCTATCGGCGTTACGGGTACCTATTCAAACGGCTTCCTTGCAAACAGTTCTGTGAGCGGTATGTATGGGAAAACGACAGCGACATCTGTTGTCACTGTCAATTCAACCAGTCACTTCGGAGGCTTTATCGGGTCGTTCGGAGTCCGTGGCGAAGCAACGGGTAATGGCGCTGGTGCCAGAATCGTTGGTGTGTGGGGTCTGGCAAGCAATACGAATAGTCATAACACTGGCAGCATCGGTGTTCGGGCACAGGGTGATTCCGTTAAGACCGTCGGCTCGACCAATATGGCTTTAGACATCACCAATGGCGAACTTACGATGGGAAGAACGACGGATCCATCCGGAATGGATTCTTCAAATACAATCCCCATCAATCCCGCCACGAATGGATTACAAGGCCCGTCAGGTATGGATTCCCTCACAACGGGCTTTGGTTCGGTGACGGGGCCATCCGTTCAGATTGAATACTTCAATGTTGGTAATGAATATTGCTCAGCAAAAAGCATTGTACTAGTGACGATTCAAAATGATCCCGATGCAGGCCATTCAACTTTTTACGCTCAGACTGTGCCATCGAGCGGTTCATTTAAATTGATTCTGACTCGTACCGTTGCAGATGGGGCGAGCGCGGCGGCAAATCCATCGGTGGACATCGGATATGTGGTGATTAACCCAAGCCGGTAATGCTGGATCACCAGCAGACATCTCGCGTCATGATCGAATGTGATCCTGGCGCGAGATGTACCATAAGTCAAGAGTATGTCTTCCCCAAGTATTAAAAGATACAACTTCGGTGAAATTGAGTATTGGGATTTGTAAGTATCGATGACATCGTTTGAGAAGAAGATTCCGTTTCCTTTAAACGAAGAAGCCTCCCCTATCACCGATCTGTAGACTCCCAAATTTTTCGCCGAATATTTTGGGTAGTGGCCGGTCGCCTGGCACGCTTAGCCATAACCGGAGCAAATGCCGTTTTTTATCCTGCTCAGGCCAATCTTCAAAACTTGTACGGTCGTGCAAAAGAGCATGATTATAGACGAATTGCATGTCCCCTTTTTCCAATTTCATTGAAAAATTGAGTCGAGGATCATTGGCAAGATCGTCGAATAAATTCAATGCCTCGATGTGCTCGGAAGTTAATTTAGGCGCATCGGGAAAACGTTGTGCGGAGTCGATATATTGACGCTGATAGATCGCCGTCAAATATCCCTGAAAATAACTAAATACCGGGATGAGATAATATGGGAGCATTCCCCGAGGTACTTCCCCTCTTCGGTCGGTTGCGATCGGCCCCATTAGCAACGCAAGCAGATCCGGGCGGCGTTTACGCATTTCGTTGAAAATGGTATTCGAGCTAACCAGGAGTGATTGCCCACCAATTTTTGCAGTGTTCAGGCAGAGAAGCCCGACGACATCTGTGGAGTCCGTATGAAAGGTCTGGCGCTCATTGGTCTGGTAAATGCGTACGTTAGGATCACTGCTTGTCATCCCCAGATCACGGACGTGACCGAGCAAATGACCTCTCGCATTTTGCGGACGCGCAAGCCCCAAGTGCGAACCAAGTCCACAGAAAATAATAGCCGCTTCCCGTTCGGAATATTGTGCCGCCGGGAATCCTCTCAATAATGCAAAACCTCTTCCATGGATTAATTCCTCCCGAAGTTCCAGGAGTCTAGGTGCAAGAGTTGGCACGTTAAAATCTTGAACTATTATGGTCTCAATATCTGCAGTTCTAAGAGAGTCATTCCAGCGTTCTCCCGCGGCTTCGAGTTCTGCGATCTCTTTGGCAGAGAGCTCTAGGATCCACTCATGTTCGCGACCGACCCAATCTGGCCCATACCAAGTCGATGCATTATGCTGTTCTGGTGGCAGTGATAATTCCATTATAATCGAAAAAAAGTTGCATTCATGCTGCATAAACTCTATTACTGGCTCTTCCGGTTCAAGCCGTATCTCTCACGGACGCAGTAGATTGGATTGGGGTGCTATGGACACGAATCGCCATTCGGGAGACTCGGAATAGCTCACCCCTTGATTTAAGGGTTAATATTGCCATCTCAACGAGCTATTTGCTTCTTGTTATAAATTTTTTCCACCGACAACTTTTCTTTCGGTTTATGTATCCAGCGAGGCAATACTCGCCGAATTTTGGCCCAAATAGCTAAAGGCACGAATATCGCTAGTATAAAATGGGGACGCTCAAAAACCCGCAGCCGCTATCACACCGGCAGTATTACTGGTACAAATTAAGATCAAACTTCTATGGAATCCTTAACTTCAAAAGAGTTTGTCGAACAACTCATGGCAAACACACTGAAAGCGCCCTTCTTCCTCAAGGGCATTGTAACTAAAGGCGATAATGAAACGGAGGTGCTCTTTGCAAGAAAGGGCCAACTCAACCAATGGATTAAGATACCCGCTTCATTGATCGAATCCGTCCGAGTCCTGAAGACATTTTGGAAAGGTGATAGACTCTGCGCAGTAGTGGCAATACACTTGAAAATGCCTGCTACAGCTGATGAAAAGGCCCTTTGGGATCTTCTCGAATTATTTCATAATGAGCACAGACATTGTCACAAAGACAAATTCGACATGGAAGCTTCCTTCAAAGGAAGATGTCCACACTGCGGTAGCGGCGCTTGCTTGTGCGGTACCAGAATGAAGCAAGGCATGAACCGCGGATGCGGTTGCAGAATGAAGCAAGGCATGAACCGCGGATGCGGTTGCAGAATGAAGCAAGGCATGAACTGCGGATGCGGTTGCGGTAATAGTGAGAGTAAGGAATGCTCATGCCGTAATGATGAGAGATGAAATGGTGGTGTATTGTGATAATGTGCACATAGTATTGGCAAAGTTATGAACGAACTAACTACTCAAAAATTGGAAGCCATTCCACTCTTGACACCAAAGGAAGACAGTGCGATGTCAGTCTTTTCCGCACTTGAACAGCGAAAAACTACACGCGAGATCGCGAGCACTCCACTCTCAACACAACAGATCTCGAATTTACTTTGGGCAGCGAATGGGGTTAATCGAAAAACAAGCGCGTTTGGACTTCCCGGAAGAACCGCTGGCTCAGCCAGTAATTCTCAGGAAATTGATATTTATGTCGCACTCAAGGAGGGTATCTACCGGTATGATGCCTTCAAAAACATTTTGGAACCCATCGTTACCGGTGATTTTCGAGCCAGCGCTCTTACTCCAGGCCAGCGCGGCTTTGTGGCGAGCGCCCCCGTTCAATTGATCTACGTTGTCGATATTCACCGGCTCACGCATACTGCTGGCTTCGAGGAACCTGGATTGCATGATGCGGAAGTCCAAAAATCATATTACTTCGTGGATACCGGCCTGATTGCCGCTAATGTATATCTGTTTGCGGCTTCACAGGGATTGGCTGCATGGTTCCATAATTGCGACAAGAACGGCCTTGCAAAGCAACTCGGGTTAACAGCGGAACAGCGTGTTCTCTTTGCGCAGTCCGTTGGATATCCTGGTGAGCATTCTAATTCCTAGTCAGAATGGTTAGCTGCTCGGCAATCTGGTTGAACTGATACAAATAGAAATCCCCGGAGCACTGCTTCGGGGATTTTTTTAGTACTATAATTGAATTAGATCCTCAGACAGTTACGCCACCATTCGACTTGACTGTGTAGAGTCCTGCAACTCCTGAAGAGACTTCCGGCCGGGGTACTGGCATCTCTGGCTTTGCATCTGTTTTGATGGCACGGTAGGTTGCGGTGGTGCCATCCCATTCGAAGAAGTCATTGTAACTCGCGAGTGATGCCGCAAAGTCGGCGACAGAACCAACGCCAGGGATCAGTCCGAAATCACGTTTTTCAGATAGCTCATCATAGAGCCGATTGATGGCCATGGGCTCCCATCGATTGGCTTTGAATACGCCATTGACCGCTTTCACAAAAGGATGCTCTTCACGGCTCAAGCCAATCGTGTGAGAGGAAGTGACGCGTGTCCCATCTCCTTTTTCTAAGGCCTCTCTAAGTTTAGCCTTGGGTGAGCGATCTTTTGGGCTCCATGTTTTGGTAGCACGATCATAGTCTATGTATTCCTGATGAACATTACGAAGCGTGATAGCAAATGACTTATAGGGCATTTCTGTTTCGATCGGCTCCATAAGCCCCTCTCCAACCAGATATTCATATAATTCAGCAGATTTGAGAGGACGTTTGCTGCGCTCTGCAAAATCAGCCATGGCGAGAATGGACTCTTCAGTAATTTCAGGCTTCTTTATTGGCCCAATTTGATGCTTAGGGCGACCAACCTTGTGCGTTACCGAATGCATCGTATCATAAGAGGATTCTTCGCGCTCAATACCAACATCGGTAATTCTAGGCATTTGGAGCCAGCGTGGATCTCCGGTCGAGCCATCACCCATCAGCATTTGCAGTGCCTCGGAAATGCGTTGGGCGCGCGATTCGAGCGCGGGCTTGCGTATTTCGATAACGCGTAGTTCTTCTTTGATCACGCCTAATTCAGAGCGAAGACGATCGACGGCATCGGTCAAACCGTCTTTGGGTTTGTTTGTATATAAAGCCATAGTTGTAGGATGAATGAATATTTCGCTCTCGTCAGCAGGAGAAAAATCTAATCGAGGCGATGCATGAAAGCATATTGTATAAAGTTGTGCAGGTAGGTGCAAGGCGGAGGTAGCACGCGCAATCGTGATTTCTAACTCCCTCGTTTGAACAAACATTTGTGCATTTGACAGCGGTTCCATTTATTTGTTATTCTTGACGACTTTTATTACTCTCGGGATATTTAGAATCGTAACTATTTGAACCCTGTCCGTATTCAAATCTCATAATATTTGTATAAGTTGAAGGTAGCGATATTCAACGCTCGAACTGAACTTGCTTCTTCAACATTTGGTAGTTTTCAGTACAGTGTAAGAAATCTTATTTGTTAAATCTCCTTTCAACCCATGGATCTCGCTCTTGCATCGAATAATCTGGTAAAAACGTATGGCAGAGGTGGCAAAGCCGTCCATGCGCTTCGGGGTGTCAGCCTATCTGTCTCTCAGGGAGAGATCTTTGGTTTGCTCGGAAAGAATGGCGCCGGCAAGACTACGTTCATCAAGTGCATGCTTGGGATCGTTTTCGTCAGCTCCGGTGAAGGAACCTTGCTGGGATATCCTTTCGGTTCGGTGCTTGCCAAGGAGCGCATAGGATATCTTCCGGAGAATCATCGTTATCCGCTCTATTTGACCGGTGAGCAAGTCCTCGCATATTTTGGGAAGCTTTCAGGAATAAACAGTCCCGTGCTCGGCAGCCGTATTGATGAAACCCTCAAGATCGTTGGCATGACGGAATGGAGAAAAACTAAAGTTCGAAAATATTCTAAGGGCATGATGCAGCGCCTTGGCCTTGCGCAGGCGCTGATAAACGATCCCCAACTTATTCTGCTGGATGAGCCCACGGATGGGGTTGATCCCGTAGGGCGCAAAGAAATCCGAGAGGTCCTTACTCGCCTCAAAGATGATGGCAAGACGATCTTCCTCAATTCGCATTTGCTAAGTGAAGTTGAGCGCATTTCCGATCGTGTCGCAATAATGGATCATGGCGTGATCGTGAAAGAAGGCAGCATTGACGATCTCACGCGAACCGAAAATGTCTATGAGATTCGCCTTGCAAATCCTACAACTGAGATAGTATCAGCACTTGGAGGCAACCTTATCCATGCTGATGGGCAGGCGCTCGAAATTCGGTGCGCTTCCTCAGAAGATCTGAACCGCGCTATGGATACGCTCCGTGCCGCAGGTGGCGTCATCGAAAGTATGGCACCGAAGAAAGCAACGCTCGAAGATGTCTTTGTCGATCTCATCAAAGGCAGTGCAGTTACGCATTAGAGTGAAAGAGTACGGGTAACGGGTAACGAGTAACGAGTAACGAGTAACGAGTTTATTATTTTAAGGATGATACTAAGATTTGAAGAACTGGTTGCCTGGCAGATGGCGCGAGAATTTACAAAAAGAATTTATTCGTTAACCGGCCAAACGAAATTTAGCCGGGATTACCGTTTTTGTGCTCAAATCCAAGCAGCATCCGTTTCCGTCGGTTCGAACATAGCTGAGGGTTTCGAGCGGGGCTCTCGGAAGGAATTCGTTCGATTCCTCATGATTGCTAAGGGATCATGCGCTGAAGTCCGATCTCAACTATATTCAGCATTCGATGTTGGATACATTGATGAAACAGCTTTTAAAGCTTTACTCAGCTATGGCGAACAAGTGGGAAAAGTCATCGGCGGTCTGAGGCAATCTATTATCCGAAAGGGAAATAATTAATTTCGTAACTCGTTACTCGTTACTCATCCACTCACTATCCTATGAAATTTTTAGCCATTATCGAAGCCACCATCCGCGAAGGGATCGCGCGAAAGACGATCCTCGGAATGTTTATCGTCTCGACTGTCGCGATCATTATTGCCGCGCTACTTTTCCAGATGGATGTAGTCCAACACGGGCTGCTCTCCCCTGCCACATCGCACATGCAAGCACACAATGGCCGAGCGAGTGCGCCACCGGCGGCGATGCTCGGTATCACATTCCTCGACATTGTTTGGATATCTATCTCTGCAACGTTGCTTTTCATCTGCGTCTTTCTTGGCGTGTTCGTTACTGCGGGATTCATAACTTCGCTTATGGAAAAAGGCTCGATCGATCTATTGCTTTCGAAGCCGGTTTCACGGTGGGTGTATATTGCCGGGCGATACGTTGGAGCGGTCGTTATTATTTTTGCCGAGGTCACCTATCTTATATTTGGGCTCTGGCTTGTTGCAGGGCTTTCGCTGGGTTCATGGAGCGGCGGGTTCCTAGGTAGCATCATTACCATCACGCTGGCCTTCGCTGGAGTCTATAGTTTAGTGACGCTCTTCGGAGTGCTCACGCGCAGTAGTTGGTTCGCAATAATCATTGGACTTGCACTTTATATTTTTGCTGCACTCGTGATACCTGTTGGTCAATGGATCGACACCCTTATTAATGGAGAGCCATCCAAGGGAGTCCTCACCACAGTCGCCACCGGATTGCATTATATCGTGCCATCACAGGAAATGGGCAAAGCGCTTTCGTCCCAAATTGTTGGGAAGTCCATGGATTTTACTCCCCTCATTCTAACCGCTGGACTCTCTGTTGCCTATATCGCCATTAGCTGCTTTGCGTTTTCAAAGAAGGAATTCTAGACTGGGATTCTTGGGATTTTTAGGGGATGTGCGGATGGAGACGTCAGGAACGGTTTATATCCCTTATGTGTAACGTAATGCATAAGGCGATATTCTTACCACAATGATCGTAAATTTTCGTGATAAACGCACGCGCGATTTTGCAGCAGGAAGGTTCGTGCAAGCATTCTCAGGTATTGAGCGTGCGGCTCAGCTAAAGCTTGATCGTTTGGAGGCAGCAACAATGTTGAAGGATCTTGCAGCACTTCCCGGCAATCGTTTTGAAGCCTTGTTGGGGGATAGGAAGGGTCAATTCAGCATCCGCATCAACGATCAGTGGCGAATCTGCTTCGAATGGTCAGAAAAAGCCAAAGGAGCTGAAAACGTCGAAATTGTAGATTATCACTAATAGAATAATTATGGCACGAATTGCAATCCATCCAGGCGAGCATCTTGCAGAAGAGCTGGTGGCACTGAAGATGAGCGCGTCGGAATTAGCGCGTCGTCTGGAAGTTCCAACCAATCGGATCACTGAAATTCTGAATGGCGAACGGGCGATCACGGGTGATACAGCCCTTCGCCTCGCCCACTTTTTTGGCACTTCGGCTCAGTTCTGGCTTAACTTGCAGAGCACCTACGAACTATGTATTGCCGAGCAAAAAGTCGGGGAAAAGATACGCTCACTGCCGAGATTGAGGCAGCCGATCCACGCTTAATGTATCACCAGCAATTTCTTCGTAACGATCGTGGCTCCCGACCTCGCTTCGATAAAATAAATCCCCCCCGGCAACATCGAGGCATCGAGCGTAAGATCGGAATTAACACTACGATAAGATCGCACAACAGCCCCGAGCGCATTCCGTATCTCAACCTGCTCTAAGCCGTCGGGCGGCAGCACAATATTCGCAAACTGATCGCATGGATTGGGATAAACCTGCATAGCAGGTTCATTAGCCGTGTTCTCTGCAACACCTGCAGCAACGCCATCGCCGATGAGGATGAGCATCGTGGAATCTTTGCGGATGGGATCGTAGAGGTAGCTTGTATCAACGTAATGCCCGATTTGGGTGGGTTGGAAAATGAAGTAATCGTTGCCAAGCATGCAGCCACCGAACGACGGCACCACAGAATCAGGCGAAGAAAAAGGATCCTGAATGTTAAATGGCAACAACTTACGATAAATACTGCCAAAAGTATCGATCTCCACACCAAGGAGCAGACTAGTGTTCGTTCCAATTGGAACGTTCATAAAATTCAAGGTATCCTCATCAAGATGAACTCGCCCAATGATTTTGGTACTATAGGTGTATCCAGAAATCATGAATGTCGCTATTTTGCTACCAAAGCAATCATATCCTGTCAAAAAGCGTGATGAAGAACAACCAAGAGAGTCTAGAAGCACGGTGATCGTGATTTGTGCCTCCCCTGTTCCCGACCTCCAATTAACAGCATCAATATAATCTGGCACACACGATATACCTTGTGTGCCAACTAAATGCGCGGATGAGCAGTCTGGGGAAGTAAAGCCAAAATTCGTTGTGAATGTTAGAACGGTACCAAGAGAATCAACAAACCCACATCCACATGTTTCTGGGAAAAACCCTCCACTGGGTTGTGCGGCAGCATCAATGGAAATTAATGAATTCCACGCAATCAATAAAAATATTGAGTAGATCGCTGACCTTTTCATCCCACAAAGTTACGTCATTTCCCGGCCTTGCGCAAGGTGAATTCGGAGTGACCTGTTCAATTGTCTAATTTTGAGGCATTTGACGCACATTGTGTAGCACCTGACCTTCAGGTCAGGTGTGATGATCCGCCGAACCTAAAGAGCCTGTCCTGGGCTAGCCGAAGGATTCGTCGCTACACATAGTCGAATAATTTCAAACAATCTTTGAGAAACCCTTGACATCCAATTCTGTATTGCTTATATTAGTACCTGTTTTGATAGGCACCAATTGGGCAATTATGAATTATGTAGTATGAATTATGAAAATGGGAAGAGTTATTGTCAATTTGATATTTCGCGGAACTCGGCAGGAGTTCATGAAAAGCAGGCTTAAAGTAAATTATAGTTCATGAACTCCTAATGCAAAAAAAAATATTCTTTTGAAGACAAACCGGCGAAATTCGATCGGAATAGAGAGTGCTCGTGGTCACAATTTGCAAAAGACTAATAGGCACCTATTTCTTATAGAAGCGAAAATCTGAAAAATATCCAACGGGACGAATAGGATTTACACTCTGTTAGAAGTACCACTTTATGAATCGCCGTAAGTTCCTTCAACTGATACCCGATAATCCTCGAAACGTACCTTTTGAGGATTTGACACGTGTTAAAGCAACTAATCAATCTCCAAAATGTTGGTGGTATGGCTAAGAATTACCAGGTCAAACAATTCCTTGAGATCGTGGAAGACTACGATTTGCGATTAATAGACGAATGAAAGACTATCACATCAATATCTTTTACAGCGAAGAGGATCAGGGATATATTGCGGATATTCCCGATCTTCGGCATTGCTCGGCATTTGGCGCAACACCGGAGCAGGCGCTTCACGAAGTCGAAACAGCAAAGTCTGCGTGGCTCGCATCAGCACGCGCAAATAACCTAGCAATTTCTGAACCACGGTATCGTCCCGTTATTTACCAAGTAGCGAATTTGTGACACCCGAATTACTCGAAAAATACGAACCGGTTATCGGCCTGGAGGTTCATGCCCAGATGCTGACGCACTCGAAAGCGTTTTGCGGATGCTCTACGGACTTCAATTCCCCGCCGAACCATAATACCTGCCCGATCTGCCTCGGTCATCCCGGCACGCTGCCAGCGTTGAACGAGAATTTGCTGCGGTTCATTGTCCGAATGGGAATAGCGACGAATTGCCAGATCCGTCCGCGCTCCATTTTTGCGCGAAAGAACTATTTTTATCCCGATCTTCCGAAGGGTTACCAGATCTCGCAGTATGAGACTCCGATCTGCCACGATGGTTTTATCGAAGTTGAATTGCCCTCCCCTAACCCCTCCCGCAAGCGGGAGGGGAATGATGATGGCGACCCCTCCCGCAAGCGGGAGGGGAATAGAGATATACCCCCCACCCGCTTGCGGGAGGGAGATAATTCAAGTTCTACTCCCCACCCGGTTGCGGGAGGGGCCGGGGGTGGGACAAAACGCATCGGAATTACCCGCATTCACATGGAGGAGGATGCGGGGAAATCCATTCATGATTTTGGCGCAGAGACTCTTCTGGATCTTAATCGCGCAGGTGTGCCGCTCATCGAAATCGTAAGCGAGCCGGATATGCGTTCGAGCGAGGAAGCCTATGCGTATCTTACGACGATCAAATCCATCGTGACCTATCTCGGTATTTGTGATGGTAATATGGAAGAAGGCTCCCTAAGATGTGACGCGAATGTTTCCGTTCAATTGCGTGGTGCGGAAAAATTTGGGCAAAAGACGGAAGTGAAAAATCTCAACAGTTTTCGCAACGTACAACGCGCGATCGAATCCGAAATCGAGCGTCAGATCGAACTCATAGAGCGTGGCGAGCCAGTCATTCATCAAACGATGCAATTCGATGAAAACAAAGGCCTTACGCGCCCCATGCGAAGCAAAGAGGAGGCTCATGATTACCGGTATTTTCCAGAGCCGGATCTTCTACCGGTGACAGTAACGCCGGAATATATAGCCCAAGTACGTTCTGAAATTCCCGAGCTTCAGAACTCACGGCGAAATCGCTTCATAGCTAATTATAAGCTGCCAAGATATGACGCTGACATTTTGACGGTCGAGAAACACGTAGCGGACTTTTTTGAGGAATCCGTTTCTTCTCTTGTGTCGAAAACGGATGAAAGCATCAAAGCTATCTCTAATTTTATGATGGGAGATGTGATGCGAATGATGTCCGAGCGTAAAGAAAATATTCTACAACTAAGGCTTCAGCCTCAGCATCTTTCAGAGCTTGTTGGCCTTATTCAAGATCAAACGATCTCGAATAAGATCGCGAAGGATATTTTCCCAGAGCTGCCTGGAAGCGCGGAATCACCAAAGCAAATCGTGGAACGGCGCGGTCTTGTGCAAGTAACCGATACGGATTCGCTTCGCAAGGCGGTACTGGAAGTGATTGCTTCCAATCCTGATAATCTATCGAAATACAAGTCTGGCAAGACGAATCTATTTGGCTTTTTCGTTGGCCAGGTGATGAAGGCCACACAGGGCAAAGCTAATCCTGCATTAGTGAATGAACTAATGAAGGAGGAATTGGATAGGCAAGCGTAGCGTTAGAGACACGCGGCGAAGAAATCACATCTGTTCGGCATATCCGTTCTTCCGGTCGGTAGTGTGAAGGGCCGCGTTTCCTTACATTTTTCCATCAAACTAACGAATCTATGAAGAAACTATCCATTATTCTTTCGAGCATGGCATTGTTGGCTGTTGCAGGCCTCTTTGTTGCTGGTTGCTCCTCATCGACATCACCAGCTACCGCTTCTGTCGGAATTCCTTCGAACATTCTTATGCAATCGCAGTCCGCCAATTCCATTGCTGCTGGATGGACTCGTGCTGCAAATGACACTGGAGCGGCCGGTATTGACACAATGATCGTCATGAACGGAACCACGGTGGCGGGGACAGCAACAGCAGCAGCCGGGGTATCTACTGCCAGCGTCTCTGGGCTTTCAACCGGCACCGTTTATTCAATTATCATTGCTTCATCCGGAGGCCGGTCTGCGTCCGTTTCATGGATGACTGCAGTCCGAACCAACGGATTGCAACTATATCAATTCTCATCCAATAACCCAAGCGGTCTTCAGTTGAATGGGCCGGGTGGCTCAGCAACGGTCATCAGTGCGACGAGTGCGAATAGCTCGGTCCTGGATTTTTATCTGGAGGATGCTCAGCATGACAATACCATCACAACTCCTTCAGGAATATCTTTTGAAGGCGCTCAATTCCTGAATGGAGGGGGCAGTGTTTATAGGAATTCTTACATGGATCAGAATGACAACACCTATATTGTTGGTGGTCTCAACGCTTCGTGGTCTGCTACTAATTTCGCGATGCAGATAGATTCGATCAACAATCCCACCTTCCAGGGCAATGCTTATGACATTCCGAATGATGCGAGCTACAATACGAAGGGTTCGCGTGTGCTTCTGGTCGAAACAACAGGCGGATATTTTGCGAGGATCGAGGTGATCCCAGATCCATCCACAGGGATGCTATACTCTGGGTCGGGAACCGATAAATACATCACGGTGAACGTCTCCTACCAGCCGACGGCAAATGAACCTTATGCAGCACGCGGTCATCAGCCCTTTTTAGGACGGCCCCTCAGAGTGCTCGTACCCTGAGGATTTCCTAATTGTTCTTTGATTTCTGGCTCATGCCGTGCCCCCTTTCTCACAATAATGAGAGGGGGCTTTTTTTTCTCACCGGCAATCACGCCCGCATCACCATGAAGGCTGGAACATTGCGCCGGCAATTCCGTTTTCGAGTAGTAATGCTTCACCCCTCCGTTTTCGGGAAAATGGTCCGATCGCTCGTAATGTTGCTTTTCGGATGTGCGGCCTTTGTTGGCTGCACAATGGGAACCAGTACGACGGGCAGTGGACCGACCGGAATCTCAGCAACTACGCTTTCTGCCACAACTATTCGCGTCTATTGGACTCGCGAACCCACCGATCTTTCCACGGACACCGTTATCGTTTACAACGGAACCACGATTGTTGGCATGGCAACCGCTGCATCTCCTCTTGATTCCGCTGTGGTACCCGGCCTTACGAGTGGAGTTGCCTACACAATTTACGTTGGTACGACCTCGGGGCGATCGGGTGCCTACACCTATAGGCTTCAATTTACTTACATACCTGAAAACGTCACCGTCACTGCTCAAGACAGCTTATCGATTACCGTTGGCTGGACGCGTAATTTGAACGATACGTCCGCGGATACGCTCTATGTTACTACCACAACCGGTGGATTGGCTGGAAACTCTCCCATTATTGTCCCACCGGGCCTGGATTCTGGCACGATTACTGGGCTTGTGCCGGGAGTCACTTATGTCATTTCTGTTGTATGCGCTACCGGGAGTTCGACTGCGATTTCTTACATCATGCCGGGCCTTCCCACCACACTGATGGTTAACGCCATGAATGCTTCTACTATTGGTGTGAAATGGACGCGCGGAATAGCTGATACCGCGGCAGATACCATTGTGGCACGTAGCAATTCTGTGACCGGTCCGATCGCTGCATCAGCCATCGTAACCGGCGATTCAGGCATCATCACTGGACTTAGCGAGCTCATTCCCTATTATATCACCGTTCATGTCAAGACGGGAATTTCAGACACCCCGATCGTGTGGATGACCGCCGAGCGCACCAATGGAATCCAAATTTATGCAATGAATGACACTATGGGAGATCCAAGGGGCCTTCAACTTGCCGCCAATTCAACAAAAGCGATCATCGTACCTGGGGCATCGAAGCCAGATTTCATACTGGATACAAATTCAAGTGATCCTTCCGGGATCGTCCTTGAGGCTGGCGATAGCGCAATGATGAATGGAAACCCTACCAAGGTGAATCCCAATTTCAAGTTCATTCCAGGAGGTCTGGATAGCATCTACCGAGATTCGAGCTACGCTTCCAATGCCCCTATTGACACCGTGATTCCAGTTGTTATTCCTTCTGATTCGACATATAATAAACAAGGATCTCTCGTGCTGGTCTGCCAGACTGTGAGTGGTAATTGGGCGCTGCTAGAGATTGTCCCGGCACCCTCGGGCCAGTTATATAGTGTCGCACCCAACGGATTCAAGTACATCACAGTGAATGTATCATACCAAGCAGCCACCAATGAGCCCTACGCCGGTCGCGGTCATTCAGGCAACACCAAAGCCGCACCTGGCAAACCAACGCAGGTACTTAAGCCTGGATCGAATACAATACCAACCAATGCTCAGCCATTCAACAGTAAATCGGCGAGTAACCCCACAACAAAATCGAAGATTTCTTCGCATTAGAACACCGATCATTTGCGAACTCTTCCGCCTCATCCTATTATCGTGAGGAGGCATTCATGGAACATTGCTTGGATTTTTCCGTTTTTTAAGGACATGCTTTTTCGAGCCACTCTCACAAAATGGACTACTGGGTTGCTACCCCCCTCGGCAGTGTGTGCATTCTTGGCTGGATGCATTATGGAACCAAGCACACCTGTTCAGGTGCGACCTGAAACGGTTGTAGCACCTCAAAATCCCTCTTTTTCTGCACCTATATCCGGGTACCAGAAATACTCGTCACCACCCACCGGCTCGATGTTCATCAAATGGAACCGATCGCTTGCCGATACACAATTGAATTTTAAGGGCTATTTTGTGAAACTTCAGCCTGCTGATACCATCGGTTACTATATAAGTCATACGTATGACATCGACTCGACCCTGCTGGACACGCTTAGCATTTTTCATTTGCCCGGCAGACTCACCGATACCTTTTGCACTTTCAATTCGCTGATCGGCTCAGCTCCCAATAGTGGGATTACACTGGGCACGTATGCCGTCACTGTTTCCAGTGAAAAAACAAGCGCTAGCGACACCGTCATTAAGAGTGCCGACTCGTCACAATATGTGGGGCTCTTCGATCCCCTACCGCTTCAGAACCCAACCAATCTGCAGGCAACTTCTATTAGACCCACGAGCATCCTACTCCGCTGGACGCCATCAGTCACGGATAAAGATACCGGATTTTTGCAATATGTGGTCTATTATCGAGACACCACCTTGAATAACGATACTGGCCATATTGCCGCGACTGTGCCGAAAAATACGGGACAAAATATGACGCCAGTCAGCGTCCCCCCGTATGTTGCTTCGGGTTCTAACGCTCAGGAATGGCCGTATCAATTCTGGGTCAAGTCGGAAAGGAATGATTCCGTAATACTGTACGGACCGGATCTTTATGGCCCGGATACGAACGAGATTGTATGGGCTGGAGCCGAGGCAGTTCCCCATCAGGATCAAGACTCTGGCTATAACGCCGGCTATGCACACATTTTGCATACCATGTATTTCGGTTCCTTAAATGGACAATGGGACGTAGCTGAGGATAGCACAGATAATCTCGGCCAGGACTCTGTCATTATCGTTGATAGCACCGTCACCCTTCAGGTGCAAGGCCCGGATGGTCTTGGATTCCTGACTCGTGTCGATAATGATTCTTCATTGGATTCTGTATTCTACACCTCCCCTCTCGATAATTCCGCGCAGTTCACTCAGAATAAATCGATTACACTTCCGCGAACTGCCACTAACGGTGCCATCGTTTATTTAATGATGAATGACGATCGACAGCCGCTCGGGAACATGTGGGCCCGCATCCTTATTCATGCGCAAACAAACGGAACTTTCGTGAATCCCAATGGTGGCGGGATCGATATTAAGGCGAGTTTTCAACCGGGAGTGACCAAAGATGGCCAGCACCATCTGCCATTTTACTAAATTATTATGTCCCGGTAGCACAGCCATCCCCAACTCCAGCAAGGCTCCGACGCATTGTTTTTCGTGGGGCGGCCAAAAAATGTCGTAAATTCGTATGAAGGTTCTGCGAGCCTAATCACCAAACCGACGGGCGAGCAACGGTATAGCGAAAGCTGTGCCACGTCCGAGGCGCTGTTCTGACTGACTGAGTGTGGCCGGGGAAACAGCATCGCAGGACTATCAGAGAGTAAGCAATTATTCTCAAACCGGACGTTCAAACATGCCTGCATGGTACATCATGCTTTCATCGAAGACCGTCCTTTGTTCTGAACCATGTTTTTTTTACACTTATTTTAGTATCATTCTATGGCGAAAGCAACCGCAAAACAAATGACGAAAGCCGCGATTATCGATCACATCGCTGGCAAAACCGAACTCACAAAACGCCAGGTTGGCGACGTTCTTGACAACCTGAATTCGCTTGCATACAAAGAGGCGAAGAAGGGATTTACAATTCATGGACTTGGCAAGCTCGTGCTCTCCGACCGTAAGGCACGCATGGGCCGCAATCCTCAGACTGGCGAAGCAATCAAGATCCCTGCACGCAAAGTTGTCCGTTTCCGGGTCGGTAAGCAAGCTAAGGACGCAATCCTCGGCAAGTGAGCATGGGCCGGCGAGCCCTTTCGATCTCGCGGACTTTTTCAGGCCGCCTCTGCTATTGCTTCAGTAATAGCTCAGGCGGCTTGCTTGTCTTAACAAGTAATCTGTGTCAGATCGAAGCTATGTCGAAACAATTTAATCTGATTCGTAATATAAGGGATTAAATGTTTCTTGTACACTTTTCGCGGCAAAGGCTTTCTCTCGCTTGTGTAGCATTGTATCTTATCCTTGCCGCAAGGCCAACCGAAGCACAATGGATCCTCCAGTCCGGAGACATGGATGCTCAGATTCATCGTGGGATAGACCTTATCTACAATATGGAATTTGTTCGCGCGGATTCCGTTTTCGACTCCGTTATCGCGGAACACCCCGAACATCCTGCTGGATATTTTTACAGAGCCACCGTCATGTTCTGGCGGGCTATCACAAATCCTGACAATACATCTTATGATGAAGATTATCGTGCTTGGCTTCAAAAATCCGTCGATCGTGCCGACTCCCTTCTTGCAAAGAACCCGCAAGATATTGCAGGTCTTTTTTACAAAGGTGGATCGATCGGGATGCGAGCTCGCATTTACGAATATCGCGTGGGGCCCCACGACGCAATGGATATCATCCAACTCATCCTCGGTGATGCAAAAAAAGGCGTGGAATATCTAGATCAATTAGAAAATATCATTCCCGATAATTCGGACATTCTATTTGGGAGAGGCGTTTATAATTACTACGTCGAGTCAGAGAAGGAGGAAAATCCGACGCTCGCACCAGTAATCTCACTGATGTTTCCAGTCGGCAATAAGGCAGTTGGCTTGCAGATGCTCGAGATGGCGGCTGCTCATGCAACCTACGCAAATATAGAGGCCAAATTTGAACTGATGCATATCTATTATGCGCAAGAGCACAATTACCAGCGGGCATTTGCTCTGGCAAGAGAACTCGCGACCAAGTATCCGAACAACGTTCACTTTTTACATTACCTCGGCTTTGCTGCTTATACCGAAAATAATGTGGCGCTATATGATTCGGTCTATCGAGTAATGCTTGATCGAGCCAGGCAGCGGCGGGATGCCTACACCATTCGCCAGGCACGAGAAGCAATGTTCTTTATTGGCGTTGCTCAGATGAAGATGGCGAACGGCAATATGGATACCGCTTTATATTATCTATACAACAGTGATCTGCTAAGTCGCAAGATCAACCAAACGGATCAGCAGGATTGGTGGGTGACCGATGCAGAGCTATTCATGGGAGAAGCATATGATACACGCAAGGATCGGAAGAGTGCTATTTTGCAATACCAGCGTGTGCTTAACCTTCCCGATCACAATCGCGATCACGCCGATGCGACTCGATACCTTGCAAATCCATATCGAAGATAACCCAGCACATCAGGAAGGACTAATTCTATCTCTAAGGATGTTGAAATTTTATGCTTGCCTCCTTTCAATGTGCGGTCTGTGGTGAGGAAATCGAGACGGTCGTCGATGAATCTCAAGGATCCGACCAGGAATACATTGAGGACTGCGCTGTCTGTTGCCGGCCCAATGTGCTCCATGTGCACATCCATGAAGGTGGCGGAGTGATAATTGAAGCAAATTTTGAAGAATAACTTATGGCAGAAGACATGTCAAAGATGCTCGAGCGTCTCCAGCAATTGCAAGAGCAAATGGCTAACGTTCAACAGGAGCTTGGCTCAAAAACCGTTACAATGGAATCCGGCGGCGGTGTCGTGAAGGTAACCGCCAACGGAAAACTAGAAATCGTATCTGTTGAGATAGAAAAAGAAGTCATCGATCCCAACGAAAAGGAGATGCTTGAGGATCTGGTGGTAGCGGCGGTTAATCGTGCGCTGGAACGTGCACGTGAATTGTCCGAAACATCGATGAACGAAGCAGCACGTTCGTTTCTGCCCCCCGGTTTTCCAATACCCTGAAGTCCTCGATATGCTCTATACATCCCCTGCACTCGAGACCGCTATTGAACGCCTTTCACGACTCCCGACTATCGGCAGAAAGACTGCGCAACGGCTTGCACTGTTTTTGCTCAAACAGCCGCGCGAAGAAGTGCTCGCGCTCGCTGAGGCAATCGGCACACTTCAGCAAAGAGTACGCACATGTAGTGTGTGTTGCAACATTACTGAGATCGACCCGTGTCCTATCTGCCGCGAATCAAGAAGGGATCGTGCCATGATCTGTGTGGTTGAAGAGCCAAACGATGTGCTTGTGATCGAACGGACGAATGAATTCAAAGGCCTATACCACGTGCTTGGTGGTTCTCTTTCACCACTTGAAGGGATTGGTCCAGAGCACTTGAAGATCCATGAGTTGCTTTCTCGCCTTCGTGCGGAGGAAGCGATTCCTGTCCGCGAGATCATTCTGGCAATGAATCCGAATGTTGAAGGTGAAGCGACCACACTCTATCTGGCAAAGTTGTTAACGCCTCTTGTCGATCGTGTTACAAGAATCGCGCGCGGCATTCCGATCGGAAGCGATCTTGAATTTGCCGATGAAGCTACCCTATCGCGCGCTCTGGAAGGGCGAACTGCGGTTTAAACATCGAATTCAAACCTCAATCAATGCCTTGGTATAAAGATTGGTTTCGAGACACTAATTACAGTGTTGTCTATGAACACCGCGATGAGACCGAGGCTGAAGAGATGATCGATCTTATCGAACAAAAGATCGGGCGCAATCCCGAACGCCGTGTTCTCGATGTTGGCTGCGGTTCCGGACGCCATGCCATTTTGTTTGCCAAACGTGGCTATTCAGATGTTACCGGAATAGATCTTTCCCCAACGCTGCTCGCAGAGGCGCAAGAGCAAACGTCGAGTCTTCACCTTGACATCCAATTTCTCGAACGTGATATGCGGGATATTCCTCTTGAGCCCTTCGATCTTGCAGTGAATCTTTTCACGAGCTTCGGCTATTTCGAAACAAACGAAGAGAATTCAACAGTCATCCGACATGTCGCTAAGCAGCTCGCACAAACCAATGGATGGTTCGTGATCGACTTTTTGAATAGCTCATGGGTTCGCTCACATTTAGTAGCCCACGATGAACGCATCGCACCGAACGGAATGCACATCCAGCAAACTCGATGGATCGAGAACGGCCGAATCGAAAAACGATTGCTGATCAGAAACTCGATCGAGGCAAGAGAGTACATCGAATCGGTCAAGCTTTTCGATCTATCTGATTTTAGTAATATGTTTGAAAGCGCAGGTCTGACCCTCGAACACGTTTTTGGGAGCTATAGCGGGACTAGCTTCAATCGTGACACGTCTCCACGGCTCATTATGTTCTGTCGCACATGAAACGACTGGTACTTCTCAGCGCTTTCCTGGCGGGGTGTATTTTTTCGACTCGCTCACCGCAGCCGCCGGATTCTTCAACTACGTTTATCTGGATTCCGGCAACCACACCCGATCTTCTGATGCAGGATATGATTGGTGCACTCAAGACGCTCGATGCCCCCGACTATATCCGGGTTTTTATCACATCGAATGAATCGACGAGCAATGCTCAAAAGTCTTTTTCCTTCGCACCTGCTTCAGATATTAATCAATCAGAACGAGCGCTGTTTACAGATTGGGGTATAAGTAACGAACAATCCTGGGTAACCAATCTTGCAGCACAATTGCCGCAATCAAGCCAGATGACGTTGCTGCTAACCGATACAGTCACAGACGAATCCAGCACAACGGCCTCCCTTTCGTATAAGTACACCATTTCTTTACCCTCTGCGACGCCAAGCATTATACCCCAGGCGGTGCAAGGGTCCCTTCAATTTCAAATCGCGTTCATTACTACCGACGAAGGTACTAGAGAATGGCGTATTGTTTCTTGGTCAGATTTTCTTCCCCAATCGGGGAACGGGCCCACTTGGAGTGATCTAAAGGTCGATCTCTCATCATGAGTACGCGTTCTGTTTTTTTCTTGCTTACCAGCATTGCCCTGCTTTCAGGTTGCAATCCTTTTTCACCAGCGGTGAGCGATAACGCTTCGACCACCCAATTCGGCGACCCACACACCATCGATGGATACTTTCAAGCTTTTCAATACGCGTATGAATTTAAGGATACTTCCGTGTACGGTACCCTACTGGCATCGAATTTTATTTTTAGCTTCCACGATTACGATCAAGGCGTAGATGTTCAGTGGGGCCACGATGACGACATGCAAACAACTGCGTTACTCTTCCAAAATACTCTAACACTATCGCTCTTATGGGGAGATGTGATCGATGCTGAAGGAAGTCCAACAGATTCTACGATTACTCGTGCCTTTTCGCTCAATGTGACGTTCAATGAAGGTGATATTGAGTATGTTGATGGCAACGCGGTATTCAACCTCCAGCGAGCCACTCCTTCTGACCTTTGGCAGGCCATAAGCTGGCAGGATGAATCAACTTATTGATACTTCACGCAACTAAAGTGGCTTTGTCAAATCTTAAAAATGCTTTCTCCCGCTTGGGCCTCTGGGGAGTATTCGTCCTCACGATTCGGAAAATTTCGAAGTGGACACGCTTTCAGAAGATGTTGGTCTCAGTGCCGAGGAACCAAAGCTTTGCTCAGTTGAAGAATCGGCCTCCATTAGCACCATCCAAACCCTTGTTCGCCGATCGAGATGCGATTCTGCATAAAGCGGACTCCATGCTTCGTGATGAGAATATATTTTTCACTTTTCCATATCGCACTCGAGGAATCGAGCGCCCCTGGGAATTCGATCCCATCGAAAACAAGTATTGGCCGCGCGGACATTACACCGAGCGCAACCTTCCTCGCGAGGATGTTCCTCGGGATGTCAAAATTGTCTATGAAATTAATCGCTTCGTCGATCTTCCCATATTAGGTCAGGCTGCATTACTCACGGGAAACGAAATATATGCAAGCGAGATCGAACGCCGCATGATCTCGTGGTTGGAAGATAACCCATTCGCCTCATCGGTCAATTGGTCGAGTGCTTTGGAGATTTCGATCCGCCTCATTTCATGGACTACTTCATTATTGTTATTAGACGAGGCAGGATTCCAAACGTGTAAGCATGCGAAGCTCATGCGCTCTATCTTCGAGCAAGCGAGCTACCTTGCTGCCGACCTTTCCACGGATAAAGTCGTTCCTTCCAATCACTTGATTGGTGAAGCCGCAGGACTCTACATTGTTGCCACTTTCTGGGAATTTAAGAAGAACATGCGATATGCACGCCAGGCGAAGGAAATTCTTGAACGAGAAATAATTAGGCAAACTTATCCGGATGGCGTGACTCGCGAGGCGTCCAGTTGGTATCATCAGTTTGTCACTCATTTTTTTGATCTTGCCGATCGCATTGCCGCACTTGAAAAACAACCGTTTAGCAAGCCTTTTCAGAAAAGGCTTGCAAACTTGAAAGGTTTTCTTATGGCGATGATGCCGTTCGATCATGTGGAACGATACGGTGATGCCGACGATGGCTGGGCGTTGTGGATGGAGGGGGATCTCGAAGAATGGAAGGGACATCTTTTTGGAGCTCCTCCGACAGATCCAGAATACCCAGCGCCGCAATACTTCTCGAAAGCGCAAGTAGTAGTCAGCCATGTTGACCACTCTTTCCTTTTTATCCGAGCCGGCACTTTTGGAATGGGAGGATCCGGCTCTTCTTCACACGCTCACGACGACTTCCTCAGCCCAATCTTGTATCTTGATGGTTTAGCCGTTCTTGTCGATTCTGGTACGTTCGTATATAATGGCGACTCAGAAAAACGGTCGAGTTACCGCGTAGCGAGTGCCCACAATGGCCTTGTCATTGGAAATGGCACTGGAGCATCTCCTCGCAATTCATTTGGTTGGCTGAAGACTCGACCAGACGCAACAATTTTGAAAGCCGTATTTTCCAATGTTGAAGCAATTGTTTCCGGCACGTATGGTGAATGGCCACAGCACACCAGAAACATAAGAATCAAGCGAGACTCAGCGATCATTGAGGATCATTTCTCGCACCCATTACACGAACGCTCTGAATGGAGATTCCATTTAGCACCAGATTGGATGTTTGAATATTCCCAGGTTGAGAATTCTGGATATACCCAATATCAATTCCGAGACAATAGAGGCAACTATCTCACGATTCTGTTCCGTGGCGCGTTTGACACAATTGTGATTGAGCCGTATGACTATTCCAGCTCCTATCTTGTTTCACGCCCCGCTTCCATGCTTCGGCTAAACTCAACGATCCCAAACGGGGATTATGCTATCGTCATGACTATCAAACTCGCCACATGAATTTATCTGAACATCTCGACAAAGGGATCTGGACCATAGCTGACAAAACGTTGCTTTTGCTGTACGGCTTTGGCGTGATCCTGCTCGTGGTGAATGTACTGCCACGCACAGAGTGGGGCGCATTCTCACTGTTCCAATCAATTTTTCTGATTCTTTGCGTACTGGCAGATTCGATCTTTTTGCAACCGATGGTCAAATTCGCAGCGGAGCACGAGGCGGAAGTTCCTCATGTGCTTGCCGGAGGCTTTAATCTTTATACGCTGACAATGGTAGGGTGCAGCCTCATATTGGCAGGACTTGCGACACCGATTGCCACGATCTTTACCAGCCCCGAATTGGGAACGATGCTGGAATTCCTGCCGCTGTTCATCGTTATGAGCATATTTCGAAATGTCGGTATTCGGTATTTGCAGATCGAACTCCAGATCAATGCCATCTTCTGGGTTGACCTTGCTCTCTTCGGCTCCGTCCTGATATTGACGGTTCTTGCCGGGGCTTTGGGTATGTTCCGAACTGCGTTGGATTTCATGTATCTCAACATCATAGGTGCTGCGCTCTCCAGCTTGGTAGCTCTCATTTTTTGCTCGAAGGCATTCTTTTCTATGCCATTGTTCAGTGTGCCTCGAGCGGAATATGCGCGAATGTTCTCCTTTGCAAAATTTCAAGCAGGAACCAGCGCCCTGCTCACCTTACAGCAGTGGTCTGATGTACTAATCGTAGGTTTATTTTACAACCCCAGCGAGGTTGCGGTGTATAATGCTGCAAAAACCATCTACCGCTTCTTGGATGCTGTTCGTGAGGGCGCTACGCTCCTCATCGTTCCCATAACTTCCAAACTTTATACGCAGCGCGACTTCAGCGGACTTTCAACGCTCATAGAGAAGCTGCTCTTTGGCGCCTTTGCGTTGCTGGTGCCCGTGTCGCTATTTCTCGCGGTTGGGGCGCCATTTATCTTTAAGGTCCTGTATCATGGACAGTACGATTCCGGTGCGGTGGTTTTTCAGATCATGATCCTTTCAGGATTTACACTGCCACTAGCTCTGATTGGCACAAACGCTCTTATCGGCATGGGCAAGGCGAAGGATCTCTTCCTTACCACCCTTGGCGCAGTTGCCATTTTCTTTATCTCCAGCTTTGTCCTTGCACCGAGAATGGCCTCTCGCGGTGAAGCTTTAGCCGTATTTATTTCCTTCACCGCGCTTGCATTTCTACAATTCTTTGCCATGCGAACGGAACTTGGGCTATCGGCTCGGGGCATTTGGCGAAGGGCGCAGGATGCGAGGAAGTTCGTTTCTTCCAGAACGAAATCTGGAAAAGATACTACTAACGAGAATCAATCCTAAACTTTTTTCCTATGCTTCCTCTACCACGATCCTTTCGATCGTGACACCCACTCCCTGCAGCTTCTGTTGTATATGCTCGTAGCCGCGCTCAACATGGTGAATACCAGTGATGATGGATTCCCCCTCTGCTAAAGTTGCTGCAATAAGATAAACAAAACCCGCTCGAAGATCAGGAATTGTAATATGACTACCTTGTAACTTTGTCGGTCCCAGAATTACTGCAGAATGCGGATGCACCAGTGACTTAAATCTGCAAGGATTTCCACCCAGGCACGATTTGTATAATTGGATCTGCGCTCCCATTTTGTGAAGTTCCCTAGTATAGCCAAATCGGTTCTCATATACCGTCTCATGCACAACGGACATCCCATGCGCCTGCGTCATGAGTAGCACCCAGGGCTGCTGCCAATCCGTCATAAAGCCAGGATGAACATCCGTTTCAATAGCGAGTGGTTTAAGGCGATCTTTGTAAAAGAACCGAATTCCATTGCCGATCACTTCGAAATCGGCTCCAGCTCGGCGAATGCTATTAAGGAACGTCATCATACTCGATTGCATGGCGCCATCGATGAACACATCGCCTTTAGTCGCTATTGCAGCACACGCGAAAGATGCCGCTTCAATGCGGTCTGGCATAATAAGCTGCTCTGCGCCTTTTAAACGATCAACTCCCTCAATAATAATTCTGCGATTGGTTTCCAGATTGATGATCGCTCCCATCTTCTGAAGGTATCGCATTAACTCAACAATTTCAGGCTCGACCGCAGCATTTTCGATAATTGTTGTGCCGCGAGCGAGCACGGCAGCCATAATAATATTTTCCGTTGCGCCAACTGATGGGAACGGCAACGTGATCGATGTTCCTGTCAACTTATCTGCAGTACAATGGAAATAATTATCGACGAATTTGATCTCGGCACCCATCTGCTCCAGTGCATCGATATGATAATTCACTGGCCGTTGACCGATTCGGTCGCCCCCCGGCATTGGCACTGATGCCGTACCTGTCCGGTGAAGCAACGGGCCTACCATCAGGATTGGAATTCTGTTTAAGCCGGCAAATCGCTCAGGGACGACAGTGGTTGAGAATGCCGATGTCAGCATTGTCAGTGTACCGTTGTCGTCACCGGACATTGCGATCTCACTACCCAAACTTCGCGCAATATCTGCAGTGATATCTACCTCACCAAGTCGGACAGGTGCATTTGTAAATACGCTGGGTTGATCGGAAAGCATCGATGCCACCATCACCTTGGAGACAAGATTTTTTGTACCGCTCACCCGAACCGTGCCAGTGAGCGGCTTACCGCCTGTTACTCGAAATGCATCCATCAGATTTATTTAATTAGTAGCGGATATGAACTGTGATCGATGTATCGGAAATTACCTGAAACTTCGCATCCTTGAACTTTGGAGGCCCGAAAAATCCCTTTGCATCGTTCGACGCGCCAAGCCCTTCCGTTGGAATTCCTAGAAAATTAGTATTCAACTTGCCATTTCCATCCTCATCATGATAACACGCAACGGCGTAGTTTCCGCGCGGCAAATTTTGGAAGGTAGTCACTGCAACTCTATTCTGGATCGGGATCGAGCATTTTCTGATCGCTTTTGACTCATCTGTGGGATAGCCAGCATCTGAGTTGTAGAGGGTCATTATGACCGAGCCCCGATTGCTCTGCAGTCCCACCACCCTAACCGACAGATCATGAGTTTGGGCATACGCAACACCACCACAGAAGGTAGGAATGAATAAGAAGAGCAAAATTTTCACTTCCGCTGACTTGATAAACAGGCCGCTCGATACCATAAATTAAATTATCTTCAATTATTGATACAAAAATACGAGAATTCTATGCTTCCATCGGCATTCTCGAATGTACTGGATGGATAGATGCGAAATGTGTCCAAGCTTATCAATCCAGAAACGCGTTTCGCGTAAAGTTTCAGAACCACGCTGCTTGATGCATCGTTTGGAAGGCATCATTCGAAAATCCTCCCATGAATAGTTCATCAAATACCATACTCATAACAGGCGGTGGAACTGGCATCGGGCTAGCACTTGCACGAGCATTCCTTGAACGCTCTAATAAGGTTCTCATTTCTGGCCGCCGAGAAAGCAAGCTTATCGAGGCAAAAGCTGCAAACCCCGCTCTTTTATTTAAGGTCTGTGATATTTCGAATCCAATAGACCGGAAAGCGCTTGCCGATTGGGCGATCGCGGAGGGTGTAAACATCCTCATTAATGATGCCGGCATGCAGCGCCAGATCGATCTAACGAAAGGAATTTCTGAACTTGAGGCTGGTGACAACGAGATCAGGATCAATTTCGAAGGTACGGTCTATCTGACTTCACTTTTGATCCCACATTTAGTGACTCAGAAGAACGCCGCAATCTTCAATGTTTCTTCTGGGCTCGGGTTTGTCCCAATGGCCATCATGCCTATCTATTGCGCTACGAAATCCGCGATCCACACCTACACGGTGTGCTTGCGCCATCAGCTTCAACCAACGGGGGTTAAAGTATTCGAGATCGTCCCTCCCACCGTTGATACAGAGCTTGATCGCGGAGCGCGAGCAAAGCGCGGACAAACCAACCGTGGAATTTCCGCTACCCAGGTTGCTGAAGAGGTATTACGCGGAATGTCCGAAGATAAGTTGGAGATCGCTGTCGGAATGTCTGGTAACCTAATAGCAGGTTCGCGCACGCATTTCGATGAGATTTTTCAGCGAATGAACGGCCCGAGATAATCGCCGAGGGAACTACCTATTTTACAGTCGCCAGCTCGGTGCTGACATTTTTGGCAATATCGTAAAGGAAAAGCTTGGAACTATCTAAATACAACACAAGCGTTTCTTTGGTGGAAATTGCGACAGCGTGACAAGAATTTGGAAGAGGCAGGCATTCGTGTGATTTAGCGTTCCTGACGCTACATTCACCATGGTTATGAAAAATAGAAAAGTGTCCGTCCGTGGAGTAATCGTTATAAAAAAGTCCATCTCGAAACTTGTTATTTAAGCTGCTTGGATCAAACGATCCATTTGAACCGGGGTAAACTTTCATAGTCAGGAAATCCAGCTTATAGCCATCCGAGCAACCACTGTCGTTGGGATCAATACTTAGAGACGAAATACTCGCTCCAGGTGGTATCTTGAGAGGGGTTCGATCGGTTGTCTCGATATTATACATCATCAAAGAGCTGTCAGACGGATCTTCAACCAAAAGCTTATTCTGATCCCGTGTCCATGCCAGCACTTCGTAATCCTTATCATTTGGGAAAATAAGGTCGCTGGTGAATTGATGAGTGTCGTACCGATAGACATCCAGCTTATCCTGATGCATAGCATTATTGGTGTAATATACATAGCGGCCATCGTATGAGGAACCGATAATGGTATTCGTCACGCCATCCCCTCCAGGAGTAAGATCTTGAGCTGGCTCAGAACCATCATCTTTCATACGGTAGATATGGAAATCCTTTCCGTTCTCAATGGAGCGCATGAACAAGATCTCAGGTCTATTCAATAAGTGGAAGAAACGGACGACGCCTCTATCGGTGAATTTCGTTACTTGAACTAACGGGTTTTTCGGGCCGGCAATAATTCCGCCATACTTATCCATAATGACGGTGCTCCACACGTTGGCAACACCCACATCCCTTCGGATAAAGAATACTTTTTTCTGATCGTTGGAAAAACCGGCGCTTATCGCGTCTGAATCGGAGATAGGCGGCAAGACATGCCAGAATTGTGCTGCAACCGGAACAATGAAAAAGGAAGTATTAATAAGTAAAGCTGTAAACAGGGAAAGAGTGAACTTCCTTGTGCTCATTCTTATAACTCAATTAAAAATAATTAATTACTTAAGCACACATGCATTAAGCGATCCTTGATCCATGAATTCCAACAGACGAAGGGTTCCAGTGCTATACCCAAGCAAATAATGCACTTCATCATTGTCCCAGATCCAATAGATCCAATCCTTATTGCGAGCGCGATCGGGTTGGCCAAGCGTAGTCTCCATGAGCTTGGCAATCGTGTCTACGCGAGGTCGAGACGTGGGCATGTAAGCGGACCAATCGAATTTCGTCAAGGTGTGCTCTGCCGAGTCAATGTGAAATATCAAATGCCCTTCAATATCCCATAATTTTGCGCCGAGGCATATTGAATCGCCCGATTCCACATCACTTGGGACCACGGGCAGCTGAGCAAGACAAGAATCAACGGTGGCATCGTGCGCGCCGATCGGAAGTAACTGTGCATGTGCCGGTGCGCAATAGGCGACCGCCAAGGCGAAACTGGCATATCCGGCGAAATGTCTGAAAAGCCTGCTAATCACTTTGTATGAATAAATGAATAAACGCGTGCAATAGGATACGTCATACGAAGGAAATATGTTCCGGTTGCAAGACCGCTAAGATCAATGTTGATCGAAGCGTTTCCATCGGCTGTTGCATCAGACGAACGAATAACTACCCCATTAACATCCGCGATCGTGTAGGAGGTTCTTTGTCCGGACACTACTCCGGTGACGATAAGTTCATTCTGGGCAGGATCTGGAGATAATCTAAATTCCGACCCTTGCACCGAACTCTGAACAGTTGCCTGGGGCAGTACGGTAAAAAATAAAAGACTTGTATCAGCAAGTTGGGTGTTTGCGGCGTCAATAACCCGGAGAAGCATGTTGCTTGAGGATACATTGGGCAGTTGCCACGCCAGTTCGCCTTGAGAAGCAGGGATAGACTGCGCGATCGGGAGCCATGGCGCGGTGCCAGTCGGGGAATATTCAAGAGAAACTGAATCGAGATTGGCGTACGCCCATTGGAGCGTGATGGTGGTATCTCCGGGATACGTTTCGCTGCCACGAGGCGATAGCAATATTAGAGTAGGATTCGTGGGCGGAACAATACAGGCAGCCTTTTCTGCGTTCACTCTGAGAACCGAATCCACCTTGGGTGTAAAAGTCATCGCCAGTTTGTAATCGCTGAAATTATTCCCCGATAGTGCATAGTTTGCATTCGCACAATAGCTCATGATCGAGCCTGGGTTTGGCTTCGGGGTGATAGGAAGGCTTTCACAAGCATCTGCGATTTTCAAGCCGTGTACTGTGTCATCGGTTGTGTAACAGGTATCTAATGGTGGGTCCCAGTAACAGCAGTGCGAGTGCACCAAGCTAAAATTGTGGCCCACCTCATGCGCCACGATGTAGGCGTCGTATGTAAAAGCGAACGTGGGGTACGTGTGGCCTGTCTGCGGGGAACTCATACTGTAGGACCACTCGGTATCGCACATGGAGAGATATCCATAACCTCCGCCGCCATAACCAATAGAGGTGAGCACATGAGCGCAATCTCGCGACACGTTTGCATAATGCGCGCGCCAGTAAATGGGCACTGTATCCTCCAGCGCATAGGCATTACCAGCAACGTTGTAGGGGTCGCCGCTCGGCCATACTTTCACCCACGGAATATGCCAGGTTATGTTCACCTCATCCTCATAGATCGTGCTGGACATTGCAAAGAGCGATGCAATGTATCCGAGGACAAGATTCATCTGCCCACCGGCTGCATGATAAAAACAGCTATCTGCTTCGACCGCAATATCGACCTGAAGCAACTGAGTATGGTTTGGCTCTCCCAATGTTTTCGATCTCCCCATACCAGCAGCATATTGATCAAGCAATTCGTGGGATGGTACCAGCGCGTTGGGCTGTGGAATATCATCAGCGATGCAATTCAAAGCATGGTATTGCCCATAAGCGAAGAGATCGGTCTCGCGGGTAAATAGGTGCTCTGCCGGGTTCTCACTATTTTTGGCAGGCCCGAAAACATAGCTTAATCCAGACTCCCGCGTAATGGAAACAAGCAGCTTTCCGGCAAAAGAAGTTAGAACAACACGAGAGTTTGGCTCACCATGCACTTTCCCACGAAACGCGACGAAAGCTGGAACGCTGATGCGTTGGGCACCGATTGATGAACCCTCCCAAAACTCCGTTGTCGAATCTATGGGAGAATGTGCGCGCTTAAGGTCCAAGGTCACAAGATCGGTTTCGCTTCCCGGAAAGTTTGTAATTTGGACCTGCCCCGCTGTAAGCAAAAATGCGATTTGAGCACTATTGACGACCCACGAACTCGGAATGCTACCATGCAGCATAGGCTGAGAACCAGAGGCGATCACGAATTCGCTGGCATCCGTTGACGTTGTGGAAGCGCGTGCCGGTATCAAACCTGATAAAAGTACCGAAGCGAGGAGCATTATCGAGCGAAACTGGGATCGTTTAGACGGGTCGCAAAGCATGTTTGAAAGATAATCCATAGCCATGTATAATGAATTGTGAACACGCGAAATTCGATTATGGAGCCTCAAAAGTTTGCTTGAAACAAAGGCTTCGACTGCTAATTCACATAAGCTTTCTGCGTGAAATGCGATCCAGACGATACACAATTATTCTGTTACGGACACGATCAAGACACACCAACTTTCACCTCTAAAAACAAGTAGAAGATATGAAAGAGCCCAAAAATGCTTGCCAGTACTGTTGCTAACGGAGTCGAACAATTACTATGTGTTCTTGCCTATGAGGAGGATAGATTAAAATGGGCGCAGGTTTCTCGCATCGCGGCTTCGATCGGCGTGATCCGATAGTGTAGTTCCCTGGCTGCCTTGCCGACATCCAGTGATGTATCTTCCAAGATCGTTTCAAGCCACTCCGGCGTCACCAAGGGCTTTGCATGAAATAACTTTGAACGCCATCCCTCATATTGGGCAATCTTCATCGCAGTATACTGAGATACGTGAAAGGGCCGAAAACCTCCACCACTGATTCCTCGAAGTATCTCAAGGATCTGGGCCAATGTTCTGTTGACGCCTCCAAGAATGTAGCGATCACTCGGCCGCTCATTAATAGCTGCACTAACGATACCTGCTGCCACATCTTTTACGAAGGCCCAGTTTGAGATTTGCACACCACCTTCTATCAGGGGCAAATATCCATGCCTGTAGCGAAGCAGCGCAACAGTTGCGGCATTCGCATCTGTACGCGGCCCAGGGCCGAACACGCGAGTTGGATAGATGGTCACGATATCCGAGCCTCTTTCACGCGCACTATTCACAAGAATTTCTGCCTTGAATTTAGAAAGAGCATATGGTGTGATCTGCTGCTCACGATAGGTAAGCATCGATTCATCTTGCAAAATCCCCATCGGCTGAAAAATGCTCATAGAGGATGCAAAAATGATCCGTGTCGAACTACGCTCCTTTGTGGCATCAAGAATGTTCCGGGTTCCATCTACGTTCACATCTAAGAACTCATTTGGATAACGCGGCCACATTCTTGCACAAGCAGCAAGATGAATAATAACATCAGCACCAGCGGACGCCTCGCGAATTGCTTTGCGATCGCCAATATCGCCGATTATTTGAGACAATCCCAAACGTCCCGGAATCGGAGAACGGACGAGGACTCGAACGTGGAAGTTTCGGTCTTCCAGCAGTAGCCGCAGCACGTTCGACCCGATAAAACCAGAGGCTCCTGTGAGTAGTATCGTTTTCATCCGGCTGAGTTTTCTAAGATCGGAAGTATATTTGCATGGTCTTGCCGGCCGTACCGCGCAGCTAACGCATGCCCTATTCTTTCGGCATTTGCCAGAATCGTTAAGCTGGTATTTACGGAGAGCGATGTCGGGATCGCCGCACCGTCAGAGATGAAAAGCCCGGGATAATCAAATACTTCACCATTCACATTCACGACTCCATGTTCTTTCGAATCGGCCATGCGAGCAGAACCGGTCATGTGTGTAGTACCAAAGTGCAGGTCTGGGTAATCGGTACCTTCTAGATCGATCATGTGCGCTCGGAGAAGCTCGCACCCGTTACGCGTGAAAATCGAGTTCAGGATACTTTCAACCTCTTGATTGTACGAACGAAGTTCCGGAGAGATCTCGAGCACGGGTTCAATGCTGCCATCTCCCAGGCTCTTTAAATGAGCACTTGGAGGAGTGAGGCCAAGTGCCAAAAGAACGATCATTCGATGGCGATAGATCTTCATTATTCGGTCACCGGCTTCTCCCCAATCGCCAACGTTTTGAACATCTCCTTCTAAGACCAACCGAGCCGTTGTGACCACCTGGAGAGGCAGCGGCTTGGCGGCTGCGATAGTAATTCCATGCGATTCGAGGAATTGGTAACTTATCATTCCAGCATGTGAACGTCCGGTAAACATGTCTCCCTCTGGGAATCCTTCCGGAAGGATCCCCACGGCTTTTGCGCTGCCATTAAATGCAATATTCTTTCCAATATGCTTGCTAAGGAATGGCATGTACTCCTTCGACCGCATAAGCAGCTTTGCTGTTCCAATTGTCCCGCCGCCAAGGATGATAAGCTTTGCCTGGATCAAAAAGAATTCGCCAGTATCGATGTGCTTGCAGCGTACTTCGTATTGGAAAGGAATTTCGCTAAGTGCAGCCTGTTCACTTACAGGCAAATGTGGGATCGTCTTAATGTCCCAAGCTTCCACGCTTGTTAAGACTTCCATTCCTGCTGCCTTTGCTTTAGGAAGGTAGTTTTCATGCAACGACTGCTTTGCTCCGAAAACACAACCTGTAACACAAAACCCGCTCCCCATGCAACCATTTACAGCGTATGGCGCTCGCTCGCAGGAATAGCCTAGTTGTTTCATCATATATGAGAATACCACTCCCGTTTTTGGAACCTCATTCTCCCCAATCTGCTCGACGTGCAGCATTTTTTCAGCAATATCATAAAATGGATCAAGGTGCTTGCGGCCCATGCCATTGGGCCAATATCGATACCCAGATGGATCCCGCTGCTCGAACGCTTTCGAAGGAGCTCGGAGCGAGACCATTTCGTAGAAGCCTGAGCCTCCGCCAAGCCCCTCCGCCCAGGTGAATCCGACTGTTGCAGAATCCGCGCTCTTTAGGTAGCGCATGTAATATTTGGGATCCGAAGTTTGTCGAAAGTCGCGTGAAGGAATGATGTCAGGCCCCTTCTCGATCATCAGTACCTGCACACCGCGCTCGACAAGCCGTAAACCCGGAGCAGCGGCGCCAAACCCACTGCCAATAATAAGTGCTTCTGTCTTGATAGTGTTCATAGTGTCTCCTTGGATAATTTAGTAGAGAGCCGATCAACTAGCGTTTCCATTTGTTGTAATATTAGTCGCGAAGTATTTCTTCGCATCGCGATAGAATAATTCCTCTTCAGAAAAGCCGTTATTTCGCCCGTGATAGTCAATGTGCGGGCAGCCGTAGTTATCATCATAAATTCCAGCATAGATCGACGCCTTGGCCATAAGGACGGCACCTCGATACAGCCGTGAAACGACGGCGTCGCCCTGCAAACCGGATGAGATCACCTGTTCGCGCTGGGGTTGCGAGATCGTCTCAAATTGCTCTGTTCCGAACATGCGCCGGCAGCGAGCCGCAAGATCGGAAGTGAAAAATCCGAGGTATTGCGGGAATGGGAGCACGTCATCACGGAAAATGCGAATGAGATTTGGATTGCTTTGATCTGCGCCGGGAACAACGGTCAACGCAAATGCGCGGAGCAGTTGATCTTTGAGGGATTCATTGCGGTCGAATTTCCCAGGGTATGCCTTGAATATCACCTTTAATGGTGAACAGCTCGCAATGCCCAGGGCCATGCATGCAAGCAACATTTGTGAAAATTGCCGCCGAGTGAATTGCCTCTGTGCTAATGATTGGTCGGTATAGATCGTGTTCTTCATAGTGTTTTGCTTTTAGATCATCACTACAAAAATCGTATTTTGTCAATAGTGGAGTGTCATGGTTTTGTAAGGCATTTGTCATAAGAATGTCTAATCTTGAATTTTGCTCGAAACGCATAGGACGCGCTTGTGGTTAGGCGTGAAGAGCCATGAAAAAAGTATATATCGAGACCTACGGCTGCCAAATGAATGTGGCTGACACGGAAGTAATTCTATCCGTGCTGAATCGTGTGGGCTTCACACCAACGCCAGACTTGGAACATGCCGACGTGGCATTTATGAATACGTGTGCAATTCGTGAAAATGCGGAAGAAAAAGTTTGGCACCGTCTCGATCACTGGAAAGCACTTAAGCGCCGAAATCCTGATGTGGTGATCGGAGTGCTCGGATGCATGGCAGAGCATCTCCGTAAAGACCTGTTGAAGAATTCAGGCAGCATCGTGGATCTTATTGTTGGGCCTGATGAATATAGAAAACTTCCTGCATTGGTGGAGTCCATTGCTTCATCCGAGTCATCCTTACCAGCCGATTCCCAAACTCAGATTGCGGTCAAGCTCTCACGAACCGAAACCTATGATGATATTCTACCTTTCCGGGCAGAGGGTATCAGTGCATTCATATCGGTAATGCGCGGTTGTGATAAGTTTTGTACATTCTGTGTAGTGCCTTATACACGTGGTCGTGAGCGGTCGCGCTCTATTCACTCTATTGTGGATGAGTGCAAAGCATTAGAACAGCAAGGATTTCGAGAGATCACCTTGCTCGGGCAGAATGTAAATTCCTACCGCGATGACGGACTGGATTTTTCGGATCTTCTTTATCGCGTTGCTCGGGCGGTTCCTTCTGTACGAATTCGGTACACCACAAGCCACCCGCAGGATTTCGACCAAAAGCTTGTCGATACCATGGCGTCGCATGCCAACATCTGCAAGTATATTCATTTGCCGATCCAATCGGGTTCCGATCGCATCTTAAAACTGATGAACCGAACCTATACGCGTGCGCACTATATGTCGATCATCGAAATGATTCGCCGCGCCATGCCAGACGCTGCACTTTCCACAGATATTATCGTTGGCTTTTGCACGGAAACGCTTGACGACCATGAGATGACAAAAGCCGTTATGCGCGAAGTTGAGTACGAGGGCGCCTATACTTTCAACTACTCTCCAAGGCCAAATACAAGGGCTTGGAATGCACTTCCAGACGATGTCCCCAATGAGGAAAAGACACGCAGGCTTCAGGAAGTTCTCGCAATCCAAAATGAATCATCTGCTCAGAGAAATCTCGCAGAGATCGGACGAGAGCATACCATTTTAGTTGAAGGCCGTTCTAAAAAAGATCCTTTGGAATGGAAAGGACGTACCGATACTAATAAAATGGTCGTATTTCCTAGAACAAATGCGGAAGTCGGCGAGTACCGTAAAGTTCGTATCAACCGATCAAACAGTGCAACTTTATTTGGTGAACTTATCGACCCAACCTTCTCCGATCATCCTGCCGCCACTGATTCAAACCGTCGCGGCGAGGTACTCTTCGACATTTCACCTTTTATCATTTCAAGTATTGAACAAAGCGAGCACTCTGGCGTAAGACAACCGAGCGCAATGGAACTGCCGGTTCTCAACTAAGTGAACTCGTTTATCAGTTGCTGTTTTATCGAAGCAACACTAGTCTTCTTGTTACACTCCCCTCTGCTGATCGCAGTGAGATATAATAAGTGCCATTTTTAAGTGCATCCAGAGACACTTCTGCTTGGTGGATGCCTATAGCTATTATACCATCTGAAACGGTATTCACAATCCTTCCAAGAACGTCCTGAATAAGAATTGTTGCTGTACCTGCCAATGGAATATTGAATGTTAGATTTGCCATGGAGCCGGCCAGCCTGACATCCAACGAGAGTACACTGGTTGATTGGGAATCCACAAGAGCGTGAACCGTATCAAGTGTTGTATCCGGCGCGGAGTAATCGTTATAATTCAAAGTGATGATTTTGTGAGGCTGACCCTTAACCGCATAAAACACTTTTGTTTTCGCAATACCACTATCGGTGAAATGGACATGGTATTCATACGGGAATACCCCATCGATGTCGGTGAATACAAAATTCCCTTGATCGTTAGTAAAGGCGTCATCAATGAAGGCACTATATTCTGTATCGTTAATCGTAGCCACGTAAATGCGATCCACTTCAGCACCCAGGATCGGCTCGGGCGGATTCCCAAAAGTTAGCCGCCCACGAACGATCGATTTGAAGGTGTCGGGCACACCTGTATAATTCAGCACTGAGTTTTCAGAAACACCATGCCCAGCCAGGCTAAAGAAATTTACGAACGTTGCTGTACCCGGAAATTCCTCCATCGGCGCCCAACTTGTGCCTCCATCGTACGTCACGAAGGATGCGCCACTATCACCTGCCGCATAACCGACCGTTGCGTTCAAAAAATAGAGGCTATTGATACTTTTCGTCGTGTAGATGGAATCGAAGGTCAGCGTGTCGATTGTGAGAGTTCCTTCCTGAGCGAACGGCTTGCATGCAGAGTTGGTATCGTTAAAATTTACGATAGCCCCGTTCGTTCCTCCAAAACATATGAGATGCGGCGCGGCGTAATAGGCAGAGCGTACATCTGTACCAATACTACACTTAGACCAGCCCCCGGAGTCATAGAGATAATAGATACCGTTGCCCCCGATCACACCGTGTTCCGGATCGAGAAAATGGATTGCGTTCAATTGATACTTCCCAAGCGAGGGCTGCGCCGCCCATGCGCCGCCCGATCTTTTCACCAGCATTCCGCTATCGCCCACCGCCCATGCTGTATCGGCATCGATAACGGCAAGCGCGCGGAGGTTTTGCGTGCCCACATGCGCGACAACCCACGATTCGCCGGTGTCCGTCGTGCTCAGGATTTCTCCCCCATCTCCAACGGCCCAGCCGTGCGCCGGATCGCGAAATTTCACATCGTGCAGATCGGTATCCGCTTCATACACCGCCGACCAACTAATTCCGCTATCGCGCGTCCGAAATATCAAGCGGCGTGACAGCGCATAACCAATGAGCGAATCCGGATAATACACTTTCACGATGCTATCGCCGATAAACGGAAGTGAGGGAACGGTAAATATTCCCTGAATCGGTGATGGCCCGAGTTTGTAGATAAGGTGCTCCGGTATCGGCTCCGACAGCCCACTCCGCTGAGTCCGGTAATTTTCCCTCAGCAGATTGAGTGGATATTCCGTCAGCAAAATATATCCAGGCCATGGGCATGGGATAAATGATGTGACTGGCCCTTTCAAGCATACGGTAAACATTCCCTTCTCGTCTGAAATCATCTTGTTCGAGTCGAAAGGTAGGCTATCGTAGGTCACTCCCTGCGGTGGTCCTGGATTTACCATTTCCGCTCCTGCGATGGGTTGTCCCGTGATCGAGTCCACGACCAGAGCAGGATCGCAGATCGTCCACGGACCGGTGATAACCGGATAGATATTCGTATAAACCAACAGCGGAGCCGAACCGGGCGCCTGTATGTACGCAAAATACGTGGGATACAAACTGTCGAAATACTGCTGCCGCAGTGCGCCATCCCAGGTGGCGTTGGCCTTCCCATTCGGAGCGATGGGCGTGGGAAGCATTGCATCCATCGCGCTATCGCCATAGCCTAAGGGTGAGCCAAGCAATAGGAACGCATTCGCGTTTGCTATCGGCGTGGTTGCGCTCGTGTTCTTCACCGTAAGCGTGATCGAATACGGCTGGTAGAAATCGCTCGGTATGCTGAGACTCCCTGACATCGAAACCGGAGGACACACTTTCAATACCTTCACCGGTGATGGCTGATTCGGCATGGCGCCGATGCCAAGTTCCCCATCGCTGTCGTCGCCCCACGCATACAGCCAGCCATCGTTGCCGATCGCCAGTGAGTGTTTTAGCCCCGCTGCGATCGCCACGAATTGCGTTACTCCTGCAGGAAACGGGACTATCCCGCCCGTGAAGGCTGTATCCATGATGCCAAGCTGACCCTTCCCATTCGCGCCGCTCGCGGCCACCCGGCCATCCATCGAAAGTACCAGTGTGTGCCAGCCGCCATCGGCCACTGCAGCCACTTGCTCGATCGAGCCGCCGTCCGGGGCCACATAAAACAAGGGGTCCTGGTTGAGGGGAACCCCTGATATATCGTTCGCCTGATCGATCCGCGATTCCAATCGGTTCGACGCCCCCAAACATGGCAGTGGCGAATACGCCCGAAACGTATCCAGTGTGGCCTGGATCGGGCCTTCCCAAGGCTGAAATGAGCCTAAGCTATCCATCCCACATCCAAAGAGGATCCCGTTCTGCGAGATCATCATCGTGTATCCCGGACCGGCCGCAACATCCGCCCATGACGTGACGCCGGTTGGGAATTGCACCGGCTGCGGCGTGATCAAGAATCCCGTGTTTCCAACGCCAAGCTCGCCCTGCGTGTTATCACCCCACGCGAACAACCGTCCATCGGACGCCAGCGCTTCGCAATGATCGGCACCCGCTGAGACCCACTTCCAGGACGTGACATACAGTGGATTCTGAATACGCATCGGAACGCCATACAACCCACCGCCCACGCCGATCCCGATCTGACCTTTATCGTTCAAGCCCCACGCATAAAGCTTGTCGCTGTCGGCTACGGCGATCGCGAAATTTGCGCCACCGGCAACCATCACCCATTTACTCGCACCAGCAGGAACCGGGACAAGCGTTGGGGTAGTCCGATTCGTCCTGTCCCCTACGCCAAGCTGGCCATAAAAATTATCGCCCCACGACCATAAATTGCCAGACTGATCGATCACATACGACGACTGCGATAGAGATTGCTGGCCCAAAAATTGGGCGTCAACTCCAAAATTTACTGTGCCAAGCACTACTAGGACAAGAAGCAATACACGTATGAAATATCTCATGTATTTAAAACGCGCTGACTCGCACTGGTTACAAAAAAACTTTAACATAAATAGGTGTTTTTCAGCAAGCCATTACTTTCCGACCCTTAGAAATCAATGGTCCATCGATAAACTCCGTTCTATTTTCGGATCATCTTTACCTCATCACCACAAATCGCTCCGAGCATTCGAACCCACTCGATTGGGCGCGGAAGCAGAGCACGCCCTGAGGAAGATTGGTAGTGGAAAGTGAAAGCACTGGGTTCCAGATCTCACCACTCACGAGGGTTCTGCCAAGTACATCATCAATCTCGTAGCGGATCGGATAATTCTGTGCAGAGGAGGCGTTGAAAGAGACTGTGATGACATCATGGGCAGGATTGGGGATGATACCATCGATGGCAATTGGGATGCCTTCAAGCGATTCCTGCAACAGCGCATCTATACAACTTGGAACGAAATCAAGGGCGAGACTGGTAGCGGAACATCCGTTTGAATCCGTGACTGTTACGACGTACTGGCCGGATTGTGATACAGAAATCGCTTGGGTAGTATCTCCAGTGCTCCAAAGGTACGAAGTTCCAGTGGAGGCAGTTAGGATGGTTCCATCCCTTGTGACAGTGTCTGATGCAGTAATTACTGGAATGGGAAAAGCATCTTCCTGCACTTGCAGAGCAGCAGAGTCAGAGCAGCCACTTGAATTCGTAACGATAACGCTGTAATCTCCCGGAATTGTAATGAGGAGTGAATCCGACGTGACGGGTTGCGGAACACCATCTTTCTTCCACACATAGGTTACGTTTGATGGCGCAGCTTTGAGCACTTCGCTGCCGTCCGAGCATAGAAATGGCGACCCTTTGATACTTGCGATCGGAGCCGGATCAAAGGCAAGAGTAACAGTCGCGGAATCGGAACATCCGGAAGTATTCGACACCACTACGCTATACTTCCCGGAATCGGTGACCGTGAGCGAGTCCGCAGTGCTAGAGAGAGGCCGACCATTCTTAAACCAGTTATAGATCAACCCAGCAGGTGAGGCTTCAAGTACCACAGTGCTGCCGGTGCATAACGATTGTGGCCCATTGATCGCGGCAGTGGGTATGGGATTGAGTGTGACGGTTACAGCAGTAGAATCGGAACAACCGGAAGCATTTGTAACGATGAGGCTGTATGCTCCGGAATCAGTTACAACAAGTGAATCCGTAGAAACAAGTTGTTGGCCATCTTTAATCCATTGGTAACTTACTCCGCCAGGAGAGGCTTTAAGTACAATACTACCTCCCAAGCACATGGACAAAGGTCCAGAGATGCCTGCAACAGGGGCAGAATCGATCGTGACCCGAACAGCAGTAGAATCCGAACAATCGCCACCGTTCGATACGATCACACCATAGATCCCAGCATCCGTCACCACGATGGAATCCGTGTCACCGAGGATAAGCTGGCCATCTTTCATCCATTTATAATGAAAGCCTACTGGTGTAGCAGCGAGTATTGCGCTACCCCCGGCGCAAATGGAGTGCGGCCCCAAGATTCCCGCAACAGGGGCAGAAATAAAGCGCACTGTAACCGCGGCAGAATCGGAACAATTGGAACTATTAGAAACGATCACGCTATAAACTCCAGAATCAGAGACCGTTAGAGAATCCGAAGTGACTGGAAGCATCTGGCTGTTCTTTAGCCATTGATAATGCAAACCCAAAGGTGCTGCCGCAAGGATCAGACTATCCCCTGCGCATAATAATGGTGATTTATTTAAGTTGATCGCGGCAGTCGGCGGACTGCAATCAATTCTGAGAATATTGGCGGCAGCTTGTGAAAGAACCCATGAAGGATTCGCCGTGTAGGCTGCTGAACTCGGCGCATGTACACCCTGCAATGCCGCCAAAAGGTAGATCGTATCGGTCCCAGGCAATGTGATTGGTGTGCTCCAGGAAGTTCCGCCATTGGATATAGTCGCAGCAAGATACCAGGCGCTCGATAGTGGACGAACATAGATCCGAATATCCTGGTCATTGCCAGTCCCAGCCAGTGTAAATGTTCTGCCAACGAATGACTGCGTATCGGTCGATGGGCCGATGTATTCTGAGGCTCCCACGACACCCGTCGGTTTAATAATTGGTGGTATGAGTTGGAGGGCATCGATTCGCAGTCTTCCAGAACCACTGTTGCCACCATCCTGACCTTGTCCGACCGGGTAACCTCCTCCTCCGAGTCCTCCATCCACATCAACAGTGCTAAGTGATGCACCCAACTTTGAACCGCAAACGATTGCACCACCACTACCACCACCACCAGCCCCGTTGTTTGCGGATGAATCCCCATTACCACCAATCGCAATGAGAGGACCAAAAGTGCCAGTTAACTGAGCATAAATGGCCGCAGCACCACCTCCTCCTCCACCGCTGCCCGCACCGGAAAGATCGTTGTTTACATTTCCGCCTCCGCCACCAGAACCACCAGCCAAAGGGGTAATCGCAGCATTGCCATAGGGTTTCCCACCTGGGAAGACATTCGCCCAGACACCTCCGTTACTTCCATTATAGACATATCCAGCTCCGCCGCCGCCGCCTTGTCGAGGAGGAGTTCCAAACTCCGGCCCTCCGGATCCCCCCCCATAGCCCGGCGGTCCTCCGCCTGAATATACCGTGTCTCCTCCCGCCCCCCCACCAATGCCAAAGGGATGTCCTGTTCCCCCTCCGCCGCCTTCGTTCTGAGTGCTTGAAACCCCACCGAGTACGCCGTTCAAGCCATTTTGGTTTTGTCCCGTGCCAGTTCCTGCCGGTATGTCTCCGCAGCCCGAGTACCAGTTCGCATTTCCACCACCTCCGGTAAATCCGTTCCCGGCGATCATACCGCAAGTAAGTCCGTTTCCTCCACCACCCCCGCCGGGTCCAGCATTTGCGCCAGCAGCGCTCACGTCAAGCTTGCTACCTGGATCCATCCGTACGGGACCATTGCTGATAATTACCAAAGGCAAATATCCTTGATTGCCGGGAGTCTTCGGATCGCAGTCTGTTGTGCTGACCCCGTAGGTACCAGTGCCCGTCAGAACCAAACTATCGACGATCATTGCACCCCGACGTGAGCGGATACCATAGGCACCGCCAGAACCAATAAGACCTGGAACTCCAAGGGTTCCAAGCGGTTGGGGTTTGACGATATAGAAAGTATCTATATTCGAAGCGACACCATTCAAAAGCACCTGGATCGGTATTTTAATGCCATTCTGCCAATTTGCGGATGTTGCTTGCACCCACGGCATCACATACGCTTGCGTCGAGATCATTCTTCCATTCCAGCTTACCATGCATGGCCCGAACCGGATATATTGCGTATCCGAAGGAGTCGCGCACACCACCTGAACCTGATCTCCAGGGTTATTCATGTAGAGGCTATCTATTCCAAAATTGGTATCCGTGTTGTACGGCCCAATAATATCAACATAAGTATTCATATCCGGGGAACCGATGTCGGGAATGATATATGAGATCACGGGCTGATGGAACAGCGTTTGCACGACGATGCTATCGAGACCCCAGGATTCATCGCCAAGGGTCGTTGGAGCTTCCTGCATCGCGTCACCCAGAAAATTCAGTAGTACTGTATTGCCAGAATTAGCAAACGTGTAGGTGAGATGATACTCTGCATCCTCATCTTCGGGACCGATCCTGCCCCACCAATCTGGATTTGGAAAATCAAGCTGACAAATACTATAAGCGCCAGTCTCCGGAAAATTATTTACAGGAGCACCGCCGTGAAGTGGATAATTTGAAGGGTACGTTTGGTATTCCGATAGATTAAGATTATTTGCAAAAGTCGCGTAAAGAAGGGTATCTACTCCATTTACATCAAGCCCGAAAATATCGGGCGCTGCTCCGGGATAGCCTGGATAAAGGTTTCCGTCCCATGTATTGATCGCATAAAAATTGAAGGTGATGGAGATACTATCGTGTGCAGGAAGACCTGCTAGCGACAACGCAACATATTGTTCTCCGAATTGGCCTAAGAACACTCTGCTATCCTGCGGGGCGGTAGCTGTTTGAATCGGATTTGAACAACTCGGATTTTGACCGGATGTTGACCAATTTAGAGTTACACCAGGCGCAATCGTACCGCCATTGACGCCTTGCGAAAAATCGCTACGGTACACCAGCGTTCCCTGTGCAATTGCACTGGAAGTAAAAGCCGAAAGTAACAAGATTGCAAGAAACGCCGATTTCATAACGCATTAAAGAATTCACACTGTAGGAGAAACGTGCCCCACTGGAAGCACAAAATGCGGCGTATGCATCTCCATTTTGGAAGTCGCTATGCGGTATAGAGCCTGCCCTAAAGCTTGCTACATGGGAGCCTTTTACGCACCCGATTCATATTCGTTCACGTTTTCATGAATTCCTGCCGAGCCTGGAAGAACTCATAATATTGACTATTCGAAAGACTCTCCCTGGCAAAAGGCATAGAAACCTCAAAATCCATTGTTCCTAATTCATGTCACCCTGCGAATCTTTTCTTCATTCTATGAAACGAAATACTGCATCCGATCTATTGCATGGGCGTCCTTAGAAATTATTTCTTTAGGTGCGAGTCGATGTAAGAGACTGGATCTGAACTTGCCGGAATAGTGCGCAGTAGCGCAAGAGACAGGTTTGACTAGTCAATTCCTCACTTTTGTGGGCACCCAAGATCCAGCCGGCCAGATGGTTGCGGATCATTTACTTAATTGGTCAATGTATGGGATGTACCCAAAGGCGCGATCTTTCCATTTATCTTCATAAAAATGTTAGAAGAAATGGCTAGCGTTCTGGTAGGTGGGACTACTAATCTTGGAACAAGCTTTTTGAATGCACTGTGTGAGAATGAGCTTGCTTTTCCAATTTATTGTTGGTCCGAAATTTCAATTGATCTTTGGTGGTACCATCAGGTAGCTATTTATGCGTATTGAGACAAAAAGTGGTACAATCCAGCGCAAATTAGCGATTCAGCATTGATAGCAAGCGCGATTCAATTCTAATACAACCCCTTCATCTCGTCGTTGCGGCGGCGTACTTCGGCACGAATGACGGCAAGGGAACGGCGCACCCAATCGTAGGTTTCCTTATCTGGCCGCTCCCCATTTAGGAAGCGCACCATTGCCGATTCGCTGGAAAGCACCTCATCGATACTCATTCCCGAGGGCACCTTTGAGCTATCCTTGCGAACAATAATATTTTCCCAGTTTTCACCAATGGCCTCGGCAATTTTCTTGAGGGTGTGATCGGTCACTCCAGATTCGTCATTTTCAATGCGACTAAGATGCGCCTGCGTGATTTTTGCCTCGCGCGCGACATGCCCCTGCTTTAGTCCATGCTCTTCTCGCGCCCTTCGAATTCGTTCTCCCTGTGTTTCTGCCATAATTGACTTGTGTGAATTAATTGATTATACAACTAAATAGAGAGAGCCGTTCATTTTTTTAATTTTTATGTGGATTAATTGTCAATTGAAATTGTTTCGCAAAAAATAAAAAAAGACCCTGGCACTTAAGAGCCAGGGTCTTTCAGGTGAGAATGCGGATGGTTAGGCCGCGATGGATGTGTGAACATCCGTGTATTTTGCGAAGCGCGTAGGCAATTACGCGTTTCTATTGCGAAACTCTTGTGCGCTGGGGATAGGCAAATCCCCACGCGCACCTGAGGGAGAGAAAATCCGGATAATTCCTTATCCGGGTGTGATTGCGATTGTATTCGCGATTTTCATCTATCTACAAAACAAAAACTTAGCAAACGATCGCCGAACGCGCGGCCTTACTAAAGCCCCACCGGCGCAGATCGGGTACTGCGATATTTGGGGATCCAGTAATGTAAAAGCGGTATCCGCCAAAGCTGACTTCGTCCGAAAGCATCAGCACGCCGCTGACACGCGCAGAGCACACAGTGTCGGCAAACTCGAATTCGCTCAAGTCTGCGATAGCCGAAACTCCAAGCGAGACCATTCTCCCAGAGAATCCTGCTCCTTCAAAAAGGTGGGCCTTCGAGCTCCAGCCTGAGCGATCGATCAGTAAGCCCTTCGCAGGATTAGAGTGTTCTGATTCCACCGGGGCATTTGCGACAAGCGTAACTCCTTTATCGGCACTTTCGCTGTAGTTATCATAACGATACAAACGGAGCAACTCTTGGGCACGCGCAAACGCATCCGCATAAATCGTACGATGCCCCCAGTCTTCAAACGCTTCTCGGGAATCGAAGAGATAGACCAAATTGCGGTCTTCATCTACGGCAGTCCCCGCAACGATAACGGGTTCATGCGTATTAATGAGGAAGTACTGAAATTCCTTATGAGAAAGCACAATCCCGTCGAAAACGAAATTCGGGCCTACATCTTTGGGGGATGTTGGTCGAAAATTCCTATAAACAGGATCTTGAATCGTGAGCGGTCGTGACATCATAATATTAGCCTCTATGTGTTACGTCAGAAAGGGATGATCTCCATCGTTATAATCCAGCAATGATCGATTTCGATCAGCTAGCTCGATGGGTTTCCCAAGGAGTCGCAAGAATAGCGATTTCGCTGGGTTTTTCCCCGTCATTAGTTTCGCTTACAAAAATACCAGGTCATAGGCTAAACGCACAAATCACATCAATACATTTTTTCACCGGATTTTTTGACACGATGAAAACACTTTTAGGCCACCCGCAATGATTGGGTGGCCTACTAATAAGTAGGATAATAATGACTCAACTCATTAAGATTCAGCTACTTATGGCTGAATCTGTTTTGAAGACCCTATCAACTTGGTAGTGGTAGAAGCCTTCAATTTCTTCAACAATTTTCAGAGAAATCTCACGCCAAATGCTCGATTTGACTCAAAATTTCTAGATTTTTTTTCTTCGTGAAAGGCCTAGATAATACCCAGATGGTAAATAAACCTTCGGAATTAACCAACCTCTTCAGTATCAGGCCAGCCATTCGAACCCGAACCTCCAAAAGTTACACCCAGGGCTGATCCATTTTGACCGCCCATATTCCAGGTAACAGTGACCGCTCCGTTCGGAGTCGAAATCTGTCCGTTCGCACCTGCAGGTACTCCCTGTCCATTAATGGTAAGACCTACTACTTGATCGCCACTTAACGCCGTAGGCACTGTCTGTCCAGGTGCAAGATTAACTGGGACTTGAGCGCCAGACTGCAGGTTCAGTACCACATTAAGTTGTTGCTGGGTCTGATTTGAGCTGCTGAATGTAAGATTTGTTGCAAAAATCGAAAAGAGCCCGACAACGAGAACAGCAAGAATGGCAGTGAACTTCTTATTGAGTGACATGATCGTAATTGTGGATGCGGTTGAAAAAAATAAGCGTAGAAAGTACCTGAACCACAAAATCCAACAAGGGATTCGTGGAATAATTCGTCGAAAAAATTGTTATAATATCAGGAGACCGAAAAAGTCAAAACCTGAAATTCGCTCGCAATTGCGCGGGCTTCGCAAAATGTACGCCTGATTCAAGGAATACAATGATCCACACTGTATATGCTTGGATTACTCAGAGCGGAAATCATACCACAATATAGTTGGATGATAAACCAAATTGACTTGGCAAATTAATTGTGCCGAAGTAGATTCATTCTAAATAACAGGTGGTAAACACCCCATTTAGAGCTTTTTTAAGCCTTAGCCATTTAAGCAAAGACTAACAATATTGAGCGTCTACTTACTTTTGGTAAGCAACGCCCCCTTATTTAAACGAGTTAGCGGTTGCCTGCGTTACCAAAAATATTTTTTTTCTCTGAGAGTAATGTTTATCCTACATTGCTCAAGGAAAGTGTGTTAACTTGTGGATAAACTAACCGCTCTTCTGTAATTGATCAGGATGGCATCTTTCGGAATGCTGATAATCAATTGATTGGTCGATAATTAGGATCAACTACAAGCAAAAAGAGAATCGAACGTTAGAATCAATAATTTGAACGCCCCAAAATACTTTCGAGCGCACACAGAGAGAGACGTGAGAATTATTAATGAAACGATTCAAACGCTCATGGGGATAATACTGAAGGCAATTTACCATGAACTATTTTCCAGAGATCATTCGAATACTTGAGAATTTCCGCGAAAGGCGGACGGACACCGTCGATACCGATTTCCGCGCCCAAACGAAAAACAAGGAATTCCTTCTCTATGATGGTATTCGAACCGGAAAATTTCCTAACGACTTCGAGGCTGCCGATGAGTTGTACCAGGTTCCGCCGACTGACACCAGATATAGTTCGATGAAAAACCGGCTTAAGGTCCGGATGATAAACTCTCTATTCCACTTAAATTTGCGACGCGCTGGCTATTCAGAAGCAGCCCAGGCTTTGTATACGGCGCATCGTGGAGTTTATGTTGCCCGTATCCTGCGCATGCTCGGCGCTCGGCGTGCGGCACAGCATCTTGCAGAACGTACTTTGCACGTTGCTGAGAAATTCTCTATAACGGATGTGTCGCTCTCAATGGCGATTTTTCTGCGTAACCATGCTGGCAATGTTGCGAACCTTCATGATTTTGATCGCTATGATATCCATGTGAAGCAACTTTTCAAAACTTACGAAGCCGAACTGCTATCTGCAGAGTACTTTGATCGCGTAGGCATTGTGTTTCAGCGTTACTCAGGGAGCATCGCTAAATATGCCGATCAGTTTGCGGGCTATGTAGCAGAGTTGAAGCCACTTTTGACGGCGAATAGCAGCTACACTTTTCAGCTAAATTATTATCGATTGTTAGTCGTGTCTCTCAATGCCGCGAACCGGCATTCTGAAGTCATCAAAGCAGCCAAAGATGGAATAGCTTTTCTCGAGGCTTTTCCTCGGCTCCTTCAAAAACCACAATTGGGTGAATTCTGGCTGTATCAACTAAATAGCTATATTGGAATTCGAGATTTCGAGCATGCAAATGAAGCAGCAAATAACTGCGCTTTGTTCTACAATAAGGGTTCGAATAACTGGTTTGCCTTCACGGAGTCGTACTTCTACCTTCTGATGACCACGCTCCGCTTTGAGGATGCAAATGCGTTGTATTCAGAAGTAACTTCGCACACACGTTTTGCCGCGCAGGGTGAGATCTTAAAGGAGCACTTTGAGATCTACAGATTCTACCTCACTTTTGCGTTGAAAACCGTGCCGAATTACAAACCTGCCGAAAAACCAGTTCGTTTTAACTTCGAAGCGATGCTGCGAAGGGCTGATGAATCCAAACGGGACAAGCCAGGCTTGAACATGGCGCTGCGATTTGCGCAAATAATCCACTTATTTGATATTCAAGCTTATGATCAGCTTGACGACCTGATCGAACCTTTGCAGCTTTATCGAACGCGGTACATCAAGGCGAACTCCACCGAACAAAGTACGTTATTCTTCCGGCTGGTTAAGCTTATGGTGAAGTATTCATATGACTACAAGCGGTGTGCGAGACGCGGGGCAAGTCTTTATGAACAATTGAAATCGGGGCATTTCGAAAATGTCGATCCGAATCAGGAAGTGCAAATACTCCCCTACGCCTGGTTGTGGGAGTGGATGCTCGAACGCATGAAAGAACGCAGTTCGGGAAGTAAGAGGTAAGTGTTAAGCAAAGATCGATCATTCAATCCATGTCAGAAAACCTACATTCCCTTCGAACGCGTGCAGAGGAATTCTTCAGAAAGATGCAGGATGAGATCACGTTCACGCTTGAAATTTTGGATGGCACTGAAAAATTCTTTCAGGAATCATGGGAACGTCCTACGCCAGATAATTCAACTGGTGGTGGCGGAGGCCGAACCCGTGTTTTGAAAGAGGGTGCGATCTTCGAAAAGGCTGGCGTCAATTTCTCATCGGTGCATGGCGATGCTCCTGACTCCCTCAAGCAAACCGAACATCCTTTATCGTTTTTTGCGACTGGTATTTCGCTTGTGTTGCATCCTCGCTCACCGAAAATACCTACGGTGCATGCGAACTTTCGATATTTCGAGCAATCGAACGGCATGAGGTGGTTCGGTGGTGGAATGGATCTTACGCCTTACTACCTCGATGAAGAGGATGCATACCATTTTCATCGAACGCTTAAATCAGCCTGCGACAAGCATGATGCAGATTATTATACTCGCTTCAAGAAATGGTGCGATGAATATTTCTATATCAAGCACCGCAGTGAATCACGCGGAATTGGAGGCATATTTTTTGATAATCTTTCTGCCACTGACAATGCCGGCGGAGAAAGGATTTTCGCGTTCGTTCAGGATGCTGCACATTCGTTTTTGCCCGCATACATTCCAATAGTTGAAAAGCATAAAGACGATCCCTATACCGATACAGAGAAACACTGGCAGCTTCTTCGACGCGGGAGATATGTGGAATTCAACCTTGTCTATGATCGAGGAACCCGATTTGGGCTCGAAACAAATGGCCGCACTGAGAGTATTCTGATGAGCCTTCCGACTGTTGCCCGGTGGGAATATGATGCGCATCCAGCTGCCGGCTCACCTGAGGCAAAGCTTGAGGAGGTGCTTAAGCACCCGCGTCGGTGGGTGATCTGATCCTTCGTAACGCTTTCACATTTTTGTTAAAGCTTCGCCCTCTAATTCCACCATGAAAATTATTTTCGTTCTCGTTTTTGCCATTTCAACCCCGAGTGCTTGTCTGTGCCAGCCCACAACGCATCGCGATAGCGTGCGGGAGCACTATCTCAAAAATGGTGCATGGAAGTACTCCATTTTCTCTAAAAATTATGGCGATTGCATTGATAGCGCACTACGCCTCTCGCCAGACGATGCTTATCTTTGGCAGCAGCGAGGCATGCCCTACTTTAAGCAGATGAAGTATCAGGAAGGAATGCCCTACATTGATAGCGCCGTAAAATACGATTCTCTCGAGCAACTTCCCTACCGCGCGTTTCTCAAATGCATATTCCAAAAGGATTATCTTGGTGCCATAGAAGATTTTGATATTGCTCGACACGATCACCCTGCTGCCGGCGTGATGGATCATGAATTTAGTTTCTATCTTGGGATATGCTATCTTCAATTAAGCCAATATCAACGTGCAGACGAATGTTTTTCGAAGTGCCTCACAAACGATCGTGCACAGGGTGGGAACTGGATACATCCATTACACCTATTTTATCTCGGAGTTACTCGGTACGAAGAGGGGCAATATCGGTCAGCGATCATTGATTTCGATAGTGCGATTGCGATCTATCCGCATTTTTCGGACGCGGAATATTACAAGGCCTTATGTCTCCGTATTACAGGCACTCCTCGCGACGCTGACATCCTGGTTAGCAAAGCGAGAGATGATTTCTATGCGGGATACACGATCAACGAGGATAATGCAGTTTATGAGCGATATCCTTACCAGGTCGAAAAGAAGTGGTTCGATGGGGTGCCGAGTTTGTTGGAGAATTAGCCATAACCCTGCGGAACTGCTACCGCGATTCGAAAGTTTTGACCCCGCTTAACAAAGTGACTTACAAAGCGGGAGTGGCGAAATTGGCAGACGCACTACTTTGAGGTGGTAGCGCCGCGAGGCGTGGGGGTTCAAGTCCCCCCTCCCGCACTTTGGACAACTATGAATTATGAAATATGAAAGATGAAGTTTTTTCGTGATTCATTTGAATTTGTTAAATTGAATGTCTTCTTAGGCTTGCAGCCGCTTGCTAACTTCGTCCCCGTGATCTTCCTCATCCTTTCACTCTTTGTTTTTCCTACCGAGATCAGCTCGTTTGCATCGCGCCCTAAACTCGACGTCATTGTGCTGGATGCCGGACATGGCGGGAAGGATTCAGGCGCGATTGGACCTGGTGGGTTCATGGAAAAACAGGCAACCTTGGCAATTATTACAAAACTTGGTAAGCTCATCGAAAAAGAAATGCCTGGAGTGAAGGTGGTATATACACGACACGACGATCATTTTGTCGAGCTGTACCGCAGAGGCGAGATAGCGAATGAGGCACACGGCAAACTGTTCATCAGCGTGCATTGCAATTCAACTCCTCAAAAACCCTCGACTGCAACAGGCTTCACCACCTACTTCCTTCGTCCTGGCAAAACGGAGGCAGCAATTCATGTTGCCGCGCGAGAGAACGCTGTTGTTAAATTTGAAACAGGACATCACAAATATGCTGATCTCTCGGACGTCGATTATATCCTCACTTCCATGTCCCGCAATCAAGACGTGAAGTTCAGCGAGAAATTTGCCTCGCTCGTTCAGGAGGAATTAGGCAGTAAACTTCATATTCCAGACAATGGGGTTTCTCAGGCCGGATTTTTAGTACTCATTGGAGCTTCCATGCCAAATGTGCTCATCGAGACCGGCTTCATCAGCAACCCGAACGAAGAAGCGCTTCTGCGAAGTGATGCGGGTGAATCAAGTTACGCAAAGGGTATTCTGGAAGCAATAAGGAAATACAAGACAATCTATGAGCGATCTTGATCAGCTGCTCAACCTTACTTCAACAACAATGGGACTATCTCATTCATGATCCGTTCCGTGGCACCACGATTTTCCTCAACGAATTGAAATGCTTTCATCCCGGTCGAATTTCGAAGGTTGTCAGATTGTGCAAGCTGCCAGAAAGCAAAATCAAATTCTTTTTTATCTGTTACCTCGAATGCGGCAAGTCTATCAATGAGTTGTTGAACTTCCTGGGATTTCTTATGTCTCGGACCAACAATAATAGGAATACCCCACACCGCTGCCTCGAGGATGTTGTGAAGCCCGGCTCCAAAGCCTCCACCGATCATCGATATATCTGCATAGCGATAGAGGCCAAACAATTTACCAATGGAATCAACAACGACAACAGGTTCGTCTAACCATTGAGCGATCTCCGAAAATCGGATTGATTTCCCAGGGAATTGTGCAAGCAGCTTTCGAACACGTTCTTCACCCGGATCATGAGGCACAATGATAGTCATAATATTATCCTTACGCTCGATACTTTGTTTGATCGTCTCAAGATAGATTGCTTCATCGCTTTCCCATGAACTTCCAACAACGAACACTAACGTCCCCTGCTCATTGAGGAGCTTTTCGACAGCCTGAGGAATAAGCTGATCAGGTGCATCATCCAAAATTGATCGTCGCGCAAGCACTTGATCGAAGCGCGTGTCGCCGGTTACTTTTATGTTCATTGATTCAGCGCCAAGTTTTTCGAAACGCAGCTTATCTTCGGCAGAGATAGTTAGAATTTTCGTCAAGCTACGGAAAACGTCTCGATACAAGGTGCTCATCACGGGCATCATCCTTCCGGAACCTTCCGAGGCGGTTGCAGCAAAAAGGATTGAAGGGATACTCCTTCGCTTCAATTGGTCGGCCATGTTTGGCCACACATCATATCGCGCGAATAAAGCGAGATCGGGTTTTACTATGTCGAGAAATGCAGCAGTATCTGAACGAACATCGACCGGAGCGTAGGTGATGAAGTCTGCATCTGAATACTTCCCGATAACATTTTCATAACCACTCGGTGAGAAGAATGTCAAGTGAATGTGAGCAGTCGGGTTGCGTCTCTTTATCTCTGAGATGATAGGCTTTGCTTGTTCAAGCTCACCGAAAGAAGCTGAGTGGATCAGTATTCTAGGACCAATGATGCGCGAAAATTCATAATGCTCGCGCGTCTGTCTAAGCAGCATTCTCCTGCCTTCAAGCGCCCGACCTAGCTTAGGATTGAAACGCCCTGCAACCCGCACAAGGGCGCGTAACAGCCAAATCAGAATATTATATAGAGCAAGCATGGCGGGACAAGGACGAACGATGAAACTATCACTTCACCATCATTCACCCATAATATTTGTCACACATGTCGTTCGGCATGGTAGGAGCTACGCACGAGTGGGCCTGCTTCGACAATTCGAAACCCCATCTCCATTCCAATATCGTGAAATTCTCGGAATTCATCCGGATGTACAAAACGATGAACTGGCAGATGATCTTTTGTCGGTTGCAGGTACTGTCCGAGGGTGAGAGTATCAACGTTGATATTCGCAAGATCCTGCATCACGCCGAGTAGTTCTTCGCGCGCTTCGCCAAGGCCAAGCATAATGCCGGTCTTCGTGTTGAACCCAGCTTCTTTTGAGCGGCGAAGTACCTTCAGAGACCATTCATATTTCGCTTGAGGGCGTACCAGGCGGTATAGGCTTGGGACGGTTTCGGTGTTGTGGTTCAAAATATCGGGTCTTGCATCGAGAATTCGGTCGAGGGATTCATCCTTGCCCTTAAAATCTGGGATCAGCACTTCGATGGTCGTAGCAGGATTTTGCCTGCGAACTTCGCGAATCGTTTCCGCAAAGATAGTCGAACCGCCATCCTTGAGTTCATCACGATTGACGCTGGTGATAACGGCATGTTTCACGCCCATTTCGCGAACGGCTTCCGCCACATGCATAGGCTCTTCCAGATCGAGCATGGTCGGGCGGCCGGTTTTTACCGAGCAGAACCCACACGAGCGGGTACAGGTATCGCCTAAGATCATAAAGGTCGCTGTGCCGGCATTCCAGCACTCGGCCATATTCGGACAGCGTGCCTCTTCGCAGACCGTGTGCAGGCTCTTGCTGCGCATGAGCTGCTTTAGGTTGTGAAACGACTCGCCAGTCGGTATCTTGACCTTCAACCACTCCGGCCGTGGAGCGCGCATGGGTTTGAGCGGTTCAGTAATTGGAAGTTCCAAAAGCATGTCTTGAACAAACATAGGATAACCAATTTACGTTTGGTCCCCCACTGGAGTTTACTGCTTCAAAATCGTAAACTCAACTCTGCGGTTTTGCTGGCGGCCGGGTTCGGTATCGTTCGAAGCAACGGGTTTTGTATCTCCGAATCCCTTTACACGCAGTCTGGTATTAGCAATCCCCTTGCTGACAAAATATGCTTGCACCGAGCTGGCCCGCGCAGCCGAAAGCTGGGCGTTCGAGGTGGGTGTACCAACGTTGTCGGTGTGACCACCGATCAAAATCTCCATGTTCGGATTTGCTTTCAGCATGGTAACCACACGGTCGAGCTCAGCGAACGATTCCGGACGGAGATCTGCCTTCGCCGTTTCAAAAAAGATATTATTGAGGCGGACAGTCTGCCCCTGTTCCAGCGGCACAAGCGTCAGATCTCGTTGGAGTTCCTGATAGGTATCCGTCTTTGTCAGATCAAGATTGAGGCTAACTGGAGCATAGCCGGGAGCCTCAGCGCGGTAACCATAATTTTCGCCTGCCGGCAAGGTTATTTTGTATGCGCCGCTGCCGGGACTGGTCCTCGCACTGCCTATCTCTTTGCCGGTCTCGAGATTCTCATATTTGATCTCTGCCATAACAGGCTTGCCGGTCTTTGCGTCGAGCACATTGCCGCTCACCAGCACTACGGGTCTTGGGCGCAGCTCTTCGGGTAACTTCACTCGAAAAATGTCCCCCATTCCGAATGAATTTTCGGTCGAAACGAAATACGCATATTCACCGGATGCTGGAACAGTATAATATGCATCCCATCCGGAAGTATTAAGTTGCGGGCCCAAGTTTTCGGGTTCGCTCCATCGTTGCCATGTTGAATCCAGCCTGCGTGTGATGAACATATCCATCGAGCCATAGCCGGAGAATCCATCAGAAGCGAAATAGAGGGTCTTGCCATCGGAAGCTAAAAATGGCGTGGCTTCATCCGCAGCAGAGTTTACGTCCGGCCCAAGATTCTTTGGTGCCGACCACGTTCCATCCGGCTGCAGAAAGCTGACATAGAGATCCTTCCCGCCATGTGAGTCTTGCCGATCGAGACTAAGTATAATAGTTCTGCCGTCGTTCGATAAGCAGAATTCAACGTAGGCAGCGGTCGTATAGTAATCTTTTACGATCACCTTCTTGGGATAGCTCCAGCCATCCGCCGTTCGATTCGACAGCCAAAGGCCAAATTCACCCTTTGCCTCATTGCCCCTCGGCTCGTATCTGCCTCCGAGCAGTAGCGTGTTCCCATCTGGTGTGACACTCGCCACAAAGGTACCGTATCCATTATTCAGGAGGGATCCAATATTTTTTATTGGCAGCCAATTCCCATTGGCGTCTTGCGTAGAATACCAAATGTTATCGATATTATTGGAATCAAGACCGGCGCCGGCTTTTCGATAATTTTGTGGATGATTTTTGCGATCAACATAAAGCGTCTTCCCGTCGGGCGAGATCACAGGTAAAACCTCATCATAGACCGAGTTGATATTGGGTCCTAAATTTTCTCTCGGCCCGACATTGACATTGCGAGCTACATTAATAAAAGAAGTCATTGGATCACCGATCAATGTCTTTGAGTCAGAGATCGCGATCGCATCAATTTCATTCTGGCCGGGAAGCAAACCCGGTTGTACCACAATTTCTACAGCGCTCACCAGGTAGCGGGTAGGAAGGTTGAATGTCCAATGGTCTATTTTAGCATCGGGAAGCTCGTAATGTGGAGAATAAACCATCGAATCTCGCTTCCGATCTTCGTCATCGTAAAGAATGATCTTCTCAATTGCGCCGGGATAAAAATTCTGAGCAACCGCAACCTGTTGGATCTTCATGGCATCAGCAAAACCAACCTTAACCCATTCTTCGGTTGGGCCTTGGTTTGGGCCTGTTGAAGGAATCCAAGCACACGGACTATCACCAGTAGCAGGACACTTGTTTGGTTTACCTAAAACCTGTTGAGCGCTATACTCTCTTGCACTTTTCTGAGATGAATATCCAAGCAGTTGATTGGCCCACTGGATGTGTTGCGCAAAAACAGGAGCAGCAAGAAAAAACATCATGAAAAAAATAACCAGCCGCACGAAATGATATCTAACGAATTGAGATCCTAGAAATTCACAGCTTGAATGAGGCATTATTACTGGGGTAGGTCTTTAAATTGGGCATCGCGGGCGCTTGCCCGGTCGAGTTTCGTTGTGGTTTCCGGTTTATGCCTTGCTCGGGCGCGCTCCTGTTCTCGCTCCTGAAATCCGCGTTGGATCGGGGCTACTACCCGTCGAAATGCCAGATAGAGTAAAAATGCTATGAATAGTAGTTCAAAAATTCGTGCCACCTGTTAACAACAAGCGACTCGTGAAAATCGTCAACATCATGCATGAAATGACTCGTTCGTACCAGCCGAGAACATTGGGGTTGGTTTCGGCGAGGCGAGATGCTCTACCGGAGGGGGATGGTCTCGATAGATGGTTTCGACCAGCAGATCCACCAATTCCGGATGAATTTGAAAATCCACCTGCTCGGTGTCAATCACGATCAGTCGAGAAGCTCGGTAGTGGAAGAAATACTCATTGTATGTATTTACAATATCCTCTAAATAATCGCTGGAGATATTCCCTTCGAATTTCCTGCCCCGCAGGCTGATCGCCTCCATTAATTTTGGCACACTGCCCTGAAGATAGATCACAACATCCGGCACAGGCACAGCTTTTCCGAGCGTACTTTCAACTTCATCGTAAAGGGCGAGCTCATCATCACCAAGATTGATCGAAGCAAACATTCGGTCTTTTGCAAAAAGATAATCGCTGACGACATTTTCGTAAAAAAGATCAGCCTGCAGCAACGCTTGTTGCTGCCGGAACCTTGAGAGCAGAAAGAAGAGCTGCGTTTGAAACGCGAATCGCTTCCTGTCGGCATAGAATTCCGCGAGAAATGGATTCTCCTCGAACTCTTCGAACAAAAGCTTTGCGTTTAGCCGATCGGCAAGCATGATCGCAAGTGTGGTTTTTCCTGCACCAATGGGGCCTTCAATAGCAATGTAGCTCACGCGTACTTGGTTACAATATCGTTAGAGTTTGAGCGGGGATAGTTTGACCCTGCTGGCATCTGTTGTTCGAAGTAGTTCGGTAACACTTTTTTTTAGAACAGGGTGCAGAAAATATGGATCCAGCTCCGCCATTGGTATCAATACAAATGCTCTCCAATGAAGTTCCGAATGAGGAATCGAAAGTTCTGGAGAGTTAAGCGTGAGGTCGCCATAGAACACAAGATCAAGATCGATCTCGCGTTCATGCCAGCGAGGCCGTTCCTTTCTTCCGATCGCACGTTCCAGATCCTTCAGGCGGGCAACAAGTTCGAATGGTCCGAGTGCTGTGTGGATTTCTACAACGGCATTCAAATAATCTGGTTGTGCTACGTCTCCGACCGGTGCCGTTTCATAAATTGAACTTACTGGACCTACCTTGCCAAACGCACGTAGGCCACTCATTGCCGATCTCAGGTAGTCCAGGCGCGGCTCCAGATTCGAACCGAGCCCAATGAAAGCTCGCTCGAATTGAGGTGCGATATTTTCGTTCGGCAAACTCATCCTATAACCTCGATTTTTGGCATTCTATCTCTACCGTATCCAACACTGCACCCATGGATACCCCAGGCTTCCGAACACGCACGATCACCTCACGAGTTGGAAAATGTCCCAACAACTCTGAGGCGATGGTATCTGCAAGGGTTTCCAGCAAGTTGTATCGGTTCTTGGTACTGATCGCTACGATCAGCGCTTGCACCTTCACATAATCAATGGTATCCGCAAGCTCATCGCTGAGCGTGGCTTTATCGAGCGGAGCTTCCAATTCTGCGTCGATCTCAAACCGCGCACCATGCTCGCGCTCATGAGTGTGAGCTCCATGATATGCATAGACCTGAATATTTTTAAGCCGAATCCACATAGGAAATTTAGATACTGATGAAAAGCAGGTTAGCCATTAACGAAATCCGTATTCTTTCCAGCGGGAATCCACTTTAGCAATTATTTCATCTGACATAACACACGGATTGGGGTAACCGGGTTTCCAGGTTGCATCAATGCCCATGATTCCTTCATAAATAGGAGTGATATTCGCCAGGGTTGAGCGGGTAAAACAAACATCCCGCGCCGAATCGAAGCGCGTAAATATTCCCCAGATCGTTTCCATTTCGCTAGATAGATCTACATCATCGCTTACTGCGGCAACAATTTTTATTCCTTTAGGCAATTTTTCGACGTTGCTATCTGCAATCAGTTTTTCGATTATTTCGCGCCCCGCGGTTTTGGGGTGGACGGCATTGGACAGAGTGGACGGGTTGGAGAGATCATTCTGAGCAATCTTTACTACAAGCAGGACATTTTCGAATACTTTCCATTCGTTTATTCTGAGATCTAGATTCTGCGGGTCTTCGGGGGTTTTTCCGGTGCGGGCAAAGAATTCGTTCGGTTTTCGATCGGGGTATTTCCCTCCGCTGGAGGTGGCTGAAAGTTTTTCGGTAGCATCGAGCAGCATTTTGCTTCCCAGGTTCATGGTATAACTCGTAAAATCGAGGGTATCCATTGCCGTATTCGCGAGAAGGAGAAAGTCGTAACGAGGATCGAAATTATCACGAATAGCGCGAAGCAGCGCGCGAAAGCTTCGCGTTTCGACATTATTACTGACCACAATAGCACATTTCGTCAGAGAAAGTTGACCATCGGAGATAATTCCGAGCGCGGCCTTCATGGCCTCCTTCGCATATCGTTCTCGTGCTCGCACGCCAAGCAGGTTATGGAAACCTGCTTCGTAATACGCCCATACGGACTCAATATCAGGATGAATCAGTCGCGCCAGCGGCCCAAGAATCTGTTGATTGGCATCGCCAAGCCATTTATCCTCCATCGGAGGCTTCCCCACCACCGTTGCTGCAAACACCGCTTTTGGCAAGTGCGTAATGGCTCGCAAATGAAAGACCGGGAACATTGCAGCATGGGAATAATGTCCGAAATGGTCGCCGAACGGGCCTTCTAACCGCCGTTCTACTGGCGGGACTATTCCTTCCAGAATGAACTCTGCATTTGCAGGCACGTCGATCGAGACGGAATTCCCTTTGCGCATCGCAGTTGGACGTCCCCGCAAAAAACCTGCGAACATAACCTCATCAATACCCTCGGGGAGCGGCGCTATTGTAGCGAGAAGTAAAGCTGGGTCGGTACCCACAGCGATCGCAACTTCAAGCGGCTTTCGCATCGCTTCGGCCTGATGGTAATGAAATCCACCTCCCTTTTGGATCTGCCAATGCATACCTGTTTCGTTGGTATCGTATATCTGGATGCGATACATTCCCACATTGCGCTTTCCGGTTTTAGGGTCGTAGGTAAAGACTTGTGGCAGGGTGATAAACTTCCCTGCATCTTCAGGCCAGGTTTGCAGGATCGGAAGCGCGTTGAGGTCAGGGGCATCCACCGATATTCGTTGGATCTCAGAACCGGAGCTTTTCGCACGCGCCGCAAGAATGCGCGAGAATAGCGGCTTTCCGGCATTCCATATTCTGGATGCCTTAGGCGGCAGCATTTGTTCTGCGAATTGAACGAGGGATTCACCCAGGCTTTCCGGATGCGTACCAAGGGCAAGTTCAACACGTCGGTCGCTGGCGAGAACATTCATCGCAAGCGGAAATCGCGAACCTTTCACGCGCTCGAAAAGCAACGCTTTCGAATGCCCTTCACGCAACGCGCGCACCGCAATCTCTGGAACTTCAAGAATGGGATCGACCTCCGCAGTAATCCGATGCAGTTCACCCTCCCGTTCTAATCGCGTCAGGAATTGAGTAAGCGTATCGAAACCGCGTTCCTGAAATGCCATACTACTCTAATTCCTCCGCGCGCCAGCCGCTTCCGGTCTCAATGTCGATCGCTCCAAACAATTTATCCACGAAGCCCTGGACGTATTCTTCTACGGTCGCCGGAACGAAGTATAGCGGCGGAGAGATCGGCATAATTATTACCCCCTGGGACGAAAGCTCTGCACACTGCCGGAGCGTTACAGTTGATAGCGGAGTTTCCCTAATACATAGCACCAATTTCCGCCGTTCCTTCAAACAGACTGCTGCAGCCCGTGTGATCAGTGTGTCCCCGATTCCGGATGCGATCTTGCCAACCGTACTGGTCGAAGCTGGAACGATCACCATTGCGTCGATACGGTTGGTTCCGGAGGCAAGTGGTGACGTGAGATCCGAATCCGCGAAGATCCTCTTGCAATAAGGAGCGACCGAAGCAACCGGGTCGGGTAGACCGAGTTCATCCTTCATGACCGCCTTGCCCCATTTTGAGATAACGACGAATTTATCGAGCGGGCATCGTTTCAAAAAATCCATGGCGTAAACCGCCCCGCTGGAGCCCGTGATGCCGACCGCTATTCTTCGCGCACCTTCGCTCATGTCAGGCACACTCCTACGATCACAAAAAGGAGTACCACAAAACCGAGCACAGCATTGATCTTAAAAAATGCAAGGTTCACATCCGAGGATTTTTTTTGCTCCAGATAGAGCAAAAACCCTGCAAGCAAAAGCAGCGCTGCGGCTACAAGGCTCCCACGAAATGCAACAAGATAGACCGCCGCTAATACAAAGAACGACAACGCATGAATTACGCCTGACCATTGCAATGCGCGGCGAGAACCAAACCGCGCCGGGAACGAGAATAGCCCTTCGCGCTGGTCGAATGCTTCATCGGATGTAGAATAAATAATATCGAAACCGGATGCCCAAAGCCAGGTGAACAGGCTCAGCAATACTGCTGGAAGCGCATGGGGTAACTCCGGGCGCACCGCAAAATAGGCGCCGAGCGGCCCTAAAGCAAGTGAAGCACCAAGCCCAAAATGGGCTAGCGATGTGAATCGCTTCATAAATGGATAAATGCTGAACACCGCCAGAGGAATCGGTGAAAGAGCAAAGCACACGGAGTTCAACGAAGCTGCGCATGCTACATAGATAATAAATCCCGTTGCAAGGATTGCTAATGCCTGACCCATCGTCATTTTTCCGGAGGGAAGTTCACGACTTGCGGTGCGCGGATTTTTCGCATCAATACGGCGATCGACAATTCGATTCACAGCGAAACCAACGGTTCGCGCCCCTGTTGCGGCACCCAAAATGAGCAGCGCTTTCACGATAATATCGCCTGCAGGAAGAACGATGCCTTCCGCTCGATTCGCTTCCAAACCAAGCGTCATTCCCGCGTAGATCATCGGCAACGAAAAGAGCGTATGCTCGATCTTAATAAAGGAAAAAAACTTCTTCATTAAAAATATCAGGATGGCATCATTGGTCCTGCATCAGCAAGCAGGCGGAGTGCGTTAATATATCCTTGCGGCCCGCGCCCCATGATGATGCGGACATTCGGAAGTCCCTCAAACACGCTATGCCGCCGGAATTCCTCCCGCTGAGTCAGATCGCTCAAATGTACTTCGATCATCGGTTTGCCAACAGCAGAAACAGCATCGCGCAACGACCACGAATAATGCGCAAGCGCACCTGGATTCATGATGAGGCCATCCAGCCATTTACGCTCCTCATGCAAACGATCGATCAACGCGCCTTCGTGATTCGATTGAAAGAATTTTAGCGTGACTCCAAATTTCCCGCCCTCAAGCTCGATCATCCTATTGATGTCATCAAGTGTGCCACGGCCATAGATCTCAGGCTCGCGCTCGCCGAGCAAGTTAAGGTTCGGTCCATGTAAAATAAGGATGTTCATGCGAGAGATAACATGTAGCCGATCGTGCGGCAGGCATCCTGGTCGGAAATTTCCGTAACAAACGCTTCGCCGATCGCGTGGAGCAGAATAACACGACCACTCCCCTTTTTATCGCGCTGAAAAGCTTCAAAAACAATCTCGGTATTCAGTTCGCACCTTCCTTCTATTGGAATTTGGGTCAATGCTACCTCGATCTCCTTCCAAGCCGCTTCACCTAAGTATCCAAGTTCTTTCGAAAGCCACGCGGCAGCCCGCATTCCCAATAGCACCGCCTCGCCATGACGATATAATTGGAAATTTGTGGCGGATTCCAGCGCATGTCCGAATGTATGACCAAAATTCAACAGCTCGCGAACACCGCTAGCACGCTCAAACTCATCTGCTTCCACGTACCGAAGTTTTTCCTTTATGGCATCGAAGATCATCGGCTCGTAATGTGCGTCAACACCGCGAATGAGCCGGTGAACTTGCTTTGCTAGTTCATGCCACATTTTTGCATTGCCGATCAATGCATACTTGAACACTTCGGCTAGTGCGGCATGGATCTCTCGGCCCGGCAGTGTTCGAAGAAAAAGTGGATCAACAAGAACTAATTTCGCTGGGTAGAACGAGCCGATCTGATTCTTATTCCCGAATGCATTAACGCCCGTTTTTCCGCCGATCGCGGCATCAGCTTGACCGATAAGAGTAGTCGGGATATCAACAACCGGGAGCCCGCGATGATAGAGATTCGCGGCAAGTCCGGTAATATCACTGACCACGCCGCCGCCAAAAGCAACGATCAATGCAGATCGGCGTCCAGCATTAGATTCGTGAAAGCGCGCCAAAACTGTCTCTAGGTTCTCCAAATTTTTATTTGACTCACCGGCTGGGACAGCAATTTGCAGGATCTCTACTTTCGGTTCAACCGACTTGCGGATAGACGAACGCAATTGCTCGCCATGGATTCGATTTACATTTTCATCGGTAACGATAATAATCTTCGAGTACCCATGTTCAAGCGCATAGTAGCTAAGTTCTCGGATCGCGGTACCAGTACCGACAAATATTGGATAGTTACCAAACGCGCTCTTCGCGACCAGAGTGTGGTGACGAGGCTTTAGGGCTACATTAAGGGACATCTGGTTGAGAGCCGTGAGCAGCTCCGTTGCTAACTCATCTGGCGTTCGCTCGTCTCCACGGATACTTCGGGTCACGAAATGCAATATTGCTTGCTCGTACCATGGGCGCCGCTCCTCGAGTAATCTGCTAAGCGTACCTCTTATCGCTTCAGCGGAAGTATCGGCAAAAAGTGGGCGGCTATGCCCCGTCATAATATCATTCCGAATGTTCTTTGATGCTTCACGGACGGTGACATCGATCCAGATGGGAATGCCGGAACCACGCATGATCGCTCGATTGATCGACCTTAACACAATGCCGCCACCGGTAGCCACGATCTGTGGCTTTCCTGTTGCTGAAGCAACGCGAAGCAGCGCTTCCGATTCCATTGTTCGAAACGCTTCCTCACCTTCTTTAGCAAATATCTCGGCGATAGATCTTCCCGAGCGGGCTTCGATCTCAGCATCGAGATCGACAAAATCGTAACGGTCCAGCATCATTGCAAGCGAACGCCCGATGGCAGATTTACCTGCACCAGGCAATCCAATTATGTAGAGGTTGCGATTACGCCAGGTCATTTCGTTCTCAAACGAAGAGCATCCCGGCGCAGTTCTACGCGCTCTTTCAGTTCCGAGAGCGTATCTCCGCCGAAGGTCTCTAATAATTCGCTCGCGATCGCAAGCGCCATTACCTGCTCAACGATGGCAGCAAGCGAGGGCACGGCGCAGACATCGCTGCGCTCGATGTGAGCGGCTGTCGCTTCGCCAGTTGCAATATCGATCGATTGCAGCGGCTGCATCAGCGTGGAGATCGGTTTCATCGCTGCGCGTAAAACGATCGGCTCACCATTCGACATTCCGCCTTCGATGCCGCCCGCATTGTTATGTGTGCGATGAAACAATCCTTCTTTAGCCAGGATCGCATCATGTGTTGCCGAACCCGGCAATCCGGATGCTTTAATTCCTGCTCCGATCTCTACCGCTTTTACGGCCTGAATGCTCATCACCGCCTGTGCCAATATTCCATCTAGCTTTCGATCCCAATGTACATGGCTTCCGATACCTGGGGGAAGGTTTCGAAAGATACATTCTACAACGCCACCAAGCGTATCGCCTGATTGCTTTGCATTGTCGATCGCAGAAACAATGCGCTCTTCAGCAGCGGAATCGAATACCCGTACCCTGCTATAAGCGAGCGCATTTCGTCCTGTGAATGGGTCGTTTGGAGTTATTGATTGAATACCACCAATTGCAGTTACATACGCGATAGATTCGATTCCCAGTTCTCGCAGCAGCTTAGAAGCAATGGCCCCTATAGCCACGCGCATTGCTGTTTCACGGGCACTCGCACGCTCAAATACATTGCGAAGATCGGTGTGCCCATACTTCATCGAACCGGCAAAATCCGCGTGACCGGGACGTGGAACTGTAACTGGCTTGAGATTTGTAACGGTGGGATCTACCGGCATTCGTTCTTTCCAATTCTCCCAATCTCTATTCTGGATCTGTAGAGCAATTGGCGCGCCGGTCGTCACGCCATTTCGCACTCCTGAAACGATTTTTGCCACGTCATGCTCGATCTTCTGACGCCGGCCGCGCCCGTAACCTTTCTGGCGCTCTGCAAGGATGGGATCGATGTCCCGCTCTGCCACAAGCGAAAGTCCGGCAGGCATTCCTTCCAGAATACCGACAAGCATTTCGCCATGCGATTCGCCAGCGGTCAGATACCGAAGTCGTCCCATCGTGGTGTTAATAATTTCGATAAAGAATGGTGAAGCGTGATAAATTCGTCCGGCGTCAGCAGCGAATATTCGGAAGGCGATCCGGTCATCCAAAAGTATTGTGAAAGCGCCGCTTGCTCCATTAGCATTCCGAGTCCATCAATAGTCCTCGCTCCGCCGCTCGCAGCAAAATCGAGAAACCGAGTTCGTAACGGATTATAGACTAAGTCCACTGCAATATCGCCTCTTAGCCAGCGAAAATCGGTCAAAAGCGATTCTTTAGATCTCTGCCCCACCGGTGTTGCTTGAACAATAAATTGAGGAACTGCGTCCCGCGCGAACTCTGCAATACTAGTAACAGTGACATGCGGGTAAGGAGCTGCGGCTCGACGCGCTTCTTCAATGGAACGAGCCGCAAGAACAATACTACGCCACCCGAAGCTTTGCACTGCGTGCAGGACCGCCCGTGCAGCACCGCCAGCGCCGAGAATGCTTAAAGCATAACTGTCTGGCTGAAGGTTTGGCAAGCCCTTCTCGATTGCAAAGCGAAATCCATCACCATCGGTTGATGCAATTTTCAGAGGCTCCTCACAAAGCACTGTATTAGCAGAATGGATCTGCTGAACAACCGGGGATGATACTCCAGCAATTTCACTCGCTGCGAATTTGTACGGAAATGTGACATTAAATCCTCTATGCCCATTCTCCGCTCCTGCTTCGACACAAGTTTGGAACTCTTGTTCATTTGCGCATTCGATCTTCGAATAGTCAAGCGATGCATACTCGGAATTGCACTTCGAGCGCACAAGTTCGAATAACTGCCGGTGTACTTCAGGCGAAATACTATGATCGAGCGACCGGCCGAGCAAAGCTGCCTTGAGTATCTTCATACCTCAGGAAGCTTCACATGTGCAGCGCCGCACAATCGTTGAAGGTGAAGAAAGAATCCTGGGTACGATACACCTGCAGCATCAGCATCTTCGATCTCGCTTGGGTAGCGGCAAAACAACGCCGCAATAGAAAAGGCCATCAGCAGGCGGTGGTCTCCATCATGAAGTATTGGGGCATTCGATAGAGTGCGATCGGGGACGCCTTCAATGACAATGCCGTCGTCAGATTCTTCGACATCAACTCCAAATGCTTGGAATTGTTTTGCAGTAAGGCCTAATCGGTCACTTTCCTTAACTCGCAGTTCCGCAGCGCCGCTCATGGAGCTTTCTCCGTCTGCGAAAATGGCGAGCACCATCAGAATTGGGAGCTCATCTATCAATAGCGGCACATCTTCTGCATCGATCTGGAATGGAGATAATGGCTCGGTACGCAGATCGCCATAAACTGTAAGGTTACCGCGTGGTTCATTCCATTCTTCAAAGATCTCGTTCGCTTCAAGCTCTACTCCCATCAGGGCAAGGATCTCGATAAACCGGGTTCTACTGGGATTGCGTAACAAGCCTTCGATCACAAGGCGCTTACGCAGTAAGATCGCGGCGGCAACAAGGAAAGCCGCTGATGAGAAATCGCCTGGAACGATGTACCGTATTTCTTCTGTAAGATCTGGCTTGACATCCGGTACGATACGAATTTCTTGCTCATGATCGACTCCGAATCCGAACGCGGACATCATGCGCTCGGTGTGATCTCGCGTGGGACGAGGTTCCCTGATCACCGTTGAGCCTTCTGCGAACAGCCCGGCAAGCATGATCGCAGATTTGATTTGTGCAGAAGCAACGGGAAGCACAATTTCGGATCCCTGAAGCTTTTGACCGGCGATCTCGAGCGGGAGCGTTCCGCGCGGATCCGTAGCAATGATGGCATTCATCTGCGCAAGCAGATCGGCAAGCCGTTTCATGGGCCTCGCCGAAAGAGAAGCATCTCCTATCAGGGTGCTGTTAAATTGCTGACCGGCCAATAGGCCCATCATCAGGCGTGCTGTTGTGCCGGAGTTTGCGCAATTGATGGCGTGAGAGGGTGCGCGAAAACCACGGCGACCGACACCTTGCATTTCGATTCTATCCGGCTCAACTTCGATCGGAACCCCGAGTGATTCGAGGGCAAGGATGGTAGCGATCACATCATCGGAGATCGTGCTGGATGAAGCGATAGGAATGTGAAATGCTGAAGTTGTGATCGACCCAATGATCAGGAGCCGGTGCAGAATGGATTTATCCGGAGGCATCCGGAAGGTTACCGGAACTGCCGTCGGCAAATGTGCAGCTTCGACTGGTGTTATTCGAGCAACCATTATCTAAACAGCGATATACTCACTTGGCGGACTATTACTCCTGCTTGGTTGTTGGCTCGGGCAGTATGACGTTCTTTGGCAGGACACCGAGGAATCCGAGCGCTTCGCGCGCAGCATTTTGTTCAGCCTCTTTCTTGGAATGGCCTACACCTGAACCATGCCGCATCCCGCTGACCATGACATCCACCGAGAAGGTCCGCGCGTGATTAGGGCCATCCTCGCTAACCGTAACATATTTAGGTGATGGTAATTTCTTGGACTGCACAAACTCCAGCAACATTGATTTATAGTTCTTATCCGAGAGCATTAACTCGTCGCGGCGCGCATGCGTGATGATATTGCGGTAAATAAAATCCCTTGCTGCTGTCATCCCCCCATCAAGATAAATGGCAGCGATCAGCGCCTCATAAGCATCTGCTAATAAGGTAGCAGAACCGCGCTTGAGTGCCGCATCCGCAGAGCTGGAAAGCAGAAGGAACTCTTGTAATTGAATATCCATCGCATGATGCACGAGCGCAGCGCCGGAAACAAGCCGTGAGCGAAGCTTGGTAAGTTCTCCTTCTGCCAGAGATTCAAATTCGCCGAAAAGATACTCGGCAATCACAAGATTGAGAATGGAATCCCCGAGAAACTCCAGGCGCTCGTTGGATTTAAGCGTTGGATACTGAGCAAATTGAAGATATGACCGATGGGTCAGCGCCTGCAAAAAATATGCTCGGTGTTTGATCGTATAGCCAATTCGGCGCTCAAGATTATCAAAATCCTGGGCGGCGAGTACAGGCCGCGCGGTGCCAGGAATTATTTCAAATAGCGCTGCTGCCGGTGCGGCTTCTTTTTGGCGCAGCTTCTCTTCAATGCGCACACGGCGTGCACGACCTAACTCTCGATAGCGGTCAATGCGGTTGCGCAGCCGATCGAGCATTTTCCGCTCCTCCGGCTGTCGTTGTTCGTCGTTACGCTTCAGATTGCTAAAAAAGCTGGGAGCGCTCAAAAAATCTTTCTTAGAAGTTCACGTAATGAGAGAAACGATCACGCATCGTAACGTTGGAAAATGAGCGTGGCATTATGCCCGCCGAATCCAAAGCCATTGCTCATGGCGGCGTCGATCTTCATCGGTCGTGCGACGTTCGGAACGTAATCCAGATCGCAGGCGGGATCAGGGAATTCATAATTGATCGTCGGCGGAGCAATCTGATCGTAGATAGCCATGATGGTAGCGATCGCTTCGACGGCTCCGGCGGCGCCAAGCAAATGGCCGGTCATCGACTTTGTCGAACTTATGGCAACCTTACGGGCATGATCGCCAAATGCCATCTTGATCGCATCGGACTCGGATATATCGCCGATCGGAGTTGAGGTGCCATGCACGTTGACGTAATTAATATCGGATGGAACCATATTCGAAGACTCGATCGCCATTCTCATGGAGCGAACCGCGCCTTCGCCGCCTGGTGCTGGCTGGGTGATATGGTAGGCATCTGCGGAAAGTCCAAAGCCCGAGAATTCCGCATAGATCCTGGCGCCGCGAGCCTTCGCATGTTCAAGTTCCTCCAGAATGATGGTAGCCGCACCCTCTCCGATCACGAAGCCATCACGCTCCTTATCGAAGGGACGGCTTGCCTTTTCCGGAGCGTCATTGCGTGTGGAGAGTGCCTTCATCGCATTGAAGCCGCCAACACCCATGGGAGAAATCACAGCCTCAGAACCACCTGCTACCATGATATCGGAGGTGCCCCGCTCAATGAGCATCACAGCGTCGATGATGGCGTTGTTGCCGGTGGCACAAGCGCTGGTCGTTGCGTAATTCGGTCCCTTGAGCCCGTGACGCATGGAGATATACCCCGCGCAAATATCGCTGATGAGCATCGGAACGAAGAATGGCGATATGCGATGCGGTCCGCCTGTCTCGTACAGAGTTTCCTGCTGCTTAAGATAGGTCCACATGCCGCCGATACCAGAGCCGAAGATCACCCCGATGCGATTGCGATCTTCGCGTTCAAGATCCAGCCCGGAATCTTTCAAAGCCATATCCGTCGAAGCAATGCCGAACTGCGTGAAAAGATCCATGCGGTTCGTCATTTTACGGTCGATAAACGCGAGCGGGTCGAAACCCTTCACTTCACACGCGAACTTCGTGTCGTAGTTTGAGGCATCAAATCGCGTGATCGGTGCTGCGCCAGAACGTCCACCGATCAGACCCTGCCAAAAGGTGGCAATATCCAACCCGAGTGGGGTGATCGCGCCCATGCCCGTAACTACGATTCGGCGGCGGCTTTCCGGTCTCCGGCTTTCCGACATCAGAATTACTTTTTCGAAGTTATGTACGTGATCGCATCGCCCACAGTCTGAATCTTCTCGGCATCTTCATCGGGAATTTGCAGATTGAAGGCTTTTTCAAATTCCATTACAAGTTCGACGGTATCGAGCGAATCCGCGCCGAGATCGTTGGTGAATGAAGCAGTCGGGGTGATCTGGGAATCCTCGACGCCAAGTTTGCTGACGATTATTTCTTTAACTTTCGATTCTACGTTTTGATCTGCCATTGTATTTGGTAAAAGTGCTTAAAAAGCTTTGTACTTAAGTTGAGTGTGTTAAAATTTACATTACCATGCCACCATCGACCACGATGACCTGGCCAGTTACATAATCTGCTGCTTCAGAAGCCAGAAAACCAACGACGCGCGCCACATCGGCGGGCTTGCCTGCTCGCTTCAGAGGCACCGTGGTTAGCATTGCTTCACGCTGTGCATCGTTCAGTTTTGCTGTCATTTCTGTCTCGATAAAGCCAGGTGCAACGGCGTTAACGGTGATATTTCGCGAGGCTACTTCTTTTGCGATCGACTTGGTAAAACCGATCACTCCGGCCTTCGAAGCTGAATAATTCGCTTGCCCTGCGTTGCCAGTTATTCCTACAACACTGGCAACGTTAATTATCTTCCCCTGTTTTTGGGACATCATCGTCCGAAGGACGGCTTTCGTCATATTAAATACCCCTTTGAGGTTAATATCGAGCACGAAATCCCAGTCTGCTTCCGACATACGCATCAATAGTCCGTCCTTCGTGACACCGGCATTATTGACCAATACGTCGATACGGCCATGCTCGGCAACGACACCATCGATGTAAGCTTGCGTTACGACTGGGTCTCGCACATCAATAATAGCATGCTGAACTTTCAGCTTTTCGGGCGTGAGGCTCTGCTTGGTGAGCGTATCAGCCATTTCAGTACCAGCGGGATCGTTCGAGGCGGCGGCAATCGTATAGCCCCTGAAAAACAGCTCTTCGACGATGGCGCGCCCGATCCCGCGTGACCCTCCGGTCACGACTGCGACTTTTTTTGTTCCGATACCTATAAAAGGTGGCATAGTAATGTGGATGGTTCGGTCATAAGGTCACTTGAACAAAACTGGCCTTTAAACGCTCCGCTTCAAATCGGTTGCGGTTGGCAAGATAATAGGCATTGAGTTTTTCGAATTCCTCTTCTCCCAAAAAATGACTAAGCTTTTCCTGCATGGCTTCGAAAACGGAATGCACATAATTGCCTGCACCTGCGGGGCCACAATAGATGAGGTCTTCGGAGTGGCCGTCGTCATAGGTGAGAATTCCATTGACTACGGTAACAGGAAATAGAATGCAAAAATCCGGTTTCCAAGCCCAACGGTGCAACCCGGCATTCACTGCCGCAACCTGAATAGAACAAAAATGCCGTTTATCTAAAAAGATGCAGCCTTCGCTGAATCCGGAAATGCCTCCATCGCGATCCTGAACTTCAGTGCCTATGGCTCGTCCTGATTTGAAATCAGGATCCTCGATTATATCGCCATCGAACCAGGTATCGGTGTTGGGGTCCTGGGTTTCGTCCATTACCGCCGCGATCTCGGTTGCATGTTCGAGAATTCGATCATGCTCGCCAATATCGGCATAAACGCCGGAGTGGCAACAACCACCGCCGCATTTCGAAATATCACAATAGTGGACGAAGCCGTGAGTAAAAAGAATCTCATCCACGCGAAAGCCACCTACCGTGATGGGCGCGATCCTGCTTGCAGGAATATCATCCTCGGCAGGAACCGGATCTTTGAAATGGCCTTCTGACATAATTCTTAAACTGTTGCTGCTTTGGGTTTTTCAACGCCGCTTGTCTTCAGGTTGGAAAGGGTTCGGCCTATCAGCCCCTGCAATACTTTACCCGGTCCGTATTCGACAAATTCCGTTATTCCAAAATCATACATGTTTTTAACCGATTGTTCCCACCGAACAGGCGAGGTTAGCTGCTGGACTAGCAAAGAACGAATTTCTTCCGGATCGCTGACAGGCTCGCTTGTTACATTGCTGAAAACCGGTATCGTGGGTAAAGAGATCGCAGTCGATTGCAATGCCTCTCGTAACCCATCAGCCGCGTACTGCATGAGCGGTGAGTGAAATGCACCTGAAACAGGAAGTTCCTTTGCGATTCGAACACCCGCTGCTTTTGCACGGCGCATGACTTCCTGAACCCCAAAGTTGGAACCCGAAATGACGATCTGCCCTGGAGAATTGAAATTTGCTGGCCTTACAATGCTTCCCGTTTCATTCTCCACCTCTTCACACAATGCGGAAAGCACCGGCGCTTCCATGCCGATTACCGCAGCCATTGTACCGGACGATTTTCTACCGGCTTCACCCATCAACGTTCCGCGCAAATAAACCAACGCAAGAGCGTCCTTAAATTCCAACGCGCCTGCTGCAGTTAATGCTGTATACTCACCGAGGGAGTGCCCAGCAGTGGCGCCAGGCTCACTACGATACTCATCATGCTTAAGCGCAATGATCGAGTGAAGAAAAATGGCGGGTTGAGTATATTCTGTTTGACGCAGAACTTCATCGGGACCTTCCATCATGGTCTTCGATAGATGAATATGCAGCAGATCATCCGCTTCCTGCATCATCACTTTCGCAGAAGGATATGCCACAGCAAATTCTTTGCACATGCCGGGATACTGCGATCCTTGTCCGGGAAATACGTATGCGATCATATCAGTAAGCCCAGCGTACGAGAATAGCTCCCCACGTGTAACCAGCACCGAAACTGGAGAGCACTAAATGATCGCCTTTCTTCACTTTTCCATCTTTCCACCATTCACTGAGGCACATCGGGATGGTGGCATCGGTGGTATTACCATAACGATCAATATTGATCATGACTTTATCTTTGCTCAAGCCCATCCGCTGCCGTGCGGCATCAAGGATTCGAAGGTTTGCCTGATGGGGGACCAAGAACGCAATATCATCTGCCGTGAGACCATTGCGCTCCATGATGTGAGCGGATGATTCCGCCATATCGACAACGGCGCGCTTGAACACCGTCTTTCCATCCTGATAGATATAGTGCCAACCAGCAGCAACGGTTTCAGCCGTTGCGGGATTTAAGCTTCCGCCACCTTTCATGTAAAGAAATTCCCGGCCAACGCCATCCACGCGAAGATAAGAATCCAAAATGCCAAGTTCCATGGAAACGGGTTCGAGGATGACCGCTCCGGCTGCATCTCCAAATAGGATCGATGTATTACGATCCTGATAGTTCACGATGGCGCTCATTTTATCCGCGCCAATAAGAAGTACACGATAGTAACCTCCAGACTCGATCATGCGGGAAGCTGTCTCTAAACCAAACAAAAAACCGGAGCACGCCGCGTTAATATCGAAAGCCCAGCAATTCTTCGCGCCCAGTTTATCCTGAATGATACATGCGGTCGGCGGGAATGGCATATCGGGCGTGACGGTGCAGCAGATGATAAGTTGAATATCGTTCGGAGTCCAGCCACGGCGTTCGAGCGCAAGTTTTGCAGCATTAACCGCCATATCGCTCGTTGCGCCGCTGCGAAGGATGCGGCGTTCACGAATTCCAGTGCGCGTCACGATCCATTCATCGGATGTATCGAGATAGGACTCGAAATACTTATTATCGAGCACCTCATCCGGCGTCCAATGTCCGACAGCCGTTATTCCAGCATGGCGAAATCCACCGCGTTTATTTTGAACTTCCACTATATTTGTAATTCTACTTTCCTGTTTAGTAAACGACGGGTCAAGAAGTTTGGGACCCTGCCTTTAGCGATTCCGTAATTCTTCCGACGACATTTTTGCGCACCATTTCTTCGGCTTTAAGGATCATATTCCGAATAGCCTTCGGAGTTGAACGACCGTGTCCGATGATGGTTACTCCACGCACTCCCAAGAGCGGCACGCCACCATGCTCCTGATAGTCGAAATCTTTTAACGAAGCTTTCAGCACAGATGCCGTTATCGCGGCTTTGATCTTGTGAAGCAATCCCTTTTCAGAATATGCCTTGATGCGCCCACGCAAGACTGGCATTACGCCTTCGGCAAGCTTTAGGAGCACGTTGCCAACGAATCCATCACATACGATGACGTCGCACGTATCCTTAAACACATCGCGGCCTTCGACGTTACCAATAAAATTAACGCCAGACTTTTCAAGAAGCGGAGTAGCTTCAAACACAAGTTCATTGCCCTTGGAGCGTTCCTCGCCGACGCTTAGAAGCCCTACCGACGGTCGCGAGATGCCAAAAATCTGCTCGGCATAGATCGACCCCATGATAGCATATTCGCGCAGATGAATCGCCTTGGAATCCACCGTAGCACCTACATCGAAAAGTAAAGTGAAACCCCCATCCGATCTCGGAAATTGAGAACCAATGGTTGGCCTGCTCACACCTGGGATTCTTCCCAACATCAAGGTGGCCCCACTCATTACAGCGCCGGTATTACCTGCGCTGACGAAAGCAGATGCGGCACCATCGCGAACAAGATCGAAACCTTTGACAATGGATGAATCCTTTTTTTGCCGCAAACCAGCGACTGGCTCATCCTCCATCCCTATTACTTGTGAGGCTTGAGCAATTTCAATTAAAGGATTACTTGAGGCGGATAATCTTGTTAGTTCTCGCTCGATCTCCTGACGCACACCCACAAGAACGACTCGAAATCTTCCATTAGACAAACGTATCGCTTCAAGCGCCCCTTCAACCTCATTGCGCGGCGAATAATCGCCTCCCATAGCATCAAGAACGATGCTAACTGGCGCAGAAACCTGAGTCTCGGGAGGGGTCAAATGAAATGAGACGATTCGAGGGACTGACTATTGGATAGCCAATCACACGGAAAGCCGAAAAGTGACAAGAAACGATTACGGACTAACCCTGCGTCTTCGGCTGAAGTACGGAACGGCCTTTGTAAAAGCCGCAGCTCGCACAGGCAGTGTGTAGCAGCTTTGGGGAGCCGCAATTCGGGCATGTGCCAAACGATGGCTTTTCAAGCTTGTAATGAGTCCGGCGTTTATCGCGGCGTGTTCGCGAATTTCTATGTGTTGGATTTGGCATTAGTTCTCCTTCAAATGGCCTGTACGTATAATGCGCAGGCGATCATTCGCCAGCTTTATTTTCTTCCGCGCGCAAACGCTCCCGAAGCGTGTTGAGTGCCGCCCACGCAACCGCGCCCTCCGATTCTTGATGGCAATCACAATGTTCGCGGTTCAAATTCTTGCCACAAGTCGGGCAGATCCCCTTGCAATCGGGGCGGCAGAAATGCACCATAGGGATTGCAAGGATCAGGGCATCCCGAATGTCTGGCAGGATGTCGATCTCTGAGGTCGAAAGCGGATCGTAGACATGAACGTCCGGATCGCCTTCATTCGGCTCCAATTGAGGAGGAACAAAATGCAGAGAAAGTGGAGCGGTGATGCGAGCATGAAATGAATCAGCACAGCGAGTGCACTCGAACTCCCCTACGGCGGTGGCTTTTGCGAGCAAGTCAATCCGATCTCCGTCACGAGTTAGTATGCCTTCCATTGTACCAGTTGCAGTAAATGGAGGGTAATCGAGCAAGGCCGCATCAAAATTCAGCGAGACCGGAGTCTCCCCTTGCGCAAGCCCGCGCACCTTGATGGGAATCGATTTTTGTAAGTGAATATTTTTCAAAAATAAAGCCCTCCTAAACAGGAGGGCTTTCAACAGAGAAGCAAAAGAGGGAGTGCCTAACCCTTAGATCAGAAATGCCAACCAAATTCAAGCGCCGGACCGATAAGGCCACACGTTTCGCTGGTCCCTCCTTTCGGGGAAGCAGAGGCTGGCAGTGAGTATGCACTCTCCAGGCGGTTTATGGCAGGACTCAGATAGTGCGTGTACCATACTCCTTCAAACCCAGCGGAAACTTCAAGCATCTGCCAGGGCTCGAAGTGTGCCATAAGGCTTGCGCGGCCATAAAAAGTAGAATAGTCCGACGTGCCAACGCCGATTCCGGGTACCATGAAGCCAACCAAAGCATCGATCGGGACGCCGATGGGATCTAACGTTACTCCAGTTTCCAATCCGATCATTGTCGTGTAGGTCGGGGTGTTCGATTCCGGCGTTGTAATTGCTCCCTTGGAAATTCCAGCAGGAAGTACTTGAGCCTGACGCTCGTAAGATGCCATGCGGCCCATGGATGCACGGAACATCACATAATTCCACATTGTCATGCCAAACCGGTATTCAAGAAGGGAACTCATGTTTGAACTCGTGCTCGAAGGAGCCTCGCCCACGCCGCCTCGCACACTTATCGTTCCGCGTTCATCTGCGAACGGAGTCGGAATCACACTCGGCAAGATCGGTGCCGGGCCGTTCAGCAAACGTGCCTCTCCACTGGCCAACGTATACGACTGCAACCGCGGGCTGGTGTACGTCAAAGGCAAGGAACTCTCATTCGATGCTACATCATCGCTCACATGCTCGGTGGTCGCGGGAATATTCCGGCCTATCTCAGGAGTTCCATTCGCATCATCATTCATCGGTTTGATCTCAGCGATAGGTCCGATCGGTTGGCTCGCAGATGCAGAGAGCATACCGACCGAAGAAAGGCCATGGGTACCAGATTGGTTACCTCCGGCGCGTTTTGTAATGTTATCGGAAGCATTCCCAGCGGCTTGCGGTGGAACATTAGCATTATTTTGTGCGAGAGCAAATTCAGAGGCGAGGCCTGGAGTAACATGATGCTGCAAGGAATGTTGCAGTGCAGCCATTTCCTGCGAATGCGTCTTGAGGCCGAGTGTCGAACCAAACACATAGAATGCGCCCGCACCAAGAACAAAGGACATCACAGAGGCAGCAAGCAGGGAGATCGCACCAAAGCGCCAGCCGGAACTAACTGCGGAAGCAACCGTCCCAGCGCCAAGCGCGGCAGCGCCTGCATATCGCATCGAGGCAGCTTGCGGAGCTCGAAGTAATACGGATTCCGGAGTGGCGGGAGGTGTGAATCCTGCTTCTTCCAAACGGCTGAATAACTGGCTCGTCACGTCTTCGGGAACCGTAAAGCGGCCCTGTCGCGCGATCGTGCTGGTAAGTTCGCGCAGCTTCATGTGCTCTCGCATGACCTGCCGCCGTTCGGGAGAAACAGCGAGGGTATGCAACAGCTCTTCCTCGTCAGGCGTGGCAAGCCGACCGTCGAGGAAATCGAGTATGCGTTCTTCACTTAAATTAATCATAACGTCTCCAGTGCCCAAGTCCTGGGCGCTAATGCCTTGAGGTTAGGCGAAAAGGAATGCCGAACACTGCTGCACACGGCAAAGGAAGCGTGCCCAATTCGTAATTCGAAAATCGAATTGCATCTTTGGCGATGCGTGCATCGTCGGCGATGCGTGCGTAATTGTTTATGCTGCATCTGGTATTCCTGAAATATCAAAATCCCGTGACAGGTCTTCTCGGATCACTCTTCGTGCCCGGAACAGCCGGACTTTTGCGTTCTCCTTGCTTACGCCGAGCGTTTCCGCGATCTGCTCCAGCCCTAAGTGATTAAACTCCGATAAGATGAATACTTCACGCAATAAAATCGGGAGGTTCTCTACCGATTTCATGACGTGACCCATGATCGCTTCGGAGTTCGGCTGATCAAATTGCTCCTGACTGGCCGGAGTAGTAAATCCTTCGATAAGATCGGTATCGATGTTAAGATCTTCGATCGAAATGGCAGCTTTTTTTCGAAGCTGGCTAACTGCCATATTGTGTGCAAGACGAAATAGCCACGCGGCAACAGAACCTGCTGCAACGGCTTGGAAGGTATCGCGGCTTCGGAAGAGTTGGAGCCACACATCTTGAAAGAGGTCGTCGATGTGGCGAGGGGTGACGGCCATCAGAAGCTTGAGGTAGCTATAAACTCGATCTGAGTAGCGGCCATAGAGCATTGTGAAAGCCGCATCTTCATGGTTCTGGAATGCAAGCCACAGCTCTTCGTCCGTAATGCCATCGGCGACTACGGGCTTGAGCAACTGCGCCATTTGGGGCTTAAGCCTCAGATTCATTAGATTTGGCCAATTTGGATGATGGGTCATCAATGATCGATCTACGATGATCCATCACCCATTTCACGAATGAAATAACATCCGCTATTAGTAAAACGCTCTACCCCCCCTCCGGTTACAAAAAAATCTTGCAGAATTCATGCAAATCGTACTTTTCATGAATTTCATGGGGAACATAACCTCCTTTTATTGGGTCTAATGAAGATAATCCGGTATTTCCATGTCAGATGGAACGTCCCAAACCTTCTCGTAGTCAATCATGTGATGAGCAGCGTTATCCTGGCATCCAGCACATGTGCCGACGTTATCGAGAAAATAAGTCTTATCGAGCGGTACCCATTGCGCGGCGCAGTGGGTAGCAACAGTAAGTACAAATAAAATGGATAAGAGCGATTTTTTCATAACTATCTATCAATAATAACTTGTTTGAGAAATGTTCTGCCATCCGTTTGAACCCGAATATAATACGTTCCCGATGTTTCGCTCGAAAGATCGAGTGTCAAACTGGCTCGACCTGCTGTTGGAACCTGTAGAATGTCCACACCCAGGATACTCATGACTTCGAGGCTAATAATCGGCTTCCGGCTTTCAATGGTAACCGTACCCGTTGTGGGATTTGGATAGACCATAACGGAATCCAATGCCGAAGGAAGCTCCGCTACTGCGCTCTTGGCAGCCATTTCTGCAATAGACCTATGAAACGATCCATCCGGTTCAGGATTGTAGCCGGATGTTCCTGCAATCAGAAACGAGTCTATGATTGCAAAACATGTGACATTCATGTTAGCAAGACCCGTGTTTTCTGCCATCCAGCTTTTCCCTGAATCGATCGAGAGATAGACTCCGCCTCCACCCGTGCCGGCAAAAATGTTCGAACCACTTACGGCAAATGCGTTGATGGAAGAGAGACCTCCGATCACACTGTCCCATGAAATACCTAAATTTGTAGAACGGTAAATCGATCCCGTCGTGGTTCCAGCAAAAAGTATGGAACCAAGAAAAGCTACACTATTAGCACGGTCAAGTGATCGGCCCGTCCAGTTCAAACCTTGGTCAGTTGAAATGTAAATTCCTGGTGCTGCCACAACAGTGTCACCGCTGACCGCAAAGGCAGTGCCATTTATGGACATCTCAACCCAGTGTACGCCATAATTGGTAGAACGATAGCCCCCACCCAACAGTGCTGTATCACAAGCTATAAGCGTCTTGGGAAAGCCGGGCCCATCGGTAAATTTATTTACAACTGGGTTTACCCATGTGTGCCCACTGTCGGTAGAACGGTAAAAACCCTCCGAACCGCCTCCACCCCCTGGACCTGCCACAAAAAGATACGATCCGATCGAGGCAAACGTGGTTATGTTACCCTGATCTTGTGAATTAATCCCTGTGTCCGCAGCCCTCCAATCAAAAAAAGGGTGGTATCATAATACGAAACATCGACATTCGGACCCGCAGAAAAGAGTTTTGAATCATACACGAATAACGCAATGGTATTATCAATGCCAAACTTCTTATCGAGCGGTACCCATTGCGCGGCGCAGGGGTGGGTAAGTATGATAAAAATAACGGAGCAAAACGCTCGTTTCATTTTCTTTCCTTTCTTAATGTAAATACGGTGGAATGCTAACGTTCGACGGTACATCCCAAACCTTCATGTAATCGACCCTCATGTGCGCTGCGCTATCCTGGCAGCCGGGGGCCGTATTCATATTGGATAGAAAATAGGCCGCTTCCATAGCATAATCGGAATAACCATCGAGAACAAGGTCTGCGAGCTGGATGGGAAGCGGGGTGCGGGCGAATGTAGAAACATAATCGTACCGAATATCTTCTGTTGGTACCATGCGATCCGGAAACCGTAGCACAACCGCGCCATCGATCAGGAACTCGCACTCGTGCGGGAGTAATTCCATGGTAAACGTATGATACTTGTACCCATTCGTATCTAAAGGAACCAAGGGGATCGGATAATCAGGACCCTCATCAATATTGTAGGACTCGAACCCCACGCCACTGTGAGGTGCTAATGGATCAAGAGGCGGCGTGAGTAAAACCTTACCTGAATCAGTATCCCAACGTGTGCTAAATGTAACTGATGTACTAAGAAATTTAATGGTAATCGAAGTCGGCTGGTACTGCTTAGTAAAATACAACGAATCGCCATTCCGATCAAGCCCATATGGTCCGGAAAAATACAATCCACTTGGTGAAACGGACCACGGCAAGCTAGCTGGTGTGCAGCCACTATAGGGTGTGTAATAAAAGGTCTGGGAGCCGGTAAGGGAACTTGGAAAACCTCCTTCGATCCATGTGGATGTGGGGCTTCCCGTAGCCGTGAGAAACGTATCCGATGGCGATAGATGGAGATTGCATTCATAGGGGAACCCGTTGAATACGACGTAACGCGGGTTATTCCACCACGTGAAATGAGCCTGCGCGCTGCGGAACGTGTCGTTTGAAAAAACCCCTTTGTATGGGCCATAGATAAGCGGATGGGAAAGGAATGGCGCCACGAGCCAATAATCGCCGTTATTCTCCATTTCATTCAGGTTCCATTCGTTGCCCATGCCATCACCCCAGGTATTGGTATGCTGGTAAATATGAGGGATTTTTTCACGAATTTCCCATTTCCCGTATGGCATGTGCGAGTAGGCAAACGGAACGGGCGTGCTATCCTTCAGATAGGGCCAGGGACAGCTTCGTATTGTGCCACCTGCAAGTGAGAAGGTATCGCGCAAGTGAGCAGGCGTAACCCATTCATTGCATGTATCTACAACATTATTGAAGTAAGTCTGATAACACGCACAGGAATCGGGCCGGAGCACGATTTCGAGAGCGTGGCCGTCCTCGGCATCGGTGTCGAGGACAGTGGGATGAATGTTGGAGTCGTAATTGCAACTGGTGGACCCAGCACCGATGCTCGCATGCCATTGTGAGAGTGAGGAATCGGCAAACTCATCGCTGAAAACGCTATCCCCCCATGTTGGCTCGATATACGCATGGAAGAACGCGCCGGGCATGACATGGAAACCGGGTTCCAATTTTATCGTGCCGCTGGCCCGGAAATCCACATCTTCGTTTTTGCTCACAATCACGCTGCCCGTATCTATAAATGATGTATCGTTGGGCAACGTATCGCCAGCAATAATATCGGTAGGAGTTCCATCCGGTTTGCGTACCGCAGTAAACAGCCGCTGCCACATGGCGTACGGGCCGACAGGCGTGGAATTGAGCAGAACGCCATGGGTCATCGGCAGGTATTGAAACGAGTAGCCCTCCCTTACGCCATTGGGATCGCGAAGCTCTGCAGCGATACAGCTTAGCTGTTCCCGTGTATCGGTTGGAGCCGGCGGAGAGTATGGGTAATAGTACACATCCGTTTTCTGGAGAACGATATTGCACGTCTGGTGGATTGTGTAAGGATTGATGGAATCCTGAGCAACGGCCGCAAGCGGCAAGCAGGAGAGGAAGATAAATAAAAAAATTCGTTTCATGCGTTTCTTCTTCTTAGTTAGCGGCAGGGTTCCCGTGCCTTCCCCCAAATTATTCTCATCGTGGGGAAGGCGCGGGCGCATCGCAAGGATGCTTACCGCTCCACTACCGATTGATGATAAATTTTGTGAACTTGTCTTCGCTACCGGCTGTAAGCCGGCACCAATAGATTCCGGATGGGACATTATTCCCATCGAAGCCGATAGAATACGTACCGGCTCCCTGGGACTCGCCCACAATCGGGAATGCTATGGTTCTGCCAAGTTGATCGATAATAGCCATACTCACACGGCACTCCTGCGCGAGCGAATAAGTGATCATTGCAGAACTTGTCAGAGGATTGGGGTACACGGCAAGCATTGTGGAATCCGGAGGCGTTTGCTGCACTGCACTCTTTTGCCCGATCATCTGTGAAAGCGGACACCGGTAGGGACCCTGCCCGAAAAACGTGCTGGTCTCTCCGGTGCCCATGATGAGAAAGGAATCCATGACCGCAAAACAGGTTGCTGTTACGATTCCAATCAGTCCCGTTCGTTCCGGAGTCCAGGTGCGGCCGGAATCGGGAGATAGATATACCCCCGAATCGTAGGTACCGGCAAACAGATTCGAACCAACCACCTGAAATGCATTAATACTGCTTGTGGGCTGCGAAAACACGGTATCCCAGCTTGTGCCCCAATTAGTCGAACGGGAAATAAGCCCCTGCTGTGTACCCACGAAGAGAAGGGTTCCCATGATTGCCACGCAATGCGCGTTGGCAATTGGTCTCGATGACCAGTTCACACCCTTATCCGTTGAGATATTAAGACCGGGAGCGGCGATGATCGTGTCGCCACTGACAGTGAAGGCCTGCCCCGTAATAGACATTTGGTTCCAGCTCACTCCATAATTGGTAGAATAATAATTATCCGCAAAAAGAGTCGTATCACACACCGCAAACCCAGTAATATCACCAGGGCCAACGAATACATTCTTTGTTGGCATTATCCAGGAATGGCCAGTATCGGAAGAACGATAGAAGCCGGGACCTCCTCCACGACCGCCAGCAAAAAGAAAAGATCCTATTGGAGCAAAGGTGACAATATGGCCTTGATCTTCCGGAACAATCCCGGACTCGGCAGCTACCCAATTTCCGGAAACCGATGAATCGTAGCGTAACACACTGCCTTGGTCGGCCTCAAAGAGAGCGGAATCATACACGATCATTGTCGTGACATTATCGACAAATCCCGGATTCATTTGAACCCATTGGGCCGCGCAGGGGTTGGCGGAAAAAACGATAATAATAAGGGAAATGAGTGTGTGTTTCATAATTCACCGTTCGATCACAAGTTTAGTTATTTGCGCATGCTTGCCATCCGTGAGCCGGCACCAATACATTCCTGGCGGGTAGTTGTGTGCATCGAGTTCCAAATGATAGGCTCCTGCCGATTGATAGACAGTTGAAACAGGCGTAGAAACCGTTCGGCCTAATGCATCCGAAATCGTTAGGGTTACCAAACCCGATTCCGGTAACGAGTACGCAAGAGTCGCCGAGTTCGATGAGGGGTTGGGATATGCCTGGATCGTTAACGCCGATGGCTGAGGCCCTTGCTGCACCACGCTTTTCGGCCCGATCATCTGTGAAAGCGGACACCGAAAGGGACCCTGCCCGAAAAACGTGCTGGTCTCTCCGGTGCCCATGATGAGAAAGGAATCCATGACCGCAAAACAGGTTGCTGTTACGATTCCAATCAGTCCCGTTCGTTCCGGAGTCCAGGTGCGGCCGGAATCGGGAGATAGATATACCCCCGAATCGTAGGTACCGGCAAACAGATTCGAACCAACCACCTGAAATGCATTAATACTGCTTGTGGGCTGCGAAAACACGGTATCCCAGCTTGTGCCCCAATTAGTCGAACGGGAAATAAGCCCCTGCTGTGTACCAACGAAGAGAAGGGTTCCCATGATTGCCACGCAATGCGCGTTGGCAATTGGTCTCGATGACCAGTTCACACCCTTATCCGTCGAGATATTAAGACCGGGAGCGGCGATGATCGTGTCGCCACTGACAGTGAAGGCCTGTCCGGTTATCGGCATTTGAATCCAGTGTACACCGTAATTGGTAGAACGGTAGCCACCACCCATAATAATTGTATCGGAAGCCACTAGTGCCATTGGAAAGTCTGGGCCGTCGGTGAATTTATTTATTACTGGATTTACCCAAGTGTAACCTTTATCAGAGGAGCGATAAAACCCCTCTGATCCGCCGCCGCCGCCGGGACCAGCTATAAAGAGGTATGATCCAATTGAGGTGAAGGTAGTTATATTTCCCCTATCTTCTGAAGCAATGCCGGAATCGGCAGCTACCCAATTTCCGGAAACCGATGAATCGTAGCGTAACACACTACCTTGGTCGGCCTCAAAGAGTGCAGAATCGTACACGATCATGGTTGTAACATTATCGACAAATCCCGGATTCATTTGAACCCATTGGGCCGCGCAGGGGTCGGCGCAAGAAACGACAATAATAAGGCAAATGAGTGTGTGTTTCATAATTCACCGTTCCTTCTGCTTTTCTAAGACTTCCACTTTTGATTCGAGTGCTTCGATTTTGTGGTTAAGCTGTGTAATATACAGCATTGCTTCTTCAAGCTGTTTTGCAATCGCCGCTTCGGTCTTTCCAAGCGGAACACCTGTTTCGGCCATTGTCCTCGCCGAAGGAATATCCGGCAAATGACGATTGGTTTTGTAAAATGCCTCGACCTCACCAATTGCTGGGAGTTTATAGCTCGGATCGAACACATAATCGGGCCAGTCGAGGCTGACAAAAGCTTCTTTGAAGAGCGCGGGACCGTTTACTGCGAGCATCCAAGTCATACCGTCCCCAAGCGTGGGATGAACGGATGCCAGATCCGTAAAATTCGTAGCATCGGCATTTGAATCGATAAGAACTGGTGTGAGATGTAAGAACAAACCATTAACGTTTCTTATGCTGTCACCGCCACCATATCCAGGCCGCCATACATTGAAGAGGTGATGATATCGGGAACCTCCGTTAAGCCGTTCATCGGTCCACATTTCGAGACCAATGTTGCCGGTTAAGTTCAAAGTCACGGAGCCGATAGAGTCAGCAAGTGGGGCTGCCCGGTTCGGAGGCCAGCACGTCAAATTCAACTGGCCGCCATTAACATCTGCGAACGCGAGACCGCAACTGCCGATGGGTGTGAATCTAGTGGTGACGCCCGTTGCATGATTTTCGTAATGATTAAAATAAATTCCACGATAATCGACGGAAAAAGGCTGGAGCGTCTCGGGGTTTACCAGCCCTTCGAAGCGATTGCCACCATAAATTGTCAGCCCAGGAATGGGTGCTGTGTAGCCCGACGGAGCTACAGAACCTCCTCCGATTTGTACTTGATCCTTTGGTGTACAGAGTCCAGTCGAGTCGGGCGCAAGATCGAAACCGATATTCCCATTTCCAAGTATGGTTTCTCGTTCAAGATCGTATCTGTTATTGGGAATTATTGCAGGACGAGCAAGCGTATCACCCGTAGTAGAGAAACGGATCGCGCCTCCTAATGTGTGGGAAGGGGCTTGGTGCGAGAAATTCGTAATGATGATGTCCCCATCCTGATGGTCGTGTAAGATCAGATCGTCGCCTCTCGAAAGCGAGGAGAACATCGTATCGGGGTAGTAATACATCAATCCGAGCAACCCAAAATCGACCGAGCTGGTACTGCTGCCTTCGGAAAAGCGTATCATTGCCGTGTCGGAGTTCATGTCACTCGGGTTAAAGTGAATGTGCAGGGCATTCTTCGCACCCCCACTTTGCTGGGTACCAATCCCGACGGGTGGGAAATTCGGCATCGGTGCCGTGTTGGTCGGTTGCGCTAACGCACGTCCGCCGATCGAAATCAATCCAAGTGTCACTATTACTGAAATACTCAAACATCTCATAATGGTCTCCTTTTTTATGGTTCTCCTCATAGAGAACCTCGATTGTGGTAAAAAGTTACACCCTTAGGCGAAATTTCACTGAGGGTTGGTACAAATATATGGCAAAACCTTTGTAGAGGTTGTAAAATGCTTTTGCATTGCCTAAACTTGCATTGTGGACATTAAACGTGTGGCTGCGGATAACATTAGATTTCTTAGACAAAAGCGCGGCCTTACGCAGGAAGCCCTAGCATTCGATGCTGATGTTGCTCGCTCGTACATTGGATACATCGAACGTGCTAAAAAACGCTTTCAACTGTGAGTCTTCAAAGAATCGCAAAAGCCCTCGGTGTAAAACCGAGGTGCTTACTTGAGCCCGAAGCGTACCGGCAAGAAAAAGCATAACTAACGCGAATTTCTGAATTTTGCGGAACTTGGGGGAGTTCATGAAAAGTGGATTTAAAGTAAATTATAGTTCATGAACTCCTAATGCAAAAAAAGCAACCTTGCAGAGAGAATGCTGCCCAAATTTTGCTGGAACGCTATCATTTATGATAACCCAAACGCATTCTTGAGTCGTTGGCACTGTTTAGCCATCAATGATACAACTGCTTTTCCTGCCTGGCCTCGGTGGCGATCATCGCATGGCGCATGCGCAGCTTGCACTTCCCTATCGCTGCATCACTCCGGATTACATTCCGTTTCATCTGCACGAATCGCTGGCAGCGTATTCGAAGCGATACTGCGAGTATCTGCTTTCGACCGGTGAGATCGATCTGGCGCAACCCCTATTTGTCGTGGGATATTCGATGGGAGCAGCTATTGCGCAGGAGATCGGCTCAGGCTTGCCAATGCGGGGACTAATCATGATCGGTGGTCCGCTTACCTCAAATGAGATCGAGCTTATTCCTCGCGTATTCGGAAGATATTCTAGCGGCTGGCTTCCGATTTGGTACTATCGTTTTTCGGAATTTTTTATAGGGCCGGTCATGCGAATTATATCAGATGTATCTGAGGAGGAAGTCCGATTATGCGTGAGTATGTATCATTATCTGCCACGAGGGTTATTCCGGGAAGCATACCGAACTTTAGCCTGGTGGCGATGCTCGCCAAGCGAGATCGGGAAACCGATGGAAGTACCACTTATTCGTATCCACGGTGAGCTTGATCACATTATCAGATGTCCGAAGCCAGGAAATTCGGTGGTGATAATTGGCGGGGCAAAGCATCTTGTGGGTCAATCACAGCCGGCTAAAGTAAACGATGCAATTGAACGGTTCATCAGTGCGACTATGAGCGAGAGTTAATATTTCGTTGATTTGACGCGCCCATTCCAAATGGGAAATATTAGGAGGCATGATTTATGTGGGCGTCATTCATTCTTAACATTCCGAAATGCTATAATAAAGGGCGGAAATGACTTAGGAAAAAATTATCCCTTAATATGTCGATAACTCGGTGCATATCAGCGAATTTACACACAGGCACGTTGAAAACCCAATGCGAATAAGTTGATAACTCTGGAAATCCTTCATTCCAAGCGAATTAGCGCAGTTGGTTTTGAATTTCGTTCACACCTCTTCCGAGCGATATTTGGTTCCTTTCGGAACCGTTTTTGGGATAATTCGTGGAGAACTTAGGTACTTAACACTCGCATAATCATAGTGCAAAGGACAAATTCACCGTTGGAATCCATCAGAGACATTGCAATACAAGTTACTTAATATAGCTGACTCTGACGACCTGCGGTTTGTCGGCACCTTGCTGTAAGCGAATGATGTACTCTCCGCTGGGAATATCTGGAATGGTCGATTGCACGTCATTCGAGCCAACACTCAATGAACCGAGATCGAGGGTGCCTTCCAGTGTCCCATTGAGATCATAGATCTCGGCGGAGATGGGGCCAGCGCGATCAGTGAGCAGTTCAAGATGCAGAATGGAGGAAGGATGCACGGGGTTCGGCCATTCATTGGTGACCACGAGGCCGGCACTGCCATCTGGTTGTAACGTAACACCTGCGTCGGGTTCAACCACAATGGAAAACCGGTAGGTTTGTGAATCAGCAGGATTGCTGATTCTCGGATGAACACCCAAATAGATGATAGCAGAATCTGTAGAAATTGCTTGCGAGTCATCCACCGTAAACTTAATCTCCTGGTTATAGGTCGATCCTGTATACTCCGAGAACATAACGGAAAGTGTATCCCCATCAGCGCAGCTTGTTCCGGTATTGCTACGAACACACGTGGAGAGCGACCAACCGGCAGGCAAGGAATCTTGAATTGTAAAGAAATAGTCGGCTCCAAGGCTGTACTCATTCGACAGGAAGTTCGCGAGCACATGCTGACCCTTCCCCGAAAAAACGGTATCGAAAGTAGGACTCGGAGATGCCAGGCCACTCCACTGAAATACAAGGGGGGGATCCATTGGCACAAATGTGACGCTAAAGGGAAGCAACATAGTGTCTGTGGTTGATCCTACTGAGCCAATTTTGAGCAAAATCGTTGTGCTATCGGCAACATTGTTCAAACATGGGAACACATTCAGCGAAAGGCCTGCTTTTCCAAGAGCTGGTATGATGTAGGACTCGCTGCTATCGGTTTCGGGATAGCAGGTTGTTCCCCAGCACACACTGGAGCTCCAACCGGGTGGCAAAGCTTGGGCACGGCTGAAATAAATCGTGTCGGGGCTAGAGGATAGATTCCTTACCGTACAGTCAAACGTGTATTGATTGGCACTATTCACCTGAACGGTATCTGAACCTAATTGGAAAACCGCGAACGGGAGCGAGGACAAAGCTTGAACGCTACTTGGGAGTACCGAATTAGAGCCGTGAGAATGAGCGACAATCGAAGTATGGACAAGCTGTGCGGAAGCATCAGCAAGAAACAGTACCGTCGCAAGGAAAAAGACGGCGAGGCGGGTGGTTAGCATGAGTACACTTGAGAAATGAGCATGTCCGAAGCCTTAGGTTTTCTGGGTGCTTTCGGAATGTGGATAGTTTTTAACGCCGAGTTTGTGTTGCTCGTTCCAAGACGCGGCTCTGAGCGATAAGGGCACTTTTATCCGAGACTTCCCGTTCAAATCACCCTTGTTACGTCATAAGTCGCTTTCACCTATTTTTCCGATACGCCGATGCGAATGCAATCCAAAGAGAAAGAACTATTACCGGGCACAGAAGAGCCAAATATCCGTATTGCTACTCCATTGAGCAGGCTCCAAGTTTCCCTTATCCAGGAATCGCTGAGAGAAACAGGATGGAAGCACTCTGATTTCTTCGTGGGATCGGTTTCCCCGGGTGGCGCTCGGCCTCAATATAAAATGACCGTTTTTCAGGCAAAAGCTGGCCTCAAGCGCAGTGAAGTAGTGCAAAAGCTCCAAAGCATTGTGGGCAAATTTAAAGAAGAAAAGCATACTATCTGAGCCTAACCCTTTCGTTCACTTATGAGTGACTTCAAGAACCTCCTCGTCTCCCAAGAAGGCTTCGTTGCCACTGTTCAGCTCAATCGCCCTAAAGTTCTCCACGCGCTCAATATCGAGTTGATGACAGAACTCGTCGATTGCTTGGAAGCACTCGATCAGGATATGGGAATTCGAGCGATCGTACTAACCGGAAGTGAGCGAGCCTTTGCTGCTGGTGCAGACATAAAGGAAATGGCAGAGGCTACTGCGGTTGAAATGCTCACGCGCGATCAGTTTGCTCGGTGGGATCGAATCCGAAAAATTAAAAAGCCGATCATTGCTGCGGTCTCCGGGTTCGCGCTCGGTGGCGGGTGCGAACTTATGATGCACTGCGACATAATCATCGCGAGTGAAACTGCGCGTATCGGTCAGCCTGAAATATTGATTGGTGTCATGCCTGGTGCTGGTGGCACTCAGCGGCTAACTCGCGCAGTCGGCAAAGGCTTAGCAATGGAGATGATATTAACAGGACGTCAGATCACAGCCGAGGAGGCATTCCGCGCCGGACTTGTGAATAAAGTTGTTCCTCCAGAATTTTATCTCGAAGAAGCACAAAAACTTGCTCGTGAAATTGCCGATAAGCCACCTGTTGCGGTCCGCCTCGCGAAAGAATCAATTTTGAAAGCTTTCGATACCACAATCGAAATGGGATTAGAATACGAACGCAAGAATTTCTACCTCCTCTTTGCCTCCGAAGACATGCGCGAGGGTATGTCCGCGTTCATCGAAAAACGCAAGCCAGAGTGGAAGGGGAAATAATTTTTTTGGTATGCCAGATTTTCAAACCATCCTCACCTCCCTAACTCACGGCGTTTTAACCATCACGCTGAACCGCCCGGAAGTTTATAATGCCTTTAACGAACAACTCACGACCGATCTTATCGAAGCGTTCAAAGAAGCTTCGAAAAATGATGAGATTCGTGTCGTGGTGCTAACGGGCGCTGGCAAAGCATTCTGCTCGGGACAGGATTTGAAGGATGCTCCAACCGGCGGCGGAAAGCGTTCTTTGCGAGATTCGCTTGAGCGCAGGTATAACCCCCTCATCCGCGCCATCCGCAAGTTGCCAAAGCCTGTAATCGCGTCTATTAATGGCGTAGCTGCTGGCGCTGGCGCTTCACTTGCCCTTGCTTGCGATTATCGTATTATGGCAGAAAATGCAAAGCTGATCGAAGTATTTGTTCGCATCGGCTTAGTTCCCGACTCCGGTTCAAGCTGGTTTCTTGTTAGGAATTGCGGTGTGGCAAAAGCTTTTGAACTTGCTGCATTAGGAGAAGATGTTTCAGCACAAAGGGCATTTGAGCTGAACCTGACAAACAAAGTCGTTCCGGCAATCGATTTGCAATCCGAGACGCTCAAAGTCGCATCCGTTTTCGCCAACGGCCCAACAAAAGCTTATGGTTACATCAAACGGATGATGGATCGCGCCGCTGCGGTTTCACTCGATGATGCATTAGAGTATGAAGTATTTATGCAAGAAGCCGCAGGCCGGACGCAGGATTATACAAATGCTGTCGAAGCATTCAAAGAAAAGCGAAAACCGGAATATTCGGGAAGATAATTTATGACAACGATTGGAATCATTGGCGCCGGAACGATGGGGACCGGCATCGCCCTTTCCTCCGCATTGGCTGGATATGACGTCGTGCTCTATGACATATCCGATGGCTATCTGCAGCGTGCCTACAAGAGCATTGGAACGATGATGGATAAATCCATCGAGCGTGGCAAGCTAACGAGTGCCGATGCAAACGCCGCTGCACTTCGCATTCGAACGACAGTGCATTTCGATCATTTACGAACAGCCGATCTTGTTATTGAAGCAGCAATCGAGAAGCTCGAAACTAAACAGGAGCTTTTTGCCAAGTTAGATGAGATGTGCGGAGAGGAATGTATCTTTGCAAGTAACACTTCATCGCTTGCAATAACAGCCATAGCCAGTGCGACCAAACATCCGTCACGAGTGCTTGGACTTCATTTCTTCAATCCGGCACATATTATGAAGCTCGTCGAGATCATTCGCGGTCAGGAAACAACTGATGAGGTGATGTATCGCGCGGAAGGATATATTAAACAGATCGGCAAAGTACCGGTGTTGGCAAAGGATACCCCAGGATTCATTGTCAACCGCGTAGCTCGTAACTATTACGGTGAAGCATTCCGTTTGCTTGGCGATTCCATTGCATCCCACGAGCAGATCGACCGTATTATGAAATCGAATGGTTTTGCGATGGGGCAGTTCGAACTTATGGATCTCATTGGAATAGATGTCAATCTCGCAGTTACGGAATCCGTCTATCGTCAATATTTCGATGAACCGCGCTTCCGCCCGCATTTAGTTCAGCAAAAAATGGTCGAGGCAAACCGGCTGGGGAAAAAAACTGGGCGCGGATTTTATGAATATTGATCGCACTGTTGATCTTTTCATTTTCTTAGCTTGGCAAACGAATTGGAATTCTGTTCCCTAATCTGCCGTTTTGTTTAATCGTCAATATAAATCGCAATGAACATTTTTCTTGTAGCATTACTCATGTCAAAAACAATACTTACCTCAACAGTCGATCTCAAGCCGGGCGACAAAGCCCCTGCCTTCACCGCCGAATCCACCGATGGCTCGCATATTTCACTCCATCAATATCATGGAAAATCTAACGTCGTGCTTTACTTCTACCCAGAGGACATGACGAGTGGCTGCACTGTCGAAGCCTGCCATTTCCGTGATGATAATGCAAAATATAAAGATGTGAACACTGTAATTCTCGGCGTTTCAACGGATTCACGCGAGAAGCATCAGCAGTTCACCGCGAAAGATAGCTTAAACTTTCCTCTGCTAGTCGATACCAGCCGCGCGATCTGCGACGCGTATGGTGTACCCGTTGCCGATAATGGCCATGCTAAACGCTGGACTTTTTTGATCGACAAGAATGGCAATATAGCCAAAGTCTATCATAACGTGGATGCACGAGTTCACAGCTTCGAATTATTGAAAGACATCGCAGAGCTTAATCAAGCGAAATAACGATCTCGAAGTGGTGCTCACTTCATTAGTTGAACGTGAGCACCATTGGGAAGTGTGTTCCCAATATTCAGCGCCAGTTTCTCTTTTCCCGTCAGCCCGGACACGACTTCCACCGTCGAGCCATAATTAGTGCCGATAGTTACAGAGTCTAACTGAATAGTGTTGCCATTAAGCACTTCTCCAACAAAGGGTTTATTTCCTTTGACGATCAGCGCAGCCACCGGGATTTGCAACAGCCGAGGGTGCTTGACTCTTACTTCTGCATGCACCGTGCTTCCTGCTACAATTTCATTGTTCTTATTCGGCGCTTCAGCTTCTGCCAGTAACATTCGAGACTGCACATCGAGCTCACCTGTGTAGCGGGTGATCGTAACTTTTTCTACAAAACCCGGGCGGTCTGGAAGTGTTATCTTCACAGTATCTCCTTTATGCACGTACGGGGCATATCGCTGATCAATATATAGTTCGATCCTCAGCTTATCAACATTCGCAATCGAAACAACCGGTAGCGAACTTGCGGCTGCATTTTCAGCATTCTGAACGAGAGCGCCAGGGTCAGCATAGCGCGCAGTGATCGTCCCCGAAAATGGAGCTCGTATTTCCTCATAACTCTTCAGATCTTTATATTGTGCGGCGGTTTGTTTTGCTTGTTCTGCAGCAAAAACTGCTTGCTCGTAGTCCTGTTGAGAGAGCAACGCCTTCTTATACAGCGCGAGATCGCGCACGGCGATCTGGGAATCGTTTTGCATCGTAGCAACGGCTGCAAGATATTGTTTATCCGTCTCAGGGGATTCGATCGTTGCAATCAATTGACCTTCAGAAACGTGATCGCCCTTATCAACTTTTATCGAATGCAAATATCCGCTGATCTTGGCGTAAATGGTTGCGCTTGCATACGGCAACGCGTCGCCCTCAACTTGGATCGAGTCTGCCTGCGGCGCAACGATAACACTGGCCGTCTGCACCACGGGACCAAGCGCAGCATCACTTTCTAATTGCTCGGTTTGCTTTTTCTCACTCGAATTTCGCGAAATTGTTAAGAGAATCACCAGAACCCCAACCGCAAGGACGATCAGCATGCCAATAAGATATGCTGAGCCTCGCCGCTTTGGTGTTGGTTTTACGTTAGTATTCAAGGAAGTATTTTGTGATGAATCGTCCATAATTATGCTTGACCACCTTCTGGAGAGATATTCCCCTCTTTATGCACTCCAAGCGGTCCAATTTGATCGGCGTGTGGTATATTCGAATGATGTTTTTCTAATTTCTCCTCGGCGGATATGTCGAATTCTTCGCCCCGCTCTTCCGCTTCGAAACGCTCCTCCATAACGTGCTTCCCTGGTAGTTTCTTCCGCAACAGGGAGTATGCGATCGGTACAATGAAAAGAGTCACGAACGTCGCCATTATTAGGCCTCCGATGACTGCGCGGCCCAAGGGCGCGTTTTGCTCTCCGCCCTCGCCAAGACCGAGCGCCATGGGTATCATTCCGATGATCATTGCCAGGGCAGTCATGATGACAGGCCGGAGACGAGTCTTCCCGGCTTCGAGCGCTGCGTCGAACGCATCAAGATGATCTTCGACGCGAATGTCGTTCGCGAAATTTACGAGCAAGATCGAATTCGATACAGCGATACCAATGGCCATGATCGAACCCATCAGCGAGACGACGTTGATCGTCGTGCCGGTGATCGCGAGCATCCACAGAATTCCCACCAGTGCGCCCGGTACAGCGACCATAATAATGAACGGATCCAGCCAAGTCTGAAACCACAGCACCATCAAGAGATAGACAAGAAGAATTGCCAGAATAATACCAAGACCGAACACATTGAACGACTGAGTCTTCACCTCATTCTGACCTCGGACCGTGATCAGCATCCCCTTGGGAAGTTTCCCTAAAGCATCGATCTTTGCCTGAATATCTGCCGCGACAGAACCCAATGCCCGACCCTCGATATTGGAGGTAACATCGAGAATGCGTTGAACAGTGTAGTGATTGATCTGATTTGGTTCTGCTGTCGTCGTAACAGTTACAAGGTTACCAAGTGTCTCGCTTTGAGTGGTCGGCACGGCTACTGCCGATGAGGGTGGCGCCTGGGTGTTCGGAGCTGGAGCATTTGTCGTTAACGATGTAGGGCCCAAATGCGATGCTATGGAAGTGATCGGCGTAGAGAGCAGGTCGGAAACATTTGTGACTTTGTTCAGCGGCGTCTGCACGATGACCGAATAATTGACATTATTAACCGGATTCAGAAAAAATGACGGCGCAACAAGACCGCTTGATGAAAGCGAGATCAACATACTACTCGCAACATCCTGCACGTTCAAGCCCATCTCGCCCGCGCGGGTTCTATCGACGTTGAGCTTGATCGCCGGATAATCCAGCACCTCTTTGATCGCTACGTCGGCAGTCCCTGGTACAGTTTTCATCTCATCCCGGAGTTTCAGCGCATATTTATAATCCGTATCTAAATTTGCGCCTTGCACTTGCACATCGACAGGGGAAGTAAGTCCAAAGTTCAAGACCTGGCTAACAATATCCGCCGCCTGAAAATAAAAGACGCATCCCGGATATTCCGCCGCCAGGGCTTTGCGAATTTTCTTCATATAGCCTTCGGTGGGATGGTGATCTTTTTGCAGCGAGATGGTAATATCAGCATCCATCGGGGAGGTATTATCCGTTGAGACAAAGGCAAGATTGTAGGAAGTCGGAACCCCAATATTGACGTTGATAGTCGAAACCTCGTTCGCCGGAATCTGCCGGCGCAGGGTTTGCTCCACCTTTATGACGATCTGCTCGGTTGCCTCTAACCGAGTACCGGTTGGTGCACGCATGTGCAGTTTCATCAATCCCGTATCGGACGTTGGATAAAAATCCGTCCCAATGTAATTGGGAAGGAATAAAGTAATAACCAGGATCATGAATGCCACGAAAAGGACAAATCCGCGCAAATTGAGCATTCGCTCTAACAGGCGACCGTACGCTCCTTGAAAGCGGTCGAAGATCTTATCTCGCTTTTCGTTGAAGGCACGAGCAAATCTTGCGATCGGCCCGCGCCGCTTTGATGAAACCAGTGCAGAATTATTAGCGCCCGGAGCGCCATGATGCTCCTCGCTACGCATAAGGAACCTCGCGAGCACGGGAACGAGCGTTCGGGATAGTAAATAAGATGCTATCATTGCAAGCACCACTGAAAGCGCCATTGGTGTAAAGAGATAGCGAGCCGGTCCCGTCAGCAACACTACGGGAAAAAAGACGATACAAATAGCAAACGTAGCCATGATCGCTGGCAGAGCGATTTGTCTTGCACCATCTAATATTGCCACCGTCAGTGGCTTGCCTAGCATGCGATTTCGATGGATGTTTTCGACCTCCACGGTGGCATCATCGACAAGCATTCCGATCGCAAGAGAAAGACCGCCAAGTGTCATAATATTGATGGTGTTACCCGTCAAATTAAGACCTATGATCGAAGTCATGATCGCAAGTGGGATCGATGTGCATACGATTACGACACTCCTCCAGCTTCCAAGAAAAACCAAGATCAGCAAAGAGACGAGCAATGTTGCGATCACGCCTTCACGGAACAAACTGTTGATAGTATCACGAACGAATACCGATTGGTCAAAATCGATCTTTAAATTCAGCCCGTTTGGAGCAGCAGCTTGTATCGCAGGAAGTTGATCTTTTACAGCCTGAACTACTGCGAGCGTGGACGCATTGGATTTTTTAAGAATGGCAAGGTAGGTAGCGCGGTGTCCATTAACTCGGACAATGTTAGTTTGTTGAGCGAAACCATCGCTGATGTTTGCTACATCCCCTAACAGGATCGAGTGGCCATTCACCACTTTAACAGGAATCTGTCGAAATTGCGAGATCGCAGTCGGGCTTGCATTTGTCTCGACGTTATATTGAACATCGCCAATTCTGGCAGCACCCGATGGGATGATGACGTTGGAATTCTGGAGAGCCGTAACTATATCCGTTGGCGAAAGCCCTCGAGAGGCAAGCACGCTTGGATCGATATCAACCGATATCTGCCGGTTCATTCCGCCATAGGGTGCTGGCGTGGCAAGTCCAGGAATTGTGAACAGGCTGATACGAATGAAGTTCACGCCATAATCGAAGATCTGCTGCTCGGGGAGCGTCTCACTCGATGCAGTGAGTTGCGCCACCTGCAGATTCGAGGCATTGAACTGGATGACGATCGGTGGTTGCATGCCGGGTGGCATCGAATGTGTGACGATGACGCCAACTGCGGTAATTTGGGCTATTGCAGAGCCTATATCGGTTCCTGGCTCGAAATATACGCGCATGATACCGATACCATTGATAGACTCACTCTCGATTCGGGATATTCCATTTACGGTTGTCGATAGTGCGCGTTCGTCCAGAAAAATTACGCGCCGCTCCATATCCGTCGCCGAGAGACCGTTGTAACTCCAGATTACTGCAACAACCGGAATATCTATCGTCGGGAATATATCGACAGCCATGTTCCTGAGCGAAAGCAGGCCCATGACGATAAGCAAAATTGAAACAACCGCCACGGAGTATGGGCGGCGGAGTGCAAGGCGAACGATCCACATGGTCTAAAGTCTTAGAGAAAAATCCGGGGTAATTTTGACGGTTTCCAGCGACTTGAATGGGCGTTTCAACAACGAATGTATCTAATAAATCTCAATAAATGACCTCGTGAGCAAAAAGTAATCCAGTGCTGCTCATGGTACGATTCCGGCACTTAGTCCTATATCCATTGTTATCTATACATGTCTCAACGAAGTATTTCATTCATCATCCTCCTTAATCTGAGTTTTGCGGCTTCCGTGTTCGGACAGGCCGGGAAAACCACCACGGCCATCACTGCGAAAGATATCGTGGAGCGCGAAAGCATCCTCGCCAGCGATTCTCTGGAGGGACGGCGTACCGGATCGCCGGGTGCAGAAAAGGCGGCACATTATATAGCTTCTGAGTTTAAGCGAATCGGCCTAACTGCATATAATCCTGTTATCGCCGATCTCACGTACCATCCTAATTATTTTCAGCCGTTCGATTTCTCCGAACATGCGCTGGACACCACTAAACACGGCAGAACCAGCGGGATGAATGTTGTGGGCTTCCTCAAAGGATCAGACCCAAACCTGGACTCTCAATACGTTGTGATCGGGGCTCATTACGATCATCTTGGCTATGGCGGGCCGTTTGCGCTCGATACCGTCCACGCAATACATTATGGAGCGGACGATAATGCCAGTGGTGTGTGCGCACTACTCGAAATTGCAGAAAATCTTGCTAAGGAGCAGGGCAAGCTAAAACGAAGCATTGTGTTCGTCTCCTTCTCTGGCGAAGAAGAAGGTTTATTTGGAAGCGATTACTTTACCAACAATCCACCAATGCCTCTATCCAATGTGCAGGCAATGATCAACATGGATATGGTTGGTCGCTTGAGTGATAGTACACTCATCATACAGGGACTCGGAACCTCACCAGCTTTCCGACCTATGATCGATAGCCTCAACAAACCGCCTCAATTTCATCTGAAATATTTCCAAACAGGCACCGGACCGAGCGACCACGCTAAATTCTATGACAAAAATCTGCCCGTGCTTTTCTTCTTCACCGGGTTCCACGAGGATTATCATAAAGCGACCGACACCAAAGAAAAGATTAATGCTGTTGGCGAGGCACGGATAGCGAAATATGTTGAATCTGTGCTTGTGGATCTTGCAAACCGTCCGGATAGGATAAGCTTTACGCGACCAGTTGGTGATACTGAGCAAAAAGCTGCATCATTCAGCGTATATGTTGGTGGGGTACCGGATTATGGCTACGATGGCGACGGCGTTCGTATTTCAGAGATTCGCGAGCACTCCCCTGCTGAAACAGCTGGACTCCAAAAAGCCGATGTCATCGTAGGCTTCGATGATATGAACATCAAGACAATCTATGATTATACGAACGCCCTTGCTAAGCATCATCCCGGCGATCTGGTAATGATAAAGGTTCAACGCGGGAACACTGTCGTGGGGGTTCCAGTCATTTTGGGCAAACGTGCCTCATCGCATTAAGTGTGAATGATGGATAATCCATCCCAACTGTGCGGATATTTGAACTAGCAATTGCCCCATGCTATCTTTGTATAAACAAAGATTGTTTGCACAAATATATAAATATTTCTGATTTTGCAGGTAGCTCCATTTTTCTTTCGTAAGTTTGCTTCATAGGCATTCATTTCTGGTGGGCTCGGGTGTTTTCTTGTCTTATTTCCCTGGTTGCCGGAATGGATTCTTGTGTTAGTTCAATTCCCGAATATATCATTAGTCAAGAAAGGAAAAATCACTTTGAAATCATTTCCCTTAACACTCGCAGGGCTGGCCGTCGCCTCCTCCCTGTTCGCCGGTTGCTATAGCCGGATCGGAGACTTCACGATGGTGACTACAAAGAACTATATAGCCGGAGCCAAATACAAAATGGTTGGCCGAATGACCGGCGAAGATATGGTTCTTGAGATTATTATCCCACTCGGAATTCCAAACATGAAGACCGCAGTTGATAATACGATTCAAACGGCACCCGGCGGCGTGTATTTGGCAAATGCAGTCATCGAATCCGGCGGTTGGTACGCATTCCTCGTAGGTCAGGAAGGCTATAGGGTCACCGGTGACGTATATGCTGCTGCCGATCAGGGCGATCTATTGAATCCAGCTATCGAGAAGTTTGATCTGCAGAATACCACTTCGGGCTTAGCAATGGTTTCTGAGAAAACAGGAAACACAGTTCCTGTTCAGACCTACGCAGACCTTACGAAATAATAATGCCTATCAGGATTTGAAAAGCCCGGCCTTCTCGCCGGGTTTTTCATTCCTTCCGTTCTCTTAGAAATCACAACAGATATGAGATCGAACTTCACAGTTCTCCCCAAACTGGCAGTAATTATTAGTGCATCCCTACTCATAGGTTCGTGCGCTGCCATTGTGAATGGTCAAAAAAATGCGGGCAAACAGGAGGTGGTAGTGATATTCTTCTCCTTCCGATGCAACCATCAGAGTTGATGGCGTGAGTGGTGTTGGGCGTGTCCAGCTTTCGCTGGTTCGAAGCCAGGAGCACATTATCGAAGTCAGCAAAGATGGATACCAAACGGTAAGGATAACCACTGCCAACTCTACGGTGGGGTCGTACTACGGCAATATCGCTTTACTTCCGCTCGGAATTATTGGAGAGTTGATCGATGTAGCCACCGGTGCTGCGTATTCAATAAATCCGAACAATGTGATCGTAACGTTAGTTAAAGGAGATGGAATTGATGATCGCCCAACGCCGGATTCCTCCGCGCTGGGAATTGCGCTTGGGATGCTAGCCTCGATTGCCATCCTGGGACTTTGTATCGTCTTTCTATAATTCAGAACTAACCATCTCGTTACAGATCTTGATGCGAATACTTTGCTGGAATGTTAACGGCATTCGTGCCGCTCAAAAGAAGGGATTTCTCGATTTTCTAAAACGAGAGAATCCCGACGTGTTATGCCTTCAGGAAACGAAGGCCATGCCCGAGCAACTGGATGAAGAACTCATCAATATTGAAGGTTACACCTCCCATTTTGCAAGTGCAGAGAAAAAAGGATATTCCGGCGTAGCGATCTACACACGCCCAAAGTCTAAGAGCGTCGTGATCGGTTGCGGCGCAACCCGTTTCGATGCCGAAGGCCGCGTTATCTCCGCTGACTACGGCGATTACATTCTCTACAACATTTACTTCCCGAATGGCGGACGCGGACCAGAGCGTGTGCGATACAAACTCGATTTCTACGATCACATGTTGGAACAATGGCAGGAACTTCGCTCCGATGGACGAGAACTAATTATCTGCGGCGATTTCAACACCGCACATAAGGAGATCGACGTTGCGCGTCCGGTGGAATGGTCGAAACAATCGGGATTTTTGCCGGAGGAACGCGCCTGGCTCGATAAGATCACGGACATGGGTTACGTTGACGCCTTCCGCGTGTATAATCAGGAACCGGAGCAATACACGTATTGGGATAATTTCCGCAACAACCGCGAGCGCAACATTGGCTGGCGCATTGATTTTTACATGGTCACCGAAGGCCTGATGCCCAAAGTCCGCAATGCCGCGATCTATCCCGACATAATGGGCAGCGACCATTGCCCGATCGAGCTAGTGCTGGTATAAAAGCGTGAGAAACTGCCTTTTGCAAAATGAAGTTATATTGATCTTATGTTAGAATTCCATCAAACGATGACTATTCCGCCGGATCACATTCTCCGACTTAATTTGCCGGAGTTCCAGAGGGGCGCGGAGGTCGAAGTCATTGTGCATCCCAAACAAAATGGGGACGATCCGCGAATAGCTCAAATAGCTCTCGCCGCAAAAGATCCCTTGTTTTTGCAGGATATCCAAGAAATCGCTGACGATTTCAAATATGTCGATTCGGAACATATTTAAAAATGGATTTTCGCTGGCATGTCTTTCTGGCCAATCTCGATCCTGTCGTTGGTTCTGAGCAAGGCAAAACACGCCCAGTCATCGTAGTCAGCGAAGAAAAGGTCAACCGACTTCTCTCGGTCCTTAACGCTGTGCCAATCACCTCACGCAAGGATAACCGCACTATCTACCCGAACGAAGTGGTATTAATGGCTGGTACGGCAGGATTGAACCGAGAGTCCATCGTTCTTTGCCATCAGATCCGTACTCTTGATAAGAAGCGGCTTATCAAGCATCTCGGAAGTATCTCCGAAGATGCAATTCAGGCTGAGATTCTAAACGCTCTGAGCTTTCAACTGGGAATGAAATAAATACCCCCGCATCCGCAATGCCGCGATCTATCCCGACATCATGGGCAGCGATCATTGCCCGATCCAACTGGTGCTGCCGTAAACAGTCATTTTAAAACCTCAAAAAGAGACCGTAATTTAACGATAGTAATTGATAATACTGGGGGGAAGAAGGATTGGTTTCCAAATAGAAGTTTGGATATTGACTTGTTGCCGTCAAAAACCTAAGTTCAAGAAACGTATAGTCTCCTGACCAGCCAGTTCCCAATCCAAAAACAGGGACATTCGGTCCAGTTATCGGAACGAAGGATAATGAATTACTGGACGGATTAATTTCAACAACACTGTAATCTGTATTCAAAACACCGCCAGATAATTCCACGAAATAGTTTTTAACTAAAAAAAATCGACCGGAAATAATCCAAGGAGACGTACCGCCTTCTGAAGCATAAAGCTTGGAGCCAAATATTTCATATGTCTTATTTATATCGATGCCACCCGCGAGCTCAACTCCGAATAAATATTGACCATTCCACGGAGATGGATTCTTAGAAAGCAATGGAGGGGAAATCGTAAGAGATCCCATTATGAGTGGCGAGATTCTATTGATACGCGAGGATTCTCCAAGCCAATTCGTGGAGGTCACGTTAAGGATTCTTTGGGTACTATCATAAGTTGCTATTATGGGATCGTATGAATACCATTTCTGGGTAATATCATCAAGCAAAAAACCTGCTCCAAAACTTAGAATATCGACCGGCATCCATGTAAAAATATGCTTCGAAAGCGTTACTTGAGCATCCGCGCTATCATACTGTAGTTTTACCTTATTATCAAAATGATAGGGCGTAGAAAAATAGGTAATTGAGTCTTTTACCCAGGTCTTGAGCGGGTTTCCATTCAGATCAGTAACACGAGTTCCCACTGGCGCAGCGAGTTGGGCCGTAGGTAATGACTTCCTTGAAAATGTCATGCATCCTGTGAGAAGGATGAGTCCGAACACAAATAGTTTCCTCATGTAATTTCCGAAACATTTCCTTTCGGCAAGGCGATTCATTACTTCTAGTTCATTACCGGCAGCTTCATGTTCTTTGCATCGAACATCTCCGCTTCCGGATGCTCGATGTAATGCAGCACTTCGTCCCACGAGCCGTGGAAGATAGCCATGGGACGGTCGTTCAGCTTGCGTTTGAGGCCAAGCGGGGTTTCATCGTCGAGGAATACATCGTCTTCGTTCAGTACGTTTGGCGGAAGCAAAAGAAGATCGGTTGCAGCACGGTTGTGGAAATGGCTTTCGAAACATTGGCCGGAAAGAAGTCCCGTAACCGTTACATCAGGGCCATAGAGTTTATTTACCACTACTTCCAAATCCACTTCAAGATTGGGAATGCTTTCCAGTAACGGGACAATGTCCCTCCGCATAAATCCGCTTGGGAGCGTTGCTGTTGCAAGCGTAAGTCGGCGCGGTGCAGAGAGCATTTGAGACTTTTTCAGGGCATCCACTTCCCTTCTTGTCTCTTCGATAAAATCCCGCACCATACCCACACCGTTTTCAAGCTGTGGGAAACCATCGTACCATGCTTCCGGCGGCGTTTCCATTTCGGCAACGAGAAACCACTCATCCGAAAGATAGAGCCAGTTCATTCCGCGCTCTTTGCGGAATTTCTTTTGCAGATCGAAAATATATTCGATCATCTTTGTCGCATACGCTTTATCTACCTGCTTAAGATCAGTCAAGCCACTGCGATGACTCGTTAAACCAACCGGAACAATCGCCATTGTCTGCACTGCTGGGCCAAGACTGTAAATATCCTCGATGGTTTTTGTGAGGCTTGCGCCATCGTTGATGCCGGGGCAGAGCACGATCTGGGTGTGCATCCAAATATCGTTCTCAGCAAGATAGCGAAGTTTGTCGAGAATGTGATCGTCCTTGCGGAGTCGCATCAGCTTGGTGCGAACTTCAAGATCAGTGGAGTGCACGCTGACGTATTGCGGCATCAATCGCTGGCGCACAATGCGCTCCAGCGATTTCGGACCGACATTCGTCATCGTGTTATAATTCCCGTATAGATGACTGAAGCGGTAATCACCATCGCGAAAATATAGTGCCTTACGCAGTCCCTGAGGATTCTGATCGACAAAACAGAACACGCAATCGTTACCACACGCCGTCATCTTCATCGGCTGAACGGCAAAACCTACTTCCTCATCCTGTTCTTTCTCGATTTCAAGAATTGTATGTGTACCGCTGAGATATAGCTCTATCTCCAGCGTCTCGCCGGGTGTATGGAACTTGAAATCCAGCTCGTCGTGAATTGGCTCGCCATTCATGGTTAGCAGTTCATCGCCTGGCTTGATGCCAAGCTCCTCAGCAATGGTGCCGGGTTCGACGGATGTGATGCGAATGCTCATTTATGGGTTTCCGTGCGGGTTTTATTACCCGCAACGATATGTACGATACCAATCACCGCAAGCGGCAGTAGGAATGGGTCGACCTTTAAAATGCGATGACGCGACTGAACGAAGAATATCGCAGAAACGAGCGTGGAATAGAAAAACATAACAAGCAAAAGTGAACGGAGCTTGTTATCCTTGATGCGATAAAGGCCATAAAATCCCAAGGCAACCATCAACGCACCGGCGATACGAAAAGCCGTCGCCATTCCCTGATATTGATAGTGGAATTGCTCGCCCATGATCGGACGCCCGAACCAGTGATACCAAACCTTCTTCATATCCAGAATTAACACTTCTGAAGGATGTGTAAATATCCACTGCTCTGCATGTTGAAAACGATAGCGGTCAATATCGATCCCGTCATGCGTATTTTGATATTCTGAAACCTCGGCGAATAGTTTTTGGCTTTCAGGCGTTGGCGGCAAGGCGCTGAATTCCCCAGTCGCAACCGGATTATTTCCTTCAAACAAATTCATTCCAGAGTTTGCGCTTACGAGCACGAGTTTGTGGAAGGTTACATAATTCCGAAGCGTCCATGGAGCGACAATAGCGAGCGAAATTAGAATCGCTATTCCAATTCCCTGCCACGTTTGTTTAGATCTATTCCAAAAGAGAAGCCCCATTGCAAATAGCACTCCGCCCAATAGAATATCTGGACGCAAGAGCATTTGCAATCCAACCAGCAGACCTAATTGAACCCACAGCCCGCGTGTAGGCGCGGTAGAAAGATGATATAGTATGTCAATCGTAAGGGCGAGAAGAAGCAGATTAAGCGAATTCGGGTCAAGCGTGTAAGAAAGGATCCAGAATGGAATGTAAAAACTGAGAGCCGCAAAAATGAAGAGAGCAACGCCAGAAGAAGTAAATCTTCTGAAAAGGATATAAAGAACGAAACAACCGGCTTGCAGAAATAGCAGATTCATGATCTGAATCCCCCGTTCGCCTAATCCAAAATAAAGGAACGGAACTTGAAGATACACATAAAGCGGAGTTACGTAACAGCTCGGCAAAACCTTCCCTGTTAGTGGATATTCAAAAACGAAGCCCCTACCTGCAACGATATTTTTTGCAACAAGATACGGCTCGCCAAAAAAGCTGGGCGCGTGAAGCTCCATAAGCTGCAAAACGAATGCAATTATCGCAATAGCAAGCAGGATTTTCCGCTCGCCAAGCCGGTCGATGTAATGGTTAACTTTGCCGCTCACAGGATGGGCAATAATGTTTCTTCGCGCCGCGCTGCAAGGACTTCCAATGGTTCGGCTTCGACAATATCACCGCGATTGCTTAGCAGCCGCGCACGTACTAATTCTGCACCGAGCGGAACATCTCCGATAAGCTTGGTCCGCACGTAATTTTCGCTGTAACCATCGCCAGTTTTTTCCACAATGAGCGTCACAGTGCGGCCGATCTGCGTTTCATAGAATGCCCGCTGTTTCTTTGCAGAGATCGCGCGCAAATGCCGGTTGCGCTCGCGGCGAATATGGACGGGAACGCTATCCTTCATCGTCGATGCTTTCGTTCCGGGACGCTCGCTGTACGTGAAAACATGCAGATAAGAAATATCGAGTGCACTGATGAATTCGCATGTCTCTTGAAAATCCTCATCCGTCTCGCCCGGAAATCCAACGATGACGTCAGCGCCGATGCAGGCATTCGGCATTGCAGATTTTATACGTCCTATTAATGCATCATAGGTTCCGGAATTATAGCGGCGTTGCATCAACCGCAATATTTTATCGGAACCTGATTGCATTGGGATATGAAAATGTGGGCAGAATTTCTTCGATGCTGCAACAAGATCAATTATTTCATCCGTCACCAAATTTGGTTCGATGGAACTGATGCGAATACGGGCGGTAATTTCTGGATCATTTTCTAACGCTAAAGCAAGATCGTAAAAGCTGGTTCCCATCTTTCTGCCAAAATCGCCGACGTTTACGCCGGAGAGGACTATTTCGTGAAATCCATCTCTCGAAAGCATTCGCACACGGTGGAGAATGTCTTCTATCTCTGCCGAACGCGATGCGCCGCGCGCATCAGGGATGGTACAGAACGAACAATTATAATCGCAGCCATCCTGAACTTTTAGGAATGCGCGGGTGCGGTCGTCGGACTCGCTGGAAGTACCGAAGTGGAACTCCGTGGCGTCTTCGATCTCCGAGGCAAAGATCTGCGGGCCGAGCGATTTATCGAAATTCCCGGCATATTTCAGGACATCGAACTTCTCGCGTGCGCCGAGCACGAGGTCAACGCCATCGATGCTGGCGATCTCCTCTGGGCGAAGCTGCGCGTAGCAGCCAGTCACGATAATATAGGCATCCGGCGTGTGCCGAAGGGTGCGCCGAATGATCTGGCGGCATTCCCTCTCCGCATTGGCAGTGACCGAGCAGGTATTGATCAGAAAAACATCCGCCGCCTCGCCGAATGGAACAGTATGAAATCCTGCCCCAGCAAGCGCACCGGCCAGCGAGGACGTCTCCGCATAATTGAGCTTGCACCCCAGCGTATGAACCGATACGCGGGGCGCGGGGCTGGGCTTGGTGATAGTTGGCGGCATGCTGGCTCCGGGAACGCCTTTGTGATGCAAAATGTGCCAATGCAGCCTCAGAGGCTTCGCGAGGAGCCTGTTACAAGAATATTACGAACTTTGCGTTCGATCACAAGGCGATCGACATTCTCATCGGCGACGATCCTCATCTCGATGTAGAGACGGGATAGACGGCGAGCGACGAAATGCTTTCACGCGCAAAATCGATCGCGGCCTCGACCTGCTCATACTTCAGGTGAGGATAGGCATCGAGAATATCGGCGATGGAATCCCCGGAGCCGAGCTTTTCGAGTATCAACTCCACGGTGATTCGCGTTCCGGCTATGATCGGTTTGCCGACCATGATACGGGGATCGGATGTGATCAGTGTGTTCGTCATTGTCATGTCCTCTGTTCAGATCTAACGTGCTGCGAACCGCGAAAGTTTGCTTCCAACGAAGCCCGCTAAAGCGATGACAAGACGTCTCCGCATAATTGAGCTTGCAGCCTCCTGCGTATGAACCGATACGCGGGGCGCGGGGAGAGGATGAATGATCGTTCGCGGCATGCTGGCTCCGGGAACGCCTTTGTGAAGCAAAATGTGCCATTTAGGAGCTAAAGCCGGATTTACTCTTGCGCGCTCCACGTTTTTACCCGAGGCTGTTGAGGATATGGCGGCAGAGCAGGGGAAATTATTATTAAATGAATCCAATTGCACAAACCTGGTGGGTACTTTACCCATTTTATGGTCTCAAAATTGAAGATGAGAGTCACGGATTAGAATCGCCGATGTTTGACCAATTCCATGTGATCTCTCGTAAACATCTTCCTGATCTCTCAGAGGATCTTAAGGAGCCGAAGTTCTTTTCAACAGCTGATGCCTTTGGAGGAGGATATGATACTCTTTTGGCGATAAAGAATGTGTCCGGTCAGGAAGAAATTTATGAGTCTACAAAAGAGGATGCAGATTTTTTGGGGCTGTGGTTGCGATAGCTACATTTAGCAATGTTGACATTCATTACGCGTCATCTCTTTTTGAAAAGCTCACTCGACCGATTGCCAAGAATCGCTTGGCTCTCTCCCTCGTATCAGGACGATCATCTTTTTCCAGCCACCTAGAAAGGACTCAACTTCCATCAGTTATTTTTATTGAGAATTATTTGCCCTACACTAGGAAAGGTCTAAAAGATCTGCTGATGAGTAATGATTTATGTTTCGGGCGAATCTTATTGGATCCGAATGCATCACCCCCAGGTGAACTAGCGGGCAGACTGCGTGCCGCCACAATTATTTTTGATGATACCCTTCGTCAACGTGATTTTAGTCTGCAAGTTCTCGGTTGCTTAACCGTGATGGAGACCCTCTTTAAGCGTCGCGATGGATATGATAACTTCAAGGAACGGATTCGAACTGTCTTGGGAACCCTATTCTGTCACCACCAGAAATTGGAAGATTTAATTAACGCGCGGCACGATTTTGTACATGAAGGAAAAAGAATTGTTAATCAAGGTTTAACATACGATGCTCTTCTCCTTGCTTTAGCTTGTCTGGTTTCATATTCTAACCTCGCCCTGCATTATTGCCCGTACAACCATGAGCACCTAATAGATTCTATCGACCGACGTTCTGCAGATATTTTGATCAGAATTGAGGAAGGCAAAGAAAAAATATCACGTATACCACGGCTAAAAATCTGGGCGGTTCCTAAAAACATTGAAGATTATCTGCTCGCCGGCGGGGCTTAGTCCCCAAGCGTGCTCGTACCAACAACCCAGCATGTTTTCGAGGGCATATGAAATTCTATAAGTTTCTATTATGTACAAAATTCTTCTTGCATGCCTCTTCACTTTTGTAGCAATCGCCGGTTGCGCTAATAAAGCGCAACGGTATGAACAATCCTATAGGGGAAATGGGGGCGAGCCGCAGACGGCAGATGAGGATCGCCGGTGGCGGTGGGATGTTAAGACACTAAGAGATTCGGATGCAAGTGCGATTTGGTCACTGGGTGAGCCGTTTCAGAGGCATTTGACACTTACCCAGCTAACACACTGGGAGAGACCTGAAGGGCTGGCAGGAAATTCACCGCGATACTGGGATAATAATTCCTATCGGCACGAGTTTAACATAATAAATGTAAGAGCTTCAATTGCAAGATACGTCGCAGAGTCTGATGGCGATATTCATCTTGTACTCTACTTTAACAACGACTCTTTAATCGCTGAAGTACCCTCGCCTGACTCGTTGGGCGAACGTTACTCTGTCCGCAATCAATGTGCGACAGTGAGAAAGTGGCTTTTAAAGAAGCTTGGACCGCCTGCCAAATACGGTAGAGGCGGATACGACCGCAGCCCCGAGGCACGCGATATTGGGAATGTTTATGTAGTAGGGGTGCCATTTTTCGATTTTAAACATAATCAGATTGGAGCCGCACCTAATGGTATTGAGATTCATCCTGTACTGGGAATATCTGACGCTCAGGATAACTAGAATCAAATAGTGGAAGCTCGCATGTAATACTTCGCATCGCGCGGATTGCACCCTCCGCATTCGGCCACTAATGCGCCGATCTCAGTTTTTCAATTTTCCTTGCGGGCCGCGCCGACAAGTTCCTCGTTGGTGTGGGCGTGGCCCCACAATCCCCAACCGTTTCAGTTATTCCCCTCCCGCCCCAGCGGGAGGGGTTACGGGTGGGTGTGGAGGAATCGAACTCTGTGCTTTTAATAAAAATCCCAACTTCGGACCGCCCTCCCCCGGCCCCTCCCGCTGGTGCGGGAGGGGAGAAAATAAAAATGGCCCCTTCCGCTAGTGGGAGGGGGGAAAAAATGCATCCGTAACCCAGGGTTCCGCTACGCATCGTGGGTGATGCTTGCTTCACCCTGGGCTGCGGGTACTTCGTGGCTCCGCCACTTAAAAATACATTCGCGAATTAATGCGCCGATCTCAGTTTTTCGATTTCCTTGCGGGCCGCACCGGCCTCCTCGATGGTGTGGGCGTGGCCCCATAATCCCCATCCTCTTTAGTTATTCCCCTCCCGCCCCAGCGGGAGGGGTTAGGGGTGGGTGTGGAGGAATCGAACTCTGTGCTTTTAATAAAAATCCCAACTTCGGACGGCGCCCTCCCCCGGCCCCTCCCGCTGGGGCGGGAGGGGAGAAAACTAAAATGGCCCCTCCCGCAGGGGCGGGAGGGGAGAAAAAATAATGGAATGGTCGGGCTGGAAGCACCGACCTACGCGGAAGAAAATCTCGAATTTCGTGGAAGCCGGGAAAAGTGTCGTATATTAGAGAGTGAAGTTATAGGCACCTGTGGGGGGAAAGATGAAGGATGAAAGATGAAACATGAAAGATGAAAGATGAATCTGATGCGGCGGAGAAAGATGAAAATTGGAGGTGGAAATGTTCATTGACAATTTGCGACTACTGACTCAAATACTCTACAGTTTATGAATTCCTAATGCAAAAAAAAATATTGAGAGGAGTCCAACTGGCGAAATTGGCTCAGAAACGTGGGGTGGTCGGGAACTGGCAGGAAAAAAAATCAGCACCGTTTTCTTCTGGAAATTATAAACGATGAATCCGCCGCGGCGGGGAATGATGAAAATGGGATAGGCATCAGTGCGACTTCGGATACCGGCTTCGTAGGACCGGTGAAGGGCGGTGGGGTTTTTGGAAGGAACAGCGGTGCAGAAGTCTCGATCTTTGTGAAAATGGCGAGGATCGGCAACTGAAACGGAAATCGTATGTTGCGTATGAGCGTAAGTTCTTGAAAGCCTAAAACATGATCGCACGAATCAAATTCAGTAAGGATAATCTCTTCTCATATTTTCCTGGATGGACCGCATTTTTCGTCCTTTTAGCCCTATCAGGGTGTTCGGCAGAGAATTCGACCAGCTATACAGGGAGCGTCGTCAGTGATGTTCAGGAGTTCGATGTGGCAGGCATACACGTTCTGTTTCGTCAATCGACATCAGCACCGGTTGTTAGCTCGATCCTCTTTATACGCGGCGGCGAAAGCGCCTCTCCTCCCGATGAACCGGTTTCGTCCGAGTATTTTACGATGCGGGTGGTTGCTGTTAGCGGCAGCCAGCGAACCGATAAAGCCTACTTTCGCCGCAAGATGGTAAGCATGGGCACAGGAATCAGCGGAGAAGATGGCCGGGATTATTCCGCACTGAGTATGGTATGTACCCGCGAGAATTTCGATACATCGTGGACGTATTTCACGGATGTGATGATGCATCCAACGTTCGACACGGTCGAATTTGAGAATTTTAAAAAGTATGTACTTCTTCAAATAAATTCGCGAAGTACGGACCCGGATACCTATTCGAAGATCGCGCTGGACTCAATCTATTTTGTGGGCCACCCGTATGGACGAATGCTGATGGCGCCGGATGTCGAACGTGAATCGATTCCACTGATGCAGCATCATTTCAGAGCGTTGATGGTCAAGTCACGATTTTTGCTTTCAGTAGTGGGCAATATCTCGCGAGCGGAGCTGACAGAAAAAATCAATGCATCGATCGCGCACCTTCCGGAGGGAAGCTATACGCCGGTCGCCATCGAACCACCGGCGAAAGCGTACTCGCCGGGGGCTTATTTCCCGCCGTTCGCGCGAAAACTTCCGACTGATTATATCGTGGGATACTATCATATCCCATCCAAAGGCGATTCCGATTATTATCCCTATCTGCGGTTGCGAAATTTTTTCGGTGGCTTTGTATTTAACCACATCAGGGTTCAGCACAACCTGGCTTATGCTCCTAATGTTGACGATCAGGATGGACGCACCTCGATCGGCATCATTACCGTGCAGACGCCGTATGTAGATAGCGCGATCAAGATCATTTATAACGATGTGGATTTTTTTCAGCAAAATTTTATTCGTGAATCTGCAATCCGTGAGGGTGTTGCGGGATGGGCAACGCGAAACTATCTGAATTCGGAAACGACGTCCGAGCAGGCGGTCAGCCTCGGTCAGGCCGCTCTGACAACCGGAGATTGGCACAACGCATTTTTTGATTATGATAAACTTGCAAACGTAACTCCCGCTCAGCTCCAGCGAGCTGCAGTGAAGTATCTCAGAAATTTCAATTGGGTAGTGGTTGGCGATACTAGCAAGGTTGATAAAGCCTTGCTGGAATCGAGGTAAGACGGCTATTCCAGCAATTCGTATAGCGCAATCGGGTTCCCTTCCGGATCGCGGAACTGTGCCATGCGATATGGCTCGCCGGTATCAAGTTGCTTGTCGAAGAACAGGCATCCTGCGTGCTCCAGCTTCGCAATTTCAGAGATCAAGTCCTTCACCTCGAATTGGAGCGACAGCCTGGAATTTTCTGAAGATGGAGGCTCACTTCCACCCACTATGGCGAGACGCAACGAGCCAGCATCCAGCCAACCATATTGATGCTCCGGCTCGAGCACAAGTGGTTTAATCCTATCACGTCCTGGTAGAATTTTACCATTTGGCTCCAATCCCGGACCGTTAGTCGAATGAGATTTAGGTACATTGGTTAGCTTGGGTTTCAAAAAAGGGCTGCCTTATTGTAGGCAGCCCTTATGCAAAAGTGATTATCTTTGATGCGGCGGTGGAGGAGGTGGAGGAGCTCCGGTTGGTGGCAGCGGTGGTGCACCGGGTGGAGTTGGCGGCATCGGCGGAGCCCCGGGAGGCATTTCTCCTGGACCTCCGGTCATTGTGGGCGGAATGGGATCTGGCACCTGGTTGGAAATAGGAGGAATGCTTCTGAGATACACGTATATGCTTGTAAGATCGGCATCGGTCATCTGGCTCACCCAGTTCCAGGGCATGGGCGGAAGAAGGGGCCGACCAGAACCTTGATGCTTGCCGTTCTTCATGGCGCTCATGAATTGCTCCAGGCTCCATTTTCCAAGTCCGGTCGCGGAGTCAGGCGTCAAATTTGCGGTGAAGCTAACACCCCAAGGACCGCTCCAAGCTGTCATCGTCATATTTCCGGCAGCCATCCACGGCGGCTGAAGCATTACCGGCCAAGCAATCTTCACATCAGCTGGATGGCCAGAAAGCAGCCTCGTCATATCGGGAGCAGGCCCTTGTGGACCCATCTTCCACGGGGTATGACAGTCGTTACAACCGCCCGTTGTAACAATATACTTGCCACGAGCTACCGACGGGGTCGTGGAAGAGGTCGAATCGATTGCAGGTGCGCCACCGTTTTTGGGTGCGCAGCCTGGGAAAAACGCAAGAATATTTATCGCCACGATGGAACCAAGGAAAAGGGACCGACGCGGCTTGGGAAATCGTTGTTGGTTCATTTTTGTGATTTAGAAATGGTTGAAAACATGACAACGCTTTTTACAAGCGACTATTAAATTACAAATATAATACATTTTGAACCATTTGCTTTGAATTTCGACCTGACGAATTGATTCACCTGCCCATTCGGTTCTATTTCGTAACTTGTAATTTTGACTATTATTCTCAATGATACTCCTTGAGGTTTTCCTCGTCCTTCTTCTTGTATTGCTCAATGGGTTCTTCGTCACTGCTGAATACGCAGCGGTCAAGCTCCGCGTAGGTCAACTTGATGATCTGATCCAGCGAAAAGATGCGCACGCACTTGCGGCAAAGAAAGTACAAGATAACATAGATTCCTTTCTTTCGGCCACACAAGTCGGAATTACACTAGCCAGCCTCGCGCTCGGTTGGATCGGCGAACCACTGATGTTTGGACTACTTAAACCACTATTCAGCCTATTTGCAATCTCGCCGAGCGTTGCAACCTCCATCTGCTTTACATCCGGATTTCTAATACTCACCGGTTTGCATATTGTGATAGGCGAACAGGTGCCGAAAGTTCTTGCGATCAATTACGAAGTAAAGGTCGCTTTGACGACAGCGAAGCCTCTAATGGTCTACTATCAAATATTCCGTCCGTTGGTATGGTCTTTAAATAAGTTAGTGATTTTAGCACTTCAATTGTTTGGTCTGCCGAAAGCATCAGAGGAGGGTGCACACACTCGCGAAGAATTAATGGGAGTCATTATAGAGAGTACGCGTCAAGGTGTGGTGCAAGGCCGCGAACGTAACATGATTGAATCCTTTTTTGATTTTAGAGATACGAGTGTTCGAGAGATCATGGTTCATCGGTCAGAAGTTGTTGCACTCGACCTGGATTTCGAGCCACGAGAAATATTACGAATAATTGAAGAGGAAGGCTACTCTCGATTGCCAGTATTTCGAAACTCACTTGATCAGATCAAGGGCGTACTCCACGTCAAGGATCTCCTACCCTATATTTCACAGCTAGAGAGACTAAGCGTACCCAGCCGGGACAGCGAAGAGGAATTCTTTTTACTCCTTAATCGCGCTCTTCGCCCCGCCCTCTTCGTTAGCGAAACGCAGCCTATTTCGGTATTACTTCCGGATTTTCAGAAAAACAGGGTTCATATGGGAATTGTCGTCAGTGAACATGGTGGTGTTGAAGGAATTGTAACCCTTGAAGATATTTTGGAGGAACTTGTCGGCGAAATTCGAGATGAATCCGATATAGGAGAAACACCGGACGTGATCGAATCGGATAATGCAATATTTGTCGATCCTTCTATGAGCATAGCGGATTTCAATGAGCATTTCGACGGTCGCCTTCCAACCCTCGAAGAGAGTGGGGATTACCAGACTGTTTCAGGATATGTTCAAAAACATGCTGGCAAAATTCCGAACGTCGGGGATAAAGTCGAAGTGAACAGTCTTCGGTTTACCGTTACACGCAAGCGAAGGCACAAGTTGGAGCAGATCAAAATAGAGCCAAGAGTTTGACTACTGTCTGGCATGATTCTTTCATTATCGACCTTGATCCATGCCACTCACACGATATGACGAAAGACGCGATTTTTCGCAGACTTCCGAGCCTGGAGTTCTGTCGAGCAATTCTGACGGGCACTGCTTTGTCGTTCAGGAGCACCATGCTTCGAGTCTGCACTTCGATTTCCGGCTTGAGGTGGGTGGTGTAATGAAATCTTGGGCAATCCCGAAAGGCCCATCTATGAATCCGAAAGACAAGCATCTTGCGCTCATGACCGAAGACCACCCCATAGAATATAATTCATTCGAAGGGACCATTCCGGCAGGCGAATATGGCGCTGGGGAAGTACGCATTTGGGATTCTGGAACGTATTAACCAATCGGAGACAAATCAATTAGAACACAATTAAAGGAAGGGAAGCTCACTTTCATTTTGCGAGGTAAAAAACTGAAAGGTGAATTTCACTTGATCCGAATGAAAAGCATCGGATCAAAGAATTGGCTGATACTTAAGCATGATGATAGGTATGCTGATCCAAATTGGACTCTGAAACCAGTCCTCCACTATGGTTCAAGAAACCAATCTAAACAGAAGTCATCATAAAATCTTCAATTGAAAGTATCCAAGGCGCCAGAGCTTCCTCAATGCCGCGCCGTATTGAGCCCATGAAAGCAGTGCTCGTAGATGAACCTTTCGACAGCAGTGGATGGATCTTTGAAGAGAAGTATGATGGCATTCGAGCAATAAGTTTCATTCGAAATGGAAAACTCGAAATTATGTCGCGGAACCAGAGAGCAATGACCATCCGCTATCCCGAGCTATCCAATATGCCCCAATGGATCAAGGCAAGAGAAGCAATTCTAGATGGTGAAATCATTTCCGTCAATGGGCGTGGCGTGGCAAGCTTCCAAGATCTACAATCGCGCTTTGGCGTAAAGAATAGAAATGCTATTAAACAGCTTTCGACTACTCAGAAAATTATCTATTTCGTCTTCGATCTTCTTTACCTTGATGGATTCAATTTAATGTCTGCCCAACTTTTAGACCGTAAGAGAGTCCTCACAAAGATTTGTCGCGAACGCGAAGTATTTCGAGTCGCCCCTCACACCGTCGCTGATGGGATCGAACGATTCAAGGAAGCAGAGACCAGACACCTTGAAGGCATCATTGCAAAGAATGGAGCTAGTAACTACGAGCAACAACGTTCCACAGCATGGCTTAAGATAAAAACTCAAATGCGTCAAGAGGCTGTGATTGTGGGTTATACTAAGCCGCAGGGAAGTCGCGAGTATTTTGGTGCCTTGCATCTGGGCCTTTACGACGGCGAACAACTGAAATCTGTTGGCAAAGTGGGAACAGGGTTTGATCGCCAACATTTGAAGAAGATCTTTGACCTAATGCAGCCCCTCAGAACTAAGGTAGCGCCTTTCGAAACCATTCCCCATAAATCGGATAAAGGCGTTCATTGGCTAAAACTCAAGCTTATTTGTGAAGTAAAGTTCACAGAGCGAACCAGAAAAGGTGATTTTCGACATCCCGTTTTTATGGGGCTGCGCTTCGATAAGATGCCAATAGAGTGTACTTTTGAAGCCAAAAGAAAAACAAAGGGTATCGTAACTTTTACTGAACATGCGGAACGCTAAACAGAAATCGGAGAATCAGAGCATTGCTGTTGTCGAGGCAGGAGAATTCTTCAAAGCTTCCTCAAAACATGGTGATGCGACTGTGTTGGTTGGTTCCGACCTTCTTCATCTCTCCCACCTACATAAAATCTTCTGGCCGAAAGAGGGGTACACAAAATTCGATCTTTTGAAATACTATTTCATGATTTCGGACACCATCCTCCCCTACCTTAAGGATCGACCATTGATTCTTAAACGATATCCGAATGGGATCGCAGGCCAAATGTTTTATCAGCACAATCTTGAGGAGGCTCCTAAATATGTTAAAATATTCGAAACACATGAAAGCAACGGCAAAGTAGTGCATAATCCCTTAGCAAATAATCTCGCGGCGTTACTATATCTCGTGAATCTTGGTACGATCGCTCAAAACCCCTGGTTCTCACGAGTCCAATCGATTGGCAAGCCGGATTACATTGCATTTGATCTCGATCCTGGCGATCAAGCAAACTTCGAACAAGTCAAAGATATGGCCTTGGAAATTAAAGTGGTGCTGGATCAAGCTGGACTAACCGGTTATCCAAAGACCTCTGGTTCTAGAGGTATTCATATTTATGTTCCCATCAAGACAGAGTATACCTATGAAAAAGTCTTTCCGTTTGCTAAAGCTCTTGCGAGCATCGTCGCAAACCGCAATCCAAATCTTGCCACGATTCGCAGAATAATTCACGATCGCAAACCCACGCAGGTATATATTGATTATCTTCAAAATTTTGAGGGAAAGAGCCTTGCGGCACCGTACTCAGTCAGAGAAAGACCCCATGCTTTGGTGAGCGCACCAATCGAGTGGGAAGAGATAACAAAGAAGCTTACCCTAGAAGAATTTAACATTAATACAATACAACAGCGGATTTTAAGGAATGGGGATCTTTTTTACGGAGTACTTGAGAATAGGCAGAGCCTTGATGATCTAATGAAGGCTGCAGTGAAAATCAATTGAATTAGCCAGAACTTATTTATAGAAGAAGTTGGGATGCTATTAATAATATACTTTTGTCATTGCTCTACATGCATTAAGATCATGCAAGCTGCTTTCACGAAGTCAACCAACACATTATTAGTCTGGCCAAATCCTCCATAATAGAGGCCAATATTTAGTGCTTTCTCGGTGGCAAGAATAGAACCCTTGAAGAACACAAACAGGGAGAATTTGGAGTTGAACGCAATTTTTCATTACGTGGCTGCGGAAATGGGATTAGATTTCTTTCAACTCAATCGGGGCAAGACACTCTTTCATACTTCAACCGCTATGACTTCGGGTGCGTTTGCAATTCCCTCACCGGCCAAGCTTCCAGCAGTTCATGCATTGTAGCCAATAGCTAACGTCTCCGGCAATGTGGGGCCTCATCGCCTGTGCTTTTCAAGCACGAGCCATATTATTGTATTATTTTTGTAGAATTAATGTAGAGCGAATGTCCTGCTCATTAATACTTTATTGACATTTTAACTTCCCATACCCTACAGAATATGAATAAACGTTTGATCCCCAGTCTCCTAATTGTACCACTTTGCGGATTCTTTGTATTTGCGATAGGCAACCACAACGGAACGCGGAATGACCGCACGGCTCTTGTGCCATCTCACATTCAGGCTGGAGCCTTCACAGCACAAATCATGCCCCCTGCGGCGGCTGGTATTCCCATTAATCTCACCACGCAATTGGGGATGTCCCCTGATTCTGTTAATTTTTCGGTGTCATTCAGCGGCTCCCAGTCCCAGTCGGTAAGTGTGTCAGGGGGACCAGCTGGGTCATGCATTTTGACTCCAACCAAGCTTAGCTGTACACAGTGTGCGCCTGCCAATGGCACAAACATATCCGTGACCGCAACTGACGTTGCTGGCAGCGCATATTCAAGTGTAACCAGTGTGCCAGCCTCTTCCCCGAATAATTCAGGGTCCGGTACTACGATCTATTCCGATGCAAACGGCAATTCAGTAGCAATTTCCATACGGGACGTCGGTGTTCCATGCACTGGCCATTAGAATCATAATATAACGCAAATCAAGCCGGACTCGAGGATTTTTCCCTCTCGATGGTCTCCTCGAGTTCGGTGATGATCGTTTGAAATTCACGCTTTAACGCAGGGTTTTCAGTTTCGAAGAACTGGCGGGTTTGCTCCAGCTCTCGATAGCCACTACCAATTGCTTCTCGGAGCAAGGCAAGATACAATTGCGGCTTGCCTAGGATCTGATACAAAGTACCAAGCCGGTACTTCACCTGCCCACCTAGATTGTCGGCACTAAAGAGTTGGTCCGCCATTTCCATTGCCTCGGCATTCCTACCAGCCCAATGAAGGACGAAACCTTTGGAAACAGCCGCGTTGCTATCTCCCGGCTCACGAAGCAGGTAGCGTTCGAAAACGGGAAGAGCCTTTTGAGCTAGGTTCCTAAGCCTTACGCTTTCGCTATCTCCGCAGTTGTCAAGAGCACCAAGGAGGTTGAAATAGGCCATGGTGTCTTCACCGAGATCAGTTACACGTTGAAATGCCATTGCCGCATCTACGAAATCTCCGTTCGCCATATGAATTGCTCCGAGCACGTTAAGCGTGTTGGGATAGGTCGGGTCGAGTACTACCGACCGATTAAGGAAATCGATGGCCTGCTGAATCCCACCTTTCATCCACTCGATCATTCCACGAATGTACAGGGTTCTCGATGTCTCCCCAGCAATCTGTTCGGCTTTGGCAAGGCTTGACTCAGCTCGTTGCAGCCATTTGAGGTCCTTGGAGTATTCTCGGTAATAGACACAACATATCGAAGCAATACCAACATAAGCGCGTTCGAACTTTGGATCGATCGCGGCGGCTTTTTCGTAAAGATCAAGCGCGCGAATGAAGCTCTCCTTACTGTAATAATACTGTTCGTGCCTGCCTTTAAGAAAAAGTTCGTACGCTTCAACGTTTTGAGTTACACGAGCCTCAATATGTTCGGCGTCCTTCGGCGTAAGATGAAGTTTCAACGCTTCGGTGACCTGCCTAGCAACCGATTCCTGGAAGTTGAACACATCCTCGAATGTACCATCAAACTGATTGCCCCAAAGCTGTTCCCCCTGCCGTGAGTCTGTGAGGGTCGCATTGATACGTATGCGTTCTCCTGCCTTTCGTACAGCTCCCTCGACCAAATAACGCACTCCCAACTCCCGAGCGATAACCCTGCTCTTTGCTCGGTGTTCGCGATAATGCAATACATCAGATCGGGAAGGTACTTTTACCAGTTCGAGATGGCCAAGTGTACCGATGAGTTCATCCATCATTCCATCAGCAAACCATTGGTTATCATGCTGAGGCGAAAGATCATCGAAAGGGAGAACGGCTACTCGGATGAAGGACTCTTCTTCATCCAATAAAACCGACTGTTCGGGTAATTGTGCAACTGGAGCACCGCTCCGAAGCATTTCAAGTGCCTTCAGGATTGCAGTTCGGTCAAAATAAGAAACCTGTTGAAGCCCTGCAAGTGAATATTCGAAATTCGACGGGAGCGAAGCTTGCTCGATGATCACTGGAAGAATATTCTTCCCTTTTTCAAGGGCAAGTTGAACCTCCCTGGCAACATTGTGGGATCCTAGAGAGTGTGGCGAAATCAGTAGTACGAGAGTGCAACAATCATTGATGCCTTCGACAATTCTGGAAGACCAGTTTTGTGCACCCTCTATCCCTCCCTGATCGATCCAAACGGAATAACCTTCAGCGCGAAGATCGGCCACCAAGTCGAGCGCATGTGGAGCATCGCGCCTCGAGTAAGAAATGAAAAGTTCTGCCATTGGGGGAATATTCGCAACCTAAACTCGTACAACAGGTGCGAGTGTTAGGAAGTGTCCGAATCCCCATAACAGCTATCACGCCCCTGCCACGACGCGTGAACTCGAGTTTTTTCCATTCAAAGCCAAATGTGCATGCTGCCCATTCTTATTTGCGTGGCTGCGCTCCCCGATTTGTTGACGCCACATTGCATAGTATAGACCCTTCATTTCGAGCAGATCATGATGTCGGCCGGCCTCGACAATTTGCCCTTGTTCGAGAACGTGAATTCGATCTGCATGCATGATTGTCGAGAGTCTGTGGGCGATCAGTATCGTTATGAGATCGGTACCTGCCGAAACCTCTCGAATAGTGGTTGTGATCTCTTCTTCAGTCAACGAATCAAGTGAAGAAGTCGCTTCATCAAAAACCAGCAGATTTGGCCTTCTGAGAAGAGCGCGTGCTATCGAAAGGCGTTGCTTTTCACCACCTGAAACTTTCACTCCACCTTCACCGATCACCGTATCGAGTCCTTCGGGAGCGCGAGCTAGCAAGGTCTGGCATGAAGCTTTCTCCAACATTTCCATACACTCTGCATCCGTAGCACTTGGATTGACGAAGAGTAAATTCTCACGTATGGTACCGCTGAAAAGCTGTGTATCCTGCGTGACGAATCCAATGCGCTCGCGCAATTCATCCACATCAATGTCGGTACTGCTAATATTGTTGTATAGAACCCGCCCAGTTTGCGGAGGGTAGAGTCCAACTAATAACTTAACGAGCGTTGTTTTTCCTGCGCCAGATGGGCCTACGAATGCAATGGTCTCACCCCTGCTAGTCTCAAAGTTGATGTTCGTGAGCGCATAGTTTGAAGCGGTAAGATGCTTAAACGAGACATCTTGAAATGCAAGCTTTTCAATTGTCCCAAGCTGGATGGGATGAGCCGGCTTCCGCTCGATAGGCATCCGCATGATCTCCTCAAAGATGTTTAACGACGCCTCGGCTTCTCGAAATGTATTAATTATATTTCCAATCTCCTGAAGAGGACTAAAAATGAAGAAGGAATAAATATAGAGTGAAAAGAACTGTCCAAACGTTATCTCTTGCATGAATACAAGGTAGATCATAAGGAATAAGATTCCGTTTCGAAGAGCGTTGACCACAGATCCCTGAAGAAAACTCAGCCACCGAACGTACTTCACTTTTTGAAGTTCGAGTTCCAGAATCTTCTCCGTTGTAGAATTCAATCGTAAAATTTCTTGCTCAGCAAGGCCAAGGCTCTTAACCAACTCAATGTTGCGCAAAGATTCTGTTGTGGATCCTGCCAGAGCAGTTGTTTTCGCAACGATGGTCTTTTGGATGGTCTTGATCTTCTTACCAAGCACCCAACTCATCCAAGCGATAGCCACCATTCCGAAAAAATACGCCGGCACAATAGACCAGTGTACATAAAAGGAATAAACGATGACAAAAAGAACAGCAACCAGCGTTGTAAATACAAAGCCGATCGCGGATTGGATGACTTTTTCGGTATCAAGCCGTACTTTCTGAAGGCGTCCTAGCGTCTCTCCAGATCGCTGATCTTCGAATACTTGATAAGGCAACTGGAGCGAATGTTCGACACCCTCGCTATAGATTTGAACTCCTAGCCGCTGGGTCAGAACATTGGTGTAATAATCCTGAAAGTTCTTGGCAACTCTCGAAACAAAAGCCGCACCCATCATGAGCAAAACGAGTGCTCCAACCCCACGAATAAATTCGCCCAATGATATGTGACCGAATTTAGGAACATAATCATCAAGAACATGACGAAAAATATAAGGGTCGATCAGCGAAAATAGAGTATTGATCGCCGCTAACACAAGAGCAAGTGCGACGAGCTTCCGGTAACCTTTAAGATATCCGATTAGGAGTTTCATATGACATTAAAATTGCGAATCCTGTTGCAACGAATATTCTGCGAAGCCGATTCCGGAATGACGAAATTGTCTTAAGATAAGATTGTTTTTTGTCCTAACTTATCTCACTCTGACCGTCGTTGTGAGATTGCTGATCGCGACAGTGTAAGAACCAAGATCAGGAATGCGATCGTGGAAATGGAGATAATGAGCCAGGTGGTTGAATCTGTAGTGAATCCTCGATAGGTCATGGAATTTATTGTCACCTTCACCGAGGTATCAGATGCACTCTCCGAGGCTGGCCGCGCCGCGCTCACGTTCATCGATTTTACTTGGTCGCGTTTCGAGAGATCTACCTCCTGAGAAACCGAAATATACGCCAATGTTGTCAGTAGAGCTACTCCGACAATTGCAATAATACCTACTATCGTAAAAATTGGGCTCTTCTGGCCTCTCCGAGATTTTCGATCCAGCCATGGAACAAGGGTCCAAAAAATCAGGACTAAAGTGCAAAAAAGAACTACTGCCCACTCTGGAAGGTATTTCAAGCTTTGGAAAAGAAACATGAAGTACCACTCTGGATGAACACCCGCTGGCGGCTCCGCAGGCTTCATGAGGTCATAGCCTGCGCTAAGTGGCCAGGGAAAGATCATTGCAACGGCCAGCAGGATAGCAAGCCCTACTAACCAAAGAATTGTTTCACCCAAAACATAATTTGGGATAAAGCGGGTTTTGCTTTTAACATTTGCTCCATCGGGTACGCTACTCCCGGCAAGTGCTGTTATCGCAACGTGGGTTGCAGTGAATGCAATTGTAATTAAAGGCAACACAGCCACATGCAAGGCAAAGAGGCGTGTCAGAGTAGATCCCGTTACGTCCTTCGAACCTCGGAGCAAGACCGAAATCCATTCTCCAATCAGGGGTACAGCACGAGGGATTTCAGTACCAATCCTCGTTGCAAAATACGCTGTTTGATCCCATGGTAAAAGGTAGCCGGTGAACCCAAATCCAAGCATGAGCAACAACAAGAATATGCCAGTTACCCACAGAATCGCGCGTGGCGTATGATACGCCTTCATAAAAAACGCACTAAACATGTGAATAACCACAATAGCGATGAGTGCATTGGATGACCACGAATGTATAGAGCGAATTGTTTGGCCAAATGGGACTTTTGTCATTATTAGCTGAACACTATCATGGGCGGCTTCGGGCACCGGACGATAATAAAGCATAAGCAAAACACCCGTCACCACCTGGATGAAGAAAAAGAACAAGGCCAACCCTCCCATGTAATACCAAACAGAATTTCTATGATTGGGTACAGTTTTGGCTCGAAGAGCATCCCAGGGCTCGCGCAAATGAAGGGTATCGATAAGTCCCATCAAGTATTTATTGTTTTCGGAACAATCGAAATGGTAAGATCATCTGCCACCGCTACAACAGTAAGTTCAGTCAACGGTGATTTGGGGGGGGTGCCTGCAATATTGATCCCATTCAAATCGTATTTTCCCTGATGGCATTTGCAATAAAATCCCGAACTTTGTTCGTGACCGATCATAAGTTCGGGCCGATATGAAACAATACAGCCCAGGTGAGTACAGGAAGCTGTGAAAGCTCTGATCTGGTTATCCAATTCACGGACAACTATCACAGGCTCTCCCTCAATCTCCACAAGTTTGGAAGGCGAATCTGGGGTCAGGTCAGAGGCAGAAAGCTTAGCGGTGGAGCTACCGCCGAGAACGCTCTTAAACGAAAGAAATTTTGCTGCGGCATAGACAAATGGCGCTGCCCAAGCAAGCACACCTCCAACAAGAAGTCCGCGGAGTACCCGGCGGCGCTTTATGGGGAGATGTTCGAACACGGCAATTCTATCGCTAAGTGATTAAAGTTAGTGCGTTTACGAATTCAGATCAACCCACACCGTCTTCGTTTCGGTGTAAAGATCGATAGCAGCTCTGCCTAATTCTCTTCCAAACCCGCTTGATTTATAACCTCCGAAGGGAACCGCATTATCCGTTGTTGAAATGGTATTAACCCAGACGGTTCCGGCCTTTACCCTGCGCGCCATTTGATGCGCCTTCTTTATGTCACGCGTCCAAATTGCAGCTGCAAGGCCGAACTGAGAATTATTTGCTTCGCGAATACCCTCTTCAGCATCCTTGAACTTGATCACTGAAGCAACTGGACCAAAAATTTCCTCTTGCGCAACGCGCATGGAATTTGTTACACCCTCGAGAACCGTGGGCTTCATAAAATATCCTCTTGCGCCTATCCGCTCACCGCCAATAGCCACGGAAGCGCCTTCATCGCGCCCACTACTCACGTAGTTCAACACTCGATTCAGATGCTCATGCGAGATCAGGGAACCGAGGCGAGTTTTGGGATGGAGTGGATCACCGGCAACCATCTTACCTGCGCGGCCACGCAACACCGACATGAATTCGTCGTAGCCAGCCTCTTCTACAAAGATGCGGGAACCGGCAGTACACATTTCTCCTTGATTAAAGAAAATACCACCAAGTGCATACTTCGCAGCAGTTTCCAGATCGGCGTCTGCAAATATGATATTTGGTGACTTCCCGCCCAATTCTAAAGAGACGCGCTTTAAGGAATTGGCCGCCCCTCGCATGATTTCCTTGCCAACTTCAACGCTTCCGGTAAACGCGATCTTATCAATATAGGGATGATCGACCATTGCTTTACCCGTCGTTGGTCCAAAGCCAGTAACCACATTAAACACTCCTGGCGGAAGCCCAGCTTCGAGTGTTAGCTCTGCAAATCGCAAAGCGGTCAAGGGAGTCTGTTCAGCAGGTTTTAACACGACCGTATTGCCGCACGCAAGCGCAGGTGCCACTTTCCAGGCAAGCATTTGAAGCGGGAAATTCCATGGAATGATCTGCCCACAAACGCCAATGGGTTCCCTCAGCGTATAGACCAATGCGTCGCCTCCAGCGCTGTTCGCAAGCGTTTCGCCTGCAATTTTTGTGGGCCAGCCAGCATAATATTCAAAACATTCTGCCGCGAGTGGAATATCGAATCGTGAAGATTCAAATATTGGCTTGCCCGTGTCAAGAGTTTCTAACTCTGAAAGTTCTTCCGCATTGGCACGAATCAGCTCTGAAAGCTTCCAAAGCAGGCGTGATCGATCTCGCGGGTTCAGCTTTCTCCATGGACTTCCCTCAGCAAATGCTCTCTGTGCCGCGCGGACTGCACGATCCACGTCCTCAGCACCAGCTTCCGCTATTTCAACGATTACTTCTCCAGTTGCTGGATTTTGCGTCTCGAAAGTTCGACCGAGATATCGCTTCTACGAACTCTCCACCAATAAACAGCTTACCCGGCTTCGGATTAGCTTTCGTGGGCTTGAGATCAGCAATGATGTCTTCTTGAGTTGTGGTTAGTATTTCTGCCATATAAAATCACGAAACAACAACCGAGCGAAAATCAGCCCCATTATCTCAATGTCATCATTGCGAAGTTGTAATAACAAACTTACTCTTTGTTGCTGGTTTCATTCGTTCGAAAAAAAGAATCTATTCGTTAACAATTTTCCATTCAAAACCACCTCAATAAAAAGCTAGTTAAAGTCATCCTTGTCGATAGCTCTACCGAGCTCTGCCTCGAGCATACCAGAATAACGCCAAACCCGCTATGACCATAATGCCACCGATGACCACCCATTTCGAATCATCCGTCATCACACTACCGTGGATCAATCCAATCCCTTGACCGAACCAGATCAATCCAATGAGTGCAAGGAGTACCGCCAGAATTTGTAATATTTTCTTATTCATATCTTATAAGACATTACGGAATCCTCTCAAGTTCATCTCTTGCTCGGCGAGCATCGTCGGGTGCATGCCGGCCGGCATGAGTCATGCTGTCGGCAATATGGACTGAAGCTCGGAAAGCATCCCGAGCATCAAAGGGCTTATCCTCTTTGAGGAAAAGCTCCCCGATATTGTAGTACGCCACGACAAGATTAGAGTCTCCATGCATTTCTCGTGAAAGAACACCGAGCGTCTGCGCGTACTGCCCTTGCTTGAAGAGTGCGTATGAAAGATCGCCGATCACCGTATCGTTATCGGGTACTTTCTTGAGATACGCCTCATAATATTTCGATGCTGACCGGAACTCGCCGAGGCCAAACAAAATATCACCGAGGTGTCGAAGTTTCGGCGCGCTGTCATCTGCGATCCTAAGCGTGTCGCGATCATTGGCGATGCTATCCTCGACATAATGAGGATCCATTGTTCTGTATCGTCCAATCAGATCCGTAATTGGATCGGTAGCCACCAGCCGCGGTGACGATGCGATTTCATAAGAAACGATACCCACCATCGTAAGAACCAGCGCTGCAATAACACCGAAGGTATAGTGCTTCCATCGCTTATCCCATTTGCTGCGCGGGCGCCGGACTTCCGGAGGTGGACGATACGTCGTCGTTCCCTGAAACATCGTGTTCCGGCGAAGCTCCTCGATGTGCTCTGCAGAAAACGTTTCGCGCATCCGCAGTGTAACGCGATGCTCCTCACGTCGAACAGGATCGAAAAGCACCGCCTTCGCCTCGTTGATCTCCTGCATCCTGCGTTCAGTTTCCGTGTCGCCATGATGCTGATCGGGATGGAATTTCTTGGCCAACGCGCGGTACGCCTCCTTGATCTCTCGATCGGATGCATCCCGCTTTACGCCAAATATTGCAAAATAATCTACCACGCTTTATGCTTACAAAGCGAGAGGTGAGATTGTTTCGGAAAGTACAATTACAGTGTCCCCAAGAAATAGGTGCCGTTTTTCTTTCTTGTGAGTTCCCGATGACCCCTCGTTTCCAAGCTGTTTTCGCCATTTCTTGAAAAAGTTATCCACAAAACGCTTTCCTAAAGAACTCGTTCATATAGAAAACTACCGCCGACTGCCAGATTGTCAATGAACAAGGACACAAAACACTATTCTTATAGACACTTGGTGCCCATAGTCTCACTCGCAATATACGGCGGGAATTTCGGGAAGTCAAGCGATTCCTCAAAATAATCGAAAATAAATGACCCCCTTTCATAATTCATAATTCATAATTGCCCAAAGAGGAGGATGATTTGGATGGTTGGGATTATGCACAATCATCCCAAAAAATCCTCCCCCTCCCATGAATCCCAGCCGAAGGCCCGCCGAGGAGGGTTCAGACTCGGATGCGGACGACACAAGCCGCGCGACGGGAAGCACCCCCAAGTGGCGGAGCCACGAAGTATCCGCAGCCCAGGGTGCAACGAAGTGGAACCCTGGGTAAACGAACACGAATCGTTCCAAAGCCCTGAAAGGGCGATGTTAACCGCCGCGGATTTACTCCGTCCTTTCAGGACTATGGGAACCTAAAACGAACGCTAACCCAGCATTCCGTCCGCCGCGGCGGACTCCATGCTGGGCTGCGAGTACTCCGTCGCTCCGCGACTGAATTCCCATCCTGAAAATCCTGTGAATCGTGGTCCATCTTTGCCCATGGCGGCGAACGACACAGCCGCGCGAATATCTGAACTATGATTCGTGTGATTCTTTGATTGGGAAATGATTTTTAGGACCGGGAACGACAATCATCGAGCCCATCACACGAATCACATAAATCATAGTTCAGACTCGGAGGCGGCCGACACAAGCCGCGCGATGGGAAGCAAGGAACACCACGTTACGCTGAACGACTGCATCATGGCCCCAAACACCGAATTAGCGGGTTTTACGCGAAAGTGCTTCTTTCCATCGTAATTTTGCATACGTGGAAAAATTAAAGATAGATCTTAAAAACTGCTACGGGATAAAATCTCTGCAATACGAATTCGACTTTGCCGAACAGAACGTGTACGCGATTTACGCTCCGAACGGCTCCATGAAGTCTTCCTTCGCTGAGACATTCAAAGATTTATCTGAGGGTAGTGATTCTAGAGACCGCGTTTACCCAGACAGAGTCACTACACGACTTATTGCCGATGAGACGGGCAAGGAAATTCCCTCTTCCGACATTTTCGTCATTTCACCATACGACAGAGAGTTCAGGCATACCGAAAAAACCTCGACGCTTTTAGTCAACGCGAAGTTACGCAAAGAATATGAGGCGCTTCATGCGGAAATTGACAAGGCGAAGGAGCTATTACTTAGTGCGCTGAAACAAAAGACAGGGACAAAGCGAGGGATAGAAGGAGAAATATCCTCGGCCTTTACAAAAGATAATAATTTGCGCAACGCTCTGAGGCGCGTCAAAGCTGAAGTAGAATCCCTAAAGGACACACACCTTTCTACCGTTAAATACGACATCATATTCGATGATAAGGCACTCGATGCATTAAAGAAAAAAGATTTCCAGTCCGCAATCGAAGACTACATAAAGAGGTATGCGGAGCTACTCGAAAGGTCAACGTATTTCAAAAAGGGAATCTTCGAATATTACAATGCATCCGCTATCGCCAAGAGTTTGGCGGACAATGGATTCTTCAAAGCCAATCATAGTATTAACCTTAACAGCGGGAATGAAAACATCCAAACAATAAAGACGCAGGCGGAGTTAGTAAATTTAATTTCTAAGGAAAAGGAAGGTATTGTTAACGATCCAAAGCTTCGCGCTAAATTTGAAGAGTTAGGGGATCTGCTTGTAAAAAATGTAAATACAAAATCTTTCAAAGATTATATCATTCAGAACGAACATCTTCTTCCACATTTAGCGAATATAGAAAAATTCAAAGAGGATGTTTGGAAGTCGCTCTTAAAGGAAAACGAGCTTGCCTACAATGATCTGTTGAATAAATATCAAGAAGCAGAAAAACGAGAAAAGGCAATTGAGAAACAAGCCCAGCAAGAAAGTACGCAGTGGGAAGAGGTAATACGTATTTTCAATGATAGATTTTTTGTTCCATTCAAACTAACGGCGAAGAATAAGATTTCGGTTACTTTGGGCGTTGACCCCATGCTCGATCTTAGTTTTGAATTTGACGACGGGCAGGAAAAGGCTCCTATCGACGAAGAAACATTACTTAAATCTCTGAGTCAAGGAGAGAGGAAAGCGTTCTACATTTTGAATATTATCTTTGAAATAGAAGCCCGTAGAAAATCAAAACAAGAAACCATATTTATCGTTGATGACATCGCAGACTCCTTTGATTATAAAAATAAGTATGCGATTATCCAATATCTAAAAGATATATCCGAGGAACCAAAATTTCGGCAGATTATCTTAACCCACAACTTCGATTTTTTTCGAGTTGTTGAAAGCCGTTTTGTTAAACGTAAGCACTGCCTAATGACAATGAAAAGTAGCAGTGGCATTATATTAGAACAGGCAGTAGGAATTAAAAATATTTTCGTCAACGACTGGAAGAAGCATTTCTTTACCGACGATAGAAAGAAAATTGCTTCGATTCCTTTCATTAGGAATCTTGTGGAATATATGAAGGGGAAACACGATGCAGATTTCGTTACGCTGACATCTCTTCTTCACTGGAAGAATGATACTGCGAATATCACAATAGACCAGCTAAATTCAATCTACTGCAATTTATTTGGAGTGACCGCCCCCACCTCGACGGGACAGCCGCAGTTAGTTGTTGACCTTATTAATAAAGAGGCTGACGATTGTTGCGCAGAAACGACTACGGGAATTAATTTCGAACATAAAATTGTGCTTTCAATAGCCATTCGTCTTTATGCAGAGAGATTTATGGTGGCCAAAATCGCAGACCCTACGTTTATGCAGGGCATTACAAAAAATCAAACTGCGGAATTGCTAACAAACTACAAGGGAAAGTTTCCCACCGAGAGAGAGGCAATTAAAATACTTGAAAAAGTTGCTTTAATGACACCGGAGAATATTCATCTAAATTCGTTCATGTATGAGCCAATTTTAGACATGTCGGACGAGCATTTACGGAAGCTTTGCACAGAAGTTAAGGCACTAAAATAGCGGTTTCGATTACTTGGCGACGGTCAATCATTCTATTAAAAAATCCTCTCCTGCTCCGCTCCCATATCCTCCACAGCCGCGCGTTTGAACGTGGAGCGGCCCAGCGTTAGATCCGGGAACCGGGGGCGTTCGGCGCCGTTCATGAGTCCTTCGATGGTGAGGATTTGCAGCTTCGGGTATTCGGAGCCGAAGCGGGGCGCGTCGTAGAAACCGGCGGAGACTGCTTCCTCGCGCATCGGTCGCGTCGGTTCGGCCAGCGTGACAAAAAATCCCAGCGCGGCTTTTTCGCGATCGACGACGTGGCCGAGATCGCGCACCATCGCTACGTTCACATTCTCGCCGCCCTTGACCGATACCACGATCTTCTTCGCCTCACCGAGCCTTGCCCCTCCTCTGAAAGAGGAGGGGTTGGGGGTGGTGTTGGTGTCGTCAGCAGACTCTCCGCTGAGAACGAGCGCGTCGTCGGCCTCGGCCTGACCACCCCCCAGCCCCCTCCTATTCCGCTTCGCTGCATAGGAGGGGGAGTCAACGGTGTCGTGGAAAAAGATCAGTCCGTCAATGCCGGAGTCGGCACCTTTTTTCTTGCCCTGATACGGCGCGGCGTTCACTAAGGAACAGGCCCACCACTGGAACTGATATTTATCGCGTTCGGCAAGGTTGCGCGCGCCGTCCGCATCTTTCGGCGTGCCTTCGATCTCGAATGCCCTATCTCTTAACCCAAGGTAGGTCGTCGTCTGAAACGATCTTATAATGGATGCTTGTGTTCGTAGCACTGATCACCTCAATCTTAATGGTCTTATAGTTAATGATGTTGCTTTGGGCTAGATCATACTGAAGATCGGACTCAGACGTTGGATGATTTAGGCCATTGGCAAACTCCCTAAGCCTCGCCTTCAAGGAGCCGCCGATAGCGCCAGAATAAATCATTTCCGCCATGAAGGTGGGTCCAATCACTGCCCCGTCTCTTGCATACTGGAAGTGGCTCCCACTTCCGAAATCGAAATAGTAACTACCGTAATTTTCATATTGATTTGTCCAATCTCCGGTGTACGGCTGATATTCTGTAAAAGTCAGTTACGCTCCCGGTCGAATCAATTACGAGCCTGACTGGCTCTGTGTTCGAAGTTACATAGCTGGTCAGATTGAAAGTGGGATTAACTCACGAGACTTCTGCCGTCACCCGTGAATCCGACAACCGGGAAGACCATACCTTTTGTTAGGATGGGCAGGTGACCGGAACCGCCGTACTGCGATCCAGCATTGAAATCATAATCCCCTGTTGCGACCCATGCAGGTCCAACTGTCATGTCCTGTACCTGAAACATTACATCACCGACCTGCACGCTTGTATCCTTTCCAAGAGTATAACTCCTCTTGCTTGCCTCTGTAGGACGCACGTAGATAATTTCTCGGGTCGTGGTGTTAAAAACCTGGCATCCATTGAGAGAAATAAGCGTACCTACGAAGATTAGTGATACGAGTAAATGTAGTCCTCTTTGCGAACGCATAGTTGCCTCCTTTAGCTTAAAATTTTCACGTGCAAGGGTACAAATTGTGTTTTCATTTAGTTCATTCCTCACTTGCAGTTCGAGCAGCCGGTTGGCCATCATGGTGAGATAGGCCATCATGTCGTTGGTGTCGAGGAACTTTCGGAGCGCGATCATCATCTCGGCCACATCGGTATGCTGGCTTTGCTCGAGTTCGGAGAACTCGCGCTCGGCCTGCTCGCCCCAATGCCAGCTATCTTCAAAGGCGGTGATCTGCGCGTCGCTTTCGTGTCCCTTCGGCGTTTTAAATAGCACGGAATAATCGCGCTTGGAATTGAACGGCGGATCGAGATAAATCAAATCTACCGTCTCATCCGTCCGCCGCGGCGGATGCTCGCGGAGAATATCGAGATTGTCGCCGAAATAGAGTTTATTCACTCGGATTTATGGGATTATTCAGGATTAAGAACAGGATTAGGAAAATGGCGTTCCGGCCTTAAATTTCCTCTTCCGCCGAATCACTTACCTTGAGCTTGCCGCCTTCGTAGAGGAGGTAGGCTTTCATGAAATCGGTGATATTGCCATCCATGACGGCTTGCACATCGGTTTTTCCAACTTTAGTACGGTGGTCCTTCACCATTGTGTACGGTTGGAACACATAAGACCGGATCTGCGAACCCCAGCTGATCTTTTTCTTCGATCCTTCGATCGCATTGAGCCGTGCCTCTTCGATTTCGCGATCTATTGCAACGATCCGGGATTTCAGCATTTTCATAGCTCGCTCACCATTCTGGAATTGTGAGCGTTCCTCCTGACATGCCGCGATGACGGTATGCTGTCCGCCAAGTGCATCGGTATATTTATAGGTGAGGCGTACCGCCGTTTCCACCTTATTGACGTTCTGCCCACCCTTGCCACCGGAACGATAGGTATCGCGCTGAAGGAGCGCCGGATTAAGAACAATCTCTGCATTTTCCTCCTCGATCACGGGATACGCATATACGCTGGCGAAGCTGGTGTGACGTCGTGCGTTGGCATCGTACGGTGAAATGCGAACAAGCCTGTGCACTCCGTTCTCGGTCTTTAGATAACCGAACGCATTTTCGCCATTGAATTCCAGCGTAGCAGACTTAATTCCGGCGCTTTCACCGGCCAGTTCATCCAGCATCCGGACTTTATAGCCATTGCGCTCGCCCCATCGTGTGTACATGCGTTCGAGCATTTCAGCCCAATCGCATGCTTCGGTGCCGCCCTGCCCCGCATTGATCGTCAGGATCGCATCCTTGTGATCGTCTGGCTTGCTAAGCATGACGGCCACTTCCTGCGCAGTGAGTTCATCGGTGAGTTTGCCGAACTCTTCGGCCAACTGCGTCGCAAGGGATTCATCCTCGTGGGCAAGCTCGAAAAGCTCTTCGGCGTCATCTAACCGCGAGCGCAGTTTTTGGAAATCCTCACGCTCTTTTTTCAAGCGCGATAGTTCCTGCATGGTCTGCTGCGCTTTTTTGGGGTCGTTCCAGAATTCGGCTTTGCTGGATTCTAGTTCGAGGGCATCGATCCGGCGCTCTTTTAGAGCGAGGTCAAAGAGAGTTCGCCGAGCTCTGCGAGGCGTGCTCGCAGATCGGCAATTTGGGTGGGAGTAATTTCGCTCATGTATGAGAAAAAACGTTAAATTTGGGGCATCCTAAACCCGTTGGCTCTGGATAAGATTCAAACTCCGGCAAAATGAACCATACTTCGCGCGATGTTGTCAACCACCAGGAGAATTTTTTCTTGTGAGCATTGAAGTCCAGAGGAGTTATACCTACAAGAGCCTCCACCAGCAGATGCGAGTGAAATATCGATTCATGAATAGGGTTTTATGCACGCGGGCCGCGATGGTCTGGCGTGTGGCGCTCGTTGCTCTTTTGCTAAACGCCAGCGCAAGCCGTGCAAGCTGGCAAATCGTCTTCTCAAATTCCGATGGCAGTGGTTTTCGATCTTGCTTTTTTTTCAATGAATCGACTGGCTTTATCGCCGGAACCGTGAGCGATGGCATTTTTAAGACCACTAACGGCGGACAAACCTGGACAAACACACCACTCCCCTTCTATCCTTCGAACCCACTTGCTCCTGATAACAAGGCCGGCTTTGTGACCCAAATACGTATGATCGACGAGCTCCATGGATGGCTCACCTGCGAACTGGACCGCTATGATTCATTTCCCGTGTACCCGGGGCTTTATAAAACTACAGACGGCGGCGCATCTTGGAACTTTGTAGCAAATGTCAAGGAGAATTTTAGCGATGTGTATCAGACCCCGCGCGCGCTGGTCTTATGTAGTCGCGACATTGACGCCGGTGGAACTGGGTACATCTCTCTCGATAACGGTTTGACCTTTTCGCCGGAAATTCCCATTACAAATGGTGTTGATTTTGTTGATAATTTGCATGGAGTCGCAACCGGGTTCATCAACCATCCTTGGTCCTACTCTGCCAACGGTGGCATTACCTGGGCAAGCCTTCCGGCAGCGGCCATTGAGTCCTGGAGCGTGTATGGCGTAAAAGGCACCCCTTGGTTTTTCACAGCGCCCGAGCAAGATCCGAATCCTGCCATCCTCCCTTCTCCGATCCTCTTCTCCTCCGATTTTGGATCATCCTGGAGCACCAAAACCGTGCTCCCATTTCGGACAAACGGGCACGTAGCGGGGTTCGGTTTCACGCTTTACGTTCAAAACTGGAATGGAACCCAAACTTTTGGCGGTAAAACAAATCCCCCGTCCGGAATCTGGCGCTCCAAAGATAGCGGCAAAACGTGGGTAAGCATTGGCGGTCCTGCTAACACTAATGACACCCGCTTCTTTGTGACCGGCTGCAGAGGCGAGGTCATCTATGCTTTCGATGCACAAGGTAATGTATGGAAAACCTCCGACGGCGGCGACGGTTCACTCCCGCAGTTTTCTCCACCGCCAGCACTGGTGGCAGTCGATTCCATTGATGCCTGCACCCCGCGCGACACGACCATCAGCATCCCTGTGCTCGGGTGCGATACGGTTCTGATTTTAAATGCAAGTGCGCCAGCAGTCCCTTCGCTCGATATTCTCGACCCGGCAACAGGAAATAAACCGAACTTTCCAATCATCATTCCGGCGGATAGCACTGGTAACTTAAAACTCGAACTCCGCTCCTCCGTTCTTGGGGCGTATCAAACAAAAGTTTTTCTGGAATTCGAACGCGCAGGATTCATCACTTTCGACACGGTGACGATCAAATCGGCGCTCAAGTTTTACAACCCCATTCATTTGCTTTCAAGCATCCGGTATGACTCGACCGCGCTTTGCGGCAGTATAGATAGTGTACTAACCATCACGAACGATAGTTGCTTCGATGTGCAACTTGTAAGCACGCAATTTAAATATGGTACGAGCTTCGCTTTCGATAGCACCTACGCTAATGAGTTGAATTCCGGCAAACTCAGCTAAGTCGTTTGCCATTCGATTTTCCCCGACGCAAACGGGCGAAATTGATGATTCCGTTATTCTTAATTTAATGATACTTGGCAAGGCGGTTAAGGTTAGTTACCCCATCTCCGGCGTTGGCACGTCCGACAATCCCAAACTGGTGATCGAAGATCGGTTTGGCAATCCACTGCCAAATGAGATCAATTTCGATACGCTTACACGGTGCAAGGATTCCATTTTCGCTTTTACGATTTTTGAGCAGGGATGCGATTCGCTGTTCCTTTCGGTTGAATGGCTGGATTCGACAAAGACTAAAGCGCCGCCAAAGTCACAATTTGAGTGGAATACTCCAGCAAGCAAATGGCTCATCAATGGTGATACCGTGATCTCCGGGATCGAGGCCCTTACAACGATAGTCGGCAGTTATGAAGGATACTTGCGCATCACTGACAGCATCAAGGGAGGCAAATCCACGCTGATCAGCCTAATTCCCTACAAGGTTTTTGTCGAGCCAGGCACGCGAATCCTGGCGCTCCCGGATTCAAGCGCCGGATTCGACACCATAACTTTTTGCGACCAAAAGGATGCGACTGTTCCCATCGTCAATTTGGGATGCGATACGATCCACGATTCATCGATCTCTATCAATGGGATTGATTTTGCTATCGTGAATGCTCCGAAAACTCCTTTCATCATCAATCCTTCCAATACGTTTTTTCTGGATATCCGGTATCTCCCCGTCAACACCGGCGAGTCCTTTGACACACTTACCATTGTGACCGACGCGGATTCCGCGCCGGTGCGACAAATACCCCTTTCCGGATTTGCAACTCCAACGGATACCATCCGATTTAGTGTTTCAACATCCAATGTTTCGGTGGTTCCGGGTGATACCGCTACCCTCACTATTATGCCGAGCTCCGAATTTAAGAACAAAGGACTGAACTCCATGGCGATCGTTCTTTCCTATAACGGCGATATAATGTCGCCCTATCAGACAAAGAATGCGACGACAGGAATGTCCGGTGCATTGGCCCCAAGCGTTGGTTCGGAATTGCCTGTCGGACCTACACTTAGAAATTTGCCGATCACGATCAATGGTGCGAATATGACCTTCGATTCAACCACCCCGATCGTAAATATTAAGTTCCTAATTTCCCTTTCGGATTCAACTTCGACTGATTTTCACATTGCGAGCTTTGTGCTGAATAATGGCGACAATAACTTCAACAAATGCCTGCTCGGCGCTACCGCCGATACTGGCACGATCGCCCTTCGGTTCGTATGCGGCGATACCGATCTCTATAATCTATTACGCTATGGTGCGAACTGGTCGCTTACGGACGGCATCGTTCCTTCGATTGGAGCTCCAAATCCAGACCCGGTCTTTGCCGGTTCTGTAATAAATATTCCGTTCACGGCACTACGACCGGTATCCCTGAAGATCGAGATCATGGATGAAACGGGAAGGATCGTGTATTCCAATGCGGCCAAAGTTCCACAAGCGGGTGCCTCAACCTTCAGCATTCGTGATCTTCCACTGGGTGGAGGCGCCTATCATTACCGGCTCTACTCCGTCGATGGAGGCACTGCAGTTGTAACGGGAAGCTTTGTTGTGATCCGGTAAATCTATTCCGATTCCGTTTTCCAGGCCCAGTATAGAACTGTCGGCTCATCTGCCATCTCGCCTGTTATCGTATATGCAAGATGGCCATCTCGATCGATGAAACATGACTGAGGAATAGAACCGCTCTCATTGGGGAAATATTTCAAATATAAAGTCCAATCGGAATCTACAGCAAACTGATACTTGTAATTGTTACTGCTTACATAGCTTTGAACAGCGTTGAACGGATTTCCGGGATCATCGACCGATACACCTATCACAAAAATGCTATCCCCCATCTCATTTGCTGCGGCCTGGATCGCTGGCATCTCGTCTTTACAATAACCGCACCAAGTCGCCCAAAAATTAACTAACACGATCTGACCAATGTGTCCGCTAATGCTATCAAGCGTACCATCACTGCGGTGCCAACGAAAATCAGGAGCATAAGTGTCATTCAGACTCGCTCGGGCGGCTCCGGCCGGCCAAACGATCGTTGAGACATTCCCAGAATATTGCTGGGTATAAACAAGTGGGCCGAGACCGGTGCTATCGGTCGTACACCCGCTGAATGCGAGCGAATAGGCCACCGAAAGAATAATTGGAGTGAACAGCTTGCCTCGCATAATAATACTATTAACTCCAATTCAAGCTTTTTGTTACTTCGTCGATGGAAATCTTGCTATTCCAACGCGAATTTAGCTATTTGAGAATAACGATCCGCGTAGAAATTGTTTGACTTCCCGAGCTAAGCTCGCACGCATAGCTGCCTGCTGCAAGACCGGAACAATCCCAAAGATATTCGTTGTCACCGGCTGAGAATTGCCCTAGGTCGAGTGATTGTACTTTTTCACCCAGCGCATTATACACACGAAGCGTGACTTCATCCGAATTTCCAAGCGTAAAGTGTATTTGCGCCGAGCCTTGGGATGGATTTGGGGAAATAGTTATAGATGGCGAGCCACCAAAGCCCGATGGCGCGACTGAAGCGGAGGCTGTCGTAAAACTCCAAACAGCACTCGGCTCGCTAAATCCCTCTGTATTCTGTGCAAGAACTTCCCAATAGTATGTCTGGCCAGGACTTAAAAAACTGGATGCGTCCACCACATCCGTGGTGTCTGATGGAAGGTCCTGGAAGACTGTATCCGACGTCATTGCGTTGTTTCCGCAGACGATCACTTGGTACTCAAACGGAGTGTAATTTGATGATTCCCATGTGAATGTTATGTTGGTGTCGCCAACAAAAGCGCCATTGGCAGGCGAAAGGAGCGTAACAACATTCGGAACCAGGTTGACAAAGAAGGAATCTATTGGTGACCATTCACCGATCCCTTTGGCATTCTTTGCTTGTACACGCCAGTAGTAGGTGGTCGTTTCCTTTAGTCCTCCAAAATTCAACATGGGATTTGTGAGTGTCGAATCATTCAGCACCAAATGCTTCATTTGAGCATCTGTCGCTACCTCAATATGATAAAACTGCGCAACCGCGACGCTGCTCCAGACAAGATCGGCCGTATCAGTACTGATCGTGGTATCTCCAATTGGTGTTAGCAGCGAAACCTGCGTTGGGTAGCCAGTGAAACTGACCACAAAATCAACTTTTGCGTTCACGCCCGACAAGTCCACGGATTTCATGACTGGAGTCTTAAACACCCCACCGCTTGCTGTGACCGTCACACTCCCGCTGCCCGTGTAAGGAATCGCATAGCCTCCTGAGCCGGAAGAAATAGCGTAATAATTAGATCCTGAGGAGAGCGCGATCTTCACGCCAGAATCGCCTTCACCTTCATCGTAAAATCCGTTCTGATTGGAATCACTATAGACAACCCCAAGCACGAAGACGTTAGGGCCAGTGACAAAATCTTCCGTGGTCAGTACCGGGCCGACATTACCATTAGGATTTCCGCTCCCATTGCCGGCAACCATCCCCACTCCTACTTCGGTATAGATCGCATCGCTCGTGCCAAAGTTCATGATATTATGGCGGTGACCAAGATCCGAATTCCCAAAATCAATGAGAAATGCTGCATCGTCATAGAAAACATCGGAATCACCAAAAGCAAAGACGTTCTCGCCTGCATCGGTCCAATCGGTGTAACCGGCGTTGGTCATACGGGTAAAAGGCGTGCCATCCGGTCCAACATGATACTGGCTGTCCACAATGATCATTTCACGATCGTGGTCGCGGGCCGCAGTGAGAAGATCGGGGTTCATGGCTAACGGTGGCCGCGAGGGATAGGTAGGAAAGTCCGTAGCTACCTCGCTGCGGCTGGATGAAGGGAATCCATTGTATTCATTGACTACTCCTGGGTCCTGAGTGGTAGAAAGAATTGTGCCCTCGGAATCCGGATTTGCCCGCGCAAAATTGATGTATTCGAGCATAAGCTGCTCTTCAGCGGTCGGATGGCCGCAATCGTAGGCTGTCGACAAAACATCAAGTACCTTATCCTGCCCGGATTTAGATGCCTCACCTGCCGGAGGTGCTGCAGGTGTTGTAATAAGCTGCCTTGAAGCATTCGCCGCAGGGCAAGGCGAGTGCAGGCCGGCCGAGGTCTGCGAAGAGGCCGGCGCAGCCCGGAAAAGCCCCAATGTCAGGGCAATCGATACGAGGTAGAATGATCGAATAATTCTTTGATGTAGCATGGATATGGAACGATAGAATATATACGCTCGAAAACCATTGAAAACCTATAAGAAATCCCGTTTAGTAGTGGATGGGGCACCCTTGGATACTTTGACGCCGAGCGGAACAATCCGGAAATTTGTTCGTCACATGCTCTTGTATTTCAATTTTTTAATTCTTAATTTCGTGCAAGCCTATGTGTGGAATCGTTGGCTATATCGGCAATCATGAAGCAACACCCATTCTTCTTTCGGGTCTGAAGCGCCTTGAATACCGAGGGTATGATTCGGCAGGAATGGCACTGCTCGAAGATCTGCCACGCGCCGTCGCAATTAACGGAAGCTCGTCTTCGCTCGTATCATCCACTCAATTGGTGATTGAGAAATGCAAGGGCAAGGTGACCGATCTCGAAGCACTTTCCGCTCGGTCTCCGCATCACTCTACCATTGGCATCGGTCACACCCGCTGGGCAACCCACGGCATTCCAAGTGATACCAACAGCCATCCACATACGGATCAGAATGAGCGGATCGCCATCATCCATAATGGCATTGTCGAAAATTATTCCCACATTAAAGATCGCCTGATCGCTCGGGGCCACACCTTCCGCAGCGAGACCGATACTGAAGTGCTCGCGCATCTCGTCGGCGAATTATATGCAGACAATCAGAACCTGACCGAAGCCGTCCGACTCGCGCTGAACGAGGTTGTTGGCGCATACGGCATAGCAGTCGTTGCGGCGGATTCCCCGAATGAAATTGTCTGTGCGCGTAAAGGCTCGCCTCTCGTCATTGGCGTTGGGAATGATAATGATTATTTCATTGCAAGCGATGCCGCCGCTATTATTGCGCACACACGGCAGGTGATCTATCTTTCAGATAATGAAATGGCGACCGTTTCGCGCTCTGGTATCAAGACGCGCACCATTTCCAATGTAGAGATCACCAAGCAGGTGGAAGTAGTCGAGATGGAACTCGAAGCCATCGAAAAAGGTGGCTTTGATCATTTCATGCTCAAGGAAATTCACGAGCAGCCACAAACCATTACCGATGCGATGCGCGGACGTGTCATTGAAGATGAAGGCAATATCGTTCTCGGCGGCTTGCAAAATCATTTAGATGGATTGCGCCGTGCTAAGCGCCTGCTCATCACCGCCTGCGGAACCAGCTTTCATGCGGGACTCATCGGTAAATACATGATCGAGCAGTACGCTCGAATTCCTGTCGATATCGAATACGCCAGCGAATTCCGTTATCGTAACCCCATCGTGAACGATGACGATGTCATGTTCGGCATCAGCCAATCCGGCGAAACCGCAGATACACTTGCCGCCATGCGCGAAGGCAAACGCAAAGGCGCACTTGCGCTTGGCATTGTGAACGTTGTTGGCTCGACTATTGCGCGCGAATCTGACGGTGGCGTGTATATTCACGCCGGACCGGAGATCGGAGTAGCCTCGACAAAAGCATTCACGTCACAGCTTACCGTGCTTTCGCTGCTCACGATCATGCTTGGCAGAATGCGGCATCTTTCCGTGGTCGATGGCCGCTCCATGATCCGTGAATTGCTGGAGATCCCGGAAAAAGTGCAGAGCATCATCGATGATTCTGAATCCAAGATAAAAGAGATGGCCGATATTTTCCGAGATGCCGCTAATTTCCTCTATCTTGGACGCGGATACAATTATCCGGTTGCGCTCGAAGGCGCACTCAAGCTGAAAGAAATTTCCTACATCCACGCAGAAGGCTACCCCGCTGCAGAAATGAAGCACGGACCCATTGCACTTATCGACGAGAATATGCCCGTCGTTGTCGTAGCACCGCAGGATGATGTCTATGAGAAAGTTCTCTCGAATATTCAGGAAGTCCGCGCGCGCAAAGGCTACGTTATCGCCATCGCCACCGAAGGCGACGAAAAAATAAAGGCGCTCGCAGAGCAGGTGATCTTTATTCCCAAAACCTTGCCGCTCTTCACACCGATTCTTTCCGTGATACCGCTGCAATTGCTCAGCTACTACATCGCAACGGCGCGCGGATGCAATGTCGATCAACCGAGGAATCTTGCTAAATCGGTGACGGTTGAATAGATGTTCGCTATTCATAAGGAAGGAAAAAATGAGATTTTTCATCATAGTCCTTTTTTTGGTGGCCTTGCCTGTTGCTGCGATGTCACAGCAAAACCCTACTCCGGCAAACAATCCGAGAATTCAGGGATCTCCTAAGAATGGTGCGATTCAATCCGCGCCTGATATTTCCCCTGGTTTAGAGGAACAACTAAGACACAATTGGCTAAAGCCAATGAGTTCTGAAGCTGCAATCTTAGAAGATTTCCATGCTGCACGTTCAGGTGTTAAGTCCTCCGTGAATTCTGGCATTCAAATTCCTCTCGATTTTAAGGCTCCATTTCTCCAGAATTCTCAATCAGATCCATCGGATCTAATTTTCGTGTCAGATTCTTCCAGTTCGCTAAGATTGTGGGAACCCTTGACTAGGTGAGTTCCACTTTTTCTCACTAATTGACAGACTCTCGTACGATAACCGCCAGCATTCTCCCCGACCGCTTGCCATCCCTGCGATACGAATGCAGCCGCTCATCTGAAATGGTGCAGAGCCGCGATACCTCGATCTGGTTTGTCGGAATTCCAGCAAACAGCAATTGATCGAGATTTGCCGCTTTTACATCGAGCAAGAACTTCCCGTTGTGGAGATCGACCAAATGCTTCTCCTCGAATAGAGTTGCTACATCCAGCCCAACCTCATATTTCTCTCCCGATGCAGATGCTCCGATAAATGCAAAGATGTTTTCAGGTAATGCACGTAACTCCGCCATTTTTCTCACCGCTGCCAGCGCGATCATTTGCTCCGTTCCGCGCCAGCCGGCATGAACGGCGGCGATAAGGTTTGCTTTCGGTTCGTAAAGCAATATCGGCGTGCAATCTGCTACGGTTACGCCTAAAAGAACATTCGGCTCTGCCGTAATAATCGCATCGGACTCTTTTACAATGCCTTCATCCCCATGCACCACATGAATGTTCGCGGAATGGATCTGGTTCTGATAAACAGCTTTCGTTCCAGCCGGCACACCGATCGCGTTGAAAAATATTTTCCTGTTCTCCTCGACGTTCGCCTGTTCATCTCCAACATGGCTGCTGAGATTCATCCCGAACGGCGCCGGCGACACTCCGCCGATACGCGTAGATTGCGCAGCAATAATTTCTGGGAATTGCTCGAATATTTGTGGGCGAATGATCATTGAGATTCAGTGCCCTTTCTTCCAATAAAAAGAACGTGATCGCTCGCATCGAGCAGAGTAGGCCAACTTGTGAATTGATACACAAAATCAAAGACTTGCTCGCGCTCCGCAGACCCTAAAGCGTTAGCCAGCGGATATCCTAGAATATTCAACGGCCCTTCGCAGCCAACAAGCCTTTCCGTTATGAATCCGGCTTTATTCATCAAAGGCTCTATCTCACGAGCGTTGAAAACTCTCAGATCGGTGAATCCAGATTCCAGCCCTTGAACGATCACTCCGTCCAACATTATTTTCTTATATCGTTCAAGATGCTCTGCAAGCACATTGGGTCTGCGTTCCATCACATCGCGAATCACAGCCAATTTGGTAATAAAAGCTACAACAACATATCCGTCAGATTTTACCACTCGCAAAAGTTCTCGATTTGCGGCCATCAAGTCTTCATCTTCCGTGAGATGATACATTGGCCCCAAGGACAGCACGAGATCAAAGGTATTACTATCGAACATTTCGAGATCAGTGGCCGACGAGCAGACCATTTTTGCAATATTTACTCCCACTTCGTTTGCTTTCGATTCCGCAAGCCGAAGACTACCTTCAGAAATATCGACAAGAGTTACCTCGTGCCCGCGCTTTGTTAGTTCTATGGAATACCTTCCAACACCTCCTCCAAGGTCAAGGATGCGAAGCTTCTGCTGGCCGGTAATTTCGGAAATGACCCTCATCGTCGTGTGCCACTCGATCGGCACTACCGCTTCGAGGCGAGCCCATTCCTTTTCTGCGTAGGTATTGTAATAGTTCTTTACGTTTTCATTCATTCCATTATAATCAATTCTTTGCGTCTTCGGTGCGCTTGTTCGCGGCGATATTTCGGGCGTTCTTTCAGATAATTCGAAAGAATCGCTTGCACCTCAAAAAAATCGTCGAACGGATGGTGCGGTATCCCAAGTTCGCCACACTGCCGTTTCAGATCTCGGCATGCAAACACCACATCCGCCATTGTTGCCGGGCACCAGTCGGAATATCCGTCGCCGATATAGACGACGGTGTCTGAGTCATCGCTGGTGGTTAGCAACAATGAACATTTGCAGGATGCACAGCGGTCACAGCCCTCTCGCTGATGGATCAGGTTGCTAGAGAGAGTGCCATCCTCATTCAATTCGATTGCGTTCGTCCAGAATGGAATGTGCAATAGTCCGTAATTCGATAATATTTCCCGGATGTAGCAGGAGAATCCATCACTATCGATGTGAAGCTCGATACCGTTCGCTCTGCAATAATCTGCAAACTCGACAAAACCGGGTTTAAGCTGTTGTGCTAGGACAATTCGGTCGAAACCCTCTTGCGTAAACCCACTCACTGTCTCGCAGGAAACTTGCAGACATTCTGCAGCGGATTTTTCACCACTATCGAAATCCTTCCAAACATCGAACGCCTCCTTCGTACCGAACTGCGCGTAGATCTGCGCGCCCACATCGCGTGACGTGACCGTTTCGTCGAAATCACAATAAACCTTGTACATTGTACTGTTAAGGCATTAGAAATTAGCTCTCACTTCAGCGCGAGCATTATTGATCGTCACGCGCTGGCCGGAGGTTCCAAGCGGGTCGCTGGACTCGTTGCGGCCATCGTATTCGATCGTAGCCACAATGCCACTTCCGAATTGATAATCAAGCGCAAGACTCCAGACCCATGTTTCACCCACAGTTTTCCCCTGTGTGAGCGCGTACGGCAGCGATTCAACGTCGCTTGGCAATGTCGAGAGATCAAGCTCGTCACGCTCGATCTGCGCGCGAATACGTGTTCGCGTTTCCAAGGCGTAGCTTGTTCGAAGGGTGAACGCATCACTAAGCGCGGTGACTTCCGGCGAGTAAATATGCTCGACTGCTCGCATAAAAGCCGCCACCGCGCCATAATCGAACTTCGATCCGATCGGATGATAGCTCCAATCGGTGGTGACGCCAAACGAGGAAGTATTGTGTGGAGGATTTACCGAAAGAGAATCTCCTCCGGACTCATCGGTCGTGGAAGTAATAGTTGTTTCATTCGAAAACTCAAATGATGGCCGAAAACGTCCCCGGATGGAGCGTTCGGCCTGGAAAGCATTTTCGAGCCCGGTGTTGTATTGCGCCGCAGATTCGCGCTCCAAATAATGTAACCGGTATGATTGATCTGGATTGTTCTCCATAATATTAAAATCCTGGCCAATTTCCATGATCCCATTGATCGTGGTGGAATCGTTACGAAAATGGGAAAGGTGGAAGAAATAAATATCGCTTGGAACCGTATCCGTGCTCGTCTCCTCAATTTTAATATAAGACTCGCTCGAGATATTAGCCAGAGCAGTTTGCATCATATCTGTAGGATGCTGAAGGCCGAACAGATCCTTTGGATCGATATGCAATCGGAAATTCGATTTTAGGTCGGTGGTAGGATACAATTGCGTTGTCGGAACGGTGACCAATATATAATCACCTTGATCCGCATAGACTGCTGGCGCAAAATCGTTTGGATCGGGCTTGCCATCATGATTAAGATCTCCCAGATATTGATATGTACCGAGTCCCTGTGGCACTGGAACGAATACGCGCTGAAGCTGGGCCACGCGTTGATTTGAAATTTCATAGAGCGCATCTGCACTGATACCATGATTAGCAAGCGTATATCGTGGCTCGAAGCGAAGAAGAAGCGTCGATTGATTCCCGCCATTGAGCGCGTAGGATGTCGAATCGGTGTAACGTTTATCGCGAACGGTCAGGTCGATATTTGTACTAAATCCCCCCAACCCAAAGATGGCCGCAGTGATATGACTGGTATGTGCCTGGCTGATAGGAGTCAGAAGGCCATTGCGCGCGCTGTCATCGTCGCGAATTTCATATTCCCCGGTAAGGGTAATCTTTGGGCCAATCCGGATCGATGCAATGGGAGTGATTGATTGATATTCAAAACTATGCAAGGTCATAGAGTCCGCCGCAAGCCCTGCTGTATCGAAGGGAGTAGCTTGCTTCAATTCATGTCCATATTTTATTCCGAGCATCAGTCCATCGCCGCCGAACCGGAGCGTCTTCGATACTTCTGCCGAAAGCCTATCCCACTGCGCTTGTTCCTGAATTGAGGAGTCGTGCGTAGGCAAATGCTCGATGTTAAACACCGCATGCGGAAGCATTCCCGAATCCTCAATAATTTCAGCGTGACCAAACACCCTTGAGGACCCAAATTGCAATTGCGGCTCCGCGAGATCTCCGTACCCACCCTGTAAAATAAGAGAATTGAGCGGATGCACCGTCAGATCCGCCTGCCGGTTAAGTTCACCTGAAACGGGCAGCGTGGTGGAATATGAATTCGCTGGCAGTTCATCGTTGCCATATTCTCGCTCGAACTCCGCATCCTGGATACGGTCGATCGGCGTGAACTGCGCACCAAGATTTCGTTCAGTTGCTCGGAATTCTGTGTAGCCGAACACCGGAAGCGTATCGGCAAAGAGCGCACCGAAATGGTAGGCATTCCCTTCGATTGAGGGAATATTTGCAAAGCGATTTGGATCGAGCATACTTTCGGCAAACTCACCCGTCAGTCCAAAGTTATTCGTGATGCGCAAACTGCTGTTGATCGCCATTACTTGATGGAGCTGCGGCAACGGCAAGAAAGAAAGCGTGTCGTAATCACCCAACCCCGGTCCCACAAATTGGAATTGCCCAATGGCCAACCGTGTATAATCGCCTTGCCCGGTTCCTGCATAACCAAAAGCGATATTGTACAGCGCATTGATCGTATCGAGCGGTGCATAGCGATAAAACACAATATTCTTCCCTGCGATCGTGGTATCCGCGATCGAGTAACTCCCCAACGCGCGGCCGGTCGAACTCACCCCAGCGTAACTAACTGCCGATGTTGTGGCCTTTGCCGGATTTGCGCCCGCATTTGCCAGAATATTCTGGTCGGTATCGGATAGCGAAAGATCAAGCGGTGCATCCTGATTATCCCCCTCCCGCAAATACGTTGTCGAGATCTTCAAAGCGCCATCCAGCAATTGGCCTTTCACGTTCGCAGCAAAGAGCGATTTATTATATTGCTGATCGGAGTATTCAAAATCGATCACTATGCGCGAATCGCTGGTGATGAGGCGCCGTGGCTGGAAGGTTATCTGATCCAGTGCATAATCGATAATGTAATCATTACGCTCGCCTCGAACTTGCTCAACACCATCGATATATACATGTTCCGTTCCAGCAATGATTAGGATGGCCGGTTCCCCATTCTTACCGACCAACGTATAGGGACCTTGATATGCTTCTTGACCTTGGATCGTATTCGTTGTAAACTCGCCGCGTGGCGCGCCACCTGCCACCGTTACAGAACCATCTTGAAATTGTGCCGAAGCCTCCGCACCGATAAGTTTTCGCGAGATTACGTCGAGCGTGCTCTGATTAAATGAATCAAACGCTTGTTCTCGAGGATTCAATATAGCTGGAATGACCCCGGTGGTGGATGGCAAGGAATGACTGCTCGTACTGTCACGAACCGATCCGTTCGTGTGCATCCCCGTACTATCGTGATTCCGCAGCTTGGATGAATCGGTAGGAATGAAGTGACGACCCAATCGAGTCGGATCTGCTGCGGAGTTAAGATCTAACGTGAAATCTCCCAGCGTAGTGGTAAAATGATCCCCCGCTTTTATGCGAATAAAGATATTATCGATCTCATTCAGAGTTTGAGTAGTCCCTTCCGGTTGGATCGGCGTTTGTTCTTCGGTCAGGGTACCTGTGATATTCACATCCTTAGCAACATCCCCCGAGAATTGCAAATTGAAGCCACTGGTAAGACCAAGATCACGATTGGAACCTACCTGAAATCCGCGACTGATCGAACCGGATTTCTGAAAATTGCTCAGGACGTCCGCATGCTCATTATCGATCCCCGTGCTGGCTATGTGCTCTAACCCTCCTTTTGAGCTGTCCAGCAAAGCACGAATCGAATCTGTCAATAATGGATTTTCGAGTTCATGAAGCGTGTAGCTCGTCTTCAGCGAGAGCGGCAATGCGGTGTAGCTCACAGCAAGTGTATGCCTTGCGCCAGCCTGAGCATTCATCGGAAACAGCAGTGAGCGAATGCTTGCAGAGAGCATGATCGCTCGTCCAGCCGTATCAATTGTAAAATCATCCTGTGCACGCAAAAAGAATGAGGAATCGACTTGAATACGTAAACTTGAAAAATCCGGGAAATTATCGGAGAGTCCAATAATGGAATCTTGACTGGAATGAAGTGTGACTGAAAGCGTTCGCGATTGCCCGTGCACAACAGAGGCAAAGAATAAAAACAGAATTATAACTCGGTGCGAATTATCGAATCGCGCCCACAGGCCGATGTGGCTATACCATCCGCTATCGCAGACGGTTCTACGAACGCGCTCGCTTTTACGAACGCGCTCGCTTCTAAGAGCGACGACCTTCGATAACGACGACAAATTCGCCTTTAAATGGATTCGCTGCAAACAAATCACGCAATGCTAAGAGCGTCCCACGGGCAACACGTTCCTTAGTCATTGAAATATCCATAGCGATCGAAGCTCGGCGTTCGTTGCCGAAGCCATACACCAGGTCATCGAGCAGTTGGGAGATACGGTATGGAGCTTCAAGTAGTACGATCGTTTCCTCGCGCATAGCCAGCTTCCGTGCAGCGTTCTTTCGCTCCAATTTCTCCCGTGGCAGCATTCCGGCAAAGTAAAACTTATCCGACCTAAACCCACTCACAACTAGCCCGGCAAGAATGCTCGATGCGCCCGGCACCGGAGAAACATCAATACCTTGCTCGATCGCTCTGCGGACCAATCGCTGACCGGGATCCGCCACAAGTGGAGTTCCAGCATCCGAGATCAGAGCGATATTTTTTCCAGAATGTAAGAGTGCCATTGCTTCTGCCGTTGAATCCTCTTCAGTGTGTTCATTCAAAGGCAGAAGTGGCTTCTCGATTTTCAATTCGTGCATAAGCCGACGGGCGGGTTTTAAGTCCTCGCAGAGAATAGTGTCCGCATTTTGCAACGCCTCGATAGCGCGAAGTGTAATATCACCACTATTCCCTATGGGAACGGAAACGATTTTGAGGCAACCCGGCGAATCATGCATAGATGCTGCTTAACTCAAGGTCAGTGATCGTCGTAATGAGTTTTGCAGGACGCAATACGGATTACATTATCACGCACTTCATAAACTAACCGATCCTTCATGTTAATTTGTCGAGACCAAAAACCGGCAAGTTCGTGCTTGAGGGGTTCCGGCCATCCGAGACCGTGGAAAGGGTCGCTATCGATGTCGTCGATGAGCCGGAAAATCTTTTTGACCGTCTTCGGATCGGTTTCGGCCCAGTCTCTCAATTCGCGGAATGCACGGACTTCAAAAAGTACCTGCATTATTGAAATGTGCTGCGATCCAGTTCAACAAGGTTTTTTCCTTCGCGAATGTTGGCAATGGAATCCAGTAAACGCTCGCGCGTGTGCGGATTTCCGAGAAGATATTCTGTTTCATCCATTGCCGGCTCGCGAACGATGATCTCCACTTCACGGTGTGCAAAAAGGCTCTTGACCTTATCGAGAAAGTTGGCGTCCAGCTCATCGCTGGAAAGTCGAAAGGTAGCGCTTGTTGTCATACTGAGATTAACGCAGTGCGATGGAATAGAGTTTTCCTGCCCGACTTCCCTCGTCGCTAGCCCCGCCAATCTGCGGCGGTGGAATCGGTCCATAAGAGATAATTATGCAATACTCAACCCCATTATCCAAAGCATCTTGTCGGTCAATCGATTTCTTCGGATTGCCTCAACTTGCGGCAAGGATTTTTTGACGTAAGATTCAATTCCAATTACTAAAGGAGTTACTTCTTTTGAAAGATGATTCAAGGATTCCTTCCTATCCTTTCTGAAGATCTCGACTTTTTTTCTGAATTCGGAATATAGATTATTTTTCTGACCGAGGGATTTACGAGCGAGTGCGTCCATGGGAAGAATCTCCCAAGGATTATTGAGGAATAAAACCTTCGACGCTAATGAACTAAGTGTTGCTCCTCGACTAATACCAACCGCCTTAAGATTCTTTGCGAATGCGTCGATGTCATCACAACTTTCTTTTAAACACCACTCCTTAGTCATTAGTAACAATTCCAATGCAGCACCTTGGACAATATTCCTCGCTATTTTGAATTCGATTAAAAAGCTATAAAAGGAACCTTGCGTTTTTGACGAATAATCAGCTATCGAAATTTCGCCAGCAATAAAGCGCCGAAAATTCACGATGTATTCTAAGTCGGACTCATAGTACCTTAGAAATTCGCCAATAACTTTTGTTTCAATACCGGTCATGATCGTGTTGAACGGTCACAACAGGCTCAATCGTGCCGAATAAATAAAAAACCTGGAGTCGACCCGTTCAATGTCGTCCTGGACGGGGTCTACTTCCCGATGTGTCAAGGGTTTTGCACAGATGCATTGCTCTTCCTATATTCATTCACGAATAGTAAGATAACACCCGTGGTCGGGACTGCAACAAGCAAGCCAACAAACCCGAAGAAAAAGCCGAACACAAGCAACGAAAGGATCATGAGGATCGGCGGGACACCAACCCCCTGCCCAATGATACGTGGGCCGATGATATACGTCTCCGTAACATGCAATCCCGCGATAACAAGTAGCCCACTAGCGATCACAGCAAAGTTTAGCTCCATCGTCAAAAAGATCACTAGTTCCACAATGAAGACACTAAATAGCATCCCAACGATAGGAACTAGGTCTGAGAGCACGAGAATAACACCAATGAGTCCAGCATAAGGGATACCAAGTAGCGAAAAAGCGATCGCCCCAAGCATTCCGATCATCAGCGCAACGGTGGCCTGTCCCCGCAGATAGCCATAAAGCACGCTATCAACATCGGCAACAATGGATGCGCGTCGAGCCGGATCCTTTGCGGGAAACAGGCTATTCAGGAGCGGCATAAGCTTTGGCCAATCCTTCAGAAAATAGAACATAGCCACAGGTACCACGATCAAGTTTAACGTGCGCTCCAAGATCTTGGGAAGTTCCGAGATAACATCCACCACGATCGAAGGAATGATCGTGATCATCTTTCGGAACTCCGGTCCTGCCTGCTTCAAAATAATCCCATCCACGAGCCCATTAGGCAAACCCAGCCCAAGCAACAGGCTTCGCACATGCCCCTCATCGAGGTTGTTAACATTGTGCTTGACAAAAACCGTTAGTTGCAAGATAAATGATTTTGTTTGTACTCCGAGCGTCGGAAGAAAGATCCAGCCGGCGGCGATCAATACACAGCAAAAAAGAAGCACGATACCAAGAGCACTCCAAACGCGGCTGATCCCGCGTTTCTCATAAAGATGCGAGACCATTGGATTAAAAAGATACGCCAGTACTGCCCCTAGAATGAAAGGGACCAGTATCCCCGCCAGTGTTAACAACAACCAAAAACCGAATAATACAAAGCCGGCAGTCATCATTTTACGTGCTGCTTTATAGTCCCGGAACGAAGACAGTAAAATATAGAGAAGGAACGCAATTACGAAGGGATTGAGTACCGATCGAACCGTCCAGGCCAGCGCAATAAGCGTGATGCCGCCAAGCGCGACAGCAATGCCATCGAAGCGGCGAGCGTTCGGGAGCTCTTCGAAATGGTTACGACTTGTTTCTCTGCTCTTCATGGTTGCTGAACCACCGTTTCGTACTCTTTGCTTCGTCTCCCGGCTTGTGCCGCACGATCCTATCGAATACGATAAAACCTAGGATCACAAGAATTAAGAAGATCGTGTTCATCGAAACAAAAAACCCCCGCTCATTGATTGCGAGGGTTCAAATACAATTGTTTCTGGCTGGGTTCAGTGCCCGTAATGCTTCGATCAGCGCTCGCTCACGTTTTGCTCAACGACCGATCCGTCGGTGGCGCTAACATTTGAGCGAGGCTGGTTTAGGCGTTGCATCGAAGTGGCGGCGAGACGATCCACTGCTGGAGGAGGCATAGTAAACGCAAACTCTTTCGAAGCCATCGGGGCTGACTTCCCGACAACCTCAAGCTGCACTCTTGCAATGCCGGATTCCATCATTCCTAGCTTTTCTGCAGCAGCGTAGCTGAGATCGATGATCCGCCCTCGCGAGAACGGGCCTCGATCCGTGATCTCGACAATGCAGGATTTCTGATTTAAAATATTTGTAACTCGCACCAGTGTGCCAAACGGGAGTGACCGGTGCGCGGCCATCATCGCATGTGTGTCAAAAATAACGCCGCTGGCAGTTTTTCGGTTATGAAATTCATTCCCATACCAGGAAGCCACACCGCGCAACTTTGAGGTGCCTTTGCCCCGCAAAGCAAAATGGCTGCGATGTCTGTGTTTCCTGCCGCGATGGCTTGAAGCCATACTGGCCCTTAAACCCGCGTGTCTTGCAAGCGGTAAAATGCTGCTGCGGGATCGGCTCGATGTCACTTTCTTCGCAACGGCTGATGTGACGTTCGCACCCAAAGAAATTAGACCGGAAATTCCCAAAAAGATCGTTGCTACAGCTACGCGCAGGATCGAACGAACCCTCATCCGAAGCCGCTCCTCCGCGCTGATAATGATCTGAACCGTGCTCGATGCTTGGTCAGACAAGCGCGCGACTTGCCCTGTCAAAAGGTTACCAGCCTCGGCTACCCTTTGCAATGGGAAAACATGCTTGTCCCTGGAAATTTGCATTGTCACCTATACGAGAAAAATGCTGCAATGGTTCAAGCGTTACATTTCTATATGAATATCACCTAGCAGACCCTTGATCATAGCTGAGCGAATCAATCTGGCACGGAAGCAATTCCAGCCTTCTGCTGGTTAACGCTGTTATGAATGAAGTGGAGATAGGAATAGGAGCCAGGATGTTCGACGCGCACTGCCATTTGCAGGATGCGGCCTTCGATCAAGATCGATCAGAAATGATCGATCGGTCAATCGAGGCAGGAGTTTCACACTTCCTCGTACCTGCAACGAATTCCGCGAGTTTCCAGCCAACCATTGATCTTTCTCAGAATAATGACAATGTTTTTTGCGCGCTTGGAATCCATCCACATTCAGCAAGCGAGTGGACTGCCGACATGAGAGAAATGATTCGCAGGGAAGTACTCTCTAACGAAAAAGCTGTGGCAATTGGGGAGATCGGATTGGATTACCATTACGACTTTTCTCCTCGTGATACCCAACGGAAGGCATTTGTCGATCAAATTGCGTTAGCGATTGAGCTGAGTAAACCCATTGTTGTCCATACGCGTGAGTCAGAAGAGGATGTATTCCAAATTATCGAGGAGCATTATGCAACAGCACCTCCGGATTTACCGCGAGGTCAGCTCCATTGTTTTTCTCTCGGTGTGGAATGGATGGAAAAAGCCATTGCTCTCGGTTTTCATGTGAGCTTTACAGGTAACATTACGTTCAAGAATAGCAATTTGGCGGATGTCGTAGTGAAAACCCCTCTTGATCGGCTGCTGATCGAGACGGATTCCCCATATTTAGCACCCCTTCCATTCCGAGGAAAACGAAACTCACCGGCGATGCTTCCGTTCATTGCACAGAAGGTTTCTGCTCTCAAGGACTTGGATATTTCCATAATCATGCATCAAACGTTTGCGAATGCTCTCTCGCTATTCCGAATCCCTGCACACACGATCCAACGTAGGCTTGGATCGCTTTTGCTCTTGCTTGGATTAATTGTTGGCGCCTCCAACTTGTATGCCCAGCAACCGGGAGAGCCAGCCGGCACCGCTCCTCCGGATTCCATTCTGACCGGCGAGCGGCGCAAAGCAGCCGAATTGCGAAAGAAACAAGAGGAAGAAATAGCTAAGGAAGCAGAGAGTCGAAGGCAGGATAGTATTAAAGTCGCTCAACAAGCACAGCTGGATGCAATGGCAAATGCGCGGGAACAGGTGCGACAAGACTCGATCCGAGTGGCTGAACAACAGGCTGAAGAAGCACAACGTGCTGCGTTTCTATTAACACCGCAGCCCTGGAGAGCGATCGGGCTCGGCGTTAGCGGTGGCGTCGGCAGTATGCAGACGAATTTAGGCATTCCAGAACTTCCCCCAACCTCTGTTTTTGCGTACGGATTTCTTCTTTCCACCGAAGTAACCCGCCGTCTCGATGTGGAATTATCCTACACCCATTTTACAATTCAGGACAATTTCCCACAGGATTCAGTCTATAATTACGGATATGGCTCCCTCCCGCCGACTTCACCTACAAATCCATATCGGCCACTCGACACATCCAAGAAGGAATTTGTAGCAGGAGCAACACACCTGGTCCAAAGCGAAACCCTTGGTACAACAATGTTTGGGCTCGAATTACATTATGTCATTACGCGCCCGGCATCAGCAATAAAATTTTATTTTGGCCTAGGATTCGATTACCTTTCCTTCCGCAGCGATCAGCAATACCTGACGATGCTCACCCCAACTCAAGCTTCTTCCAATGAGAGTAGCTTCCTGCAGGACTGGCACCGGACAGGCATCAAACTCTTATTTGGGATGAAACACGATTTTGAAATTGGCAATGGGTACACCATGGAACCGTTTGCCCAAATTGGAGCTACGGGCGTATTCTCTGGAGAACAAGAGTACGGTTCCTTCGTCTTTCAACCGGGACAGCCGATCATTACGGTAAATGTCGATGTCGGCGTTTCGCTATATTATGGTTGGTGGGGAGTTCAGCGCCAGTAATGATGGCGTTAGTGATAAGTCTCCATCGTTTGCCGATTAGCACCCCCATACTCCCGAGATTGAAACCATGACGGGTTACCAATACGTTGCAATAATGCAATATGGATCCTGAACTACTCGAAGGCACTTTGGCTCCTCCATCGTCTTTGGAGAGGAACGGCCATGCCTCCTCCGTTGAAACGGTCGATGGACGTACTGCGCGGGTTAGCTCAAATGATCGCAAATCGTCGTCTCGACTCACACTGCGATGGTCTGGCGCCACGAATGATGAAGGATATTCCGACAAGTTGAATGAACTGCTCGCCGCGTGCAGAAAGAATCTTCACTTTCTGGACGAGGAACTCGTCATTCGTGCTTTTCGACTGTGCTACGAAGCTCATAAGAACGATCGCCGCGCTTCCGGGGATCCTTATTTCATCCATCCCTTCGAGGTTTCCATGATCGTTGCTCAGGAAATCCCTTTGGATGATATCTCCGTTGTCGCGGCACTGCTTCATGACGTGGTCGAAGACACCGTGTATCAAATAGAAGAGATCCGCGAGGAGTTCGGATCAGAAGTAGCAGATATCGTCGATGGTGCAACCAAGATCACCGATATTTTCAAATCGCGTGAGATCACCCAGGCGGAAAGTTACCGTAAGCTTTTGCTTTCAATGGTTGGTGATGTTCGAGTTATGCTCGTTAAGTTTGCAGATCGCCTGCATAACATGCGTACCATCGAGTATCTACCACCGGAACGACAGTTCCGCATGGCAAAAGAGACGCTGGATATCTACGCGCCTTTTGCAAATCGATTTGGTCTTGGCAAAGTAAAGTGGGAATTGGAGGATCTCGCCTTTAAGGTCCTGAATCGGGAAGCATATACCGACATCAAGCGGGCCTTATCCGAAAAGCGGGTCGAGCGGGAAACCTACATCGCTGGATTCATTGAACCGATCATCGAAGCGATGAAGGAGCAGCACTATAAATTTGAAATCGTTGGGCGGCCAAAGCACATCTTTTCTATTTATAATAAAATGATGCGCCTTGGCAAGTCGCTTGATGAGGTCTATGATCTGTTCGCTGTCCGTATTTTGCTCGATACTCCAAACGACAACGATTGCTTCGCCGTCTTCGGATTGGTCTCCTCCATCTATACTCCGGTTCCTGAGCGATTCAAGAATTACATATCGCTGCCCAAGAAGAATGGGTATCAATCCTTGCATACCACAGTAATCGGCCCGGATGGCAGGATGGTCGAAGTTCAGATCAGGACACGCGCAATGCACGAAATCGCGGAGAAAGGAGTCGCAGCGCACTGGAAATATAAAGAACACATCTCTGCCTCGGATCCCGATCTGGAAGAGTGGGTTTCGTGGGTGCGCGATGTTTTCGAGCAGCATGGCGAGGACGCACCAAGCGCGTTGCTTGAGAGTTTCAAGCTAAATCTCTATCAGGACGAGATCTACGTTTTTACACCAAAGGGTGAGCTTCGCATTCTTCCGAAAGGTGCGACTGCGGTCGATTTTGCATTCGATATTCACTCGCAGGTCGGGCTTCGCACCATTGGCGCGAAGGTAAACGGTCGGATCGTCCCGTTGCATCAAAAACTCTCGAGCGGGGATCAGGTCGAAATCATCACCTCGAAAAATCAAGTTCCCACTCCTGACTGGGAGAAATTTGTAGCGACGCATAAAGCGCGCCAGTACATCCGGAAATACTTAAATGAAGAGCAGCGGGCTCGCGTCGCCCAAGGACGCGAAATGTGGCAAAAGCGTCTCACAAAAGCGAAGCTCCATCTAAACGAAGACACGCTCATCCGATTTGCGGCTACTACACCGTTTGGGACGGTCGGTAAGTTTTATGCCGCCGTTGCGGCGGCGGATATTGATATTGATGAATATTTCAAACGACTGCGCGACTGGCTGCGTCCGGGCAACCGCCCGACGGCCCAAATCGGAACGGAAGCCGAGGAAGATACTCCGGTTACCTACCTCGATTCTTCTCGCGCTTCTACGGGAATTCTTATTCAAGGCCGGCGCGACAACTTTCTCTATAGTTATGCCAAGTGTTGCAATCCCGTTCCTGGAGATGACGTCGTCGGGGTGGTGACGATTGGACAGGGCGTAAAAATACACCGCGCCAATTGCAAGAATATACAAAAGCTGCAAGCCGATTCCGAGAAACGACTGATCGATGTTTCCTGGCCAAGCACGGACGAGGGCGCAGACTATTTGGTCGGCATCCGTGTGTTCGGCGAGGATCGTGCAGGAATGCTGAGCGATCTTACCCACGTTATCTCGACCTATAATAATACCAATATTCGTTCCGTCAACATCGATTCCCGCGATGCAATGTTCGATGGCAAGATAACCGTGTTTGTAAAGAACACCTATCACCTTGCAAGGCTCATTGAAAAATTACGAAAAGTCCGAGGCGTAACCAGCGTCGAACGCTTTGAAGAATAGTCTTAACTCTATGAACGATAATTGTTTGTTCTGTAAGATAGTGCGAGGAGAAATACCCTCATGGAAGATCTTCGAATCGCCCAATCATCTTGCCTTTTTGACCCCATTCCCGAACACGCCCGGTTTTACCGTCGTGATACCAAAAAAGCATCATCCAAGCGACCTCTTCGCTCTCGATAATACCGACTATGCTGCACTATTGGCGTCAGCACGAGGGGTCGCACACTTGCTCGAACGAGGGCTCGACTGCAAACGTGTTGCGATGATCGCGGAAGGCATGGCGATCGATCATGCACACCTAAAGCTCATCCCGTTGCATGGCATTCCGGAGGGGCCGTGGCAGCCTATCCTCAGTCACGCTCCGCATTTTAGCGAGAAGTACGAGGGTTATCTTACGTCTGTCGATGGACCGCGTATGACCGACGAAGAATTGAACAGAATTCAAGGAGCTATTTTGAGTGCCAGAAAATAGTCGTTCCAGAATCATGGCCATCGACTACGGCACCAAGCGCCTGGGCATTGCCATTTCTGATGAAATGCAGATGCTCGCCTCATCGCGCGGAGTGATCGCAAACGGCCCGAAGATGATAGCCGATATTCTATCGCTCGTGCGCACGGAGCACATTCGCCTCGTCATTCTCGGAATTCCGAAAACACTTCAAAATACAGAAAGCGCAATGACCGCCGAGGTTCTGAAATTTCGGGACAAGCTTTCAAAAGCGCTCGAACCGCTTGGAATTGCTCTCGAAACGCGTGATGAGCGGCTTACTTCCCTTATCGCTGAAACGAATATCCGCTCCCGCGAACTGCCCAAGCACAAACGCGAGAAAAAATCCCTTCGGGATGAGGAATCCGCGAGGATTGTGCTGCAGGAATATCTTGATTCGAAGTAAAATAAAATAGAAACCAGCTTGAAGTAAGCTGGTTTCGAAGTATGAAACCACAATCCGACGCTACTCTTGCTCGGACCCCGCAGGCATAACTTGCCTCAGTTCCATTGCACAATTTTGAGCTAGCGTGCGTGTTTGGAGATCCGGATGTAAAAGATACTCCTTCACTTCCTTTCTTACATCATCTGCTGAGCCGGCAGAATTGGCTATTGCTCCTATTTTGGTTTTCATGATCTGAACCAGACCATCGAAGGACTTGAGATGCCGAATATTATTATCGAGCACCTCTTCAGCAGACAAAGTATCGGCAGCCGCCCTCATCGTCTCAGGAGCTATTGGCGTCACATCATTCAAGCTCATTCCAGATTTCGAGGCGAGCATCGCACCGAAGCTTTCCGTCTCATTTCCCGATTGCGCTTCCGATACTACGTCACGTAGTAGTGCGGATCGTTGTTCTGGATCGGTTTGCAGCATGGCTTGCGCTAGCGTGTTCAGTCTGACATTCCTCAACGCCACTTCCTCTTTCTGCGAAGCCACTTCCGCGTGCAGCGAGTCGAGTTCCGCCTGTTCCTTGCTTGCAATTTCACTCATATCGTTCGCACTTAATCCGATCGCTACTTTTATGAGGCTCACCCCTTTACTATCGGAAGCGGACCACGCTCTGCCCAAAACCCCAGTAAATTGTTTCGGGGTAATATTGCCAGGTGAAATGGCCATGCCCACACCATCGTTCCGTCCTGATGGGACAATGAAATCACCCGTATGCACCATACCCCGCACCTTCACGGGTACCTGGCCCAGGAATGCGACTTTGCTATAATCGGACGCTTCGCCTTTCACTGGAACGTTTCCCAGAACGATCGGCGCCAACGAAATAGCAAACACGCTTTGGGCACCCGTCGTCGTCGTCGAAATTAGCCCATCGGCCATGCCGACAATATCACCCGGATACAAAGGTTCGTTCACATCGGCGCGTCGCAGGTACTCCGCATAATCTGCGCCCGCTGAGGTGTAGGCAACTCCTAAGCTGGAGACTTTCGAAGCAAGTTCAGCAGTCCAATTCGCCAGATCGTCAGCATCGGCAGCAAACTTCGCGGCATTCCCAACAGAAACAGCAGGGTCGTCACTGGCCGCGGCCTCTTCGATATTTTCGGCGGTTTCTTTCAGTCCGATTACGAGTTCTGTAGCCTCACCCAAAACATAGAAGGGATCATTTTTCAGATCAGTCATGTCTTGTCCTTGAATCGAACCACGAGTGTTGCCTCCACCATCGATAAAATCAATAAAATGCGTACTGCTATTCAGAGCACCCCCTGATGCAGAGCAGTTTACGGTGAGTCCGGGTGTCGGCGGAGTTGTGACCGGAGGAGAATCGATCACTATCGGTTCCGACGATGTAACCGTTCCGTTGGCATCGGTAATATGGGAATCGCCGATGGAGGTGTCGCCCACCTTCCAGATCGGGATCGTATTGACCGTACCTGTCCCATTAACCAGCCCGAGCTGGCCCGAAGCAGCATAATCCCAGGCTCCCGATGGGCCACCAATATTGCCATTGGATGTGATACCATTGTGATTCGGTGGAATCCAGTACAAGAGTTGAGGTACCACAGAACCCGCCGATGGCCCCGAATAGACAAACCCAGCCTGTGCATTATTAGAGGGAGGCAGCGATGGGATCAAGGTAAGGGGCATAAACGGGGGAGTCGTCGTAGACCACTGGTTCCATTCCAAAGTCCCTGGAATCGGCGTCCGGTAGATCATCGTATGCCCGACACCATCATCGAGAATGAGAGCACCCGCACCGATTGCGCGTACTTGGCTCTTGGCCGAACCAATCCAGGCAGCGTAAACTACCAATGAGAATAATGCAAGTAAAATACGTTTTACAAAAATGCTTTTCATTGTTTAATTGAAAGAATGTTCAACAATCGGTTAATTATGATGCTATATTACTTTTGCTCGTTGAGAGAATTTGCTTGCCTCGATTCCATCGCGCAATCGTGCGTTGCCGCACGTGTTTGAGGATCCGGATGTAAAACATATTTCTTCACATCCTTCGAGCGAATGTCAGACGGTGAAGCAATTGTCGCATTGGAACTTTTCGTCTCGTTTCCCGATTGAGTTTCCGATACTACTTCTCGCAGTAATGCAGATCGTTGTTCTGGATCGGTTTGCAGCATGGCTTGCTCCAATCTGTCTTGCATCACATTTTGCGAAGCCACCTCTGCTTTCTGCGAAGCCACTGCCGCGTGCAGCGAATCGAGTTCCGCCTGTTCCTTGCTTGCAATTTCACTCATATCGTTCGCACTTAATCCGATCGCAACCTTTATGAGGCTCACCCCTTTACTATCGGAAGCGGACCACGCTCTGCCCAGAACAGCCGCAAATTGTTTCGGGGTAATACTGCCGGGTGAAATGGCCATGCCTACACCATCGTTCCGTCCCGATGGGACTATGAAATCACCCATATGCACCATACCCCGCACCTTCACAGGTACCTGGCCCAGGAACGCGACTTTGCTATACTCGGACAGCTCGGCTTTCGCGGGTACGTTTCCCAACACGATCGGCGCCAACGAAATAGCAAACACGCTTTGGGCACCCGTCGTCGTCGTCGAAATTAGCCCATCGGTCATGCCGACAATATCACCCGGATACAAAGGTTCGTTCACATCGGCGCGTCGCAGGTACTCCGCATAATCTGCGCCCGCTGAGGTGTAGGCAACTCCTAAGCTGGAGACTTTCGAAGCGAGTTCAGCAGCCCAATTCGCGAAACCGTCAGCATCGGCAGCAGCCTTCGCGACATTCCCGGCAGAAATGGCATAATCATCTTCTGCCTTGGCTTCTTCGATAACTCCCAAAGCTATTTCTGCAGCGCCCGCAATATCTTCGGAAAGGCCCAAAGCTATTTCTGCAGCACCAGCAGCCGCTTCGATAGGATCCAGGGTAAGATCCCCCATGATTTCCTCGGCGCTGCCCGCTATCTCATCGGCGGTGCCCTCGCTTTCTTCAGCGGCGCCCTCGGCTTCTTCAGCGGTGGCCTCGGCGGTCTCGGCGTCGCCCTCAGCCTCGGCCGAAGCCGCTTCGACATCTTCGGCGGCTTCTTTCGCCGTGATAACGAGTTTTGTAGCCTCACTCAGATCATAGAAGGGATCAGTTCCAAGATCGGTAATGTCCTGCCCTTGAATTGAACCACGACCGTTGCCTCCACCATCGACAAAATCAATAAAGTGCGTATCGCTACTAAGCCCTGCCCCGGAAGCAGAGCTGTGTACGGTAAGCCCGGGTGTTCCTGCGGCCGGGGGAGCATAGATCACTATCGGTTCCGACGACGTAACCGTACCGCTGGCATCGCTTATATGGGAATCCCCAATGGCGGTGTCGCCCACTTTCCAGATCGGAATCGTATTCAGCGTTCCGGTGCCATTCACCAGCCCGAGCTGGCCCGAGCCGGCATAATCCCATGCTCCCGATGGGCCACCGATATTCCCATCTGCACTGATGCTCTTCTGGTTCGGAGGGATCCAGTAGGAGAGTTGAGGAACTACAGAACCGCCCGGTGGCCCGGCATAAACAAACCCTGCCTCTGCGTTATTGGATGGTGGCAGCGATGGAATCAATGTGAGGGGCATAAACGGAGGAGTCGTGGTTGACCACTGGTTCCATTCCAACGACCCTGGAATTGGGGTTCGATAGAGCATCGTATGACCGACACCGTCATCAAGAATGAGCGCACCGGCGCCAAGGGCACGAACCTGAGCTTGCGAAGAAATCGAAAAACAAATTGAACATAAACCAAGGACTACTACAAGGGACTTTGCACGGATCATGATTCTCCTAAAATTTTAAGAAATGGCGAATGGTCTACTACAAATATACGACAGACTTTTACTCAAAATCATTTAAAGCTGAAAAATAATTTCAAACGTATGACATTTTTACCTAACAATGCCAACAACAACACCGATTGTCTGGAAAGATGGTATATAAAGTGTGTTCTACACTATAGGTTTGTACTGCAAAACCACCCGTCACCTTCATCCAACCGCGCAAGCTCGTGCTTCAGGTATTCAAATACGTCCTGGGTCTTATCAACAGCAAGGGAGGAGGTTCCGGGCAAAGTGGGAGATCACGCCATATAGGTCGCCTAATACAGATCGATCTCAGAATCCCATATCATACAAAAATACAGAGCCAGCATGCAAAAAAATGGGCCGGAGGAAATCTCCGGCCCTGTCACAAATCAGAAGCTATGGCCTAGTTCTCGACTAATGAATCACAATGTAATTAACTTTGGCAGGTCCATACCAGTAGTCATAGAACGTCAAAACAAATCTAGAAGCGTAGCTCGTCACAAAAGGTTGGAGCTCATAGTATGCAGTCGAAGTTCCGAACTCGATGGCTGCAATACTGTCTGCTGGGGTAACAATGACGACTGGAGGAGTTGCATAGGGCGTTCCATAAGTCACCGTGACCGATTGAATTGCTTCACTTGATCCTGCCCCAAACGAAATCACTCCAGCCTCGTCTGAACCAGAGACACTGACGGAACTTAGGAAGTTTGGGGTAGTAGATGGCGCTGCACTAACCCCTGAATTTGATGTGATAACATGCCCATTATTATCCACCGTAAACTGATTGTTCGAGCCGATTTGTACAGAACCAGCATTGGTAATTTGCATAGCCTGAGCAAAATTTGAATTGTTGTTTGGCGTTGTCCAAAACGAAATATTACCACCCGGGCCGGAAGTGTTGCCGCCTGCGCCACCGTAAATCATCGCGGATCCTCCCGTGCCGGTGTTCCCACCATTACCACCCTGCACAATTGCCGAGGCACCGGTTCCGGCGTTGGAGGCTTGTCCCCCTTGTAGAGTAGCTGTGCCGCCGGAAGCATTGCCCGCGTTCCCAGGCCCTCCGAGCACCGTTACAGACCCACCTGGGCTACCACTCCCGTTTCCGTTTCCGTAACCTCCGCCGCCCCAGATCAAAACGGAACCGCCTGAGGAGCTCGCACTGCCGGCCTGACCAGCAGTAACCCATGCGCTCCCGCCATTCGTGCTGCCGCTATTAGCGCCTGCAAGGACAAGCGTGGTGCTCGCGCTCGGTGTAGTGATCAACCCACTATAGATACCCGTACCCGTAAGTATGGTGGGATTTTCTGCCCATTGTGTCCCATTCCAAAAGAGTGTCGAGTTCGTCGTCGTGCCGGTTGGGAGCGCAAGCGAACCACCGCTCGGTGTGATCGGAACCACCCACGAGTATGGGCCTCCGGCGTTCATCGTGGGGATGGTAATGTCAACAAGATGCCCGTGGCCGTCATCGAGCGCCAGACTCTCCGCGCCAATCTCGCGTTGTGCGCGTGAAGAGGATGCAAAAGCAATCAGCCCTAAAACTATGAAAAGAACCGAAAAACGTCTCATGAATGTGTCTCCTAAATGAAAGAATGTGTTAAACGCGTAATTTGAAACCTCAAATTTATACAAATATACGAAATTATTCCTGCATCGTCTCAAAAATGGACACCACCGAACGAAATCGAGGCTTTACACAAAATTATTTTCGGACAAAAAAATGGGCCGGAAAATAACTCCGGCCCATGGACTAATTCTTTCAAAAAGTATCACATCCTCATGGGTGTTGAGCAACAATATAGTTGTACTGAGGATTTATAACAGAACCCGCTAGCTCATGAACATAAATTGTAAATGATGATGTGTTGGAGGTAACATAGTAGCCAGGAATACTCGCATACGAGCCGTTGCTATTAACCTGCTCCGCATAAGCATTGCATGGGGTAACTACCACAAATGGCGCGCTGCTATAACTTTGGCCAAAGTTGATTGTCGCCCAGCCGTCCCCTGCGGTCCCGCTACAATTTAGACCGAAGGTTCCACAGCCGTTGGAACCACTAAGACCGCTCCATGTCTGTACAATAGTTTGATCAACGTTCCCCTCGGTAGCAACGCTTGTTGATGGTGCGTTAGCACTATTGCTACCGCTGCTATAATAGCCCTGCGACTGGCTGCTCAAATAATTCATCATCGAGTCGTGGATGTGCAAATAGAAGTAAGTCTGATCGTAGGGGGTATCGATTCCCACCACAGCCAGGGGGCTCATCGGTAATTCAAGAAGTGGCTGAGTCGATAGCCGACCACTCGGAATGTAGAATTCCATGGCACTTGCTCTTGTTGAGGTCGCCGCTTCACTGTGAGTCTGGGCAGATGCCCCAGTGTTAAGACCAGTTGCTGCGCCACGCGTTGATTCGGCGTGCCACGGAGCAAGCGACAATGTTGCGAGTCCGAATGCGGAAAATAAGAGTGTTAAAAGTTTCATCTAAGATCTCCTGACAGAATAATTTAATTTGTTTAAGAATGGTTGATAAATTAGTTAGTCGTTGCCTTGCGTGCTGGTTTTTACCACCTTGGGCGTGCTATTCAGTTCGTTCTTGAGGCTTTTTAGTTCTGCTTCGATCCGGGCGACATCGGAGTGGTTCGTGCTCTCGAGACTGATAACATGGCCTTTTAATTTTTCGATCTCGCCTCTCTGACTATCGATTTCCGATTGCTCTCGGCTCATTATTTCGCTCATGGCTTTAGCATTCAGCCCAGCTGCGACTTTTATGAGCTTAATGCCCTTGTAATGCGAGCCGGTCCAAGCGCGTCCGACTACAGACGTGAATTGGGCTGGTGTGATGCTGTCAGATGAAATTGCAATGCCAGTGCCATCCTCAAGGCCAGAAGGAACTATAAAATCGCCAGGATTTACAACCCCTCGAACTTTCACTGGCACCTGACCGAGAAATCCTACTTTACTATACTTGGACTCTTCACCTTTAGGGGGCACGTTGCCAAGCACTATTGGAGCGAGCGAAATGGAAAGCACGCTTTGCGAACCTGCCGTCTTCTTGGAAATCAGCCCGTTCGACATGCCCACAATATCCCCAGGGTATAGTTTCTCAGAAGAGTCAGCACGCTTTAGGTATTCCGCGTAGTCGCCGGAAGAGGACGTATACTGAACTCCTAAGCTCTGCTGCTGAATCGCCATGTTTGAAATTAATTGCGCTACAGTCACGGCATCAGCAGCGGCAGCTGAAATATTACTTATAAGATTGGAAATGCTATAAGGAAGAACGAAAGGGTTGACCACCCCGAATGCGTCGATTACTGAGCATACTCCATTGATAACCGCCAATGCGATCATAGTCGAGGCGAGAGCAGTGTTAAGCTGATAGGTGGGATCGCTTTGAAGATCCGTAAGATCTTGACCACAAATCGCACCACGGTTGGCACCAGTAATATCATAAAATGCAATAAACGTATCAGCGCTGTTTAGACTAGTGCCACCAGAGCCTATCGACTGAAGTGTCACCATGGTTTGACCATAGTGACTCAGCACAGACAACGGTGGCTCATTGCTGTGTGGATTGAAGAAATTCGCCGGCCCTTCGAAGGTCGCGACGCCATCTTGCACGAACCATCCATAATTCGCGAAGCTAAGTTGCGTTGGCAGAGGAGTGGTTGAATTCTGCGGGCCTACGATCATCTCGGCGACATAAGCTGTGTCATACATGTAGGTGTAGCCGTTCGACACCAGAGAGGTGGGGCTGCCAGATAGGGTTGCAAGCCCGTTCACTCCAAGCGTTCCGCTGATTGTCTCATCCCCAGTTTCGGTCAAGGAACCAGTATTGGTCAAGGAACCGGTATTGGTCAAACCCGAGAGCGAGGTCAGGTAGCCGGGGACTGTCAAAGTCCCATAAACCCACGTACTGCCCGTAGCAAGAGTTCCGTTATTCGAGAGCGCGCCAAAGTTGTCTAGGCCACCCAGGGTCGTGGTTAATCCCGATACTCCAAGTGTACCGCCCAGGGAGCCATTACCATCAATATTAAAGCTCGCACCCGTCTGCAACGTGGTTCCGTTGAGAATGTAGAGGCCAGTAGGCAGATCACTTGCTTGGATCTGGCTGGGAACAAAAGCAGTGCCGTTGCCGCGCAGGTAATAGCCGGGTTGAGCGGCGCTCTGATAAAGATATCCGCCATTAGAATTTACTGCGCCTGTGGTCGTGACAGTCCCGCTTCCAACATCTCCAGTATTCGAAATGCCATTGGTACTGGTGCTGCCGCCAACGCTTAGACCTCCGGTTATCGAGGCCGAAGCGAGACTCGCCTGCCCTGTGGTTGATAAGGTTCCAGTTCCGATCCCACCATTGTTTGTGAGGCCGTTGGTTGTAGTTCCACCAGTCACACCAAGTGTACTGCTGATGGTTTCGCCACCGTTTTCTGTCAATGTGCCGTTGTTCGTTAATCCAGCCAATGTGGTCAAGCCGGATACCCCAAGGGTGCTGCTGACGGTTTCGCCACCGTTTTCTGTCAATGTGCCGTTGTTCGTTAATCCAGCCAATGTGGTCAGGCCGGATACCCCAAGGGTGCTGCTGACGGTCTCGCCACCGTTTTCGGTAAGCGTGCCGTTGTTCGTTAATCCAGCCAAGGTGGTCAGGCCGGATACACCAAGGGTGCTGCTGATGGTTTCCGCGCCATTCTCGGTGAGTGTGCCATTGTTCGTCAACCCAGTTAGTGTTGTTAAGCCCGAGACACCAAGCGTTTGGCTGATCGTCTCTGCGCCGGTTTCGGTTAGTGTTCCGTTGTTGTCGAGCACACCGTTATTCGTCTCGCCGGTGAGCGTGGAATACCCGGCCACGCCGAGCGTACTTCCCAAACTGACGGCCTCCGCCGTAGCGACGGTTGCCCCGTCATCAGTAATACTAGAATTATTGAGCGAATCGGGGGTGATCCACTTGGGAACTGTGTTTGGCGTACCAACGCCGGTCACGATATGCAGCTGCGCCAGCGTCGCGATATCATACGCTCCGGCATAGCCGCCCGTGAGGTTATCGCCACTCACGCTTGGCTGGTAGGGTGCAAGCCAATAGGGAATCTGGATGGATGTGGCCGCCGTAAACGGACCGGTGTAGACAAACCCTGCTTGCGCATTGTTGTATGGTGGAACCGCTATACTCCAGGAAAGTTGCTTGAAACGAGGCTCTGTACGTCCCCATGCCTGCCATTCTGGGGTGCCTCCGATCGGAGCTTGCGTGATCAAAACGTGCCCGCTATCATCGTCGAGCCAAAGCGCACCAGCGCCAAGGCCGCGAACCTGAGCTCGCGAAGAAATCGAAAAACAAATTGAACATAAACCAAGGACTACTACAAGGGACTTTGCACGGATCATGATTCTCCTAAAAAATTTCAGTAATGACGAATGTGTTAATACAAATCTACGAACGTTTTTTACGCAGCATTGAAAATTTAAAAAATAATTTTTTCGCCATTGTATTTGTGATTGTAGAATACAAGCAACAACATGATTTTTATCGTCTATAACGCATTTATAGTGCACACTACGCCAGAGGATTACTCTTCATGAATGACACCTCGGCCTCCTCAAATCATGCCTGCTCGCTCTCGAGATATTCAAATGCATCATGTTGTGTATTACAGAATTGGAGGAAGTGCAGAGCAGCAGGAGATCATATCATATAAGTTGGCTAATACAGATCAATCACAGAATCCAATATCGCACTAAAGAATACCCGACAAACGCAACATGCAAAAAAATGGGCCGGAGAAATCTCCGGCCCATGCACAATGATTCAGCCGCAATAGCCGATCAACTTGCGTGCTTCCAGGCAGTCCCGTTGTAAATGAAGGAGTAGGTAGCCCCAGCTGGCACAACAAGTCCAGTCGTCGCAGCAGAGGCATCCTGGTTCTCAATGATGATCACTTTGCCGGAAGCATTGGCCGGTGCAGTGATCGAAACCGCTGTGCCTCCATTGGAGGGGATGATGAAGTAGGTATGGGAATTATCCAGCGTCGTTGCATTGCTCGAAACGGAGGCCGTCGTCACGGAGTATGAAAGTGTCTGAGTACTGACATTGGACGCCGTAACGGTGCCGGCAGAAAAGTTACCAGAACCATCACGCTCCACGAGTGTGCTGGCCGTATTCCCGGAACCATATCCAAGCGAAGTGAGGTTGTCATTGGCATCCGTCACGACGGCAGAATTCTTTGTGAGACTCGATATATTAACCGTTCCAGTAAAGGAACGTTTTCCTCCAAGCGTCTGATCTCCCTGGTCCAGCACGAATTTCGCCGTAGCCGATCCAGGATCTGGGATCGTGTAGGTGGTATTTTGGCCCAGGTTTGAATCCACTACGATAGTACCCCCGTTGGCCTTGGCCAACAATCCCAAAGATCCTCCAATCAAGATCCCTTTCGTACCCATTCCGTCGCTAAAAACCACGGAGGTGTCGCTGGTATTCGCAAGTATGGTGTACCCACCAGGTCTGGCACGCCGCGTAGAAAACCAGCTGGCGACGTCGTCCCCCCAAGACTCGATCGTGCCGCCAATCGAACTAAGGCCGCTTTGAACACCGCTACTGATATAGTCAGTCACTACAGATTTGAGAGCATCCCAGACCGTACCCGTAATCCAATCCGTTATATCCAATACTAAGTTCGTAACAGCGTTAGAATACGTAGAGCCGCCGCTGCTTGAAGCGCCCGTCGTGTCCATCGTGAGTGAGTCCATTGCGGCAGTCTGGGCGTGAGAACTACTCGCCGCGAGCGACAGAGTTCCGAAAAATACGAGAAGAATGAATATGCTTTTCATAATAACTCCTTGAAAATAGATAAATTGTAATTGAATTACCTGGTGGACACAGCATTAACAGAGACGTTCATTGATGGTGTCATTTGACCAATTACCTCGAAAACGCAAGCGTTAATCGCCTGAAGCGTTGCACTATCAGGATGCTTAAAAAACTGCCGAATCTGAGTGGCCTTGGAGTTGCGACTGTCGTTCGACTTCACGATCCTATCGATCTTATCAAGAATGGCATGATTAAGCGTCGCAAATGTCTTCGTTTGCTGAATCTTCTCGACCAGACTGGATTCGGAACCAGAGATCAAGTTACTCAGCTGATTAGACGCAGACTGCTGGATCGCGGCTGCGCTTTGAACTGACGGTCGGGCTGCGAGGTTTCCATGGCGTGGGGTTGCGGTTTGTGACGGCGGATTGACCTGCGAATGCGAATTTTGCGACGCAATTTGAGCAGGAAGATTCTGCGAAATATTCTGCTGAGAATTTGCTTGCGTGCCAACATTTGCTGCGTTCTGAGCAACGACAATAGTTGGAGTTGTCAACTGTTGTGCCTGATTCAGGATCGCAGCACGCTGGGCAGGATCCGTTTGAAGCATTGCATCTTCGAGAAGGTTGAGCCTCTCATTCGCAAAGATGGAAACCTGCTTCAGGGAATCGATCTCTCCTTGTTCGCGGCTCATGATTTCGCTCATCGACTTCGCATTCAGACCTGCCGCGATTGTAACGTACTTTATTCCAAGCTCCTTAGAACCCGTCCATGCGCGTCCTACAACCAGGGTGAACTGGTCCGGACTGATCGCATCCGGAGAAACAGCGACTCCTGTACCATCCTCGAATCCCGATGGAATGATAAAGTCTCCAGCATTGACTTCACCACGAACCTTCACCGGCACCTGTCCGAGAAAACCGACTTTATCATAGAAGCGCTCTTCTCCTTTCGGCGGCGTGTTACCGAGCACAATCGGCGCCCTGGAAATCGAGAGAACACTTTGTGCGCCATCGGTCTTTTTCGAGATCAAACCATTGGTCTCGCCGACAATATCACCAACGGAGAGCTGTTCGGTGGTATCGGCTCTTCGGAGGTATTCTGCGTAATCACCCGAAGACGAAGTGTAAACAACTCCCAAATTGCCTTCCACCTCGGCAAATTGAACGAACCATTGAATGATTTGCTCCGTGTATTGGACGTCATTAGAAATTAACTGAATACCGGTACAAATAGCGACTGGCAACTCTGTCGGGAGCGCTGCGCATTCAAATGTAGCGAAGGATAGTGCAAGTGCAACGACCCATTGCGCAATGGTAAGGGCATTGCCCGTAGCACTAAAAATAAAATCCTCGCTGGTTGTCCAATCGTGATAACTCTGCCCCTGTACGCTCCCACGATTATTTCCGCTCGCGTCGAGGAAGTTGATAAAATTTGTGGAACTACTGAGATCCGATCCGGAAGCGGCGAACTCCTGCACATTGAACGGGGTCGTGGGCTCATTAAAGGTGATTGTCGTTCCATTGTCCACAATGCTGGAATTTCCAATGGACGTGTCTCCCGAAAGCCACTTCGGCACATAATTCTGAGTACCCGTGCCACTCACGATGCCAAGTTGGCCCTCACCCGCATAATCCCATGCACCGGCGTAGCCGCCGTTGTTTCCATCGCCGCTCCAACTTGACTGCCCCGGGGGAAGCCAGTAGGCAAGCTGTGGGACGGTCGCCCCACCGAGTGGGCCGGCATAGATGAATCCGGCCTGGGCATTGTTTGAGGGTGGTAGCGGAATACTCCATGTGAGCGGTTTGAACGGCGGGGATGTCAATGACCATGCATTCCACTCCGGTGATGGGTCCACAGGAGCAGTAAGCGTCACGATGTGCCCATGATAATCATCGAGCACAAGGGCTCCGCCGCCCAAGCCGCGCAATTGCGCTTCAGATGTATGCAAACCAACAATGAACAAAAAAACTACCACTAGAATAGTTATTTGGAAGCTTTTCATAAACTAAGTAACTTTAATAAATGAACACTAAATCGCGCTTTGTAAAAAAAATTGACTTCTGACTACAAGAAACTGTGAAATATCTTTTCGCTGGCATAAAGATTGCAATACCTTCATTCTTGACGACCGCGATCAGGTACTTCCAAATGCAAATATACGAAATTTTTTCGATGCGTGCTAAAAATCTTACCGCCATCGGTAATCTGATGCTCTTCAATGTGGGGTCGCATTGCAAAAAAAAATTTGAACTCGAGAAAATCACAAGCGTGAGCAGAGGAACTTGAGGTATCCCTCACGCAACAACATTTCGGAAAACTCGAAACCCTTTTAAGCCAAAGGGTTACTCTGCATAAAGGACTCCTCGCCCTCATCCAGCCTGGTTAGTTCACCTTTTAGGTATTCAAAGGCATCCTGCGGCGTGTCAGAGAAACGGATGAGATTGAGATCACTACGGGAGATCATACCATAGTATGCAAGTTTATCGAAATCTATTACCGAATCCCAAAAACTCTTGCCATAAACAACGACCGGCATCTTCTTTCTAATCTTTCCGGTCTGAATCAGCGTGAGACATTCGAATAATTCGTCCATCGTGCCAAACCCTCCAGGAAACACAACGAGCGCCTTCCCGAGATATGCGAACCAAAATTTACGCATAAAAAAGTAATGGAACTCAAAATTCAGCTCATCCGTAATAAAGCTATTCGGCATTTGTTCGAAAGGGAGCGAAATATTGAAACCGATCGATTTACCTCCAGCAAGTGTGGCACCTTTGTTCGCAGCTTCCATAATTCCCGGCCCACCGCCAGAACAGATCACATACCGCTGCTTGAACGAGTGCGTCTTTATTGTCTCGACATTCACATAGGGGATCTGCTCGCGCACTTGCGCGGCGGCAACTTGCCCTCGTGCCATCTGCGCTCGTTCATAGCCCTGGGCGGCCTCTGTGATGGACCACTCGGTGAGCATACGCGCTAACTCCGTTGCTTCTTCGTAATAGCGCGTAAGTTCCCGATGACGCGTTGCCCTTCTGACGGCCTCATCAAGTTCCGTTTCAACATCTGCAGTCAGGGAGTTCGTCTGCCTTGCGAGCGTCCGAGCATTGTCCAACTGGTGCAGTTCTGCATCGACTTCCACCGGTGTTTGTATTCGAGCGGATCCAAAAAATACAATGGTATCCTTCACCCGAGCATGTGCGAGGCGCGAGCGCGGTTCGATGTATTCCGAAAGCAGACGAATAACACGCGCTTCCGGGCTGGTAAGAAATTGGTCGTTCAAATACGCTTTTTCAGCGCGTTGCTTGACTGCAGACATTTATAAATACTAATGTACTAAGTGCAAAATTGAGAATTATTGGTTTCTAACGAACTTCAAGCGAAAATCGGTTGCGTCATTTACCAAAGAATTGCAAGCGATACCGTAAGCCCGATCATCGCCTGCGCGATCAAGGTGCTTCGTGCAATGTTGGTTCCATACGGACGCAGCAAACCTATTGGCGTCCAACCTGCCCAATCGATGTCGCGAAGCATCAGGCCGTTGTCCGTACGGTTCTCCCACGGAGGGTGGTGAGGATTTAGTGCGTTCGCCCAGCCATAATAAGCAAGATCGTCATTCCAGGTCCACCAGATCAAATTGAATGATATCGCAGAAGTCAGCCCCAGCGTTTTATATAGAAAGTAACTGATTGCAATTTGCGTCGCTACTTGAATACCGCGATAAGCATCGCGCACCACGGTAGAATGTTCTTTTGTAAGATTAAACCCGACATAATCGAATAGCGAATACGCGAGCGACGCTCCAATGACATATCCATATCGATCCAGTCGCGTGCTATCCTGTGCCCGCAACGGGGCTAATGATCCGAATAGCAGAGCGAACGCAATAATAATTATTCTCATGGAGGGATCACCATAGAATGGGCATTGCAATTGAGAACCCCACGATCGCCTGAGTGTACAATGCATATTTATCAATGACCGTCCCCTGCTTGCGAAAGATTCCAATTGGAGTCCATCCAGCCCAAGTGATTGAATTATACTGAAGTGAACTATTTGACCGATTCACCCACGGAGCGGCTGGATCTATGAGATCCCCCCATCCGGAAAACCCAAGGTCCAGCCCCCATGTCCACCAGATGAGATCGAACGAGATTGCCGATGAAAGTCCGAAAGTTTTATACAAGAAATAATTGATCGCACTCCCAAGCGCAGCATCGAAAGCATGCAAACCCAGGATGGCGCCTGTTCTGTTTTGATGCGAGACCACAAATATATTGTATCCGGTGTAATCCAATAGTGAGAATGCAAGGCACGAGCCTATCACCGCCTCATACCGTTCAAAGCGCTGCACACCGTCAGTCTTTGTTGAATCTAAATTCACCCAGCACTGCGCCTTTGCAGGGAATGCATAAAATGGAAGGGCGACTAGGATTATCAACGTTACCCTCACCATAAGATCGTCATGGAAACGGATAATCCTATGATTGCTTGCGCAACAAGTGAGCTTCGTGCAATATAACTTCCCTGTGGCCGAACGAGACCGATGGGGGTCCAGCCGGCACTGTTGTATTCGCTAAATGGAAGCAAACCCGTGGATCTGCTCTCCCATGGGAACTGATCAATTAGGTAGGACCAACCGTAATAGGCAATATCGTCACCCCATGTCCACCAGATGAGATCAAAAGAAATTGCAGAATTTAGACCACATTCCTTGTACAGGAAATAAGTGATTGCAGCCTGTGCGGTCCCTTCGATAATTCGAAAGGCAACCGGAACGCGAAAAGATGCGAAATTGCCCTCGGAGTATTTTAAAAGATTAAATCCGAGATAATCACCAAGTGAAAACACAAGGGAAGCACCAAGAACAAAGCCAACATGTTCGAGCCTCGTTGTAGTCGTATCTTGCGCTTTCACAGTCGATAAAAAGATCATCAAAGAGCATAGTGCAATTGCAACAGACCTCACGATAACACCGACCTCCCTCCATCCACAACCAAGCATTGCCCGGTAACATACGGCGCATCAAATGCAAAATAGAGTACCGCTCGGACAATATCTTGCGGAGATCCATAATGTCCGAGTGGGATGTTCTCCTCAGAAATACCAAGCCTTTGAGGCGTTTCATCATCGACCCGTATCGCCCCGGGTGCGACCGCATTTACGGTAATATGCTTTGGAGCGAGTTCCCTTGCAAGCACTTTTGTCAAAGTAATCAGGGCGGATTTCGAGACATTATAATCTATCCGCTCCTTCCATACCTGCACTCCACCGAGTGATGCAAGATTGACAATACTTCCACCCGTCATCGGAAAATGTGAAACTGCCGCTTTAGAAACTGCAAAAGGTGCTGCAAGATTTAGAGCAAGGGTTTCCTGAAACTGCTTCATTGAAAGCTCTTCTAAGGTCTCCCGCTTTGGAAAAACGCCTGCATTGTTAACCAACACATCAATTCCGCCTGCAAGCTTCGAAAAACGCCCAACAATCGCTTCGGCCTCTTTTGTGACGTCGCCCTTAACGAGGAAAACCTGTTTCGCTCCATGCTTCAAACATTCACTCTGTGCATGGTCAGCTTCTCGTTCTGAAGCATGATAGTAATTCAACCCAAGCACCGCTCCGCGTTCGGCTAAGCCGAATGCGATATGAAGTCCCAAACGACGAACTCCCCCGGTAATCAATACTCGTCTATGCTCGTTCATGGCTCGTTATCTCCAGCATCCTATCCAATGCAACTCGCGCCCAGGTTTTTTCTGAGTCTGAAACAATTATTTGATTTTTCACAATGCCATTTTTCAGATTCTCAAGAATATTCAATAACGATTCAGGCGAAATGCGGTACATCGTCGCACATTCACAAGCATAGGGCGCAAGTGTGGTAATGAACTGTTCCGGGTGTCCTTTCATTAGCCGATTCACGAGATGATGCTCCGTTCCAATGGCCCATTTACTTCCCGCAGGTGCTTCATCAACCGTTTTTAGGATGTAAGATGTTGAGCCAACTTTATCCGCTTGTCGCACAACCTCGAAATTACATTCCGGGTGCACCATTACCTGAATGCCGGGATACAGCGCACGCATGATATTCGGGTGAGAAGGCTGAAAATGCTGATGAACAGAGCAGTGTCCACGCCAAAGCAGGATTTTTGCATGATGTAGCTCAGCCGGGGTAAGCGCACCCAAATGACTCGTCTGATCGTATAGCCTGATTTCGTCAAGTGGGATACCCATCTGATAGAACGCAGTATTCCTTCCCAAATGCTGATCCGGAAAGAATAACACTTTTTCAAATCCTTGATCGAATGCCCATTGAAAGATCGCGCGATTATTCGAACTTGTCGAGACTGCGCCACCATGTTCGCCGCAAAATGCTTTAATTGCGGCGCTGGAATTCATGTAAGTGATGGGGCAAACTTTTTTGGTATCAATATACTCCCCTATTTCGTCCCATGCATCTTGTACTTGCTCGACGCGCGCCATATCACTCATAGAACAGCCGGCTTTAAGGTCTGGAAGAATAACTTTCTGGTGCTTCGCACTGAGCACGTCGGCCGTTTCCGCCATGAAGTGGACACCACAGAAAATGATGACTTCACGGTCATGTAGTTCAGAAGCAAAGCGAGATAATTCGAACGAATCCCCCATTCGGTCGGCAAATTGAATGATGTCGTCCCGCTGATAATGATGACCAAGAATAACGACCCTATCGCGCAGTTCTTCTTTCAGCGCATAAATACGGCGAACAACTTCCTCCGAAGTCGTTTCAGCGACAAGTACATCCTCTACGGTTCCAGTCTCAGGAATTACATCGAGCTCCAAAATATTAGTCATGAAATGGCAATAGTTCAAGATTTGCAGATAGTGTATGACCTGAGCTATCCTTTACGGAAACAATCGAACCGGGATTCGCATATTTCGCGCGGATGTAACCTAACGCAATATCACCGTTCACCGGTGAATGCGCGATGCTTGTGATTTCGCCAATCTCATCACCAAGCGGAGTTCCTATTAATGCTTGATCCGAAATTCGATCCCCAATGCTTGGTACACCACCAAGGAACCTAAACCCCACTAATTTCCGCTGCACTTTATCTTGCGCATCTATTCGAGCGATAACTTCCTGGCCGATGTAACAGCCCTTCGTAGAACTAACAGCTTCTATTGAAAGCGCCATTTCGAGCGGATTGTGCTTCTCATTGATCTCGTTCGGCGCGATGGGTGTGCCATTCTCGACACGCAAAACTTCAAATAAGTCGTGATCGAAGGTAGCTCCTCCACTTACCAGAACATCGGATTCCAACTTAGCCCACAGGACCGAAGCACGGTCAGCATCCGTTAGAATGAACCAGGCATTCCCGGCGAGGCTCGGAGCCTTTACTAGCGTCGCAGGAATGTCATCTATTTTCAGTTCATATGCACCTGTCCGCGGTTCCTCTATAGCTTCCAAGCCAGCATATCGACCAACGATGCTTGTTGCCTTTGGCCCACAGATCAGGAATTGAGCGATTTTTGCAGTTGCCAGCTCAAAATGGGCGTCCTCCATGATTGTGAACTTATCGAGCCAGCGAATTACCGTCTCTTCTAAGCCAGCGCTGGTCAAAAGGAGAATTCTCCCACTTGCTTCACGGACAACCTTAAGCACATCGACAAACCGCCCCTTCTCGTTCGTAAGAACAGTAAGCTTAGCTTGGGGGATCGTTTGCTCAAGCGGCTTCAGGTCGTTCGTGGACATACGATGCAAGAGATCAATCACATCCTTACCGCGCGCGACGACCCTGCCAAAGGGTTTCGAGGCATCGAATAGCCCTGCGCATGTTCGAATTTGTTGATATTTATTCGGTTCGATAGTCATCGAATTATGAAAACACTCGGGAGTTCCATATTATCCCAGGGAATCGCCACTCCGTCTATTTTAGTTAAACATACATCCCATGCAAATTTACGACTATACTCATGACGCTCCCCGCCAACAATTGGGTGACCTCAAACTTGAATCGGCTGCGTTTGATGAGGTCTTTGCCCATTATAACACATTCTGGTCAAGTCCAGCGAAAGTCCGAGCCAATTTATCTGATGAAGCAATCTATGCTCGCAGCAACCTTATCCTCCGGCAATTAGAGGAAGTTGAGCGTCTGCTGAAAGAGCATGGATTTCCCACTGATGTTCGAGTAGTGCTTCTCATAGGGAATCATACCGCAAATGGACATGCGTTCCTGGGCAAGCAGGGAGCAACAGCATGGTTTGCAGTGGAGTGCTTCGAAAGCGAGTTGGAAACGAAGATTTTTGTAATGCATGAAATAATCCATGCTCTGCACTATCGGGATCGACCAGAATATTCCTTCCAAACAATGGAGCAAAAGCGGAATGTCGCACGGCAGTTGATAACGGAAGGTATTGCGACATACTTAACGAGACAAATCTTGGGAGTTTCGAGCGGGGTAGCGCTGTGGGCGGACAGGCTCCCGGTGCCACGTTTAAATTCATGGATAGAAAATTGTCAAACTTGTGAGAGAGAGTTATTTCATTTCGTGATGTCACACTTTGAATCGTCGGACGCAGCCATCAGGATATTTCTCGCCGAAGATCCGAATAATATTTATTCTTACCGTGCTGGATACTATGCCGGATTGAAGTTGATTGAATTAATCGTAACAAATAACCATTTTAACGAGCGAGATTTGCTGAAAATCCCATTCGATGAAATGAAGCAGTTGGTTTGGAATGAATTACAATCACTTAACTCGAGATGACATTTCCCCAAAAGCAGCTTCAGATTTCGTATTTTAGTCTATGCTGAATTACATCTGGCTTGGCCTGATCGCTATCGCAATTTTCGTGGCAGTCGGTCGCGATATTAGCGAGGAAACGAGTGACCGCTTCCGAAATGAGGTACCTATCTCACTTCATGTCGCGCCTGGAGCGATGAAAATATCAGGGCCGGAGCATTACTCTGGGACTGTGTTTGTAACGAGATCTGAGTTCGCCCACTTCTATGGTGCGGATGAAGCTATTACCGTTAAAGGCGATACTATCTCATTTGTCGCCGACCTCCTCCAATCTCAAACAAATCCTAGATCCGGAGCACTTACGCTTTCGCTGCCATCCAATGCACCGCAGGTGCTAGGCGACGCAGCTTCCGCCGGAGGGGATCCTACAAAAATCATTGGCCGTGTAATTTTCGATCCCAGTATTTTGACACAAAGTCCGCCGCCTGCTGGGGTGATTTCTGGAGGTAGCTATTTACGATTCACACCACCGACCGTTCACTTCCGAATTCTTGCAAAAGTCGCAAACGATGGAATTCTCAAAGTTGCAGACACGGCAGTTAACCTCGCCATCGGACTGATCGGCATTATGGCTCTGTGGCTCGGAATAATGAAGATTGCGGAAGCTGCAGGTCTTGTGCTTCTGCTCGCCAAGATCGTCCGGCCCATCATGGTCCGTGTATTTCCTGATGTCCCACCTGACCATCCCGCGATGGGTGCCATGGTGATGAACATGGCCGCAAATTTCCTTGGACTCTCAAACGCGGCAACCCCACTTGGCCTGAAAGCCATGGAAGAATTGAACAAGCTCAATCCCGTTGCGGGAACTGCCACGAATGCCATGTGCATGTTCCTCACGATCAATACAACAGCGCTTACGCTCGTGCCTGCCACTGTGATAGCTATTCGGCTTACGCTTGGCTCGTCGAATCCAACGGACATTATCATGCCAACCTTCTTAGCAACCTTTGTAAGTCTAATTCTTGGCATCTTGTTTACTCGATTTATCCAGCGGTTCTTTCCAATTAAATCGAATGAAGGGAGTTTGAAAGCCTAATGGAATCTCCTTTTATTATTATCACCAAAATTCTTTCAAGTGCTGCGATACCGCTCATCGTGTTTGCGATCGTTGCAGTTGCAGCAATTCGGAAAGTGAAAGTATATGAAGAATTCGTGGAAGGAGCGAAGGATGGCTTTACAACCGCCGTTCGCATCATTCCCTATCTCGTAGCCATGCTCGTTGCAATAGGAATGTTCCGAGCCTCTGGTGCGATGGATCTGCTCACGAAAGCCATTAGTCCTGTAACAGACGCGCTTGGCTTCCCCAGCGAATTGATGCCTCTGGCCATTATCAGGAATTTATCTGGCTCCGGCTCGTTAGGACTTATGACGGATATCATGAAGACTCACGGACCGGATAGCTTCATGGGCAGGCTTTCCGGCGCAATGATGGGCAGCCACGAAACGACGTTTTACGTGCTGGCAGTCTATTTTGGCTCCGTGAATATCAGACGCACCCGCCACGCACCGCTTGCGGGCATCTTTTCGGATGTGGTTGCACTTATTATGAGTGTAATTTTGGTGAAATGGCTATTCCCGTAGTACTTGGTTAGCTGTATGTTTGCTCAGCGAAGAATTTTACTCCCTTTCGTACTTCTGATCTTCGCGGTATCGACAGGTTTCGCGCAATCGCTCGAAGACCGATTCCACTTGACGGAATCGCCGGCAGAAGCCTACCGAGGTCTTGCGCTTGGTGCAGGAACAACGATTATCGACGGAACCCCGTTTTTTCTGATCCATGTTGCCCCGCAGGTTCAATATCATGAGTGGCAGATCGGCATTGATGGGGATATTCTGATTGGAACTAATGGCCAATTCCGCAAGCAAGATTGGGACAACACGTACGATTACATCCGATGGCTTAATTATATTAGCTACGGTCATCCTCAGGATGATTTCTACATCCGTCTCGGTGGTATCCAGCATGCCACAATAGGTGACGGAACGATTGTAAGCGATTATTGGAACAATTCATCTTATGACGACCGTCGTTTCGGTGGTCAGGCTCGGCTCGATCTTGGGTTTATTGGCGCACAAGCTCTCAATAGCGATTTTTTTCATCCTGGCCTTATCGCACTGAGACCGTTCGCTCGGCCGTTTCAACTCATTCCGATACTTGCCAATAATTGGTTCCTCAGCAATATTCAGGTAGGTGTGACCGGGGCCTTCGATTTCGATACAAGCGCTGGACTCATCATTCCCAATCATGCTCCGTATGTAACACGCGCAATTGATCCGGCAAATCCTACCGACACGATCGACCAGGTGAATTCGGATTCAACACGGTATCCCTTACCGCTTACCGTGTTTGGCGCCGATGTGTCTACATTACTGTGGCAATCTCAAAAGACTGAGGGGCGACTTTATGGAGATTTTGTGAAATTCCAGGACTTTAACCACGGCTTCATGATTGGGGCCAGAACAGCTTTTGAACTAACGGATTCCGTGTTCCTCGATCTTCGAGCAGAACGCGACTTGTTCCGAAATCAGTTTATCCCCAGTTACTTTAATTCCTTCTACGAGCAAGACCGATTTAACGACGAGGCTAATCCCTACAATTACATCACTAAATTGACCTTGCTCGATGACAGTGCCGGAGGAAATGGAAACGGATATAAAGCCGGCGCGATGATCAACTATTTCGAGAAAGTGGAGTTCGAAGGCAGCTACATGCATCTCGATAATCTGACCGGAGAAGACTGGATGCAGCTCGCATTGGTACTACCGCATCTTCCCGGTAATGTTTATTTCCGGCTGATCTATACTCGGGAAGAGATCAATGGATTCAAAGATCTCTTCGCTCTTGACGACCGATCCATAATGATGGGTGAACTCGGTTATAGACCATGGAACTGGCTACTTCTCATCGGAGACTTCCAATGGTCCTTTGCCGTGGATGATGCTGGCCACCTTCATACGCAGACTGTGATCGAACCACGCGCCGATGTGATCATTAGGTTTTAGAGATTATTTCCCTAATTGCTGCTGAATATATGCGATGACATCCGCGATCTGCTGATCGGATAGGATATCGCTCGTATAAAATGGCATGGCGCCGGAACCACATCGAATGGACTTTGCAGCCGCCCGAGGATCATCCATTTCTTTAGCCAAAGCTGGACCCGCCTTCTTCTCATTCATCTCGTGGCAATATTGGCACGTGTGGGAGAACAGATCCTTACCCGCTGCGGGATCTCCCGGGAGCATCATGATCTTTTTTGCAGCAGCGGTCGCGGCAGCCTCATCGATCTGGTCTTCTTCGTGAACTGCGGGTTTGGTAACCCACGCGATCTTCAAGTTGCTCGTCAAAGCGCCTGGACTGTTCTTAATAGCTTCGAAGTAAGCATTGAGTGCCCCGATGTCAGACTTTGGGATAACTGAATTCAATTCATCACCCTTGTGCTGATACATCACCGCACACATTGTTGCGCCGTAACCACTTTTTGGAAGCGCGTCCCCTTTAAATGCTCCGTTCCAAGTGCTTGTCCGGCTTGTAACCCCAGCAAGCGTATGCCCTGGACGTAATCGAGCATCCTTCGTTGTCGGCTGCCCATCTGTATGACAGCCCGCGCATGCAACTTTGATACTCCCATACGTCGTACTATAGAAGATCTTCTGCCCGGCAAGGGCTAAACCTGAGATGCTCGCTGGCTGCAGCGTGCCCTGAGTTGATTTAGAAGTGTCAACCACCGACTGCTTCAATGCTGTATCAGCGACAGCCGGAGCTGGCTGCTCGTTCTTGCTGCAACCAGAAAATAGCACGAAAGCAACCGATAGTATTACAAAACTCCGATGGACTGGGATAGAGTGTGCTCTCATTATTTGTTATTCTTTACAATGTATCCAAACTTTGGCGGCTGGGAAATCCGCCTTCAATGGTATGCCATGCGAGGATTGCAGGCTCACCGAGTAGATAACACAGAAACACCACTTTCCCATTCGCGCGTCGATATGGAAAATCAATGAGGCCTCTGTCAAGATCCTTGATCTCAATACCCATATCGCTCAACTCCTCAGCAATAGCCGCAAGTTGCTCCATCTCGATCGGAAACGCCTTCTGACCGTTCGGCCCCATGCCGCCAAAATACTGATGTCGATGAACGTCATAGCCCCTTCGATCACATTCTATTTTAAGATCGACCATGGCTTGAAGCTTTTCTCGCACTTCTGGCAACGCCGCCTGTGCTTCTTCGAGTGTAAAGAGATGTTTGAATTGCACTTATTTTGATATGGTTTCGTAGGTTGCATAACAATTTTTCAAGCGGGTCGTTGCCCGAACAAATGCCTTCTGTTTCGAATTACTCAATAGTCATAATTTTTCTCTGTTACACGGAGCCGGTATCAGCGTTATAATCTATGTTGAAACATATAATTCTGGTCTCAACAGATTTCTAGTGGATCCCAGAATCTATCTGTTATCAATAGCAGAAGCGACTTTTGCTTATGTTCGCGTCACTTTATTAATATGACAAAATTTAACCTCTACCTCCCGATCCGAATCCGTGCTATTCTCACTCTCGTCACACTGGCTTCCATGGCCGCCCTTACAGTTCATGCGCAAGGCTTTCCCGGCCTCAGCGGAGCGAAAGTCGTTACTCTGAACGACAAGGTCAACAAAAACCAATTTATTTGGATCAGCGAAGCGCCACTCGAAAACACTAGAGGAACCAGCGAAGGAGTCACAGGTACCCTTACAATGGATCCAAGCAATCTCTCGACGATTCGGGGTACGGTCTCAACGCCAGTAGCATCGATGAAAACTGGGAATGATACAAGAGATCGTCACCTGATGAGCGCAGAATGGCTCGATGCCGCGCATTATCCTAAGATTTCTTTCACCATTATTTCGGTCAGCGGTATTTCGGTAAGCGGTAATTCAGCAACAGGAACTGCTGTTGGTACTTTTACCATGCACGGCAAATCGAAACAAATAAACATACCTTTTCACATGACCTACCTGCCGGAAAGTGCAAAAACCAGAGAGCGTGCACCCGGAGATCTCGTAATGATGACCGCCGACTTCACGATCTCGCTCAAGGATTACAACGTCGCTGGCCAGGAAGGGATGGTTGGCAGCAAAGTAGGTGAAACTATTAAGATTACTGCACAGCTTTTCGCTAACGCGCTGCCAAAGTAATTTCTCCCGGGAACGGTTGCGCAGCCACGATTTCAATATTTGCCGCGTGATTCTGATTTCCGGATAATGAATTTTCGGATGAAACCCAAACAACTTCTTTCTCTCCTTCTTATTGCGATCGCCGCAGGTTTGATGATATGGTGGTTTGCAATAGGACATCACATGTGGACAACCACGCAAACCATGGTTGAGGTTAAGACAACCGACGAACTTTTCGGCACTACTGTCACGACTCAAAAGTGGGTAGATGATTTTTCTCCAGGGCTACTCCCCTTTTCCAACATGAATGGCGGCAGCCAGGCAACCGGCATTCGGAATTTGTTCTATAGCATTGTTGGCTTCCTCGGAATGGGCCTTATTGCTTTCATATTTCTTGCCTCGGGTTGTTTGCTTTGGATACTTGCACGGAAGCAAGCAAGAATCAGTATTTAGCGCGCAGCAACTTCAACGACAACACCGAAGGCTTCCTCGAACATATCCTTTTTGTGTTCGATGGCCCAAATTTCGTGGTCACAACGGCGCGTACTCTGAAGGGTTAACCGAATCTTTCCGCCTCGCAAAACCGCTTTGAAACTTTTGATGCGAGATTCATGGCTGCGATCCATTGCATCCGCAAGCCGAAGAATACCCCCCAGCATCCACACTCTGGACTGATCCTCCAGGCTCAAGTTGTTGAAGAACTCATGGTTCGGCTTTGGGAACGCTCGCCGGTGATATCTTGCAATGTTCGCGATGATCTGCCGCTCGAGATCGGTAAAACCGGTTAGTTCCGAGTTAAGGATAAGATACAGGGAATGCTTGTGATGAGATTCCGGTGAGATAACATAACCAATATCATGCAATATCGAAGCAGCCGCGAGTAAGGTTCGGTCATGTGGCTTCAGGCCATGCAGGGAGCGTATTTGATCGAACAACATTGTTGAGAGCACTGAGACGTGCTTGCCATGAGCAGCTTCATACCCAAAACGCTCTCCGAGCGCTTCGGCCCCGGCAAGCCGAGCGTCCAGTTCCTTCCCACGGCTCGTGCGGCCTCCGCTCCATTCAGAAAGCCTGTCAAGAAGCACACCTTCACGAAGCCCCCAATCGCATGTTGTGATTCGCGTGATCTTGAACGCACGCATGATCTGCTCGATGATCTGTCCGCCGGCGACAATAATCTCCGCACGTTGTTCTGAAATACCTCGAATTCGTTTGCGTTCTGCAAGCGAAAGCGATGCAAGATGCTGATTGAATTCTGCAAGCGAGCTCCGAGTCATTGTTACACTCGGAAGTTGACCCGAAGATCGTGCATCTGGAATCGATTCATTGTCCGGATAGGCTAAAGATTGGAATGCTGCGCCGATGGATAGGATCGTTCCTGACGTTCCGGTAGCTGCAGTCCACTTTTCACCTTTCATCTCGCGCATCGGGCGTTCCAGAGCGCCTTCGATCTCGCGCTGCATAGCTAGAAGTTCCTTCGGACGCGGTGGATCCGATAGTAGAAATTGTTCCGATAATCGAACGGCGCCGATCTTCATAGACTCAAGCTTCACTGCCGTTGCTCCTCGCATCAATGAGAGTTCCGTAGAACCGCCGCCAACATCGATATTCAATAGGCTATTCCCGCGGCCCAGGCGACCGTTCTTACCACAGGAGCGCGCGGCTGCGATGCCAATAAGTCGCGCCTCTTCTATTCCGGAAAGCACTTCAATACGAATTCCCGTTCTGTTTTCGACTTCACGAATAAATGCCTGAGCATTATCAGCCTCTCGTACGGAGGCAGTGGCCACGGTGATAATCTGCTCCGCACCAAGGTTCTGCGAGAGCGTTTTGAAAACACTAAGTGTCCGGATCGCCTGTACGATCGCTTCACTCGAAAGATGGCCTTTCAATAAGGTTTCGTGACCGAGACGTACCATGGATTTCTCGCGTCGAAGCGGAAGCAACGTTCCGTTCGCGGCTGTCTCGGCTACGAGCAGCTTGATCGAATTCGAACCAATATCTATAGCGGCAACCCTCATGGAATTTGTCCGCAGTAGTTAATCATGGTTTTACGAGTTGTCTTTTCTTCTTTTCAGGAGCAGGAAGCCTATCCATCAAAGCATGAGAACCATTTCGAGGAGCGAGCGTCATTGGCTCTGTTAGCCCTGTAGAATCGGACGGCGCATCGATCACAGCAGTAACCGCGCGGCGCAGGTCGGCGGCGACACGAGGAATAGACCGTGAGGCGCGAATCACTTTGAATCCATATTCCGAGGTCATTCTATCAAACTCCTTTAATAGCTTTGATTGATACGCAACAAAGCTATCGTAAAAATCCTCGCCGAAGCCCACATCCATCCCTGACTCCCAGTAATCAAATCCCTTTCCAGTTTCGAGCAACCGAAGCACCAGGTCGGAGATAGTGTCAATTCGGAGGTAAAAAATAGCGTCAGGGACTAAAGCAATATCGTAAATATCACGCACCCATTCAGGATCCATACCGCGCGCAACGGCACGAGCGATAGCAGAATAGATGTACCGGTCGGTAAGCACGATAAAGCCAGCCTTCAGGGCCGGGATAATTTCATTGTCAAGCCGATCGGCAAAATCAGTTGCATAGAAAAGCTGCATGGTGAGCTTGCCGAGTGTATGCCCCATTTTAGCTTCTTTAATTCCACGCCCTGCTAGTTCGGAGCGCGTCATTCCAGTATCTGCCACCGCATAGCCTTGCGCTTCGAGCCATGTGCGAAGCTCCGCAATATGCGTTGAGCGGCCAACACCATCTGTGCCTTCGATCACGATCAACTTGCCGGGGTATGGTTTGAGATCGACATCCGGCAATGGCGTCCCATAAAATCGCATAGGTGTCATTTAGAACTTCCTCAATATCTTAAAACTTTTTTAAGCCTTTCAACTGGGGTGCAATGATCTTACGCATCTCCTGCTGTTGCTGCAAGATCGATCGAGTTGCATCGATGACCGTGAGCCCAAACTCACTAACCATCTTATCGTATTCGTCGAGGATCTTCCCTTGAAAGATGCGGAAGCTATCCTCTTCGTTATCCGCAAACTCGCGATCCATTCCTGCTTCATAGAATTTCAGCTCTGGGCGGCCAGAGAGAATGCGCTCAAGCGCAACCTCCAGCGGCGCTCGAAAGAAAAACCGAACTGTTGGCTCTACCGCAAAACGATAGACCTGCCGCACCCATTTCGGGTCGCAGCCACGAACGACATCGCGAGCAAATGCTGTATAAATGTAGCGATCTGCCAGGACGATAGCGCCAGCTTTGAGCGGTGGAATAATATCGCGTTCGGTACGGTCGGCGAAATCGGTGGCATGAAGCAGCGAAAATGTCGCAGGAGTAAAAAGGGTCTTTTTCTTCGCACGCTTCGTCGTTTGCATGACAAGCGGGGAGGAATTCCACTCGGAAAAAATGACGGGGTACCCCTCGCTTTTCAGCCACTGATAAAGCAAGGCAAGTTGAGTGGATTTTCCGCTGCCATCCGTGCCTTCGACTACAAAAAGTCGGCCTGGAAATTTATGATTACCGTATGAGATCATGAATTGGTAAAAGCCCTTTCTGGGGCAAAATGATGCCGCATAACACCAAATAAGCCAGGATCGGGTATTAAATAATTATTATCAGATCATTTGGTAGCTCGATTTGACTTCCCAGATAAGCCAGACATCCACTTCTTGCTCCCCTCTTTCCGAGCAGCCTTCCAAGATTTTGGGAATTTCCGGCGAGCTTTCACTTCTAATCGCTGCTGCACATTTACTAATTCGCGAAACCCTTCATAGTGGTTGTTGGCTTGATGCGCTATAATGGAAATGGTTCTTGAAGCAACCTCGGCATCCTGCAGCTCGCCAAGCGTATCTTGCAATTTCTTCATTCGATCAATAAACCGGAGTACATGCTGGCGATCCTTTTCAGAAAAATCGTTACATAGTAATTCCAATGCATACCGAATACGTTTACCCATTTTGCGAACCCGATGGTATGCCGGAGCCTCATCAGAGCGTTTCAGCTGGTCAGCCGCCCTTGAAAGTTTTTTCCATGCTCTGTTGAGCAGTGGAAGCAGAACCTCAATTGCCGGAGCATTGGCTTCAATGGTTACTTGCGGAGCAAGTTGTCCTTCGCGAAGTCGCTCTAGCAGTGCCGTGTAACGCTCACTGTTCAGTCCCTCCAGCATGGCCGATTTTGCATCGCGATACCGTTTGCCAAGCATCTTTTCCGCAATCCGAAATGCAGCTCGTTCCTCGGAGTCCTGTTGCTTAACCGAGGCACGCAGGCGTGATCGAAGTACATCAATATCTCGCACAGTGCCAAGCAATTGAGCTATCCAACGCAATTCGGATTCGAGCTCCAAAGCCCACGGCGCATCCAGGATGTCACCAAAAACTCTGAGGATTGCACGAAGCCGTCGCGTACCCACTCGCATCTGGTGGATCGGTTCCGCTTGAAACAGCATCGCACGGGTGTGATGCTTCAAAAGAGCGGCAGACGATTCTGAGCAAGCACTTTTCACCAACTCAGCGGCGGATCGCGATTTCAGCTGCACTTTTTTTCGAACGGGCATGAGAGAGTAACAGAAATACGTGCGAATGGAACTCCAACATTTTCGCCAGGTCGAAAGATTTAATATTGGGTGACCCTAACGCTTACCCACGTTGAACTCCGTCAGGTATAGTGGTTCTAATGCATCAAGGTCTGGGCCGATTATACTAGTTGGCGAAACCGACGAGAGCATCGCCATCGTGGCCATCGAAAGCGCAGCAAATGAAGAATCATTCGGAATGAACGATAAGCTACTGGAAAGAAAGGAATTGTGCGCCAAGATCTTACGCGGCAACTGTTTTAGAAATTCAGGCTGGGTCATCAGCCGAATTTCCCTTTGACGCTCCGTATCCATAACGTAGCACAGATCCGTTCGATAGGCTGGCGTGACGACCAACCCATCGAAATCTCCAACTTGTGCGCGTAAGGCTTCATGGAGGGTGATTGGCACGATCTCCGCTCCAACAGCAAAAGCCAGTCCTTTTGCAAAGGATACTCCGATCCTCAGCCCTGTAAAACTTCCCGGCCCAATAATGATCCCGATCCGCGTGATCGCATCCGCAGGGATGGATTCGCTGGAAAGCAATTTTGCCACTTCTTTTGCAAGCAGAGCATCATGAATCGCTCGACCGCCGGTCTCATTATCAGGATTGGCGTGAAATTCTCGCAGAAGAGATCCTTCCTCAGTCGCTAAACCGATCGAAAGCTGGGAGGTGGAAGTGTCAATTACTAATATCACGAGTTATCCTTGATTGGATCGGTTACTTCAATAAAACGTTCAGTCTCTGAAAGAACCTTAATCACAACATGAATTGCGGAGCTCGGAATTAGTTCGGCAATACGTTCAGGCCATTCGATGATCGTTGCAGCATGCTGTGGGTATAGATAATCTTCAATACCCAATTCAAGGAGTTCTTCTGGCTTTTCGAACCTGTAGCAATCGAGGTGATACAGAAAGTCCAGTGCTCCTCCTCCTGAGGAAAGGGACTGGTGGACGGGGTATTCATTGGCCAGCGAAAATGTCGGTGAGGTCAATTCACGCTCATTGATCCCCAGCGAGCCGGCAATACCCTTGATAAAGTGCGTCTTTCCCGCACCTAGCTCACCATGCACGCAAATCACGACACCTTCACGGATATTGCGAGCGCCAAATTGCTCGCCATAACCGATGGTTTCGAGTTCTGAGTGACTAACCCATTTCATTGCGTTTGACATGGATCACACTGCTACTCTCGGGACGCGCGCTGCAATACCCGTTAAGATCTCGTATGGAATCGTTCCGATCGTGCTGGCGAGAGCCCATGCACTTAACTTTTTATTGGTTGAGGAAATAAATTCGACTCGGTCGCCGATCGCCACATCATCCTCACTCACATCGATCATGACCTGATCCATACATATCGCTCCAACAACGGGATAGACTTTCCCACGAATACTCGCTGAAGCTCGCCCAGTGAGCAGCCTGGGATACCCATCACCATAACCGACAGGCACCGTAGCGATCCGAGTGGGACGTGGTGCATGCCATCGAAGATTATAACTTACACCCTCACCTTCATTAATTTGCTTCACCAATACCACGGTACTAACAAGCGAGAGGCATGCTTCCAATTCGCCTCCAAATCTTTCCTGCAATTCCATGCTCGGGGCATATCCGTAGAGCATAATTCCCGGTCGCACCATGTCGAATGCGGACTCCTTCGGCGCTTGCAGAATCGCTCCACTGTTTGCAGCGTGAACGAGCGGAATATGAATTCCCGCACCCCGCGCTTCACGCGCTACTCCTTCAAAAATTTCAATTTGCTTTCGAAAAAAAGTCTGATCAACCTCGTCGCTCGTAGCAAAGTGCGTGGAAAGCCCGACGAGCTCAATATTTGAGGAATGCTGCTCGATAGCCCTCAAATATTGAATGCGACTCCGCTGGCTCGACCCCCATGCGCCGCATTCCGGTATCGACTTTCAGATGAACGCGAGCGCGAATACCAAGTGCAGAGGCGCGAGCCGCGATCGCCGTTAGTGTGCCCCAATCCGACAATGTGAAATCGAGCTGATGGCTTAGGAAAGTATCAATATCTTCAATTGTGGCGCCTGTAAGCACCAGGATTGGCAGTGAAGTTAGCCGACGAAGACGCATTCCTTCTTCTTCAGTCGCCACACCAAAAAAATCAACTTCTTCGCTTTGGATCGCGGCCTTAGCAATGATATCCAGACCATGGCCGTACGCATTGGCCTTCACGATCGGCATGATACGGGCACGCTCTCCGATCTGCTTCCGGACAAGCCGCAAGTTAGCGAGAAAGGAATCTGTTCGTATTTCGGCGCGGGTAGGTCTCATGTGAAATTTATAACACATTACAAAGGAATCTCATTGCCAAAGCCCCTTGAGGAACCGCTTGAATTTGTAAACCGAGATACTTTCTTGCTGATGTTAGTATAAAATGGATGTGCCACGGTTCATTTGATTGGTTTAGGTGTAAATCATAATCCCTGCTCCTGTCGTTAAGTGTGCATGACAGATTCGATCGCGATCATCGGCGGAGGGGCTGGCGGCATTTTTGCGGCAATTGCGGCCAGTCAGGCAGCACGCGAGCGGAAGATGCCCCTTCTCGTGCATCTTTTCGAACGCAATTCTCGGTTGGGTATCAAGATCCTGATCTCCGGTGGTGGGAAGTGCAATATTACTCACGCTGGATCTATTGATGACCTTTTACGCGAAGGATTCGCCCGAGCAACGGAACAGCGTTTCTTAAGAAGCGCTCTGTACCGTTATTCAAATGATGACGTGGTCGCGTTGCTTGAGCGTCATAATGTCCGCATCCATGCAAGAGAAAACAGTCGGATCTTCCCGGTCTCCGGTCGTGCTGAGGATGTATTGATCGCGTTTGAGCAAGAACTTCGATCGCAGAAGGTACTACTTCATACAAACACGCGAATCGAGGGAATTTCGGTTGGTGAGGATGACCACTGGAATATCACAGGCAACACCGAGTTTACTTCAGCGGACGCAATAATACTTGCAACAGGCGGCACAAGCTATTCGAAAACAGGAACCACCGGAGATGGGATTGCGTACGCACAAAGCCTTGGTCACACGATCGTTCCGGTTCGAGCGGCTCTTGCACCGATCTATTTGACGGATGTGCCGACTCAATCGCTTGTAGGAATTTCATTTCGATCCATAGTGATCAGCGTCACACGGAACGGCAAAGTGCTGGCACGTCGTGTTGGCGATGTGCTGATTACACATCGCGGCCTTTCAGGACCCGCAATCTTGGGTATCAGCAACGAGGCTGCTACCTTGATGGAACAAGGCACAGTTTCGATCGAAGCAAATATTGTAGCTCAACCGGAAGCCAGCGTCCGCGAGATGATCATCTCTGCGCAAACATCGAATCCTAATCAGCAGGTGAATACCTATCTCGAATCGCTGATGCCGAACCGTTTCGTCCACTGCGTGATGGTGCAGGCATCGGTTCCCATTGAGCGGAAATGGCACGAACTTACACGTGAGGAACGAGGAAGAATCGCCACAACACTTACACATTATCGCTTTGGAGAAGTATCCGAAGTCCCGCTTGAACGTGGCGAAGTCACCTCAGGTGGAGTAGCCCTCGGGGAAGTCGATCCGAAAACAATGATGTCGCGAATCCGACCAGGTCTATTCTTCGCTGGAGAGATGCTTGATATTGCGGGTGAGATTGGTGGATATAATCTCCAAGCCGCCTATTCGACAGGATGGGTGGCTGGAAGTAGTGCCATCGATTTTCTGGCCCGAAGAAATAAAAAAGAGAGCGGTGAACAAGACATGATCGCTCATGCTTGACTGCCGCTCTCTCCTTCTTTTGCTTCTGCTTCTTCGCTTCAGACTACCATGAAAAGTCTGAAGCAGGACACTCTAATTAGTTCTGCGGAACCGAAATCGAGGATTTAATCACCTCCTCGGCTTCACGCAGTACTACGGAAAAATCTTGTTTGAGTTGCTGCGTTTGCTGCACAGCAGGGGTCTCGATAAGTTCATCTTTTGTCAGGATCGAATCGCCTTCCAGATGAACCCAGTACTTCCTGCCAGGCTGCAGAACAACCAAATACTTACCAGTCTCGCGATTCGAGGTACTGCAGGTGATTTCACGTGCCGTGTCACCGACTTCACGAATACTTACTTTCACTGATGTGGGCTTCCCGCTCTCGTCGGAATGGACAATGCCACTCATGACCACGACGGCACGAGAGAACGATTGCGATAGTCCAGCGTTCGGATTACTGATCAAGAAAATAGCGGCGAGAGCAACGGAGCTCACTATTTTGATGGTGGTTGATTTCATATTCAATGTAATAATAAGGCGATTGTTGTGAGTGATTGATGACGGTTGACTAAACTACCAGGCCCGAGAGGAGGGCGCGAGTGCGAAGCATATTGACGAGGATGCTTGCACGCGCGCTTCTACGCATCGAACGCGATGCTGTTACCTGATTTGCGCTACAAAAATAGGAATCAGGTATTGTGCTCTCATTACCCGTGTGTTTCGATTCCATAAGTTCGTTCGTGTTCACTTTTTGCTGCAAATCGTGCTTCGCCTGGTATAATGTTCCAATACAGTGCCAATCTGCAGATTGCCGTTTCTAAGCGCTAAACCTCGCTTTTGTTAATTTTCTGGATTCGTTGAAACATTTTTCGCTGCACGGTTCCGTGAACATTCTGCTTCCGGACTGTATAGACGAATTCGTGTGTTATCTTTCCCTTAATTCAGAAAAAGGACGAAACTTTAGATTTTTAGAAAACTTTGGGATCTCTTAGTAGTAATTTTATTGCGCTGACCGCCTTGGCGGGATTAACGATAGGAGGCTGCTCGACTCCACCAAAGCTACCCTTAGCAACCCCCGAGAGCCGCCCTGTGGCTAACGCCGCTGCTATCAATGCCGTCCGTGCCTGGATGGTATCGCACGCCTCGGAAGCGCGCACGTTAAGTGTCTCAGGTGATATTTCAGTGGATCAAAATGGTGAATCGAACTCTGCCAGTTTTGCAATGAAAAGTAAACGCATGGACGCAACTGGAAATCGAATTGACTCCCTGAGCATAGAAGTAATGGGACCTTTTGGGATTAAAGTTGCAAAGTTCCTTGCGTCGCCACAACAATATGCATTTTACGATATATTGCATGGTCAGACCTTGACTGGCGCCACCGATTCCAAATCTCTCGAAAACCTTACACAATTGAAAGGGATATCTCTTGCGACAATGAGTGATCTCATCTATGGCTTAGCCAACGCTAATTACCACCCTCGGTCCGCAATAGATTTGTACTCCGCCGGTGTATCGCAATGCGCGCTCGTTATACACGATTCCAACGCTTATTCTACATCTGTTCTCGATCTAATAGGCGATACCCCCAATGACTCAAGCGCAGGAACCCTGCGCCTTGTGCGGTTTCGGATGTGGAACGGAATGATCGACCCTGTTGCAAATCCATCTGCTCCGGCAGTCTTGATACGATTTTCGGAACACGAAGTTGTAAATGGATTTTCTATTCCGAAGCACATCGAAGCCATCTCAGGAAATAATAAGCTTCTGCTCGAATACGATCACATAGATTTGAATCCCAGTTCCCTCACGGTGAAGATAAAGATGCCATCGCAATGATAGAAATTTTACACCTAAGCAAAAACTATGGTGACACGCTTGCAGTCGAAGATCTCTCCCTGCAGATCGAAGCTGGCGAGATCTTTGCTTTGCTTGGGCCGAACGGTGCCGGAAAATCATCGACCGTCAAAGTATTGACGGGCCTTTCGCGACCCACCACCGGTTCGGTTCGCATTGCCGGATTCGACGTGACAAAGGAACCGATCGAGGTGAAGAAGAGAATCGGATACGTCCCTGAAAATGCGATCCTATACGAAAGCCTGACGGCAGATGAATATCTTGATCTGGCTGGTGCGCTTCGTCACATCGACCGTAAGAGGCTTGTTGAGCAGCGCGAGGATCTTTTCACGCTCTTCGAACTCTCGACGGAAGATCGCAAGAAGCTGCTTGCTGAGTTTTCAAAAGGCATGAAGCAAAAAGTGTTGCTTATTTCGGCTCTTATTCATAATCCCGAAGTGCTCATTCTGGATGAGCCACTATCTGGATTGGACGCCAATGCTGCACTTATTTTTAAGGAGGTAATGCGGAAGTTTGCGCATGGAACGTCCGGAAAAACGATTTTTTTCTGCTCCCACGTCCTCGATGTCGTAGAAAGGCTGTGCGACCGAATAGCGATCATGGATCATGGCAAACTGATCGCCATCGGAAGTTTACAGGAACTGCTCGAACAATCCGGCGAGCCCTCCCTGGAACTCGCGTTCCATAAACTTACCGGTGGCTCGGACATCGAACGCTCGACCGACGAAGTTTTAAGAGCGCTCTCACAAGAATAATGCTATGCTCACATCCGTTGATCTTCGGCAAGTCGTTATCCTGACTCGCTATGCGCTCCTGAGTGAATGGCGCATGGCAAGCACACGCTCGTTCGGCAGACGCCGTAAGATGAGCCGAGCGTGGGCCTACTGGACGATCCTGATCTTTCTCATGATCGGCGCCTTCTCCGTTCGGCTTTTTCAGGGGAACGCTTCTGGGGAAGCGTTCGTGACCGCGGAAGCTATTGTGATGCTGTATGCATCGTTCGTGATCGCGAGCAATATATTTATGTCCTTCGGGAGTGGTTTTCTTTCGCCCGACGAAGCACAAATTATTTCGCTGATGCCGGTTTCGAGCGATACATTCTTTTTTTCACGGCTGGTGGTACTCATTTGTTATACCAGCGTTATTTCGCTGCTGCTTTCCGTAGGTCCGTTCGTAGGACTTGAATTCTTCCTTCGCGCTGGGTCGATCGCGATGCTTTCCCAAAATATAGCCTTCGTTGCAGTGATGGTCCTTTCTGGAATTTCTACTTCGATGAGTGTCATCGTTGTATACGGAATCCTGCTGCGAAAGCTTGGAAGATCGAAGGTGGCTAAAGTTACCGGATATGTACAATTCATCGGCTCCTTCCTCACAGCCGGTAGTTTTGTGGTGCTTTCCCAGATACGGCAACGAATCGATCTTCATACGCTCACCGTTGATCAGCACCCATGGATCGCCGCTTTTCCAGCATTCTGGTCTGCATCGCTTGCAACCTTAGGGAGCGGACTAACCTGGGGAATTCATTTGCCCCTTGCGTTAGCATCGCTCGTACTTCTTGGAATACTTGCAGCGGCTTCTCATATATTGCTTGGGAAGCATTACCAGGCGGAGGTGGAAGATCTTACAGATTCCAGCAAAGCCTCGGCAAAGCAAAGAAAATCGGATCGTGATTCCTTTCTATTCCGAGTTTCTATTCGGCTGGCACGTTCGGATGAAGCACGCGCGATATTTCAGGTACTGCGCGCCCAGTTCCGTTACGACTCCAAATTCCGAATGCAGTTGCTCGCATCACTTCCTCTGACGATCATCTATCTGGTGGTCGCAATTGTGCAAGGAGGTATTGTGGATCCGTTCGGTGGAAATATTAAAGGGATCTTACGTTCGAATTTGTTCTATATGATGGCCATGCTGATGCCACTCATTTCCATCCAGGCCATATCGCAAAGCGAAAATTTTAAGGCTGCATGGATTTTTTTCTGCTCTCCTATTGAACGTGCTAAATTGCTGCTCGCGGTTCGAAATGCGGTGGTTGTTTCGATTCTATTACCCTACATGATTATTTTCACAGCAGTCCTTTGCTATTATATGCCGGTCTTTCATGCTATTGCCCATGCGATGGTGCTCGCCTCGATCGCGGGACTGATCTTCCAGGGCTATCTGATGCTTAGTCCCAAGATGCCCTTTGCTCAACAGCGCCGGCCTAACCGTGGCGGGTTTGCAATGGCGGCAGGCATCGGCATGCTTGTTCCGATCTCGATGGGATTGCTCGCACTCATGATCATCTATGGCTACCGTTCGCAAGCCCGCTTCTGGCCGATCTTTGCCCTCATCATTACCATTTCCTTGTTGCTGGAGCGTGCGGTTCATGCCCGCATACGGAATAAATTAGAGCGAGAAGAATACGAGGGGTAATGGAAAAATTTTTGCATTGCGAGAGCTTGGGAAATTGTTTAATTTTGCATCATTTACAATAACAGACGATAAACAACCTACCATCACGATTCTACTCGGGTTCGGTTAATTTCTATCTTCGTGGCTATTTAATGCGACATTTCAAGCTCACTTATTTTTGGGGCATTGCATTGATTTTGGTTTTGGGCTCGAAGCTCCATGCACAGACGATCAATCCCTATTTACGAATGATCGACCCGCTTGCCATTGCAAGACTCGATGAACCGGATTTTTACCCGATCCGTGTTTCCTATGGCTATCTCGGATCGTGGTGGGGCGAGGATTCGACGAATCCAGGATATACCATTTTTGCTCAGGATACCGGCGCGGGAATCATTACACACCTCTTCGTTACCTCGCGCGTCCCGGATTCGTTAACGACGTTCAAGCTCTATGTCGATGGTTACCTGCTTCGCATGGCAACCATGCAAAACTTTTATGACAGTACCGACGGCTATTTGAGCAACCCGTTCGACACGATCATTGGCGAAGCGCGGCTTTGCGACGTTCAGATCCCGTATCATCACGGATTCAAACTTCTTTCCAAAGATCCTATCACTTGGTACGACTACGCGTGGCGTCCACTACCCGCGAGCCTGAACATTCCCCCTACCGGAGGGTTACGGACAGAATCGCTGCTTCAAGAAGAAGAGCAGGCCGATAGCGTCTATTACAATCCCCGCTCCATTTGGAAAGGAATGCCGGGAACGGACTCGAGCTTCGGAGGCGAACTGAATCCAGGGCAGGGATCCACACTTTTCACCGTTAACGGTTCCAATATCGTAAAAAGATTTTGGCTGCTTCCCAGTTATTATGACTCGACGCTCGATTCGGTCTGGCTCGACATTTATTGGGATGGCGAGGCAATTCCTTCTATCTCCACTTCCCTGCTCTCGCTTTTCGGACAAAGCTACGATTTTCGCGATCTGCATTCGCTTCCTATTGACTTCACTCAGGATTCTGGATTTGAGTTGAGACTTCCCATGCCCTTTGCGCATTCGATGAGGATCGCATTCCGTAATAATTCCAGCAAACCCATTACGATGCTCGGAAGGGTTTCACTTATGCCTCAGTCGGTCGATCCTGATTCATTCGGATATCTGCATGCCAGGTATTCGCAAACCGATCCCACAAAATTCGGGGTTCCGCATCATGTGCTGCACATTAAAGGCAAAGGCAAGTATGTTGGGTTGCTAATGGGAATTCACGATCTTCACATCATTGGGACCTACGAGGGTGACGCTATGTTCGATATTGATTCCGCCGACTACAGCTCTTTTCATTATGAAGGCTTGGAGGACTACTTTAATGGGGCGGCATATTTCTCCTATGGAAATTTCTTCATGCCATTCGGCGGAACCAGCAACAATATTGCAAATTACTTCAGGTTTCATTACCTAGATGAGGTCAATTTCCATAAGTCGCTTGAATTTAATTTTCAGCACGGAATCGATAACGACGCTCACGAGTATTACAGAACGCTGGCACTATGGTACCAACGCCAGATCCCATTTTGGATGCCTCATGATACCATCCGAGCCGGCGAAAGTTGGGATGTTGCTGGCGCCGGCTATCCTCCCAATGAATCGATCCATGTCCTGCTCGATTCTGTCTCTATCGGCCAGTTAACTGCCAATGCGGACGGCACATTCGACCTGCGAACGATAGTTCCTAATTTGCCGTTAGGTTTTCATATTCTATCCGTCAACGGATTGGCCGATCCTTACTCCATTTATGTGACCTGCGTTCCAACCATCCAGTTACTCGACGAACCAAAGCCGCTTGCCGTCAAAGTTGGCGATACGCTTCATTTTGGCGGAGCCGGATTTGAGGCAGGAGATTCGATAATTGCAACCGTAGGAGGAGCATTTGCCCGTTCTCGATCCAGCATTACCTCGGATAATCAGATTTCGGGTTGGTTGGTGGTTCCCGAGCTGGTGGACAGCACCTATTTCGTGATGCTCGAAGGAGCGAACAGCGGAAGAACGGCTTCACCAGAGCCTGTGCAGGTCACACGAACCCTCCGGTTCGAATGCGAGAATCTTTGGACTCCTGCGACTTCATCATTTGGCACTTCGCAATTCCTTCCCTTACTGAACTATCTTCCGAACGATTTCAGCCAAACCGCCGCGCTGTGGTTTCGACCGGATTCGGTAAGTATTCAGACAACGGAATCTTTTTTTGTCCCATATTCAGACACATTCTCCGTTTACTGTAGATTCGGCAGAGGCACCTTATTCGGCAATTATGATATTTTGCTCGACGACTCCGTAATTGGAAAAATCATGGGATATGACACCGTTCTCTACCGCTCCGACAGCCTCTGGCTGGGAGCAAGGATGCTTGACACGGGCGAACACTCGCTCATATTTCGTTATACTGGCCGAGAATATCCGAACCACCGACTCCGTGCTATGGGGGGATTTTATTCAACTCAACCCGACAACGACTTTTGCCAACTCGGCTCCAACCTCACAGTCAGGAGTTGCTGAGCTGCCAAAAGCTCTCGAACTTTATCCGAACCCGGTATCGGATGATCTAATGGTCTCCACACCTTGGGCGGATCAAAATGGGCCACGGCTTTCTATCATGGATGAACTGGGACGCACCGTCTTAACGAGCGCAAATCAGGCCTGGAGCAACGGGATCACGCATTGCTCGGTTTCAAGTCTGCATGATGGGATTTTCTATTTACGATTGGAGCAAAATGGATTGACGATCAGCCGGTCGTTCGTTGTGATTCATTGAGCACCGGTGTGAGTGCGCGATACCCGCACCTCCTCATCTATTGAAAGTATCTGGTGCCGAGGATGCCCAATTACAACCCGAAAATCGGAGAAATGAGAGCGTAGATCAACCATCGTTCGCGGAAGGCCCGGGATTCGAATTTCAAGTGCCGGATGATGTGCAGGAGTACCAATTCGCAGTTGATTTAGCCCACGATGTGAAACTCCGGTATGGTCCAGTACCTCTTGAAGAAGTCTACCTCATCTCAGTAAGAAACTTGGTGAGGCTTTGGTCTTTATTTAATCCTATTTTTTTTCTCAAATTAAGCCGATGACTATCGATAGTTCGCTCGGAGAGGCAAAGCAGCTGCGCCATTTCGCCCGTCTTGACGCCAAGTCTGGCAAGCTGACACATTTTTACTTCCTGCTTGGTAAGTTCCGGATATTTCTCTAATAATTGGGTCTTGAAGTCCGGATGTGCGTTTGTAAACTGCGCCTCAAACCTTGCCCAATCGACTGATTTAGATGGCAGCTCCTTAAGTTTCGCTTTTAGTTCTCGCAACGCCGGTTCCCACACTACAGTGGAATCCGCACGGGCAGGCTGGGTCGATGGAATCCGTCGCACGATCTCGAACATATCATCTCGGAATTTGGAAAGGAGCTCGCTTTGCGCGAGAAGTTGCATCGTGCGATTGGCTAAATCGTGTTCAGAGCGGTCGGCACGCAGACGCTGCAATTCCGCTTCGCGTTCCTTGTCAGCCACGGCCTTTCGTAGGTGATACAGTTCGAATCGTTTTTGTGACTCTTCGCTGAAGACCTCTTTATCAAGAGCGTGGTATTGTGTGAAGTGCTCAAACGCTTTTTCCATGTTCCCCGCGGTCGAAAAGACGTATGCGATCTCCTTGTGAGCCTGCGCTGCGTATTTCTTTTCTCCTAAGGTTTCCGCTAAGTGCAGGGATTCCATGAACCGCGCGAGCCCTTCTTCGATTTTTCCTTGCTCACGGAGCAGGCCGCCTAATTCGAAAAGCGTCTCCGCTACTCCCTCATTCGTCACGAGCACGTCACGCTGATAATGCAGCGTGTCGAGAAAGCCCTGATGTGCTGCGTCAAAATGACCCAGCTTTCGCTCCGCACTGGCGATGCCTTGCATCCAGTGGCTGGTTTGGCTGCGGTCGCCAGTTTCTTCACTGAGATGTAATGCTCGTCGCAGATATTCCAGGGAGCGAACGTAATTGCCATTATCTTTATAGACGATCCCGGTATTGCCAAGATTATTTGCAATGAGTGTTTTGGCACCAATTTCTTCTGCAACTGCGAGCGCTCGGGAAAAATATTCCATCGCACGAGGGTAGTCAACAAGGTTCCAATATACCGTGCCGATGTTATCGAGACAGGCCGCAAAACCATATTTGTCGCCGGTTTCTTCCGTAATGGCAAGCGCCCGGGAGTAATAGTCCAGTGCGCGGGCGTAATCCGCAAGGCTCGAATGCACAATGCCGATACTGATGTAAAGATTAGCCACATTAGCTTTATGTCCAAGTTGTTCCGCCAAGGCAAGTGCGTGGCCAAGGTAGTCCAGCGCACGGACATGGTCGGCGAGCCCGGAATATACTTCCCCAATCAAATGAAGATTTCTTTGAATGAAAATGGTATTAGAAATTTGTTCAGAAATCGCGAGAGCACGTCTAAAGTAATCTAATGCAAGCGTGTAATCACCAAGTATTCTGTGAACATTGCCGATATTTCCCAGATAGGCTGCAACCGATTGGCGATCGTCGATCTCTTCCGCGTGGGTAAGAGCTTGGGTATAATATTCTAATCCTCTCGGGTAATTCGCAGCATCGGTATGAAGACTTCCAAGGATATTCAGCGCTTTGGCATGCTGCGTTTTATCAGGAGCTTGTTCAGCAAAAGCGAGTGCGCGTTCGGCAGTGCGAATAGCTGTGTCCTGGTCGCTTCGCTGCAGGATTGCTATTCCATTCAGAGCCCGTGCCTGCAACGATAAATTCCCCTCGGTCTGTGCGGCTGCGAAGGCATTCTGGTAGTGCTTTAACGCACCGGCTGCTCGCCCGGTATTTGCGCAGCAAGAGCCAAGAATGCAATGGACAAGTGCAGCGTGGGGAGATGCAAGCGCTTTATTGGCAAACTTTTCCGCTTGCGCGAATTCGTTCTTTGCAAGATACTTCTCCGCGTTGTCGAGGAGCGCTCGTATCTCGTGAGGGGAAAGGTGCTCAGTATCCTTCATGCTCCGGCAATGGGCCGGTTATCGTTTCCACTTTACGGAAGTATTCATTGGGCTTACTTCCGTTATGAACGGTGTAAAGGAAGTAACCCTATACACTCCAAAACTTTTAACGCCGGCTTCCAGCACGGAACTTTCGTCTATGAAATAAACTATAATACTATTATCTGGAGACCATGTTGGGAGAGAGCCAACGACACCATTCGTGACCGGAGTAGCAGCAGTTGTAGGGTCGCAGTAATAAAGATAATAAGGATCGCTGCTACTCGGCGCCATCCCGAACGCAAGCTTATTCAAACCATTCCGCGACCAGTCAAGACCAACAACCCACCCTGTTAGCGGAATGCTATCGACATACGCCCAGGTCGAAGTATTAAAGATCATGATCGTCGTGGGATTAGCACCAGAGCTAAAACGGCAGACTGCGAGTCGCGAATCATCTGGGCTCCATGTGCAATACCCAAGTGGATTGGGATTATGCACCCAACTGGTATCCACGGAAAATATCTTCATTGGCATACCGCCGGATTGGGGCACAACCCACACCGACTCGCTCGCTCCTTCGTTCGTTGCGTAGGCAATCATTCCCATTGCGGTCGTGGACGACCAGAAAGGATTCTTCATTCGGATGCTGGTATTCGGAAGTCCGAAGATCGTTCTCAGATTGCTCCCGAGCGGAGTTAAACTCGTGGCAACGGAGACATCTATCGCTTTGATAGAATCGGGGACTGTCGATGTGCCGCCTTGTGTGAAGCAAATTGCAGTTCCCGTCGGAGACCAACTGGGCGAAGAACCGTATGTGACGGAAGTGTCACCGGCGATCTGAATGGGTGTTGGATGCGCCCCGTCCGAGTCCATGACGTAGATCGCTGAGTAAGAAGAGGCACCTTTAGTAAACGCGCCGTAGTAGGTCAGCGCCGGGCGAGCCGGTGAGGGTGCTATGTCTGGAAACCCCTGACCTGATCCCGTTGGATGTTCGCACGCGGAAAGCACCGTAAGACAACTCACAGTTATCGCAAACAACAAATGTTTCTGTTTCATAATGATTCTAATGGACAAGAATGAACCCAAATAGCGATAATCAGTCCTGAAACGTTCCGCACAAAAGCAGGGCTGGGCGCTTGGAGCGAACTCGTTCTCATCGCGTTTAAGATGCATCGCGTTCAAGATAGCTATCATGAGTGCCTTACCAATTTGCTTTTATGCCAACTCCCAAGAACTGACTAAGATCGCGTTCGAGTGAGACGTTCGGATCATAAACCAAATTCCCGCTATAGGTCAGGTTGATGAATTTGTATTGAAACCCAACGGAAAATATCGACGTCACGCGAGCATTCGTAAAATCCATGGTCAATTCGTCCTTCGTCAAAGCAACCGTCTTCGCTGCCGCCGTGATTTGCAGATCGTTGGTGATTATATTTGAATAGTTCACATCGACAATAGCGCAGTAACCGGATTCGAGTGTGATCTCTGGCTGTTGGACCGGGTTCGTGTTCGTAAACACAATATTGCGATTTTGACGAAGTAGAAAATTACTCGCTTCGGTCTGCTGTAAAGCATAGCCAACACCCGCAGTAAGATTGAACGAGCGCTGCCCGTCTTCGGACGCCCAAATGATTTTTTTCCCCACGAATAACGATTGATACACAAAAAGAGGATCGCTGAAATTCGTCACAGTGCTATCGACCATCCCCTTTGTGAACTGCGTTTGGCCAGCCACTTCGAGTAATAAGCGCAATCCGATGGATGGCACGATGGTTCGCGAAGGCGTGAAGCTAAGCACGACGTTATCCGCGGTTTTCTGCGGAAGAGCATTGCTGATATGCTGACCGTAGGTCGCATCGAGCCGCGCTGAGAATTGATAAAGCTCGCCTTCCTTATCCATCGTAGCCGAAAGCACCGATAGCCAATCGCCCGAGAGCACGCTGTAACCTTGTTTGCTGTCGCTGGAAATGGAAACATTTAGCGATGGCGAAAGCGTGTATTTCGTAGCGTAGGGATTCGGGGCGGTGGTCGTGTCCCGGCTGGGTGCAACAGCGGCCGCAGTGCTGTCCGGATTTTGCTGCTGGGCGAAGGCCGATGCGGTAATCAGAATGCACAGAAGTGCGACGGCGGGAAGCTTTGAGAACACGGCGACAACTTAACTACACTAGTAAAGGCATCGTAATTCGGTCCGGAAATCTACACGATCTTTCGTAAACATTCTATAATAGAGTTTGAGAAATCTCAAAAAGCTGAGAAGCTCGCCGAGACGGGCTTCCGTAACTCAGGAAATAATGAAAAAAAATTAAAAGAGAAGAATACTAATGAATAGAACACTCCTCTGGATGACCAATTGTGACACAGTGCGCGGCTCCTCCGTTGGCAGCTGTACCGTAAGCCCATATTGCGCCATTCCACCAGAAACCCCAACTGCCGTTGATCGGGGTTGAGTTCGCGGGCCAAGGCTTTTGCGGTATCGGCCCACATGCAAACTGCTTGCATCCCCCGGGTTGATTGTTCGTCCTTCCACCGTCCACATTTGCGGTGCCACCGGCTTCCCCCGTGTAGTCGTTGGATAGCCAACCTTTTGGGCAATTGCATGAATCATGTAATGTTGATGCAATGACATTCAGGTGACCGACTAACTGGCAGCGCTCCCAATCACTTGTACCTACTTTAGAGAATGCCTCAACCTCGGCTCCATTGGCGGCACCGTTCGTACAGAAACAATTAGCAATCGCTTGAAGTTGTGCCGAAGTTAAATTAGCAACGGCATATTGGACTCTTTGACAACACTGTTGGTAATGACTTTCAGTTTTGCATGGCCACTCGTCAAAGTTTGTGCCAATGGGCCCACCGAAATCAAAACAGATACTACCTTGTGCGTTTGGGTTATTCCTACTGTCTTTAGTGGTTATAACCCCAAAACAATGACAGTCGATGGGTTCGGGTAAAGTATTGGGAAGACCAGCGCTATCTGACTGTCGAGCGAGTTGCTCGTTAAGTGCGGCGTCGGTGATCAATCCTGATGAATCTGTTATAGCCGATACCAAGTATTGCGCAATGGACTTATTTGGAATGCTGAGAACGCAGATGAAAAGCAATGTTGCTGTAAATGCAAGGTATCTAATTTGCGAAAATATGTGAATTAATGTCTTCATAAAACAGGTTAATTAATTGTTGTTTGATTGCCAGATTCGCACTCTCGTGCGCTTTGGCGTGAACTTTAAAATGGTTACTTCAAACTGTAATTGATCAGTGTACTTACCGGACCTTCCGCTTTGCCATTGCCGAAGAGCGCCGCTTGAACGGGTTGCTCGGTTCGTGCAATAAATCCCAACGAAGGCGCATAGTAGAAGTACCCGAGTGACGATTGCGTACTTGAAGTACCCGCTGATATTGTGGTGAAACTTACCGTTTCACTTAGCTTGCTGACACCAATCGAGTTCCCATTGACTGTCATGGTCTCATTATCGAGATAAGCAATCGTTTGTGAGATCTTTGTCTCTACCGGAACTCCGAAAACCGAAACTGTTGTGTCTGATGTAATCGAATTTGAAGACTTACTACCCGTTGGCAAGGCATTCCAGACGGGCTCTGTATCAAGTGCTGTGGCCTCAAAGACACTGACATCATGATTGGTCTCGTAGTTGATATAAATGGTGTCGTCAACGGAGGGTGATATCTCGTGTATCTTTGTCACGTTAGTTTTTCCCATGTAGGTCATGCCGGTTTGCAGCACCGTCTGGACCGCAGTGTCACGGGTGCCAGGAACGGGTAGACCTGTCGTTGTGTCGGTAGCATACTCATCGAACGTGAAGGTGCTTCCACTCTTTGTCTGGATGTACGTCGCGGTTGTGCCAGACGGGCTGGTACTTTGGCTGCATGCTGCAACCATTACGGCGAGCATGAGAAGAACGGAAATCTTTTTTAACATAGAGTGCTCGAATATTTCCCAAAATGAAATTTATGGATACAAATATACCAGACCTCAGTAGTAATCCGTTACTGAGTTTGGTACTGAATTTTGGGATGGTACTAAGAGGGACTGCCCTCAGAGACCTGAAAAGGGCATAAATGAGTTTTATGCTTTCGTCATTGACGAATGAGACTATCGCATCAGCGCGAGCTTACACCGCTCCATAAGATTGAGTCGTACTGATTTCAGGGTGCAGACATAACTTCCGGCAGCTATCAACCCCGGTTGCCAGGTAAGTTCGTGCGGACCTGCAACCATCTCCTCGTTTGCGAGAGTCGAAATAAGTCGTCCGAGTTGGTCGTGGATTTCCACGGTTACATCTCCGCGCTCCGGCAGATCGAACGAAATGGTTGTGCGATCGGTAAGAGGATTTGGGTAACTTGATACGATTAAACTACACCCCATACTACCTTCAGCAACTAATCCAGCACCAAATGTCAGCGCCTCATTGGCGTTGGTGACATTACCATTACCGGAATCATCGACACCTCCAATCGCATATATGCTGCCGAATGCTTCAGAGCAAGCCATCTTAGAGCGAGGCGTGAAGGTGCCAGTTGTTAAGGGGCTACTCCATTGATTCGAAGCAGGATCGAATACCTCAACCGGGGTGCCAGTGTAAACATCGCCTCCTATCACATAAATCTTGCTATCTACAACGGCAGAGGAATGATCGTTGCGACGGGTAGAAACCCCGCTCGTTGGAAGTGTGCTCCAAGTGTTCGTAGAGGTGTCAAACACCTGTACTAAATCAAGAGGGCCAGCCTCGCGGTATCCATCAATCACGTATATCTTGCTTCCAACGGCCGCTGCTGATGTCTGGATGCGTGGTGTAAGAACGCCGAACGTAACTGGCGTACTCCAAGTGTTCGAGTCTGGATCGAACACTTCCACCGTGTTGAGAGGAATATTGCCGTCAAACCCGCACATTACATAAATTTTCCCACCCATGACGACGGAAGTCAGCGATCCGCGAGGTGTAAATGTCCCGGTTGTCACCGGAGTGCTCCACGTATTCGTCGATGGATCGAATACATCCATAGCGTATGGGAAAATGCCGTTGGTGTCGGCATATCCTCCGATTAAATATATTTTTCCGTTAGCGACAACGGACGTTGCGCCATTGCGTGGCGCAGAGGTTCCCTTTGTTATTGGTGTACTCCATGTATTCGTTTGCGGATCGAATACTTCGAATGTGTTGACAATATAGTCGGAATCGTTTCCTCCTCCCATCACGTAAATCTTACCGTCCACAACAGCGGAAGTCGATGCGTAACGAGGTGTGAACCCTGTCGAATACTCCGTTTGCCACACAAGCTGGCTCCGCACGCATGGAGCCAGGAACAACGTTAGAAAAAAGGTGAAAAGGGAAAACAGGACTTTGATCATGCCCTATCGATATTTGATTTGCGTAGTAACCGACTTTTCAGGGTTTTGGTTTTAGGGGTATTTACCTCGTCTGCACATTTTGCATCTCGTGTCTCCGCTGCTGGCAATACCAAAGCATAGGTCTTCCTGGAGTCAGACTCAACTTGGTTAATCATTCACTGCCGAGTGTCACGACGAGAAGCATCAAGAATTTCAAGGCGAGCTCTTGGAATTTGGAGAAATGATCGAGGGGCTTGGGCGGCATTTTGCGACGAAGTGAACTCATGGAATTGAAACCTGAATACGCGAGAATTGCTCTAAAGAGAAATAGTCGACTTTAGTGTGCTTGGTCGGTCTGCAGAATTCCGACCATCGCCAATGCTCTTCCGAAGGCGTGATTTGTTCTGATTCGTGGAGGAAAATAGACATAAAATGAGAGCTAATCCGGCCTCACGTCAAGCCAATTTGTTGCCATATTGTTGCCAAACAAAATTTATTTTAATATTTAGAAAGCTATTTATGCTTTGGTAATAAAGGACTTACAGACATTTTCTGCGGAAGGCCCGGGATTCGAACTCAAGCGCCGGAAGACAAACGGTGCCATCCTTCTTTACGTCTCTATGTTGCTATTATCCATTTGAACCATGGGTCCGGCTTGTGAATTTTGACAAATCGAACTTTTTTGATCTATTCAACTCTTTGCATGACGATGGACTTGCGAACCGATCTTGACCTCCTAACTGCAATTCATGAGCGCGCAGATAACAGCGCGTTGGGAGCTCTTTACGACCGTTACGGGCGGAAGGTCTATGTATTGGCCTATGGTATTTTGCGGTGCAAACCGGACGCAGAGGACATACTGCAAGAGGTATTTGAGCGCGTTTGGAAGAAAAGCCACACCTATAATAGTACGCTTGGTAGTGTGAAAAGCTGGCTGCTCCGTATCACACATAATCGTTCTATCAATAGGCTTAAAGCGCGTGCAATACGGGCAACCCATTCGGGCTACACTTCAGAAGGGGCGTATGGAGATTCCTTTACCGGCAGGATGCCAGAGAACATTTTAGATGCTTCCGTGATCGACATGGATTTCGACATTGGGATATTTGTTCGCAAAGCACTTGACTATTTACCCGAAGAGCAACGGCGGCTGATCGAACTGGCATTCTTCAAAGGGCTATCCCATTCGGAAATTGCTGAAACTGAGCAGATTCCGCTTGGCACCGTGAAGACTCGGATACGCAGCGGCATCGCTCGATTACGAACGGAATTAAAATTTTTAGGAACGTAGCGAACATTTGCGATAAAAATAGTAATAAGAAACAATAGAAGAATCCGAGAGCATAGAGATAGCTGTAATAAAAAGAATTAGCTCTCGATCAGCGATCATTACATAATGGCGGAACAGAAACAACAGAGCAATGGAAACGGTCAAGACCCTTTAAGGGGCATGGAGCCACGCATCTCCAATGATGCGTTGCTGGGCTATCTTCAGGGCGAACTTCGGCTTCCGGACATGGAAGCGTTCGAGGCCGCCTCTGTAAATGATCCTGAACAAATGGAGTCGATTCGAGTCTATTCCGAATTGCTCGATTCCTTAACGGATCTATTGCCTGAACCTGAGATGCCTATCGGAGACGATATGCGGACGCGGATAATGTCTATTGCAGACTCCAAGCCGATCTCCCAAGTCATTCGTGCTCACCAAGGCCAGTGGATCGATTCTGGTATGCCGGGATTTGAGTTCAAACTGCTGTATCAGGATCCGGAATCGAAGAAGAGTACGGTCCTCGCTCGTATCGCGGCAGGTGCTCGAATGCCACATCATCGCCATCAAGGCACAGAGGAATGCCTTATTATTGAAGGTAGCTTATGGACAGATGGCGTTCTGCTTGAATCCGGAGATTTTATCGTGACGCAGGATCAAACCGAGCATGAAGATACCTGGTCGCCTCATGGAGCGCTTGCACTTATAAAAACATTTCTGGAGGATGAAATATTATCGAGTTAACCATTTTAGCCTTGTTTCTGCGAAAGGCCGGAGAAAACTCCGGCCTTTTCAATTTTGATAAATCCAGTCTCTCAATGTAGCTGTATTAGTCACAGCAATCCTCTTTTTTAGTGTCATGCTAGAGAGTGGATAGCATTTCACTAATTACATACATTTCTATGCGTACACTTGCTAACTCATTCCGACTGCTCATACCCTCAGCGGCGGTGCTTGCAGCAGTTCTCTTTGCCGCTCCTCAGGCTCAGGCGTCGAGCCATCGCGAAGCGCCACTGATCTCGAACGACCCTCTTGCGGATAACACCGATCTTTATGCCTTCGTATCTCCAGACGATCCGAATATGGTCACGATCATCGCGGACTATATCCCGTTTGAAGCTCCGCAAGGCGGACCGAACTTCGCAACGTTCGGGACCAATATTCATTATGAAGTCCACATCAAGAATAATGCGATGACGGCAGGTGATGACATCACCTACCGGTTTACATTTTCCCAAACGAATCAGGATCCGACCACTTTCTTCAATATTCGTCTTGGAAAGCAAAATCTGATGACGACGTATGTTTGCGAGAAGTCAACCGATGGTGGGAACACCTGGACGACCATCGTAACGAATGGAACCGTTCCACCGCCAAACATCGGTCCGCGCTCGATCGAGGGTGCTGCTGGACTTAATACGCCCTACGCGACCTTGATGCAAAATGCTGTTGCAAAAGCTTCTGGCACTAGCGGCGAGACGATCTTTTGCGGCCCGATCGACGATCCTTTCTTTGTCGATCTTGGTGGTATCTTCGATCTCGGCGGTTTTAACAAACATGGCAAGGACGGACTTGCCGGTTTCAACTGCCACACGATCGCACTCAAAATTCCTATCTCTTCGCTTCAGAAAGATGGAATGACTGTTTCGGAGGCTGCTAATATCTTAGACGGTAATTTCGTGATCGGCGTGTGGGCTTCTGCTTCGCGAATGAAATTCCGCACGATCAATGGTGATGGCACATACACCGATAGCGGTTCCTATGTGCAGGTCAGCCGACTTGGAATGCCACTTACGAACGAAGCCATCATTCCGATCGGAATGAAAGACAAGTGGAATTCTGGAACTCCTTATACCGATGCTGCCGGCGCGTACAATGCCAATTTCGTAAACCCGGAATTAGCTCTCTATGTCGGGAATGGCGCGTATAGCGCTGCCGTTCCAGGACTTGCAAATCTTCGCCTCGACACCAATTCGCTCGGCGGAGGCTTCGATTTCCGAAATGGAAAGATAGGGCTGTATGGCCTCTATGGTGCTGCTGCAACAAAGGGAACCGCACTCGACACTGCAAGTTTTGGGAAGATACTCCTTGAGCCAAACGCTCCTCGTTCGGTCGATCTTCTGCCGATCTTCTATACCGGTGTTCCGAATATCGCACCCTATCAACTTGCAACAGGGAAGACTGGCGGCAATCCGCTTGCAGCGGGTAAACCATTCATCAATAATTTCCTGCCAACGTTAGGCGATATGCTTCGCCTGAATATGGCGGTTCCAGCAACGCCACGCAACAGCCCGGATTTCAGCAGCGAAGGGCTCATTCAAGCCGCCGTGCTCGGCCTGACCGATTCACGATTCAATGCAGATGCTTCACTTCAGGATATTCCGAACATGGATGGGTTCCCGAACGGGCGACGCCTTGAAGATGATGTTACGACGATCGAGATGCAAGCGGTCGGCGGCCTCGTACTCAATGCCATCGGCTTGTGGACTGACGATTATGTACCTGGAAAATCCACCTCGCCTGTAACTCCCTACCTTCTTGGCAAATTAGGCTGGAATGCAGGAGTTACGAAAAATGACGTGCCATTGCAATCGACATTCCCCTATGTTGCAGCGCCTCATCGTGGCTCACTTGGTCTGATGGTCGATACCTCAACGATCGTTCAGGGAACTGCGGAAGTAAAGAATATTCCAGAATCGATCGGCATTCATGCGCCGGGTGGTCAGTTCACCGGCCAGAATTATCCAAATCCTGCGACCAGCCAATCGACGACTTTCCAATTCCACATCTCTGCCGTAGCTCCGGTGAGTGTAACGATCGTTGATGTAAACGGGATGCAGGTTGCGACGGCTTTCGCGCAACAATGCACTCCTGGCGATTACACCTCTGCGTGGCAACTCCCACAAGGACTTGCCTCCGGTGATTATTTTGCGGTGCTCTCGGTGGATGGGGAGCAAGTTTCGACAATGCGATTTGTCGTAAACAAATAAGATCCATCCTCTATCTCGCTTGGTTGCGCGTGGCATCTCGGAGGCCACGCGCAACCCTCCGAAAAAATCACCTTATCGTTTTATTTCAATGAATCGAAGATCAATTCTCTGGATCGTTCCGATCGCAGTGGTAGCCGTCGCTTCCATCGTGTTCCTTTCTTGGCCTTCTAAAAAAACGGCGCTTGCTATGCCGGATCTCCTGTCGCGACCTGGAGAAACAACCCCTTCTGCGGAATTCTTGAAAAGCGAGGCGGATGTAAAAAAATACCGCTCAGAGCTTGCTGAACATCCAGATAAAAGTGAGGATTATGTGAAGCTTGCCGAGATTTATTTGCAAGAATCGCGCGTGACCGCGAATCACCATTTCTACATTCCAGTGTCTTCCGCGCTTCTCGACGAAACGCTTCGTCGGGACCCGAATAATTTCGAGGCACTCGTCACGAACGCGGGACTGCAAATGACGCTGCATCAATTTCAGAAGGCCGATGATATGGTCACCAGCGCAATTCGTCAAAATCCCTATAACGCCACTTCGTATGGTGTGCTCTGCGATGCGAATGTTGAGCTTGGGAATTATCATGAAGCAGTAACCGCATGTGACAGCATGATGTCTAAGCGCCCCGATCTCCGTTCATACGCCCGAGCATCGTATTTGCGTCAGCTTATGGGAAAGGATTCTGCGGCCATTCAGGCCATGCTCTTGGCTGCCGATGCTGGTCTTTCCGGAAGCGAGAACCGTTCCTGGGCGCTCTATCAGCTTGGCAACCTTTTTATTCAATCTGGCAAGTTCGATACGGCAGCGTTCATTTTCAATGGCATCTTGGAAGAGCGTCCCGGCTACGCGTATGCAAAAAGCGGACTTGCAATGATCCACCTTGCAAAGGGCGAATATACGGATGCGATCCGGGAACTTGCAACGGCCATGCAGTCATTGCCAGAACATATTTTTCTTGAACAGCTTGCCGATGTGTATATCGCAATGGGAGACACCGCGAATGCGCGGACGTTAGAAACCAGGGTATTCGACGCATTCGATCAGCATGAAAAAGATGGCTGGAATGTCGATCGCGAATACGCGCAGTTCGCCGCCGACCATAATGTGCGATTGGGCGAAGCTGTCACTAGAGCAGAACGGGAATGGGAACGCCGTCCGAATAATGCTGATGCCATCGAAACCTATGCTTGGACGCTTTTTAAGAAGGGCGATGCTCAAAAAGCGGAAACCATAATGGAGCTCGGATTGAAGTCCGGGATCGTCACACCGACGATGCACTATCACGCAGCAGTTATTTATGCGTCGTTGGGCAGAACTGCCGAGGCTCAGGAAGAATGGCGATCCGCCATCCTTCGAGTGCCATGTGTAAAACCGGCGCTGGTGCGTGACACGAACTCGTTCCTGACGAACAAGGAACTCCTTTCCATGAACTAACGCGCATTACCCATGCTCTCGTTGATCTTTGCACGGATGTTTTTACTAGGTGCCTTTCATGCGGTGCACATTAGTTACGGTGATCTTTCCGTCACGCAAAATTCAGTGCATGACCGATCATCCGTGCTGAGTGGTAGTTTTACGTTCTACAAAGACGATTGGGCGAAGGCAACCGAGCATTGGTTCGGTCGATCGATGACAAACGAGCCGAAGGCAATACAGGACTGGATGGAATCCGAATATCTCAAGGGGCATGTCCGCTTTTGGTTGGATGGCTACAGCACTCCGGTTCACTTCGATCTGCGGGTAAAAGAAGATGCGGCGCAATCGATCACTTACCAGTTTACCGCTCCAGTTTCCTCCGATCATCACGCGATCATCATAGATTTGCGCGCGGTGCTTTCTGAATATAGCGATCAGATGAATTTGATGACCGTGAAAGTTCGCAGCGAATCGACGAACATTATTTTTACAAGCGACCATACAACTTCAATCATAAAACTTTAACGATCATGTTCACACAATTTATCCAGATCGGGTTCCAGCATATTCTCGAAGGGTATGATCACTTGCTTTTTCTTACGGCACTTGTACTTGTAAGCCGCCGTTGGCAGGATCTACTAAGTGTTATTTCCGCATTCACGATCGCACATACAACGACGATCGTGCTGTGCGTGTTCGGCGTACTCTCGCTTCCGTCCCTTCTTACAGAATCACTTATTGCGGCCTCGATCGCTTATGCAGGAATTGAAAATATTTTTCGAAAAAATTTCGATACGCGTTGGGTGATCGCTGGCGCATTCGGTCTTATTCATGGCGCGGGGTTTTCCGGGCATCTTGTCAGTGTGTTACAACCGTTGCTTGGGACGGGCCAAGTGTGGGGACCGATCTTCGGTTTTACCTTTGGCATCGAAATGGGGCAGTTTGCTGTGATCACGCTCATCTATCCCGCAGTGATGCTGGCTCGTTATTTCGGGAGAGAGCGAGTTTTTGTGCGAGCATTCTCCGCACTTATTGCGATGGCAGGTACCGCCCTTCTAATAATGCGGCTCTCAGGCTCTTCTTTGTGATCGGATCGAACATCCATTCGACGCAATGGGCTGTATAACATTCGTCACATGATACGAATGTTAATTCTCCGAACCTCCTTCGCAGCTCTATTTATTTCCGGAGCTCTTTCAGGATTATGGAATCCGGCACACGCCCAATCCAAAGTAGACACGATCCATGAAAAGGAGCAAGTAGTCACCGTCACCGCAGAGCGCCCGCTTTCTGCGGCCTCGGACAAAAGTTTTCGCGATTCTGATTTTGAGCTTCGACCACGTAACTCCGCGCAAGATATGCTCCGGCTCGTTCCGGGACTGGTGCTTGCACAGCATGCGGGCGGCGGAAAAGCGGAACAGATCTTTTTGCGCGGATTCGATGCCGATCACGGAACCGACGTGAATATCTCCGTTGACGACGTTCCAGTTAATATGCTTAGTCATGGACATGGGCAAGGTTATGCCGATCTTCATTTTATCATACCAGAAACTATCCAGGAAGTAGATGTGGTCAAAGGTCCGTATTCTCCTCGCTATGGCGATCTTGCAACGGCAGGGGTGATTGCCTTCCAAACCAAAGATTCGCTCAAATATAACGAGTTGAAACTTGAAGGTGGGTCCTTCGATGAATATCGAGCGCTCGCGCTCATCAAAGGCCCATCTTCACAAACGATCCAATCCTATTTTGGCACCGATCTATTCTATACGCGAGGACCGTTCGACGTTGCCCAGGATTTTCATCGTCTTAATCTGTTCGCAAAGACCGATGCTGCGCTCGGCGACGATGCAAAACTTTCCGCGAGTCTTTTTTCTTTTAGTTCCTCCTGGAATGCGAATGGCCAGATTCCGGAGCGCGCCGTCGCAGATGGCCTCATCGACCGTTTCGGTTCGCTCGATTCAACAGAAGGCGGCGCAACATCACGCACCACCGCCAACATCACATACACATCAGGAGGAGAATCCCCTCTGACACTTACCGCCTCTTACACCGATTATCATTTTCGGCTGTTTAGCGATTTTACTTTTTATCTTCTTGATACCACTCAAGGAGACGAAGTGGAACAGACAGATTCACGCACCCTGCTTGCGTTTCGGGGGGAACGAACACTTCCCTGGATCTTAGGCGACGCCATCATGAATACAAAGATCGGTGTCAGCACACGAAGCGATGATATTCAAGCTGCCATCTATCATGATTCTGCGCGCGTCCGACTCAACGATGTGGTAGATGCGGCCATTCAGGAGCGCGAAACAGGGCCATATATTCAGCAGGCGATCGGGCTTGGATGGATTCAATTCATTCTTGGGCTACGCGCAGACTATGCAACGGTCGATGTACAGAATTTGCTAAATTCCGGCGCACAGCCAAACGGTATCAACCAGCAGATCATCCTTTCGCCGAAAGCGAATGCAAGCATTCCAATAAGCAATGACGCCACAGCATTTCTGAATTTTGGCTATGGGTTTCATTCCAACGACGCGCGTGCCATTGTGCAATCTCCGGGAATTCCGACCTTACCGCGAGCGCTTGGCAGCGAGATCGGTTTACGGTATGGCGAACCTTCAGAATTCTTTTCCTGCTCATCCTCGCTATGGTATCTTTACCTTCAAAGCGAACTTGTCTGGGACGGCGATGAAGGAACACTTATTGCACAAGGAAGTACACGTAGGGAAGGCATCGATCTCGAAGCACGCATTCGTCCAACAGAATGGCTCACGTTCGGGGGGGATGCAACGATTTCCGAGGGGCGGTTCGTCGATTCTGCAGTTGGCAATAATTACATTCCTCTTGCACCAAATTTTACGCTTACGGGAAATGCCGTCGCCAAGTGGGATGATTTTTCCGCTGCCTTGCGCTTGAGACACGTCGGCGACCGACCTGCCAATACCCACAATTCTATTGTTGCAAAGGGGTATTCGATTTTCGATCTTTCACTCACCTATCATACAGGGCCCTATGAATTGTACGCAAACGTCGAGAACGTATTCAACACAGTTTGGAACGAGGCTCAATTCGCGACCGTAAGCCGTATTTATGTTCACGGCGTGCTTGAGGCAAATCCGGTGGATGATCTCAGCTTTACGGCTGGAACCCCAATCTCCGTAAGGACAGGAATCGCCTTTAGTTTTTGACGAAGTGTTGGAGAACCATTAATTAATTCTTTCCAATATGTGGTCTGCATGGGCAAATCGGTAGACCATTTTTATCCCCACAATCCCGAGATGTGCAAAAGCATTAACTCGACTAAATTTGTTGCCATATTGTTGGTACGCTAAATTTATTCGAAAATTTAGAAAGCTATTTATGCTTTGATAATAAACGATTTACGGCGCTTTTCTGCGGAAGGCCCGGGATTCGAACTCGGAAGCCCTTGCGGGCGGCAGTTTTCAAGACTGCTGCAGTACCATTGTGCCAGCCTTCCATGGCGCGGTTAGATAAATGCCTCACTCACCGCGGGAGTGCCAAACCGCTTCTTGTATTGAGGAGTTCGGAATCAATTTGCATAAAATTTCGATAAAAGAGAATCCTAACCTATTTTATTGGCTCAGAGCCTCTATTTTTTGCATTATGACAAACCCTGAAACCCACCAATCCAGCGTTCTTGAAAAAAGTCTTTCTGATCATGGCATCTCCCATAACCAGATCAATTTCAACCTAACCCCGGAAGAGCTATATGCCGAAGCCCTCTCGCGCGGCGAAGGAAGGCTCGCAGCGAACGAAGCGCTTGTTGTTTCCACCGGAAAATTTACCGGGCGATCACCGAAAGATAAATTTATCGTCGATAATCCTGAGAGCCGTGCCCATGTCTGGTGGGGGCCAGTGAACCGCACGATTAGCCCAGAAAATTTTGAGCGATTGTACCAGAAAATTGTCGCCGCCATGAATGAGAAGGAGCTTTATGTAGCAGACCTGTTCGCGGGCGCTGAGAAAAAATACCAGCTTCCGCTGAGGGTCATCAACGAATATGCTTGGCATAATTTATTCTGCCACGATCTCTTCATTCGCCCCACCCAGGCTGAACTTGCTGAACACCGCCCGCAGTTCACGGTCATCGACATGCCGAGTGTAAAGGCCGATCCCGCGACGGATGGCACTGCTTCGGAAACCTTCATCGTCCTCAATCTTGAGCGCGGACTCCTGCTCGTTGGCGGCACAGAGTACGCCGGTGAGATGAAAAAATCGATTTTTACCACCCTGAATTATCTGCTGCCTCTCAAGGGTGTTATGCCGATGCATTGCTCTGCAAATATCGGTTCGAAAGGCGACGTTGCTATTTTCTTCGGTCTTTCGGGAACTGGCAAAACCACGCTTTCCGCAGACCCCGCACGCCGCCTGATCGGCGATGACGAACATGGCTGGTCGGATAACGGAGTGTTCAACTTCGAGGGTGGATGCTATGCCAAATGCATCAAGCTTTCCAAAGAGCATGAGCCGCAGATCTGGAATGCCATCAAGCGGGGCGCTGTGCTTGAGAACGTCGCGCTAGATGAACACGGAGTTCCAGACTACAACAATGTTTCAAAGACCGAGAACACTCGTGTTGCTTACCCCTTGGATTTCATCGAAAATTCCGTGGAGCCCTCCGTTGGTGGACATCCGAAGAATATTATATTTCTAACTGCCGATGCCTTTGGTGTGCTTCCTCCAATTTCAAAGCTCACAAAAGAGCAGGCGATGTATCATTTCATTTCTGGGTACACTGCAAAGGTCGCTGGTACTGAACGCGGCGTTACCGAGCCGGAACCAAATTTCTCAACTTGCTTTGGCGCGCCATTCATGGTGCATCACCCGAATGTATATGCCGGACTTCTCGGAAAGAAGATCGAGGAACATAATGTTCGCTGTTGGCTCGTCAATACCGGCTGGACCGGTGGGCCTTACGGCGTGGGTAAGCGAATGCACCTGCCATACACTCGCGCGATGGTAGAACAAGCTCTCGCTGGTAACCTCGATAATGTTAGCACAGTGAAAGATCCTATTTTTGGAGTAGAAATTCCACAGCAGGTACCCGGTGTACCGGATGAAGTGCTCAACCCGCGTAACACGTGGTCTGATCAATCGGCTTACGACAAACAAGCTGCAGATCTTGCACGGCGCTTTGTCGAGAATTTCAAAAAATATGAAGAGGGCACCAGCGATTCGATTAAGAATGCAGGGCCAAAAAGTGTAACACTTCTCGTGCGACTGGACTTATTGAATAAAGGATCTTAATTCCCCATACCCACGATGAGATGGTTATGTTTTAAACCGTTCATCGTGGGATTTGTGCCGGTTGTAATCGTTGTATTTCTTCACGAACAACAGCTATCCGGGGAAGACCCATCGAATTTCGCGCTAGCGATCAAGTATGGGTATTCGATAGCTCAGAACCGCCCTCATGCACCGGGGTATCCCGGCTTTTATGTAGTATGGAAAATAATTGAGTGGGCTGCGGCATTTAGTCCTCATGCGGTTCTATTGACCACAAACGCTCTTTTTGCAGGGGGCGCATCACTTCTTACATATAATATTTCGCGCCATTTCTTTACTAGTCGAGTTGCGTTGGTTGCGTCGATGTTAGTCATCACTAACCCGATGCTACTCTACTTTTCTAATACATCTGAATTGTATGCTTATGATGCCGCATTTTCTGCGTTTCTCGTTTTAATGCTTATGGCACCAGTTGGCCGGAGCCACTTAGTTCTTTTTTTTTGCTACGGACTGGCGGGTGCCTTCCGCACGTCCTCTGTTCTGCTGTCACTTCCCGTTGTTTTAGTAATACTTGCCTTCCATGCTCGGCAAAAAAATGACTTCCGCTTGTTCTCAATCAGATTGGTTGTTATCGTATTGGGATGGATTCTATGGTTCGTGCCCTTCATCATCCAAGTTGGCGGATGGTCAAAATTTGAGGAGGTCCTTCACACCACTATGGGGAGGCCCACTCCAACGCTATTGCAAAATCTTTCAACGGTCTTCCCATTTGCTCTTTGGGGCTTTGGTGTGGTTTTCGCACTTATCCTATGGAACATCCAATCTATTCTTAATAAGATTCGGCTTGGCGATGAGCGATTCATTGCGATGGCGTTATTAGTGATCGTTCCGGGACTCTTCTTCGTTTTTCGATATTATACGAAAGGATATGGATTGCTTTGTCTGGCTCCAATCTCGATACTTGCGTCTTACCTGATAGCGGAACGAAAGCATCCTGAAATTATTGCCGGAGCCGCGATCGCAATTAATTTATTGATTTTCTTTGCAGTGCCTTTTCATGCCACGCCACCGGAATCGACGTTCTCTCACAGATTCAGAACAAATTCTGAACGAGTACAAACCGCACTCCTGCGTTGCATTTCAGCGTATGCACCAACCTATAGCCATCTCCGAGCATCGGATGCCGCCGCGATCGAAGCAAATAATCTTGTTGGCTTCATTCCCAGGGATTGCACGCACCACGATTATATTCTCGTACATCCAACGGCCGCTGCGTGGATTCACCCCCGCTGTCTTGCAACGAATTACCCCGATCTGACCTTTCTTGGGAATCTCCCCGATTCACCCATGTTCGAAAGTTTTGATTCTGGCAATTGCAGCGAGAATTTCGATGTGAAAACACTTCCTCCCGCCAGTCACCTGTATTGCCTTAGCTCGATTGAGTTCACGCAGCCTACTTCACTTACTTCTCCATGCATTGCAGCAGGCCACTTTTTTCAACTACAAGAGATCTCCACGCAAGACCGCAATGCATTTTTCGGGGCTTTGGACTCGTTATTTCGTGAGTGACAACAAATTTCAGCGCGGAGCATGGATGTTCTCGCAGCAGCAATTAAAATAAGCTATATATGGATTTTTGTTGACCCCGCAAATTTCTTCGTATTTTTGAAACCTGGATGAGGTGTTGTTAAGAACCCATCCTACTTAACACTATGATAACAGCAATTCTATTTGGCCTTTATTCTGCAGGAGTCGGTATCGCGATTACATTAATAGGGTACTTTACAGGCTTAGATAAAACTGGAGCCGCAAACTGGCTCGGATACGTGAGCCTTCCATTCTTCATTCTCTTTCTATGGATGGCGATGAAGGAGCGAAAGCAAGAAGATTTCGGCGGCACCATCTCCTACGGTCAATGCCTTTGGACCGGGGTCCTCGTTGGACTTTTTGCCGGGATCGCGATGGGAGTTTTCATGTATGTCTATTCAACGCTCATCAACCCGGGGATGATGGACATGGTACTGCAAAAGCAGGCTGATTCAATGCGCGCTCAAAATATGTCCGCAGACCAAATCCAAAAAGCACAGTCTTACGCGAAGATGTTTACTTCCCCGGGCATGCTGACGGCCTGGACGTTCGGTGGTGACATCCTGATGGCGACGATCTTTTCAAGTATCATAGCATTTTTCGCTCGAAGCAAGGAAGAAGATTCAGCCGTAAAGTCAGTTTAGCAAATGAGGATCTGGTCTTAGATCATTTCGGCGCAAACGAAAGTTTGCGTATCATGTTATTCTTGCATGTCCGAAACTTTCCAGGTAACGGCCCTAAAGTGGCGCCCAATGCGATTCGACGACGTGGTCGGCCAGGAACATGTCACACGCACGCTAAAAAATGCCATTGCCTCCGGCAGATTGGCCCACGCTTTCCTATTTACGGGCCAACGTGGATGTGGCAAAACGACCGTTGCGCGTATTCTCGCGAAAGCGGTCAATTGCCCAAATGCAGCGGAGAATGGCTATGAACCGTGTAATCATTGCGATAACTGCCTTGCCATCACCGAAGGACGCTCAATGGACGTGGCTGAGATCGATGGCGCATCAAATACCGGAGTCGATGACGTCCGCATGTTGCGCGATAACGTGAAATATCCGCCCCTGACCGGCAAATACAAAGTTGTGATCATTGACGAAGTTCACATGCTCTCCAATAATGCATTCAATGCATTGTTGAAGACGCTCGAAGAACCGCCTCGGCATCTTATCTTCGTATTTGCGACTACCGAAGCGCAGAAAGTTCTTCCGACGATCCTCTCTCGCACCCAACGCTACGACTTTCGCCGAATCCAGCTAGACGAGATCACTCGCAGATTACGCACCATCGCAGAAGCCGATGGTATCACGATCGAAGATGATGCACTCACCATCATTGCCAAGAAAGCCGATGGCTCGATGCGCGATGCGCAATCGCTGATGGATCAGGTGATCGCGTTCTGCGGAATGAACGTTGAGACGTCTCGGCTGCGTGAGGCGCTCAATCTTATCGATCTCGACTTCTTCTTTGAAGTTAGTGAAGCCATCGCAAATCGAAATCCGGCACGAGCGTTCGAACTAAGCGGTGAAATTATTTCACGCGGTTATGATGTCGAGGAATTCTTCTCCGGATTGCTGGAGCATTTTCGAAATATTTTCACCGTCCTCATCACGAATACTACAAAACTGCTGGAAGTCTCGAAAGCCCACCAGGAACGATATGCTGCTCACGCAAGGGAATTTGCCGAAGCAGATCTTCTCCGCCTCGTTCGTCTCGGCCAAAATGCATTCGAGCGCCTGAAAGCAACCCATGATCCGCGCATTGTGCTGGAGGTTGCGCTGGTCGAAATGATGATGATGGAGCGCGCATTGGAAGTATCGCAGCTTATCGAAGAAGTTCGGGCGCTTCGCGGAATGCCCGCCACCCAGAGAACGCCAAGTATGGCGCCGACTCCAACAAGCGCACCTGCACTGGAAAAAAAAAGTAGCGACATAGCAGCCGGTCCCGCAAATGGGAGTTTGCCTCCCTCCATTCCAAAAGCCTCGGTACCAACATCTACAGCGAAATCGCAAACTCTTCAAGCCCCGGTTCCTGAGCAGAAAGAAACACTCGATACCCAAACTGTCGCTTCCAGATGGATTGCTTTCGGCGAATTCCTAAAAACGAAATCGCGTCCGCTCCATTCCATCCTGCCGGAACTTGAGTTCAGTGGTATTCGCAGATCGACCGTCTATCTTGCAGTTCCCGGATCGATCGAAAAGAACATGTTGATGAACATGAAAGATGAAATGCAGCTTGCATTGAAGGAATTTTTTGGCATTCCGCTGCAATTCGAAGCCGGACCTAAAAGCGAAATGCATGTTAAAGCTGGCTCGCCGGTAGTCCTCAATCCTGAGATCGTAGCACAGATCGCGCCAACTGCCAAACAACCAAATATGGAACGATCGGAATTGGAAATCGCGCTGCTGGAAATGGGGGCGCAGGAGGTGTGAGGCTTACGCCACTTTTGCCGCTCGCGCCAGTTTCGATTTCTTATTCGCTGCGAAATTCTTGTGGATAAGTCCCTTGCGGGCGAGCTTATCCAGGCGGCTCTGGATGGTCTTCAGATCGGTCGTAGCACCCTCCGGACTTTCTGCAAATCCCTTCAAAAGCTTGCGTAAATCGACCTTTTGGCCTTTATTGGCCGTGCGGCGCTTCTCCGAAAGACGAACGCGGCGAACCGCTCCTTTGTGCTGAGGCATGAATTAAATCTAAAATAAAATTTCTATCCGAATTGGAGCCGACAAACGCCCGAAATGCCCTCTTTAGTTCAGACTGGGATTCATGGGATTTTAGGAGGGATTCATGAGATTCGGAAATTAATTATTATTTGCGTAAAAGTCCCTAGGAAAACCCTCATTCCCCATCCCAGGAATCCCTCCTAAAATCCCATGAATCCCAGTCATGTTTTGAGTTTCCGCTTCTTCGCTGCCGGAAAAAGTACGTTATTCAATATCAAACGATAACCTGGCGAATTTTTATGCAGTTTAAGGTCCGTTGGGGGATCACCAACCTGGTGAGTGTATGCCTCAGGATCATGTCCGCCATAAAAGCAGAAGAATCCCCTGCCATAAGTCGAATAAAGATATTTCACCTGATCTGTCCCTTCGCGCTGACCTAAAATCGTAACATCCTTCTTTATCAGCTCCTTATGGAAACCGGTCGTCTGCCCCATAAAGCCCTTCACGACATTGGTATGATCCTGCGTCAACATGGTCGGCACCGGATCGTATTTCGCTGAAAAATCGAATAGCGTAAAGTAATCATTCTCTCGCGGGCCAACCTCGTTCGGCTGAATGTCAATATTGCTGAATTCATAAGCAAAGGGATTCGGATCGACCTTGAAATTTTCGAATGCAAATGTCTTCGAAAAATCCAGTTTCTGCTGATAATTAGGATCGACCGGATCGCCATCGAAGGTTGCGTCGCAAATATCGTCGTTCTCGGCGGCAAGCGCGATGTCGTAGGTGTCGGTCGCGGAGCACATGGCGAACATAAAGCCACCGTTGGCAACAAATTCCTTGATTTTCCGAGCTACCGCTTTCTTTTCCTCGCTCACCTTAGAAAATCCCAATTTCTTTGCCTCATCTTCCAGCATTCTTACCTGAGCCTGATACCACGGCGCGGAACTGTAATTGCCATAAAATTTCCCATACTGTCCGGTAAAATCCTCATGATGCAGATGCAGCCAGTCATATTGCTTTAACTTATCGCCGAGCACTTCATCATCCCACACTTTTTCGTAGGGAACTTCCGCATATTCCAGCGCCAGCGTAACGGCATCATCCCACGGTTGAAATCCGGGTGGAACATACACCGCAATTTTCGGCGCTTTTTCCAGCTTCACGACATCCATGTTCTTATCCGGCTGCTGAACTAACGAATAGATCGAGCCGGCTGCCGAAGCATCGATCGTCTCGAACGAAACGCCTCGAATCCGGCATTCTGCAGCCAGCAGATCAGAATAATCGGCCATAAAGCTGCCGCCTCGGTAATTCAAGAGCCAATCGACGGCCAGCCCCTTCTGCAATGCCCAAAAGGTAATTCCGTAGGCCTTCAGATGGTCAGTTTGATCCAGATCCATCGGAATAAGAAGCTTATTCTGGGCAAAGCTAAGTACGGATGAAAGTAGTAATACTGCCGTGACCAGCGGCATAAAGAATTTTCGAACGTTCATACTAATACTAACTTCACCGATCATAAAAGGATTGCCGATTCATAGCTTTATTGCTTTAATTCTTTCTCATTCACTTCTCTGAATAGGCGAGTCCATCTTTGAATTTCTCCCAGAAATAGGTGCCTTTTTATTTTGCCGAGTTCCAGCGCAACCCTCGTTTCCAAGCCAATTTTGCCACTTGTGCCTCCCAAAATATTTTTTTTTGCATTAGGAATTCATAAACTGTAGAGTATTTGAGTCACTTACCACCGATTGCCAACGAACCCCTCCCCTCCTCATTTTCATCTGTCTCCGCCGCGGCGGATTCATCTTTCATCTTTTCCCCGCCCTCCCCATTTCATCTTTCATCTTTTCCCCGAACCCTCCCCATTTCATCTTTCATCCCTCATCTTTCATCTTTTCCCAAAACAGGTGCCTATCATTGCACATGCAATCTACGCAATTAAAAGGACGATGTCAAGCGATTGTTGAAAATAGGCAAAATTTTTTGTGGAATGGAAGCTGTGGCTCCTTCGCCCCTAAAGAGATGGCACGAAAACCGTGAAGTCTCGTGTTCGAATTCATGCTGTGCAAGCTGATCTTAACGAATGAGAAAAAGACTCTCAACAATAGCGTCTCTGGTCCTTCTGGTGGTTTTCGGGATTTCTAGTGCGAGAAGTCAATGGGTGTTTCGAAATGGCCCACTACCGCCATCGATCACTTCCGATTGGTTGGTTGCGGGCCTGAACAATATCTACCAGGGTAGTTCCCCTTCCTCTGCCATCGTCTGGGGGAATGCCGATACGAACAATCCTTCCGTGGATATCAGTAATAATTACTGGGGCGGGCTCACACCGCCTGCATTGTCTCCGTCATATACCACGTCCTGGCCGGGTTTTAATTTCACTACATCGAGCGGGCCAAGCGCCTATTCCTCCACTTCCGGTATCACCTGTTCGGATGAGGATGACAAAGCTGTACATAAACCGCAAAGCATAAAGACAATGTCTTTAGCCTCCGGAATCGATACATGTACCACGGGTTTTCCCGATTATGTTGCGGAGTTGAATTCCAATTTCGAATGGCAGATAGCTTATGACACCATGCGCTATTGGTATATTCCGCATTGCTATCCGATCGCGGAAGCGCAAAACACAGCAGGCGCTCTGGACGGTTCAGCTCGAATCGGTGTTGTAATGACCACTGTTGATAGTCTTTTGAACTTTAGAAGTTTTGTCATTCACTGCCTCACATTGAGAAACGACAATGAATGGTTCTGCTCGTTTGTGGGAGCTTTGGGTGGCACCTACACAGACTCGAACAATATATATAATCCAGATTATCGTGCCGCTCGAACGATAGCAAAATATCTCATCGATAACCCACGCTGTGCTTATGTGGCAAACGGCGATGAATTCGATTATCAACAATTGCTTACTACGCAACACCAGATATGGGTCGATAGCTCGGCCCCGGGGTCAAAGTTCGATACGACCATCCCGACTATGCAGCAACTTGGATTAGATACGGTGCTGGAAATAAATGCGGAATCGGATATTGTGTATCCGGTGCAAACATCCTCCATTATTCTCGATGCGCGTTTGGAAGGAAACCCAACGGCGGATGGCGGCCTGCTCTGGCTTTCGATTGGGAGGGAGGCATATCTGCATATCAATGTGTATGATTTACTTGGCCGTCAATTGTCGGGCGCAGGCTACCAAGGGGTATTCGAGCAAGGCACGCGAGAAATCCCTCTTGGCATGGCAAACGCTCCCGCAGGAACGTATTACGTGCGCGTCCAAACAGCCAATAACGAAACGCAAACATTGAAATTGGTGAAGGAATAGCTCCTATCACAAACGCTATGTAGACATGGGGAAGCATCTCTTCCTCCATGTGCAATTTAGGGGCTGGCAACGACCCTGAAACTACGCCCGTCGAATTTCGTTTTACGGGGTATGGAAAATATTGGTAATCCCGTTTATTCGTTCACACCGGAAGCATTGCAATTAGTGGGCGCGGCACGGCTGGCGTATGTGCGCACAGTGTATTCTTACTTTCTGATCGCGGTGGCAAGCGCCATAGCGGGTACGCTCATCGCTATGAATACCGATCTGGGGTTTTCGTTTGCGCACGCTCCGTTTATCGGTATTGCGGTGTTTTTCGGGTCGTTTTGGTTTGCGTCGCGCAGTGCGAGCAATCCCTCGCGCGCGGTACCCACGCTATCGATCGCTACGTTCGTGAGTGGCCTGTTCGTCGCGCCGATGCTCTACGCGATCGCGCACGGCTACATTCGCGGCACCAGCACCTCGACGATCTACGATGCGCTGATTCTTTCCGGCTCCATCTTCGCCGGCCTGACGCTCTATACCTTCGTCTCAAAAAAGAATTTTTCCTACATGGGCGCCAGCCTGACGATCGGCCTGTTCATGATAATCGGCCTCATGTTCGTCAATTTCTTTGTTCAATCGACTACGCTCGATCTTGGGCTATCAATTATAGGCGTCATCATCTTTTCGGGATTTATCCTTGTCGATACCTCTCGAATACTGAAGCGCGCCCATGAGATCCCCCCGACGCTCGCTGCTTTAAATCTTTATCTCGATTTTCTGAACCTGTTCCTGATGCTTCTCCGTTTGCTCAGCGGCGGCCGGAATAGAAGCTAGCTTCTAATACGTTTATTGCCGCGAAAATCCGACACTGTCATTCCCGCGAAGCGGAAATGACAGATGAAAATTTTCATCTTTCATCTTTCATATTTCATCTTTTCCCCCCTCGGGCCCTTAGCTCAGTTGGTTAGAGCAGTCGACTCATAATCGATTGGTCGCAGGTTCAAGTCCTGCAGGGCCCACTTTTTGGCAATTATGAATGAGGAATTATGAATTATGAATTATGAATGGGGTGAGCTGGAAAGATAGCCCGGTTCCCACGAAGGAATTCCTCGGTATGCATAGCGCGCTTTCCTTCGCGTTGTAATTGCAAGATCTCGATGGATTGTGTCGCAGTTCCGAAGAATAGCCGTTTACCATCTGCGGAGATGAATGGTTGACCAACCGGAATGCCGGACGGTGCGTCTGCCGCCAGAGAGCTTCGAAGCAGTTTTATGCGATGTCCTTGAACCTCCGTCACTGCCGCCGGATACGGCGAAAGCCCGCGAATGAAATTATGAACTTGCTCCAGCGATTGATTGAAATTCACGACACAATCCTTCGGAAATATCTTCGGTGCGTCGGTCGCAAGCTGTGATGATTGTGCTGTCGGATGCAGCGTACCTTTCGCCAAACCGTTCAGCGTTTCGATCGCTGCTTCTGCACCGAGCAGCATCAGCCGGTCGTGTAACTCACCCGCCGTTTCATCCGCGCCGATAGGGATGGATCTTGCATGCAGGATCCTCCCGGTATCGACTTTCTCCGCAAGCAAGAACGTAGTAATTCCCGTCTCGGGCTCGCCACGAATGATCGCCCAATTGATGGGCGCTGCACCACGAAATTTCGGCAGCAGCGAAGCGTGTATATTGAAAGCCCCAAGCCTCGGCATGGTAAATACCTCCCTGGGAAGTATCTTATACGCGACCACGATAAAGATGTCCGCGTTGAATCGCTGCAGCTCTTCTAGAAATTCAGGATCGCGGTGACGTATTGGCATCAGAACAGGAATTCCAAGTTCAATGGCGGCCTCTTTCACGGCACTAGAACGCATAGACATTCCCCTGCCCTGCGGCTTATCCGGCGTGGTAACAGCCGCAACGATCTGCTCACCGTTTGCAACAAGCGCGCGCAGAATGTGCGCCGCAAATTCCGGCGTCCCAAAAAACACGCTGCGAAGTCCTGATGCCATTATTCTGAATCTGGATTTATAGGATGAACGAGAGATATGTATGTGGAATTAAAGATGGGCTCGCGCACGCCTATCCAAAACATCCTATGTATCCCATAAATCCCGGTTCTGTTCATTTTAGCAGGACCATCTTCCGTGTAACGTACGTGGTGTTGGTCTTAACCTTATAGAAATAAATACCTCGCGGCCAATTCGTGGCATCAAGATCATAGGAATGCCGCCCCGGTTCGAGCTTACCATCTTGCAGCACGATCACCTCGCGGCCGATCATATCGAATATGGAGAGCCGAACTGTTTCCGGTTTCGTAAGCCGAAACGCGATCGAGGTTTTGGCGTCGAATGGATTCGGCTCGTTCTGCTCAACGAACAGATCGCTGTTAGGTGCATATTCCAACTTGATTGGGAACGTATAGATCGCAGAATCCTTGTCGCTAAATCCCACCAACGCAAGCCGATAGTAAAGATCGACATCACCATTGAGCGCAGGCAAATCCTCCGTGGCGTGATACACAGAACGCGCAACATTGGATTGTCCCCGCTTCGGAACCTTCATTCCGTGCTTCGCATCGATAGTCAGCACTTTTTCGAACGCGCCATACGGCCCAACGCGCCGTTGAAGTATATATTGTTTAATACCAAGTTCACTCGAAGCCTGCCAGGCAATCCCCACTTTCGTTGGCGAAAGCAGATCGGCACTCAGGATCGCAGGCTCCGCCTCAACCGGCGAAGCTGTTTCGCGTAAGAATGCACTGCTATCCAACGAAAAGTACATGGGGATACCCTCGCCTATACTTGAACGCGCAACCATACCAACTTCATCGAAGTGAAAAACCGCAAACGCACGTTGAGGCGGCTCGCGATATGCGAGCATCATATCGCGCGTGAATTCCGTTGGATCGCGATACGCGTCTTTTAGAAATTGCAGTTCGTCGATCGAAAAATCCTTCGATGATTTTGCGGTATCCCCTATCGCCAGACCGCTGATAGAATCGAATAGGCTCGTTGCAATGCGTCCAACCGCCGGGGCTTGCGCATCAACGAAGATACGAATGTTCCCGAGCGAATCCTTCGAGAATACCAGATGATGCCACGCTCCATCGTTCGTGATCGCTCGATTTGCGAGTAGCGTTTGAGACTCCCTTCCGAAACTAATTATTGATGGTTGACCGAGCAGTCCGACCACCAAACGTAGTTCCTTTCCATTTAGCGTTTGCATTCGGAGCAAATCCTGATCGTGCCCAGTAGTTCGGAACCAGAATTGTATGGAAAAAGCGTGGTGAAAATAATCAGTTACCACTTCAGGAGATCCCTGAAAGATAGCCTGTGCCATGCCAGTGCCATCCATCACCAATGCCCGCTCCACCCTGGGGACGCGCTGCACCGTAACAGAAGCCATCACATGTTTGGATGTGATCTCGCTAAAGGAAAAATCGTACCGCGATGGGTACGTCATTCGCCATTCATGACTGACCGGGATCTTCTTTTTTGTTTTCGGGTCGATCTCAGGCGGTGCATCAGGATCGATGCGCTCGATCAGTGCGGCTTTTACGACCCCTGTTTCGCTCGAAGCCTTTCCTGTGACCGGTTTCGTTGAAAACACAATGAAGTATGCCATTCCTCCTGCGTCAGGATCGAAATCATCCGAGTAATCAGCGAGCGCCATCGCATCATGATTCGGTTCCTTGGTGAGAAGCGCACTCACTTCTGAAAACACTGGAAGGTTTACCGCATGATCGCTCCCAGCCTCGACTCGCCACGCCCGCTTAAATTTCCAGCCCGTTGGAAAACTTAGGGCAAGCGTCCGGTCAACATTCGTTTCACGTGGGCTGGCAGAAACGATGATCGTAACATCATCTCCCTCCGGCATTTGCTCCGGCGCGCGAACGAAGGTGATCTCCCCACTGGCGTTGACACGTTCACAAAGTGTTAGCGTGATGAGAATGTATAAAAAATAATAGCGCTGTCTCGAAATGACATGTAGGAACGTTCTCAGTTTTCGGACATTGCGACCCACGATCAGATAAGCTTTGCCTGTTCGCTTTTAGGGAGCGAAGAGAGCACCAAAGCGTAAGAATCGTCTATCCAGTGCTTGATCACACCGTCAGCAATGCTGCCATTCAGTGTAACAGTGTTCCAGTGCCTTTTATTCATGTGATATCCCGGTTCAACGGAGGCATACCGTTCCCGCTGCTCAATGGCAACCTCTGGGTTGGCTTTTATATTGATCGAAAGTGGAATGCTATCCATTCCTGCTGCCAAAAACATTTTGCCGCCCACTTTATAGACAAGCGTTTCTTCACCGAACGGAAAGCATTCCTCTACACCAGTTTTTGCCAGACAATACGACCGTAATGCATCAAGATCCATAACCTGAGTTCGGACGGAGCCAGCAGATCAATTGCGCATTTTTGCTAGATAATCGAGACGGTCCTGAAGCTGAGCCTTCGGAACAAGCAGCTTATCCTTGCCGAAAATTCCCTCGGATGGATCGCGAAATGCAAGTTCATATTCTTTGCTCATGATGATCGCTTCTTCAGGACATACTTCCTCGCAATAACCGCAGAAGATGCATCGCAGCATATTGATCTCGAACACGACTGGATAACGTTCCTTAAGAAGATCGGTCTCGCTGGCGCGCACTTCGATCGCAAGCGGTGGGCACACACGTGAGCACAACCCGCAAGCCACACAGCGTTCCACGCCATTCTCTTCCATCACCAGCACAGGACGTCCCCGAAACGAAGCCGGTGGATCCCATCGCTCTTCGGGATATTGCCTTGTGAATTTGGGGCGAAAAAGGTGCTTGAAGGTCGTCAGCAAACCGCGTACGATCTCAGGAAGATAGAGCTTCTCCCAAAGCGTGAGCTTCCGTTTTACCGATGGATTGTTATATTTCGTTGAGGTTGGCATTGCGATGGCAATTATTGCATCAAGTACATCTTTTCAAGAGCTGTGATCACGATATTGACGATGCCGAGCGGTAACAGCACCTTCCAGCCAAGGTTCATCAGTTGATCGTATCTGAATCGAGGGATCGACCACCGAACCCAGATAAATACGAACAGAAGTCCCACGACTTTCAATACAAAGGCAACCACACCTACAATAGTTAGTACCAAATTCGAAAGCCCAAGCTTATCGACGAAAGGAACCGTCCAGCCTCCGAGAAACAGAACCGTTATAACTGCACTGGCAGTGATAATATTGGCATACTCTGCAAGGAAGAACAGCGCGAATTTCATAGAGCTATATTCGGTGTGATAGCCGCCAACGAGTTCCGGTTCTGCTTCTGGTAGATCGAACGGAAGACGATTCGTTTCTGCGAAGGATGAGACAAAAAACAGAAGAAAGCCGATCGGCGCTCGAACAATGTTCCACAATCCATTCGATTGCCCCGCGATAATAGTATTGAGATCGAGTGAGCCGGTCAGCATAACCACGCTGAGAAGCCCAAGGCCGAGCGTGAGTTCGTAACTAATCATCTGGGCGCTTGAGCGAATACCCCCAAGCAACGAATATTTCGATCCGCTCGACCATCCGGCAAGCGTGATACCATAAACGCCGAGCGATGTCAGCGCCACAATGAACAACACTCCGATATTGATTTCGGAAGCGATAGTGAAAGGAATTGCATGAGTTCCCAGCATCAGACTCCCACCAAATGGGATGACGGCCAGCACCGTAAATGCCACTGTGATCGAAATAACCGGAGCCACCCAATGAAACCAACTCTGTGCCATCTGCGGCTCGATGTCCTCTTTTAAGAGAAGTTTTAGTACATCCGCTAATGGCTGGAATAATCCAAACGGACCTACTCGGTTCGGTCCCACTCGGTCTTGCACCCATGCGCTGACCCACCGCTCCAGCAGTACCGTGTAAGATACCGCCGTGAGCACGACAAACAAGACAATCCCTATTTTTATCAGCGCTTCAATTACCATAGTGGGCAATTATGAATTACGAATGATGAATTATGAAAGAGGATTTAATATAAATATGAATTACAATAGAACGCTTCCCACGCTTTCGATCTGCTCGGACTCGGATTGATATACTTCCCGATAGATCGGTTGTTGTGTTAATCGTGCAGCCCTCCCATCGGCAACGGGCTGACCCAGGCTGCCGATCGTTTCGTAGGACATCCCTTTGAATTCCGGAACCAGCTTCGCGATCTCATCGAATACCTCCTCTGTGTGAAGATATTTCCACGTATCTGAATGACCGCTCATACGTCCGAGGTTCCCAGCAACAAGTTGCACAATGCGCCATGCTTCGCGAGCATCGCGTTTGTTTCCGCGCGCCCACTTGTCATACGGCGACCCGAAACGGTCGAGGCGGGACATGTGCAGCATATCTCGACCACGCATAAAATATTCAGTTGTTACTGCTGGCCGCATCTGCTGTGCCCATCCATCGAAATTCACTATGACCCCATCACGCTCCGCCCAGTGTGACGTACTAAATACAACATCGGCGCGTCGTGAAGTAATGCTCTCGTTCGAGGCCAGACAAGCAAAGAACTCCACATCTTCAAATGCTTCGAGCAATTGAGGATCCGCAAGAAAATCATCCTGAAGTGCAAACACAGCCTTGATCTTGCGCGATCGCAGGAGCTCAAGCACAGTCATTTCCGCCGCGCGCTCTCCGTGGATATGCTGGTAATGCTCGTCCGACACACACCCGGCTAAAGTAGCGCCAAATGCATTGGGAGTTCTATCAGCTTTGAGGAGCATGCGCTCATCCTGCCCAACAAAATGCGGAATGAACGGGATGGAATGCTTCCCGAACTTTTCGCGAGCCAGTTTTGCCATCGCATAGTTATCCTCGACCGTTGCATACGCCGAGCCAATCAGTAAAACTTCTTCTTTGCGATACTTAGACAGTTCCGTTGCGGTGCGCCGGGCAGCCTCGTCATAATCGGTAGCCTGTTGCAATCCATTGGCGTCCTTCATGCGCGGGCCGCTAATGCGATCGTTATTAACCTGAGGATAGGCATTCAGCCTGCCATGATCGCACATCCAATAGCTGTTGACGTTCGGATTATTACGCGGCTCAAGACGCTCGATCACATTATTGCGAACGGCCACGCGGATATTGCACCCACGCGAGCATCCCGGACACACGGAATCCGTAAATGACATATCCCACGAACGAGCCTTGAACCGAAAATCGCGGCTGGTAAGGGCGCCGACGGGGCAAATGTCGATCACATTCATCGACATATTATTATCGAAGCCCTCTTCCGGATTTGAAACGATCGTCACATGGTCGCCGCGATTGACAAATGTAAGAACCGGTTGCTCCGCAATCTCATCGGCGAAGCGAATACATCGCGAGCACGAAATACAGCGTTCGCCATCAAAAAGTACATTCGGCCCGAGCGCTACACGTTTATCCTTGTGTGTCTTCTCTTCGACAAACCGGGATACTCCCGTGGAATGCTCGAATGCATAATCCTGTAGTTTGCACTGCCCTGCTTCATCGCAAATTGGGCAATCGAGCGGATGATTGATGAGCAGGAATTCCATGATGTCCTCGCGGCCCTCGACTGATTTTTCGGAAAGCGTATTTACAATCATACCTTCCGCGATTGGCGTAGCGCATGCTATCTGCAATTTCGGAGTCTTTTCGACCTCGACCAAACACATGCGGCAATTGCCCGCTACGGTCAGCGCCGGATGCCAGCAAAAATGCGGGATGTCGATCCCATGCTCCAGCGTAACCTGAATGATCGTTTGGCCCTGCTGGCCTTCGTATTCTTTTCCGTCGATAGTAAGTTTTGGCATGTCGTAGGATTAGTTGGGACTTCAAACAGTGGTTAGGGAAAAATACATCCCCCGTTTTCACTTGTTTAGGGAGGGCACTTATGAATCACCGGATTAGTTCAAATTTATTATGTTCAAAGACGTTAATCATGTCATCGAGGAAGCATTAGAGCTTGAACCGCAGGATCGGTTGAAGGTAGTCGATCGTTTGCTCGAAAGCGTACCGGAAGATGATGTTGCCCGCGCATGGATAGAAGAAGTCGAGCGAAGAAAGGCTGAGTGGGATGCGGGACTTGTTGAAGGGATTGATGGGGATGAAGTTCTGAGAGAGGCTCGAGCGCGATTGCAAAAGTGAGAGTTACTTTTCAGAAATAGTTAGACATGCCTAAAAAAAGCCGTATCTTTGCATTGAAAAGGAAATGAATTTTATGCGGTTAAGACTCACGATCTCATTTGTTCTTGTAATTATTTCGGGTGGGCTAAGAGCACAAAGCGTCACCCTCCTTATTAGGGGCGAAAAATTCGCTGACACAACGGTTCCGGTTCAAGTTCTGATCACGGCTTATAAATGGCAAGTCAGCAAACCGACTATTTGGCGTGATACGCTATCAGCGAATGTTCAACCGTTTCAAAAACGAAAGTTCGAAAAGCGCGTTACTGTTGATACTTTTTTTGGGAAAATTGTAACCACGACAAAATATTATTTTAACGGTAGTAAAGTTTGGGAGAAAAGTTTAGGTGAGCTTGACACTGGGGAACTTAACTATGTATCCTTTCAGGTCGGCAGCCATAGGCAACCACCCATAGACACAGTAGACCAGTTATGGTTGACCGTGCTAATCGATAATGATGTGCTTCACAACGATCATTTCGATATGGGTTCTTCTTCATATCCATACGAGGAGTTTGCGGGACATAAGCACTACATCAGCCGACTTGCATTAAATGGATTCTGGGATAATCCAGATTCACCTTTTGAAAAGCGTGACGACGAAAAAGGTGTTTCCATTCAGCTTCAAGATTTTCTGCGAACTAGAATGTTGTTTCAACAGCAGGTTCATTAACTTTTCTGATTTTCAATGCTGGGCAATGGTACCTACCTAGCAATCTTCCTCAACTCATCTACCTGTGAGGAAAAAAAAGGTTTGAGTGATGCTATTCCATTGATTTTTTTGATTGAGCGAGAAATCCATAATGAGCATTGAGCATCAGTCGGCCAAAAGTCGGACTCATTCGGTATGTGTCGGTCTTTTTCTACAGCTGGGTTGCACGGTCCTACGTTATCGCAAATTGGGCAAAATGCTCCTTTCAACCTGTTACAGCTTCGACAAGCTAAAACTTTATTCCAAATCGAATTCGCATGATAGGCAAATTTCGATTTGGGAAGGAGATGATCTATTGTCGAAAAATAATACGCCAATGGCCTTGAATACTCTAATGGTCTTGAGTCAAAGAACGAAAAACCACAATAAATGCACCTACCTTCGTCTCTTGCCCAAATTGCGATTGCTTCTGGTGCCCATCCTGTGAATAATTCACTCTCACGGCTGGACAAATCTTTTGCTTCTTGAAGCACTTGCTTCATATTCTTTTGATCCATGATTGTAGATTATTGATAAGTAAAAAGGCCTCAAAAATGGTTCAGACTATTTTATATACTTATTCGAATCCTCATACTTCATTCCAAACGCCTCTGCAACGCCTTCATAAACAATAGCGCCATCGATCACATTCAAGCCAAGGCGTAATTCTTTGTTCGAGGAAATAGCTTTTTCGTAGCCATCGTTCGCAAGCTGGACGGCATACGGCAGCGTGGCATTCGTCAGAGCGATGGTCGAAGTCATCGGCACAGCGCCCGGCATGTTCGCAACGCAATAATGCACGACTCCGTCAACGACAAACGTCGGATTCTCATGCGTCGTCGGATGGCAGGACTCGATGCACCCGCCCTGATCGACCGACACATCGACTACCACCGAACCCTCCTTCATATCCTTCAACATTTCGCGCGTGATAAGCCGGGGCGCTTTCGCTCCGGGAATTAACACGGCACCGATCACAAGATCGGCATGGCGAATCACCTTGCGAATATTATATGGATTGGACATGAGCGTAGTCACATTTTTCGGCATCACATCATCCAAATATCGTAGCCGGGTGAGATTGGAATCGAGAATCGTCACATGGGCGCCAAGTCCCGCGGCGATCTTTGCCGCGCTGGTGCCGACCACTCCGCCTCCAAGCACTGCCACCTGCCCCGGATCGGTGCCCGGCACACCGGCGAGCAGCACGCCGCGACCGCCCATCGTTTTTTCAAGGTATTTAGCGCCTTCTTGTGGTGCCATGCGTCCCGCTACTTCCGACATTGGAATCAGCAATGGCAGCGAACCATCCGCTCGCTGCACCGTCTCATACGCGATAGCGATCGAGCCGGAATTTACGATAGCCTCGGTAAGCTCCTTGCTTGCCGCAAAATGGAAATACGTGAACAGAACCTGGCCTTTACGAATCAAAGAATACTCCAATTTGATCGGCTCCTTGACCTTCATGATCATGTCTGCCGTATCATAAACAGATTTTGCGTCCGGCAGAATGTGCGCCCCGACGGCGACATACTCCTCGTTCTTAAACCCGGAGCCGTTACCGGCATGCGTCTCTACATAAACGGTATGACCGTTCGATACTAATATTTCAGCACCGCTTGGCGTGAGCGCCACGCGGTTCTCGTTCTGTTTGATCTCTTTTGGTACGCCTATTTTCATTGCTTCGTTTTGTCTTGATTTTTATCCTGCCCCTGAGGCACGACAGAAACAAGCATCAAGGCACTTTCGTCCTCAAATAATCGCACTGCTTCCTCTCGAATTTCAGCCAACCTCAGCCGAGCAATTTTCTCGACATCACGCTCGATCGTATTATATCCACCGAAGTACAGTTCGTTTTGCGCAGTCCGCATCATGCGGTTTGTAACGGATTCCATCGGTAGAACGAGTCCGCCGATAAGTTGCTCCTTGGCGCGCTCGAGTTCGACGTTAGAAATGGGTTTCGCGATAAGATTTCGGATACTTCGTCGCATTTCACGCACAGTGCGCTCCCGATTATCGATCGCCGTCGCCACATACAGCCCAACGGCTCCAGCATCCTCGAATGGAGAGTAAAATGCAGTCGCATCGTAGGCGAGTCCTAATTCTTCGCGTAAGCGGAGGTTTAGCCGGCTGCTCATTCCGACTCCAGCAATAGTGATCAATGCATTGATTGCAAGATGCCGCCTGGCATGAATTCCAGGTGCGCGGCGCCCGAGAATGATATGAGCCTGCTGCCCGGACGCGCGGGCGATCGTGTGCTCCCCGCCGTTCGTGCGTGGAAATCTTGGAACCCGACTGGATCTGCGTGATTCGCGTCGAGGGATGTGCCGAACTGCTCGATCCAGCGCCTTGAACAGATCCACATGGGAGTGGGAACCACTTGCCACGACCACCATGTCGCCAGCGCCATAATGCTTGCGATGAAATGCCGAGAGTATCGCGGGTGTAAAGCTCCCAACTGTTCGCGCACTACCAATGATCGGTTTTGCAAGAGGATGCGTACCGAAAAGTTCACGCTCAAACAGATCGAAAACGAGTTCGTCCGGTTCATCGTCTAATCCATTGATCTCTTCTATAACAACAGCCTTCTCGCTTTCAATATCACGGGCAGAGAATTTCGGGCGCGTGGCAAGATCGAGCAACACCGAGACCGATTCATCGAGATGCGTCGTGCGAGTCCATGTGTAAAAGCAGGTATGCTCCTTCGTGGTGAACGCATTGAGGTATCCACCGCGCGATTCGATGGAGCGCATGATCTCACGCATGGTTCGGCCAGCAGTGCCTTTGAAAACAACGTGCTCGATGAAGTGGGCAATACCATTGTTGCGCTCATTTTCGTCCCGTGACCCTACTTTCACCCAAACTCCGATCGCAAGCGAGGACGCGCCCGCAACATGCTCACTCAAAACACGCAAGCCATTCGGATATTCCTTCGCTTCGATATTGACTATAGCAATCTCTTCGGGTCTTAGATACCGCGCAATATCCGATGGTGTATGCAATCGGTTTGGGGCATGGGTAACTTTAGAGGCTGGAATTGGCGGTTGTCTTTTCTTAGGTTTCAAAAGGCTCTTTCTTTAGATAGTGACCGGCGGCGAGGATCAATACTACAAAAATACGGGATTATTTGCTGACTGCCTTCAATGTTGTCTAAAAGAGCGGGAAATAAACATTCAGCTAGCAACATTTTCGTAATAAACAAATAACGTTAACTTATTCCATCTAATGTGACTCCCTATGCTCCATTGATGTTTAATTAACAAGCCCCCTCTTGAAAATCTATGCGAATTGCTCATCTTTCCGATTGCCACATTAACCTCAAGTACCATCCTCAACATTTGCCGCGTTTGAGGAGAGCACTCGAAGATGCTCTGGTCCGTAACGATGCCGATCACGTTATCATCACCGGCGATCTTACCAGCAATGCAGACGTTCGCGATCTGTTGACCGTTCGCCGGCTCTTCGAATCCTTTGGAATATTAAAAAGCAGCAAGCTGACCATTATTGTTGGTAATCACGATATTTTTGGCGGGCCACATCTTGCAGACGATCTCCTTTCATTTCCCGACCGTTGCCGCAAGCTTGACTACGAAGAAAAAGTCTCGATATTTCAAGATACGTTCTCAGAACTATTCGCGGATACTATCACGATGGATGCGCAAGGCTATCCATTTCTGAAACGAGTGAAGAATGTGTGCCTGCTCGGATTTAATTCCATTGCACACTACTCGCTCCTTCAAAATCCTGTTGGCTCGAACGGTATCATAACGCCGGACGCTCATCAGCAAGCCTTAGGGCTGGCGAAGCATCATGCCTGGAGTACAGCTTCCATAAAGATCGGATTACTACACCACCATACCTTTCGCCCGCGTGACGTTTCCCATTTAGAACTGGCCGACGGAATTTCTCGAGGTGGCATTGCCGCGCGGATCGAGCAGCGCACACTCAAGCTTCACGGCAAGCGTCAGCTATTCAAGCTTTTTAAAGCCATCGGCATGGATATGCTGCTGCACGGTCACATCCATTTTACCGGAAACTACGTCCGCGATGGTATTCTTTGCTACAACGGAGGTGGCGCAGTATATCCAGTTTTCCGTGGTGGAGGGTACTATTACAATTTGATCGAGGTCACTGGCAAGCGGCACAGCTCTATCGCAGTCAAAGTGGAAAAGAATGTAACGAAAGCATTGCAGAAGATTAATAGTCTGGAAATCCCATCATTGTAATTTGTTTTACGAAAGGATCGAACACATGCGTACAATAATAAAGCACTGGCCATTCTGGATACTCGCTTGCGTGGTGATCGTGTTCGCGTTCAGCCTGACCGGAAACGTGATACGGTTCCCGCTTGGACTCGGGCTATTGCGGTTCGCCTTCATGATCGGCGAGCAGTTCTGGACTAAGTTTAGAGTCTAGACATATTTCTTCATCCACGTCACTTGCCGCTTGGCATACTGGCGTGTGCGAAAAATGATGCGTTCGCGCGCATCTTCGACTGTTTGCTTGTCTTCGATAACGTCATATAGCTCCCGATAGCCGATAGCACGCATCGCGGGCATCTCACGAGTAATTCCCTGCTGCATCAATTGCCTGACTTCTTCAAACCACCCGTTGCTGAGCATTGCATCCACACGGGTCTCTATCCGCTGCCAAAGCTCCGGACGTGGAAATGATAACACTGTAAATTGCGGAGAGTATTCGAACGGTTCAGGAATTCGCTTCCTTGTTTCACCCAACGGCTCGCCAGTAGCATAATAATGTGACCATGCTCGCTCAAGCCGGATGGGATTTCGCTCACGCTGTATCTGATTGTAGAGTTCCAGGTCAATATCGCGGAGCTGCTCGTGCATAGCATTGAATCCCTTTTCAGCTATTTCTCTTTGTGCTCGCGCTCGTGCAATGGATAATTCTTCTTCGGGAATTTCAATGTAAGAAATGCCGTCGAACAATGCATCGATATAAAATCCTGTACCGCCGACAACAACCGGAGTTTTACCACGCGAAATAATTTCCCGGATAACTTCGCGGGCACGTTTGCTATACTCTGCGGCGCTGAACTGCTCGTTCGGCTCTAAAATATCGATGAGATGATGCGGGATCTCGGCAAGAATTTCCTTCTTTGGCTTGGCTGTACCAATATCGAACCCGCGATACAGAAGCGATGCATCGGCATTGACGATCTCGATGCGCGGATCGGAGCGAGCAAGACCCTCCGCAACTTCGGTTTTGCCGGAAGCGGTTGGGCCGGTGATGACTAATATTTTTTCTTGCACAGCTGCAAGCCTGTAACCTTAATAAGATTCAATTTTTGACTTAGCAATTTCCTTAAATTTCTTGCTAAGTCTTTCCTTGTATTCTTTTCCAACTCTATCAAACGTACCTAGCAGATCTTGAAAAGTATCCTTGCCGCCGAGAAAATCCCAGTATTCTTGCCCAACCAGAAAATCATGTGGCGGATCCATCATTCCGACTTCAGTAAAACGAGCGTACGGTTCAGGATGATAAGGATTATAAGGAAAAGCGAGATATACATGTACAGGTTTACGAACGCGAGCAACCCATTGCAGTAACTTAGTCTTGCTCGTCTCAAAAACATCAATATTCGGCTTCACAGTCTTTATTTCAAAATAAAATTCTGCCTCCTTCCTTCGCATATAAAAATCTGCGATATTGCCTGATTTTACGAAGACACCATCAGATGCTGATGCTGAAAGCACCTCTTTAATTTCCTTTTTTATGTCCGACTTCCTGCTACCACTTCTTAAGCCCGCGACAATGTTTCCAATCGCTATATTTTGCGCATCTGAGATCACACCGCCGACCCCATACTTTGTGAAACATTCATTCGGAGGTTTCTTTCGCAATAATTTTCGACACGTCTTCATAAATTGACATGCCCAAAGTAGTGGCCATCGAATGAATAAATGAGTAAGCTGCAATCTTTTCTGCATCCTGTATTAAACGCGCCAAAAATGGCATTGAAGAAGTTTCCCTCCCATAATTCTTCAATTTAGAATCCAATTTGGTGCGCAACAAAACTTCGATTCCGGTAATTTGATCCTTCGTCAATGCCATAATTATTTGCTTTTCAGATGAAAAATAATTTCCGAGTAAGCACCTTTATCTTTTTCAGTTCTATTCAGAACGGGCCTCTTAAATTGATTCACTATCTCCATTCCTGCATTCTCTGCGATCGTGGGGTACATGTTATATTTGTCGTTCGCTACAAGAAACACATCAAAATCTTCTACCATGTATTTCTTAGCATTAATTAGAACCGTGGAAATAGAATCAATGTAAGCCTGCTTTGCTTCCCTGCCCTGACCTTTAAAAGAGAGGTCCTATTTCCAATTCGTCCTGCCTCTTGAATCCGAATAGATCATAGGCATAAGCGTGTTGCTCATGGTAGTCGATAAGTCCTACATAGGGTGGGCTCGAAAATATGCCTTTAATCTTATCCTTCTTCACGAGTTTCGCTAGAGCGGGAAATTTAAGTTCAAGCTCCTTGGTAATTTCAATCGTTCTGCTATCCCCGGTGATGCAGTATTGGAGCGTGGACGTGCGAAGTCTATCGAAAGTTGCAAGTCGCTTCAAGGTATCCTTCGTATATGTTTCCCACCAGCGCAGTATCGAGAAGAGTGGTTTACAAATTTTTCCGTGCTTCCCGCAATAATATGTTGTGGTTATGGGCTCCAACAAGGTTGCCAAGTCAGAGTGAGTTGTTGCTCTGCAAGAGCGGATCGTCCTGCTCAAAATAACGCTTACTATTTTCCGCGTTTCCTGGCTCTTAATCTTCTTTATCTCATTGAAGACAAGATTAATTTCGTCTCTAATGTGAGGTGAGTACCACTTATCGAGGAATGTCTCTGCTTCCTCCTGTTTAAGTTTGATTCCAAATTTTTGAACCAGCTTTTTGTAAGTTGGCAAAAATTCCTTTTCCTTAGCTTTCCCGTATTCATCTTCATCAATCTCATGTCGTTTCACTTTGTATTTATATTCAGGAACCGGGAAATAGTCCTTATTGAATTTATTCAATGCTTCTAATAGTGCATTCTCAAAATCAACCGTATGCGAATCGACAAGGTATTTCTTTAATTCTTTGCTAATTCTTGTTATTTCTTTCTGAACGTCGATAAGGTCATGTCTAATAACCTTGCAATTTCCAATGAGCACGTTAAAAGCTGATACGTCGATGCCAATGGCATGCATTCCTAGCTCATTGGCTTGCACCATCGTTGTGCCGCTACCAGAGAAAGGGTCAAGGATAATGTCTCCTTTTTTGAAATAAACTTGCTTCTTAAATTTATCAGTATGATCGTCGAGAAAATACTCAACTAACTGCGGAATAAATTTCCCCTTGTAAGGATGCAGCCGGTGAACGTGTTTAGTGGTTTCGGCTTCTTTATATTGTTCGAACGACAGCGCCCAGTTAAGATCCTGGCCTAACTCATTCTTCCAAGCGGCTTCTCTTGAATCCTTGTATGCCGCGTAGTACTTTTCAAGGTCCTGTCGTGCAACTTGCGTCGTTCCATTGCTGCCAATTTTTTTTACACGCCCATACTGAATCAAATACGAAATATTCGATGCAGTCACATTTTTACCGATAAATTGAGACGCCCATATACTCGCCTCATTTACCGATAATAATTCTTGTGTTTTGAGCATTGTATCTTAAAAATCTTTAGCAAAAAAATCGAAACGTTAAACAAATCTATTCCGTCTAACGGAAGTGACCGTGTCGTTGGTTCTCTTCACAAAAGTAAATCGTGGTTCGCGTTAGGCCGCCCACCCCTCGGCCCCGATCAGCGGGACGAATGCGAACGTGGTAAGTTCCTCGCCGGAAAAATCATCGCCATTGCGTGTGATGAGATACATTTTCTGATTTTGCCTTCCACCAATAGGAATGATGAGCCTTCCGCCGTTCGGGTTTAGCTGTTTGGTGAGCGATTCGGGCACATCCGGCGCGCCGGCGGTTACGAGAATTGCATCGAACGGAGCATACTCCGGCCATCCCCGCGAGCCATCCCCTGCTCGCGAAATAATGCGGTGATAACCAAGCGCTTCCAAGCGCTTACGCGCGGTTTCAAGTAACTCGACATGCCGCTCGATCGTAAAAACGCGAACGCCCATTTGTGCAAGTATCGCCGTTTGATAACCGGAGCCAGTTCCAATTTCAAGAACCTTTTCCCCGGGCTTTAGCTGCAATGCCTGCGTTTGATACGCGACTGTGTAAGGCTGCGAGATGGTTTGTCCTTCACCGATCGGAAGCGCGGAATCCTCATACGCTCTTGCCGCAAAGGTCCGGTCGAGAAAACGCTCGCGTGGCACGGATGCCATTGCTTCGAGCACTCGTTCATCAGTTATTCCGCGCGAGCGAAGAAATTCCACAAGTGCTTGACGGCCCTCCGCAACAAGACCTCGGTGAGTGGTTTGTAATTTTGTATCTCTATCTATCAAATGCTTCCCTTGCTTCAAGCGCGTAGTCGCGTGTTAGTTTCAGATCCATGCTGGATGGCTTTGTATTTGCAACGCCCGTGATTGCTGCCGCTAATCGGGAACGCATCTCTTCGGGTGAAAGATTTAGCGCCAACCTTCCCGCTTGCGCAAGCGCAAACTGGCCGGTCTCTTCACTAAGCACAAGCGCCACTACGTCCGCCTGTTCGGAAATACCGAGCGCGGCTCGATGGCGCGTTCCCAGCATCCGCTGTCCGATACGTTCAACTCCGGAAAGCGGTAAAGTGCAACGCGCTGCTTCAATATAACGATCTTTAATGACGACCGCCCCATCATGTAACGGCCCCTTGCGATTGAAGATCGAGACGAGTAATTCTTTCGAGATCATTGCGCGGAGCTGAAGACCCGTATCGACGAAAAGTTTAATGTCCGTCGTCCGAATAATAACGATGAGCGCGCCTTCTCCGCGCTGCTTCAGTTCCTCTAAGGCGCTTACAATAAGATCAGCATACTCATTGACATCGAATCGGATGAAGAATTTAATGACGGGATTTCGTCCGAGAAACAACAGAAGTCTCCTCAATTCGGGCTGGAATAGTACGATCAGAGCAATAACCCAAATATCTGTGAGCGTTTTTAGCAGCCACGATAGCGCCTTCATATCTGCAGCGCGCGCGATCAGCGAACCACCAATAACGATCAACAGGCCAAGAAATATTTGTGCCGCTATCGTTCCACGCATCGCAACGTAAAGCCGATAAAACAAGAAAGTAACTAAAAGGACGTCGAGAACGTCGATCCAGCTTACAGTCAGAAAACCAAAATGAAATAGCTCCATTCGGACTCTTCAGTTTCTTTCCCTATCCTCGGTGGATGGTGGGTATGCTTCCGAGCGTTCGGTAGCTCGTTCTTCCTCGCCACGGTGACCGGGCCAATCGTGGAATTTTTCGTAGGCCTCAATGATGTCCTTCACCAACTTATGCCGAACAACATCGCCTTTGTTGAAATAGACAAATCGGATACCCGGCACTTCGTGAAGCACGTTCTGTATCTGAATGAGGCCGGACTGCGTACGGGATGGAAGATCAACCTGTGTTTGGTCGCCGGTAATAATAGCCTTCGAGCCGGCGCCGAGCCGAGTCAGAAACATTTTCATTTGCATGGGCGTGGCATTTTGTGCTTCATCCAAAATCACAAACGCGTTGTTGATCGTTCGCCCACGCATGTAGGCCAATGGCACGACCTCGATGGTTCCTTTTTCAATAAAAGTTCGGACTTTTTCTCCAGTCAACATTTCCTGCAACGCATCATACAGCGGCCTAAGATAGGGATCGACCTTCTGCGAGAGATCTCCAGGCAAAAACCCGAGGCTCTCACCGGCTTCTACTGCAGGGCGCGCAAGCACAATGCGCGTAACCTCTCGATTCTTCAGTGCCGACACCGCCATTGCCACCGCGAGATAGGTTTTACCGGTTCCCGCAGGACCAATCGCAAACACAATATCGTTCTTCCTGACGGCCTGAAAATACTCCTTTTGGGTTGGCGTTTTCGCTTTGATCGCATCATGATGCGCAAAAAGAATGACCGATTCGAGCTCATCGCCGCCGATTCCTTCGGGCGGACCTGTCTCGATCAGATCGAGGATGGTGGAGACATCGCGAGAGGAAAGCTTCCCGGATTTGGATAATACAAATCCTAATTCCTTAAAGACTCGCTCTATTTGCACGACTTCCTGCGGTGCGCCATGAACAATAATGGTATCGCCACGAGCGACAATGCTCGCATCGAATTTCTGTTCGATCAATTGAAGGAACTGATCTCCGGGTCCAAGAATGCTCATCGGATCGCCAGGAGAAAGCCGGATCTTACGTTCGATTACTTCCAAGAATTTCGCGTTTGTATTAATTCAGGACTGAAAAAAAAATCGTCCTTTCTGCAACAGCAGAAAGGACGATTTCAATGCCTCTAACACAACAAGATTTATTGTGCCGGCGTATGAGTGCGGCGATGCCGATAACCTGTCAGATCCTTATCTTCGGGAGTAACCGGAGATTTTGAGATCGTAAGCACCATGCCCGGCTGAATGATGTCCGGATTATGGATCATGTCCTGGTTCAAGTGCCAGATCTTAGGCCATGCGAACGGGTCGTTATAGATTTCCGGCTTCTTTGCAATGTTCCATAGGCAATCCCGATCTTTACGCCAGGTACCGACGGTATAGGTCACATTAGAGACGACCGGCATCATCCCATGCTTCATTTGCATGAAGTTCGTCGAAAGCGTTTGCACGCGCTGCTTATGATCCGGGATCAGCACCAGCTTGTTGCCTCGGAGCGCACGAATCTGTGCTTCGAGCGCATCGATGCGCGCCTTCGAATCGTTTAACTGGCCATTGTTCATTTGTCGCAAAGAGGCAAGCTCTGACTCATCGCGGGAAATCTGCTCGCGGTAAGCATTATAGCCATTACGGTCGCTGCCAAGCATCGCATAGAGCGCGTCCCGGCATTGCGAGTTATCGGCCATTCGCTGCTGAAGGTCTGAGGAAGCCTTTGTGGCGTCCGCCTGAGTTTTTGCGACGTCCGACTTCAACCCAGACACTTCAGCGGTTCGAACTTTGATCGTCGAGTCCGCTTGATCTTTCGTGAAATCCTGAGGATACTGAGCATGAGCGTTTGAGCTGATAAGGAGCGAAACGCCAAAGATAAGAATTGATTTTATGCTATTCTTCATGGTGTGTTCCTCCTAATTAGTGTTTCATTTTCATCATGGCGCCACCGGTCGCAGGTGGGGGTGGCGGAGCGACCTTCCAGTCAGCGCTATCGGGCCACACGTTCGGCCACATCGCAAGGCCAGCTTGCGCGGCCCGTGTGTCCGACTGGCAGTCTGCCAGATCGCGGTCGGCGCTGGATAATTTGCCTTGCGCATCACGCAGATTGTCCTGCGCACGTTGCAAGTCTACTTTCAATTGATCGCGCTGCTGATCGAGATCGTGCAGCGTTTTCATCTGTTCTTCCGTCGCTTTGTTCGAGCAACTCGTTACCAGCGGCGCAAGTCCGAGTGCGGCAATGGCGACGAAAGAGCGAAGGGTTCGAATTCGTATCATAAGGCTCTTTAGTTTTAGTTGATTACTATCTTCCAGAAGCCTGAGCCCTTATTCCAAGAGTTCAGGGGTGATATCATCTCTATAAATACAAATATAACTAATTTTTAGGCCAGTCCCGGCGAATTCATACTAATTTTACTTACAAGACACGGTATGTTTCCAAAAGAATGATACTAACAGGACATATCTATAGCATAGACATTGCAGTTTCCGATCTACGATAGCCATCCATCCTATGCTACTAAGGTCAAGTTACTCCCGACTACAAGAAGGGGGTACACACAAGTAAAACCTTTTTGTCACATCCCCAAAAATCCCACTTCAAACCGTCATTCCGAGACCACATTCACGCGGAACTTCGCCTGGACGCCATGCTTCAATCGAACGGTAACTTCATGCGCGCCGAGCGTGCGAATTTGCTCATCGAGGTGGATCATCCGGCGATCAACATCATATCCCTGACGCTCAAGGCTATCCGAAAGCATCTGCGCAGTAACGGAACCGTACAAACGATTCTCTTCACCGACGCGCATTGGGATCGTCACAATCACCGATTCCAAACGCTTGGCGTATTCCTCGGCACTCATTCGCTCGCGCTCGATCACGCGCGCGCGCTGACGCATTTCATGCTCGATCTTCTTCAGCGAACCTGGAGTCGCGATGTACGCAAGCTGGCGTGGTACCAGAAAATTACGGGCAAAGCCGTCACGGACATTCACTGCCTCGCCGGCACTTCCAAGTTTTGCAATATCGTCACGAAGTATAACTTTCATAAGTCGTCAGTTTCTCTATTTTCGAATATCAAAAAAAATTGTCTTGTTCGTTCCTGTCTCAGGCTGATAGCTCCTGCTTGTGCCGAAGCTTCAGTTGCAAGCCATGATCGCCAGCGCCATCCACGATGCGGCTCTCGCTGAAACCATCTGCCATCTCGGTAGCAAGATGATCGGCGCTCGAGTATTCAAACTCTCCGCCGATCGACTTCTCAGAATCCGCTTCGTGGTAATCTGAAAAATCTCTGTGCAGACCCCCTTCGATCTCCTCACCGGTCGAGTATGCGCCGGATTCACCATATTCCTGCTTGTTCAGGAACTGTATCCGGTGCGCCTTGATCTCAACGACAGTCCGTGCACCTCGGGGATTCGCTGCCGAGGTTTCCTCGACGTGCCACGTCCTGCTCTGGAGTTCACCATCCACAAGGACAGCACTTCCCTTACGCAGTTTCGACATGCAGCTATCGGCTAATTTGCTCCAGGCTACTACGCCTACGTAGCAGACCTCCTCGGCCCACTGGTTACCCGCATCGCGGTAACGATGGTTCGAGGCTAAGCAAAAGTTGATCACCGGAATTCCTCCCGGCGTCTTACGGATCACCGGGTCCTTAGTAAGATTACCGGCAATAATAACATGGTTGACCTCCGGCATTTTTAAATATGCCATAGCCGTCCAAAAGTTTAGTGAATGACTGCCTGCTGCCCGGCCGCCTCATTCGCGGCGCTGGCGGCTTCGCGCTTCGATGCAAGTTCCACCTCTCGCTTCTTCATTGCGATGCGACCCTTGATCGAGCTTTCTGGCATGACCAGAGTAAGAAAACGAATAATATTCTCATCCAGGCTGAACATACGCTCCAGCTTCGTGATCAGATCCCCCGCTGACGTGAAATGGGCAGATATGTAAGCGCCCTGCGTCTCGCGGCCAATGGGATAGGCAAGCTTTCTGCGGCCCCAGCGTTCCATCTCGATGACGGTGCCGCCGTTCTTCTGAATAAAATTTTCGGTCTTCTCTATGATCGGATCAATATCCTTATCTTCGAGCGAGCCCTTTACTATAAATGTCGATTCGTATCTGTTTTCAGCCATATTTTGTAATTCCTGTGGATACCCCGCATCCTTTTTCGATATACGACGATCTCATGCGGGATTGGTAGCCCCACAGCCTTTGCCGGGAGCAGGAAAATCCTCTGGGGGGCTGTTAAACAATTAACACCGAAAGTGGTTTCAGCGAAATCACCAGCTACCCGGATTCTTACCCCTCGACCGTATAGTCTCCCCTATTCTTAACATCTACCTCTTAATTCTTACTAACGAAACCCCATCCCATAAATCCCCCAAAAACCCGATGAATCCCAGTCCGGATTATTTTTTTTTGCATTAGGAATTCATAAACTGTAGAGTATTTGAGTCAGTTACCGCCGATTGTCAATGATCCCTTGCACCTTCCCAGTTTAATCTTTCTCCGCCGCGGAGGATTCATCTTTTCCCCGGATTGGTGCCGATAGTTTCACATACCGATATACGACAGAAATTTTCCGATGTCAAGTGAATTCTGAAAACAATTGGAAATCGATGGTTCCATTTCATCTTTCATCTCTCATATTTGCCCCGAACGGTGCGCACTTACTTTAGCAATGTAAAGAATTCTGTGAAAATTGTCGGAAATTGCTTAACCACGCTCTATTGTAACAACTTATGTTGTCGCATGGTTATAGTAGATCATGGAGACCAGTACCAAACCAAACATGCACACGAGAGGCCATAAAGCTCCCGATGCGCGAAGCAAGAAATCTTCCCTTGAAGGTGTGCTTGACCGTATTGCTGAAATGGGCGAAAAAATCCCTCTGAAAGAACGCGCCCTGATTCCGCGCGATGCCGCTATGAATGTGGAGCACTATCTTTACGGAGAGCCCAAAGCGCGGCCATGAGCCCCTGAAGCGCAAACTTGAAAACCTGAAGAGCTATCTTGAAAACCTGGAGAGCTATCTTGAAACCTGGAGAGCTATCTTGAAACCTGAAGAGCTATCTTGAATATTGTATTTGCTGATACTGGGTTTTGGGTAGCCCAACTTTTACCGGATGATGCCCTTCATCCGATCGCGCGCGAATGGTCGCGGATGTATGCGAAGAAATGCACGATCGTCACCTCCGATTTTGTTCTCACGGAGTTCTTGAATTTTATGACCAGATTCGGTATGTACTCGCGTAACCAGGCCGTCGCGGCATGCCAGAATCTCTACACAGCCGAAGATATAGAGATCGTTCCAGCGCACCGAACGCTCATCATGGATGCCATGGAAATATACCGCGATTTTTCTGATAAGAGATGGAGCTTTACCGACTGCTCCTCCTTCGTCATCATGCGCGAACGCAAGATAACCGATGCCCTGTCCCACGATCATCATTTCGAACAGGCGGGCTATAAGACACTGTTGTAGTTTAGGCACATTCCTCATCCATCTGCCATACTTCGTCTTCCCCCTCCCCCAAGGGAACCTATCCCTCGTTCCTGTAAATTTCAGGGCAACCAACCCACAACCCTAACTTCCCCAACCGTTCTCATCGTGCGGTTTGGAATAACACCGCCGTCAACTCAGGCATAATCTCGTCTAAGTATTTTTTCTGTTCTAGGGTGCCGATGATTTTTTGTCGGTACTCTCCTCGTCACGGCTCGATAACAGAGATCTTCCCAACTATTTCGGTTGCACCGCTGGAAGAAGATTCCTTCAGAACGAAGAATTTCACGCCGACGGCTTCCGGCATAAATTGCAGCTCGTGATGCGCTGAAACGATGCCATCGCTTATCGCCGCACCAACTTCACGGCCAAGTTCGTCGTAAAATGTAAGTGTAACGGTGCACGCTTCGCTGCAAGTGACGAACATCGCATCCTCACGGCCAGCGATAGCTGGTTCAGTGGAGAATTCAATGGAGCTATTTTTCTCGGCAAGAATCGCAACGCCACTTTTCGCGTCGAGCACGGAATCAACTATGCTTTGATATTTTACAGACACTACCGACACTTCATACTCGGCTCCGTGTTGCACACTCGAATCAACAAAGCTCAGCGAATCCGATCCTTGCAATGCAAGTTGTTGCCCGCCGCGTCTAATAAGGAACTGATAACCCGAAGGTAACGGATAGCCAAAAGTAGTTTCCGGTATGTACTGCCAGTTTAGAATAGTCTCAGATTTGCCATTCACCATTGTATCCTGCGCAACGAGATTTGTTACCGGCATTGGAGCGAACGGTTCCACGACAGACATATACACATCCTGATCGGAATCGGAGCGTGAATCCGTCCAGGCAGGATACCACACGCTATCCATCGCATCGAGTGATATGTAATCGCTCCAAAAAACAAGATTACTTTGATCTACAGAAATGACATCGCGCGACACATGTGGATCGGACGAAACATTCGAAATTCGGCGAGCGGTGAATGTTTGCCCACCATCTGTTGAGAGCGTCAAATAATCATCAACGAGCGTATTTACTGTCGGATCGTTTCGGCTATCATAAAAGGTTACACCTACATCACCCGAACTTTGATCGACAGCTATCCAAGGCAGGAATTTATCAGTTTTTACAGAACTGGTGTCCTCTTCAATGGATGTCGGAGCCGTCCAGGTCATACCTATGTCATCACTGTAAGAAAGAAACACATGGTCTGTATCGGCATCCCTCCCGCACCATGTCACATAGATACGTCCGTGATGCAAATTGCTTCGATCGACAGCAATGGAAGGAAAACTATTGGTTTCCACATTACCCTTTATGGCTGGATGACCGTTGAAATTATCCGGGACCACATTTCCAAGTTCCCGATACGGAGAAACTTCAACTTGCGGCGCGAAGCTCACTCCCCCATCCACAGAACTGGCAACGAGGATCCTCTTCGATAACGAATCACGGTCTTCAAACGCGATATAAAGCTCCCCGTTCGGCCCACAGGAAGGAATGGGACCCTGAAATAACACTGTATCCTGACTCACTGGCGCTGTGGAGACAGTGACCGGCAACGACCAGCTCGCCCCGTGATCGCTGGAGTGGGACTCAACGATAATAGACTTTGGATATGCAATCGTTACCCAGGCAATATAGACTCTGCCGAAAAAAGGACTGGAGGTATCGCGATCAACCGTGATATAATCTCGGTCAGCTTCTGAAAATGTGCCTGTTGTGTCTCCGCCAACATACACCGGCGCTTGCCATGAAAGCCCATCGTTCGTTAATTTGTAGCACGCCTCTTCATTCGGTTCCGAAGCTCCTTGATAAAACACGTTAGAAAAATATAGCGTACCCGATTGATCGAACACGACACCGGGATCGGTTGCATTCTCGAACTGCTGCGTTCCACCGCCCAAATAGCCAGCTGGAAGCGAATCATTGTGCCAGTTGGCACCACCGTTGGTGGTGGCACAATACCAAAGCACGTCGTAATTCCTATCATCGACTTCACCGATCGCGATCGCAAGTGGATCGATAGGATTCACGGATAGGGATGGTTCGGTCTGATCGTCCGACAGATCGTTCGTAACATCGATGTTCGGGAAAATCGAAACAGAGCTGGAATCCTGCAATGCCTGAGCTGCCATCGTGCGCGGTAAAAAAGTCCTAACCGGAGATGGGTAATGTTGCGTCCTCTGCGACGGGAACCGCGACTGCGCCCGCAACCCGCAGACATCTGCGAGCAACAGCAGCATAATGTACAATAACGATTTCATAGGAAGCCGAACAGAATATGTGCGAAGTCTGTGCAGTGGGATAACCTACTCCTTTCCAGCAAGCTTCCTATTTAGACAGCCCACAACTGGTTCCATTCTGCTCCATCCACTCCAGAAGCTAATGCCAGCATCAACTTAATCCGAGCTTTCGGGCCTGTAAGATACGGTGCGAAGATGCACCCAAGCTTCTCGAGGTCACGACCAGCACCCTCATAGGTGTAATATGGGCGCACTGGACCCGACTGGCACCGTGAGGTTATCACCACTGGAAGATGCATCTCTCGCGCACGGGATATCCCGTTGATCACGCCAGGCGGGACGTTCCCCTGCCCCATCGCTTCGATCACAATTCCCTTTGCACCGGCCTTTAATGCCGCGATAAAAAGCGTATCCTCCATTCCGGAATACGTTTTGAGAAGTTCCACATAGGGAAGCTCCGCATCTTCCGGTAACGCAATATTCGTCCTATGATGCGGCTCTCGAATGCGCCTCGGAGCATCCTGCTTCAAAGTATTCACAGTTCCGAGCGCGCCAAAATCCGGCGAGCGGAAGGTGTCGTCTTTCATGGTGTGCGTTTTCGTCACTTCCGAAGCGGCATAAACATGACCGTTCATCACGACCAGCGTTCCCAGCATCCGAAAATTCTCGCTTGCAGCCACCGCGAATGCATCGACCAGATTTCTGCCACCATCCCACGCAGCATCGGTCGAAGTATGCATCGAGCCGGTAAAGACGACGGGTAACGAATCACCGATCACAAGGTCGAGGAAATAGGCCGATTCCTCCATGGAGTCCGTGCCGTGCGTGATTACGATCCCATCGGCGTGTTCCTTAAGCTCACGCACAAAACTCGCGAGCGTCAGCATCATCTCCGGCGATATATGCGGCCCCGGCAGCGTGGCGAAATCATGCACTTGAACGTTTAGCGAGGGCAGATACTGCCCGATCTCAGGTACTCGATCCAGAATCATTCGGCCCGAAAGCGCCGGTGCTACCTGCGATGCCTTGTTCGCGCTAACTGCGATCGTGCCGCCGGTAAAGACCGCCGCGATAGTAGCAGCATCGCTTTTCATTTTACTGACGAGAGGTTTAGATGAAATTTCTGTTTCTACTGTAACAAAACTCATGAGGAGGATTATTTAGTATCTATTACTTCATCGTAACCTTTGGCTGATAAATGAGATTCCGACCGAACGATACATTTTACATTTTCGAAAACTTAATCTCGATCGATTCGTAAAGATACTTTTAGCAAGCCAGCTATTCCAAAAAAAAAATGTTCCGAAAGCTTCTATTCTTTGCCCTCTTGCTTGCCCCGTGTGTCGGGATGGCCCAATCTTCGACGCCTGCGAAACACAGGCCGTTGAAGAAACACGTGGTTGCTGCACCGGCTGAGGATAACCCATTAGAGATCCTCGGCATTCGCCCCGGCATTACGCTCGATAGTGTGCGCAAGATCATGACCATCGCCGGCGTAAGCTTGCGCGAAGTGCATGAGGATACACTTTCCCATTCCTTTGGCGCGCAGGACGTGCACGTCTATGTGGTTAATTCCATCATCTGCCGGCTCACCTATATGCGCATGGTCTTCCTGACCGATGCTTCATCAAGGCTCCGCCGGCTAACCATTACACCGCGCGAAAGCGAGATCGCTATTGGCGCTTCGGATGACATCGAAAACGTCTTGCTCCTTTACTTCGGACAGAAATGGGGCAAACCCGAGCTAAATCTCGATCCACCGCTACCCGATTTCCACTGGCGAACCGGCAATATCCAAATGCGTGGGTTCATTCGCCGCGGCTACCCAATGTGGGTGTTGGAGGGCTGAACCGGGAACCGGGGTCGTTCGCTGCTGTAACTCGGTGCAACTTTGGTTTGCATGTCTTGTCAAACACCGCGCGCGCCTTCTGACGGTTCCGCACATTTTTAGAGCCAGTTTTCCCACACCAATCGTACTTCTTCTGGCTGTTCCGAAATTACCTAACTCCGGCAGCCCACCCCCTCACCCATTCGGCAAGCTCAGAGCATGCCAGAGCTTGAGCGGGTGCCGCCCACTCCCCTCTCCCCACGAAGTGGGGAGAGGGATATTCCGTCGCAGACGGAATCGGGTGAGGGGGCGTATGGAACCATCGTCCTGGCGGTTACAACACCCCCTCACCAAACCTCTCCACCAAGTGTGAGAGTAGTTTTGTTAATTTGAAATTGAGTCTGGAATAATGGTGTTGTACCCTAATGCCTTCCAAACGCAATGAATCCGTAGCAACCGATCGCTCCTCGTTAGAGGCGGAATTCGAGCGATCCCTGCGTCCCAAAGAATTTGGCGAATTTACCGGGCAGGAGAGCATTATTGAGAATCTTCGCATCTTCATTGCTGCCGCTCGCGCACGCGGCGAAGCGCTCGATCATGTCCTGTTTACCGGTCCTCCCGGTCTTGGAAAAACAACGCTCGCGCACATCATTGCGAATGAAATGTCCGCGCAGATCCGCACAACTTCAGGCCCTGTCATCGAACGCGCCGGCGATCTGGCTGGGCTGCTGACCTCGTTAGAAGAAGGTGACGTGCTCTTCATTGATGAGATCCATCGGCTTTCTGCAGTTGTCGAGGAGTATCTTTATTCCGCAATGGAGGATTACAAGCTCGACATCATGATCGATAGCGGCCCAAGCGCGCGTTCCATTCAGATCGAACTGAAACCGTTCACGCTTATTGGCGCAACGACGAGGGCTGGTTTGCTTTCTGCGCCGCTTCGTTCACGATTTGGCATTTCCAACCGGCTCGATTATTATCAAGCTTCGGCGCTAAAAAAGATCGTTGAGCGCAGTGCACGGCTCATTCAAATCGAGATCGACGACGAAGGTGCGCTTGAACTCGCTCGGCGCTCACGCGGAACACCACGCATAGCCAACCGGCTGCTGCACCGCACACGGGATTTTGCGCAGGTTAAAGGCGATGGCAGCATCACCCGCGAGATCGCGCTAATGGCCTTGAGCGCACTGGAAGTCGATGAACATGGTTTAGATGAAATGGATAAACGTATCCTGCTCACCATTATCGAAAAATTTGGCGGAGGGCCCGTTGGGCTGAACACCATCGCAGTTGCGGTGGGCGAAGAAGGCGGAACGATCGAGGAAGTTTATGAACCTTTCCTGATACAGGAGGGATTTCTTGCTCGAACCCCACGCGGCCGCGAGGCCACGAAGCTGGCATATAAGCATTTTGGAATTAGCGAAAAAAGCATGAGCCGCATCGGCGACGATGCTCATCATTCTCATGGCGCTGGCAATGCTCAAGATCATAACTTGTTTGCCGATGCAAGCACTACCTAATTTATTACTTAACACATAACATTGCCATGAAGGGTACACCACTAACCGAAACCACACACGAATACATCGTCAAGCATTTTGCATCGGGCGAACGCGCGCTGCTCGAAAAAATGCGCGTCCGTGCGGAGGCTGCCGGTTTGCCGATGATCAACATTTCCGAGGATCAGGCAAAATTCATTGCCTTCTTCCTGAAGGCGATCAAAGCCAAGCGCGCGCTCGATGTTGGTACGCTTTTCGGTTATAGCGCAGCTATCATGGCGCGTGCCATGGGAACCGATTCCGAAGTCGTAACTTTGGAATCCAACGATAAACATGCGAACGTGGCTAAGGAAAATATTGAGACACTCCACCTTCGGAACATCCAGATCAAAAGCGGCCCTGCACTTGAGATCATGAAACTCATGCGCCGAGAAACCTTCGATTTTGTTTTGATCGATGCCGATAAGCCGAACTACACCAATTATTTGAACGAAGCACTCAGGCTCGTTCGCCCTGGCGGTGTTATTGCCGGCGATAATGCTTTGGCTTGGGGAAAACTCACAGAGGATCTCCCGAAAACCGATCCGGATTTCGCCAGCGTCAAAGCTATTCGTTCTTTCAACGAGACTTTTGCCAACCAAAAAACGCTGTTTTCTACGCTCATCCCCGTCGGTGACGGCATGGTTATGGGTGTATTGAAATGATCCCAGCTGCCAAGTTTGTTACTTTTGCCTTTTCGACGTGTTTAGTGATTTTTGAATTCTGAATAACATTATTGAATATGGTTCGACGCCTGATTTTTATTTTGACTCTGATGGTTCTTGGCAGCCTGATTGGGAAGGCACAACTTTCCAAAACGGTAGGCCTGCTCAAGGGTGAAGTTTCCCTCAGCGATGGAACGCCGATTGCAAACGTGCCCGTCACGATCTTCAAAGGTTCGGACATCCTCACGACCACCAAATCCAGCCCGGATGGAAAGATCAGTATGGTGCTCCAACCGAACGCCCTTTACCGTCTTCGCGTGAATTCCAGTGATTATTTATATCATGAGGATACCCTCGTCCTCGGCGCGCTGAAGGCCTATCAGGAGTTTCCGGTTCATATTGTACTTTCCCCGTTGAAGGACGGTCAGGTGTTTGACTTTCCCCAACCAGTCTTTGCGCCAAAAGGCCAAAGCATTTTACCCGTTGCATTGCCGGCGTTCGACCGCGTGATCGATCAAATGAAGCATAATCCGAAACTTTCTGCTACAATTACGGTCTATCCCGATGCACCGGTGAAGACGAAGAAAGATGCAGCACAAAAATCGCTTGCCGATGGCAGAGCAACATCGATAAGATCTTATTTTTTAAATAAAGGCATTTCGGAATCGCGATTCACCATTCAAAGCGAACTCACCAGTATTCCACCCGGCAGGTTCCAACCGAACGACCCTGCTTTCCCACCGGCGACCGCTGCAACGACCACATCAAAGAAAAAGAAGAAAGGTAAAGTTACAGCCCCAAGCACTCCATCGCTTGTCCCTCAGTATGCTGAGGTGGTTGCACACCTTTCGTAGCTTTAAAGAAGGCTAATTTTTGCCCACCCCGCCTTCGACGACCACTTTTCGCGACTCTTGCATATTCAAGGAAGATACTTCAAGGAAGTAGCTCCCTTCTGGGATATTCGGCAGTTCAAGCGGAAGTGTTTGCGTACCGGCTTCAACCGCGACCAAGCACTTCCACTTCACCCGGCCCAGCATATCCGACAATGTAATGGTGACGGGGGCAGCACGAGCAAGTGCTATGCATAGTTCCATGTTGGTCGAACCTCCGGCAGGAGAAACAGGATTCGGTCTCACGGATATAATTTGAAGCGCAACGTCTCCATTCAGCATGCTGCGCACTATGGGTGTTCCACAGGTATCCGTCAGAGAAAAATGTACAGGATCGGGAAGCTCGACCGATGTGAGGGCGCAGCCATCATACGTTGCAGAGCTATCATTAAAACGAAGGCCAGACAGGCTTATATCGGTGCTCGAGCTATCGCTGACAGCAATGGCAAAAAAGCAAGTTACCATTTCGGTACCGGCGGCAATGGCTCCGCCGGTAGTATATCGGAGCCTTATTTGCAGGCCGCCATTTCCCGTCGTTTGGGTATCCGTGATGCTCCAGCCAAGTGCTGGGACGATCTTCGTGAGCGTCAGCACGTTCCAGTTGCCGTTCAGCGTAAACAACACTGTAGAAAGGCCGGTGGTATCACCGACATTGTCGAGTAAAACGGCCGCGATGCTCGTCGTATCTCCGGCCAGCCCCGCGCATTGCATCGAATGATCGCTCGATTGCAAACCAATTCGTGCCGTGGGTATAATTCCTGAAGCTTGCCCAGTGAGTGTAATGGAACGATTAATGCTCGCTTGTGCTGAAAACATTTCAAGTGAAGCTGAACCATTCCCGTTTCCACTCGGATCGAACGTAACAGTGTAAAAAAGTGTATCACCGGCTGGGATGGATACCGGGAATTCAGGAAGACCTGCGATCGAATATTCTGTCTCGTTCGGTGCTCCGTTCAAAACGATATTTTCCAAGTGCGTTGAATCGCACCCAACGTTTGCAACCCAAAATGTTCTGGTAACAGGCACACAAGGCTTGGTAAGAAAGATTGAATCCATTGGCGAAAATGCCAGTGTGTGCGCACCAGGTTGAGCGGCATAATTAAATATTATCGCGGTGTCAATATTTTGACCCCTTAGCGTAAATTGCGAAGAAACGATGGTATCCTCACTCGGGGATACGCGGAATGAAATAGTGACCGAGCTATCCGGAGGAATTGCAAGCGGCAGCGGGCTTGGCAGCGCCAGCGTTACACTCGGAAAGCCCACAAGCGTTGTATCCGTGATAACCACGTCTTCACAATTCCCAAAATTTGTCAGGACGATCGTCGAATCAACGAATGAACATGGCGCAATACTCGGAAGGGAGAACGCATCGCTGTTCATCCCCAGTAGATGAGTACTTGGGATAACGTACCCGGAAAGTGCGATACTATCTATGTGCTCCTTTCCATCGACAGGATCAAAAATAGTGATGGTGGCTTCATCGGTCAGAATGTTATTCGATTTGGGATGTAACTGGAATACAACATTCAGTGTATCTCCGGGCGCAAGGGATTTCGGTAATGCCGGACTGAGCACAGAGTAATTCACCCCTGAAGCGAGTGATGCCAAAGTTGCCGTCACGCTATCGCATGATAAATTAACAAGCTTTCCTTCTAAATTCTCTATATGGCAAGCCAAAATAGTATCGAAGTTCAACGAAGGCGTAAGCAGGCTATCGTGGAACGATGAAGTTCCAGTTCCAAACACTGTAATGAACGTATCGACAATCCGTCCATCCAGATCGAGCGTGATGTCGAGTCGGTTGGAATGGGCGCCTGCAGAAGTGGGATTGAAATGGACCAGAATTGAGTCGGTCTCGCTATCGCTCGAAAGCACGATCGGGAATTGCATGGAATCGACCGAAAAATCGCCGCCCGCATTTTCCCAGCCGATCCTGTCAATGCTTAAACTTCGGCAGAGAGAATTGGCAAAGCTGATCCATCTTGACGATGTGAAACACGGGGCACTAACAACTCCCATGTCAACGATCGTGTCCTTCAACGCAACATTCACGGGCAGATCGTAGAGAACTTTAAGTGAAAGCGACACCGTCGTATCGACGGTCCGTCCTCCGCTTAGATAGCTAAGACTTAGCATCGAAGAATCGCTCCCAGCTGGACCCGGCAGAACATGAATATGAACTCTCACGCTCCCTGCAGCCGGAATTACTTGTGAAATATTGGCCGCCGTCAATCGAAAGTTAGAGGTATTGGAGATGGATGCCGGAAACAAGACAATGGAATCGCATGGCGTAGCGTAAACCATAATATCCGTATCGAGCTCCGAACACTCATCGAGCACTGAGAGATTTAAGGCACCGATCTGCACGTGCGCGCCTTCGAGTACGTTCAACGCCAGCGGCACCGAATCTTTGATCGCTTCGCCGCCCGCGCCAAGCATCTGGATCTCAAACTCGGAGGAGAAATTCCCAACATCTTTTGAATCGGACTCAATTGGGATGGTATCAAAATCGTCGGAACCGATCGTGAGAGGCAGGTCAATAGGCAGAATCCGAAAATGCGAAGTATCGCTAAGAGATAGAGCTGTCACGGTAAGGCTATCGCACGATAAATTACGGATAACGATCCCAGAATCCACCGGTGAGCACGCTTGCGCCATAGTGACGACAAGCGATGGATCGATACTGAAATTAGTGACCGTACTGCCAGTCCCATACAGCTTGATGATGGTATCGAGGATCTGGGCACCAAGATTAAATTCAAGAAGCAACTCACCTGAATCCTTTAACGACGGGCTGGGAGTGTAGAGAACATACATACTATCATTCCCGCTCAATTGCGACGGCACGCCCTGAGTCCAGAAATAGGGAGAACCCGAAATAATTTGCGCCTTGATGAGCTTGCCGCTGAAACATGCCACGCTCGAAGTAATATGAAGTATGGAATCCACGGCACCACACCGCACGCCTGTTAGGGTAATGCTTGATTTATCCAAATGAAGCGATGCCGTGGCTGCTGCAACGGCGTCCGAAAGATACCATAAATTCCCGTTGGCATAGTCATCACCGGAAAAAATTTGAGAGCCCACCGAGTAAAATCGCGTGTCGCGATAATTGGATGGGCCGCAGATACTGATCCATGAGCTTCCAAGATCCGTTGATAAGAAGAAGCCATCTTGCGTTGTTTGAAGGAACAGGTGTGCTGCGGTTCCCGAAGTACAGCCTGTTGGAATCGAGGCAAACTTGTACGGATTGGTCCAGCTTGCCCCGCCATTGGTGGATAGAAAAAATTGTCGGGTTTTCTCGGCAGCTGCTACAAATATGCTGGTGCCCGGAATCGCGTAGGGCGACCATGTTTCCGCATCGAGCGATGGTGCATCGTTCCAGGTTATGCCGCCATCGACCGAGTACAGCGTGCTAATCAGCGTGCTATACACTCCAACAAAACCTAAACTTCCACTGAACGTTACGCCATTCTGAAGCGAAGGAGCAAAGGTGCTCCAGGTAGCTCCAAGATCGGTGGAACTTACCGAATTAACATCCCAGCAGGGTGCCACAAGTTCATTCGAGGGTGCACAATAGGCGATCGACACCACGCTGCCTGCGTTCGTATAAATTGAACTCCAGGTCTGCCCGCCATCGTTCGTTTCCCAGATCGCTCCGTTCGTTCCACCAAAATAATCCTCAAGGCTGCACCAGCCTTGGTTTGGAGTGCGAAAGGTGAATGCAGTAATGATCGATTGAACGCCCGTCGCAGGCGTCGATGCCTGGTTCCAGCTGACTCCGTTGTCAGTCGTGCGCCAGATGGTTGAGTTCTCCAGACCTACAAATCCCGTGGTGGCACTCCCCTGCTGATCGAGAAAATATACGCAGGAGATATAGGAAGGGAATGTTTTTAACAGCGTCCACTGCGCCTGGCATGAAGAAGCCGCGAGCAAAAGCACCCCAAAGATCAGGGTGACCGAACGCGCAAATAATCTTCGTGAAACAATCATGTGTGGACATCCCCAATGGAGACTCGCGAATGGACGCACTATTACCTCCCTTGTAAACCATTTTGGGGCATGAAGGTTCTTTGAAACCCATAGCAGTCCAATTCTCCCGTAAAATTACAAATCTTTCATTGCTTCTAATGGTTTAGTGGATTCTCATGAACTTCCGGCAAGCACAAGGACTCGGACTATTTCGGCGCGGCTTTGCGGCGCAGGCATTTGCCGCATTGTTGCTTCTCGCCATTGCCGGACGAACCGAGAGCGATTTTTTCCATACCCATGAGGCGCTTTGTGACAACGGCCCAACGATAGCGGCTCCCTGTTCTGCCTGCGATGTTGAAGCCACCGTCACACTAAATGCTCCCCCTCCGCCTGTTATTCCGCCGTTAGGCGCCGTGTCGATTGAAGTTATTTCGACTAATCTTGCAAAGCCGTTTGCACCGGCTATACTGCACACACAAGGGCGCGCACCTCCAGCGCTTTAAGTCTGCTCACTTCAGCGTATTTCCAAACGCTTACTCCTTTTCATTGGGCATTCGAAGTAATCGAAGCCCATGTGTGCATTTACTCAATCAATTTTTTGAACGTCATGAATTCTTGTCAATATTTTATCAGGCGCAGCATGAGCCGCGCCTCCCGAGAGGCTCTTCAGGAGCGTCTGGCATTTCTTCTACTCATTCCATTCGCAATTTCGGAATTATTGCTGCCGGCTGTTTCTGCCAAAACTCATCATAACCCACCGTCACAGGGTATTACCTACGCGGTTGTGGTCTATGATGGCTCCAACCAGGAACCAGTCGAATTGGCGCGTGTCGGTCTGTATCGTGGTTCAACTTTTGTCAAAGGGAAGGTTACCAATCCCGAAGGCCGAGCCGTGTTTACAGATGTTGTCGCAGGTACTTATAAGATGGTCGTTCGAGCTGTCAGCTATAACGATTTCAGTGACACCATCCTAATCGACAAAAATCATACCTTCGACTCTGTAACGCTTTTCGAATCCGCCGAACAGGTGACTGTCTCAGGAAATCGCGAACAAGAGATTACCAGCGTTGAGCCACTTACTGGAAATCAAGTGTTTGAGGCAGAATCCTATCATGCTCCGCCGACAACACGAATGACCACCCTTGTGCAGGAAAATGTTCTTGGCGCCGTTCGAGCGCCGACAGGTGAAGTACATATTCGCGGTCAGCATGGCGAGTTTACGTATTACATCGATGGAGCTCCGATTCCGCTTGGTGTATTTGGTGGGCTCAATGAGGTGGTCGATCCAAAGGTGATCGAACGAGCAACATTCCTTACAGGTGGGTTCCCTGCCGAGTATGGCGGCCAAATGGCTGCTGTAGTCGATGTGCAAAATCGCGTCCCCACAGGCAATCTTCATTTAGATTTCTCCACTTATGGTGGCACGTATGCGCCCAACGGGAGCAAGGATAGTGTGATCTCGGCCGATAGGCTATTAAACATGAACGGTCAATCCCTTTCGATCAGCGACCATAGCGGACCACTCGGATGGTTCATTTCTGGTTCGCGTCAGGAAACAGATCGCCGCATCGATCCACCTGTATCTACAATTTTTCATGACCACGGCTTCGACTATTTTCTCTATGGAAAGGCCGACTATCTTCTCTCCGATAAAGATTTCCTGACCCTGAACTTGAATTATGGCATCACGAATACTCAAGTACCGTTCGATTCGATCGAAGTTGGTGGAAGCTATAATCCTCCACAAGCCGAGGACGATCAGCAATACACGACTAATGCTTTCCAAACGCTCACCTACAATCGTGAGATCTCCTCGGAGTCAGACCATGAAAGTAATTTTATGGCAGCAGGGTACGCACGCGAAGGAAGTCTTATTTACACACCTGGCGGGATTGACGAGCCAACTTTAGATACTATTAAAGGCAGCTCAGATGTGATCTCCGAAAACCGGAGCTTTACAACGCTTGGTATTCGAACCAAATATGATAATCGTTTATCGCATGAATTCATGTATGCTACCGGATTGAATATCAGCACTACAACGGGTCACGAAGATTTCGGTCCCATCGATAGCACCTATGGCGTCCCTTACAGCGCTGTAAATCTCCCAAATGCGCAACACAGCTATACCACGTATATGGGCTCAGATTTTGGTGCATTTGTCGAGGGTGAAATCCATCCAGAGGAATGGACTGATATTGATGTTGGTGTCCGTTATGATCAACATATCGCGCCGGATGTACCGTTGGAATCGCAGATCAGCCCAAGAATCCGGTGGAATTTTATTTTCGGTGAAGATGACAACGCCTACCTTTATTACGGACGCTTGTTCATGCCTACCAATATCGAGGGACTTAGCCAAATCGCTTCGACGGTCGGCTCGACTGGCGTTGGAACGCTCGCCGAACGCGACAATTTTTACGAAGCCGTTTACACACACACGTTCGATTTTGGATTACACAGCAAGCTCGCTTACTTTGATAAGTATGCATCGCCCGGCGTAGACGATGAAACCATTGGCTCCAGCGCCATTAAAACTCCAATTAATATTGCTGAGGTTTACACGCAGGGTCTCGAACTCGGGTTATCGTACAGTTCACAGAATACACCATTTTCGGGTTATCTTAACACCTCGATTATTCATGCGTATGGCACCGGGGCTATTACAGGCGGCTTCCTCGCTGCGAATACGGATGGTTCCGCAACCGATCTCGATCACGATCAAAGGCTTTCCGTCGTTGCATCCCTCGATTACCAGCCATCAGATTGGTTTGCAAATCTGACTGGCATCTATGGTTCCGGTCTGACCAATGGTAACCCAAGTAACTTGCCATACGGAACTGGCTTGTTCGATTTTAACCAATTTGCGCACGTCACGCCATCGTGGATCTTCAATTGCGGCGGCGGATATACATTCCATCTGCAGGGTAGCACAACCATTGCTCCTTCACTGTACGTGGGCAACATCCTGGATCACGAACATCTCCTAAAGGGAGCCTATTTCAGCGGCGCTAGTTGGGAAGAACCAAGAAATGTGATATTGCGCGTTGACGTTCACATTTAGCAATGCCGCTCGTGTATCAACGGGAGTATCCTCCCGTTGCTACACAGCTCAGTTCTATGCTCGAGGATCGAACTCCGAAGTATCGCGTAACTTTTCCCACAACTCGCTCTCTTTTTTGTTGAGTGCTTCCGGAATTTCAATATTGACACTGGCATAGAGATCGCCTCGTGATCCATCGGCACGATACAGTCCGCGATTTGCGAGCCGCAGCTTTAGTCCGTTCTGTGCACCTGCAGGAATTGTCAGACGTACATTACCATCGAGCGTTTCCATCGGTACTTTCGCGCCGAGCACTGCTTCCCACGGCGCAACATCAAGTTGGCGATACAGATCAAAATTGTCGATCTCGTAATATGGATGATTCTGGTACGCAAGCGAGAGAATAAGATCGCCCGGCGTTGCAGCGCCAGTTTCGCCTTGTCCGGCAAGCTTGATCTGCTTTCCGGCGAACGAATGCTCGGGAATCTTTACCTTGTAAGTTTTCGTCGTTCCATCGCCACGTCGAATGGTGAACTGTTTTTGAGTGCCATGAAAAGCTTCTTCGATCGAAACGGGAAGTTCAGCCTCAATGTCGCTGCCGCGCGTGGAAAATCCCGGACGCCGTCGTTGCGTGCCTGCACGACCGCCTTCGAACGGAACTTGAAATCCCATGCCAGGCCCAAAGAACTGGTGAAAGAATTCCGAGAAATCCTCACCGCCGCTCGTGGTGTACGAATACCCACCGCCTCCGGGCATTGGTCCGTATCCCGGTGGTGGAGTGAATTGCTCGCCCGTTTTCCAGTTCTCGCCAAACCGGTCATATTTCTGGCGTTTGTCCTTATCGCTCAGAACCTCATACGCCTCGTTGATCTTCTTGAATTTCTCCTCAGCAGATTTATCGTTCGGGTTAACATCGGGGTGATGCTTCCGCGCAAGCTTGCGATAAGCCTTCTTTATCTCTTCCTCTGAGGCTGTACGCGCTACCCCCAGGATTTCGTAATAGTCTTGAAATTGAACGGGCATATCAGCTTAAACGATTCAGTAAATCTATCCCATATTCTTGTGCCTGATCCACCGCCTTAAGTAACTCCGGTGTATAATCGAGAAGCTGTCTTGCAATCTCAGGCAGATCGGTCACAGCATATTCATGGGTAATTTCATTTCGAAGCTCGCGTATCTCTCTGAATTTATGTGAGGATTCGATCAAACCACGCTTCTCGGCACGATTAGCAACGTCAATGGGACTCCCTAATTCAATGCCTTCCAAAATATCGATCACTCGAAATACTTTCTGAAGCATGATGTCTTCAAGACGAGCAAAGCGGATTGCGAAAGTATCGAGTCGGTCAAGATCATCTTCTGAAGGATTCGACCAATCAATGGTTGATTCGAGTCGTTCTGAGGAACGGCGAAGACGCATTGATGCTTTCTCAACTCGAACAAGAGTATCCCGTAACTGATCTGCGGTGTTTAACTGCTTTTTTGTCATTCTATTGGCAGTGCATCGAACGAAATCATTCTCGCGAAGGTGCTAAGATTATTTTCTTGCTCGCCTAGAATATCGATCTTTTGTTCACCGAGAATTTCCCAAAGCTTCCAGCGGATGCTGCCGATCGTTTTTCGAGGAATAGGCTCGGCATCGACGATCATCAGATCGATATCCCCGCCGCGCTTTGCATCGTCCACGCGCGAGCCATAGAGATAGACTCTTGCATTTGGCAAGAACGCGAGCACGGTCTCCCGGATGGTCTGTTGCTCGAATTGAGTTAGTCGCATGACGCTATATCTTCATTTGTGGCAGAAATGTTTCAGAATAACAAACACTCGGAGGTACATCCTCGACGCAAGTTGTTGAACAATTTCTGGTGCTGATTTTTTATTGATCGGTGTTCACTAACCCGTAACTCATCATTCAACTTTCATAAATCATCTTTGCTAAAAGTAGGTATCGTCGGCGCTACGGGCGCAGTTGGAACGGAAATGCTCCGCGTTCTTGAGGAACGCAACTTCCCTCTTTCCGAACTTCATCTCTATGCCAGCGAGCGTTCTGTTGGTAAATTATTGCCATTTCGTGGTTCACCAATTTCGATCGAGCCGCTAAACGAGCGATCATTCGAAAATCTCGACATCGCGCTGTTTAGCGCTGGAAGTGAGGTAACAAGGAAGTGGCGAACCGCTGCCACGAACGGTGGGTGCATTATCATCGATAATTCCAGTGCATTCCGAATGGAGTTGGGCGTGCCTTTAGTCATCCCAGAGATCAATGCTCAAGAACTGCGTGGTCACCAAGGTGTGATCGCCGTACCTAATTGCTCGACCATAGTCATGCTGATGGCGGTTGCACCGCTTCGGAAATTTGGAAAAGTAAAGCGCATTGTGGTTTCGACGTACCAAGCTGTTAGCGGTGCTGGCGCTGCGGCCATCCGCGAATTGGAAGAAGAAACCGCTAACTTCCTAAAAAATAAGGAATTAGCAAATTCTAAAAAGCAACCTGGCGCAATTTTCCCACACCCCATTGCATTTAATTTGTTCAGCCACAATACAGCAATTAACGATGCTGGTTACAATGCTGAGGAATGGAAAATGATCAACGAAACGAAGAAGATCCTGCATGATGAAAGCATTCAAGTAACCGCAACCTGCGTACGGGTGCCGATCTTTCGTGTTCATTCCGAGAGTGTAAATATCGAGTTCGATGCTTCGGCACCCGGTTGGTCTCGTCCATCTGTGGAAGACATTCGAGAAGCCATATCAGCATTCCCGGGAGCAGCCATTGTCGATGATCGAGCGCACAACCACTTCCCCATGCCGAACGAGGCAACAGGTCTTTACGACGTTCTCGTCGGGCGTATTCGGCATGACGTGAGCAATCCGAATGCGATCGATCTTTTCGTTTGTGGCGATCAACTCCTGAAGGGTGCGGCTTTGGATGCTGTTCAAATTGCCGAGAGTCTGATAGAACAAGGACTCGTCGCCGCGTAATTGAATACTATTTTCCATGTCAAAAACCAAGACCCAATTCGTTTGCCAGTCCTGCGGCTATATTTCCCCACGCTGGATCGGCAAGTGCTCAGAGTGCGGTTCATGGAATAGTTTTGTCGAAGAATCCATTTCTGCATCGACTGGCAGTGCAAAAGCATTGGGTGCTCGCGGGTTTGAAGCAAATGGGATGGCCGCTCATCCCATCCGATTGAGCGAGATCACTGCCGAGCAAGAAGGCCGCATTACCACGGGCATCGCTGAATTCGATCGCGCATTGGGAGGAGGGATCATGCCTGGCTCCATCGTGCTCGTTGGCGGCGACCCAGGAATTGGAAAATCCACGCTGATGATGCAGGTCGTGCGTGGACTCATGCCAGGATCGAACACCCTGTATGTATCAGGAGAAGAATCGGCTCGCCAGCTAAAAAATCGCGCCGAACGGCTTGGGCTTGCCAATGATAATCTCTATGTGCTTGCCGAAACGAATGTGGAGGCCGTGCTGGAGACCATGCGGAAAATGTCGCCCGATCTGGTTATCGTCGATTCTATCCAAACGATGTACCGCCCAATGATCGAATCCGCACCTGGAAGTGTATCTCAAGTCCGCGAATGCACCGCGCTCCTTATGCAAGCTGCGAAAATGACGGGCATTCCGGTGTTCGTCATTGGTCATGTCACTAAAGAAGGCATGATCGCAGGCCCGAAAGTGCTGGAACATATCGTCGATACCGTGCTGCAATTCGAAGGCGAACGAACCCATGCCTACCGCATCTTGCGCGCTGCGAAAAACCGGTATGGCTCGACGAACGAGATCGGTGTTTTTTCGATGACCTCGCAAGGATTGGAGGAGGTTCCAAATCCTTCGGAAGTATTTTTATCCGAACGCAGACAAAATGCAAGCGGATCATCTGTTACTGCTGTTCTTGAAGGAACGCGGCCTGTACTCATCGAAATTCAGGCGCTGGTTACGAATTCCAGTTACAGCACTCCGCAAAGAAACGTTACTGGCTATGACACCCGCCGCATTGCGATGCTCCTCGCTGTGCTCGAAAAACAATTAGGCGCTCGCCTTGGGCATAGCGATGTATTCATCAATATCGCCGGCGGACTCTTCATCGATGAACCGGCTGCCGATCTTGCCATTGCGATGGCGGTGCTTTCTAATCAGCTCGATCTGGCGATAGATCCGCTTGCTTGTCTTATCGGGGAAATTGGACTTGGTGGAGAAGTTCGCGCTGTGCCTCAGGCGGAGCTTCGCGTTGCCGAAGCGATCAAGCTCGGGTTCCAACATATCATTTTGCCAAGAGCAAATATGAAATCGATGCCGAAAGTGTCAGAAAAAATATCCCTACGTCCCGTCGCACATTTGGGAGAAGTAAAAACGCTTGTACTCTAACTATTCTTTATGCGGTCATTGCGAGGAGAATTGGACGACCGGAGGGAGTCCAATTCGACGAAGCAATCTCTCGGCTTCAAGAGTGAGATTTCTTCGTCGAGCATTCTGCGCTCCGCAACGAATGCTCTCCTCGCAATGACAGCTCAAGAGTTTTCGCAGTAAAAAATTATGACCCTTCTTCTTGCCACGCACAACCGCCACAAATGCGAGGAGCTTCGTCAGATTATTCAAGCCGAACTTGGGAATTCTATCGAAGTGCTAACACTCGATGATATTCACCCTCCCATTGGGGACATCGAAGAAACAGGCACCACCCTCGAAGAGAATGCCCTGATAAAAGCTCACACTGTTCACGAAATAACAAAGCTCCCAACGGTTGCCGACGATACCGGTCTCGAAGTATCCGCGCTGAATGGCGCTCCGGGCGTCTATAGCGCACGCTATTCCGGTGAAAATGCCACGTATGCAAGCAATGTGAGTAAATTACTTGCAGAAATGATTGATAAAGAGGATCGTAGTGCGAAATTCTCAACCGTGATCGCCTATATCGACGAACAAAACGATGCGCATTTATTCCGAGGTGAAATTGATGGCATAATAGGAACAGAACCTCGCGGGACCAATGGATTTGGATATGATCCTGTCTTTATCCCAACGGAAAATACTTCCGAGAAATCTTTCGCCGGAATGACCGATGAAGAAAAGAATGCAATCAGCCACCGCGGGCGGGCATTGCGAGCGTTTATCCGTTATCTTAATGACACCATAGAGACACCATGAGGAACGGAAAGCATGGTCGCCTGTGTAGATATAAACGAGATGAAGTTCACGATCGAATATGAGCGGGAAGAGGATGGACGCTGGATCGCCGAGGTTCTGGAATTGCCCGGCGTAATGGCTTACGGCAAAAGCCCGGATGAGGCAATGGCGAACGCGAAGGCTCTTGCGCTTCATACCGTCGCGGATCGTTTAGAGCACGGAGAAGCTGCGGCCCAGCTTTCGGACGTCACGTTTCTCACCGCGTGAAATCCTGGCCCGCTACCAAAGCAAGCAGAGTCTTGAGTGCTCTGCTTCGCACGGGCTGGAAAATAAACCGCTCTCGCGGCGGCTCCCATAAGATTCTTGAACGAGAGGGCTTTCCTGATTATGTGTTCTCATTTCACGATAGCGAAGAGATAGGCCCTCGAATGCTCGCTCGCATTGCTAAACACACATCACTCACACCAGACGATCTCTAAAGGACGCTACCTCGGCGGCACCACAAATTTCGCCACCTGATCGCCAAGCCGAGCGAAGTAGCAGCCGGGTTGCAGGGTAAGTTCTTCATAGGTACTTGTCGGACTAATTGAAGCTCTGAATACAATTTCACCAATTGTATTGCAAATTTCGAGTTCACCTGCCTCGGATGGCGAAGAGAATTCAAAAAGCTGGATACCATTATCAATAAACCCAATCCGGGGAATCAGGTTAGAATTTCTTACTCCTAAAGTGGATGGTCTAATTTGAAGAGAGAGAGTGTCCGCGATTGTGCCCGTGTCAGAACATGTTGTGGTGCCGTTAATAAAGGATTGAAGAACAGAGGAAAAGAAATAATGACATTGATACACTCCGGAATTGGCAACAATTTGGTTACCATCAAGGTCATAATGAATTGGCTGAAAACTAAGCTCCAATAGATCTTCACCACCAGAATTTGCGCCGGGACCATTTATGTCTTGAGTAACATACAGTGATAGATTCAAAATCTCATGGTTTGTAGAATCAATGCTGAATGAAGGATTAGGATGACCGGGCTGTCCAGTCGGTTGTGAAGGTCCCGTGTCTGCAAGCCTAAAAGCGCTGTCAAATCCTAATTGAAGACTCGTGGAGAAGGTATCCTTACCGTAGGAAAGGTACATTGAGCATCCCTTTTCTATCGAGCCACAGTAAATTGAAACGACGGCATTGGAATCAATCTGCGCCCCCGCCCTTCCCGCAACGAGCGAGAGAAGGATAACCACGCCACACCGAAGAAAAGAAGCTATCTTCATCACCATTCGAAACAACGCCCGCACACTATCATTCCGAGGGGATTAATTATTGACCTATTGGCTACCATGCACCAACGGGCTGAAAGCCCTCAGACAGACTGAAAAGTCTGTTCTACACGCGCAACATACACGCTAATTTGCCTCGTTAAACTTTTTCTCGAAGAGATCGTTGACTTTGCGCAACTCGGGTTTTCTGGAGCATAGAAGATCGACTTTGAACCTGTATTCCTCCGGATCTAAAATATTGAGACGGCGCAGTGCCACGATCGCCATCATTCCAAGCGCATCGTTGGGATGCCGGTCGAAAGCGTATTGGAGCAACTCGACAGCTTTCTTTTTCTGCCTCGAATCCTTGAAAGCAATTTGCTCCATGCCAAAACAGGCATCGATTGCGTAGGCATACGGCGCATATCCGGAAAGTCGGTAATACTGGATATCCCACAGCGCGGGCACCGAATCCATAGTGTTAACGATCTCGCTATACGCCCCCATTGCGGCGGTATAGTTCCTCAAGCCCCGTTCGAATTCCGCATAGGCAACAACGACAGACGCTTTGGAGGAACGATATCGAAACAGCGGCAGCGCTTTCCTAAAAAGCGAATCCGCTTTGCGGTTATCTCGCTTCTTGATTTCGAGCATCGCCTCGCATCCAAAGGCGATGGCCAGCGCATCCGTGTCTTTGCGCACATCAGGATTCCGGGCGGTCGCGCTCCAGTGCTCGATGACATCATCCAGCGTGACGGAGCTATCCTGTAACTTATTTTGGTAGTCGAAGGCGGCCTGGACGACCGCGCGGCCTTTCGTTTCATTCATCTGCGAACCCTTATTCTGCGACTGTGCAGCGGTCTGCGAGAGCACAACGCTTTGCGAAAGCAGAACGAAAGAAACAACAAGAACGAAGAGCATAATGAACTGAATTGATCGAATGAATCTCATCGATGGATAAAATATAGCGATTACCATGTTTTGAAATATTGTGGGAAGAGATCTCATGGAATTGTTTCACCAGCCCATTGGGATTCCTCCGTCAGGCTTTTGAAACAACTTGTACATAAAGACTTTATCAGAGTTTCGTCATGATGCGATGTCCGAAAGAATTTTCGATCGGTCACAAGGGCCACATCGCACCAATCGTGACGCGAATATCGCCGGTTTTTGCACCCGTTGGGTCGATGGGTTCTGGAAAGGAAATACCACTTGTGGCAAAGCGCTCCGGCGTCGATTTATAAATATTTGAAAGTCCCACTGCGAATCCTGCTTCAAAAAACAGGATGGGCCCATTTGGTATCGCATCCATGATGCCAAGCGCTGCATAGAGCGATAGGTCGGTAGATTGTAGATCGGATTTGAGATCGGATATTGGGGCAACTGAACCACTCACCGATTCCGAGCTTTGCAGCAACATGCCGATCGATGGCCCTGCGCAAATATAGGGTCGAACGTCACCAAGACCCATCGAATATCTTATCAGAATTGGGATCTCGAGGTAGCCCATACTGAAATTATCGCTCCCAGAATAGATGACATTGTTGGTGTCGCGATTGCGTGCATTTGGGGCGTAAAGCTCGTTGATCCCCTTCTGAGTGTATAGAACGCCGGCGCCCACAGCCCAGGCATTATCCAGCCAATACTCGAAGGATAGCCCGCCGATAGCGCCTGTGGTCATGCTTGTCGAAGCGTTGTCCGGCAGTGAACTAATACTTTCGCCCGCATAACTGATCCCACCCTGCACTCCAAACCACGCTGTACCCCCGATCGAACGCAGCGAGAATTGTGCTGAAGCCGAAAGCGGCTGTATCAAGCAAATGGACAAAAGTAACAGGAATTTCAAAGCATTCAATTTCATAGTTTCACCGGATTAACCATTCCAAGAAAAAGAGATATATGCAACGCCGAACCAGATACTATCATTCAAAAAGTCCACTGGGCAGTCAATTGACACTCGAGTTGGGGCGTCCGAGTAATCGCTGGAACATCGAACGTTTGGTCTTTAATTACCGAATACCAGATAGACCCATTGAGCGATGGCCCCATATTGTGCCAGCGCGAAAGCGATACGATCACAACAGGCCCTATTCTGATCTGGCGTTCTAACTCTTCGAATAAAGGTCCGGTTGAGAGTGATGCTGTGTTATCGCCTTCTCGTCCAAGAATAAAGCTGCGCACTCCTGCTTGCATGCTCCAGGGGGAAAGCCCTCCCTGTGAAGCAAGACCCAACAAGAGCGACCCTGATAATTCCGTAATACGCGTATCGAGCACTTCGCTAAAGCTGGGTTCGTCGTAGCTGCCTTGTTCTGTTACCCGGAGCGTTGCATCTTCTTCAAGCGTAAAAGGGCCAACCACCCCGGACAAATTCCCGGTAACAGGCACCACCACCGAATCCGAGAGTGTCATCCCGCGCAATACGTAATTCCCAACGCCGCCCAGCGATGGGACAGAATCAAGATAGTCGAGAACCGTATAATTGGCATACACCTCGCCACTTACCTGAGCCAGAATGGCATGGGAAGAATACAATGCGTTGGTAGTAAGTTCAAGTGATTGTGTGACATTATTCTGCGCGCTCCGATCGCTTAATAAATAAACTAAATGCGTTCGAGAAGCCCGCAGTGAGATCCATGCCCGGAGCGAATCGGAGAAGAATCGATCGTACCGTGCGTCAGCGCTGGTGACAAGCTCATCGTGGTCATCGTCATTCAGAGGGCTTGGCGTGTCATAGTTAAGCAGATTTGCATTCGTCTCGATCTGAAATCGCTCCCGGGAACTTGGCTGATATTGCACGGTTCCTCCTGCCTGCGTTATGCGCTGCTCGAAGCTCGACTCGTTCAGGATCTGCGTTAATCTTGAAATAGTGGCAGGATAAGGAGATAAACCAGCCAACTCATTTCCAAGCAACTGCACGTTCTCGGTCTTTTGATCGTAGCTCATCCGAGCCTGGGCGCTCCATTGGCTCGATGCGAGAAGATCGAGCCTTCCGCCGATCAATAAGCGAAGATTGGTGATTTCATTTGGAACGAGCAAACTCGAAACTGCGGAAAATGATGTATCCTCTCCAGAGGGAATGTCGCTTTGGCGTGTGATGGAACTCGGCTCGATCGCAGCATTGATCGTTGCATTTATTGTCTTGCCGGCAATGGGATAGTTCAACGAATCGCGTAAACTTAGCGAAAGCTCGGTCCGCTCCTGCTTAACAGGACTAGAATTCGAATCATTGTCATAAAAGAAGTCACGCCGTACAAGCCCTGCATCCAAATAGGTATGATTTGAATCAAGCACCTGAGGCCCTCCGACGGAGCTCACTGCTGCGAACGAAGCGTGATCGTTCGAATAACGCTGATCGTTCTCATGGAAGAACCGTTCATCCACCATCACGCCTGCCGAGAGGTTCGTATTATCGCCCGATGGTTCGAGCGGAGCGCTGAATACCCCGCGAACGATCGGACCGAATGCGGTACTGATCCCTGCCTGTTCCTGCTCTGCAATTCCTGCCGCAGCGGAAAAATCCAGATCGGTTCGCTGCGGTAAAAATCGCAAACCCGCTACGCCGAATCCATCGCCGGCGCTGGGAACCAGTGATGCTGCCGAAAATCCTGGAAGTCCGCTGGTTTCATAAGAACTTGCACAGAATGCCATCATTGGGCGCATCGAACCGCCATCCAGTGGCACATCCGCGTAGATCGTATCGATCGTCGAGCTTGAGCGAATAAGATCATCCTGTAAAAACCGGGAATCACCTTGCAGATGTACGGTGTCGATACTCATCGGAGTAGACCGCGCCAGCGAGGCCGAGATCGGAGTCCCATATTCAAACAGACCATGCCATTCGTAGATTGAGAGCAAATGATCAAAAGAAAATTTGGCACCATTCGGGATTCCGACAATTGGTCTGGACAATGTATCCGGTAGAAGCACTGTGTGTATGGTATCCAACAACCCCTGCGCGCGAGCGATCGGCTGCGAAAACGCGCCGAGCGACAAGGCGATAACCACGGGAATAATGTGAACGCGGCGAACCATTCTTCGCAAAAATACCCATCCATTGGGTACCTTGCCGTAATTTTGATGGATTTCATTTGCCACCCCGACGTGTTTAAGATGCCCCATGATGCGAGAAGACACGTTTTTACGAGACATCGAAGCACCGGCGGCAGACTGGCCATCCGGCGCCGAGGATTCCGAACTTCGCTCGCTTTTCTCATTATTAGACGATCCTGACGAACGCATTGCTCGTGCAGTCACCGAACGAATTCTACAGCGCGGCCGTGAGGCTATCGCCCCACTTGCAATTTTTGCCGAGCACGCCGATAATACACTTGCCAAGACTCGTGCCGAGCGCATAACCGCCGAATTCAGTGCAAGCTTTTTAACGCGAGAGTTCGAAACACTTGCCTTTCAATTCGCTGAAGGCAATCGATCCGCATTCGAAAATGGCCTTTTGCTGGTTGCACGCTTTGGCAATCCAATGGTGAAAGTTGATCATGTTCGCAGAGAGCTCGATGGATTTGCACAGCTTTTGAATTACCGTTTGTCTCGAGTCTCATCCTCACTCGAAATATTGGATGAGGTAAACCAGTTTTTCTTTGAAGACCTACGATTCCGAGGAAACCAGACAAAATTTATCGAGCCGGAGAATAGCTATATCGACCGCGTCATCGAACGTCGAACCGGCATACCGATCTCGCTCGCGTCGGTCTATCTGCTGATCGTTCGCTCGCGGCTCGGGCTTCCTTTTAGCGGAGCGAGCGCGCCAGGGCATTTCCTTGTACGTTATGATGGTTTGCGCGGCGAGCCTTTGTTCATCGATGCTTTCAATGGCGGCGTGATCCTGCGCGAGCGCGATATTAAGCATTATCTCGAAGCTTCCGGACTTCCCTTCCATAAGCAATTTTTAGATCCCGCACCGCCGCGAGCCATCCTGCTACGAATGCTGCGGAACCTTATTATTGTTTTTACCGAGCAAGGCAACGCGCATGCTCGTGCGGCTATCGAGCGTTTTATGCACGTCCTTGCGCCGAATTCCAGTGAAGCGCAGGATTTCCTGAGAGGGCTTGAAGAGCACTAATACCGTTAGTGCGCCCAAAAGCATTCGTGTTATTTATTCTAAACATTCTCACGTGAGTCATCCCAAGATCGTTTCCGGGCGAAGCAATTTGAAGTTCGCAGAGAGTGTCGCTGCCGCGCTCGGAGTGCCGCTTGCAAGCGTGCGCATCAAAAATTTTGCAGATGGTGAAATTTGGGTGAAGTACGACGAGAATATCCGCGGCGAAGATCTTTTCATTATCCAATCGACAAATCCGCCTGCGGATAATCTGATGGAGTTGCTGATGCTCATCGATGCCGCCGTTCGCGCAAGTGCAAAACGCATTACCGCAGTTATTCCCTACTTCGGATATGCACGCCAGGATCGTAAGGATCAGCCACGCGTGGCGATCACTAGTAAACTGGTGGCAAACCTTATTACGAAAGCCGGCGCTGATCGCGTGATAGCAATGGATCTGCATGCGCCTCAGCTACAAGGCTTTTTCGATATTCCCGTAGATCATCTATATGCTTCCAGCACGTTCGTAAAATACTTCAAGGAAGAGAAGATCAAACAGATGATCGTTGCTTCGCCGGATGTTGGTGGAACGAAAATGGCGCGATCCTACGCGAAACGGTTCGATACTGACCTTATCGTGATCGATAAACGCCGACCTGCCCCCAACGTGGCCGAAGTGATGAACATTATTGGGAATCCGCAGGGAAAAAGTGTTATCCTGATCGACGATCTGATCGATACTGCTGGAACCTTCACCAGCGCTGCCTATGCGTTAAAGGCAGCAGGAGCTAAAGCCATTTATGGCGCCTGTACTCATCCTGTCCTTAGCCGCGATGCCGTCCAGCGCATCGAGGCTTCGCCGATCGAGTCCATTATTGTATCCGATACCATTCCGCTCAAGCAAAAGTCTCCCAAGATTCGCGTGAAATCCGTTGCAAAAGTCTTCGCCGAAGCTATAAAGCGCACGCATGAGGACCGGTCCATCTCCTCGCTGTTTGATGTGGAGAAGGGGTAATGCAAAGAGGTTTGGAGAACTTACTTACAACTATTGCATAGTAAGATCATACACTATTTGAGCTAAAGACACGATAGGCACGGATATCCCAAGATACAGTGCGAGATAGGTCCTTGGAAGTACACGGTAAAATAATAGTGGAGTACTAACAATGAAAAAACCAGCTATAGACCCGCAAATTGCAGCGCCCCATGAGCCTGGTTTGACATCTAATAATTCGGAAGAAAAATGAATTGCCAAAGGCACGGTAACCCAGGATGCTAAAATTCCTAAAACACCGAGTTCATTGTCACTTGAAATTTTATAAAGTTCATTACCCCAAAGACCGAAAGAAGTGATGTTAAATGCTGCATCGCCTGCAAGAAACTGCAATGCGATGTCACCTGCGTTTGGAAGTGATTTAGTTCTAGCAAAAATTGAATCCGCTCCGAGAAAATGTAGAGTTGTATCAACCGTTCTGGCAGAATCACGAAACTGTGCCGAGCATATTTCAGGAACGAGAAAGGAAAATCCTAATACGAGTATTGCCAGACGAGATGTTCTCGAGGGCATACCCACTGAACCCCTAAATTGAAAATCGGGTTGCGAACACCGTTCTTTCCATAGTTTTGTTTCAGTACGAGCCAATTCACCAACCATGCCACGCCCGGATTTCCATATCGAACATCTCAGCAAGACGTACCAGATGGGCGAAGTGCTGGTCACGGCGCTGAAGGATGTTACGTTCGATCTTAAAGCGGGCGAACTCGTGGTTATCCTGGGCGCGAGCGGGAGTGGGAAATCCACGCTCCTGAATATTATCGGCGGACTTGACACGCCAACCTCCGGGACCGTCCGCTACGGCGATCTTTCACTCACGACCGCCATTGACCGCACGCTGACCATGTTTCGCCGCTTGCATATCGGCTTTGTGTTTCAATTCTATAATTTGATTCCCAGCCTGACAGCACTGGAAAACGTTCAGCTTGTAACGGACATTGCCGCGAATCCCATGCCTGCGGATGAAGCATTGCGGCGTGTGGGACTCGGCGACCGGCTCAACCATTTTCCATCCCAGCTTTCGGGTGGCGAACAGCAGCGCATAGCCATTGCTCGCGCCATTGCAAAGCGTCCGGACATTCTGCTTTGCGATGAGCCCACCGGCGCGCTCGATTACTCAACCGGCATCACCGTTCTGGAAACGCTGGAACAAGTTCACAAGGAGCTTGGAACTACCACGGTTATCATCACACACAATGCCGCGATCGCGGAAATGGCCAACCGGGTGATCCACATGAGCAGCGGAGAGATTCTCGAAATAAAAGAGAACGCCTCACGCATGTCACCCTCCGAACTTCGCTGGTAATCATGCAAAGATAGCGATGCAAGCCCTTCATTACAAACTTCTTCGCGATCTGCTGCATTTGCGCGGTCAAGTGCTGGCTGTTTCTGCTGTTGTTGCGTGTGGAATTGCGGTCTTTGTGCTGATGCGAAGCATGTATGAAAGCCTCGAATATGAACAGCGCCATTATTATGAGGAGTATAATTTTGCCGATGTGTTTTCATCGCTCAAAGAAGCGCCAGAATATGTGGCGGACAGGGTTCTGGCGATCCCCGGTGTAAGCGCTGTTTCTACACGACTGGTTTTCAATGTCACGCTCCAGGTTCCCGGACTTGGCGCAGCTGCGACGGGGCATTTCGTCTCACTCCCGTTTTACGGCAAACCGACCATGAACGGCATTTACTTGCGCGAAGGTCGGTTCCCGGAAGCATCGCGAGACGATGAAGCAATTGCAAGCGAGACTTTTATGAATGCAAATAAGCTCCACCTCGGCGATTCCGTGAACGCGGTATTGAATGGACGGCTGCAAGCATTTCGTATCGTCGGCAAAGGGCTTTCGCCGGAATTTGTATATGAGGTAAAAGGAGGTGCTTTCATTTTCCCGGACGATAAGCACTATGGCATCTTCTGGGTTTCGAGAAAAGCGCTCGAACATGCGTTCGATATTACCGGCTCGTTTAACGATGTTGCATTACGTCTCAGCCCAACGGTTAACAAAGCAGACGTCATGAGTTCACTCGACCAATTGCTTCGTCCTTACGGAAGCATCGGGTCTTACGATCGCGAGTTCCAGATCTCGCATCAATTCCTGCAAGCAAAGATCGACCAATATAAAGCAACGAGCGATACATTGCCGCTATTATTTCTTGTGGTCGCAGCATTTCTTATTCACATCATTCTCACGCGGCTCATCGCAACCGAGCGCGAACAGATCGCAGTTCTAAAAGCATTCGGATACACGAACAGCCGAATTGCAGCGCATTATCTGGAATTTGCGATGGTAACAGTTCTGATCGGCGCGGTTGTGGGAATCCTTCTTGGACTTTGGCTCGGCAATGCAGTGCTTGGATTCCTGCTCGAATTCTATCATTTTCCCGAACTGCAATTTCATCTCGATATTTTGACCTTCTTTTTTGCTCTTGGCGTGACGGCTTTTGCATCCATGCTGGGTGCGATCAATGCGGTTCGTGCAGCAATCAAGCTGCCCCCCGCAGAAGCGATGCGCCCGGAAGCGCCGGCAGTTTTCAAACAAGGATGGTTTGAACGATTGGGAATTCAACGCATCCTCGCAACGAGCGGAAGAATGGCTCTGCGAGATTTCGAGCGAAGGCCGGTAAAATCCATGATCTCGATGGTCACTGTTGCTTTTGCCGTTGCATTGCTCATCGCAAGTGGGGCTCTCATCGACGCGATTCATGATGTGATCTCGATCGAGTTCTACTCCGCACGCCATGAGGATCTTACCGTCGGATTTCGGGTGCCGCGACCCGAAGATACTCGTTACGACCTTTCACGTATGCCCGGCGTGCTGCATGTCGAGGCTTCTCGTACCATTCCGGTTGATATTTCCTTTGGCTCTCGAAAAAGGAGACTAGCCATCCAGGGTTTGCAGCACTCGGGAACCCTTCGCCAGCTTGTCGATACAAAGCGGGATATCCATCCGCTCCCGATTCGTGGACTTACGCTCACATCCTATCTTGCGCGCGAACTAGGTGCAAATATCGGCGACACACTTACGGTGGAGGTCCTCGAAGGCCATCAGCGGACGGTTCGTCTCGTGATCGAAGATACGATTGATGAACTGCTCGGAATTTCTGCTTACATGGACATCGAAAGAATGGGTGTTCTGACGGGTGAAGACCGCGATTATTCCGAGGCGATGCTCACAATAGATTCCACCTATGGCACGGCGATCCAATGTTCGCTTGAAAATATGCCATTCGTTACCGGCGTTGCTCTCCGCTCCAGCATGATCGGCGAGTATCAAAAGACGATCGCGGATAGTATGCTTGGCGCGAACCTGATATTTGTGCTATTTGCAAGCGTACTTGCGTTTGGCGTGGTTTATAACAGCGGGCGTATCACGCTCAGCGAACGTGGCAGGGAATTTGCAAGCTTAAGAGTTCTCGGGTTCACAAAACGCGAAGTTGCAATGATTATGGTCGGTGAACAAACTGCAATTGTTCTTCTGGGAATGCCGATTGGCTTTGTAATTGGATATTTGCTTAACGTAGCCCTTGCCGGGGCGTATGAAAGCGAACTGTTTCGCATTCCTTTTGAATTCAACATGCAATCCCTTGGTTATTCCGCTATCGTGGTGCTTGCCGCAGCGATCTTCTCGAACATTTTTATTGTGCGAAGAATTTATCAGCTCGATATTGTTGAGGTACTAAAGACACGTGAGTAAAATCAGAGTGAAAAGGCGCTACACGAAATATGTCCTTTGGAGCATCACGATCCTGTTCGTGGTCGTCATGCTCGTGCTTGCGCTGATCCCGAAGCGCGTACCGGTCATCGGAGCGAGCGTAGTTCGCGGCTCATTCGTCGAAACGATCACTGCAGAGGGTACTACGCGTTATCACGACACCTACCTAATAGCTGCTCCAATTGCTGGACTTCTCACTCGAACAGAATTTGAGGTTGGCGCGCATTTGCATGAGGGTGAGGTTCTTGCAAATATTCTTCCACCGGAGATCGATCCTCGACAATTGAATGAACTTCAAGCTCGTTTCGAATCCGCTGAAGCTCTGGAACACGAAGCACAGAACCATGTGACCGAAACGCAAACAGCGCTCGCCCAGGCGAAGCGGGATGCGGCACGATCCGCTGCCCTCTTCAATGCCAATGCCGCTACACGCATTCAAATGGAACATGATTCCCAAGCCTATGAGCAGGCCAGGCAAGATGCCGAGGCAGCCAAAGCCCACGAGCGTTCCGCGCATCACGATGCCGAAGCCATACGCGCCTCGATGATGAATCGCCAGAAGAGCACGGTTATTCCGTTGGTTTCGCCGATCGACGGGGTATTGCTGCAAGTCTATGAAAAGAATTCCAGAGAAGTTGCAGCCAGCGCGCCGATATTTGAAATTGGTGACACCACGCGCCAGGAAGTCGTGATCGATCTCTTGTCAAGCGATGCACCGCGCGTTCACATTGGCGATTCCGTGCTGGTAATCGTTCCGGGACTTGATCGCAGCCTCCACGCCACGATCCGCCTGATCGAGCCGGATGCCTACATCAAAATATCCCCGCTCGGCATCGAAGAAAAGCGAGTGAACGTAATCGCCGCCTTGCATGACCGTGCCCCGGAACTCGGCTCGACCTACCGCGTGGACGCGACCATGGTGTTATGGACGGACACGAACATCCTCAAACTACCAATTGGCGCGCTATTCCGCGATGGCAAAGATTGGGCCGTCTGGACCGTCCGCGATCACAAAGCGCACGAGCAGCGAATAACCATCGGCCACATGAACGACACCGAAGCAGAGGTCCTATCCGGAATGAAGCAGGGTGATATGGTCATTGTGCATCCCGGGAATGATGTGATCGAGGGAGTAAAGGTTGCGGTTACGATGAATGGGCAATAACTCTCTCGCAATATTGTAATTTCAAAGTATGAAAGAATCTACTTCAAAAAAATCAGAATACTCGATCAGACCGGCAAAAACAGATGACATCGACACCATCGTTGCACATCGGCGCGGCATGCTTGAGGAAATTCGCTCGGGTGATATGTCATTACTTGACTCCACGCTCTCCGCGTTCAAGCAATGGGTGATTCCTCTAATGAAGTCTGGAGAATATCTCGGTTGGTTTGGGATATCGCCGGGAGGAGAAGTAGTCTCGGGTCTCGGACTATGGACACAGGAATGGATACCGTCAGAGCATTCTAAATCCAATCTCCGAGGCTATATTCTGAATGTCTTTACCGATCCCGCACATCGCAAACATGGTCTTGCTCGCCTATTGACACAAACAGCACTCGACTATTGCCGCTCTAATGGCATTGAAATCATTGTCCTTCATGCAAGCCAGTTCGGGAAGCCTCTTTACGAATCTCTGGGCTTCACGCCGACTGCGGATATGCGTCTGATACTCCCCAAAGAGTAGAGGAATACCATTCTGCGGATTTGGCTCAGGCATTTCGTAATTTTGCAGCAATGGCAAAATCAACGAAACAAAGGAAGTCACCGAAATCGGGTCACCATTCCACTTCAATTGAATCGAATCTCGGCGAAAAACGGCTTTTTAAGCCGGCCAAGCAATTTTCGGAGAAGGCGCGCATTAGTTCAATGGCGCAGTATGAAAAGCTGTACCGCGCAAGCATCAAAGATCCCGAAGCATTCTTCGCCAAGCAAGCGGAGGAACTTCATTGGTTCAAGAAATGGCGTAAAGTTCTTGAAATTCAACCACCCCCTGCCCCCTCCTTAAAAAGGAGGGGGAAAAAAGATAAGAACCCCCGCCTTTCTAAGGCGGGGGCAGGGGGTGGTTCCTTTGCATTTACACAATGGTTCATCGGCGGAAAGATCAATGCCAGCTATAATTGCATTGACCGCCATCTATCGACTTCACGGAAAAACAAAGCTGCGATCATTTGGGAAGGTGAGAATTTTGAACAGCGAACGTTAACTTACGCTCAGCTTCACCGCGAAGTGTCCAAAGCGGCAAATGTGTTGAAATCGCTTGGAGTGAAAACCGGCGACCGGGTTGCAATCTACATGGGCATGACGCCTGAGCTTGCCATTGCTGTGCTCGCTTGCGCGCGCATTGGAGCTACGCATTCCGTAATTTTTGGAGGATTCTCTTCTGAAGCCATTCGCGACAGAGTGAATGATTTTGAAGCGAAGGTCATCATCACATCGGATGGAGCATATCGGCGAGGAGCAACGGTGGAACTCAAGAAGAAGGTTGATGATGCGATCACGGGTGGGTGTCCAAGTGTGGAAAGAGTTCTGGTGGTTCGACGTACAAATAACGATGTCGAGATGTTTGCCGGCCGTGACGTGTGGTGGCATGATGCAATGGCAGAAGCAAACGCTGAGTGTGCTGCTGCACAACTAGATTCCGAGCATCCGTTATATATTCTCTACACCTCCGGTACTACCGGCAAGCCAAAGGGAATCGTTCACACGACGGCAGGTTATCTGCTCGGAACCTACCTGACAATGAAATACATCTTCGATATTCGCGACGAGGATGTCTATTGGTGCTCTGCGGATGTTGGGTGGGTAACCGGTCACAGTTATGTTCTCTATGGCCCACTTGCGAACGGAGCCACCGTCGTGATGTATGAAGGCGGTCCGACCTACCCTGCTCCCGATCGCTTTTGGGACATCATCGAACGCCACGGCGTAACGGTTTTCTATACTGCGCCGACAGCTATACGTGCATTTATCAGAGCTGGCGACGAGCATCCGAATAAGCACAATATGTCTACTCTGCGTTTGCTTGGGACGGTCGGCGAGCCGATCAATCCCGAAGCGTGGATGTGGTATCATCGCACGATCGGTAAAAGCCGCTGCCCCATCGTCGATACCTGGTGGCAGACTGAAACAGGCGCCATTATGATCTCGCCGATCCCCGGCGCCATTCCTACGCGCCCGGGCTCCGCTACCCTTCCATTTTTCGGTGTCGAGCCGGAAGTGGTTCGGAAAGATGGTTCCAAGTGTAAACCAGATGAAGGCGGCTATCTGATCATCAAGAAGCCGTGGCCCTCGATGCTTCGTGGCATATATAAAGATCCCGAACGCTTTGAAAAACAATATTTTTCAGAGTACCCCGGACTCTATTTCACCGGCGATGGCGCGCGCCAGGATAAGAACGGGTATTTCTGGATCATGGGCCGTGTCGATGATGTCATCAACGTTAGCGGCCATCGGTTAGGAACCATGGAAGTAGAAAGCGCACTTGTTGGCCATGAGTCCGTTGCCGAAGCGGCAGTCGTAGGGCGGCCTGATGAGATCAAAGGCTCGGCACTGGTCGCGTTCGTCACGCTCAAGCAAGGCTGGCCTGCGGACGAATCGCTTAAAGAAAAGCTCCGCAACCACGTTGCGGAAATGATCGGCTCTATTGCAAAGCCAGACGACATTCGCTTCACTGATGCCCTCCCCAAAACACGTTCCGGCAAGATCATGAGACGCCTGCTTCGCGAACTGGCTTCTACCGGTTCCGTTGCCGGTGATACGACGACCCTCGAAGATTTTTCCGTTCTCGAACGACTGCGCGCAGGAGAAGAGGAATGAAATACCGAATTCAAACCGGCTCCTCGACCCTCGAGGACTTTCTTAACTCCTCGCTGGAAGGCCGAAGGTTGTTCTCCGAAATGTGGGGCACCTTCCTCCTCGTCACCGTTGCCGCAGGTGGTGGAACCGTTGCTTACTGGAGCCATGGTCGAATATCCCTGGCAATGGCTGTCGCTGCGCCGGGATTGATGGTCATGGCGATCATCTATTTTATGGGAACCGTGAGCGGCGCCCATCTTAACCCCGCCGTTACCGTTGCCTTTGCCGTTCGAAGAAATTTTCCATGGCGTCGCGTCCCTGGATACCTGATAGCGCAAGCCATCGGGGCTATCCTTGCGGCACTTTTTCTCAAAGCTATTTTCGGCGACAGTATAAGCCACGGCGCTACGGTTCCCGCGCAAGGTATTTCAACTACCAGTGCTATGCTGATGGAAACCATGCTCACAGCCGGTCTCGTAAGCGTGATCCTGGGCACCGCGTCCGGCGCAAGAAATATCGGCACCAATGGAGCTATTGCGGTTGGAGGATACATCGCGCTGGCCGGACTCTGGTCCGCGCCGATCACCGGCGCCTCGATGAATCCCATTCGCTCGCTTGCTCCCGATCTCATTCGTGGCGATCTCGGCACCACCTGGATCTATATTGTCGGCCCGCTCCTTGGCGCACTCATCGGAGTTGCGTTCGAATGGATCCTGAAAGGCAAGCCCACCACATTCGGCGCTATTGCCGCCCAGGGTACCCTTGAATTGGAAGAAGAAAAGATCGAGAATCAGTTAAGATAATGTAAGCTTCATCCCTCTAATAATTTGAGCCTGGTCTAAACCGGCGAACGGATGCCGGTCTTCTTCTTCCTGAGTTCCAACCATCCTTGATTGTGAGCTAATTTCGCCAGTTGGACACCTCTCAATATTTTTTTTTGCATTAGGAATTCATAAACTGTAGAGTATTTGAGTCAGTTGCCGCCGATTTTCAATGAATATTTACCCTCCCATTTTCGTCTATCTCCGCCGCGGCGGATTCATCTTTCAGCTTGTCCTCGGACAGGTGCCTATACTTTCCAACACATAACACGGAGGGAGTTTCCAGAAGTCAAGTGGATTCAATAAATAGGCGATAATAATTGTCTGAACCGTGAATTGGAAGAATAAACCCGTAGCGCCAACGACCTCTCAATCCACAGTTTCGGTTCCTGCTCACTTCCACGCAAAGGTGTGGACCCTTGGGCTACACCGGTTACTTCAAGGTTCGTGCACTCCACCACCGCTTTAGCGCAACGATTCCCCATAACCCCTCCACGATCGCAAACGGAATCGAGCCAATGAGCACCGCATAGGTGCTCGCTCCAAAACACGAAAGCGCAAACACCAGCCCCCACACCCGTGCCCGCTTATCCAGCAGGTACGAGAGGAACAGCATTGAAATGCAAAAGAAACCGAAGGCTTCGGTGATGCTCATGCTACGGCATCACAGTGCCCATCACAACCGAAGGCGTTTGGTTGACCGAGCTGTACACCCACTGCTGAGTAGCCGGATCATAATAATCCCCGATCCAGCCGAACATGTATCCCATTGGCGCACCATACGCTGCTACGTAAATCGAATCCCCTGATTGAAAACCATTGAACTGCACTGAATGACTGGCCTGTGAAGCATTTCCCCAAATAAAGAAAGAGAACGTATTTGAAATCGTGTCTATCGGGATGTAGAAAGTGGAGTATTAATACATCGTCTGCTCAGAAATGCCATTATCTGACATATCATTACCATAGCAATATGCAGTATAATGGCCCGGTGCAGCCGATACATCTGATGTGTGAGAGAAAAACAGGATCATACCTTCCTCGGATTGCGGTCGGGAAAGATCGGGCTTCACGCTTCCTCTTGCAATAAACCAACGAGTCGAGTCCCCCTGGACGGTCGTATCTACAAATGTAGCGCTCTTAAGTGTCGTTACTACTTCCGAGCATTGTAAGAGCATCGGCGCGATTGGATCATTATTTACATTATACCAATAAATTGGCGCGGATCCTCCGCCAACAACAGTTGCAGACATCAAGCGGATCTCCCCAAAGCCGGGCTTCGTGTAATCGACATTGTATGTACCGCTCGGAACTCCAGTAAATGAGAAGTAGCCGCTATCATCGGAAATGGCGGTGAAGTCCGTTCCCTCAATAGTGACCGTCACGCCATTGTATGGCGGGGTCAGTTCGCTTTCGCTTTTTGCAAGCAGAACGCGGCCATTGATATCCGCCGTTGCCAATGGATTAGTCGGCGCCGAATTACAGGAATTAAAAACGACGAGCGTGCCGAAGAGAAGAAACCGCTTTGTATCCATTGAAATGTCGATAACTGTTTCCGGAAGTACGAATCCCACGTATCAAACACGGCTTCAACCATACAATTCCAACTTGGAAAGCACATCCAAATTCTTGTTATTTCAGCGAAAACTTCGCGATCTCGTAGCCGGAGCCAGTGCCATACTGACCGGCAGAATCACGTTGGGCGAGCACTTTATTGAGCAGCAGCACGCCGGTCGTGGTATCGTACCATTCTTTACCTGTGATCCCCTGAATTCCATCCGGCGTGACCCCTGCAAACACATCGAACGATTCCGTATTGAACTGCTGATTAGCGAGTGTCAGTTGCTGCTGACCGGTATAGGTGTACCATGCACTGCTATCCGGATTAGGTTCCACCGATCCGTGCGTGCCGAAGCTATCGAGCGGAACTAATATCCAGGCGCCGGTCTGCCCCCCTGCAGGGGGCATATAATATTCAATATTCCCACTGCTATCGTAATTCACAAATTGGAACAGAAAATTTGGCGTGTACTGCGTGACATTCGTCCTGCCGAATTGCGTGAGTCCGGTCGCAAGAACGGTATCGCCGAGCAGACGGCTGGAATCGACCTTCGTTACGGCTCCTGTTGAGTCTATGGTGAGCGCATAATAGAGAAACGAGCTACCCACCCGTGGCGAAACGGGCTTTATCGGGCTGGGATCGCTTGTGCTCGTAGAATTGGATTTGCATCCGTGGACAAAAAGTAAGACGGCTGCGAGCGCAACCAGGGCGCGGTGATATTGTTTGAAGTGTGTTTGCATTCGATTGGCTCTGTTGACAACAGGAAGGCATAAATAGTTGCTCCACTTTGCGTCGGATACCTAAAAACTCAGTATTTCAGCTTTGGAGACCAACCCGCACCCCGTCCCTCGCGAGTATAATCTAACATACTCCATACCGGCCAGATAGCATCAACGTGGCGCATGTGCTGCCCGGGATCTGCCGGCGCAAATAGCAATTCGGTCGCATAGGTGTGAAAAATGCCATCCGGTGTCTTAGAAAATACATTCAGAATTGGGGTTTGATTACCCTTCTCGTTCTCGCCATAATAATCCCGATTATAGCTATTAGCAAAAGAGGAAAGCAAACGAACGTTGTGCCAAGCTCGACCGGCAGCCCACATCAGCGTCTTCTCGATCGGTGCTTTAGTTACCACAACAAAATTGATACGCTCACGAATGTGTGGCGTGGAGCCATCAATACCATCGACGATAGAATTACAGCTCGGACATGGCAACTCATCGTTCGGGTGGTACATCATGCTATAAATGATGAGCGAGGGTTTGCCGGCATTAAATAATTCCGAGAGCTTGGTCTCGCGCTTCTCGCCGTTCACGACTTCTTCAAACGTATAGTCTTCGTTAACCTTCCCACCCAGTGGAAGTTCACGGCGCATTTGTGCCACTCGCTCGATATGTCTGCGCAGCGCGATCTCCTCTTCAAGAAGCGTATTCCTTGCATCGCGGTACTCCAAAGATTCGTTTGGGAAGTGTTTGGTATGAAGTTCTGCCATATTCAAAATCTTAAGTGTATTGGGGAGAAAATGCTATTTAGTCACCGTGATTGATAAAACGAATACAACCAAAATAACATTTCGATCCGTACTGCATTAGGTTCTATCGAGCTACGACAAACCTGGTGGATCGCACAACGCCATTAGCCAGATGTCGGCAGGTGTACACCCCCGGCAGTAGGGCGCTGGCATCCCATGAAAGCGAGTTGGCGCCGGCAGGCTCCTCTTTGCTGGATAATAAACGATCAAGCTCTCGTCCGAGCTGATCGAGAACTGAGATACTGACATCACAACGAGCATCAAGCGCAAAGCTGAGCGTGGCGTAGCGAGATAGCGGATTGGGATATATTCCAAAATTACCGACACCAGCTATTTCACTTCGAACTTCAACCGATGAGTTAAAAAGCGAATCGGGAGGGACGCCGAATGCAGTACGAAAGGTCTCCGTTACACTATCGCTGGCTCCAGCGACAAATGCGGTCGCCATAAGCTGTTGCCCCATCATGAGCGTGGCACCGGCTGTGGAACTGTGGAAGTTGTCAAGCAAGCCTTGGGCCTGTACCGGAAGCTCTGATGTAGTATGATTGACGATCTTGGCGCTGATCACAATCACGCCGCTGGAGGGAAATGCCACGGGATATGCGTCCTCTACAATGTCGAAACCTTGTACTTTCCAGACGCCTGGAATCGTATCCTCGATCTTTGAAGATGTTGGAATAACCAAATGGTGGACTGGCTGCGTTGGCGTTGAATCGATGTCTGTGTTATCACTATAATACACCCCATTGACGAGTACTGTCACAGATGATTCGCCCCGAAAAGTGAGGCTATTGTTATCGGCAGGGCTTCCTTTATAGAGGGCCAGCAACCCGTTACTTTCAACAACACTCACAAAGGAATGTGGATCTGTGTTGATTTTTCAAAGCGATACTTGTCAGAAATAGGAACATAGTTCAGACTGCAATCACGATTCGCTCAACACGATTCCAAAAACTGACTAATAATCCTAGAACGAATCGCCTCTTAACTTCCGCGCCCGATCGCGAGCATCGTTCACAAAATTGGAGTTCGGGTAACGTGCAAGAAATTCTTCGTATAGTTTTTGAGCACGCGGCTTGTCATGAAGATCGTGATCCACAATCTCCGCCTCACGAAACGCCGCCACATCAAGCAGCGGACTCGAAAGCAACCGCACTTGCATCGAATCAAGCTCGCGAATAGCATCTTCTGCTCTTCCAAGCTTTACCAATACCTGCGCACTGCGGAGCGTTGCGTTATCCGCCAGCGGCGCATTGATCTGCGTATCAATGATCGAGCGATAGTCAGCTTCAGCCGCCGACCATTTGTGCGCTTGTTCTGCAAGCGCTCCGGCCGCATATAGTTTGAGGGAAGCTAGTCCGCCCGGTGTATTTCCCTCCTCAATAATTCCAGAGAGCGCAATCGCGTCGTTGGCATAATCACTCTGCGCATCGCCAGCAACTTCTTCGAGCATCACGGTGGCTGTATCGAAATTCCCACGATAGTACTGGCCGAGCGCCCTATCGAACAGGATATGATCGCGGATCTCTCGTTCGCTCGAATTATGAATCGTTCCGATCAACTCCTCGATATGCTGCAGCCGTGAATCAGCGAGAGAAAAATCCTCCGATGCGTATGCAATATCGACCAGTTGAAAGGCCGCGAGCTTCACGGACTCCGTAAAGCCATTCTTTGCCCGTGCAATGACAGCTTCCAGATCTTTTGTTGCTCGCGGCAGATCGAATAACTCGGAATAAGCAAGGCTGCCACCATGCCAGAGCGCATCCAGAGCAAACTCGTTCATAGAACAAGAACCCGCATACGCTTCATAGTCGGAGATCAGGCCTTGGATGGAATCCTTCCGTGATTCAGAGCCCTCATACGTCTTTGATAGATAATATGCTTCCCATGTCTTGAGGGATCCAAGTTCAGCTGCCTCCACATAATAATCCTGACCTCGACTGGCCTTCAGCCTTCGAGAAGCCTCCGCATAAGCCTTTGCTGCAACTTCCAACGCCTTTTCACTACGCGCTCGCTCGGCAAACCGCAGTAATTCCGGACCCTCATTGCTCATCTGGCCAACAGAACTATCATCAAGCTGTATGATTGCTGCTAGGGCCTTCGCATAGTCCTTTTTTTCTTCGTAGAGCCATGCAAGCAATCGCAAATTCGCGCGCGTTGGGCCACCGGCGGCGGGATCATTGGCAGCGAGAAGTTCGTGTTCAAGCGCCTGGAGCACAGTAGCCCGTGAAAGCGAGTCCGTCAAATATTCTGCCAGCCGCTGCTCCACCATCCCGACATTTCCTTCGCCTGATTTAAGGATTGAAATAAATTCCTTCGATGCGCGGTTGAATTCTCCGAGCCTCAAATAGAGACCCGCTATCTGGCTGGAACAAATATCGGCATCGCCACTTGCGGCGCCAGAAGCAGAAGAATTCTTTCGCATGGCATCGAGCAATTGCAAAGCATCTTGATTGTAGGACACATCCATCATGGCATAGAGTATCGGGAACAGTGCAGCGCAATCTCGTGCATTCACCAACTGTTCTGCCTTTTGGAATTGAGCAAGTGATTCAGATCGCTTCCCCATCCACGCTTTTACTCTCGCTGAAAGCAAAATATTATCCACCGACCCATCGGTCTGAAGCCGTTGATCTACAACTTTTTCAGCATCGTCATATCGTTTTAGTGCAACCAGCGACCGCATGTAGCCTTCAAAAACGATCTCGTCCTTGGGGTTAAGAGTATAGAGTTCTCCATACACGCGAGCAGCATTCGTGGCATCATGCGTTTCCTCATAGACCTCGGCAAGCTGGAGTTGATGGTTATATTCGGCCGGGCTCATGCGTGGGGCCTCGCGCGGCTCATCTTCAGCGCCAGCGGGGTTTTGTGCGCACACACACAATGGCATCAAAGATGTCATTATCAAAATAAGCAGTCCGATCGGACGTTTCAGGCTCATGGGTGCGGCTGTCTTAAACGGATGGATCGTGATAATACGAGAATCAACTTGCACACAGCATGATCGGTTTCGTGACGGAGGAGATCGGGCATGCAGAAGTGCTAGTGTAGTACGAACACTCGCTGAATTTGGTGGTTGGCTCCGCTCAGAAATTCCAGAGAATATGCGCCATTACACAGATCGGACACATTCATTTCAAGGTGATGCCACCCCATGGATGCGTCGGCATTCCCAATAGTTCTCACCAGGCTTCCTGCTGCATTGTAAAGCCGGAACTGAGCTTGCCCAGATGCAGCATTTGCGCTGGATACGAAATACGATATTCCGGCACTTTGTGCGGCTGGATTAGGAGCACAGCTCATCACGCTGCTTGTTGGAATTATATCCGCTCCTAAAAGCGGTACACAGGAATTAATGACTCTCAAAAAACCAGAACTCGAAGAAATCACTGTATTCGCGGGCACTCCGGAGAATTCAGGAAGTGAATCTACAAAAGTAGTGCTTGAGAACGTAGTATCAGTGCTCACAACATAAAAATGCAGTTTCAGAATCTCCCCAGGCCCTTTGAGTGCCCCACCGCTCGTGCTTGCGGAGATGGGCAGAATGCCCGGTATTGTGCTGCCCTCCGTGATCGTCCAATCGGGTGCAGGCGTATTCGCTCCATTGCTCACACCAACAAGCTCTAGAACGCTTGGGTCGTATAGTATCACTTCGTTAAAGGAGAGGATCATGCCAAGCGCGGCCGGTAGGCTATCGGTGATAAATTGGGACACAACCACTTGCGAATCGACAAAAACCAGATAATTTCTTGGAATCGAAAGCCGAATGGTATCCGGATTGCTAAGCACCTGATCACCGCCGGAAACACCATTGGCACGAAGCATCCCTCCTCCCAAAAGAAGAGCGCATGTCGCGAGGGTAAGAATTCTAAAGCTCCTGCGTATCATGTCCAGGGTCGATATAGGCAAATTTGGGTAGTGAAGTTCCGGTAGGCATCCAGGGTATGCCAACACCGAAGGCCGGCACGGAAAACCGGCACGGAAGCCCAGCCGAGATAGCGTGACTTTGAGATGCGTGCGATAACGTAAACCAACCAGCCATCTTGAGAGTTTACATGCCCAATCTCGAAATCCCATGCCCAGTGGTATTTCATTGAATATCCAGTAATCAATTGTAATGAACCTAATTCTATTCGGCCCGCCAGGCGTGGGCAAAGGTACGCAGGCCATGCGCCTTGCGGCATCGCATAACCTGATCCACATTTCCACGGGTGACATTCTACGCGCCGCGATCGCTGAAGGATCTCCGCTTGGAATGACCGCAAGAACCTATGTGGAATCCGGTGGGCTTGTTCCTGACGATATTATTATTGGTCTTGTACGAGAAGTTCTTGAATTAAAACCTGAAACCAAAGGCTTTTTGCTTGATGGTTTTCCTCGAACGCTCGAGCAAGCGAGTGCCCTCGATCACCTGTTTCACGAGCTTGGTATTACGCAAGTCCAAATTATCATGCTCGCAGCGCCTGAACAGGAGCTTATTGACCGAATGGTAAAACGTGGACTCGAGCAAGGCCGAAAGGATGATACTGCTGAGACGATCCGCCACAGGCTGGAAGTTTATAATGCACAGACTGAACCGGTTAAGTCCTATTACGAAGCGCGGCGCGGTGTTACACTCGTCGATGGACTCGGCTCGATCGACGAAGTTACTGCCCGTATCGAAAAGGTATTGTAGTTGTGAATGTATCATCCCGAATTCGATGAGAATCATCGCCGGTGAATTTCGTAGCCGTTCACTGATCGCCCCTAAAGGAAACGTGACGCGGCCAACCACGGATCGTGCTCGGGAATCCCTGTTTAACGTATTAAATAATCTGATCGAATTCGATCGCTGCAGCGTGCTTGATCTCTATGCGGGTTCCGGCGCATTCTCGTTCGAAGCGCTCAGCCGCGGAGCGAACTATGCTACGCTCGTCGATCGCGACCGACACGCCATACTCGCCATTGATGCCAATGCGAAGAGCCTCCGGGTAAAGGATCGTGTTGCTGTGTTTCATTCCAATGTGTTCGTATTTCTTCGCAAACATTCGAAGCAATTCGATCTTGTTTTTGCCGATGCTCCTTACAATGACGAGCATTCTCGCGAGATCTTACCGACAATGCTTATCGAAAGAGCTGCCCGAGGAGGGCTTTGCATTATCGAGCACCGCTCGAGCGATAATGTTGTTTTGCCTGAGGATACAAAACTGCTGAAAGAACTGAAAGCCGGCGAAGCAAGCTTTACAATATTCAACCGAAACTCGGATTTATAGGATTTTAAGGGATTAACAAGATGTGGGGAAAGGCGATTTGTAACTATCGACAAAAGAAAAATGCAAGATTTAATAGTCACATTAAAAATCCAATTTAAAACCTTCCCAAATCTTGTTAATCCCTTAAAATCCTATAAATCCGAGTTAAAATCCGAGTCATGAAAATAGCTATTTATCCCGGCACATTCGATCCGATCACGAATGGCCATTTGGACATCATCGAACGTGCCAGCGAGTTGTTCGATGAGGTGATCGTCGCACTCGCGCGTAATAGCCAAAAATCTCCGCTTTTCTCCGAGACGGAGCGGCTGCGTCTCGTGGAACGAAGCCTTGTCGAGTATTGCCCGCAGCGCACAAACATCCGGGCAGATGCATTCCAGGGTTTGCTTGTTGAGTATGCGACGACAAAGGGTGCGACGGCAGTAGTTCGCGGGCTTCGCGCGCTAAGTGACTTTGAGTACGAGTTCCAGATGGCGCTCATGAACCGCAAGCTCGCCCCGAATCTAACCACGATATTCCTCATGCCACATGAGGAATATACCTACTTAAATTCAACGATCATTCGGGAACTCGCGCGATATGGCAAAGATGTCACGAGCTTTGTTCCTGCTGCCGTTTCTGAGGCATTGCGCGAAAAATTCGAAATTAAATATCATTGAAAAAACTGTGATCATCTTAACATGTCATTCTGAGCGGAGCAAAACAGAGCGGCAGCGGAGCAAAACGGAGCGACAGCGGAGTTTTGCGGAGTCGAAGAATCATTTCCACTCACAAAGATCCTTCGACCCCGTTCCTCCCTCCTTCGTCGGGACGAACTCCGCCCAGGATGACATTAATCGTGAGCGGTGTTCCGCATAACCATAGGAATTAGCACTCGAACTTGGAAGCACCGAATCTCATAGAAAAAAGCCCGCTGCTCCTCAATCAAGAGCACGCCGTCGAGGTGCTTACCATTTTTGTTCGCGAGGAAGTCCGCCGCACGGGAATTTCAAAAGCGGTCATCGGACTTTCGGGCGGGGTGGATTCAGCGCTATCGACCTACCTCGCGGTGCGCGCATTGGGTGCCGAGAACGTTCATGTGTTACTTATGCCCTATCACACATCCTCGCCAGAAAGTGTTAGCGACGCAATGGATGCAGTGGATGCGCTTGGAATTTCTTCCGAACAACTCGATATTTCCGATGCGGCAGATGCATTGTTTGCGCAGGATACTACCATGGACAAAAGAAGGCGCGGCAATATCATGGCCCGCCTTCGCATGATCGCGCTTTATGATCGTTCCCAAGCAACGGGTGCTCTGGTAATTGGCACATCCAATAAAACAGAATCGCTCCTCGGATACACCACCATTTATGGCGATAACGCCAGCGCCATTAACCCACTCGGCGATCTTTACAAAACGCAGGTGTGGCAGCTTGCAAAATTTCTCGGCGTGCCAGAGCAGATCGTGAACAAGCCTCCGTCCGCCGATCTCTGGCCTGGACAAACCGATGAATCAGAACTTGGCGTGACCTACCACGATGTCGATGAACTACTTTTTTATATGATCGATCTGCGCGAGCGCGATGAATCGCTTGTGAAACGTGGATTCCCGATCGAAAGGATAAGACGTATTCGCGAAATAGTGCAGCGAACGCAATACAAACGCAGATTACCGCTCATCGCAAAAATTTCCAGCCGCACAATTAATGCAGATTTCCGGTATCCTAGAGATTGGGGAACATAGGGCAAAGATGAATCCGCCGCGGCGGAGAAAGATGAAAGATGAATTTGAGTTGTAGCTATATTCAATTTGCCGAATAGCGTGGTTTCGGTTAATTTCTTTCGTATTTTTGTAACAAATCCTCCACAAATTATAAACTATTCAACGCATGAGCATTGACGCAAAGAAATTAACGACACCATCACGCGGCGAGAAGATCCGCATGACCTCTAATGGCCTCGAAGTACCTGCCAACCCCATTATTCCTTTCATCGAGGGTGATGGCACCGGCCCGGATATTTGGCGCGCCTCAGTCCGCGTATTCGATGCCGCAGTCGAAAAAGCCTATGGTGGCAAACGCAAGATCGAGTGGTATGAAGTTTTTGCCGGCGAGAAGGCCAACGAAGTCTATGGCGAAAATACCTGGCTGCCAAACGAGACACTGGACGCCATGCGCGAGTATCTCGTTGGCATCAAAGGGCCGCTTACCACTCCCATCGGTGGTGGAATTACCAGCCTTAACGTCGCATTGCGCCAGCAGCTCGATCTTTATGTGTGCTTGCGACCGGTGAGGTATTTTACCGGTGTGCCATCGCCGGTCAAGCGCCCCGAGCTTGTCGATATGGTCATCTTCCGCGAGAACACGGAAGACATATACGCCGGTATCGAATGGGCTGCTGGAAGCCCTGAAGCAAACAAAGTCCTTGATTTTATCGAGAAAGAATTTCCGAAAGCGTTCGGAAAGATCCGGTTTGGTACCAAAGCAAAAGCTGCGGCTTGGTCAAAACAAGCTGATGTGGAAGAAGTGCAAGGCGCACCTCATGTTGGAATTGGCATCAAACCTGTCAGCCTCGAAGGATCAGAGCGCCTTATCGCAGCGGCGATAGAATATGCTCTCAGGCTAAAGCGCAGATCGGTAACTATTGTCCACAAGGGCAACATTATGAAATACACCGAGGGCGCGTTCCGCGATTGGGGCTACAAAATGGCGAAGAACCGCTTTGGCGAGAAAGTCTTCACGTGGGCTGAATGGGAAGATCAGAAAAAAGCATTTGGTGAGCAAGCTGCGAATGAACTACAGAAAAAGCGACTCGCCGAAGGCGCGTTGCTCATCAAGGACGCCATTGCCGACATCACGCTCCAGCAAGTGCTTACACGTCCCGAAGATTTCGACGTAATCGCAACGCTTAATCTGAATGGCGATTATCTATCAGATGCACTTGCAGCACAGGTTGGCGGCATTGGCATTGCGCCGGGCGCGAATATTAATTATGTCACTGGTGCAGCGATCTTCGAAGCAACGCACGGTACAGCTCCCAAATATGCAAATCTGGATAAGGTCAATCCCGGCTCCGTTATTCTCTCTGGCGAAATGATGCTACGATACATGGGTTGGGGCGAAGCTGCAGATCTCATCATTCGCGGACTGGATTCAGCCATCGGCTCCAAGCGCGTCACCTACGATTTCGCTCGACAAATGGATGGCGCCCACGAGATCAAGACCAGCGAATTCGGTGATGAGATCATTGCACGTATGTGACTGGGATTCATGAGATTTGGGGGTGATGCGTAGGATGGGATGCGAAGGTCACTCGCTGCAGCGAGTGACCTTCTATGATACTTGAAGTCACAAATTGTGACTTCAAGTGTGAAACTAGAATAGAATATTATGACAAAATCAAAGAAGGTGTCGATCGTTGTGTCTGAGCGGATCGAGAGAAGAATTTACCAGCTAAGGGGACAGAAGGTGCTACTTTCTCCCGATTTGGCGCAGCTTTATGAAGTTGAGGCTAGAATATTGACCCAGGCTGTGAAACGAAATCTCGATCGATTTCCCGAGGATTTCATGTTCCAATTGTCCGCCGAGGAAGCTCAAATCTTGAAATCACAATTTGTGATTTCAAGTTGGGGTGGCTCTCGCACAAACCCCTACGCATTCACCGAACAAGGCGTCGCGATGTTGAGCAGTGTGCTCCGAAGCCAGCGAGCGGTACAAGTTAATATTGAAATTATGCGCGCATTTGTCCGGCTTCGCCAGGCGCTCGCATCTGAAACGGATCTGAATGAACGCCTCGAAGATCTGGAGGTACGTATGGAAGGAAAATTTAGCGAGGTATTCGTAGCCATTGATCAACTCATGCAAACGCCAAAGAAATCGACTCGCAAGATCGGTTTTATGATCGAGAAAAAGTAATATTTATCGCACCTCCATCTTCTCATCCTTCACCACGCCGCCGATCTCGGTGTGCATAATGTAGGTGCCTTTGGGATAATTCGTCATTTCAAACTCCCAAAGATGCCACTTGTTTTTGTGGAACGCGCCATCGAGAATTCGCTTCAGAAGTTTGCCATCGGCATAGCGAAGTTCGAGTATGACATCCGTTCGCGGCGGATTGTAGGGCTTCCCATCCGTATCTATTGCGTCACGCGCATCTTTCGGGAGATAGAAACGCAGCGGTAGATAAACGGTTTTGGGATCGATCGGCGCGTCGGCAAAGCGATATTTGGCTGGTAGCTCGTACATCGAAATCCCTTCGTTCCAGTCCGACACTGCAATTTTCGAACCATCCCGGCTCAATAAAATACGGGAATTCATTTCAGCTCGAAGCAGGCTCCGTGTTTCGCCGGTAGTAAGATCGCGCACCATTAATGCGGTATCGTTGGAAAAAAGGAGATAGTGATCGTTGGGGCTAAAATCCACAAAGGATGGGTTCCCGCGTCCATCGAGCCGGAACGCCATTGTTAGCTGGCCATCTGAAACACGCCACAGTTTGGCATTTCGGAAAGGCTCAACGGTTAGTACCCATTTGCGATCATGTGAAATTGCTGTTAGAGCAACCCCATAATTGAGTCCTCCGACAAAAGTTTGGGTAACACGATCGTGGGCATAGTCATATAGTTTAGCGGTATCACCGCATGAATAGATTAGGACGCTATTTTGTGTAGCAGGCAAATAGCGAAAGTACGTGTTCAACGCAGCCTCCGGTTTGCAGGAAATGAAATCCGGTGCAGAGTAAAGCATCGAAACATGGTTAGGACTTCCAACGAGGATCGCATTATCGAAATAGGAATACAGGTAATTCTCATCGGCGAGATTTGTCTGAATATTACGCTCCCTTCCATCCATTTCGTAATAATGGACCAAGCCGTGCGGGATTGCTTGCGCCATCAATGTTCCATCGGGTGATAGTAGAATGTTGTTGTTGGAGGAAACACTTGGTGTTGACCATATTATACTTCCAGTTTTCGAATCGAGTGCGGCAAGTCCGGCATCATCGTGTGTAACGTAAGAACCATTTTCCAGAAAGCCGATCGGATTCGAAAGATCGTGCGTCAAGTGCTTGATCTCATGCGTTCGGGCATTGATGGACATGAGAGATGTGCGATCCCCAACAAGAAGGGTTTCGTTATCTGGGAAAACATCGAGAATGGACATCGAAGGGCTGATCTCCATTCCCCACTCCCCTTCTGGGTGAGCGCGAGAATAAATAATAATGGTGTCTCTTCCAGTCCGGGTACCGTAATCAATGGGGCGAGTCCAGGTCTCCAGATTGTAGCGCGCGGCAATGTAATTACCACCCCCCAAAAGTATGGTTTCTCTCGGGGATGGATTCTCGCTTTTTCGTTCTTTGGGTAAATTTCTCGGTTGTAAAATGGATGGCCTTCCGGTTATCGCATCGTACATGATCGTATCACCCATTCCGGGGAAAATGCCTTCACCTATAACGCTCTGCACCTCGCTGTAACTCGCCATCGCGCCTTTCCACGATTTGCGCTGGATGATGGCTCGCTCTTCCAGAGTATGCGGATCACGAATGCTAACCTGGGAATGAAACAGCGCCACGATGACTCTCCCATTTGCCCCAAACCAAACTTCATTTCCCCAGCGGGCCGAGGTATTACCAACTAATTGAATATGAGCTATTTGCCGGAACGAGATTGCTTGGTGTAGGGACAGATCGCCGGAATCGGTAATAACGGCAATACACGTTCCATCCGGGGAAAGCGCCAACATGGAGCGATTTGGAATAGTCGTCTGTGTATCAGAACACTTGCCGGAACCAACATCAATCTGTAAGATTGTCCAACCCCAACCAATTCCTCCATCAACCCTATCTTCCCTGCTTTTCAGCAGCGGAGTAACGGTTTCAGCTAATCCGATTATTTCGCTATCGTTGGTCGTGAACGCCATCTGTACATAGCGATGATAGGGTATCGAAATCGTCCGCACAAACTCACCCTCCTTCAAATCCCAAAACTTGATCTCGTGATCGTTGGCAAGCGCCAAAATATTTCCGGAATGCGAGAACGCATGGGCCGTTACGCCCGTAATAGATTCATTGCGCCAGAGCAAATGCAGCGAATCCGCCGATTGCGCCTTCGCAGCGAGCGGCGCGATCGTTAGAAGCAATAGTAAATTAGCTGCGCGATAGAACATAGGCACGTCTTCCTATACTGGAACACCCCACGCTTTCTTTGGTTGCGCCACGGCCTTTACTTTGACAGAACCATGCAAGAATTATGACATTTCGGTGACAATCATAGATGTCTTTTCCCATAGTTTTGTATCGAATTTCAAATGAAGGAATTTATGAAAAACCGCATCCGTGTTATAGTAGTCAGCTTATTAGCATTGTATCCCTTCGTGGTGGGCTACACGCCGCCCGACCCGGATAACTGGACCATCGTCGATGTCATTCTCGGGTTCGGTTCGTATTATCAAGTTCTGGCGCGCGATTGTAACGGGAATGTAACCTCCGCCATCAACCACCCCTTCCAGGAGTGGGGCGGGACGATTCGTCACCATTTTGCGAATGATTTTCTGATGGAAGGAAGAGTCGGGACGATCTCATCCGATGGCGTGGGTCCGCTTCTCACTACTTCGACCAACACCACACCTTCAGCCAAATCGACACAGTTTTTCGGCGGCGGTATTGGAATAGAGGGTGAAGGCGGGGGAATCGAATCAGGCGTTCTTTACTTCCAAAATCCAATATCGCTGCTAAACGGCTATTCGAACATCGAACCCTACGGCAGCGTGCGGCTCGGAAGCGAGCAGCGACTACATTTCACGTTCGGAGTGCTGGACAACCCGACGATCATGAGTTCCGGCGGATTGATGGATATGGGGGTGGGCTTCCCTATGGACGCTGACGGTTCCAGTACATGCTGGCTCGGACTCGGCGGCGGAGTCTATAACGATGTACAGATCGTGGCAAGGCTCGTGATTGCGCCTCGGAACCAATCATTTTCCTTCCTTTTGAACGCAAATACCGGCCTTGGGGCAAGTCCGACTTCTACACAAGAATATGGTTTATCGGGTGGCGTCCGTTGGAAGTTTTAGATGATGGTTGCTCAATGTTCCAGCGCCCAAATGATGATATTCGTTCCGAAGCGAAGGGCTTCCTCGCGTTTTTCTTCGGGGTCGCCGTGGACTTCGGGGTCGTCCCAGCCATCGCTGGGATTGGATTGATAGGTGTAGAAGACACAGAGCCGTCCATTGCTGAACAGGCCAAAGCCTTGCGGCGGTTTACCATCGTGCTCATGTGTTTTCGGTACGCCGTTCGGAAAATCGAAATGGCAATGATACAATCCATAAGAAAATGGCAATTCCTGAAGATTCTGCTCTGGAAACACCTTTTTCAATTCGCCACGAATGGTGGTGTCGAGACCGTAATCATCGTCGATATAGAGAAACCCTCCGGCATCACAATAGGCGCGCAGGCGTTTAGCCTCCATGTCGGAGAAATCGACACGACCATGCCCGGTCATGAAAATGAAGGGATAATTAAAAATTTCATCCGTCGCAACATCGACAGAAACGTACTCCGGATCGACATCGATATTTGTATTCTCGTGAAGGAATTTCAGCATGTTTGGCTCCTCGGACTGGCCGTTATACCAGTCGCTGCCGCCTTCATATTTTAGCCGGGCAATACGAAATTGTGAACCTGTTCGGTTTATAGACGTTGGAAAAGAACTGACCTGTGCGTATCCAACGGACACCTGACCGACAGGCCCGAAAAACCCCGCAATAATCAGCGAAGTGGCAACGAGAAAAACCGATTTGAAAAACCGAGCGGTCATATCCCTTCCAAACGAGAAGAAGGCCGGTTTGTTCCTTAACTTCTTCTCCTCTCCCCCGGAGGGAGAGAGGCTGGGTGAGGGGGAATCTGAATTAGGCGTCCCCTCACCTAACCTCTCCCCCAAGGGGGAGAGGAATTTACCTGTTATCAGCTCCTGGACAGCTTTCGGGATTTACGTGCTTTTTATGCTTGCGGTCTATTGGCCCGTTTTTCTTAGTCACAGATTTTTTTGGGAGGATTTCTTCATTCAAGAATATCCCATTCGCGAGTTTTGCTTCTACATAGTGCGTTTTCAGCACGCGCTGCCGTTTTGGAATCCATATTCGTGGGCGTGGTCGCCGTTATTAGCTGATCCACAATGCGGATTCTGGTATCCGACAAATCTGCTTCAAATTGTAATTACCAGGCTCACCCTGCCAAACGCTGTGCATCTGCCTGTGCTAGTCCCAGAAACAATGACGCTGCTCCATTTACCACTCGCGGCATTTGGAGTATTTATACTGCTAAAGAAAGAATTTCATGTTTCTGGGATAGCTGCATTGCTCGCAGGATTGTGCTGGGGGTTTGGCGTTCGGATGGTTGCAGAGCAAAATCATTCCATGCAAATAATTCAGCTCTCGTTGCTTCCTTGGGAGACGTTACTTCTGATGCGTGCATGGAAATCCTGGAAATATGCAATAGGCCTTGGACTGCTTTTTGGTATTAGTTTTTTGGCCGGTCAGCCACAGACTTTTTTCTTCATCAGCATTTTCTTTGGTTGCTTCACACTTGCAGAGTCATTATCAAGACGGAAATCCAAACAGGGTCTGCGCGAAGTGCTTATGCCCGTGGTTGCTTATGTGCTTGCCATCCTAATCGCAGGGGGGATTACGTCAATTCAATTACTTCCATCCATGGAATTGCTCTCGCTTTCGTCGCGGCAGCACCTTGATTTTGGTCCGGCCAGCAGCTCTTCGCTTCATCTTGGGCATCTCATTAATTTTTTCGTGCCCAAATTTTATGGAGAATATCCCGGCTTCAGTATTCCGAGGAGTCCGTTGGTTCACGAAGATTCCCAGTACTGGGAAACGGCATTTTATTGGAGCATGCTCGGTGAAATTCTTTCACTATTCGGCGTAGTGTACTACTGGAAACAACGAGGGTCGTCGGATCCACGATCGAGATACTTGTTCTTTTTCGTTGTCTTCTCGATCTTCGCTTTTGGATATGGCTTGGGCCCCAATTTCATTCTGCTCTGGCCTCTGTGGAAATTTGTTCCATTCTTCGATCACTTCCGCGGTCCAAACAGGATGGTCTGGTTCCTATGGTTTTCCGGTACGCTGTTGGCTGGGATTGGGCTGGACGCCATCCTCCGAATTCCTCAAGCTCTTCAGCAACACAAACGATATTTCTATTGGGCTTGCGGGGTATTCTTTGTAACCAATGTGCTCGCAATTCTGGGTATTTTCGATCTTGCATTTGATCCACATATTATTCGACCCGGCATGTGGAGGCTTCAGCTGCCCTCTTTCATCGTAAGTGTTTTAACCGCGGGATTCTTTATTGCAATTATCAGAGGGAAGCTTTCACCACGGATCATTATGTTGTGCGCTGCCCTTCTGATCGCTTGCGATCTGTACTATCAGGATTTTACCTGGCATCGCAATACCCTCGATCGGGAAACTACTGTTACACAAGATTCTTCTTTGGTTGCACTGCAAGACTTTCGAACCCAGCATCCAAAGGATCATGCAAAGATCTTAGAGCTCTATCCAAAATCCGCGCGTAACATGAAAGCAAATCTTGGAATGTTTACCCGTACGCCGACAGAGTATGCCAACAATCTGAAAGATCTTGCGGGCATTAATCCTCTGAGGCTGGACCAATCGGTGCCACCCGCGGCCGACAGTGTGAAGCGTATGGAAATCATGGGAATCGCAACTGTCCTTACTTCAGACACCCTCAAGACGGAATATCCAAAATCACTTCCGTTCCTAAAGTTGTATCATGAATGGCGAGTAGCTTCCATCCATAATGATAGTAGTGTTTTGAACGACACAGCCTTCGATTTTACGAAGGAGATACTACTTTCTGATTCGCCCCCATCAAACTCTGAGCACAAGAATCTTTCAGACACGATTGTACTCAAAGAATATTCGGAGAACGCCCTGCGAATCGCGGTCAGCGCATCGCAACCATCGATATTGCTGGTGAACGATCTCTATTACCCAGCGTGGCGCGCAACCGTCGATGGAAAGGATACCAAAATTCGTCGCGCATTTGGCAGCTTGCGAGCGGTGCCGATAGTGGCCGGAATCCACACCGTCGAAATGCGCTACGATGACCCGGCATTCGACTATGGCTGGAAGATCACGCTTGGAACGCTCGCGATCTCGATTTTGGCCCTTTTTATCGGCAAAAAACAGAAGAACCCCGTTACACGATCGCTCATCGATGATGATCGCTCATGGTAACGAGGTTCCTCGATCTAAAGCAAGGTGAGGCTCACTTATAGACCGCAAACCCGATGCGCGACCATGATCGCTCATCGCAAGCTTGCGGTTCCAAATTTTCAAACATTGTAACAAAAGAGAAAATGCCTGCTCATTACAGCTCCAGGCTCACCAACGCCTTCTTCACTTGCGAGATATGCCAGGTAATATTGATCTCCTTCGGGCAGGCTTCCACACAATTAAAGATGGTGTGGCAACGCCAGACTCCATCGGGTGAGTCCATGGCGGCCATGTGTTCTTCCGGCGCTTCGTCGCGTGTATCGAACGCAAAGCGGAAGCCCTTCAGGATTGCGGCAGGTCCGAGATAATTTTCGTTCGACCACAGCGATGGGCAGCTCGTCGTGCAACAAGCGCACATGATGCACTTGGTTGATTCCATCAGAAATTCCGCATCCGCATGCGTCTGCAGGCGCTCCATTTGCGGCGGCGGCTCATTCGCGATAAGCCACGGTTTGACCATCTCGTATTTGCGGAAGAAATCCGTTTGATCGACTGCTAGATCCTTAATGATCGGCAAATAAGGAAGCGGCTCGATCACGATAGGTTTGCTCGTGTTTACATCCTTGAGCAACATAGCACACGCAAGCCCGTTGCGGCCATTGATCCGCATTCCATCCGAACCGCACATGCCGTGCGCGCAGGAGCGCCGGAACGTTAGCGTACCGTCGATCTCCCATTTGATCCTGTGCAGGGCATCGAGAATGCGGAACGTTGGGTCGAGATTTTCAAGTGAGTAGTCCTTGAAATAAGGCTTCTCATCCTTTTCAGGATTATACCGTTGAATTCGAAATGTTGCAGTCATTTAGAATAAATTAATCGAGTCCAGCCACAGCATGAGCCCGAAATTGAGCGGAGATGGGTAATGAAAATTCTCCGAATTCTCCCTTAAATCGTGCGGAAAAAAACAGGATCTCTAAATTTTCTATCTCACCAGTTTTTGGATTAAATCGTGCCACAACCTCATCTCCTATTTCGTCAGATTCTTGTCCCGCGTAAGGTTCGCACGTGCTAATGTGAAGGATATCTCCTTCTTTATCATATTGAAATGTTAAATGCGATGTGTCCATAATAATATTCCTCCACTAAGCCTTCGTGCGACAAATGCGGTTACAATCCAGCATCGGTTTGGCTCATGTTCAACAACAACGATAACATGCTTTCCTCGCATGAAGTGCGGATAACGCCTTGAAAAAAGAAAAGCATTGGATCGCTTTGTACTTTGACGAATAACTTCTGGTTTTGAAAGAACTTCTTCGATGAATTCAGGATGAGCTGGTAAAAGTTCGTGATGAATCTTTTCGACATGTGCTCTGCGATTGGTTGAAAATTGAACGTCACAGCCAAGATAAGGGCAATACATGTCCTATACCCTTACCACCATCGGTACATGCACCTGTACTGGCTCGAGTCCACCACGGCGCAAGGCATGTACACGGTTCGGACTTTCTATCTTAAGTCCGGGTTTCACGCGCTTTTCAAATTCTTCGCGGAAGCGTTCGATGGTAAAATACACAGGCCAGGCTGCGGCTTCGCCAAGAGCGCAGATCGTGCGGCCTTCGATATTTTTCGCGACATCGTAAAGCAAGTCGATGTCGCCTTCCATGGCTTGTGAGGCTTCGAATCGTTTCAGGAGTTTGAGCATCCAGCCCGTTCCTTCGCGACATGGAGTACACTGTCCGCACGATTCATGCCAGTAGAATTTTGCTATGCGCGTGAGCACTTTGATGATGTCTGTGTCTTCATCCATCACCATGATCCCAGCGGTACCAATGGCAGAACCAGCGGCCTTAAGATGTTCGGCATCCATCATCACACCTTCGAGCTGGTCGCCACGCATGGGAGGCATCGATGAGCCTCCAGGAATCACCATTTTGATCTTCTTACCGTTCGGTACTCCGCCCGCATGATGATTGATGATGTCGAGCAACATGGTTCCGGAGGGAAGCTCGTACACGCCTGGGCGATTAACGTGACCGCTCACGCCAAATAATATCGTTCCAGGATGCTTGGGATCACCGATCTTAGAGAACGCTTCCCCACCCATCTTCATGATCATGGGTACGTTAGTGACCGTCTCGATATTATTGATCGTGGTCGGCTGACCCCAAAGTCCAAAGTTTGCGGGAAACGGCGGTTTGAAACGGGGGTATCCTCGTTTGCCTTCGAGGGAATCCATCATAGCCGTTTCTTCACCAACGATATAAGCTCCAGCGCCCTTATGCACTGTAAGCTCGGTGGAGAATTCTACTCCCTCCCCGCTCGGCTTGAAATTTTCCTTCATGCGCGGACCAATAAATCCCTTCGCATAAGCATCCGCAACCGCGCGCTCGACCATTCTGACCCAATGAGCATATTCGCCGCGAATGTAGATGTAGGCATGATCGATCTGCATGGCGTAGCATCCGATAAGAATGCCCTCGATCATTTGGTGCGGATTGAATTCGAAAATTTGGCGATCTTTGAAAGAGCCAGGTTCGGATTCATCGCCATTGATAAGAAAATATTTTTTCTTATCCTTGCCCTTCGGCATGAAGCTCCATTTCAGACCCGTCGGGAAGGCCGCGCCGCCGCGCCCGCGAAGACCTGATTTTTTCACTTCATCGATGACCGCAGATGGCGCCATCGAATACGCCTTGCGCATGGCTTCGCCATACCCACCGTTTGCAACATAGGTATCGATGTTCCGAAGATTTGGAATATCCGGTAAAACTATTTTTGGAGTTTCAGCCATCAGAATTCTATTCTAAACTTTTAATTGGTTGTCTTATCGGTTTGCTGCTTCGGAAAGCTCCGGCATCTGCTGCACGAACTTCGGTTTGGGAATTTCGCCGTTTGCTTTGATGTGATCGATCACCTGCACGGCTTCCTGATTCCCGATCATCTCGAAAAACGTCTCGTTCACGGCCATCATTGGCGCACCGCCGCAAGCGCCCATGCACTCAACTTCTTCGATCGAGAACATGCCATCCGCCGTGTGCTCCCAATTTTCGAGGCCCAGCTTCTGCTTCATTTCGGTGTAAAGTGCCTCCCCGCCGCGAAGCATACAACTCACGTTCGTGCAAACCTGGACATGGTACTTGCCCATTGGTTTATCGAAGAACATGGTGTAAAAACTCACCACACCCTGGACGTGGCTCTTGGGCACTTGGCACACAGCTGCGGCCTCTTCCATTGCCTCGTTATCGAGCCAGCCACGCTTTTCTTGCAAGCGCCAAAGCACCGGCAGGAGCGTTGCCGAAGGCTGCGGATAGCGCTTTTGAAGTTCTGCGATCTCCTGAAGTTCTTTGTCTGAAAATATTGGCATGATTAGGGTTCAAGTATAGATCTTCAAAGACTTAAACAGCAAAGAAGGCCATCTGGCTCCGCTACATCAGTGAATTACCACTGCTTTCTGCACCGATTCATTGCCATTCTCATCCCGTAGAACAATCCAGTAATTGCCTGATAATAACCCTGCCGTTGAAACGGTAACGATCTGTTCGCCTTCATCAACGGCAATGGACTGGTGTCGAAGCGCCGCTCCGAGATCATTCACGAGGTCGATCGTCATTGCTTCATGTTTATATGCAATAATGTAGCATTGAACACCATCGCTCGTCGGATTAGGAGCGGCAGATTGGAGCGTGAATTCACGTACATTCGCTGGAGGGGCGGCGGTAAGACTAACCGGCAATTCCCAAAAGGCCGTCGCAAAGATGGTATCGCCGGAAATGGGGTCGATGGTAGCCAGAGGAGCCAGTTCACCCCCGGCGACCGCATCGTAAGTTACAAGCCAATGGGGTATTTGGCTAATGTTTATCGAGTCCGATCGAAGCCAAATCTGAACGCGGCTTGGATCGCGTGGAGAAACGCGAAATGATACGAGGGACGTATCCAAGGGAAGTCCATCTGCATACAACGCGAAGTATTGATCGGGATGAATAACGGTCAAGGGAACCGACACGCCAGCTCTGGAAAAACCGATCGAAAAACAATATCTGCCTGGAATGCTGCCATCGGTGATAGAATCGAGCGTAGCAACAGTGTCAGGCATAAGCGGTGGATACATCGGCATCGTGATGCCATAAATATTTTTTAGCACTGCGGCGGCAAACATTTTTCCAACTGCCTGATAAGTTCCTTCGGTATAATGGAATGCTCCATCCCAGAGTGGGCGTCCGATGGCAGTTCCTACAAGCGTTGATGGCGGCAACACACGCAACGCCTCTCTCGCTTGTGGATAGCTTGCAGCGCCGCTCACTCCGGAATATCCAGAAATCTGAAGGTGAAAAACTGTGAATGTATCATGAAGATCGCTCCAAAAGTCATGAATGAGCGTATCGAACTGTGTGCGATAAACGTTGGGATCGATGAGTTCAGCACCTTCTCCATCAGCCTCGCCCTGGATCCATGTAAAATACTCAAGTTCAGAGCCTGCATGGCGGAACCGATCGATCGCGTTTGGATACATATTGTCGGCAGTATCGGGCGAGTCTTTTAGCCACCGGCCGGTCGAGTTAATCGAGATGGTCAAGCCGGTGCCGCCAACAGCGGTATTCACGATCCCAACTGGGAGCGAATCGCCGATTCCCGAATAAAGCTCATTTGCCATCACGATCCAGGGACCTTGCGCCACATGATCGGTAGGCTCTCCGGCATGTTGCCAAAACGAGTCGTTGATGATCATCCGGATATCCCCCTGCGGAACCGCAACGAATTGTCCCGGCGGCGGCCAAACCCACCCCACCGCGTTCGATTGCCCTGCAATGCCGATTATATGGCCAGGTGTCAGGTTGGCGATCACTCCGCCTGTATCGTTGATCGAAAGCCCTGTACGCCAATATAGCGCATAGTTTAAGAGCGACTTCGGAACTGTGAGCAACGTATCGACAACACCATTTTGCACATTTACAGAAAACCAACCTTCCTGAAAATTGGAAGTATCGATATTGGAACTCAACTTACAACTAAAACTTGAATAGTTGTTGAGCGAAACGTGCAGCCTCATATCCGCATGATCGCCGTGAACTTGCAGAATGCCATCCGGCAACGGAGAGGTAAAGACCACCTGCGCACGGCTGAAAGCAGGGGCCAGTGCAAGAAAGAACAGGATCAGGCGATATCTCATATTAGGACAATTCCGAAATGCTCGCCTGGAGTTTTTCGATCTGAGAAGTGTAACTCACATGCTTTTCGCGCTCTTTTTCGATCACGTGAGCTGGAGCCCGTTCTACGAAGCTGGCCTTCGCAAGCTTGGCACGAATTTGCTGCTCTTGCGCAACGACCCGCTCTAATTCCTTGGAAAGGCGCTTTCTTTCTACTATTCGTTCCTCTTCTGATCGTTGTTCAAGCTTTAGAAACGTTCTCGCACGTCCACCTATCATCTCGCTTGCGTATTCGCGGGAAGAATATTCGGCGCCACCTTCCCGAATCAGTAATGAGGATGCGCGGCTCATACGTTCAAGAATTTGCCGCGCCGACTCGAAAAGCTCGCGATCTAACTTCGCCTCGGCCTGAACAATGATCTCTGCGGGCTTGGATGGTGGCAACCCAACCGTCGAACGCATCAATCGAATTGCTTCAATGGTCCGCTGAACAAAGTTGAATTCATCCTCAGCCTTATCATCGATCTTCCCTTCATCCGCTGTAATATAGTCATCGCGGCCAATAAGCACGCTCTCCGGTTCGCCGGTAAGCGCATGCCAAAGTTCTTCTGTAACGAATGGCATGATGGGATGCAGCATTCTGAGAATGCCTTCCAAAATCTCAACAGCAAGCGGGATCGAATCCGGCTGGATCTTTACGATCTCGAGATACCAATCGCAGTAATCACGCCAAATAAAATCGTAAAGAAGTTTGGTTACTTCGTTGATCTCGTAGTTATCGAATGCCTTGCGAATATCACGCGCTGTGCGGTTGGCGCGAGAGAGAATCCATTTATCCGCAAGCGTTGAAGGTGGTTCCGTCATTGCGAGGAGCGGTTTTCTTTGAGGGAGTAATCTGTTGTCTCCAAAAGTGTGCTTCGCTTCGCTCTCAATGACATTGTTGAGTTCAGTATCTTCGCTTTCGAATTCCGTCGTTGGCAATGCCGCGGTATATTCTTCCCGCTTCATTAAGATAAACCGCGTGGCATTCCATAGCTTATTCGCAAAGTTGCGCCCCAGCTCGCAGGATTCTTCGGCAAAGCGAATATCCTGGCCCATCGGTGCAAGATACAGCAAAGAAAATCGCACAGCATCGGTACCATACTTTGCGATTAGATCGAGCGGATCGGGTGAATTGCCGAGCGATTTCGAAAGCTTCCTTCCCTGCTGATCGCGTATGATATTATGAAAATAGACGTCGCGAAATGGAACGAGGTCGCGAAGCTCCGTTCGCTCGGAACCATCTTTAAGAGGAATGGAAGGCATGAATTCAATTCCCGCCATGATCATGCGCGCAACCCAGAAGAAAATAATATCTGCGCCTGTCGAAAGCATCGAGGTCGGATAGAACTCGACAAGATCGGGCGTAGCCTCTGGCCAGCCAAATGTTGCGAACGGCCAAAGCCAGGATGAGAACCAGGTATCAAGCACATCCGGATCTTGCTGAAGCTCGCCTTCGTACCCGGCAAGCTTTGCTTTTGCGCGAGCTTCTGCCTCATTTCTGCCAACGAAGATATCGCCCGTCTCTGCATACCATGCGGGAATGCGATGCCCCCACCAAAGCTGACGCGAGATACACCAATCGCGAATGCCCGTCATCCAATGGCGATAGGTGTTGATCCAGCGTTCGGGATGGAATTTTATTAAACCCTCTTCAACCGCACGCAGAGCAGGTTCAGCAAGCGGCTTCATGTTCACGAACCACTGATCCGAAAGATACGGCTCGACCATCTCGCCACCGCGCTCGGAGTAACCAACCGAATGTGTATAGTTTTCGATCTTCTCAACAAGACCGAGCAACTGCATTTCTTCAACCACACGCTTTCGTGCATCGAAGCGATCGAGTCCTGCAAATCGTTCGCCGTTCTCATTTATCACACCATGTGTATCCATCACCGTGATCTGCGGCAGATCGTGGCGGATACCGATCTCGAAATCGTTCGGGTCATGAGCGGGCGTGATCTTCACGCATCCGGTTCCGAATTCTTTATCCACATATCCATCCATGATGATGGGAATTTCCCGGTTCATGAGCGGCAGCATCAGCATTCGGCCCACTAATCGCTTGTAGCGATCATCGTCGGGATTTACCGCTACGGCAACGTCGCCAAGCATCGTTTCCGGGCGTGTGGTTGCTATTACCAAATACTCCCTCTCCTCCTGGGAGAGGGTTGGGGTGAGGGAACCACGCGAGCCAACGATCGGATATTTGAAATAATAAAGCTTCCCTTCGGTCTCTTTGTGGATTACCTCTTCATCCGAAAGCGCGGATTGCGCGAGCGGCGACCAATTAATGATACGCTTGCCGCGGTAAATCAGTCCCTTCTCATGCAGTCGCACAAATGCTTCGATGACTGCTTCATAATAAGCCGGATCCATCGTGAAGCGGGTGCGGCGCCAATCGCAGGAGCATCCGAGCGCGCGCAGCTGACTGATAATAATATCACCATATTTATCCTTCCATTGCCACACGCGCTCTTGGAATTTTTCTCTGCCGAGATCGTGTCGCGTCAGACCATCCGCGCGCATTTCGCGCTCGATCTTCGTTTGCGTCGCAATGCCCGCGTGATCGGTGCCCGGCATCCAGAGTGCTTCGTGACCAAGCATTCTGTGCAGCCTGACATACACATCCTGAATCGTATTATTCAGCGCGTGGCCCATGTGCAAAATGCCCGTGACATTCGGCGGCGGAATGACAATGGTAAACGGCGGCTTATCGACGGCGCGGCGTCCGGTGGGGTCCTGCGGATTCAGTTCGGCGCGATTGGCGTCGAAGAGATGGTATTTTTCCCAACGGTCGTACCACGCCGATTCAACGGCGCTGGGGGTATAGGCTTTTGCTAATGGTTCTGGCATTCAAGAATTTTTGTAAATTAAGGTAACGCCAGTGCGCTTGTCACGGTGCCAGCATTCGATAGTTGTACCAAATGCCGGCATTTCCTAAAAGTCTTCGTAATTTTGCAGTAATGCCATCCACCGCTCCTCGCCCAATCACTGAAATCCATGCGGCCCGCACGCTTATGCTTGCCGGGCGGCCACGGGATGCGCTACGCAGGATCGCGAGCATACAGATCCCGTTTGCTACACTCCACATAGTGCGAGGCGAGTGCTGTTACGTGCTCGGCCAGTGGGCCGATGCTGTTCGGGAGTTCGAGTCTGCGCTGCGGCTTTCACCGAACACCCCTCGCGCGGAAATTCTTCTTATCCTTGCTTCGGAAATGCTGGAGCTTTCGCGCAACATGCGTCCGGCAACGAATATCGCTCAATCCATAGCTAATGCCGAGCCCGAGGTCGTTGCGCCAACGATGCCTCGTCCAGTCATTGATAGAAATAACCTTTCCAAAGACGAGCCGAGTGAATCGGTTGATGAAATAGGATTGGTCAGCGAAACGCTTGCGGAATTGATGATCAGTCAGGGTAAATTCGATGAGGCACGGAAGGTTTATATTCAGCTTTCGCGACTTAATCCGAGCCGCTATGAATATTTCCGAGAGCGAATCAAGAAATTAGAAAACTCTGATTAGCCTAACCTGTCATCCTGAGCGGAGTTCGTCCCGACGCGCATCGCCGACGATGCTCGGAGGGACGAACGTAGTCGAAGGATCTCTTGTAGTGCAAAAGATTCTTCGACTCCGCAAAACTCCGCTGTCGCTCCGTTTTGCTCCGCTCAGAATGACATCTCAAACAATTTCAAAATTAATGACTGATTTCTCTCGTAATTATGACAATGCCATCCGCGATCTCGAAGCGAAACTTGATTCGCTGATCGATTCCGGCATAGAGTTCGATTTCTCCCGCTCTGGTGACGTGTTGACCATTGAATTCGATAGCGGCGAGAAGATCATCATTACCCCGCAAGCGCCAACGGAGCAGTTATGGATCTCCGCGAATTATGCGGGGCATCGGTTTAATTGGGATGGTGGAAATTGGGTGAATGAGAAAGGCGGGCAGGAGCTTTCGATATTTCTATCGGAAGCTCTATCATCGCAGCTTGGAATGCAAATTGTATTTTAACAGACGGTTTCTTGTCATCCCCGCGAAAGCGGGGATCCAAATCCTGAGTTATTTGAAAGGCCACGTCTGGATTCCCGCTTTCGCAGGAATGACATCTTAACCTATGAACGATGCACCACCGCTGCCGAACCTTGATTCGTCGGCAAAATAATGACCTCGGCAACCTGAACATGCGCTGGACGACTTGCGCACCATACGATGGTGTCAGCAATATCTGAAGGTTCCAGCGTCTTCAAGCCTTTGTAGACAGTCTTCGCACGCTCCGTATCTCCATGAAAGCGAACTTCGGAAAATTCTGTCTCAACCAATCCCGGATCGATCGTCGTCACACGAATCGGCGTATCGAAAAGATCGAGTCGAAGTCCTTTCGTGATCGCATCGACTGCAAATTTTGACGCACAATACACATTTCCTCTGGGATACACTTCGTGTCCTGCGATAGAGCCGATATTGATGATATGTCCTCGTCCGCGAGCGATCATTCCAGGTACGATCTTTCGCGTTACGTAAAGCAAACCTTTCACATTTGTGTCGATCATTTCTTCCCAATCTTCGATCAGGCCATCCTGAAGTTTATCGAGTCCGCGCGAAAGTCCTGCATTATTGACAAGGATGTCTACATTTTTCCATTCTTCGGGTAGTGCATCTAGGCATCGATCAACGGCATCTCGGTCTCGGACATCGAGCTTGATGATGTGGACGGCAATGGACGGGCTGGACTTTTGGATGTCGGCCTGAAGTTCTTGCAAGCGCTCAATTCGGCGGGCACAAATCAGGAGCCGAGCACCCTCATGAGCAAATGCCTCTGCCGCTGCGCGGCCAATGCCGCTTGAAGCGCCAGTAATGAGAATGGTTTGATTCGTTAAAGAAGTTGTGCCTTTATTGCTCATGGCAGGTTTGGGATGATCGAATGGCCTAAAGGCAGGCCAGATAAGAAGATGAGTGACCGCTCCTGAGGTAGGACTTGAACCTACGACCCTCTGATTAACAGTCAGATGCTCTAACCAACTGAGCTACTCAGGATTGCTGTGGAAATGATGAATTTTGAATGATGAATGATGAAATCTATCCACCTCATTTCCGAAATGCGGGGGAAAACAGGGCTAATAGTAAACACGGTTCCTTTTGCTGATAGAATTCGCGTATTCCCAGTCCTTCTTTTCCCTTCTCGCCGGTTCTCTGTCCACATTACACCTTACACGGTGCTTTCAAAGTGAATATTTCTTCCGCTTTCGCCAGAGCGTGGCGCTATCGATTTTGAGGACTTTCGCTGCTTCCTCAAGACTTGAAGTTTTGCTGATGACCTGAGCTATGTAATCGCGTTCCACTTCTTCAAGTGATTTTAGAGAAGGGGTGCCGTCCGTCATTGTTGGAAATCTATTCTCGAATCTACTGCTACCAATTCCAATATAATCGGGCAGATCCTGTAGTTCGATCATTCTTCGTTCGCCTGCGAGCACGGTTGCACGAAGCATAGTATTTTCCAATTCGCGAACGTTGCCTCGCCAATCATATTCGAGAAGTGCTGCTTTAACTTCAACCGAAAGCTCTGGCGCGTTACTGCCTTTGGATGCGCTGGCGCTGAATCGCTCGGCCAGAGGAAGGATATCCTCCCTGCGTAAACGAAGAGGCGGGATGAGCAACCGAACTCCGCTCAAGCGATAAAACAGATCTTCGCGAAATTCTCCGCGCTGAATGGCATCTTCGAGATTCCTGTTCGTTGCAGCAATGATACGCACATCAGCATAGCGCGTCTGGTTTTCTCCGACTCGTTGAAATTCTCCGCTTTGCAAAAATCGCAAAAGTTTCGCCTGAATCGTCGGCGGCATTTCGCCGATCTCATCGAGGAATAGGGTTCCGCCATCGGCAGCTTCCACACGTCCGGGCCGGTCTTTCATCGCGCCGGTGAATGCACCCTTTACGTGCCCGAATAATTCGGACTCGACCAGTTCTGCTGAGAGGGCCGCGCAATTCAACTTCACGATCGGTTTTGCTGCTCGATCGCTCTTGCTATGAATGAAATCCGCAACCAATTCTTTGCCTGTACCAGTCTCGCCCTCAATAAGGATCGCAAGCTGCGAGTTAGCGACCCGCTCCGCCATCCTAAGCACTCCAAGATAGGTTGGATTTTGCGTAATAATTTCGTTCGAGGATCGAGATGCGGATTGTAACATCCGTGATTTCATAACTCGCTCTGTGAACTCGGTCAATTCGCGCAGTTCAAATGGCTTTTGAAGATAATCATACGCGCCAAGCTTCATCGCCGACACGGCGGTCTCAACTGTGCCATGTGCGGTGATGATAACAATAGTTACATCCGGCATTCTGCGATGCAGCTCCTGCATTAGTGCAATGCCGTTCATCGGGAACATCATCAGGTCGAGGAAAGCAACATCATAAGAAATGGTGCCGAACATATCCTTGTCGATCTCGCGGAGCGCAGCCTCGGCTTCCTCGAACGCTGTTACCTCGTAGCCGAGCGCCTTTAGGCCGATCGTCATTGTTTTTACAATGTGCGGCTCGTCATCAACAATGAGAATTTTTCCCTTCATGCAATACTCTCTTCTTCTGGAACCCGCTCAACATGGAATGTGACCGTGAACGTGCTGCCCTTGCCTACTTCGCTTTCCAGGTCAACGCGGCCACCATATTTCGCTGCGATCTCGCGCACGATAGCAAGCCCTAATCCCACAGAGCCGGGCGTACTCATATCAGGATGCTTAATTTGGACGAACTTCTCAAAGATCCTTTCCTGATCTTCCCGCGCTATACCAACACCGGTGTCATGAACTGCGAGCGTTAGCTCATTGGTAGTTTCATTCCAAGCGGATGAGATCATCACTTCGCCGCCGCTTGGAGTATATTTTAATGCATTCGAAAGTAAATTGGAAAGCACACTCGTGATGTGTTCCTGAGAAATTCGAAAATGTCCTTCCACCAATTGCGTTGCAGTAAGCAGAACTCCTCGCTCGTGGTACATGGGGCGCATAGAACGAACCAAGGCCTCCACCGTCTTGCTCAGGTCGATCTCCTCTTCCAAAGATTTCGCACTTTCGGGAGCATTTTCAAGACGCGATAGTGTCAGCAGATCACGGATAAGCTTTGCCAATCTGCGGGCATCAGCTTTCGAAGTATCGATCACTTCATGCTGTTCGCGGTTCAACGCGCCCACCAATTCATCACCGAGAATATCGAGCGACATCGTCATCGAAGTCAATGGTGTGCGAAATTCATGCGATACTTTCGCAATAAAATCGGACTTCATCTGATCGAGCTCTTTGAAATGTGTGATGTCTGTAAAAAGTACCAATACCCCTGCCACTGGCGCAGCTCTGTTTGTGGAAATTCCTTCCGCCGACTCGTTTGTAAGAATCCTGGCAACTCGAATTCTATAATGGCGCATCCGCCCGCGGAGAGGCAAAGAGACCATCGGCAATGTAGCAAGGCCATCAACTCCTTCAATGGCGGCATTCGCATTCGTAAGCTGACGCGCAGCGAGTTCCACTGCTCGCTCGACATCCTTCTGAACCCGCACGTCTCGAAAAAGTTGGGAGAGCGATCGACCAAGCGCACCGACAGGTCCCACGGATATTAATTCCTCGGCCGCACGATTTAGATGAAGCAATCTCCCGTTCGCGTCGAACAGCAGTAAGGGGTCCTCGATCGATTCGATAATGGCTTCCGATTTCTGTTTTTCTCGAACGATCTCATTAATATTCATAGCCTCGAATTCTCCGAGGCGCTCGGTCAATCGGTTGAATTCGAATCCGAGATCTGCTATTTCATCCGCTCCGTGAATAGGAATGCGCGTGTCAAGATGTCCACCACGAAGTTCTTTCACACTATCTGTAAGTTCCCGCAGTGGCTGGATCGCTCGGCGGGTTACCACAAAGCTGCCGACCAATCCCGTCCCGAGTGCAAATATTGCAACAAGAATGACCCCGATCGTCGATCGTTTGGCTCGATCCTTCGCCTGTATCTTTGCATTTTGGAACGCATTAAAGTTCAACTCTTGCAAAGCAAGATTCCGTGCTCGTAGAGTATCGATCTCACGTTCCAGCGTATCGTCATAAAAATGGCGCGCCTGAGTGGGTTTATGTAAGGCAAGTCCATAAAATAAATCGAGATGGGAATGATAATGGTCCCATTGTGCCTCAATATCATTTAAGAGCACGGAAGAAGAATCCTGAGGAGTGCTCATCCGCCAGGCACTTTGTAATCCATAGTAAAAATGAGCGGGCTGCTCCACGAGCGCAGGCCCGGCATTGATCGTATCCCCCGCCAACATTCGGAGTTCCGCTTCGTCAATGCGGACCAGGCTTTCATACATGCTGGTATTCGCAAGGCTCTGTTCCGCGCTGCGTTCGAGCGCTTCACTTGTGACATCTGCGAGCGAGGCAAGCGAAAATATAGCATACGCTCCCAACCCGACCATCAGCAGAAGGATCAGCAGAAAGCCAACAAAAACCTTTGCCCGAAGCGTGGTAAACATTTCTTGTACAACCGTGTGACATCAGGATTATACTCCCGATGCCGCTTCGCCTATGCCATTACTGCCTCACCAAGTGCTACTGGAAGTGCCGTCGAATAGATCGAATATAGTTCTTCAATGCTTTCATCGAGCATATCTCCAATGATGAGCCTGCTGCCTTTCACTTCACCTATGACGGTTGCTGTAACACGGCGAGTATCGCAAATTCTCATAATGGAATCTACAGTAGCTGGATCGGCAGATAATACGACCCGCCCCTGCCGCTCTCCAAATAATAAAGCATCCGTCGGAGAACTTTGATTGAGATTTTTGACCACTGCTCCTCTCGGCTGTTCTGTCCCTTGTGCGAAGCAGCATTCTGCTAGCGCGACCGCCAAACCTCCTTCGCTTGCATCGTGCGCGGAATGCAAAAGCCGCTTATCCGCAAGTTCGACGAGCGTCTGCACAAGCGCGGCCTGGTTGGAAAGATCGCAGGTCGGAGCCTGACCCGTCACCTGGCCCGTTCGCTGATACAAATATTCGCTCCCACCCAATCCATCCGAATCTTCGCCAGCGGAGAGGAGAATTATCGCGTCCCCTTCATTCTTGAAATCACTCGAAACTACTTTTGTAATATCTTCGATCAAACCGATCATTCCGATAGTTGGCGTAGGATAGATCGCTCCATCCGGACTCTCATTGTAAAAGCTGACATTTCCGCCGGTCACTGGCGTACCGAATGCCTTGCAGGCATCTCCCATCCCGCGCACCGCTTCTTTGAATTGCCAAAATACTTCCGGGTCGTAGGGATTGCCGAAATTCAGGCAATTCGTCACGCCAATTGGCGTTGCGCCGGTGCACGCGATGTTTCGAGCCGCTTCCGCAACTGCGATCGTTCCCCCACGATAGGGATCAAGATACACATATCGGGAATTACAATCTGTTTTCATCGCAAGACCTTTCGTGGTGCCTTTGATGCGCACAACTGCAGCATCGCTCCCGGTCAAATAGAGCGAATTCGTCCGCACCATTGAATCATATTGCTCGTACACCCAACGCTTCGATGCAATGGTTGGCGTGGCAAGCAACTTTCGAAGCATCGCTCCCGCATCTTCTACATCTGGTAACTGCGAGACGCCATCCGTGCTTGTTTCAGTGAGATATTTCGGTTGTGAAGTCTCACGGTAATATACCGGCGTCATGTCACCGCCGAGGGCTAATGCCTTTGCGGGAATATCGGCTACACGCTCGCCGTGATAGTCAATCACCACTCGGCCAGTATCCGTAACTTCACCGATAATTTCTGCTTGCAGATCCCATTTCGTGAAGATCGACTGAATCGCCACGACATCTTTCGGCTTCACAACCACCAACATTCGCTCCTGCGACTCAGAAAGCATGATCTCGAACGCCGACATACTTGCCTCACGTAACGGTACGCGAGTCAGGTCAATGTTCATGCCAGTTCCCGCTTTGGCGGCCATTTCAGCGGTGCAGCAACTAATGCCAGCCGCTCCCATATCCTGCATGCCCACAACCACTCCCGCGGCAATAGCTTCCAGCGTTGCTTCGAGCAATAATTTTTCAGCGAATGGGTCGCCAACCTGGACCGTTGGCCTCAGTGATTCAGCCGCTTCGCTGAACACTGCGCTCGCAAGCAAACTCGCACCATGGATTCCATCGCGGCCCGTGCGGGAACCCACGATCATCACGATATTTCCGACTCCCTCCGCCGTCGCGCTGACCGTCTTGCCATGCTCGACGATCCCGACCGCCATCGCATTCACTAACGGATTGCCCTGATAGCATTTATCGAAATACACTTCTCCGCCGACTGTCGGTACGCCGAACGAGTTACCGTAATCCCCGATCCCGCGAACCACCCCGCGAACCAAGAATTTCGTCCTTTCAACATCACCACCACTTCCTTCAGATAGCTCCCCAAACCTCAACGAATTCAATGCCGCGATAGGCCGGGCGCCCATCGTGAAAATATCGCGAAGGATACCGCCCACGCCCGTCGCCGCGCCCTCGTACGGTTCTACTGCCGAGGGATGATTATGCGACTCGATCTTAAACGCGACCGCCAGGCCATCCCCAATATCGACAAGTCCCGCATTCTCCTCGCCCGCATCCACCAGCAGCCGCCCGCCGGAGCGCGGCAGCGTCTTCAGAACCGCAATGCTGTTCTTATACGAGCAGTGCTCGCTCCACATCACGGAAAAAACGCCGAGTTCAGTATAACTTGGGATGCGCCCGCCAAGAATAGTAACGATCTTTTCAAATTCTTCTGTAAGAAGACCTAATTGGATGGCTATTTCGCGGGCTTCGTCGAAGGTGGTAATGGTATTTTGCATAGTAAGCGACTATAAACAAATTACCATTCCAAAAGTGACAGCCACTCCAGCGATCCTAAAAAACACACAAGCACTTAGCGATAATAAACAGCTCTATCGCTAAAAAGACCAACGCCGTGTAAAACCCCTCATTGATCTTTTTGAGTGAAATATTGATGAAGATGGATTGTATTTCAACCAGTGCTCTTACGAGTGTAATCATCACTATCGCCAGCGGAGAACCCATGTAAGCGGCAATCAGTAGCCCGATGCCCATCGCCAGGTTTCTTGAAGAATATTCGTATGAAGCAAATCGTGCTCCTTTTCCTTTGATGTCCACACCTTCCGTACTATTTTCAAAAGTATGGGAAGGCTGGAAATACCCCATAATTCCGTAGCCGATATTCGCTAAGGCGAACACCCCAGCAATAATTATTACATACATTGGAATCATATTATTTCCGATCACGGTATTCAATTTTTTACGAGCTGATCAGTGAACCACATTACTCATCTTGAAACCCCTTGCCAGCCATAATGTGCGGCATAAATTTTTCGATTCGCGACTCGCGGGTTTTGGATAATTTCGGCTGAGCAAAATAAAAAAGATAACCTCGTTGCCTGCCCGGTGTGAGTGCATGAAAAGCCTTTTTAAAGGCCGGAATAGTATCTAATTTATGTTGAAGCTCCGCGGGAACCGGATACTCGGAAGTCTCTTTCTTTTTTACTTTCAAACCGGCCTTTTCCACTTCGATGGCTTCGATGATGTAGGCTTTCAATGTGGGTTCCATCTCCACTATTTCACCGAGATGAGTGAACCGGATCTGGCGCCCCGCCTGCACATTCTTCGTTTGCTGGATCAGAACACCATCAGGATCGCTCAACAACGCTCCTTTGACGAATAACAGCGCACAGTATTCCTTAAAATCGTGAATGAGAACGACGTTCTTATCCTGAAACGTGTAGCAAGGCACACCCCACTTCACTTCTTCGACGAGCGGGGTATCGAGCACGATCGTTCTCAACTGCTCCAGCTCTTCCTTCCACTTTTTGGCCTTGCGAAAATAGAAATCGATCCTAGGATTCATTTTCGCAGCGGGAGTTTGTTTGATGGATTGAGTTCTCTTTGCCATGTATCAGGTCTCTTTGGATTTCTGGTTCATCACGCTGTTACGAACTCCTTCCGAGCCTTCTTCTCATCCAACATTTTCTGCACCGCAATAAAATAAGGCTCCGCCGTACCAGTAAATCTCGAAAGTTCCTGGTCGCGGGCTTCGGGTGTGAATTCTTCTTCTATGAAGGCGGTGGAGAGATCGCCGTGCTGAAAGCGCGCGTTCTGCATGGCGAAGAGTCCGAATGGGATCGTGGTGGAGACGCCGGCAACACGCATTTCTTCGAGGGCGCGTGTCATGCGGGCGATGGCGGTATCGCGGTCTCGATCCCACACGATAAGCTTTGAGAGCAGTGAGTCGTAAAATCCAGATACTTCCATTCCGGCGAACATGGCACTATCATTTCGCACGAATGCACCGCCGGGGTGACGAACGAACTGAATTCGCCCGAGGCTCGGAAGGAAATCATTCCACACGTCCTCGGATTGAATGCGTACTTCGATGGCATGTCCGTGGGGGAGAATATCACTTTGCTTCATCCCAAGCTTTTCGCCTTCGGCAATGCGGAATTGTTCGCGCACCAGGTCGAGGCCGGTCACAAATTCCGTTACAGGATGCTCCACCTGCAAACGGGTGTTCACTTCGAGAAAATAGAATTTTAATTCCTGACTGACAAGAAACTCCACGGTGGCGGCGCCTTCATATTTTGCCTGCTTTATCAGCGTGACGGCGGCATCACCCATTTCTCGCCTGAGTTCAGGAGTCAGCACTACCGATGGCGACTCCTCGATCAGCTTCTGGTGTCGCCGCTGAATAGAGCACTCGCGCTCGCCGAGATGGATAACATTCCCATGCGAATCTGCAAGGATCTGAAACTCAATATGTCGCGGCTTGACGATATATTTTTCGAGATACACGCGATCATCACCAAAGGCGCTCTTTGCTTCATGCCGCGCGCGTTCGAGATTCTGCAACAGATCGGATTCGCGGTCCACGAGCCGCATTCCCCTGCCACCACCACCCGCAGCGGCCTTTAGCAGCACCGGATAACCAATGGAGCGTGCGGATTCAAGTGCCTCATTGTCCGTCTTAATTTCCTGCGTGGTTCCATTCGGCGTTGGTATGCCAAGTTTTCGTGCGAGAGCCCGAGCTTTTGTTTTATCGCCGAGTAATTCAATGGCTTCGGGCGCAGGACCGATGAATTTCATTCCCGCCCCTGTAACGGCGGCACTGAAAGCCGAATTCTCGCTGAGAAATCCGTAGCCGGGATGAATAGCGCTCGCCCCGGCCTTCTTTGCTGCATGAAGGATCTGCTCGATGTCGAGATAGGATTCCTTCGGCGTATTTCCCGCGAGCGGGAATGCAATATCTGCTTCGCGGACGAACAGCGCCGTAGCATCATGCGGCGAGTGAGCCACGCTCGTTTTGTACCCACATTCTATCGCGGAACGGATCACGCGCCGCGCGATCTCCGCCCGATTTGCAATAAAGATATTCTTGAAACTCACGATTATTTTAATTCCACTATTGTAACGCCGGCACCGCCCTCCTGCGGCTCGCCATAACGGTAGCTTTTAACCAATTCGTGGCCGCGTAAGTGCTGCGTGATGCGCCGGCTGAGGGCGCCCGTGCCATGGCCGTGAATGATCTCCACGCGCTCCAGCCCATGGGCAGAGGCATCGGCGAGAAAGCGATCCACCATCATCACGCCATCATCGCCATACTGCCCACGAAGATCGATCCGGCGCTCGGCGGTCTCCGCAAGATACTTCGTTGCCTGCGAGACCTCGCGAGATGCTGGCTTTTTCGATTTTGCATCTGCCTTGCTCACAAATTCCAACTGATCACGCTTTGTGCGCATCTTTAGCGAGCCGATCTCAACCTCTACATCATTCCCTTTTACCGAAAGCACTTTCCCGATCTGTGCAGGATTAGATTTCAATTTAACATTTGCCCCAATGGTGATCTCACCGTCCTGGACGGAGTGAACTTCTTGAACGGCAAGATCAGCTACTAGTTGTTTTCGTTCTTGCTCCTGACGGAATCGCATGGAGCGCAAATTGTCGCTTGCTTCTGTTGGTTTTGCGACTGCTTCTTTTGCTTCCCGAACGGCACGTTCCACAAATTGATTTGCGCGTTTCAGAATTTCCTCAGCTTCTTCAGATGCGCGTTTCTTTGCGGTACGGCGAATTTCATCGGCTTCATCGCGTTTGCGTTCGAACTCCATTCGAGCCGCACGGGCCGCGCCCAGTTCGCGCTCCGCTTCGGTTTTGCGGGCACGAGCTTCCTGTTGCAATGCTTCGAGGGACGCAGTCAAATCTTCAATACGATTGCTTTGATCGCCAGTCAGTTCGCGGGCATGTTGAACGAGATTGTGGCCAAGTCCGAATCGCTCAGCGATATCGAAGGCATGGGAACTGCCGGGCACCCCGGCACGGAATCGGAACGTTGGCGCAAGCGTCTCGCGGTCAAACTCCATCGATCCATTTTCTACGCCTGACGAGGATTCCGCGAAAGCAGCAAGCCGACCATAATGCGTGGTAGCAATAGTAAAGCAGCCAATGCGAGTAAGGTGTTCAAGAATACTCTGCGCCAGCGCACCACCCTCTTCCGGTGCTGTGCCACCACCGATCTCATCGAGCAGGACAAGACTAGAGCGGGTCGCATCGCTCAGTATTTCCACCAGTGAGCGAACATGTGAACTAAATGTACTCAAGTCATCCGCAATAGATTGAGAATCACCGATCTCGACAAAGATTCCATCCATCATGGGCAAACGACAATCGGCACCAACTGGAATGGGCAGCCCAGCATGAGCCATCAGCGAAAGGATCCCAATGGTTTTGAGAAGAACGGTTTTGCCGCCGGCATTCGGACCGGTCAGAACGAGCGTGCGGCGACCCTCATCCAGTTGGATAGTGAGCGGCACCGTTCTATCCCTGCCAATTTTCTCGATCAGTAATGGATGCCTCGCATTCGTGAGCGTGAACACTCGGTCGCGTTTGGACGATTGTGGCTCCAGCAGCGCATCCTCAGCAACAATACGCAACGCAAACGCGCCTTTTGCATGAACGGCATCGAGATGCGATGCAGCGTGAAGCGATGAACGAAGATCGGGAATAGAACTTCGCAAACGATCGGCAAGGATTCGCAGTATGCGATCGATCTCTCGTTGTTCAGCAAATTCAAGCGATCGTAGTTCGTTATTAAGTTCGAGCGTTTCGCTTGGTTCGATGAAGACCGTCTGCCCGGTCTGAGAAACGGAGTGAATAAATCCCGGAACGCGGCGTTTGTGCTCCACTTTTATCGGGACAACGTAGCGTCCTTCTCGTTGAGTAATGATCTCATCGCGGACAAATTCATCTTCCGAAAGCCTTCGCACAATGGCCATCAGCCGATTGCGAAGTATCTCTGCCGCGCGCACCATATCATGGCGAATTCGGGAAAGCTCGGGACTTGCTGAGTCACGAATCTTTCCGGCATCATCGAAAACAGTTTCGAAGTGCAGTTCGAGCACCTTATCATCGAACAGATTCACCGCGGTTTTCCAAAGGAGCGGCGCTTCATCATGCCTGCGGGAGAAGAATTCCCGCATCGCCCGCATAGCTTTCATCGCACCGAGCAAACGAAATCCTTCTTCTATAATAAGCGTGCTGCCTTCAATCTCTACTTTGCGAAGCGTGGGGGCTATATCGGTAAGCCCGGAAAAACGCGGCGCTTCGTTTGCGATGAGGAACAATCGCATTTCGCGAATTTCGGTTAGTGAGCGATCTATCGCAAGCGCATCGGATATTGGAAGCAACTCGCGAACGATCGCTTGCTTGCCGGGAGCAGTGTGTGCTAACTGGAGATGAGCAATACAGATCAAATCCATCTCCAATTCGCGCGCAGCTTTACGGAAGGATGGAGCAATGGATCGGAGAAATTCTTCTGCAAGACGAGAGTGATACGCATGGGTATCCTCTATAAAGTGTTCTTCATGTCCATTATTAGCGTTTTCCTTCATCAATGAATATTGTTAGATACGGCCATAAATGCTACTGCAATGCGAAGTCGTTTCCCAGCCCAAAAAATTATTTTTCAAATAAGCGAACTTTTTGGCGAATCATGGTTTTCCCATTCGTGCTTTTTCATCATATTCTTCAAAATACAATGAAACATTCTAAATTGATCTCCTTACACGGCTCACGGCTCACGGCTCACGGCTCACGGCTCACGGCTCACGGGTTGAGTAGCTTAACCGCTGTTGTGTTACTTTTCTGTTTAGCAATCGGTTCTCACGCACAAGGCGTTTCGCAAAAACCACTGGCGATTACATTCCATTTTTCGGGAGATACCTCCATACACGCGCTCTCAGTAGGAAAATCCTCTGATAAGCCCTTAGACACGGAAGGTTGCTTATGCGAATTGTTTGCTAACCTCACACAAATTGCTCCTTGTGGTAATTTTGATAATCGTCTCGGAAAAGGCCAAGTTCCATTAGACCAAAACCCTTGTTGTTGTGTTGATCTTGAGGTTTGGTCAACATGCTTCAACATTTGCGGATTCGATGTTGTGTTCGATAATGGTAACTTCGACCCATTATGCAATGTATGCTCGCTTCCACCTGGATGGGAATATAGTCAGGATCCAGATGGTGAATTGCATCTCAACTACAGCGGCCCATGCAGCGGATCAATTCAAGGGAACGGTCCCCACTTACACTTCCAATTCTGTGGTTATAATACACCCGGTCAGGTTTGCTACACTGTGACCGGGTATGCATGCGGCGACAATCCGTCAAACGGCCAATGTTTCAATGGGGGTACCCCATGGTGCTCCCCGCATTTTTGCTCCACGATAACTTGCGGGACAGGAGCTGATGTTGTCACTTCGAGCTATACTCCATTTTCAATTGATGCAGGCTTCCCCAACCCAACGTCATCCTCGATTAGTTTTGGTTATTCATCCCCTTACAACGGCGTACTTTCTTGCACTCTCTTCGATGTGCTTGGAAAAACCGTAAACTCATCGAATTATACAATTTCAAGTGGTACTGGTAACGTCACAATAGTTCTGAACGGCGCACAAGCTGGGGTTTACTATTGCGTTTTTGAAATAAACGGTCAGCGATTTACCAGACGTATCGAGGTTAAATAATTCAGTATTTCGTTGCGGGGAAACATCTATTTGGAAAATGCTAATCTCAAAGATAACTAATATTCCCAGAGGAGGAAAATCGTGAAACAACTGATTATTCTTTTAATCCTGTGTTCTCTGAGTGCACTTTCACATGCCCAGCAGGCTGGGCAACTTTATATTACTTCGTACGACGATACGGGCCAAATCGTTTATATGTGCGACGGACAAGCAGAGGGTGCAGTTACGGTACAGTTCGCTATGGCCAATTTGATTAGCTCGGTTCCTCTTCTTATTGATTCCATAATACCTTATGGTGATCCAGACCCAATTCCAACAACTATCGCCTCAATATGATACTTTTACACTAACAGACGTGACAACCGGTGGCATTGCAGGTTTTATACCCACCCACACTGGTGACGATACTTTTTACGTGACGGCCTACTATAACGGAATATTTTCAGCAACTGGAACGATTATTTTTCACGCTCGAACCAGCCCTAAGTTGTCAATGTATGGATACACGCTTACCACAGCAGATGTAGTTGGGAGTAATAGTTTTGGAGGAAGTACTCTTACTGAGGAAGCCGATACGACACATGACCAAATAACCACAGAACATGGTTATTACGTGGGCGACGGTCCATATGAGGATGGTGGAAGTGGTGGGCTGTATGATGAACCAATTGTTCTCAAGTCATGTGGCGGAGCTACAATCGATTCGATCTACGAAAAAGGAGATTTTTCAGAATTTTCATTCAAGCCATTTCCACAATTGCCTTACACACTGAAAGATGGCGATTCGCTTGTACTGAATTACGAGTTTAGTCCTAAAGTGATTGATGAAAAAGGCTCAAATCACCATTACCTTATATTCCACTCGACTGACGGTCATTATCTTACGTGGAGTTTCGAGTATGAGGTGTACCCTGCATCTTCAGTTACCACAACCCTAACAACAAGCAATGCAATCAAGGTCTTTCCCAATCCCGCATCGGATGCTCTACAAGTTCTTGGTGGTCGAACAGGTACCATCCACCTCTTCGATCTTATGGGCAGGGAGCGGATGAATGTGAACGACGATGGTTCGGTGGCCACACTCGATGTGTCGAGGCTGGGATCGGGAACGTATTTCCTGCGACTCGGCGATGAAACAACAAGCGTTGTGATCTCTCACTGAGGGAATCAGGCATTTCACACAACGGTCGTTCCATGCGCGGTTGGCAGATGGATCTAGGTCTGAAGCTTTGCAAGGAGGAATGCCGCGGCTTTGAGGAGCGACGGATACAGCATGGAACCGTCAGTCACTTTATCCGGCGGCAAATGAACGAGCTGGAACAACGCCAATAATAGCCCGACGATCACCACTCCACGGATCAGCCCGAGGAATGCGCCTGCGGCTCCATCTAACCCGCGCAGTATGCCACGCTTTGGCTTGACGATCCGCTTGATCCAACTGCCGGCGATCATCAGCACGATGAAGCTGAAAATAAATCCCACAATGGGCCAGCTCCAATTGGGGCCAATGTGAATAAGTCCGCCAACTCTGGCAGCAAATACGGATGACGCGATCGCTGCGACAAAAAGGATCACGACGGAAAGGAGCATCGCCATTGCGCCGGAGCGCCATCCGCTGATCACACTCAGCGCGAGCAACACAACGAGTATAATATCGAGCACCATGTCAGATCACATCGCGGCGAGCTGTGCCTTCAGCACTTCCTGCACCAACTTACCATCGGCTTTGCCCTTCATCTCCTTCATCAGGATGGGGTTAACTTTATTGGCATCCTGCGGTCCCGTTGCACCAACTTCGGCAATGATGGCCTTCACGCGTTCAGCAATCTCTGGCTCGCTGAGCTGCTTCGGTAAATAATCTACAATAACGGCTAACTCTGCGCGTTCTTTTTCGGCAAGTTCCGGGCGGTTGTTCTTATCGTAAAACTCGATAGCCTCGCGGCGTTTTTTTGCTCCGCTGGTAAGAATTTTCATCTCATCGTCGGGAGTCATAGCGCGATCTTGCCCGCTTTTTTCGAACTCGATGATGGAGGCACGAATGCTGCGCAGCGTTTCGGTGCGAACTTTCTCGCCCGCTTTCATTGCGGATTTTAGATCCTCGTTGATTTTATCTATTAAGTTCATGGTAGAAGAATTGGGACCTGATACTGTCTGAGCACGTCAACACTTGTCATCCTGAGCGGAGTTTTTCTCGACAAAGGAGAGAAAAACGGAGTCGAAGGATCTTTTGTGGTTCCACACGAGATTCTTCGACTTCGCAAATCGATGCTTCGCATCGTTTTGCTCCGCTCAGAATGACATGCAAGAAATGGAATTCAGCCTTCTTGAAATATCTACGGCTTATGCGGTAGCCTGCGGATACACACTCACGCGCTGGCGGTCGAGGCGGAAGCGCTCGAACTTCACGTGGCCATCAGCAACTGCGAAGAGCGTGTCATCCTTGGCGCGCATGACGTTCTCGCCCGGATGATACTTCGTTCCGCGCTGACGAATGAGAATGTTCCCTGATCGGACGAACTCGCCGCCGAATTTCTTTACGCCTAACCGTTGTGCATTGGAATCGCGCCCGTTGCGCGTCGATCCCATTCCTTTTTTATGTGCCATAACTTGTCTGAACCTTGATGCTGGATTCCCGCTTTCCCGGGAATGACAGAAATATTTTGATTAATGAGCTTCGCGCTATACGCTCTTCAAATTGTCATTCCCGCGAAAGCGGGAATCTATCATTACCAGGAGATCGCTAATTCCGTGAAACGCGGGGTATGTCCGTTCGTTTTGCGATAACGCTTGCGGCGCTTCTTGTGAAAAACGATGACCTTCTCACCGCGAATATGTCCGCGCACGGTAGCGAGGGGTTTTGCACCCTTTCGGCCATCCGAAAATAAGACCTTATCGAGCGAAACCTCCTGGCCTTCCTCGGCGCCTGCCATATAGGGCACGCGGAGCGTGGTCATGCTGTCGTCGATCTTGAATTGCTCTCCGGATATTTGTACGATTGCGAACATGTTGAGTACCGAGTAATGAGTATTGAGTACCGATTGCTCCTAAAGACGCTTGTTTTTCATCCGTCTTTCGGGAGGGCGTTAAATGCGAAGAAGTGTGGAAAAGTTCGCTTAATCCCCTGTCAGCTTCGATTTGGGCAGATCCTGATAATTATCACTCGATTTTACGATGGAATCCACATACTCCATCAGGCCTTTCAGGTCGTAATTCGCGGGTTCGAGGGCAATGATCGAGCCATACCAGCGGACGGTCTTATCGAGCGAATCGGCCCAGATACGCAGAAAATGAGGTTGACCGTTCAGCGTATCGTCCGAATGATAGAATGAATCGGGCATTTGGTAAAAATGCAGCACAATAGCCTTATTCAGCACCAAAAGCTGCTGACCGGGATCAAGCTCGATATGGGTTTGCGCGAAATGCCCGCGAGTGAGCTCCTTCTTGTAATACTTCTCTGCGGAGTTGAATTCGTTCTTGCCGGGATACACATAATGGGCATCGACATGAATTCGCTCGCGCTCTGGAATTGGGGACTTAAAGTTGATCACGCACCCGCCGATGGCAAGAGCACTCAGACAAACCAAAAGTTTCGACATTAAGATTGAGCAATTGATTTCATTTCCGGAATGAAAACCATTTTTTTGGTGAGGGCGGTTTCATCATACTGTTGTCGCGCCCCTGACAAAGCACATGTACTAGATTTTTGTGACTGGATGAAATTTTTTAGTATATTTGTAGCCTAAGTTCTTCATTTCGTCATTAACTTCATGTGAATTCTATGAAAAAAATCATTTTGTGTGCTTTTCTTTGTTCGTTGATATATTCTGGTGTTCATGCGCAGAGCTCGCCACGCGTGATGTCGTACCAAGGGGTGCTCCGTCCGGCGGGGAGTGCGTCGGGAAACCAAACTGCCGGAATGCGGTTACTAACAGTGACCATCTATGGCGATGCCAATGGAACTGTTAAATTGTGGCAGGGAGCGATGAATACCCCTATCGATTCGAGCGGCGTATTTAACTGTATGCTTGGAACTGCCGACAATCCCCTGCCATCCCCGGCGGTCATGGATCAGCCGCTATGGTTAGGCGTGGCTGTGGATGGCGGAACGGAACTTCGCCCGTTATCGCAGATGACGGCTTCGCCATTCGCACTCAATGTTGCCGATAGCTCGATCACGGCGAGTAAGATGAACATGAACTATATTTCCACGATTAGCGTGAACGGTACACCGGTAACGGGGAAGGGTACAAACCTGAATATCGTTGCTGGTAATGGGTTGAACGCGATGTGGATTCCCGACCAATCAACCCTCACGCTTTCAGGGACGAGTGGATCAGGAAACATGAAGCCTCTCTGGGTGGGTGATGGTTCAGGTGGTAATTACGCTCCGCCGCCCTTTAATACTGTTGCGGGGGGATATTACGATACGGCATGGGCGGCTGACAGCTCCGGCTATGCTTCCGTGCTTGGTGGCCAGCAAAATCAGGCCAGAGCAAAGTATTCTTCAGTGGTAGGGGGATATGAAAATTATGTTGAGGGTTATTATTCTACAATTGCTGGTGGAAGCCAAAATTTCGTCTCCATGTATAGCTCATTTATCGGCGCCGGTCAGAATGATACCATAAAGATCGCAGATGGTTTAAGCAGTGCAATTGTCGGAGGCGACAGCAATTATATTTTGCCGGAAGATTATGCAAACCAGCAGGAGCACTTTATCGGTGCCGGCGAGAGCAACCGCATTGAGCCTGACCACGATAACGAGCTTTTTGCGTCATCGATCGTTGGTGGGACTAACAATACAATCTACGAGGGTCCCAGCTTCATTGGCGGGGGTTCCAATAATACGATCTCGCAGGAGTACTCTGGTATCGTGAGTGGCATAGGTAATACCGATAGCTCTGACTTCGGATTTATAGGCGCGGGCGCGAATAACAGTGTACTTGGCGCAGACCTGCCCTTCCCACCCTTTCACGACGGGGGAGCGTCGGCCATCGTCGGCGGTGAACAAAATACTACCAGCGAGAGCTTCGATTTCGTTGGTGGGGGATATTTGAACACTCTATCCGGCGACTTCTCCGCGATTCCGGGCGGACTTTACTTATCACTTGGAGGATACTCGTTTGGGTTTAATGCCCAGCACTTCAGCACGGCTGATACGGGGGCCGACAATCCTGCAATTACTAACCTCCAAAACCTTTCTCAAATTGCCTACTTCGGTAACGTAACCATGATGCTGGGTAACGTCGATAATACCGCCCGGGCATTGCAATTTTACTCGCCCAACAAGAGCCACGATTATGCTTCGGATTCGGCGTTTTATTCGTCGTTCCAGGCCGGAGTGCAGGACACGAATATCATTTATACGCTCCCCTTGAATGTTCCCAGTTCACCCGGTTTAATTCTTGGAGTTTCAAGTTTGAGTGGAACAAATGTTGGCCTTGCGTGGATGAGCGGAGCCGGAGGCGATTCTGCGGGCTGGCTGCTCCACGGCAATGCCGGAGCACCGCCTCCAGGATTTTATCTCGGAACGCAAGATAACAACGCGTTTGAAATCCATGTTCACAACAATACGCACGATACCACAGGTGGGAACCAACGGGTAATGCAGTATTCCGAAGGCTCGACTTCCCCAAACATTCTTGGCGGCTCGAGCTTTAACGTTTTGGCGGCTGGACTTAGTGGGGCTGCCATATTCTCAGGAGGCTCAAAACTTGCGCCAAACATTATTACCGATAGCTTCTCAACAATCGGTGGAGGTCTAGGGAATTTGATACAAGGCCCCTACTGCGTCATTGCTGGCGGAGATAGCAACAAAATTAATACCGTGACTGCCGATCACAACACCATCGGAGGAGGGGAGGGAAATATCGAGAATAACCCCAGCCTTGGCGTGATTGCTGGTGGATGGCAAAATCTGCTCGACACGAATGCATGGGCCAGCGCCATTTGTGGTGGATGGAACAATGTGGTGGAATCTGCACTTTCCTTTATCGGTGGCGGCTGGGGCAACAAAATCCTGGACTATGGTTGGCCCTATGATGGGGTACTCGTTGGAGGCCGCAGCAATCAGATGGTGGGTTCCCCGGAAGCCTTCATTGGAAGCGGCGATTCTAACTATGTTCAGGGAATAAGGTCGGCGTTGGTCGGCGGCGATAGCAATACCGTGACTGCGGCCTACGCCTTCCTGGGTGGTGGCGTTCATAATAAGCTCGACTGGGGTTCCGATACTTCCGTGATTTCAGGGGGCGCTTATAATTACGTTAGCAACAGGTACAGCTTCGTTGGAGGAGGATTATACGATACCATCAACGGGTCGCGCTCGATTATAGTTGGCGGCTGTTTTAACAAGATCGGAGAGACCGAATGGGGGACGATAGTGGGCGGTTGTGGAAACACGGCCGTTGACACGTTCACCACTATTGGCGGAGGGCAACATAATTATGCTGGTTCGAATTTAGCGACCATCGGAGGCGGAGACACGAACGTTGTGTTAGGTTTCGCAGGAACGATTGGTGGCGGGCAGAAAAATCAAATTGCCGAGTTGACCGGAAACTCGACACAAGCCGTGTTCGCCACGATTGCTGGGGGGTTCAGCAATTCCATTCGTCCACTGGACTCCCTCTACTACCCAACCATTCCAGGCTTCTATTTTCTGCCGCTTGCTGCGACGGTAACCGGCGGATATAGCAACACGGCGATGGGACACTTTTCCACCGCCGATGGCGGGGTATTCAATGCCGCGCTGGGTATTTATGCAACGACGCTCGGAGGCACCGGGCTTGTTGCGATGGACTTCCAGACGGTCGTCGGGCGCTACAACGATACGATTGCAAGTGGCCTGCACAACACGGACACCGCCAGTTATTACGTTCCATACCGAGGTTTGCTGGGTACCGGCTACGATACCCTACTCCCACCTGACGATCCGATCTTCGTGGTCGGTAATGGAAGTGTTTATGGCCGTTCCAATGCATTCACTATCGCCGATAACGGCCACTCCACCGTCTATCAAACGCTGCCCGTGAATGGGACAGACCCGACAACATGGCCAAGCGTAGGATCTACCTACACGAACAATACCATTGTTGTTCAGGCCGATGTGCCGGCTATCGGTAGTCCGGGTGGTCCTCCTCCCATGAGCATTGGCGTCGATAGCGTAATCGAAACAACCCCGACTTCTGGCGTCTATGTTGTTTTTGTTCGTACCCAAAGACCAGGAACGGAAATTCGCGACACCCTTTCAAATGCGATTATTACCGTGACGGTTGTGGACAACAGCCCTGACTTAGCCGCAGGTATGTGCGGATATGCAACGTGCTCGGAAATTGGTCATCCACATCCAAGCCAATTCATCGTTCGAACCTATCCCGGCGCAGGAGGCAGCACCTGCACTGGTGGCCCGCTTCCATTCTTTTTCCATCTTACAGGCAAAGAATGAACATTTCGAAGCACTTTCGGATAACAATTACGAGGCTCGCTTATTTAGCGAGCCTCGTAATCTCCTTTTTCTTCTTCCCCGGGATTTCTGACGCGCAATGGAAAATGGTGCTGAATAATTCCCTTGCGAATACTGGTGCGATTGGGTTTCCTACCGTTTATTTTCTCGACTTGCCCGGGCCCCCGAGAATAGGATTTGTGGCGACTGACGATACAACCTATAAAACGACCGATGGAGGGTTCACATGGTATCCCATTCAAGGATTTAATCAGGTAGCATGGGGCTTTACCTTCAAGGACAGCCTGACGGGATGGGCTGCTACGAACCCTGTTGTCAAAACGACGGACGGAGGCGAGACATGGTTCCCATTGGTCTTTCCGTCTCTCGCTGGAGGGCCTAATGGAATTTACTACGATTCAGTATCTGGTGGCCTTTTTTTAGATGCATTGCCAAATGAAAGTGTAGGCAATGAATTAGTATCCTGGGATGAAGGTCAAACCTGGGAGCCTCAAAGACCGGGGGGTCATAGCGGCGGTTTTGCTTTTGCCAATGCAGATACCGGCATTGAATGTGGATTCTACGATGGAAATGTTTTTCTAATGATTCGAACTACGGATGCCGGGCATACATGGAATACTGTGACATGCGATAGTGATTGCTCTCAACCACTCGCTCTTTCAGGAACAAGTACTTATTTCCTCTTCACCATTTTGGGAACTGTTATGCGCTCGGACGATGCAGGAATGACATGGAGATACCTTTACACATTTCCACTTTCCCCGGGATGTTCGGAAGATCCAATAGAATGGGGTGGATTATGGAACACAGGAAGCACAATTTATGGGAATGTTAACGATCTGTATATTGCTACTGTTATTGGATGTTATCACTCTACAGATACCGGTCACACTTGGAACTATCTTTGTGGAATGCCGACTTTTGACATTACCGAGAGTAAATTCTACGCAAAAGGGCATATTGTTTTTTTGCAAACGGATTCTCTTGCGGGATGGTACTCAAAACTTTGGCGCCTCAATCTCGATTCCATGCAATACTTCCCAACTGGAATTGCGTTTGAGGATGGCACGAAATTAACCACTACCTCGTCAGGGAACATGGTAACGATAAACTATGCGCTAACCGGGAATGATTCTATTGGAATAAATACCGGGCATCTTGTTTTTCATTTCAATCCCAATGCGCTTCGACTGGAAAATATAAAATTGCCGACTTCCTGGAACATTGTCGATTCGAGCGTAGTAAATGGCGTGTTCAATCTCACCATTTCCGGAGATTCTAACGCGCAGCTTACGAATCCCATTATTCAAATGACATTCGGAACGTATTTGTCATTCGATTCCGCAAAAATTTATCTCGATTCAGCAAATTTATCGGGCCATCGCCTAAATTGTGGGTGCGAGGCGCTTTCTCTTTCCGGTTCCGATTCGGTTCAGGTCAATTTTGAAGGCTGTGGGGATTCCACCCTGCTTGCTGCCATGAGCGAGCAAGCACCGTTCAGCATCGAGGGCATCCAGCCCAATCCGGCGCAGAATGAGATTACGGTTACGCTATCGGGTACAGCGCAGCCCACGGTAGAGATGTACGATGCGCTGGGGCGTGAAGTGCTCGCGCAGGGGACCACCCCCCAGCCCCCTCCTTCGTTAGGAGGGGGAGTAAGAGCGGGAGCAGGAGTTAGGCTTGATGTTTCAAGCGTGCCATCGGGGGCGTATATTCTGCGGGTGTCGGATGGTGAGTATGTGCAAAGCAGGAGGGTAGTTGTCCAGCATTAAAAAAAGTGAAAACGCGGGAACTTGGTTTTCTGGATGAACGAGTTCTCCATGAAAGCGTTTTGTGGATAACTTTTCCAAGAAATGGCGAAAATGGGCCGGAAACGAGGGTCATCGGGAACTCGAAAGAAAGAAAAACGGCACCTATTTCTGGGTGACAATGCAATCTCGATCTCGTGACCTGCGTCACTGGTTATTATTGGCTTCCGGCTCGCCTTCGCTATGGGTAATCTTGATACGTTCGAAGCGTCCGTGGGTTTGGTCGTATTTCCAGGAGCGAGCAGGTCTTATGAGGTGCTCCATACCAAGATTGTACTCCTCATCGGTCGCAGTCAGGATAACTTCAGCTTTCTCGGAATTTTTGAGCGACGCGGCTTGCCTGTTTCCTCCTGAGCTGATTTCGCCCTCCACATGCATGGATATCTGCTCTCCATAGAGTGTGCGGAATGGGAAATGGGCTCGTGCTCGAAGCCAGGGCAGCGTCGGCGTAAGATCGCGCATGAAGAGTCCATCAGGCGAATTGCGGAAGGAAAATACGCTAGCAAGTCCGAATTCGCCAACGGCGCCGCCCTCCCGGAATAGCACGATGTTCCTGCCGCGAGCCAGCGCGCTTTGAAGATGGAGATCGGCGGAACTTCCAACCCAGGGCCGGGAACGCCAGACTTGGTTCGGGCCTTCGGCTTCGAGCCGGTATATTGCCAACTCGTTGACGGGTTCGCTCCATGATGCCGAATACGCGGCGAGCACGAAATTCAGCCCCTCCTGCGAAATGATTTCGTAAGTGACGTGGCGCAAGCGGGTTGGCCTTGCGTTAGGTACCGAGTGAGAATAATGTCTCATCTGCCGCATCGGGAAGGCGTGCGTTAGAAAGTGCTCGATGCGATGGTAGCTGCGCTCTGAAAGCGTGGTGTTTCCGCTGGAAACGCGCTCGAAGTCAATGACCTGTGCTGAAGCAGTTAATGGCGATTCCGCTGCGCTCAATAGCTGGATCGCAAAGAAAATCGAGACGTGAATGAGTGGCTTTGAACACTTCATGACCCTCAATTTACACATATTTAAGATAAAAAGCAAGTGCCGAGCAAAAAAACACTGTTTTTGGCTCGATTTTGACATCGTGACTTTGCCTCAGGTGCGCCGGATGGACCATACGGTAGGCAATCGGTGCTTGCCTCTCTTTTCGATGGCGCTAAACGAAACTCTTTCTCAATCTTGACGTTTCCTTGAGTGCCACGGATTCGGTAAAGTAGCCGATTGTGGCTCTCTTCAATATTTACAGCCGCGAACCTATCGACGATTTCTACGATTTCTGAGACATAAGCGAGGTGATTGTTCATCGTATGAGCGATCCGGAAACCATCATTATGATGGGTTTAGATTTGTTCATGCACGAAGGGTGCCATTCATCCGCGGTCAATTCTTTCTTTGACCTGAACCGAATAGTTCCTAATTACTCTGTGTGATCCATAGGGTATTAGGTGTATGTTTATTGTTCTCGGAAAACGAAGTCGATGCGGAATTACGTCAATACTCGTCATACTTTGAACGCGCTCCTCGAGCGCTGCACCTTCTTGTCTAAACATCAAGGGTTGGCTTTGGTCGTTCTAGCACTGCTCATCCTTTCTGCAGGTGTTTCACCGTCCCAAGCGCAGTCCGCCGGGACTGGAAGCTATACGGTTCTTTCGGTAAAGCCGGATGAAGTCATCGTAAAAATTCAGCCGAAGTATTCGGTACAAACCGTTACAGATAGCAGTGGCCGTGCCTTCACTGAAATGACCATTCCGGACGGATTTCTAACAGATTCCGCCGGTGCACCGGAAGTGATGCGTATCGGGCTTTCGTTCCTTGCTCCCAGCCGGCGGCCCGCAACGGTCGAGATCGTCAGCCAATCGCTCGAAGTACTTCCCGGCATCGACCTCGCCCCCATTCCGAGCTATACCAATCGTAACGGCACGCTGATCGAGCGATATACCATCCGCAACGATCGTTATTATACGCCATCGAGCGAAGATCTATTCCGCATAACGCCCGTCAGCGTGTTTCGAACTGCGTTCAAGGAACGAGTTATCGTTTCACCGATCGAATATGATGCGCAGTCTCGCAGTGTGACGCGAGTAAAATCCCTGACGCTTCGTATCAGGTTTGCAGATGCCTCTAAGGCCATGTCCTCGTCTTCCAATCAGTCCGGCATTACAATATCATCGGAAGAGGCTGAGTTTTTCCGTACACTTTTTTTGAATGGCTCCATCACAAATTTTTACGCGACGGCAAGCGCCGGTTGGACGTATGCACTCAAATCACAGAATAAAAATTCCATCAACTCGATGTCCGTATTAAGCGCATCGGGAGATGGGGAATGGCTTGAGATCACAACGAACTCGGAAGGCATCTATCATATCAGCGCAGAAGACCTGGCAAATAATGGCATCACCGGCCCGATCGATCCGACGGATATTGAATTGTTCGGCATTGGCGGTGCGATGCTGAATGAAAATCCAACAGACTCGAGTGGTGAATGGCTCGAGTGCCCGATTGAGGTTCATGCCAATGGTCAGAATTTCTCCGATCTCTATTTTTACGCCAGTGGCGCGAGCGTTTGGAAATATCAAGGATCGCTCGGAGGGACCGATGGACTTTTCCACGATCTCAACCCTTACACCTCCACAGGACATTTCTTACTAAAGGTTGGAGGTAACCTAATCAGCCAAGCGCTTCGAATACCAACTCAACCCGACTCACTCTTGCGGCAACCGGTTCCAACAGCCCTTGTACTCACCGCAACGTGCCATGAGTCCGATCACATATTGGAACAGGGTGCTGGAGGCGCGGATAATGTTGGCCGTGAAATGCTCGATCAAGGATTGACCCAGGGCATTCCGGTGCAGGTCAGCTTGGACGCACCCGGGTTCGTCAGTGATTCTACTGTGGTTCGCGTTGCCTATGATGCAAAGATCGATACTTCGGATACCGGCTCGATCGCAGTCCAGATCAATAATAATCCGATCGGCAACATTCCGTCGCGCATTGGCGATAATCCCGATCGTAATTGGGATCATCCGCTTGTGATCGATCCGAGTATTACTGCTCCTTTCAATCTTACTATTTCTTTTTCGAGCAGTAGTGTATCGGCGCTTGCCTGGCTTGATTTTGTCGAGTTGGTCTATCGCCGATCGACGGATGTCGGCTCACAATCAATTCCGTTCATGTTGATGGATAACGGCGGAGCTTTTCAATATCAGTTTACAAGTGCGACTGGTGGTGAAATCTGGGACATCACTAATGCACTTGCCCCGCACATTGTCGCGAGTGCAAATGGAAGTAATATTCCCGTTGCGTTGCAAGGACAGCGAAACGCCATGCGGAAGTTTTTTGCATTCTCCGCTCAATCGGTGCTCTCGCCGACTATTACTGCCATTGCGGTTCCTTCCCTTCGAAGCACCGTATGCCAAACCGGTGCAACCGAGATCATCATTGCTCCGCAAGCATTCCTAAGCGAAGCCAACGAGCTGGCGCAGCTTCGTCAGCAAGGCGGCCAGGCGACGGAGGCCATGTCAGCGAGTGTGGTAACGCTCGAAAGTATCTATCAGGAGTTTGGTTACGGCAACAGCGATATTGTTGCCGTGCGAGATTTCATGTCCTACCTGTTTCATCATGCGGCGACACGTCCACTCTATCTTACGCTTCTTGGCGGAGGCCATTGCGATTATCAAAACCGGCAAACCGCTGCACCGGAGCAAGTTCCGCCGTATGAAACTGTTTGGTACGAAGATGATCCCAGCGACTTTCGCGCGACCATTGGACTCGAACCAAATCCAGATGATGGATTCTTTGTGCATTTGTCGGACACCGAATACTCTCAGGACTATGACCTTGCCGTAGGGCGTGTCTCAGCAAGAGATGAGGCGGACGCAGCCGCATACGTTTCAAAAGTACAGCACTACGAACATGCGAGTGATACCGGAATTTGGCGTTCAATCGGGACCTTCCTTGCCGACGATCGGTACGACCCCGATTATTATCCCAATCAAGATCCGCTGCAGCACATGGCCGACACTCAAGGCGAAATTGGCCATTTACAAGATCGAGTGATCGTAAATAAGATCTATGAGGAATCCTATCCCACCACTTACTCCGCAGATGGCCAGCGTTTAAAACCCGGCGTGAACGCGGCGATCATCGATGCTTTGAACTCCGGTACGGTACTGTTCTCCTTCATTGGTCATGGAAATCCGACGGTGTGGACGCACGAATCTGTTTTGTACGTGCCTTCTTCGATCAACCAACTTACCAATTTCGATCGCCTCGCTTACCTGACCACCGCGACGTGCAATTTTAGCTTGTTCGACGATTTTACGGTTTTCTCTGGAGGAGAACTCTTCCTCATGAAGCCGGACGGCGGCGCCATCGGTCTCCTTGGAACTTGCCGCTCGGTCACCGACCATGAACCCTTGGTGCAATCGTTCTATCAGACCCTCTTTCAGGCTGCAGACGGACATGGTACCTCAACCGTCGGGCAGGCTTTGCTAGCGGGCAAATCAAACGGCAGCAGCAATTACCCGTTCTTCTATCTGCTCGGTGATCCCGCTCAACGACTGCTATTGCCGAAACTCTATGTATCGTTCGACTCCGTCAACGCAGCGCCCTTGAGCTCCGCACCGCTACAAATGTCGGCGCTCTCAAAAGTAAGAATTAGCGGCAGCATTCGGGACGATAGTACAATGGGATCTCCTACGGAATCTGGCTTTAATGGAACAGTCACGGTCACGTTGTATGACACCCCATCTCAAGTCTTTGCAAGTTTTGTATCTCCTGTAATCACTATCAATGATTCGTGGCTGACCGATGGGCCAATTCTTTATCGAGGTACGGCTTCCGTTACCAACGGGCAATTTTCCCTTAGTTTTATTGTGCCGCGCGATGTGAAGCTCGATTCCGGAGCGGCTCAATTTTCAGGATATGCCTATTCGGGCAGCGATGGGCGAACCGCACTCGGTGATAATGAAAGCATTCATCTCGTAAGCGCCGATTCTGATCAAGCCTATGTGGGAGATACCACGGGTCCTTCGCTGAGCGTGTGGCTCGGAAGTCGAGCGTTCCGAAGTGGCGACGAGGTTTCTATGAATTCCACGATCATTGTAGATGTCAAGGATATTCTGGGACTAAATACCTCGACAGCCAGCATCGGTCATAGCTTTATCGGTTGGGTCGATGATGCAGAGGATTCTGCCGTTGATCTCACGCGCACCTACATTTCGGCTGTGAATGATTTTACCTCAGGAACCAGCGAGCAGCCGATCTCGCTCCCCGCTGGACATCATACGCTTCACGTCCGCGCATTCGACACCTATGACAATGCTGCGTTTGCCAGCGTAGATTTTATCGCGATGAATGAATCGCCATATCAGGTCTACGATGTAGCCGTCTTTCCGGATCCCATGCAGGATCATACGACCTTTAGCTTTGTACAGCCTGGGCAGTCTGGAAGTCTTGTGAATGTAACGCTTTCGATCTATACGGCCGATGGCGGACTTATTCGCACACTAACCACTTCATCAAGCGAAAGTGCGATCGAGATCCCGTGGGATGGACGTGACGCCAATGGAACATCCGTCGCGAATGGAGCATATTTCTTCGTTGCAAACGTGCAGGACATTGGAGATGGAACCAGCGCTATCGCAACAGGAAAATGTATTGTTGCCCGATGAAGAAGAATATTTTTTAGAATGACCCGACCCGAAAGCAAAATTATAAGGATGATACAACAAGAAAACAAGAAGAAGATTTTTATCTGCGGACTCGCGCTCGCAATGTTTTTCATTGGCCTTCCGAGGAATAGTCGAGCGCAGACCTCTGGTCTGGCCATCGTTTCGACGGCAGTTCCTTTCCTCTTGATCGCGCCAGACGCCATATCGAGCAGCATGGGAGACGCGGGCACGGGCATGCCTGAGGGTGCCGGCGCAATCTATTACAATCCGGCAGGTCTTGCATTTCAGAATGGCTGTTCGGTCGCACTCACGCACTCACAATGGCTTCCCCAGTTCAATCAAAGCGATCTGTTTTACGACAATCTAAACTTCAAGTGGAATGATGATGACAAGTTCGGCGGGACGATCGGAGCTAGTATCGTCTTTCTTAATCTTGGACAATTTATTTACACCACAGAAGCCTCGCCAGAGCCCATTACTACCTTTAATTCTTTCGAATATGCCATTGATCTGGCCTATGCCACAAAGCTGTCGGATGACTGGGGCTTCGGTGGCGCGATAAAATACATCCAATCCACCCTATCCACGCTCCATGTTGCCAACGAGCAATCGAATGGTGTGGGCGAGTCCGTGGCATTTGATCTGAGCGCCCTCTGGAAACCTGATTCTACGTATGTCGATGGTATCGCGAATGCACTGGAGGTCGGAATTATTCTCGCAAATGTCGGACCAAAGATGAAGTACGTCGATGCGCTTCAGGCCGATCCGTTGCCGACCGAACTCAAGCTCGGTGCATCCTATAAACTATATAGCGACGAATACAATGAAATTTCAGTGGTCGCCGATCTTGGGAAGCTGCTCGTGCATGAGGATTCGGGCGCGATTACTGCCGATCCATTGCCAAAATCACTGATCACGTCCTGGGACGACAGCACCTTTCACTCGTTCATGTTATCCACTGGCGTAGAGTATTGGTATGATCAGTTGCTTGCACTACGCATGGGTTATTATACGGAAGGTTCCCACGTTGGAGGCAGAAATTATCTGACCTTTGGAGCAGGTTTGCGCTATGATTCCTATCAATTCGATTTCAGTTACATCGATACGTTTGCACAGGACAATCCGCTGGCAAACACGCTCCGATTTACCCTCGGCATAAAATGGTAGGTACGATGTATGCAACAACAGAAGTATGAAGTTCACCTTCCTAAGGCGTGTGACGATTCTCGTCACGTGCGTGCTTCCTACTTCCTCGATCACGCTGGTTCCTGCCGCTACTGCGCAATTCCGCGCTCCGGTAATTGAAACTGCACCTCGTGAAGCAATAAATCCCCTGGTTGCAAGCTATGTGCTGAGTAACGAGAATATGCTCCCACGGGATACGGTGCCGATGCACCTCGCTTCAAGCTCTTCAACCACATCCGCCAGCCACAAGAGCGTGTTCTTGGCCGCCATGCTCTCTGCGGTACTCCCTGGACTCGGCGAATATTATGTGGGAGAGGATATCTGGCGAGGAATGATCTTTACAGGATTGGAGGCAGGATTATGGATCGGGTACATTCGTTGGAATCAACGATTCAATGATTCCATGCCAGCGTTCTACGCCTTCAGTGACAAGCATTGGAGCACCGCAAAATATGGGGACAGCTTGAATGCAACCCTGGCATCCTACCACATTTTTGATTCCTCGTGTCATTGCTACGCAATGGGAAGTAACATTGCATCCATCAATCGTGCGGAAGCAGAGCTGGACAGCATTTTTGAGTCGAACCCCAGCGGCGACCCCTACGGCCATCGGCTGGTCGATCCAGCAGTTGATAATCAACAGTATTATGAGATGATCTCTAAATACCCTGATCCCTATACCGAGGGATGGGATAATTTGGCAAATTTTAATTTAGCTTCCTTGATGCGTGCTGATGCAAATGTTCAGGCAGATGTCGCCAACCTCTTCTTGTACGGGATCATTTTGAATCATGTTCTCTCAGCCGTCGATGCTGCGTTGTTGGCACGAGATCACAACTCCCCACTACGAGTACACAGCGACTTGATGCAGCAGTTGCTGCCAGGTGGCGGCATGGCCTATGTGCCAACCGCAACAATCCAATACAGGTTTTAGCCAAAATCCTGGCAACGGTTAGTGTGCCATTTGAGCCTATTTCTTGAGATATTTCCAGTTCCTGATCTTTCCTTCTGCCATCCATTCGATCGCAATTCCAAGCCGTTTTTGTCGCGTTGCCTCGGTCTTAGCTTCTGTTAACCAATCGATGTACTCTCTTTTGTTTGACGGGCTGAATGCTTCGAAGGTTCGTTTGGCATCGGAATTTTTCTCCAGCGCCGCATTAAGATCCTCTGGCACAGAAATCTTAACTGGCGCGGGTTTAGGCTTGGACATCGTCGTTCCTTCATCGTTCAATTTCATTGCCTGACGAATAAAGCCACGCAGAATGGCATCGCTGGGAAGATCGGCAAGCGACCGCAATTTGCCAATACTTCCCATACCTTCAGAGTGTGAAAGAATATGCTTGGGATCGTCAAGTAAGGTGGCCTTCCAAAATCCGAAAGAAGCATGCTCCTTAAAGGCGGCCATACTGCATAACATCTGACCTTTGTAATCAAAATGAGGAAAGCTCCACTTTATTTTTTCCTCGCAATCGGGGCAGACTTGATGCACCAACGCACGCAGATGTTCAAGGATGGGACGTGCAAATGGCTCAGCCTTTGCAATGTAACTATCAACTTCTTTATCTTTGATCGGCACTTCGTGTTCTTGACTTGTTTCTGTTCAGATGCGAATCTGGCTCTTTGTTCGGGATTGAACTGACAACCGGAAAACTGTGAGCAGTACAAACAACACAAATAAAATAAACATACTCCAAAACAGCCACTTCATTAGCAGGAAGTGATATTGTGGGCTGTGAGCATCCTCGATGATAAAATGCCGGTCGGCTGAACCAAGCATGAACATGCGAACTCCGCGTGATGCTCGCAGCGAAAACCCATCGATGAACTGTGAAAAAGGCATCAAAAGTCCATAGCGATCATCGAATCGTGCTCTGAAATCATTATTAGCATGAAGCATTGCGCAGGGCGCGAGAAATCGCAGTTCCAATAGAATTAGTGAATCCGGGCGATCATCCGGAAGTCGGACATATCTCACAATTCGAACAGCCGAAGGAGTTTCGAGCAGGGCCAATCGAAGTGCAGGCACTCCGATCGGGGCATTGGTATCGGCATTCGATCTGAGCGTAAAGTAACAATGGTAATAGGGATCGAGCGCCTTCCACGTAGGCGTGTTGCCTGTAAATACTTCTATCAAGTTATGACCATCACCTCCAAGTTCCGTCGGACCTGTGATATCCCACAATCGCGCCAATACCTTTTGCTTCGCAAGCATCGAGCAGACCCCGATGTCTGCGTTATAGCAATGGATCCTTCTGCCCTCTTCAAGAAGCCGCAGACAGGTATCTGGCTGGTCGAGCACTGGCAGCGCGTCGCCGATCACATGCGGATGTGACGCATCAAAAGCAGCCAATTCATCTATCACCGAGTTGAATTCCGGAGTACTCGCTTGCGATTGCGGCACCATGTAGCTCATCTTTTGCTCGGGAGCGAGCGTTGCGAGTGAATCCACTGCGCGATAGGAACCCACGATCAATCGCATTCTATGCTGCGACGAAAGAATTACTATCATTGCTGCAAACAGCAGAAGCGCGGTAACGGCAAATGCGCGCATAGGCAAATTCCCAAGGGCCATAAATGTTAAACGGACTCCGCTCGGTTCAACGCGGATCATCTATACTACATTTCAGGAGTCAAACCTGTTCCTCAGGATCATCCAACAGAAAGATACGATTCCGCATCGCGATAAAGCCTAAGGAATTCTTCACGCGTGACTCGATTGCCTGGCATTCTTAATTGTGGATCGCCGGCGATCAGGATTTCGGCATCTCGTAAAGTTTGTTCCACGATGTCTGCATCGGTTGCCAAGTTTGCAATGCGGAGCATAACACGCCCCGATTGCTTGAGCCCTAAGATGTCTCCGGTTCCACGGAATTGCATATCGGCCTTGGCAATTTCAAATCCATCCAATGTAGCAACAAGCGTATGCAGTCTTTCTAATGCAAGCGATGACTGTTCGATCTCATCGCTGGTAAGCATTCCTTCGCCGGAATCTAATTTTTCGCTTGCGACCAGCACACAAGCCGAATCTGCGCTTCCCCGCCCAACACGTCCGCGAAGCTGGTGCAGTTGCGCCAGACCGAATCGCTCCGCATGTTCGATGATCATTACCGTGGCGTTTGGGACATCGATGCCAACCTCGATCACCGTCGTAGCTATCAGCACGTCAAACTCCTTCTCACGAAAGCGCCGCATGGCGGCTTGCTTATCCTGCGATGACATTTTCCCATGCACCAGCCCAACACGCACATGTTTGAAATCATGCTCTCTCAAATATTCGTAAGCCTTTTCCGCTGCCTCCGAATCAACTTTTTGCGATTTTTCCCGCAATGGATAAACGATAAACACCTGCTCCTTCTTACTCTCGATACGTCGCAACGCTGCTTTGTATATCTGCGGATGATCGTGCTCGAAGAAGAGCATGGTCTTGATCGGTTTGCGCCCGCCGGGGAGTTCACGGATCGTGCTCACCTCCATATCGCCATAGAGAGTGAGTGCGAGTGTGCGCGGAATTGGGGTGGCTGTCATGAGCAGCACATCCGGGGTCACAGGCTGTGGCGTGTGAACTGTCATTCGAAAGAGTCCATGCTCGATCTCATTCAGGCTTGCAGCATCCGCGCCCTTTTCGACGAGCGCCTTCCGCTGTGCGACGCCAAAACGATGTTGTTCATCGGTCACAACCAGCCCAAGCCGATTAAATCGAACAGAGTCCTGAATGAGCGCGTGTGTACCCACAACGATATGGGTCTCCCCTGCCGCGATCTCCTCCAATATTCTCTTGCGTTCCCGCTTCCCCTGGCCACCAATTAGAAGTGCGGTGTTTACCACCGTATTTTTCAGTAGATTTGAAAGAGTGTTGAAATGCTGCGCCGCCAGCACTTCCGTTGGCGCCATGAATGCACATTGGTAACCATTTTCTATTGCAACGAGCATCGCGAGCAATGCCACGACCGTTTTACCACTTCCCACATCGCCTTGCAGCAGCCGATTCATCGGATAACTGCGACCACCCGCCTTCGACATATCGTGAAGGATCTCTCGTAGAGATTTCACCTGATCGGATGTCAGTTTGTAAGGCAGCGAAGCAAGAATACTTTCCGCAATTCCAGGATCGGAACTTGTTTTCCCTTCCAACGCGGCAAGCATGTGGGAAACATCGTAAGTAACGACTCCACGAACGGCCATACGCATCCGGTGACGCTCCATCGCAAGCCGAAGCTGCATAAAGAACACCTCTTCATATTTCAGACGTCGCCGCGCATACTCAACCCGTTCGGGGCTTTTTGGATGGTGCGTTTCACGGATAGCTTCGGGGCGAGGCATAAGGTGCTCGCGGCGCAACAGTTCATCTGGGAGTATTTCGTGAAGTAGTCCGAGTTTCTCAGCTTTGTCGATCGCGGCTTGTATCAGATCTCGGAATTGCTTATCTCGGAATCCGGCCTTGCGCAAGGCTGGAGGTAAATAATACAGTGGCAGCATTTGACCGCGCACAAACTCATCTGGATTAACAAGATGCTCGATGAACGGAGGCTGAACGATCTGCACGATCCCCTGATACTCGCCTGCATACCCAGCAGCAAGATATTCCTCCTCCACCTTGAATTGCTTAGCACGCCACTCGGGAAAATCGAAAAAAACTAATTGCAACACACCTCCCGAATCATCTTGCATCGCAATAACTGCACGAGCGCGTCGATGCCCGGGGATACATCGCGCTGAGATCACCTTGCCTCGGATACTTACGGGCTTTCGAAGATGCTTTCGAATTTCAGCAAGTGGGACAAGCTGCCGTGCATCGAGGTAGCGACCTGGAAAATGCTGGATTAGGTCTTCGATCGTCTCCATTCCGGCAGAAGCAAGCGCCTCCGCTTTTTTCGGAGTGATGCCGGGAAGCTGGCGGATGGATTTGGCTGGAATGGAGGTGGTCAATGAGAAATAAAGAATTAAGAATTGAGAGTTATGGTTCGGTTAATTCAGTTTGGCATTGGTACAAAATGAAATTTTTATTGCTAAAGACATGGGAACTCTCTAGTCTTTCCCGTGAAACACTTGCCCTCGACCCAATTGATGGCAGGAATCCGGATTTGGCTGTCGTAAGGGCGGGGCCTGGATCCCCGCTTTCGCGGGGATGACAATGAAGGGAATATGGCGCAAAGCGCAAGAAATCCAACGATACTGTCATTCCCGCGAACGCGGGAATCCAGCTTCGTAGTTATAGAGACGCAATTTATCATCCAAATCCAAATTGAGCCAACACTTATAATTCCCCATTCATAATCCAAATTGTTACGAGATAACATCCTCCAGCTCTTCCGAGAGCATTCCGGCGAGTTATTCAAGACGAACGAGATCTCGAAAATGCTCGCCATAAAATCCGATAGCGATGAGTACCAAACACTTCGCCGCACCCTCGATGCGCTGGAGCAAGAGGGTACGATCGTTCGCGGATCGCGCCGCAGATATGGTTTGCCGAAAATTGCGCTCACGGAGGTTGAGGGTGAACTGCATGTTAAATCAACCGGCAATGGTATCGTTACACCCTCAGCCGAATACGAAATCGGTGATACCGTGCTGATCCGCTCCCGGAATTTGCACTCGGCTCTCGATGGCGATCAGGTGCGCGTGCATCTGTTTGCCGCGAAAAAGGATGAGCGTCCTCAAGGTGAAATAACCGAAATTCTTCGAAAGGCCGCGCATCGAATCGTGGGAACCATCGAGCGTAACAGGCAAGGATTTTTCGTGCGACCCGAATCCGGAAAGATCAAGCGCGACATTTTCATTGCCCGCAAAGATCTGCATGGCGCACGCGAGGGTGATCGCGTGACGATCGAGCTGTACGAATGGACGGATGAATACCTTCAACCCGAGGGTTTTGTCCTGAATGCGCTCGGTACTACGGCAAAGCAGGGTTTTTCGAACGCTGCTATTATCTCTGAATTCAACCTGCCCGAGCAGTTCCCAAGCTCGGTTCTTAAAGAAACCGATAAACTTCCGGAGTCTATCCCAGAAAGCGAGATCGCTAAACGCCTCGACCTGCGTGGCGAAACAATTTTCACGATCGACCCAGAGGACGCGAAGGATTTTGACGATGCGGTCTCTCTTACTGTGAACGCTGATGGCACAGTCACGCTTGGCGTACATATTGCGGATGTCAGCCATTACGTACGCGAAGGTTCCGCGCTGGATCAGGAGGCGCTGAATCGTGGCACGAGCGTCTATCTGGTAGGCAGCGTGGTGCCGATGCTTCCGGAACGCATTTCGAATGAGCTGTGCTCGCTCCGGCCCGATGAAGATAAGCTCGCCTACTCCGTTTTTCTTCGCATTGACCCGGAAACCGGCAAGGTGAAGAAATCCGAGATGAAGAAAACCGTCATTCGAAGCGTGATGCGTTTCTCTTATGAAGAAGCAGAGCAGCGCATAAAAACCGGACGCGGTAAACATGCAAAGCTACTTCGGCAAATGCGCGCACTTAGTCTAAAGATGTATGATCTCCGAAAGGAATCCGGCTCCATCGACTTCGAATCGGAGGAATTCCGTTTTCGGTTCGAAAAGGATGACCCATCATCCGTCGGGGAGCCCGTCGAATCCATTCGCAAGGAACGCCTTGGTTCAATGCGCATGATCGAAGATTTTATGCTCGCCGCAAACCGTGCTGTCGCAGAATTTATTACTCGCAAAGCCAAGGATGGAGCTGAACGGCCGTTCCTCTATCGCATTCATGCCGAACCTGACTCCGCAAAAATTCGGGAACTTGCACAGCTTGCGAAAACGCTTGGATATAAACTTTCAGCGGAGAATCCTACGCCGCGCACCATACAAACTTTTCTCGAATCACTCAAAGGCAAGCCGGAGGAGCATTTGCTCAATCAGCTTATGCTCCGCTCGATGGCAAAGGCAGTCTATGCCGAGCATAATGTTGGCCATTTTGGGCTGGCGTTCTTGCATTACACTCATTTTACTTCCCCGATCCGAAGGTATCCCGATCTGATCGTTCACAGAATGCTCGCCGAGTACCAGCGGCCCGGCGGCATGAACCGCGAGCGGGAAAACCATTACTATCAGATCCTTCCCGAGATCGCCGACCAAACGAGCGCCTCGGAACGACATGCGACCGATGCTGAGCGGCAATCCATCAAGCTTGCGCAAATACATATCCTCAAATCGAAGGTCGGCGATGAGTTCGATGCCGTTATCTCTGGCGTTACGCACTTCGGGATCTTTGTCGCGATTAATTCCGGCGCCGAAGGGCTGGTGCACATTCGCGATCTGCCCGGATATTACGAGTTCGATGAAGCGCATTATTCGCTCATCGAGCGGCGCGGGCAATTCGGCGGCAGAAACGAAGGGCGCAGATTCCGTATCGGCGATACGCTGCGCGTTCAGCTCGTAAAAGTTCTCGAAGAAAAACGACAGGTAGATTTCCGGCTGGCAGAAGTAGAAGATACGGCGAACATCTCTGAAGCACGTGTGCTTCCAACTGAAAAGCTCAAACGGCAGAGGCTGCACCACGAGCGCGTTGCCGGAGCACCTCGAAAAGCGCTACGCCGGAAGCAACGCTCGCATTAAGCGAGGCCGTCTTGCCAGACATCGGAATTGCCGCTAACTTTTCGCAACGTTCCCTCACCAAGCGGTGTAAGCCTTTTTCTTCACTGCCTATGATAAGACAAATGGGTCCGATGAGACTGATTTCGTAAATTGATTCGCTGGCTTCTCCAGCAAGCCCACAGCAGGTTACTCCAAATTCATCCTGCAATTTGCGAATCGTCTCGGCGAGATTTCCATATTTCACGATCGGTAAGTGATTTGCCGCGCCTGCACTCGATTTATATACTGCGGGCGTGAGCACCGCGCCGCGCTTCGGCAATAGAATTGCAGTCGCGCCAGCAGCCTCCGCAGAGCGGATGATCGCGCCGATGTTATGCGGATCTTCGATGCCATCGAGTGCGACTAGGAGTGGGTTTGGATTGTCGGCAAGTACATCTTCTAATTCCTGGTAGCCGCGCTGTGCGATCAGGACAATAATTCCTTGCGAGTCTATTGGACGCCTCTCCCCCAAACCCCTCTCCCTGCTGGGAGAGGGGGCTATTCGACTCTCAAGCTCGCGGAATTTGCTGCGATCAACTTCGCTGAATGCGATCTTATTGGTTCGGAGCAAATGCAAAATCTCCCCGATCTGCGGACCATGATTGCCGTGAGCAATATAGACTTTTTCGATACGGGCGCGGGAGGACTCATCGCGAAGCAATTCGAGCACGGCACGGCGCCCGGCAACGTAGTTTTGATCTTCTTTCATTTTTGGAAAAGTATCATGTAATTACTTGCAGTTCCGGCAATGGTAATTGTGTGCCAAATACTTTAAGGATGGCTTCCACTGCCGATTCCGGAGATACGTGATATACGACCAGATTCACCCACTCGGCAAAACCACGTTCATTCTGTAAATAATCGATAAATCCCTTCCAGCTACTCCCTATGAGCATGATCGGCTTTTTAGGAAGGAATCCTTTGGTGAGAAAATCCCATGCCATTGCTATTTCTGCAAGTGTGCCCGTCGAGTTTCCGATCGCAATAATGGCGTCGGAAAGGTCGAGTAGTTCCATAAGGCGGTCGGTGGCGCTCTTGAGGCGTACTTCGCGCGTTAGATACCGGTTTGCTTCCCGGCCTCTTGCATAATATACTTCGGCGGTAACTCCAATTGCTTGGCCACCGGCTTCCCGCGCTCCTTTCGATGCAGCCTCCATCACGCCATCGTATCCGCCGGTGACGACGGCAAAGCCAGCAGATGCAAGCAACGCACCAAGACGCTCCGCCTCGCGATAAAGCGTATCGCTTGGATCGACATTGCCGGGCCCGAATACTGCTACGAGTTTCTTCATTAGTCCAGGAAAGCCCACACGACATCCAAGCGCCAGTGGAACCCATCGCGCGGGTAGAACGTGGTATTGTAATAGGGTGCGCCGAGAACATTCAGGAACTCCATGCTCACCTGAGCGCGTCGATCCACTTCTGCTGAAAGCAGAACATCGAAAATAGGCTGAAATGCAGATAGACGCGAATCGGGAATTCTTGCAAGTGCAGAATCGCCGACCACGGTATAAGCATAACCACGATACACATAATAATCGGACGCCGGGTCATAGGTAAGTTGTGGATCGAGCTGGTTTATAAATCGGACGCGCGGGCCAACCGTGAACCGCATGTTTCCTTCGCCAAGTTCGTTCTCGAAATAAATTCCAGTATTGCCAAAGAATCTATTCGGCAGATCACCTTCGAGCGCTGGCGTTATTGTATAAGGACTGATCGGAACCGTGCTCGGGAAATACGTGACCGATGTGGCCCAATGAAATTTTGAAAGATACGCATCGAACGCCAGCGTGTAAGATTGCGTATGCAGATCGGCGCTCGAAAATGTCGGCGGCGTAAATGTATCCTGTAGATTGGGGTAAACAATTCCCTCCGGCTCGTGACGGTCGAGAAAACCGGCGTGGAGCGCAATGCTATCGTGCTCCGCAAAAGCGAAATGCGCGTCGAACCAGCCGCCGATATTGCGAAGCTGATAGGTCGCCGTGGGATCCGGGCTTAGCGTGGCGCGATCCTTCGAATATTGATAACTGGCATGGAACGATATAGCATCGGTAATACCGAGAGAACCGGAAAACCCAACCGAAGGCAGCACGGCAGCAGAGATCGGCCCTCCTCCCACCGACAAATTTGATTCCACCGTTCGCGCAAATCCAAATAACGAGATGCGTAATGCGGTTTTGAGCGCAAGCGAATCGCTGGCCATTGCAGATACTCTTGATTCGGTGATGGGATGTTCATTGGTAAGATCGGAATCCTTTTGATTTCGCTCCGCATCGCCGCGTACGTTGGCGCTCGTCATGAAATCACCGATAGAAAGCTTGAGCGGTTGTTCGAGCATTACGCCAACGCGAGAACCTTCAGAGGTACCCGAAACATACGTCGGGAAAGTGCTATCTGGCGTGAGAATCGAGCGGGTTTCAACCGAAGCATACCCTGCGATCTTGGTACGGGCCTCGGCCAGCAACGGCAATTCAAGTTCCGCCAGTGCATCCGCGCGTGTGCGATGATCGGATGCGTTGACGTTATTGATCTGCGCATTCACTTGATCGAACACATCGCTGGAATCTATTGCGCCGATTCCACCATTGAGACCGGTAAATGCCGATGTATATTGCGTCCAGAGCAGAAAATCCAGCGTCTTTGCTCGTGCTGCGGGCGTGGCTAGGATCGAGTCGGTCTTGTGCGCGGTCATGGTGCTATCGGTGGGAAGCGTTCCAAGATATTGATCGATCGACATTTGTGCACGCGCGGTCCAGGTATCGCTGCGCGGGTTGAACGAGAGATCGTACGGAACTGGCGAAGAGCCTGCAGTATGCCGGTTGATGGCAAACGTCAGATTCGTCGCGCGCGAGGCATTGATACTGAATAAACCATCGAAATTAGAATTATCGCGTGCAAGATCCTGCGTGAAATGGATGCGCGAATACGGCACCGGCGCACGAAATCGTTCGATGGAATAATTAAGGGCATCGCTTGCGGCAAGATCCGCGCCCGTCATCGCGGCGCCCTCCGCGCCGCTATTCATGCGGATGCTGCTGAATGCCTCGATCGGGTAATAATTCGTCAGCGTCATGCCGTTCAGGATGCTGTTCATCGGGAGCACGTCATCCATCATCGTCGATGCAATATCTTCGCTCGTGCGCGAGGTCATCACGAAGGATTCGCGGCCGTACCCTTCGTCGGACTGCACCAGCGCATAAGGCCCACCCGATTCCTCGAATAATTCCGGCGTTGTATTTTGCGAGCCATAATAGCGCAAGGCCTCACCGGTATAAAACAGATCGCCGCCATCACGCATGACTTGGGGCCTGCGCCAAATTCCATTTGCGGGCTTCGGCGAGAACGGCAATGTCGAATCACCGCCCTGCCGTTGCGGAGGTATTTTCGCCGTATCCTCAACAAACATGGCGTGGCTGGTATCCGAGCCGATCGGCGTCTGCGCGCGAGCGCCCACAGCAAAGCATGCCGCCCAAAGGCTAACCAAAGCGGCGACGCTAGCGATGAAAAAAAGAAATGGCGTGATGCGCAATGTCTGTAGGCGGTTGCTTTCTAATCCCACTCTAACGAAGGCAGGCGAAGATTGTTTTCGACATACGGAAAACCACTTTAGACAGGGTAAGTGTTCACTATTTAATTCTTGCAAGCCCGCAACGAGAGCGAAGATTTTGCGCCCGTCAGCTTCAAAGCTTTCGAATCGGCCTATAAAGCACTGACGGCAAAGTTACAACCAATGGTTTATGAATTGGGGTTTTTGAAGGGGTAATTTCACAGCTACATTGATGAAACTTTTATGGAGAGGAAAAAATGGCTAAAGATAAACGTAATAGCATGCCACAAGAAGGATTAGAATACGAGGAAAAAATCGTTGCCTTCGTTGATATCTTGGGTTTTCGGGAACATGTGCGTGAGAGCGACGAGATGAAAAATGAAGAGAACATAACGGCGTATCAACTTGCATATCTATTTCATAGTTTTGATCAGGAGCTTGTTCCTAGTACGGAAGCAAAATCGAATCACGAGCTCCTATCTGGAATCGGGTCCGATGGACGGCACATTACCCGTTTCTCGGATTCAATCATTTTGTCTTGCGACGTTAGCCCATGGGGTAGCTTCCGACTTTTAAAGGATCTGTTTTGGATACAAGTAAACGCTCTTGACGCTGGAATTCTTCTTCGTGGGGGTATCACCATTGGTAAGGCGGTGCACTTACCCGGATTGTCAGGTACGGTTTTCGGTCCCGCCGTGACCCAGGCATATGACTTAGAGCACGATATAGCTATTTATCCAAGAATCATTTGGCGTGACGAAAATATACTTGAATTAGCAAGGCAAGCACCCTTGGTTTCGGGTGACATCCTTAAAACATCAATAGAAGAATATGTCGGTGTGGATTGCGATGGATGGTCATACATTGATTATATCTCTGGAAAAATATTTGACAGAGAAATTCAATATACTTTCCACACTAACCTTAGCACATGGATTTACCGAGCCAGCGCATCAAAAATACTGACGGATCAACTGCATCATGATCCTCCTCATCCGAAAAAGATATTGGAAAAATGGAAATGGGTGGAGCGCCAATGCAATAAATGGGAACCCGGACCACGCCATTATCCTTAGCAGCCGTTAGTCGCGGAGCGACGGAGTACTCGCAGCCCAGGGTGAAGCAAAGCGTAACCCTGGGTTATCAGAACCATTTATTTTTTTAGCCCTGAAAGGGCGTTGTATCATGCCACAAGCATACGGACCGGTTTACATTCACATCGACTTCGGCACAAAACGCCGTGCGAATATTCTCACGCCGCAATTGCATACCGATTTCGCACGATACATTACTCCAATCTTGCGCGAATGCAAAGCGCGATTGATCACGGAAGGGGGAATCCCCGATCATGTGCATCTCTTGGTCGATCTCGGTCGCGAATCGTCGGTCGCAGCAGTCGTTCGCGAGATAAAATCGAAATCATCGGCCTGGTTGAAATCAAAATTAGGAACAAAGTTTAGCTGGCAAGGAGGATATGGTGTTTTCAGCGTGAGCGCAAGTCATATGAAGAATGTCGCGCAATACATCGACAATCAAGAGGAACATCATCGTCATAAAGCGTTCCAGGAAGAGTTTGAAGATATGTTGAAAGCTGCAGGGATTGAATTCGATTCGAAGTATTTTTTGAAGGACGATGATTAGGTACATCGCCCCTTCGGGGCTTAGGGATTTTATTGGCCCGCATACCCAACATTCCGCTTCGCTCCATGTTGGGCTGCGAGTACTTCGTCCCTTCGGGACTAATTTTTTTGGCAGTAACCTCACCGCCAGCGCCAACGATTTAGAATGGAACGGGAAGAAATGGAGCATCGTCAATCATTTCATTCCCTACACCGAACAAGCTGTCGGCGCGCCCGACCGCTTCGAAAGCGATTTTATGGTGCAATACATGCGCGGCAAGAAATTTTCGAAAGAAGCCAGCGCGGTACTCGAAGCCAGTAAAGCATTGTGGAAAGCATATTTTGCACATACGGACGTTCACGCCGTCCGCCAGGAACTAAAACTAAACCGCGCGGATGTGGGCTGGTACCAAATCCGCAAAGCCTTGCAATCTCGCAACGAAAGCGGCGATTTCGTTCCCGTCAGTTTCGATCCGTTTAACACCGCCTACAAACCCTTGACGGAAAAGCTGCAACCAATGGTGTATGAGCTGGGGTTTTTGAAGGCGTAATTTATGATTGCAACACGCATATTTGACCCCTGCTTGTTTTCAACAGAAATATTTCGTGGTATTTTAACATTTATCGGTGCGCTTTTCGGTGCATGGGGAGGCCTCTATTTACTTCAGTGGAGCAAGACCCGCCACAACGGAGGGAATGTTGATGTTGAGGTTCTCGAACCCTATGGTAATGAGACCAACATACGCGTTTTAAACCGCTCATCTTTCCCGTTGCATAATGTCATCCTTTATCTCACCGCTGAACACAAAAAATGCGATGTCATGCCGAACCCGCAGGCTGTCATTAGGAAGCCAGATCTCGTCGTACATTTGTATGAGGATCGAATGGCATGGTGTCTCGAAGTCGATGGTCGGAATCATCCTAACATTGATATCTTTCCGAATGAGAGGCAGGCTGCCACGTTTGTCCGGTTTCATCCGAACGGTGAAATTGAATTGCCATCAGAACATAGATTTGCAGGTGATGGCCAGCCTCCGAACCCATGGAGTAGGATATTTTTGAAAAAAGGCAATTACAACTTCTTACTAAAGATCGTCTCGGAAGATTCAACAGCTTCTTGCTGGCGTCTCAGAATCTTTGAAGGAAAGCTTGAACCAGCTCTTAAGATTAAATTAAAAGAATACTCTGAATTACTTGCCGCATATAAGCGAAATTGGTTGACACAATAATCCCGCGTTGCGGATCGACGGGGGATCTGTCGTCCCTCCGGGACTCTGGTTCTTAAAAAAATCCCGCACACCCCGCGCTTACGAACGGGGCTACAAATATGCCGCCGCTACGCGGCTTAGGAAACCCGAATTATTCCCCTCCCGCCCCAGCGGGAGGGGTTAGGGGAGGGTGTGCGAGGAGTTAACTCTATACTTTTAGAAAAATATCTCACTTCGGTCGGCGCCCTCCCCCGGCCCCTCCCGCTGGGGCGGGAGGGGAGAAAAATGAATCGTCGACCAAGGTTCTGCTTTGCTTCACCCTGGGCTATTGGGTACGTCGTGCCTCCGGCACTTTGGGGTCCGTTATACGTTTTAGCATCAAATGAAAGCAGCCGTTATCTATCAGAAGGGTGAATTGCCCCAGTACGTTGATTTCCCGGAACCTACCGTTCAAAATAGCGACGAAGTATTGGTGCAGGTGAAAACGGTTGCAATTAAACGCTTAGATAGGGGTCGCGCCGCCGGAACTCATTATTCCAGCGGTGCGGCTACGTCGCAGGCCAAGGTGATCGGCGGCGATGGAGTTTGTTTGCTTCCTGACGGAACTCGAGTCTATGCGATTGGCGCGAGCGGTATGATGGCAGAACTCGCGACCATCGAGCAAGATCGCATTGTAGCGGTTCCCGACGCTCTGGACGATGCAACTGCTGCGGCTCTTCCGAATGCCGTTATGGGTTCGGCGATGGGCTTGCGTTTCAAAGCGGATATTCAGCCCGGCGATGTAGTGCTCATCAATGGCGCTACCGGCTTTACTGGACGGTGCGCCGTACAAATTGCCAAACACTATGGCGCAAAACGAGTGATCGCAACCGGCAGAAATCCGCAATCGCTTCAAAACTTATTGTCGCTCGGGGCAGATGAGCTCGTTTCCGTCGTTCAGGATGACGATCAATTTAGAGCACGGATTTCCACAATTCATTCTCGCACACCTATCGATGTCATCATTGATTATCTATGGGGTCACACCGCAGAAATGATCCTCGCCTGTCTGAAAGGCGATGGTTCCTTTACTAACAAGATACGCTATGTGTCCATTGGCGGCATGACGGGCGATCTGATCCAATTATCGGCCGCAAATCTGCGAAGCGTCGATCTCCAGTTGAGTGGGTCGGGGCTTGGCGCATGGTCGAAGCAGCAAGTTAGCCAGCTTTTTCGCGAAATACTTCCTGAAATGTTCCAGTTAGCATCCGAAGGCAAGCTCCAGGTTGAAACCATCACCGTTAAATTAGAGGACATTGCAGAGCTTTGGAACCTGGATGTTCCAAATGGTCAGCGACTTGTTGTGAAGATATCGTAATCGCGTTTTTTGCTACCGGCTGCGTGGTTTGTGTGGCCCGCATCCGAGGTCAACCGCAAGAGGTGCGCTCGTAGAAGCGGAAACTTGAACTTCCATGTGTTGAGTGCCAGGAACACGTATGATCGCTCATGCTCGGCTTCTTCCCGGAAAGGGTCACGGAAGCGGCGCTTCCGAGTACACTGTTTCCAAAGACAATTGGGAAAAATCAATTATTTTCTGGAATTACTTGACTTCCGGAAATTGCCGCCGTATATTAGGTGGTGAGATGATAGGCACCTATATCAATTTTCCATTTCGAATTGAGAGTTAAGAGTAGGGGCTACGATCGTTCATTGACAATTAGGCAGTAGTGTTCATTATGAACGAGTTCTTTGTGAAAAGGGATTGTGGATAACTTTTGCATCTTTTGGCGAAATTGGGTCCAGTTCGAGGGTGTCAGGGAACTCAGCAAGAAAAAAAAATGGCACCTATTGCTGGAGGAAAGCTGTTTTGCCTTTTATGTCATACGTACCCTGCCGTTCCAATTCTATCCATTATTCCGTGGTTGTTTCCGCGGTGTGGCTTGAAACTCGCCTGTTTTGTGTTATCACACGAACTTTGAAGAGGGAAATTGAAATTACCTCTCGCTAAGCATATCCTATTGAAGTACCAATGAAAATCAGACCATTCTTTTTTGCGACATTTTTTCTAGCACTTGTTCAAATCTTGCTTCTCGCGCCAAGGCCGGGTCATGCGCAAACACCCGGTGTGGAATCGGCATTACAGCAGGCAGTGCGGTGGAATGATACGGGCGCGATCATTACGGATCTGAACAACAATCCTAATCTGGTGAACCAACCGAATGAGGATGGTTGGACTCCGCTTGCGACCGCGTCATTCGGCGGGAAAAACAAAGCCGCGCGGATCTTGCTTGAACGCGGCGCAAATGTAGATGTGCGGGATGAGGACGGAGAATGCCCACTGAGCCTCGCGGCAGCCAACGGGCATGCGGAGATCGTCGAGATGCTCTTAGCGCATGGAGCTAAACCGAACACTCCGAATGAATCCGGAGAGACTCCCCTATTTCAAGCGTGTTCGAAAGGAAAAACAGAGGTGGTGAAATTGTTGCTCCAGGCGCATGCGGATATCCATCTGGCACGAACTGCGGATGATATGACCCCCTTCGATGCGGCCTGCGAATCGGGCTACGATACGATCGCACAAATTCTGATCGAGCATGGCGCGCCAATAGGACGCGCGACCCATGCTCCGGACGTCGAATCGAATGGATTTACTCCGCTGCATTTTGCCGCCCAGGGTGGGCATACGAGCCTAGTAGCCATGCTCCTCGATCATGGCGCGAAGATCGATGCACGAGCTGCCAACGGAGATGAACCCATCCATTTGGCTACGAGCTGGCATGGCAATGACGCCACGCTTGATCTGCTGATGGCTCGCGGAGCTGATGTCAACGCGCTTAACAAGTTCCATCAGACTCCCCTGCATTTCGCCACCTGGGAAGTGCGAACTTCGGCAATGGTGAAGCTTCTTAGAAAAGGCGCTAACCCCAATATTGGTGACAGTGCCGGCGATTGCCCACTGCATCTTGCCGCTCACGCTGGAAGATCCGAGCTGATCATGGATCTCATATCGCTCGGTGCAAAACCAAATATGAAAAATGCGAAAGGGCAGACTCCCCTTATGCTTGCCGTGCAGGGGAACTACGACGCGCCTGTGGATTCCCTTATTTCCAATGGCAGCGACCCGAATCTAAAGGATAAATGGGGCCAGACCTCTTTATTTTATCTGGATTCAGAGAACTTTCAATTTATCGCTTATCTTCTGAAGACCCACGGAGTCAACATGAAGGCTAAGAACAACGATGGTCTCACTGCTTCGGAGTTCTATCGCAGGAAAGGGTACGATACCGTTGTTCACTATCTTGCGGATCCCAACCATTAATGGCTCAATGGGGTAACCGCCAGATAAAGCGACAAGCGGAAGTGAAGCATGATGCGTATGCCGCACTGCGCGTTCGTGATTTTCGAATTCTCCTCTTTACGCGACTTGCGATTACCATCGCAAGTCAGATGGAGGTCGTCATCGTGCGCTATCAAGTTTATGGCCTTACCCACGATCCATTGCCCATCGGGATCGCTGGACTTGTCGAGGCTATCCCGTCGCTTATCGTCTTGCTTTTCGCCGGACAAATCGCCGACCGGATGGAGCGTCGGAAACTGGTCATCCTTTCACGGTCCGCACTTATTATTTCTGCCGGAGGGTTGCTTGCTCTTTCGTTTACGATGCAGCAATTGTATCCCATTACCGGCATCTGGCCTATCTATGCGATGATCTTTATTGCCGGCGCCGCATCCGGTTTTTCAAGTCCAGCGCAGTTTGCGTATAATTCAGAGATCCTTCCAAAGGAATTGTATGCTAATGGCGCCGCTTGGAACAGTTCCACTTGGCAAACCGGTGCGATACTCGGGCCTACCCTTGGTGGATTGATCGCTGGGTTCTTCAGCATCTCTGCCGCGTATGGTGTCGATGTCGTTCTGACAGCCGCTTCCGTGGTGCTAGTGTTCCTTATTCCGGCGCGGCCGTTCGCACCGCGAGTGAAAGAAGAATCCCAAGTGCAGAGTATCGTCGCAGGATGGAAATTCGTGTTTCATAATCAGCCGATCCTCGGATCGATCTCGCTCGATCTCTTCGCCGTGCTCTTCGGAGGCGCTACTGCAATGCTTCCCGTTTATGCCAGCGTCATTTTTCATGTTGGTGCCCAAGGCTTGGGGTTGTTGCAGGCCGCACCATCCGTAGGTGCAGTACTGGTTTCAGTGCTGTTCGCTCATTACCGCTTGCGTGGTAGTGTTGGCAAACAGATTCTGCTCACAGTTGCAATGTTCGGAATTACGATACTGCTGTTTGCTATCTCCACGAATATCTATCTTTCACTTGCCTTGCTGGTGCTTTATGGTGCAACTGACAGCGTAAGCGTCATCATCCGCTCGACTGTCATTCAAATCATTACGCCCGACAACATGCGCGGACGCGTCGGCGCAATTAATTCCATGTTCATCGGTACATCCAACGAGATCGGAGCCTTCGAATCAGGATTAGCTGCTAAGCTAATGGGGCTTGTACCATCCGTCATATTTGGTGGTGTGATGACGCTCCTCACCGTCGGTGCAGTTGCGACCATTGCTCCAAAACTCCGCAGATTGCGTGGTGGAGATTTAGCGACGTAATTTTATTCGAATCTGTAACTTTCTTGATTCTTTTGGGTTAGCATAATCGGGAAGATAAATATAGGGAGATACCGAATGAACCAGTTTCAATACAACGCAACAACATTCCTTACACATGCCTCGCTACTGTGCGGAGTTGCACTGTTAACTATTGTATTAACAAACTCTTGTGCGTCGCACACGGTAAAGCCGGCGGCATTTCAGGACGGTATTACGATGCTATCGAGTCCTGAGCCGGTATTGTTGTCGCGATCGGGGGCTGTCGATACCGTTCAAGTTTGGCTTTCATGCCGATGCCTTTATTCACTGTTACAAACGGGTGAGGGCGGAGATACCAGCATGTTCCAACTCCGCCGCATTGATCCCGATACCACGAGACTTCCCTTGCACGAGCTGGCCGTTACCACCTCACCAAAATGCCAATCTAACCATCATTATTCAGCATGGTATGCATTTTCAACAATCGATCATTTTGGCAATACCAAATACGATACGGTGCATGTGAACGGGGATTTTTAGAAGGAGTTCAGCTGGTTCAAACTGGAAATCTAACTACCAAAGGTTGCGTTTGAAATTAGAATTCCCAATATGTCATCGTCTTTATGCGTCTACTTTTGGTTCTTTTACCCTCTGGCTCTCATACCAACAAACTATACCGATTTAGCCGACGAATGCGGAGCCCTTGGCGGCTTGATTTCAGGAATACCTAACCCGGTATCTATGGGTATGAACGCGCTTGGATCCGCTATTGGAGGTTCACTTTATGTAGCTTTGACAGGTGGTTAAACTAGCTCGGAAACAAATTTGTTTTATTTTTTAAGTGATAAATTCGATAAAAAATACCAACATGCTTGGAGGGAAAGTGAATTTTCGTATTGCCGCAAAAATCACTTCACTTTCCCTCGTCGTTTGGTTGCTTACTATCCTTACGAAGGCAGCGGTCGATTCGTACCCGGCTCCTGCCTTCTCATTCCATGATACAAGTCATTCCTGGGGAGCTTTATTTATACCAGAGCTTTTACTTGTTGCAAATTCAGCTTTCAAAATTGACAAAACCCCATTTGGGAAAAACGCCTTAGTTACAGGAGTCTTATCGATTGCTATTGCACTGGCGATGAGTTTGGCATACCGTTGAGAATTAGTAATCCTTTTAGAATTTCAATCCCAAATCCGGCGCCAATTGGGAATCTAAGTCGTTTAAGTGGCGATGGTGGCATTGTATCTGCTGATGTTGTAGATGACGCTGGCCGAATTGTGCGTAATTATCGAATAAACGAGAATCTTCCAATCACGGAAATACCCACGCAAGGTCTTGCAGCAGGAATGTATAATGCTATCCTTTTTCATTCCGATGGAAATTCGACAAGTGTGAAATTCGTAGTGGAGTAAGGATTCGTCAATACCCAATAGATGCCCTCCATGCTATGGGGATTTTAAGTCGAGGTTATTACGGCAATTTGGCCGGAAATTTAACTACCAAAGGTTGCGTTTGAAATTAGAATTCCCGCTTTTATAAATCATGGCTTTAAAACGAACTGCTTTTTGGTTACTCTTGATTACCGCGCTCACGCCGCGCGGACTCGCTCAATCTCGAATAACATACGCTGACACAACAGATCCTATAATAGATTGGCAAACTGACATGCAATGGGTTGGACCAGAAATAGTTTATGGCTACGGAGAACGATTCGATCTTCAGGTCAATACTGGAACTATCGATTCCGTCGACTTCGTCGTCGACGGCCTTGGTTCAGATTCCATAATTTTGGAACTGATGAAAGACACTATTGTTGATTACGTTGGTGTATATGAAAGTGTCCCAGATCTTACGAGTAATCCCTTTCTTAAAATAACGATATACAATGAATCAATTAAACTCGGTTCCAGAACCCATATAGCCCTCCCAAGAGCTGTTGTTCCGGATTCTTTTTTTGTGGTTCTCATTAATGATTCCAATGTCGTCAATGAGTACCGAAGTTATCAAACTCAACCTGAAAATCTTGGGGTTTTTCGTTCTGTATTTCTTTCTGTTGATACTCAGTATGGGTCCGGTGACTTCGCCGCCTATCTGAATCGCGCATTTTCAGACTCCAATAATAATCCGCTTTATGCCGAAATGGATATTGGCGTTACATACGAGAGCTCAGAAGGTGTTCAAATGCATCTTTCGTCGTCACCCGTTTCAATCGAAGTTTATCCAAATCCCGCACCCAGCGGAAACCCAATTCGGTTAAGTGGCGATGGTTCCATGGTCTACGCCGAAGTACTAGATGACGCTGGCCGAATTGTGCGTAATTATCGAATAAACGAGAATCTTCCAATCACGGAAATACCCACGCAAGGTCTTGCAGCAGGAATGTATAATGCTATCCTTTTTCATTCCGATGGAAATTCGACAAGTGTGAAATTCGTAGTGGAGTAAGGATTCGTCAATACCCAATAGATGCCCTCCATGCTATGGGGATTTTAAGTCGAGGTTATTGCGGCAGATTGGGCCGGAAATTTAACTAACAGTGGTTGCGTTTAACATTAGAATTCCCAATATGTCATCGTCTTTATGCGTCTACTTTTGGTTCTTGCTTCGGCAGCTTTTATTACAGTTAGTTCTCGCGTTCTAGCGCAAACTACAGAGAACCCCACGCCGAATACTTTTGTCGATGTTTCGGATGAGCCGCACGAACTCGAACCTTTAGAAAATCTTATTGTCTATCCGGAAGCCGCACGGCGCAGCGGGCTCGAAGGCAAAGTAACCGTTGATCTGCTTATCGCGAGCGATGGACACGTCGATAGCGTAATCGTGCAGCAATCCGACTACGATATATTCGAAGATGCGGCCATCGATGCGATCCAGCGCGCTCATTTCATACCGGCAAAGAATAACGGAATCCCAGTGAAAGTATGGGTCACACGAACGATCAACTTCAAACTACAGGGTGGATCCCAGCTAAAATATTTCAGTGGGCTGCTGGGTGCGAGCAAAGCTGAAGCCCTTGGCAGGTTTCAAGAGGTCGGCAATCTGGACGAAGAAGAAGAAACCGACGGAATTCATTTGCACGCAGAATCTCGAACCGGCTTCAGCAGGGGAAGGCATCCCTCAGCGCTCGATGGAATAATCGGCGATAATGGTATGAACCAATTGACAATTTATTATCACTGTGAAAATGACGATGATTTTAACATAGTTACATCGATCTGGAAAGTCAATAAGTTTAGCGGCGGCAAGCTGACTTCTGTGTCTGCGCGGGCTGAATTCCCTTCTATGCTAATGTCCGTGGACCTGGATGCAGCCAAACGCACGCTGCGAATTAATCTGAGATCAAAATAAATAAGGTAGGCTGCCATATTGCAAATTGCAGGAACGGGTCTTGCCTTCCTGCAATTTACAGGGCTTCTTTTATATCGCATGGCGAATTTTGGCCTGAAAACGACAATTTTTGCTTTGGCATTTGGTTTTATAGAGATAGGGAAGGACGTGCAATGCGCGTCCCTACATTAACAATCACAACTTCACAAAATCATGAAGAAAAATTCTCTTTTTTGTAACGATCGTCATCACCTCGGCATTCGTCGCAGCCGTACTGATCTATTCCTTCATTTTCGGATCGGATTCCCATTTCACAGATGCCGCAACCAAAGAACATCCGAAGGATGTCATGGGCATTATCTATACCGGTGGTATCATTGTGCCGTTGTTGCTCATGCTGACCATCATGGTCTTCACGTTCATCATCGAGCGTTTCTTTTCGCTCTCCAAAGCCCAGGGATCTGGCAATATGAACAAGTTCTTGGCCAGCGTCGAATCCACGCTCGATGCCGGTAACGTCGATGCTGCCATCGATCTCTGCGCAAAACAGCGTGGCACCGTTGCAAACATTCTTCGTGCAGGTCTGGAAAGCTTTAAGAAAGTTCGCAACGATAATAAGATGGAAGCCGCTCTCAAACTCGCTGAGGTAAAGCGTACCATCGAGGAAGCCACGAGCATCGAAACCCCGTTGCTCGAGCGAAATCTGATCGGCCTTTCAACAATCGCTTCTATTTCAACAATGGTCGGTCTGCTTGGAACAGTACTTGGTATGATCCGGTCGTTTCGCGCTCTTGGTGAGCAAGGCGCTGCAAGCGCAACGCAGCTTTCCATCGGTATTTCCGAGGCGCTTGTCAATACGGCATTCGGAATTTTCGGTGCTATCATCGCGATCGTATTCTATAATTTCTTCACCACCAAGGTTGATAGTTTTATTTACACGATCGATGAAGCCGCGCTGAACCTGGTCGAACAGCTCGATACACGCTTTTTAACGAAAGCATCGGCCTAATTTGGTAGCCATGGGCTTTGGCCCGCGGTCACATATAAATTTAATCATATCGTACCCTTATGGGTACGACTATAAACATGGCAAAAGTAAAACTAAAAAGGCACAGCTATCGCCTCGACATGACCCCCATGGTCGATGTAGGCTTTTTGCTCTTGACGTTCTTTATGCTTACGGCCAAGTTCAAGCCGCAGTCCGATGAGCCGTTACAGATCATGCTGCCGGTTGCCGTGGCGGATACAACAAAGTTGCCAGATGCGAATATCGCTACAATAGAAGTTGGCCTGAAGCCGCGCCCGGATGGACATGTCGATACGGTTATCGAATATGGCCTTTCCAATGAAAAGGATCGGGCTCCGGTTTATAAGCCACTGAACCTTCAGGATCCGAAAACGGGACAGCCGCTTACCGATCCCGAACTTGCGATGAAGGCCGGTGTAGTGGTGACGAAAGCAACGCTCGAAACCGTAGTCCTGCAATCACGCCTGCAAAATCCTTCCATGCGTTTTGCCATCAATGCCGATTCTGCTGTCACGTATGGCACGATCGATGAGGTGATGAAAGTATTGCAGAAGAACGGCGCGACACGCATGAACTTGGTCACGATGAATAAGGAAGCTCATTGAACGTATAACAAGTATAAGGATTTAGAAAAATGGCTGAAATTGTTCAAGGCGGAGGCCGCAAAGGCAAAGGCAAAAAACGCTCTCGATTAGGTGTGCGCTTGGATATGACTCCTATGGTGGATGTCGCATTTCTATTGCTCACGTTCTTTATGCTGACCACCACCCTGCTCACCCCGCAGGTCATGGAGATCACCATGCCACCGGATTCCAAGATACCGGTCGAGATCGCAGAGTCGAACTTGCTGACACTGCGTATTCGCGCGGATATGGCAGTGTTCTGGAACATGGGAACCGAAGCACCTCAGCGCATCGCTGAAGCGGATGTCCCTAAAATATTGAAGGAACATCTCCAGATCAACCCAAAGCTTTCTACGCTCATCAAGATCGATAAACAGGCGAAATATCAAACGCTCGTTACAATGGTCGATGACCTGAATGAAACACAAGGACTGCTCAAGCAATCAGAAAAACGCTTCAGCCTCGTCGCAATGGATGATACGGACATGAAGTTGGTAGGCGGATTATAAGAATAATCCGGGATTATTTTCATCCCGAACTACACCGTCTTTGGTTTGGTATTTAGCCCGGGTTGGAATGGAACGGAACCCTGGGATGTGAGAGGAAGGAAAATTTATGGCACTCAGTAATTTAGTATCGGATAAGTTAGAACAATACGGAGGCATTGACCTCAAGAAGAATCAACAGAAGTTCTTCTCGAATGCGCTTGGCATTTCCATAGGCCTGCATTTGCTGCTTATCTTGCTTTATATTGGCTGGTCGTGGTTCTCGAGCGACGAGCGGAACGTGCCTCACGTTCGTATCCACGGCATCGCCGAATTAGCTCCCCCGCCATCGATCGAAAATCAGCAGGAGATGCAGCCCGTTACTCCACCGCCGCCAAGTAACGTAGTAAAACCGAATTTGGGTGTCCCCGTGCCAGTTCCGGACGCCATCGCGCCGCAGCTAACACTGCCAGATATGAATCAGCCGGCACCGCCGGCTGCAGTTAGCGGCAATGGGCCAGTAACTAATGCTCCTGTTGAATTGCATATCGAGCAGCCTGTGCAGGAGGCCGATCCAAGCCCCGATGATTTTATTGACGTATCCGATGAACCACACGAGATCCAGCCGCTGGAAAAATTGATACAATATCCTGAGATCGCGCGACGAAGTGGACTCGAAGGAAAAGTTACTGTCCAAGCGCTCATCAACAAAGATGGCTCAGTTGAAAAGGTCGATGTGCTTAAATCGGATTACGATATTTTCAAGGACGCTGCCATTCAGGCGATGAAAAGCGCAAAGTTCACCCCTGCTCGCCAAAACGGTACACCGTTGAAAGTTTGGATCACACGAACGATCAACTTCAAGCTGAAGTAACTATTACTTTACATGGTAGTTTCCGATATTGAGTTCTCATCTTCGGAGTGCTTAAGGCTCGAGGATTAGGAGCGACAATATTTGAATTTCTAAATTACGAACGAAGATCATGCCACACCCAACGCACCGCACCTCTATTGAGCGTGCCCCGAACAAGATCGCGGGAGTGGTATATATCCTGATCGGATTCATGGCGCTTGGAGTTGCCGCCTTTGTGTATTTTTATAGGGGAACCGTGTCTGACCCCACTTCTAATATTTGGGTAGGTTTTTGTATCGTTATCTCACTGTATGGCCTCTTCAGAATTTATACTGGTATTTCAGCAATACGGCGCGCTAATAAAATGAGGGATGCCATAGATTTGAGTGGGCGACGATCCCAAAGCAAACCTACCGATCTATGAAGTACCGTATTTTTCTTCCGACGTTCGCTCTCCTATTGCTAATGGCCTGTGGCAAACAGGAAAGTAGCGTTATCACCGAAACCGCGACCTCCGGAACCTTTCAGCTTGTAGCCGATGAGGCGCTGAAACCCGCTATTGATAGCCTTGTGACGGGCTTCATGATCGAAAACCCAGGTGCAAAAGTATCTGTAAAATATACCAGCGCAACCGAAGCCGTTCGGGAGCTTATCAACCATGACGCTCGCGCGATCATTATTGATCGTTCGCTCACCCCACCGGAGCGTGAAATACTTCAAAAGGATTCGGTAACATTACCGGAATACCGCCTCGCTGAAGATGGTATTGCTTGTATCGTTTCTGCCAGGAACACGCGCACCACCATTCGTAAACACGATCTGGAGTCAATTTTCAATGGTATGAAGAATGATTGGGATCCCGTGACGCTCGTCTTTCCTGGGTACCCATCAAGCATAGAGTACGGAATGGATTCCATCCTGAGCAACGGCTCTGAGCCCAAGTCGAAATTTCTCGTGCGACTTGGCTCATCCGATAGCATTGCACAGTACGTTGCGACACACGAGACGTCGCTTGGATTCATTGGATCTGCTTGGATACACTGGCTTGAGGCAGGCGGAGATTCCGGACTGAAAGTACTGCCTGTGATTCCCGCCGATTCCAGTTCTCGTGGCCTTATTGAACCCGTGCTTCTGAACATGGCCTATATTGCTGAAGGATTATACCCGCTTGTCACACGAGTGAACGGATATTCTTTTGAGGTTCCGAACACCCTTCCACGAGGTTTTCTCGCTTACGCTTCCACTGCGCATGGCCAGACAGTATTTAAGAACTTCAACGTGCTTCCGATCACCCAGCCGATCCGAATCGTCCAAAATAGATAGAAGCACAATATGCTCGATGAAAGGGAGTCCAAAGTGATCCATTCGGAACGTCATTTGACAGCGAACCAGGCCTCGACACCGGCCAGGACGCTGCCATGCTATTCCAACCCTGGGCAAGGGGATTGTTTCAAATCACCGTTTGCAGCGTATAAGGTTATTTGCGCGGTTGGCTCAATGATCCGCAATGAGAATAAAAGAATCGCTTGCTCTAGGGGATTCCTTTATGGCCTTTATCGTTTTTGCATCTTATGAAGCGCTTATTTTCATTTTTTTTCGTTTTATTTACTCTAGCCACCGGCGCATGGGCACAAGCCCATGACGCTGGAGTCGTAGATGCGATGAAACTCATCGATCTTGGAAATCCCCGCGATGCCGCCGATCAGCTTCGCAAACTGATCGCTAGTGACCCCAAGAACGCTGAAGCCCATGCCGGACTTGCGATCGCTCTTATTAATTTAAATCAACTCAACGATGCGGCTACCGAAGCACAGGCAGGTTTCGACTTACAGCGCCATGATGAACTCGTTCGCATTGCTCGTGGAATGGTTTACGGAAAACAAGGCAAAGTGAGCGATGCTCTTGACGAATTTCATCAAGCAATAAAGATCGATCCTAAGGACGTTGGTGCTATGGTTGCACTCAGCCGGTTTTACATTTCGATCGACTCATTAAAATCGGCAGAAATTACCTTGTACCAAACCCAAGCCCTCAATAGCAAGGATGTTCGTTCTTACCTTGGCTTGGCAGAATTATACGAGCGTCAGCATATTCCAGATCTTGCTATTTCCCAGTATGAACAGGCGATGAAGATCGATCCGAACGACGAACGCGTCCACACGGCGCTCGCCGGCCTATACTTGCGGGTCCATAAGTATAATGAATCCGCAAAAGAGTGGCTGAAAGTTATTCAGATCGATTCTAACTACGCCGATGCCTATTATCAGGTTGCAAGTCTATATTTTCTTGCGAAATTGTATCCAAATGCAGCCACATTTGCTGAGCGCTATGTGAAGCTGCGTCCCAATGACATTAATGGCCAATGGCTATATGCCAGGGCGCTAACAGAGTCTGGTCAATACCAGCAGGCACTACCGGCGTTACAAGCCGTTTCCGCTAATGACTCACTTCGACCACTCTCGCAAATGCTCCTTGCTCGCAGTTACTTCTTCTCCAAGGATTATCCCAAAGCTCTGGACATTTATAAAGCGGCCAAGGCACTCTCTCCTATGGATCTCAGGAATTACGCTGCTATCCTGGTGATTCAAGGTGACACTGCCGGCGGGATTGAGGAGTATAAGAAGTCGCTCCAAGTCGATACAGTCAGTTCTGCTAAGGATAAGATCGAAACGCAATTGGCATTGGTTAATTTGCTTTACAAAGAAAAGCGGTTCGAAGAAGCAGGCCAGATCTTTGATGACATGGCGAAGGCTAATCCTTCTGCACATTGGTTATTATGTGCGGGAGAAGCTTGTTTTGCAGCCAAAAAGCCGGACCTTGCCAAGCAGTATTATCAAAAAGCACTCGCGCTCGATTCGAATTCTCTCGAGGTGCATTATCAAATGGCATTCGACGACCTTTCGACCAACGCCGCAGCTCCTGAATCACTCGAAGAATTTGAAAAGCTGCAAAGTCTTGCCAAGGCTGCCGGAAATACTGATACTGCTGCGACCGCCGAAGGATTTATGGGGTACGATTTTGCCGCAAAGAAGGACTGGCAAGGAGCAGTTGATCATCTTGAGCCTGCAATAGCCGTGCTTGAAGGGAAATCATCTCAATTCCTTCCGAGCTTTGAACTGCTCTTAGCACAATCTTACCATCAGTTGCATCAGTTCACAAAAGCAAAGGAATGGTACGAAAAAGTCCTAAAGCTCGATCCCGAAAATAAGGACGCAAAACAAGGCCTCGAATACCTAAAACAAACGGCACCTTCAAAAAAGGAATGATGACCGAAGAGTGAGGACACCATGCCTCCGCGCATTTGCCAAAGCACGTCTGGCGACGGAGCCAATTCACTGCCCTTCGCCTCCTCATTGGTTCCGGAATGAACATGGCACTCGTGACGTAATTAGTTCATGCAAGGCAAAATCATCCTGAGAGCACTTCCGCTTACGATACTACTATTCGCGTCATGCGGCACAGTCCCAAAGTGTTCTGTGGTACCTGGACCTGCGGAACAGCCTCTTGCTTCGGTGGACGACTCGTTGTATGCCAATGTGCTCGCACGAGCCATCGCAACGAATGGAGCGGTTAGCTACAGTGAGTTGCGATCCGACACTGAACTTACTGCATATCTTCAACAGATTTCTCGTGTTCAAACGAGTGCCTTCGTTTCGCGAACGGAACTTCTTGCCTTCTGGATCAACACCCACAATGCCTATGTGCTCGATATGATCCGCCTGAATCCTGCTCGATCCATTGACGATATTCCAGGCTTTCGCTATGCGAAAATAATAGTGACCGGGGATGGCCAGCGCTATTCGCTGGATGATATTGAGCATGGCATTCTTGAACATCAGTTCCGAGAACCCCGCGCGTTCTTCGCACTCTTCGATGGCACCCGAACCTCCCCCGCACTTCGGCCGGCACCCTATCAGGGCGAGAGTTTGGGCGACCAGCTCGATCAGCAGCTTCATCAGTTTCTCGCCGATTCAAGCAAGAACTATCTTGATCGACCTTCCAATTCGTTGTATCTTTCAAAAATATTTCAGGACTACCATACCACGCTGGAAGAAATGACTTCCGAAAAATTACCAGTGTTCGTCCGAGATTTTGCACCGCCTGCTATGGCCGAATGGATCGCTCGACATCCGGCAGTTAACCTTGCGTTTCTTACCAGCGACAACAACATTTTTAGCAATGATTTCGGACAAACCCCCTCATCTTCAAATGAACGAAGCCATACACCACCCAGAAAAACATCTGGCGGCATTAGATAAAAGTTTTGGCGTTTTTTTTAAAACCGCGGCGGAATATCCTCGGACACTCGTTCGCGAAAAGCCTTCGGAGAAAGCGTTCAGTGCGACCGAAATTGTCTATCACATGCTCGATGTCGAACGGCTGTGGCAACGCCGCATTCGGGGCTTGCTCGATCATACACTTACCCACTTTCAGCAAATGGATCCTGATAAAGAGGCGGTCGAAAACCGATATAATGAGAAAGATTATGACCATGGACTTTCCGAGCTAAAGAACGCTCGGAAGGAAACTCATGACCTTGTCCGATCCATGAAACCGCGTGAATTCGAGATCGCCGGTACCCACCCGAAATTCGGTGAACTAAACACCTTTAAGATCCTGGAAACCATGACCGACCACGATCACCGGCATGAAGCACAGTTGCATCGAACGCTGCATCAGGTTACGCAGCAAAACAGCACCCCCTCCACGTGATCATTGCACTTATTATCGGTGCGATCACTGGTTGGCTCATGTCGATGCCGATCGGTCCAATAAATGCCGCCGTTATTTCTCGCACGATCAAGTATAGCGCTCGTTTTGGAGTGGCCGTTGCGATCGGAGCTGGTTTGATGGACGTGATCTACTGCGGCGGCGCCGCACAGATCAATCAATTCCTCGTAAAATCTCCCGTCATCAACCTGGCCTTTGAATTTACAGGCTTCGCAGCGCTTCTCACACTGGGAATTCGGCAGCTAACTGTCAAAACAACCGCACACGAACATCCCAGTGAAGAACCGATACCGGAAAGACCCGATCGCAGCGAGCGCGTTGCAGCCGCTGCGATCCACAAAATGCATTTGGAGCGAAAAAGCCTGATCGGCCCCTTCACCATAGGGATCTTGCTCTATGCGACGAATGTAATGGCCGTTCCAGAATGGATCATCGTTTCTGGGCTTTGGCGCAGTTGGGGTCTGCTGCAGTCCGGAGTCGATGTTAACGCCTCGTTCGCACTTGGCGCCGGAGCAGGAACCATTGGTTGGTATCTCGTCCTCATTAGTTGGATCTCTAAACGCCGCCGAGGTTTCAAGCCAGCCACACTTCAAAAGATCAACTTGGGAACTGGACTCGCCATGCTTGCCTTCGCTGCATACTTTGCCTTTGCAATCGCCGTTAAAACGCAGTGGGAGGATGTCCGGTCTCACTTCGTACATAATACTGGAAGCTTCATTGATTCGATTCGAGCGAAGTAAAACTTTTCACTCGGCGTTTCTTGGATTGCTCACAGAAATGGGTGCCAGTTTTTTTCCTAACGAGATCCGACCACCCTCGATTCTAAGCTAATTTCGCCATTTGTGCCTCCCAAAATATTTTTTTTTGCATTAGGAATTCATAAACTGTAGAGTATTTGAGTCAGTTGCCGCCGATTGTCAATGAACCCCTCCCCTTCCTCATTTCATCTTTGATCTCTCATATTTCATCTTTTCCCCAGAGGGTGCCCATGCTTTCACATACAATCTACGCAATTAAGTGGACGATGTCAAGGGATTTCTGAAGATTCTTCAAAATAAAAAACTATGGCTTGCTTAAAGACAACAACTATCTTTCAATTTTCAAGCATTCGTACTTTTTTTTCATTATTTTCGTACAAAGCTTGCCGACGCATCTGTGCCCGCCGTTCGTGTTGACGGACCTTATACGCCTGACAAATTGGTCACTTTTTAGGAACGTATTTCAATTACTTCAAAATATGAAAAACTCAGCTCACAGCTCACAGCTCACAGCTCACAGCTCTCAGCACCACTCGCCACGCACCCATAAGCGAGTAGCAATAATGTTAGCGCTCGTTCTTGCATGTACGATAAGCACCGGGGGGATGCGGGCGCAAATGAACGCGGAGTACAAATTCCGTCAGCAGAGCGTAGTGAATGGAACTGCTTACGACGCAAATGGCGACCCTGTTCCAGTATTGTCAATGGATTGCTTGGCAGCAAACGGCTATGGACAATGGGCCTTTAGCTCTACACCCGGCCAGGGAAGTTACGGCGGCATATCAGGAGCAAACGAGTTTCCTGCTGGCTGGTATCTTCTTGAAAATGGTATGTACGCGCCGAGCGTCGGATGGAAACCCATGGATGCTGTACATCACCCTTACTGCATTCCTCCGGGAGTAGTCCAATCCGGTCCGCTCAGCGGGGGCGCGCTACCAACGGAATTGGAAGTTACCGCCAATCTCGATGGAACGGAGGATTATGTCTGGCCAGATAGAACAACGTCCGGTGCGACATTTGTGGTCAATCAATTCACCACAAATGATGTAGATATTTCCTTAGCCTTTCTCTCGAATCCAACGCCGTGGACGTCACTTTCTAACCCAGGCAACATGATGGTTGTGACAAACCCTATTCATAACGCTAGTCCGGAAATTCCAACAAGCACTTCCTGCGGATGCTCCGGCCCCACCTGCGATCACAACGTAGTTACCACTTCACCATACCAAGATGAATTTCAGATCACCTGTGACGCACGTTTCCTTTACATAGTGTGGTGCTCTTCTTCGAACTTATGCGCGGCGCCCACAAGCGAAGTATGGGCCACAGTGGTTTATAGGGCAACACTTACTACAGTTTCAGGTTGGCCAAAAGAACTTGGAAATGGACTAAAACCGACCGTTGCTTGCGACCCGCGAAACAACAGAACATCCAATAGCCCGGCATTCGAAGCTGCCTGGCTTCGACTTTCGCCTTCTCCAAACATCCGACGAGTTTCTTGCGTGGCTGGAGCGCTTGGAACTCCTTATTCGCTTGCAACAACTTATGTCAATCCATCACTGATAACTATGAATTATTCAGGCGTCTCTCACGCTCGCATATTGGTAAGCAGTGCACCAGGCGTATCGCCGACTACTGCGCTCTATGCGATCGTTCAGGATGAAATGGGTCAGAACGCGCTCGTATTTTACGAATCCGCAAATTCTACCACCGCACCAGCGAACTATGTTGACGGTGTTCTGGAACCGCCCGATCCCTCGATGGTTTCGCTTGCCTTGACGCCAGGGCCGGTGGTAGATAATTTTATTACTGCCTTTGCTAACCCATACGATTATCTCGATAATCATAGCGGATTAGATCTGCCTGATCAGTTCCACTGCGTGTATCAGATGACCACGCCTCCGACATACTCCAATCCACTGCAAATCGTACAGGGGTGCGATAACAACACATTTGGTGTAGCGGACACGCGCCTGATTCTCAATCAGTCAGGTAGCGCACTCCTCGGAGACCCAACCAAATACGTTGCCGCCGTCAATCAAATGGGTATCCATGTGCATTGGTTATCCAACGATGGTGGAGGAACGCATTACTATGCGCGTGACACTGGCAGGGCTTTCGATGAGCCAATAGAAGAAAATACACTCGTCACTAATAGATGCACCGTCGCCAATGGAACGAGCCACGGTGGAACAGTGGGAGCAACTGTAACACGCGGTAGTCAGGTGACAGTCTGGAGCGATCCAAACTACGGTCCGCCCGGTGTATCCGGCTCCAATTTTTACGGGCTCTATTCGCCGATAGATCTGACAACCGTCAACAAGTTTGTGGGAACCCTTAATTTCGCCGGATCCAATGTAAAGCTTACTGTTGGAGGGGACACCTATTTCGACGACGATTGCGATTGCCAAATTCCCTTTCCTGCTTCACTTTCTGTGATGCCATTTATTGACTTCTATTTCAACAACGCCGGACAAGGAGTAACGATTGAACCCAATTGCAGTTTCGATTACTGGGGGCTTATCGCAACGCATGGAAGTACAACTACAATTGCATCACCTTTTAACACCAACCCCTATAGTCCGAGCACTTCTACGATCGATCTCGAGGGATCTTCCCCCGGCTACCCAGCATATCTGAACGTCCATGGCGGTTCCGATTTCTTCCTTGGGGTGTATACTAATCTCATTGAAAATAATAGTGTCACGAACGTCTTTGATGAGGCGCCGATGTACCCTACCACGAACGGTACCCCGAATTCTCCGACGGCTACCGGGCACATGACGCTTTGGGCGTATGCAACACTTTCAAATAGCACGATCTATGGAAACGCCACGAATCCTACCAGCACCTATCCTGGTAATGATGTCATTCTAACAAGTTACGGGACTTTCTCGGCAACTACGGGTGGCGTTTCGAACAACACCAATACCGGCCTGAGCACGATTCAATTTGGAGATTATAACGGAAACGGCTTTACCTCTGCGACAATTACAGATGGATTGTTCAGCGCTGCCAATATTCATGCGCTTAATGGAGCCTGCACGACAACACTTTCCGTTGAGGGTAGCTCGTTCGATCAGCTCCGTAATTATGGCATCTTGGCAGAGGGCCAAACCACCGGTGACCCTGCACAAAACACAAGGCCCATCGTGACCATAAGTGGAAATTATTTTCTTGGGTTTGCACCAAATGCTGCCAGCGAAGTGTACCCATATCCTAACCTTGAGAGTGGTCTCGGACCTCAGTCATCGCTCTTTGGCATTTGGCTCCGCAATTTCGCGCATATTCCTGAAAGTGATGTGGACTGCGATCTAGAGCCAGGACCATATATCCCTTGGAACAAGATCGATGTTGAACTAAATCAATTCCAGGAAACAGGGAATTTTAATGATACCCTTGTGAATAATCTGTCGCTTGGCTCAGCACTATTTATGGACTTCGATGCTCCTCCAACTTCCGCAGCGATACTCCTTGAAAACACCTCAGCAAACGTTACGAGCAATACTATTGAGGACAATGGGTATTCAGTGGGGATTGGTGCTGTATCAGATGATCCCGGACATGGCTATAACACGCCTTTCACTTCCTCGCTCATTTGCAGTAATACTATTAGCGGACTGTCAAATCCGGGGTCGAGTGGCGGCGTCAACGAAGAACTGGGAATGTTTACTGCTGACTTCAATGGATTTGTCCAGAACAACACAATCACAGGTTGTGATAATGGGTACAGCGCGGGCGGGAACGGAAATGGAACAGGTGGAAATACCCCCACGCATTTCATCTGCAATACACTTTCTGGAAATCGCCATATTACTATTGATGTTAACGACTACGCCACTCTGGATATGTCAGGAATTCATAGCAACAATCCCAGTAGCTATGATTATCCAGGTTTCAACAACATATCAGGGCCTTCTACATGGATTGGACCCGATAACTATTACAACGAGGTAAAATTGATACTCATCAGCCAATACTCAGGTGGGGATTTGGGCACAATTAATCTATCCAATTCCTTAAAAACATGGAATTGGGGTACAAATAGTATAGGAACCTATTTTTACGGTTGCAACAGCATAACAGCAAGTAATCAAACCTCGGGCGTAAATCAGCCATTGATAGAGTACGACGGGTCGTCGAACATGGAAATCCGAAGTGTTGATTGGAATTACTTTGGCTATGGAATCGATCCGTCAAACGGTTCCAATCCGTGTAGCTCGGACCCATTCTGTTTGATACCCACTCCCTGTTATACATCTAGCCCTTATTCTTGGCCCGCAAGTAGTGGTGTGACAAATGCCCTGAGGATCTCCTATTGCGCCACGCCAAACGCTACCGCACCTGAATCCGCAACAGCATTACCACCCTGGGCTTCTGATTGTCAAAATTGGGTTGATTATCTGAATAATGGAACAAAGAAAAAGAGAATTGAACCTTTGGAGTCTGAGGACACAATAGTTCATGACTGTAGTTGGCTACTAAATTACGGGGTAAACGCAAATAGTTTTGATCAATATCAGGAAAGCTATGACACGCTCATGAAATGCGTCGATAGCTGCGCTCAAGACCCAGAAACGGCTGGAGCATTTGGCCCAATGACAGATGATGTCGAGAATTTACTTCAACCAGCTAATTATAATCAAGACTCGGCAATTTGGGCTCAATACCGGGCCTGGCTCTACAACGTGCTCTACCTGAACACCACAGATCCATCATATTTTTGTGCATGCGTTGGTCAAATCTTTGGCTCTTTCGGTTACGCTATTGATGACACATCGGACCAGCAAGGTTTTATAGCCGATAATGAAAGCGTTGCATTCATGAGATGGGCACTTCTTAACACAAATTGCGATTCCTCTTCGGAATGGGATAATTGGCAACACGTACGCAGGGAACAATTCCAAATGTGGTTACAAGATTCTCTCGATGGGATACATTACCCGTTCGATACGACCATCCCAACGCTATCGCAAATAGGTTATGGCCTCGATACGCTGCTGGCAAAACATGCCTTTTATGCCAGCGTGAGCGAAACGCCACAGCCGGGCATTATCTCCAACGCCGCCGCCTATCCCAACCCCACAGGCGAGGGAACGGTAATCTCGTTCGGCATCAGCAAAGAGGCGTATGTGAAGATCGAGCTATTCGATGTGCTCGGGCATGAAGTTGGCTCGGCTGGTTTCGAAAGCCTGTTCGAGCCGGGGAATAAATCGGTTCCCTTATCGCTGGCAGGGCTGCCATCGGGCACCTACTTCGCGCGCATCCAAACCGCCTACGGCGAAGCGCAATCCGTTAAATTGGTGAAGCAATAGAGATTTGCTCATTAGATGAACTCAGTTACCACTATTATTGTAGTTAACAGTGGAAGGCCCTTCGAGGAAGATACTACGGGTGATCGATCGTTTCGCATGATCGATCATTCGAGATGAGCGATCATCTACCGCAAGGCCTCCGGAGCACAACGAAAAAAGAACCAACAGTGAGCCATAGGGCGCTTGACGCTTGATTCCAACGACAGGCCCCGCTCCGCTATCGTAAGTTCGTGGATTATTTGCAATGAGCTAACCGCGCGTGTTCTTAGTTTAGGCGCGCACTCCTCGTGTATAACCAGCGATTTTACGGTAGCGGAGAACTCCGATACGCCGCGAGCGAGACCGTCGTTCGCAGCCGATGTAACGGGTCGTCACACGCTTCGATCTATCGAAGCAATGTGCCGGTTCTAAGCATCCGCAGGCTGAGGGACAGGGGAAGCCAGCGGTCTTTCGTGGACATAGAAATCCACACAAGGCAGGTGCCCGCTGATACTTGGGATATTACGGTTCTTTATTCCCTTGTACAGGGATGCCGTCACGAATATTGTTAAGATATTCGCCGGTATCTCGCCGGTGGAACTCACTGGCATGCCGCAGCGATTGCGCCATGTTCCGTTCCACCGGTCTCCGGAGCAAACTTTGGGGGACGTTTCTTCCTCGCAGGGCCGTCCTTTAGGCTAATTTAAAAAATGAAGTATGAACGATGAAATGAGAACACGAATAATTCTATTCATCCTTCATGCTTCATTTTTTTTCGTGGTGTTTTCTTTGCAAAGCTTTGTGCGCGCGCAACCCGCTTCAAAGAAGCGATCAGCCGCAAAACCTGCAGAATTCAACTCTTCGCCTCGGTATTACCGACTCACCGGTTTGGGTAGTTCGCCTGGCGACAGCTCAAATAACTTCCCACACCCCACCGTCGTTCTAAGAGCATTAGATACTTCCAGCGTGAACATTCTTGTTCGATTTCCTGAACTTGGAATACTTGGCATCAAGGAAGATACTGTTCGTGTGCCAACGTTCAAAACTCATGACAGCCTCATCGGCTACAAATCTCGCGAGCCGATGTATTTTCTTACGTACCCTAAAACGAAATATTTTCTATTTATCGATGTTTGGTCGAAAAATGCAGGGTCGAATGGCCATTTGACCCTGCTGGATTCTCGTCCTTTCGAGTACGATATGAACACTCAAGCATATCGCAAGGCGCGGTTCTCCTATGAACACGCACCCACAACTGGCATGGGCAGCCCTACTTTGCGGCGCACTTTTCAACCGAAACTCTTGCCGTTTTCTCTTGGTACTAATCCAGGATGGGGCGCAACGGAAAAGCTTGATTCGAGTATGACGTATGCGCTTGTTTTTCATGATCCAACCCAGCCTGGGAAGCTCGATTTGTCATTGACCCTTCGGCCGGCAAACGTTGGCACGGTCGATTCAGCAATGTGGAGCACGTTCAAAGCCAAAGCTGAAATTTCTTTTGGAGAGCATGGAGTTGCTACAAGCGCGATAGGATCGTTCGATGTTGCGGACACCTCAACGCGACATGTCATCAAAGCTGGCTATGAATTTATTTCGAGAAATGTCGATAGCTCGCTCGATTATGTTGCTGCATTCCTCACGCCGCGCGCCATACTGCTGCTGCTCGCGCCGATAGATCAGCCTAACCAGCAATTGCAGATCACCTATTTCGAGGGCATTGCGAGAAGCTTGAAACTGGACTGAGATTCTTGGGATTTTTATGGGGATTTATGGGATGTTTTTCAATGACATTCAGAGCGAGCAAGACGTAGCAAGCTTCGTCTGCGATGCGGCGGAGTTTTTGCACAATTGAAGAATCTGCGGAAGTTAGAACGTACTATGCTATTCAAAAGAACTTTCATCACCTTAGCTGCGATGATTCTATCAGGGCGGGCATCGGCCCAAGCCCCAAACCCCTTTGACATGCACGGCTTGCGTCCCGGAATGATCACGCGAGAGATCATCCTTCACTCCCAGGCGCCGATCGATACCCTGCTTTGGGGCGGATCGGATGGCCAGTGCGTTTACGGATTCAAGGGAATCTATCTTGGCGATACCGGAAAATTTAAGATCGAAACTACCGGCCAAACGATTACGCGCATTACCTTTAATGCTAAACAGCGAACCGTGGAGCATAACGGAGCTGCGTACCGCCGCGCGATGCAAGCCATCACCAAGATGCTCGGTAAACCATATCAGGATTACCACAACAAATACCGCATCGTAACCTGGTATGTCGGCAACGAGCAACTCGTCCTCACCACCGCCGACGGCGGCAAGTTTTTTAGCGTAGCGCTGACGGGTGGTGAGCACTCGAAATGAATGGTTGCCCATTTGTCTGAGTGACAATGAAAATATTTTTTTTACAAATTCATAATTCATGATTTTGCGTTTCTGAACCAATTTGCCACATTTTTTGCAACAACTATTCATCAAAAAGGCACCTATTTCCCTAAGAAATTTACTTTGCCCATCCCAATTGTCAATGAACTCCTCCCCTTTCATAATTCATACTTCATAATTTCCCCAATAGGTGCCCATCAAAGCAAATGCTAATATACGCAATGAAATGGACAATGTCAAGTGTTTCCGAAAAAATAATTGTCTGAAACGTGATTTATTGGGTTACTAAGTATAAGGAGCCTTCTTGAAGCTTTGAGTCCAAATATCGTAGAGCAAAATCTCTAAGCCGTCAGGAGCATCACGCCCGTAGTATTCTATCTCCATTCTAGCACGAATGGCAGCATTAACAATCCCGATAGGATCACTATAGAGAAGATAGATCATATAGGAATTGTCCAAATCCTTCCCTACTAATTCGAGCGGGTCAGATTTTTTGAGCCTTTCAATTATGAAGGTTGTAAATTGATTATCTTCTTTAGTTAATCCGCCTTCTCTTCTAAAAGAGACTTCGAAACCGAATATCAAATCTTCCATAAGTTAAGCGTGTTTAGAATTTAAGAGAACACGTTCTTCAACCGAAAAAATTCAAAAAGCTTTGGTAAGGCCGATAAAGGTTCCTACATGAAACTCACTATTTCCCCTCGCACAATTTTTAATATGTCACGCGGATCAATTAGTGAGGGAGACTTGAGCTCTTCGAGAATATCGTAGATACTACGCATCTCATCAGTCATGATTTCATACACCCCCTCGAAAATCGGAGGCTGATTACCGTCCGTGAAATTATTAGCGAGGTACATGCGCATTTGATCTCCGTGGCTACGCTCACGATCAAGAAGCTCCCTGCCGGGGAAGGGATGATATATCACAAATGTGCGTTTCATAAATAAGCGATTTCTAATTTTCACTGAAAGATTTAACGGCTCCAATAGCGCGGCAGTTCCGTGTAAAAAGAGACGCTTCCGTTATCTTTTCAAGTAACAAAGCAACTAACCCATGATACGGAAACTAATTTTCATACTATTAATTGCGCTCTCTTTCGCAACGAACGTGAACGCACAATGGGCGCAGACGAATGGGCCTTATGGAGGTGCCGTTACGTGTTTCGCCACGATCGGAACCAGTCTTTTTGCAGGTACTGCCGACGGCGTTTACCTTTCGACTGATAGTGGTAAAACCTGGACTTGGTCGGGAAGCGGCTTGCCGAATACCAGTTATGGTGGTGTCACTGCGCTTGCAGTGATTGGAACAAATCTCTTCGCCGGTATCGACGGCGTCGTTTTTCTATCATCCGACAAGGGCGTAAGCTGGACTTCCGCTAGTACTGGCTTAACGTACTCTTCTATCTTTGCGCTTGCGGCGATTGGAACGAATCTCTTTGCAGTCGAGCAGGACGACGGCATTTTTCGCTCTACCAATAACGGTGCAACTTGGTTTGCGGCGAACAGTGGATTGCCATCTAACCCTACCGTCACGTCCTTCGCGGCGATAGGCTCTGATCTCTTTGCAGATATTGACTACGGTGGAGGAGTTTACTTCTCTGCTAACAACGGCACAAGCTGGATTCGGGCAAGTACTGGCCTACCAGGCGGATATGCAAATGCGTTTGCGGAGATCGGCACGCACCTATTTGCCGGGACTTATGACAGCGGAGTTTATCTCTCTACAAACAATGGCTTTACCTGGACGGCCTCTAGCTTGTCAAATACTGGTGTCGGTGCTTTTGCGGTGTTTGATTCGGTTCTTTATGCAGGTACTTCAACCCGCGTTTTTTCGTCTTCGGACAACGGCGAAAGCTGGACATTATGCTCAAATTTTCCGGGGCTACCTTTGGTATGGGGCGTAAATCTTTTTGTGTATGAAAGCGGAGACGTATTTCTATCGACCGACAAAGGCACAAGCTGGTCTGAGGCTCCAAGTAAAGGTTTGGCCAGTACTAATGTAAGTGACCTTGAAGTAATTGGCACGAATATTTTTGCGTCATACGACTATGGCATTTCTTCAACGGCAGATTATGGCACAAGTTGGACAACCCCGAGCCTCGGACTGACGAGAGGAGGAGCCCTTGCAGCAATTGGCACGAATATTTTTGTGGGGACAGACCAAGGCGTGTTTCTTTCTACCGACTACGGTGCAAGCTTTTTTTCTGTGAGTAATGGCCTCACGAATGAAGATGTCACAGCGTTTGTGGCGAGCGGTGATGACTTATTTGCGGGCACCGAAGGTAGCTTCGGTGCCGATATTTTTCTTTCTACCAACAACGGATCAAGCTGGAACGCTATCGATTCCGTGTTTGCCGGCGGCAGTAGTACGACCGTCAATTCTTTGGCGGTGATTGGCGCAAATATTTTCGCTGGCATTAGTATAGTGTATGGCTATAGCGGCATTTTTCTATCAAGCAATAATGGGATGAACTGGGCTGAGCCCGCTGATTCGGGTCTGTCAAGATCACCTTATATACTTGCCGTTTTTGGAGGGAATCTTCTTGCCGTGAATAGTTATTCCGGCGACAGCGTTTTCCTATCTTCTAATAACGGCACAAGCTGGACTTTAGCGAATGAAGGTTTACCGAAGACTGGTTCTATCAATTGCTTTGCATTTATTGGAACGAATGCCTTTGCTGGAACTGACAGCGGTGTTTTTCTTTCAACCAACAATGGCACAAGCTGGACGGCTGTCAACTCTGGTATTAGGGATTCTAATATTCTTTCTCTGGCTGTTAGCGGTACGTATCTTTATGCTGGAACTGCATATAGTGGCGTTTGGCAGAGACCACTGTCCGAAATGATCGGCAACAGTTCTGTTAAAGACCAAGCACCAGCTGGGACTTCCATTTCCGCCTACCCCAACCCCCTCTCCCAATCCACCACCATTCGCTTTACCTCGCCGGAGAGCGGTGTGGCGCGCGTTACGGTTGTGAACCTTCTTGGTGAAGAAGTTGCGCGGGTGTTCGAGGGCGCGCTTACTTCCGGCGAACACAGCTTCCTGTGGAGCAAACCTCCAGGATTGCCCAATGGCATGTACGAGTGCGTTGTGCAGATGAACGGGAGCGTTCAGCAGGTACCGATGGTGATTACGCAGTAAAATTCTAAGCCGCGAAGCGGCGGAGTACTCGCAGCCCAGCATGGAGCGAAGCGGAATGCTGGGTAAGGATTGCAATGATAATTTGGGAGTCCTGAAAGGACGGAGTAATCCTCGACGGCAAACATCGCCCTTTCAGGGCTGTGATGCTATTGGCTCTTGTTTACCCAGGGTTCCGCTCGCATCGTGGGCGATGCTTGCTCCACCCTGGGCTATCGGGTACTTCGTGCCTCCGGCACTGAAAAAAACATCGCGGGCACTTTGGGAGCATCGCTTGCGTAGTGTGCTGCGATGGGAATACAATGTGGAATTGTTGGCTTGCCGAATGTCGGGAAATCGACGCTGTTCAATGCTATTACCGCCAGCTCGCAGGCGGCGGCGGAGAATTATCCTTTTTGCACGATCGAGCCGAATACCGGCGTGGTTCCGGTGCCGGATGAGCGCATCCGCGCGCTGACCGCGCTCGTGAACCCCGCGCGCGAGGTTCCGGCTACGATAGAATTTGTCGATATTGCCGGCCTTGTCAAGGGAGCCTCGCAGGGCGAAGGACTCGGCAATCAATTTTTGGCGCATATCCGGGATGTCGATGCCATCGCGCATGTCGTCCGCGCGTTTGACGATGAGAATGTGATTCACGTCGATGGCTCGGTCAATCCGAAGCGCGATATTGAAGTTATCGAGACCGAGCTTATCCTGAAAGATTTAGAAACGCTCGATAAAAAATCTGACGCTGCCCAACGTAAATCCAAGACCGGCGATCCGAAAGCTCGCGCTGAATCCGATTTTTATACACGACTTAAAGATCATCTCGAAAAAGGCCGACTCGCAAAGTACCTTCCACTAAATTCCGATGATGAGCAAACGTGGCTCCGCGAAATGCACTTGCTGACTGCAAAACCAGTGCTCTATGTAGCGAATACCGATGAGCATGGCGTTACGCATGGCAATCCTTACATCGATACCATCCGTGAAATAGCGGTGAAAGAGAACGCGCGCGTCGTACCCATCTGCGCGAAGATCGAAATGGAGCTTGTAGAACTCCCCGAAGCTGAGCGATCCGAATTTCTGCGCGAACTTGGCTTAAGAGAGCCAGGACTAAACGCCCTCGTCCGTGCGGCATACGATTTGCTTGGATTACAAACATATTTCACCGTCGGGCCAAAAGAGATTCGCGCCTGGACGGTACGCAAAGGCGCTAAAGCACCGGAAGCAGCAGCCGTTATTCACACAGATTTCGAAAAGGGATTTATCCGAGCTGAAGTAATGAAACTAGGCGATTTCCTCAGACTAAGATCCGAAAGCGCTGTCCGCGAAGCCGGACTTTTACGAAGCGAAGGCCGCGAATATGTTGTTGACGATGGGGACATCATGCACTTTAGATTCAATGTATGAGAACAGAACCTGGATTTCGCAGATTTGGGCGGATTACGCGGACGATTTTGGGGATTAGCGTTCCCCAACCATACAGAAATTTTATGTGTTTGAATTGATATCTAATGATGAAACGAAGAATTTGCTGTGACATTGCTTCCCTTATAAGTCATGGAAGAATTGATTATTTTGGAGCAAATATAGTGGTAAATTCTACGAATCAATCCTAAAATCGTCCGCGTAATCCGATTAAATCCGTGTAATCCTGGTTCAACCCATGCATCTCGAGGAAGGAGTTCCGAAATATAACGAGACCTATCTCTCCCGTCGAGAGTTGGAATCGCTATTGCGCGAGCGGGGTATCGATGCCGTTGCGGTGAATAAAGTTCTCGATGCGTATGATATGGCTGAGAGCGTTCATGAATTCCAAAAGCGCCCCGACGATACACCTTATTTTTGGCATCCAAGCCGCGTGACTAAGATTATGCTCATCGAGCTTAATCAAACCGATGCGAATATTCTTTGCGCTGCATTGCTCCACGATACTCTCGAAGATTCTCATGTGCTGACGCCGGAAATTCTCGAATTAAACTTTGGGTCCTATACTAGTTATCTGGTTCAAAAGCTGACGAAGGACATCAAGGCCGAAGGCGCGATGAAAGAATGGGTCGAGAGAGAGTACATCGAAAAACTGCTTGCCGCCAGCGAGGATGCGCGAATGCTCAAGCTCGCCGACCGTTTGGATACCTACCGATGCCTCGAATTCAATGTAAAGAAAAACCCCATCAAGTACATTATGGAAACGCAGACGCACTACTTCCCTCTTGCCCAGGGATCTCATGACCCGCGAATGAAATATCTTATCAAAGAGCTTCAAAAAGAGCAGAATAAGTTTTTAGGGTAAGCCTATATCAGGATTTCGGAAACATTTCCCCCCAATCGTGCTTTTACATGCCGCGACATCGCCAACCACGCTGCGGGAGTAATTCAGCGGTAGAATGTCAGCTTCCCAAGCTGAACGTCGCGGGTTCGATCCCCGTCTCCCGCTCTTTGGACAATTATGAAGTATGAATTATGAGGTATGAAGGGATGGGAAAGAATAGTCCCCAAAATCCCATGCATCCCATAAATCCCGGTTCAGACAACATTCTAATCGTTCGAACGGATCGTCTGGGGGATGTTGTGCTTACCCTGCCAATGGCGCGCGCGATCAAGAAAGCATTGCCACATCCTCACGTTTCGTTTCTCGCAAGTGATTATACACGTCCCATTATCGAACGATGTCCGGACGTCGATGCAATCCGCACGGTCAATGAGCAGACAAGCTTTTTAAAACTAATAAGGCAATTTCTGCAAACCGATATTGCTTTTTTCCCAAGTCCTCGATTTCGACAGGTTTTAGCGGCATTCGTAGCTCGTGTGCCACGGCGTATCGGTACAGGTTACAGATGGTACTCATTTCTGTTTTCTAAAAAGATCTATGAACATCGCAAGACTGCGGAGCATCATGAAGCAGAGTATAATCTGCGAATGTTGGCACCGATGGGAATTGAGGCTGAGCAAAACGAACTACCAACAATCACACTCCAATCGCCTGAGAGAGAAACAGTTGACCAGTGGCTCCATAAGAGCCTCGGCTCCGGCAATGCGAGGTTCGCAGTGCTACATGTCACAAGCGGAGGATCGACTCAGCCCTGGCCTGTCCATAATTTCGTTGAGTTAGGTCGCGCAATAAACGATCAATATGGATTGGCCATTGTGCTCACAGGGGTCGATAGGGATGCTCGTGTCATTGAGTCTACGAGAGATTCCATGGGAAGTACCCAGACACTTGTTTTTGTCGGGCAAACACTTCTGGAATTAGCAGCGCTTTTGGAACGAGCCAATTTAGTCATAACCATCGGAACAGGCCCAGGACATCTTGCAGCGGCGCTTGGAGCGCCTACCATCGGGCTATTTCCGCTTCCACCGCCGCTCAGCAAGGAGCGCTGGGGCTTTCGAGGCCCAAAAGTTATCAACGTATCGCCAAACCCCATTAGCGGATGTCCCACCTGCCAGCACTGCACCTGCATGGAACGCATAGACACACAATCCGTAATGAATGCCGTGCAGACGATGTTCGCTCATGAACGTTCATCGGAAATTTAATTCTTTTTACAGATATTCAACATTTGGCATGTTAAATCGTCTTAGGAATGGCGTTCTATTTTATATCCATGCGGCACACATTAATTATCGCACTTTTTGTCACTGCGACAGGCATTTTTTGGCCCCGTTCGTATGATGGTACGATCGCGGCACAGACACCCAGCACCGGCAGATCAGATCCATTTACTTTTCGTCATTTGCCAAATAATGCTTTCGCAGTCGGTGAGCGGCTTACCTTCGATATTGATTGGGAGGGCGTGACCGGCGGTCAGGCCGTGATGTCCATTCCTGATATTCGTTATGTGAACGGCAGAAAGGCAATGGAGACTCGCGTGGAGGCCACTTCTGGCTCGGCGCTCGATCTGTTCTTTCGGGTGAGGGACCGGTACGAAACGTTCATGGATGCCGATGGGATTTTTCCCTGGCGCTTCGAGCAGCATGTCCGTGAGGGAAGCTATTCCAAAGATTACGATGCCAATTTCGATCCCGAGGCTCAAACCGCCGAGACCAGCGATGGCCATGAATTCAAGACCCCGAGCTACGTACACGACATTGTTAGCGCCTTTTACTACGTACGAACGCAGGACCTGACGCACTCGCGCAAAGGCGATGTCATTCATCTACAGAATTTTTTCAATGGTAAAACGAACCCACTCGATGTTCGCGTGCTCGGACATCAGCAGGTCGAGACGGATGTAGGTACATTCGAGTGCTCCGTCATCGAACCCATGGTTGTGCAAGGCGGACTCTTCAAGAGCGAGGGCTCGATCAAGATCTGGCTTACGGATGATGACAATCACATGCCGGTTAAGATGTCATCGAAAATATTGATCGGCGAGATCGAGGCAAAGCTTGTGAAATACGAAGGCGTGCATGGGCCACTGAGTTCGAAAGTGAATTAGGGAAACACTGGTTAATCCAAAACTGGATTACCAGTTCATGACCGATCGCGCGCCGTTCGCGGGAATAACACAAGAATTCAGTGCATCATAACAAGCTTTGCCCGTGCTACGCCGGACGCACCATGAAGCTCCACCACATACACGCCAGCCGCGAGATTTGGAAAATAGATGCGCTGCTGTTCCGGCCCACCGAGCAATCTGATCTTCTCCGTTTGCACCGCCGTTCCTAATAGATCATAGACACATAGATCGGCTTCTTCGGCCTCAGGCCACACGATTGTTGCCACGCTCCACGTTTGTGTGGGATTTGGAAAAAGAGTGAGCGCCACACCATTCTGTGTCGGAATGTTCTTGACATCAGACCATTGCGAATTGAGATGGACTGGAATTTTATTTGTCCCATACATCAGCCACAACGTTCCCTCATATCTGTTGTTGGTATTCTGTAAATCGGAATCTCCTGTGAAACCTGGACGACCGAGTAAAAAATCCTCTAAAGAATCGGAATTTGCGGTTAAGGTGTCGCCTCCACCAGCAGCGCTCGAAACATTATAAATGTCGATCTTGTCGTCGAGCGCATTGCCGGTTACATAAAAATTGTCCCACCAAGTGTCACCGACGTCATTCCGTGCTTCCACAAGCAGGATGTGATTCCCTGTACCGGTCATGTCTCCTGCATCAATGAGATTGAATCCCCAATTATCTGTTCCGTATCCCAAAGCTGGTGGATGAATGACAAAAGCCGCGCTATCCAGCGTAAGGCGATGGGAACCGAAATCAGCACCGCCGCGAAAAATGAAAATACCACCGTTGGTGGAATCGTTAAAGGTGTTAAAAACGGGCAAGAGATCGACCGACCGATCTCCCGGCGCTTTGGGGAGCGCCCTCATCGTAAAGAACGTTTGATTGGATGTTACACCCAATAAGTTCGGGCTTTGCCATTGAGCAAAGATCGTATCGTTCGAAATTGCCTGTGCAAATTGCTGAATAGAGAACGGCGGATCGTTCTTATAATAACAGAGATTTGTGTAATCCGCTGCAATCAAATCGTCCCGTCCCACGCCACGAAAATCTGCCTGTGTGCAGGCTCGGAAAGCCGCTGAATTTGGGCTCATAGGATACATCAAGGCGGAAGTATCTTCAAAAGCTGTATCCTTGGAATAAAGTCCCCCTCCCCCTTTGAATAAAAGAGCGTATGCTGTATCCTGATCGTTGTTGTAATCTGAGTAACACGTCGTCACAATGTCATCGATCGTATCATTCGTAAGGTGTGCAAAGTACGGGCTGATAAGATTCGGCTGAATGCCGCCCTCCAAGAAATCCCCACCTCGAAGATTAGCTTTCAGAACGGAAAAGCGCGTACTGTCGTAATTGCCGTCATCGTCGGCCCAGTATATCCGCCAGTTACCAACGACAAAAATATCGAGATGCGCGCGATCCCGAAAATGACCGAAATGAAAACCGTTATTAAAATCGTTGACTTGCCCTCCGTCCGGGATAAACTTCTGAACATATTTGACCATGTTATGAAGATTGAATGAAGGACCGGTCAAAACTTGAGTGAACGGATCGAATGCGAACGGGGCAGCATTAAGATCTTCGATGAGCATGTTTCCGAAGCCACCGTCTGATTTTGTGCCAAGGTTCTTTACGAATGAGCCGAGTTCCTGTTCGTTTACGCTCCCGTAGATCGTATCCATCTCCGATGGATCGCCGATCTGCGGGAAATAGCAATTGCTGTCGAGCGAGGGGTTTTTAAACGGCGGGTTGCTTTGGGCGCGTAGCAGAGATGGTGCAGCGAGAATGAAGCCCGCCAACGCGAGAAGCTTAATTATGGGAAAAATGGAAATGGCAAAGGTGCTCTTGCTCGCTTCAACGCGGGAATTTTCGGCTCGATTGTATAGCACACTGCGCTTCATTTTTCCATTACTCGACTATTGGCTCACAACCGGGCTGCATTTAGCACCCCCTACATCTCCAACAAAGCGCCTCTCTGTAAAAAGTAGTGGGATTTAATTGAAGTCACTCCATTGCCTGTTCGAGTGTAGTAGAAAGCGTTTCGAGATCAAGCGCGATCCGATCGATCTCTCGTCGCTCGTTCTCTTTGGTATGAGCTTCCTGTTCCGCGAAGTTGAGGGCGGCAAGCACTGCCAGGGTTGTTGTAGATTGTGAGGGGAGCTTCGTCTGGAGTTCGCGCAATTGGGCATCGACATCCATTGCAAGCTGCTGGGTGAGCGCTTCATCATTCGAACGGAGCGGATACTCCGAACCCAGAATTGTAACTTTTACGGTTTGTGCCATAACTTACTTTTGCTCCTCCGCTTGCATTCGTGACTCGATCATGGAAAGTTGATCGATTAGCTCGTCTACCGCTTTCGCAGCATTATCTCGATCCTCCGAGGTTAATCGCAACACATACTGCGCATCCATCCGTTCACCTTCCATGAGTTGCGTTCTCATTGCATCACGTTCAGAGCTGATCTTATTCAATCGCTCTTCAAGTTGAATATTTTTTTCCTTCCAATCTGTCAATTCAGCATGCCATGCGATCTCGAGCGCTTGCTGCTCTCGTAATTGAGAAGACCTACTGGCAAGCTCCGATTCTAAACGAGAAATAGTGTCGATCTGCTCGCTTAAGAGCCGCTCCTGGTCATTGAGCCGGGCGTTCAATTCATTAAATGCTTTTGATCGCTCTTCGCTTTCCAATGCAACGCTTGTCAGCAGGGATTCTCGCTGCTCGACGTTCTGGCGCTCCTGAGCATACAATGCCTCCAGATCGGCAAGCCGCTGTTCGAGCGTCTGTTTTTCTTGCCTGAGATGATGAATACGCTCCGTAGCGTCACGCGTGAGGCGCTCCAAACGTGAACTTGCTCTGGCAAGACGTTCGCGGCTAAGGCCTAATACTACTTCACGGGATTCGGTTGGTGTCACAATCAGTATCGAGTAATGGGTATCGAGTGGACGGCACCTCTAAACTCCGCACCTGGATCCCCGCTTTCGCGGGAATGACAGAACTGTGCGGTTCCTGGCGCTTCGCGCCATGCTTCCTTCATGTGTAATTCCCGCGTAAGCGGGAATCCAAGAGTTATTAGAGCTGCCCAAGAGCGAGAAGAGTCAGAATAGTAGCATATCATAAATATCCACTCGTTACTCCCTGACTCATTACTCAATTAAACACGAAGTCTCGCGTGAAGTTCTCCCTCTAATCGCTTAATTATCAGATTGATAAGAGCATCTACCTCATGTTCCTCCAAGGTGCGATCATCCGCCCTGAAGATCAGGTGTAACGCAAGGCTTCGTTCCTGCGCCAATTTCATATCTTTCGATTGAAATTGATCGAATAACGATACGTCCCTTAAGATCTCTTTCGGTGCTACTGAGCGAATCTCCTCCATTATTTTTCTCACCTGGATGCCATCAGCAACGACGATCGCTAAATCGCGCTCGACCGATGGGTATTTCGGCAATGGAAGAACCGGCTTCGGATGCTCAAGTATTGTTCTGGTTAACTCGTAGAGTGCACCATAATCGAAAAGTGCGATCCACGCATCATTCCGGAGATCGTACGAATTGGAAATTACTGCCGCCAGTCGCCCGAGCCGGCATAGAGTCTTCCCTTTCGATGTGATCGTTAGCGATTCCGCCGATTCAAATATGTGCTCACTCGACTCTGAATATTCCCACTCCTGAATTCCAAGACGGGCCAGCAATGCCTCCGTGATGCCTTTTAAAAGAAAAATATCGGACTTAATTGCTTCCGCGTTGTAGGCTGTTTTTGGCTCCTGGATTCCTGAGATTAGGATACCAAGCTCCTGACGCTCAGAGATATGCCCAAGTTGCTGTTGCGAATCGGAATAGTGAAAGATATTACCGATCTCGAAAATGCGCTGTCCGCTTGAACCGAACCGCTCACTAACCCGTGCTGCTTCCAGCAAATTGATCGCAACACTTGTGCGCATCCGATCTCGCTCGATATTCAGTGGGTTAATAAGTTCAACAGGCTGCGCTTGAAATTGAAGTGCATTCTTCTCACTGACTAATGGTACCGAAATACACTCGTTTGCTCCCAATGAAAGAAGCGTTGATCGTACTCGCGAATCGAAATCGCCCAACTTCAGCGGATTCCGAGCACCGGTAAGCGGGGTTCGCTCGAAAGTGCCTATGGGTATCTCGTCATACCCATAAAGGCGCGCAACCTCCTCTATCGCGTCCTCTTCTCGGTTAATATCAACACGAAACGACGGAGAAGTTAGAAGCCAATCCTCAGAGTCGGAATGTTGGACGCCTATGTTAAGTCGCGCGAAAATCTCCAGCATTAACTCGCGCGAAATCGATGTGCCGAGCAGGCTATTTGCCCGCTTAGGCCTGAATCGTAACTGCTTATTTATTAATGGGATAGGAGTTTCATCTATTCTTCCCCTGACGATCTCGCCACCAGCCAACTCGACGATCATTTTCGCAGCGCGCTCCGCTGCATACTCCAGAATATTGAAATCGGCGCCACGCTCAAAGCGGTAGGATGCGTCCGAAGAAAGGCCCAATTGCTTGGCTGTTCTGCGAATGGAGGTTGGATTGAAATACGCCGATTCTATCAGCACGTCCCGAGTGGTATCTCGAATCTCCGAGTTCTCGCCACCCATGATTCCAGCAATACCCAGCGGCTTAATACCATCTGTTATCAGGAGTGCATCAGGCGGCATCTTGCGACTCTTACTATCGAGCGTGACATATTCCTCAACAAATCCACCCGCTGTTCTTACCTCAATTTTACCATTTTCAACACTTGCGAAATCGAAAGCATGAAGAGGATGCCCGCATTCCATCAGCACAAGATTCGTGACATCGACTACATTGTTAATGGGGCGCAATCCCACGGCTTCTAATCTTTGCTTCAGCCATTGCGGGGATGGTGCAACCGTAACACCCTTCACCAATTTTGCCACGTATCGCGGACATAGATCGGGTTGTGGAAGCGAGACTCTTACCTGCTCGGATATTGCACCACCCTTCGTATCAATTTTCACTTCCGGCCAGCGTATAGATTCTCCGGTTATAGCATGAATCTCTCTCGCAATCCCGATATGGCTTAAGCAATCTGGGCGGTTGGGTGTTACTCCGATCTCGAAGATGACATCTCGCATTCCGAGTGCATCCGCGAGTTGTAAGCCAACTTTGGCGTCGGCTGGCAATTCCCAGATTCCATCATGGTATTGAGAAACGCCAAGCTCACGCTCCGAGCAGATCATCCCTTCGCTAGCCTCACCTCGGATTTTCGCTTTCTTGATCACCATCCCTGCTCCAAGATCGGCTCCAATGGTTGCAGCTGCAACCTTCAGCCCAGCACGCACATTAGGCGCACCACAAACGATCTTTAGCGGCTCCCCTCCGCCTATCGTGACGAGTGTAAGCCGGAGTTTGTCCGCATTTGGGTGCGGAGTTACTTCCAGCACTTCACCGACCACAACCTTGTCCCAGCGTTCTCCGACACGCTCGATGGACTCGACTTCTATGCCGAGCATCGTCAGCCGGTGATCTAATTCTTCCGGGGTAAAAGGGACCGAGATATACTCGGCCAGCCAATTCAAAGAGATACGCATCCTTCAAAAATACGAAAATTATAGGCTTCCCAAGCTCACTTCGCGATTGAGAACGGAAAAGGGAACGTTCGACCTTCTAAATAACCTAATAAAAAGCCCATCATTATTTGAACTTTCAGAAACCCCAAAAGCATGGTTGAAACCGAGCGTACTACGCCTGATCTAACATACACGCTTGACGCTCAAGCGATACGTAAGCATTTTCCTGCGATCACAAAAGGCCGCATTGTGACGAACAACGCGGCCAGCACGCAGGCGCCCAAAAAGATCGCAGACCTGTTCCGCGAGCTTTCCCCGGATTATGAGAACGTTCATCGAGGGCAATCTAATGCCTCCCGCGCGATGACAACCCTGTTCGAATCTTCCTACGATACCATCGCAGCGTTTATTGGCGCGAAGGGGCGTAAGAATATCGCGCTCTATCGCAATACCACCGAGGCGCATAATTCCATCATGTATTCACTGATGACAGAGTTTCGGGATGGCGATAATGTCGTAACCACCATGATGGAGCATAATTCAAATTATGTACCCTGGTACGCTATGTGCCGCGAAATTCTCCCGAAATTTGGAATTAATGTTGATTATCGTATCGCAAATTTTGACCCCGACACCGGTGAGCTTGATCTGGAGCATTTGGCATCGCTCGTTGATCAGCGAACAAAAATAGTTTGTGCAAGCGGAGCTTCTAATTTTTTGGGTACGAAAAATCCGATCGGCAAGATCCGTGCGATTGCAAACGGCAGCGGTTATGAGCAACCTTCCGGCGAACTTCGCTCCTATCTGCTCATCGATGGTGCGCAGCTTGTTCCTAGCACCTACGTTGATGTCGAAGCACTCGATGTAGATTTCCTCTCTTTTTCATTTCACAAAGTGTTAGCACCATTTGGAATTGGAGCACTTTATGGTAAGGAACATCTCCTGGCACGAATGCGGCCATTTCTATATGGCGGAGACATGGTGGCATCCGGCCAGGTAGGGCCGGAACTTGTATTATACAACGATCTTCCATGGAAATTTAGCGCAGGAACCCCAAATATTCTTGGAGCCATCGTCAGCGCACAAGCACTCCGGATCCTGCTTGATCTAGCACTTTCGCCAGAAAGGGATCTGTATTTCATGACGGAAAAAGTGATCGCTCGAACTGACGTAAAGGAAGCAATGGATCGAGTTACCACCTACAATCGATCCTTAACTGAGCGTGCATTGGAGCGAATTTCAAAGATTCCAGGTGTCCACATTTACGGTCCTGCTGATGCGAAAGAACGCACGTCGCTTGTGGCGTTTAATGTGGACGATCGCAGCCCACACGGCTTAGCCGACGCACTCAACGAGTTTGGAGTCGAATCTCGCGCAGGTTGCCATTGTGCAGATCTTGCGCATCGCGATCTTGGAATTCCGGCAAGCTGCCGGCTCAGTTTTTACATCTACAACACTTTAGAGGAAGTTGATATCGTGACCGACATTCTGGCGAAGATCGTCCGTGAAAAGATCTACGCCAAGCACCCGACGATCGGACACACCCTGGCGACGAGCTGATCTAACTTAGTTTTCGTGGAAAGATACCAACTTGTAGTTGGTGGTTGTCGCACTCGTTGTTGCTCCTGTTCCACCTGTACTCTGAGTGCTCGATTGTACATCCTGTCGTTTCGGATAAAAACCTAAGCTGTTTGAAAACCATACCTCGGTCACATTTTCGGCTGATATTACGCTGATGAGCCCTTCGAGGGTTGCATTGATACCAATGGACATCGATCCTTGTACCGTTTGAAAAGTATTTCCAGCGGCGGTTACGGATGATGTACCGATATATAAACCGGTATCTGAAATAATAACGCTGACAGGGAGACTTTGAATGGTCAGCGTTGAATCAAAGAGAATCCCAGTTACGGGTTGCTTGCTTCCTAATGGAATTGTGACCCAAGTAGAAGGAATGTTCGCAACCACACCAAAAGCGATCAACTGTGCACTATATGAACTTAGATCGACAAAAACCGCTATATCCCCATTAGACTCAAAATGATAATAGTTCAAATTTCCCGTCGGGCCTCGCACCTCCAGCACATTTGTTTTACCATGAAAGGTCAGGGAATTACTTACGACTGTATAAGTAGAATCCCCTTGCGAAACTCCACTCGTGTCAACTGCATAGGTAAAGGTACTACCAGGATTTGGCGAGCTGGCTGATGATCCTGCCACGCCCGTCGCGGTAAGGGTAATGGTCACCGAAGCATTCGTCCCCCCGACCGTGTAATTGATGCGGTCAGTCCCGGTTTGTGTGCCGGCTGCGGATGGATTGAACTGAAGATGGATGGTCGTCACGCTCGGAGCAGCAAGCAGAACCGGATGAACAAAATTTGAATCACTCACTTCCGCAGATGATACAGAATCCGAAGTGATGATGACGAAGCTCGTCCCACTGTTGACCAAACTGATAGTTGTATCATGCGATTGACCGATCGGCAGTGAACCAAAATTGATATTGAGAGGAATAACTGTTAGGCCGCCAGCGCTACCTCCACCGGAGGTCGAAGGTGAAGTCGATGACGAGCAACCGCTCATTGCAGCCAGTATCACGATGATGCAAGCCAGATAAAAGGATCGAGTATTTTTAAGGGTCATCGTCTTGAATGATAATGTTGATTAATAGGCCTTGAAACTCGTGAGCGTGATTTCATCTCCACCGCCCGTAACAGTTCTCGTTTTCCCAACGGTCTTAACGCCCTTCTTAACTTTTGAATGTCGCACAATAGCACTGATGTCCGGGCTGAAATACATTTCCACTTCTACTTTGATAACGTTTTGACCCCCGCTGAATGAATAGATCGCTTGCTCAGAAAGATGAACGTGTGATGCCTGCACTTGGACACCCTCGATCGTAGTAGGAAGGGTTTCTACGTAATTGGCACTATCATTGATCGTGAGTTGTACCGGGATCCCGGTAGCACTATCGTTATAGTTCTGTACGTCGGAATAAAGCTGGAAGCTCCCGCGGTGGGTTCCGAAAGGTAAGGTCTGCCAGCCGCTGCCAATGATATTCGTTGAAGGATTGGTTGGAAAACCATTCACGTAAACGCTGACGTCGCCATTATCTTCGATGATAAAATACGTGGAGTCTGAGGTTCCGGTAACATTCGAAGAATCCTCATAATTGATGCCAGACTGAATGACACTATCCACATGGGTATATGGTGAACCGATCACTTTACCGGCGGTATCAAGATTGTTGGCAGTGTAAGTATAGACCGAGTGAAGCCCAGGAACATACGGTACGCCATTACCGGTGAGCGTGACAGTCAGCGACGAATCCTGTGAGGCATTACTGTTGATGATAAGCGTTGCGCTTGCAGTCCCGGTTTGTGATGGGCAGAATTGTAGCTTCATCGGACCGGAGCCCGAAGGCGGAATGACTGAGTCAAGCGATACAACTGTGAACGCAGGTGCCTGCGGAGTTGCCGAGTGGATGTGCAAGGTATCCGAGCCGGTATTCTGGATCGAAATGATTGAGTCTCGCGGAACTCCAAGCAATGTGTCGGCGCATACCCCGAGTCGACCATTGCCGAGATTGATCGAGGTCGGAAGAGCCAGGGTTCCACTCGAGACAGGCGGCGTTGTTGTCGTTGATGCAGAACAGCCGGAAAAAAGATACCCGACTGCAAATATCAAAATGGTATTTATTAAATGCTTGTATTTCATAACAATTCACAAGAAAAGGGTTGTAGGAAAGCACTTATTATGTAGGAAGCACTATAAAGGTAAGTTTAGTTCGCCATTGAGATAGGACGCTAGAACTGCTCCAAGAAACGGTAATCGTTCTCATAGAAATCCCGAAGGTCGTTGACTCCATATCGCATCATGGTGGTGCGCTCAATACCGATACCAAACGCGTAGCCGGTATATACCTCCGGATCAATTCCACAGGCAGTGAGTACGTTGGGATGAACCATTCCCGCACCCAATATTTCAAGCCAGCCAGAATTCTTGCACACCCGGCAGCCTTTTCCTCCGCAGATATAGCAGCTAACATCAACCTCTGCGCTTGGCTCAGTGAATGGGAAAAAGCTGGGTCGGAGACGGATCTTTGCATCGCTCCCAAACAATTGCCGTGCAAACGAAAGCAACACACCTTTGAGATCAGCCATCGAAACGCCAGTATCGACAACAAGGCCCTCCATCATGAAAAATGCCACGGCACTGCGAGCGCTGATCGCCTCATTCCGATAAACCCGGCCTGGCATGATGGCCCTGATAGGCGGCTTCTGACGCTCCATCAATCGTATTTGCACCGAAGAAGTGTGGGTGCGCAACAATAGTGGCGACGCGTCGCCGGACTTCCAACCGGCGTTCGGCTTCACAAAAAAAGTATCCTGCATATCGCGAGCGGGGTGGTCGGCTGCAAAATTTAGCTTCCCAAAATTGTGCTCGTCATCTTCGATCTCGGGACCGTATTCTACTGCAAATCCCATTCTTTCGAAGATCCCGATCATTTCATTCATGGTCTTCATGAGCGGGTGTTCATGGCCCGGTGATGTGACGGGGATGGTGCGTGCCGGCAGGCTTAGATCGACATGCTGATGCCCTAATATGGCGCGTTCGCCGACAGCGGCTTCCCGTTCCACAAATCGCTCTTCAACGGCTTTCCGAAGAAAATTCAGTTCTTTGCCTGCGGTGGGCTTATCTTCTTTCAAAACAGTTCGAAGTTCATCGAACATCGCAGCGATAGTGCCTTTTCGCGTGAGATGCGCAAGCTTGAAGGCTTCGAGCTCCGATCCGCTGGTAATGCTGTCAAGTTCCGCAAGCAGCTTTTCGCGTAAAATAGAGATTTCGTTCAATGTCATGACCTAATGGAACGCACACAGCATGGAAATCGCGCCGCAGAAACCAGAATCAGCCCGGCTTTCACCAACCTAACGCTTACGGACATAGCGGTCCACAAAATTCCGTATGATTCCGGTAAACACTCGATCCACGCCCAACCCAGATCCACTCTGAATCGATGCAGTATTTAAAACAGCCGTGCCATTCTTATGATAGGTGATGGTCATTTCCCCACCACCGGAGCCATCCCATCGCGGATCGGAGGCATCATAAATAGTGCCGATCTCAGCAGAGGCGCAGTTCAAACCTTGCGCTATAATATCTATGCTGCCAGTCTGCTGTGTCGCTTTATCTGTTTCAGCGCCGCTGATGGGTTTTCCATCAATACCCGTCATGCCGAACAGAAGTCCCGGCTGAACATCCAATCCATCAAGCACCCAATGGCTTTTTTCCGACACAAGGCGGTACGGCGCGAAGGTGAACATTCCTAAGCCATTATACCGACCGCCAAGGTATTTCTGCGGTGGACGAAAATGGTGCTTCCACATACCTCCATACGAAAGGGAATGATCGAAAAACGTTACATCCTTATGACATTCCATGACGGTGTGACCCGCATTCCATCGCACGACCCAAAACAGCTGGTTAGCCCCGAGCAATATCAGCGAAATTCCGCGTTGGACAATCGAGCGAACCGCTGAGTGCATTTGCTTTGAAATGTACTCACAATGATATGCCAGAACGAGCAAATCGCATGCTTCAAGAATTCCTTCCTGCTCGAGCAAATAATCGGGAATGATCGACACGTTCGGATAGGTTTTTGAAAACCAATTGAAAATATTTGCTTCGACGTTGATCGAGTGGTTCGTCTCAAACGCTGTATTGGGTCGTTGAGTCGAAACATGATACACCGTCTGTTTGGCAAACTTATTTTGATAGAGCGATTTCCCTCCCCACGGGTTATACGCGGTCCATGTTGATACCGGTGCTACCAGTACAATGCCTTTCGGAATGCGTTGACCGACAATAAAGTAGATCTCAAACGTCGCACCTGTTTCTTCGTCGAGAAGCTGGGCCTGATAATACCCACTGATAAAATCCTCGCCGATCGGGATGGTCTGGGAAGGGTTCCACGAACAGCCTTGCTCGGAGCAATTAACAGGGATCGTTTGCTCCTGCGCCCCAAACGCGGTTGAATAGACATTCTCATACTCGAACGGTCCAACCATTCTTCGGATCGTCAGGGTATTTCGCGATCCACGAGAGCGGAGAAAAAAGATAATTTGCTCGCCGGGCAAATAATATGGTTTATCGGTATAACCTTCCGGGGATCGTGGCTCCATATCGCCGGTAGGGGCAGAGCGCACGAACGATACAAACCGGTAGCGATAAAAGCGTATGAAGATCGTCAGCCCCACGAGCCCTGCTGCTGCGGCAAGGCAGATGCCGATCGTTACAATAAGGCTCATCTCAACAATGAGTGGCGCTTACACACCGTACTTCGTGCGTTTGCTGCACATAAGCCCATAGGCATCGATGCAATGCGTACATTGTTCGGGGATCTCCGCGTGCCGGTGCTTTTCGCGGAAGGCTCGCACTTCTTGCGAACGATAAATATCCAGAATGTTGTCGGTAAGAACATTCCCGAACCGGACGGGTGGGCCCTGTTTGGTCTCACCGAAAAATTCGAAAGGAGTGCTCTCGTTTAGGAAATCACACGGCGACACATTACCCTTCTGGTCGATATACACCGCCTCAACGATGCTGCATCCCATCGGTTTTGGCGTCAGACCCGGAACGTAGATGGTCATATTATTTCGCTCCACGCGATCGATCGCTTGGCGAAAAATACGCTCAGCTTCTGCATTGCCAGCCGGCGTGTAAAGATATTGATCCCGGAACTTCGGCGTGAAAGAAAGAAGATTGTTAACATAAATGGTTTTGACTCCAAGGTCCCGAACAAAATCGACGTAATCGGGCAACTCGGCTATGTTATCTTTATGCGCCACGAAAACCACCCCAACCCTTGCTTTCCAATCGAGTGCAACCGCTTTACGAATTGTGGAAATGATCTGATCGTAGCTGGCGCCGGTTTTGAACCGCTCGACGGTTTCCTTATTCATTCCATCCAGCGAAATGGTGAGTTCCGATATTGGATAGCTAGCCAGGCGCGCCAATTTGGCATCATCGATCAGCATTGTGTTCGAATGGATCGGAAACTGTATCTTCGGATTGACCTTCAGCACAGCGTCCATCATTTCAAAGATGCGCTTATGCATCAGTTCCTCGAATGTGGAAAACTGAAAATACTCGGCGTGTTTTACAGCGGGAGCAATGCGGTCTAATATTTTAAGAAAAAACTCCAGATGCATAATATTATTATGCGCATCCGGAATCTCGACTCCGTAGTTCGTAATAAAGCAATGCTCGCATGCCAAATTGCATGCGGTGACCGTATTGACAATAATGTGAACCGGGTACTCCAGCAGCATGTGCCGAATACCGCGTGACACCTTCTGTGGCAACGCGCTGATTGGCGTATTGCTTATCTTCGTGACGATGAGTGGAAGGTCGAGGTTCATGGGGTGGATGTTAATTCGCGAGCGATAGCAAGGACAAGAGAGAACGTGGATTCGTTCACACTCGCCCATCGCATGCCAGAAATCATCGGTTCAGCCCCTAAAAGCGTCTGTAGCCTCGATAAGTGCAGATCGGTTTTCCGGCTCGAACGCTGAATGGCCCGACATTGGCGTAATTACCAACTTGGCCTCCGGAAAAGCGCGATGCAGATCCCATGCGCTTCGAATTGGACAAACGACATCATACCGGCCCTGCACTATGACCGTGGGAATATGGCGAATGCGGTCGACATCCCTCAGCAGCTGACCATCCTCCATAAATCCCTTATTGAAGAAGTAATGGCACTCGATCCGAGCGAATGCTATTGCGAAATCATCATCGCTGTAATGTGCAACCATATCCGGATCGACGAGTAATTTTGAGGTTGAACCCTCCCATCCACTCCACGCACGGGCGGCTTCAAGCTGAACTTTGCGGTCGGTGCCGGTAAGGCGTTTGTGATACGCAGTGACAAAATCATTCCGCTCTGCTTCGGGGATCGGCTTGATGTAATCCTCCCACTTATCCGGGAAAATCGCGTCGGCGCCTTTTTGGTAGAGCCAATCAATTTCCCATTGGCGGACGAGAAAAATTCCACGCAGTACCAAGTGGGTGACGCGCTCAGGATGCGTTTCAGAGTACGCAAGCGAAAGCGTCGAACCCCATGACCCGCCGAACACCAGCCATTTTTCAATTCCAAGATGCTCCCGCAGCTTTTCCATATCGCGAACCAGATCCCAGGTCGTATTCGCTTCGAGCGAAGCATTCGGCGTACTCTTACCGCAGCCGCGCTGATCGAAAAGGATGATGCGATAGTACTTCGGATCGAAGTACCTGCGATGCTCCGGCTGCGTTCCTCCGCCAGGCCCGCCATGCACAAACACGGCTGGGAATCCATTAGGATTGCCGCTTTCTTCATAATACATCGAATGAATATCCGATACTTTGAGATGGCCTTGATTGTAAGGATCGATTGGGGGGTAGAATTCTCTCATTTTGTTTATTTTTAAGCGTCATTGCGAGAAGCATTTTGCGACCGGAGGGAGCTAAATGCGACGAAGCAATCTGTAATGTTGAGATCGAGACTGCTTCGTCGTCCCTCTGGGACTCCTCGCAATGACAGAAAAACTCTTTGTTTATGAAATAAATATCGGCTCTTCCAGTATTTGATCGATACTCGTTAACGTTGTATTCCACGAAGCCCATTCCACTGCTCTTGCAAGTGCCTCTTCGGGTCGTTTACCATATAACAGAAAAAACGTGAATGCCGAGCCAAACACATCCCCAGAGCCAGTTGTCTCAACTACCTCAACGGTTGGTGGTGTGGCATTAAACACCATTTTCTGCTCGAAATCGAACAGGGTTGCGCCGCGCTCTGCTCGCGTCAGAATGAGATGCCGAAGCTTTGGAAACTGCTGACATAGAAGAATATATTGTAATAGTTCCGCTTCAGACTTGATCTCAGGGTCTGCGAACCAGCGCACTTCCAGCTCGTTCAGTTGCGCCGAGTCTGCGAGGGCAAGCCACCGTTTCCATTCTTTTACTCCACGCGGTTCGCGGCCTCGACCCAACGGAGCATTTTCATCGCGTTCTGAGAGTGAACCAAGCACCAGCGCATGAATATCAATGTGAACATACGGTCGTTTTGCAACCCCATCCAACGCTGCTTCCAAAGTGTCAATGGAAACATCATACCCTGAGATCATATTGACGAACAAACCGTCTAACGAGTCCATCACGTCCACCGAAAGTTGGTCCGGGTTTAATGATGGAAGAATATGCGGGCAATGCTCCGTCCGTTCGCCATTTCCCCGATACACAAGCTGAACGCGGTTTGTCAGCGAATCCGTTGGCCAGAGCCCGATATTGCGTTCAAGATGGCCAAGTTTGCCAAGCAGAGATTCGAGGAATGGGCGATCTGGATCCGATAGCCACGTTAATGGCGCAAACGAATCGATTTCCGAACCGCACTCCCTCATCAATCGCTCCATTGCGGTGTAGGAATAGAGCACACCACCTAAGGCTTGCTCAGGCACTGTGGAAGGATTTTCTACATGGATGATCTCATCGATGCAGGGCTGCCCAATAATTCCAACACGCATCAGGCCTGCCCTGCGCGAACGATATGAAAATTGAACTGCGGAGATTTGAACAGCCCCATCAGCCTGACCCAGATCGGCAATAGTTGTTCTGTTCCCCGCGCGGTGGTTATATCGCCCAGATCAATTACGTTCTTCCATCCGAACCACTCTGTAAGAATTTTGCGGACCATCACTTTGGCACCCGTATCGTTGCCACTCATAAAAAGATCATGTTCGCCCGGCAGAAGTGACGGGTTCACCATGAGCACACAATTCACCGTGTTTAGCGTTTTCACGATTTTTGCTTCCGGGAATTCCCTCTGAATTTGCTCACCGAGCGAATCGTCATTACAAATAGTGAGTGTTGGCGGGAATCCCTTGGAAAAATCGAGTGGGTTGGAGACATCGATCAATATCTTCCCAGCCAGATTTGCACTGCCAGCCATTCGAAGGGCTTCCAGGGTACCCATTCCATTTGTGCAAACAAATAGTATCTCCCCAAATGCTGCAGCATCGGCAAATGTCCCCTGCGATGCATTCGCACCGGTCTTGCCGACCCATCCCGCGGCTTTTTCATTCGTGGATGTGCGCGAACCCATCCGCACATTATGCCCTAACTCGACAAGTTTCGAACCGATCGTCTGTCCAACGATCCCGCTACCTAAAATAGCTATTTTCATTTTCGTAAAAAGATAAAATTATCTACAAAATTAAGGAGAAATGAGGCGCAACTGATGTTTACATGCTATTCTAATCAAAAAACGCACGTGAAAGAACGCATACGCATTGCATCGGGTCAGGGTTTCTGGGGCGATCTGCCCTCTGCGCCGATCGACCAAATTCGCCGCGCCTCCGCCGAATCTCCTCTAGATTATATGATGATGGATTACCTTGCCGAGGTAACGATGTCCATCATGCAAAAGCAAAAACTGAAAGATCCGCGCGCGGGCTATGCGCGTGACCTCATTGATGTGATCGATGCCATCCTGCCGGATATTGTTGAGAAGAATATAAAGATCATCACCAATGGTGGCGGAGTAAATCCCGAGGGCTGCCGCGATGCCATCTTTGAAGTTGCTAAGCGGCGCGGCATTCCGATCAAAGTTGGGGTCGTGCTCGGCGATAATATCTTGGATGGGCTCGATCCGCTCCTCGCGCAAGGCCATAAGTTAAAGAACATGGAAACGGGTGAACCCGTCGGCGATATTCGTGACCGTCTGCTTTCTGCAAATGTCTATTTCGGCGCGTGGCCTATCGTTGAAGCTCTGCGGCAAGGCGCGCAGATCGTTGTAACAGGGCGCACCACGGATACCGGGCTTACGCTTGCGCCAATGATTCATGAATTTGGATGGAGACCCGATGATTGGAATATGCTGGCGGCAGGAACCGTTGCGGGACATATTCTCGAATGCGGTGCGCAATCATCCGGTGGGAATTTCTCTGCCGATTGGAAGTCTGTGAAAGATATGGCGCATATCGGGTTCCCAATCGCGGAAGCTTATCCGAACGGGGATTTTATTATCACCAAACATCCCAAAACCGGAGGAAGAGTTTCCCGCCAAACCGTTGCGGAGCAATGTTTGTATGAGATCGGCGATCCAACCAATTACATAACTCCGGATTGTGTCGCGGATTTCACGTCGATTCATCTCGACGATCTGGGCCGCGACCGTGTAAAAGTCTCAGGCATTAAAGGCCGCGCCGCAACCGATTCCTATAAAGTTTCCATGTCTTATCGTGACGGATATTCCGCACAAGGAACACTCACCTACACCTGGCCCGACGCGATGGAGAAAGCCCGCGCTGCCGACAAGATCCTCCGCACCCGACTCAAAGATGCAGGATGTACCTTCGAAGAAATGCGAACGGAATTTCTCGGTGTCAACTCCTGCCACGGTCCGCTCACACCTGTCGATCTCGATGAAGTGCAGGAAGTGGTTATCAAATGGGGTGTACGCGGGCAAGATAAAGCTTCCATCGAACGATTTGGGAAAGAGCTGGCGCCGCTTATTCTCACAGGTCCACCAAGCGTCACCGGCTTCGCGGGCGGAAGGCCGAAGCCAAGCGAAGTTGTTGCCTATTGGCCGGCGCTGCTGGATAAGAAGGCGGTGACACCGAGAGTCATTGTATCAGAACCATGATTACGCGGATTAAAGGGGATTACGCGGACGATTAATGGATTCCGCTCACTTAAATATATTGTCGATCTAAAGAGCTAATCTGAACGGATATTCGAAATTAGAGCAACGTCTGCACTTATTCAGGGTGCTGAGAACTTTTTCAACTTCACATCCTAACAATCGTCAGCGTAATCCCCTTTAATCCGCGAAATCCAGGTTCAAAATGACCGATATCGGCAAAGACATCGCAAAAGCTCGCGCCCTTTTGGAGCATGGCCTGCTCGTTGCGGTTCCAACCGAAACCGTCTATGGCCTTGCAGCAAATGCGTTGAATGAAGAAGCCGTCCTGCATATCTTCGAAGTTAAACAGCGGCCAAAATTCGACCCGCTCATTGTGCATGGCGCAAACAGAGAACAGCTTTCGGAGTATGTAACTTCATTCCCAGATTGGGCTGCGTCCCTTGCGGATGCATTTTGGCCGGGACCGCTGACACTGGTGCTCCCAAAACGGGTCATCATTCCCGACATTGTTACATCAGGACTCGAAACCGTTGCCGTGCGCGTTCCGAATAGCCCACTCACGCAGGAACTTCTTGCACAGCTCGATTTCCCGCTTGCAGCACCGAGCGCAAATCCGTTCGGATATGTCAGCCCGACTTCCGCGCAGCATGTGATGGACCAGCTTGGCGGGAAGATTCCCTACATTCTCGATGGCGGTCAATGCTCCGTCGGACTTGAATCAACTATTGTCGCCGAAGAGAATGGAAAGCTTCACATTCTTCGATTGGGAGGGATCTCTGTTGAAGAAATAGAGAGTGTGGTTGGGAAGGTTATCGTTGGCACCGCATCGCCGGAAGTGGTGCATAGCCCCGGCAGCATGAAAAGCCATTACGCAACGCGAACGCCGCTAAAACTTGGGTCAATTGACCTCACAGATTGCGATCTAAATACAACAGGTATTCTTAGCTTCCGAAACCGATATGAACAAATTCCACAAAATCACCAAGTGGTGCTTTCCCCAACCGGCAACCTGCATGAGGCCAGCAAAAACCTGTTTGCCGCCATGCGCTACCTCGATTCGCTGAAGCTCAGGATCATTCTCGCCGAAGAATTTTTCGAAACGGGATTGGGGCGGGCGATTAATGATCGGTTGCGGCGGGCGGCGGAGTAGCGGGCACTCTTTGGGTGGTATTCTCGTATCATTCGAAGGGGTATTATGAAAGTCATTCTTGCAATTGCATTCTTACTTCTTCTTCAAACCGCTTCGGCGGATGCGCAACCGTTAACGGATTCGGTCATTATCAACAACTTCGTTTTCGATAGCAGCGGTTCGCCCTGGCTTGGCGATTGGGTATATTCAGCGGGGAAAATCGATACTGCAACCGTATTCTTTCCTTCTGCTCCGCCTGGTTCGTCTGCTAAATGGTCGATATGCTTTTCGAGTGGCGTAGGAGAGGTTATTCGAACGTTCACACATTTATCGAGCGGCATCTATCAACTGAGCTGTTGGGCGAAGTCATTTGAAGATGGCAACGGAACTGCTTGGTTCATTCAGGATGATAGTACAATAATGTCTAAAGTATTAGGCACTCTCAAGGATAGCGTCCCTAGGATAGTTGACACCAATTGGATACAATACTTTCTTACCGATACGTTATCTCTCACTTCGTCGGATACGTTTCAAGTCGTACTGTTGGGGGAATGGGGCTCAATATCAATAGGACCTTCTGGGACTCTCATCAACAACATTACTTTCGACAAGCTCATACCGTCGAGCGGCATCTCCGTATTGCCGGGATCAACACATTCATTAGCCATCTATCCCAACCCCGTTTCGGATGCGGCAACGATCAGCTTTTCATCGGAAGCCGCAACGCCCGCGAATGTGAGCATCTATAATCTTTTGGGCAGCGAGGTTGCGAAGCTATACGATGGCACGTTGGATGCTGGTAATCATTCCTTCACGTGGGATGCAGGCGGCGCTGCGTCCGGTGCGTATATATGCATTGTGAGAATGAACGGGCAGGTGTTGCGTGTGCCGGTTGTGGTGGCAAAGTAGGCGTTAAATTCCAGCTCGATTCAAACGGCCTTCGTGACCATCGAGCTTATCGTCCATTTTATCGATGAGTCTCAGAATATCCCCTTGCATGGAAACTATAATATTATTCTGATGCACTAATTCACAATTGGACCGCACTAATTCGGCCAAAATCTCCTCATTTTGGCCTACACGATACTCGTTCTGCTGAAACCGGCGATCCGTCCGGTCTCGATATTCGATAAGTGCTTCCTCGATAAGACGCATGCGTTCCTCATGCTCGCGTTTCATCTCTCGCGTTTCGGTCCGCTGTTCATCGAGCCAGCGGTAAAACATAGCCATATAGTCCTCGAAACGGTTTTCGAGATTTCCTAAGCGCTGTTCGAAATCGTCTGCCATATGAATGTAAAACTAATAGTAGCGAATTAGTTCGCTCTCGCTCAATCAGGGGCTTTGCGGGAGAGTTGTGAAATGATCGAAGACGTGAAGTAATGTGCTCGCTTGGGACATACGACGGGCTTTGCAGCACGCACACAAACTAAAGTTTGCGCTACACTCTTACTTCACGTCTTCGACCTTCACCAAATGCTGGACCGTGCGGATCATGCCGCGGATGGCAGGTGTATCGTTGTGGATGGCAACGTAATTCGGGCGTCCGAGTCCGAGCGCCTTGATGGTGCGCTTGTGAACCTGGAGCGTGTCGTTCGTCGAACGTGTCTGTTTTACGAGAATTTTCTTTGCTGCTGCCATAATTAACCACCCCCTCGCCCCCGCCTTGAAAAGTCGGGGGGACATAGGATTACTTTATCCGTTAAAAACTTTTGTGAGCGAAACACCGCGGCGCTCGGATACCATTGAGGCATCGTTCAGGCTTTCGAGCGCTGCCATTGTTGCCTTGACAAGATTGTGCGGATTCGATGAACCTTGCGATTTCGTCAGAATATCCTGCACACCTGCGAGTTCCAGCACGGCACGAACGCCGCCGCCGGCGATCAGTCCGGTTCCAGGAGAAGCGGGCTTCAAAAATACTCTGCCAGCGCCAAACTTACCTTCGATCGCGTGAGGAATTGTTCCTCTGCGAAGCGGTACAGAATGCACGTTACGCTTTGCATCTTCCGTCGCTTTAGTTACCGCGTCGGCCACTTCATTGGATTTGCCGAGGCCAATACCAACATGTCCACCGCCATCGCCAACAGCGACGATCGCATTAAAGCTGAAACGGCGTCCGCCCTTCACCACCTTCGCAACGCGATTGACGGCGACGAGCTTGTCCTTAAGATTTAGTTCGGCTGATCGAATTTTTGCCACGTATGTTTTCTATAAAATCAGAATGCCAGGCCGCCTTCGCGCGCGCCTTCTGCCAGCGCTTTCACCCGGCCATGATACAAATATCCATTACGATCGAACACGACCGATTTAATTCCCTTTTCCGTTGCAATGCCCGCCAACGCAGCGCCCGTTTGCTTCGCAACCTCGGACTTCTTGCCGCTTAGTCCTTTACTGCTCGCCGCGGCGAGCGTAAAGCCTTGCATATCATCAATCAACTGCGCATATACTCCTGTATTGCTGCGAAAGATGACCAGACGCGGCCGCGCGCTTGTGCCCTGGACCGTCTTGCGAATCTTAAACCTGCGGCGTTCGCGCCGGTGCTCTCTATCCTTTAATTTCAGTTTTGATGCCATAAACTATTTTCCTGCTGTCTTACCGGCTTTGCGGCGGATCGTTTCGTCAGAGTATTTCACGCCCTTGCCCTTGTACGGTTCCGGAGGACGGATCGAGCGAATCTTTGCCGCTACCGCACCGACAAGTTGCTTGTCGATACCGTTGATCGTTACTTGTGTAGGAAGTGGAACATCAATGGTGATCTCCGGCGGCGGAACAAAGGCTATAGGATGGGAATATCCCAAAGCGAACTGTACCCATTTACCTTTTTTCTCGGCTTTGAATCCAACGCCGACAAGTTCAAGCTTTTTCTGATAGCCGTTGGTGACGCCTTCGACCATATTGTTCGCGAGCGCGCGCGAAAGGCCGTGTAATGCACGAACGCGTGCTTCATCACTCGATCGCGAGAACGAAAGCTCCTCGCCTTCGATCTTAACACCGATCTCTGACGGTATCTGCTGCGCAAGCTGACCTTTCGGTCCCTTGACCGTGAGCGCGCCATCCTTGGCCGTGATCGTCACGCCCTTTGGAATCGCAATAACTTTTCTTCCTATTCTCGACATATCGTTCCTTGACTGGGATTTATTAGATTCTTAAGGGATTCATGGGATGTGCAATCCCAAAACAAATCCCTAAACCCCTATCCCAAAAATCATTTCAAAATCTTATGAATCTCAGTCTAAAAATGAGTTACCAGATGTAGCACAAAACTTCGCCGCCGACGTTCGCCTGGCGGGCTTGTTTATCGGTCATGAGTCCTTTCGGTGTGGAAAGGATAGCAATTCCGAGCCCGGAGAGCACACGCGGTGTCTGGCTGGCAGAGGTATATCTGCGAAGCCCAGGCGTAGAAATGCGCTTTAACCCCATGATCGCAGGCGCTCCATTCGTGTATTTGAGAGTAACACGAATCATTCCCTGCTTTGCATCGGCGATGTGCTCGACCGATTCAATGTACCCTTGCTCACGCAGGATCTCACCCATTGCGAGTTTTAGTTTCGAGGCCGGCACATCGACATACTTGTGGCGCGCTCCCAGCGCGTTACGTACCCGTGTTAAGAAATCTCCGATAGTATCCATCAATAAAAAATTAGATATAGCCCAAAATCACCAGCTTGATTTACGCACGCCTGGAATCTTTCCTTCGAGCGCGAGCTCGCGAAAACAGATTCGGCAGATACCGAACTTTCGATAGTACGAACGCGACCGCCCGCAGCGGTTGCAACGGTTGTGCTTGCGCGTCGCGAACTTTGGTGTCCGCTTGGCTTTTACTCTAAGGGCTAATCGTGCCATTCAAAAAGTGCTAAGTTCAAAAAATTCTATGTTACGAAGCCGTTTCACGTTTGCGGAACGGCAGACCAAATGCTTTAAGCAATTCCAAAGCTTCTTCATCAGAATTCGCGCTCGTCGCGAATGTGATGTCCATACCGGTGATGCGCGATACCTTGTCGACATCGATCTCCGGGAAGATGATCTGCTCGCGGATACCGAGTGTATAGTTACCACGGCCATCGAACGATTTATCCGGTATTCCGCGGAAATCGCGAATACGCGGAATTGCAGTTGTCATCAATCGATCCAAAAATTCGTACATTCTTGCACGTCGTAACGTGACACGGCAGCCGATCGCCTGATTTTCGCGGAGCTTGAAGTTCGAGATCGATTTTTTCGCCTTTGTGATCGCCGGCTTTTGGCCGGAGATCGCTTCGAGATCACGAACGGCAGCTTCCAGCAGTTTCGGGTCGCTCGCGGCAACGCCGACCCCAATGTTCACTGCGATCTTCTCGATGCGCGGTACTTCATTCACATTGCTGTAATTGAACCGCTTCATCATCGAAGGTACCACACGTTCGCGATAAATTCCAAGCAAACGTGCCGGTGGAACCGGGCGGTTCGAAACTGGAGCATTTTCAGCTCCATCATCTGCGCCTTTTGCCCGCTTCTCGCCTTTAGGCTTACCTGCATTAGCAGGCTTACCCGGGGCTTTCGGTTTCTTTTCTTTTTCTTCTGCCATCTTCTTTTTTTCTTGGATGACGATATTGGCCGTCATCCTTGTAATTTTTTTAAACCTGTTTAGGCAAGAACATCACCGGAACGTTTGGAAAACCGCTCGAAGCGTACTTTGCCTTCGGTACCGATAAGTTCGCGCTTGCCAATGCGGGTGCGTAAATTTGTCTTCGGATCGACAAGCATCACGTTCGATGCGTTGATAGGGGCTTCCCGTGTGGTTATGCCACCTTTCTGGTTCTTCGCGCTCGGACGCTCGTGCTTGAACTGATTGTTCACGCCTTCCACCAGTACCTTGTTCGTATCAGGATAGACGCGCAGAATCTTCCCCTGCTTGCCGCGGTTCTTGCCAGTGATCACTTCAACGATGTCGTTCTTCTTTACACGCATGATACGATAATTTCCTTAAATAACTTCAGGCGCCAACGATACGATCTTCATGTATTGCCGTTCGCGGAGCTCACGAGCAACCGGTCCGAAGATGCGCGTACCACGCGGCTCTCCCTGTGCATTGAGCAGCACAACGGCATTCTCGTCGAATCGAATGTAGCTTCCATCTTTACGGCGATACTCCTTTTTCGTCCGAACGATAACGGCCTTCGAAACTTCGCCTTTCTTCACCTGGCCGTTCGGTATAGCAGCCTTAACGCTTACTACGACCACATCGCCAAGTCCAGCATAGCGGCGCTCATGTCCACCAAGCACACGAATACACCGGACGCGCTTTGCACCCGAATTGTCCGCAACCACTAGGTTTGTTTCTTCCTGTACCATAGTTCTTCACCATTTCCTCATCCACAAGGAAATGAATAATATTATTTTGCTCGTTCTAAAACTTCTACTAAGCGCCAACGCTTCGTCTTCGAAAGCGGCCGCGTTTCCATGATGCGAACTGTATCGCCGGTCTTCGCATCGTTTTTCTCATCGTGAGCGACAAATTTCGTCGTCTTCTTGAAATACTTTTTGTATAGAGGATGCGGCACCTGGCGCGTCAGCGTCACGACGACCGTTTTATCCATCTTGTCGCTAACAACCTTCCCGACGCGCTCTTTTCGTCGTCCACGGACATCGATCGCTGCGCCTTGGTTCGCCGCGCCGGCGGTTGCGACGTCATTGTTTGCCGCACCTTCCGTTACGATGCTTTCCGCCACTATGCTTTCGTTTTCTGTCATCGTTATTTTCCTTGGGGTTTGCGCTCGGTTAGCGAAGTCTGCATGCGCGCAATATCCCGTCTTAACGTCGAAATCTGCGCGTGATTATCGAGCTGGCCAACAGTCTTCTGGAACCTGAGCGCAGTAAGCCGCGCATGATTCTCGCCGATCTGCTTCTTGAGCTGCGAATCCGTTAGTTCCGTAAGCGATGCGTATTTCAGTCCCTTCATTTCTTTCGTTCTCTAAACTTTATTCTACGTAATCCGGCCTTGTAACCATCTTGGTTTTGACGGGCAGCTTATGTCCCGCCAACCGCAATGCTTCCGTCGCAAGCTCCTGAGTGATCCCACCGACCTCGAACATAATGCGGCCCGGCTTGACGACCGAAACCCAGAACTCCGGAGAGCCTTTTCCGGAACCCATACGAGTTTCGGCAGGCTTTTTGGTTACCGGCTTATCCGGAAAAATTCGGATCCAGATCTTTCCATCACGTTTCATGGTGCGCGAAAGCGTGACGCGAACTGCCTCGATCTGACGGCTGGTGATCCAGCCGGATTCCAGCGCCTTCAGGCCAAAAGAACCGAATGCTACGTCGGTACCTCGGGTCTCATTGCCCTTGACCTTGCCGCGCATCGCTTTGCGATATTTTACTCTCTTTGGAAGAAGCATTTTCTTCTTATTCTAAAATTCTCTAAGATTTTTGTCGAATAATTGGCCCGGAGCTCGTGCTGGTTTCACTTCGCGCTGCGCGAGGCCTGCGTGGTTTCAATACCGCCGGCTCTCCACTTGAATCTCCACGAGGTTCCGAACGTCGATCTCCGCGATCTCCTCCGCGTTCCCCTCCTCCGCGCTCATCACGATCTGAGCGTCCGCGTCCGCCGCCACGGCGTCGGCGTTCACCACCAGCAGCCGAAACGATCGGGCGCTTATCCTGTTGCTCGACTCCATTAACCGCGATTTCAGCGGAAGTTTGAAGTGGCGTTTGTCCGATGATGTCACCATGACACACCCAAACCTTTACGCCAATAGCCCCATAAATGGTGTTCGCGGTACTGCGAGCAAAATCAATATCTGCGCGAAGGGTATGAAGAGGGATCCTTCCCTCTTTATATTGCTCGGAGCGCGCTATTTCAGCGCCGCCAAGCCTACCGCCGCACATGATACGCACGCCTTCAGCGCCAGAGCGCATCGCTGAAGAGATTGCGCCTTTCATTGCACGTCGAAAACCGATACGGCCTTCAAGCTGCTGCGCGATCTGGTCGCCGATGAGCTGAGCATCCGTTTCTGGGCGCTTTACTTCGTTGATAAGGATCTTTACTTCCTTGCCACCGGTGACGTTCTTTAATTCCTCTTCGATCTGGGCGATCTCTTTGCCGCTCTTGCCAATGACGACACCGGGGCGCGAAGTGTGAATGGTTACCACGATGCGCTTGGTCGTTCGGTCGATAGTGAGCTTGGATAGGCCAGCTCGTTTCAATCGGTTCTTTACATAGGCACGAATGAGGTTATCCTCTTCGAGTTTCTGCGCAAAATTCTTATCGTCGTACCAGCGCGCATCCCATGGGCGCGTTACCGCGACTCTAAAGCCGATCGGGTTTGTTTTCTGTCCCAAAAGATTATTTACCTGTTATTCGCTTGTTGATGATTCGACCGCTGCGGGTTCCACTTCTGGAGCGAGCTCGGTTTCTGATACTTGTGCCTTAGGTGCGGTGGCTTTCACCGCCTGCTTTACTGCAGTAGGTGCGACAGCAGTCTTACCACTTCGCTTGCCGCGTGTCTTCTTGATCCCGCCGAGCGGTTCATCACCGACGACGATCGTCAAATGATTGGAGCGTTTGCGCACCCGGAACGCACGTCCCATTGGCGCAGGAAGAATGCGCTTCAGGACCGCGCCCCCATCCGATGAGCACTCGCGGACATATAGATCGTCCACGTCCAGGCGGGCGTTCTCCGGATCCATCTGAAAATTCGCCACCGCGCTACGAAGCGTTTTTTCCGCTACGATCGATGCATGGTTCGGAGTAAAATGAAGGATCGAAAGTGCCTCCGGAACCCGCTTGCCGCGAATTAAATTGAGGACGATCCTCATCTTGACCGGCGAACTTTGAATACTGCGCTTAATTGCGCGCGCGCTCTTTGCCATAATAAAAATTGCTTACTACTTTCGCGTTATCCTGCCGATTTCGTTGCTGCCTCGGTCTTTGTTCCGGAGTGACCGCGGAATTGGCGCGTCGGCGCAAATTCCCCGAGTTTATGTCCCACCATATTCTCCGTTACATAGACTGGAATAAACTTATTGCCGTTGTGAACCGTGAATGTGTGACCGACAAAATCCGGCGAGATCGTACTCGAACGCGACCATGTTTTGATCACTTTTTTCTGACGCGAAGCATTGAGCGTTTCCACTTTGGAAAGCAGCTTCTCGTCGATAAACGGTCCTTTTTTTAGCGAACGTGACATAATTTTTTATTTCGAGCGGCGCTTAACGATATACTTACTCGATGCGTTCTTACCCTTACGAGTCTTGTAACCCTTTGATAGCTGACCCCACGGTGATTTCGGATGTCTGCGACCACCGCCTGATTTTGATTTTCCTTCGCCGCCACCCATCGGATGATCGACGGGATTCATCGCCATACCACGCGTCTGCGGACGAATGCCAAGCCAGCGCGAACGCCCAGCCTTACCCCAGCTGATGTTAAAATAATCAGAATTACCGACCTGCCCGATCGTCGCAAAACATTCCAGGCGAATCTTGCGAGCTTCGCCAGAAGGCATTTTAAGCGTCGCAAATTCTCCTTCTTTCGCCATCACCTGGCAAGCATTGCCGGCTGAACGAGCGATCTGTCCACCGCGACCTGCCGTGAGTTCCACGTTGTGCACCGTCGTACCAAGCGGCATATTCTTCAGAGGAAGCGAATTGCCAACGTTGATCTCAGAATCCGGCCCAGAAGTGATCGTGCCTCCAACGGCAAGCCCTTCGGGAGCCAGAATATATCGCTTTTCGCCGTCAGCATACGTGATGAGCGCGATGCGGCAGCTGCGGTTTGGATCGTATTCGATCGAAGAAACCTTGCCTGCAATGCCAATTTTATCGCGCTTGAAATCGATCACGCGGTACATCCGCTTGTGTCCGCCGCCGCGATGGCGCGACGTGATGCGTCCCGTGTTGCCACGACCGCCGGATTTGCGCAGCGGTTCGAGCAGCGATTTTTCCGGCGTGGTCTTCGTGATCTCGTCGAATGTCGAGATCGAGTAATACCGCGTCGCCGGCGTTCTCGGTTTTAAATTCCTAATAGCCATTGTTTATAACGCTCCCCTTTCCTTCGCATCCATCGGGGCGAATACGTCGATCGTTTGGCCCGGAGCAAGATGCACGATCGCTTTCTTGAATCCCTGCTTTACACCGTGACGCGCGCCCTTGCGGGTGAACTGCGTTTTGTGCTTCGGCTTTTGCCAAGCAATACGAACGCTCTTGATGATCACGCCGAACTGCTTGCGCACCGCGTCGGCGATCTCGATCTTATTCGTATCGGCAAGCACCTCGAAGTGATAAATTCCCTTCTCGGCCTGTAGTGTTGCCTTCTCGGTAAGGAGCGGGCGTTTTAAAACTTCTCGTGCCATTTCTTCTAATACTTATGCCGGGATTGAAATATGCTCGACTTCCGGCTTTTCCTGCGCAAGCCCGGCGAAGCTCTTCTCGATCGCTGCAACTGCCGATTCCTCAGCAATGATCGCGCGCGATTTCCAAATTTCATACATCGAAGCCTTATCTGCTGCGGAGATCGTAAGCGTGGGAATGTTCCTGCCGCTCAGATAAACCGAGGCGTTATCCCCGGCGGTAAGAAGCAGCGCCTGCTTCGTATTCAGGTTCAAGGCATTTAAAACTTCCTGCACCTGCTTTGTACGCGGCGAATCGAAATTCAGATCTTCTACCACGACGAACGCGTTGTTCTTTACTTTCTCCGAAAGCGCGCTCTTGCGAGCAAGCTGCTTCACTTTTTTCGGCAGCGACTTCCCATATTTATGCGGCTGAGGGCCGTGCATCGTTCCACCACCCGGATGAAGTCCGCTTTTGATCGAGCCTTGACGCGCTCGGCCTGTTCCCTTTTGACGGAACAGCTTTTTCGTCGAGCCGGAGACGGTTCCACGAGTAAGCGTTTTATGAGTTCCCTGCCGCTGATTGGCCAGATGCGATTCGATCATGAGCCACATCGCGTGCTCGTGCGGGTCGATACCGAAGATATTGTCCGCCAGGGTTATGCTGCGCCCGGTCGCTATGCCGCTTTTACTTAAAACTTGTACTTCCATCTTTTTAAGCTTTTACGATCTCCACCAGTTGGTTCTTCGCCCCGGCGAACGATCCGCTCACGAGCACCAAATTCTGCTCCGGCAGTACCTTCATCACACGAAGATTTCGTGTGGTGATCCTTGTGCCGCCCATGCGCCCGCCCATGCGCTGTCCCTTAAATACGCGTGAAGGATAGCTCGACGAGCCTATCGATCCCGGGGCGCGCTGACGATCGGATTGACCGTGCGTCGTTTGACCGACACCACCGAAGTGATGGCGTTTCACCACGCCCTGGAACCCGCGGCCTTTGGAGGTCGAGGATACATGCACGGTATCGCCTTCATGAAAAAGGTCTGCCGCGTTGATCGCTTTGCCGGGCGTCATGGACGCAAGTTCGCTATCGGGAAAAGACCGGAATTCTTTCAGATACCGCTTCGCCGATGTGCCGCTCTTTGCGAAATGACCATTTTCGGGCTTGTTCAGCTTACGCTCATCCATGTCTTCGAAACCAAGCTGAACGGCGTCATAGCCATCGGCATCTTTCGTCTTGACCTGAGTTACGAAGCATGGGCCAGCCTGAATGACGGTCACGGGAACATATTGCCCCTGATCGTCAAAGATGCCGGTCATACCAACTTTTTTACCTAATAGTGCGCTCATCGTTTCAATTACGAATGACGAATTACGAATTACGAATTAAACTGCTCGTAAAAAAATGACGATACGAACCATTCGTAATTCGTCATTCGTAATTCGTAATTACACCTTAATTTCTACTTCTACACCGGCTGGCAATTCGAGCTTCATCAGCGAATCGACGGTACGGCTGTTTGAATTCAGAATATCGATCAGGCGCTTGTGTGCGCGGATCTCAAACTGCTCGCGGCTCTTCTTATCTACGTGAGGAGAGCGGTTTACCGTGAAGATGGATTTCTTCGTCGGCAGCGGAATCGGCCCCGACACCACGCAGCCTGTCGGCTTCACGGTTCGGATGATCTTTTCCGCGCTCTTATCGATCAGGTTATGATCGTAGGATTTCAGTTTGATTCGAATTTTCTGCATTTACGATTGTGTAGGGGCGAATGGCATTCGCCCGATCTCCACGTTTGGTAAGGGTTAATGCCATTAACCCCTACATTCTAAAACAAAAAGCGTCCGAATCTTTCGATTCAGACGCTTCCTAATTACTTGGTTATTTTATCTACTACTCCTGCTCCGACCGTGCGTCCGCCTTCGCGAATAGCGAAGCGGAGTCCTTCTTCCATAGCGATCGGCGAAATAAGCTCGATCTTCATCTGGACGCTATCGCCCGGCATGACCATCTCGACGCCTTCCGGCAATGTCGCAACGCCTGTAACGTCCGTGGTACGGAAGTAGAACTGCGGGCGATAGCCATTAAAGAATGGAGTGTGGCGTCCGCCTTCTTCCTTCGAAAGCACATAGACTTTTGCATCGAAGTTCGTGTGCGGCGTGATCGAACCCGGTTTCGCGATAACCTGACCGCGTTCCAGATCCGTCTTTTCCACGCCGCGGAGAAGAATACCGACGTTATCGCCAGCCTGGCCTTCTTCCATTTCCTTGCGGAACATCTCGACGCCGGTAACGACCGATTTCTTGTGCTGACCGAGTCCGATAATTTCCACTTCGTCCTGAATGTGAACTTTACCACGCTCGATACGTCCGGTTCCCACCGTGCCACGACCCGTGATCGAAAACACGTCCTCGATCGACATAAGGAATGGCTTGTCAACGTCACGAACTGGAGTCGGGATGTAGCTATCGACGGCATCCATAAGATTATAGATACACGCGAGGCGCGGATCGTCCACACCTGCTGCCGGATCGGCACCGGCATTCAACGCATTAAGCGCAGAGCCTGGGATGATCGGAATTTCGTCGCCGGGGAATTCATACTTGCTGAGCAACTCGCGAATTTCAAGCTCGACAAGCTCTAACAACTCAGGGTCGGCAGCATCGACCTTATTCATAAATACAACGATACGCGGCACACCGACCTGACGTGCAAGCAGAATGTGCTCGCGGGTCTGTGGCATCGGGCCGTCGGTAGCGGCTACGACGAGGATAGCGCCGTCCATCTGGGCAGCGCCAGTGATCATGTTCTTGACATAATCAGCGTGGCCTGGGCAGTCAACGTGCGCGTAGTGACGGTTCCCAGTCTCATACTCGACGTGCGCCGTTGCGATTGTGATTCCACGAGCGCGCTCTTCTGGCGCATTATCGATAGAATCGAAGGTGCGGACCTCATTGCCCGGCATCTTCTTGGCGAGCGCCATCGTGATCGCCGCAGTAAGCGTGGTCTTGCCATGATCGACATGGCCAATGGTGCCCACGTTTACGTGAGGCTTAGAACGTTCGTATTTAGCTTTTGCCATTGTTGTGCTTGAAAATTAATTCGAAATGCTAAAAAATAAATCGAAAAACCGAAAAATAGGCCTGCGCAGCCTATATCGGTTGCGCCAAGCTTAAAAATTTTATATTGATATTCCCGTAGGGCGTGCTTCGCACGTCCTTTACCATCTTCATTCGCATGCGGGCGCTCGGTAGTGCTTCCTTCAAACTCCTCTCCCGTTTACGGGAGAGGCTGGGTGAGGGCAGCAGAACACGTCTTTCAGCCAGCTGAAAGCGTATGTTCTTAGCGCTTCAATTAAGAGTGCAGAGGCGAATGTTTATCAATGAGCCGCTTGCAAGAAGGAGCGACCATGATCGCTCATTGCTTAAAATTGGCGTTTTTGAGCCAATTTCAGTGCCTTTTTATTGCAAGCGCGCCTATAACCGGATGTGGTGGTGAAGAGTTTCGGGGAAATTGAATAAGATGAGCCGAATTAACGAAAAACGACAATTCGCCCACACACTGTTAATATCTGTAACTAAACGTCAAACTAATATCGTCGCGGGAGAGGCATCAACTCTGAGTTTTTCATTGTGTGGGGCAAAATATCCGCCGCGTCGGAATTGCTTTTTTCCAGTGGCTGAAATAGCATTCCGGCTCACAAGCACGGGTGCGGGCACTTATAGCGCCATCCCAAAGTTCGATTTATCATGGATAGAGACGTCAACCGCGTAATAGAAGAAGTGCTGGAACTTCCTCCGGAAGACCGGCTTCGCGTCGCCGAACGAATCTACGAAAGCATACCAGATGACGATGTTTCCCGAGCATGGCTGGAAGAGGTCGAGCGTCGTGAATTGGAATGGGAAAAAGGAGAAGTACAAGGCTTTCCTGCTGAAGACGTAATTCGCGAAGCTCGTGCGCGTTTGCGCATGTGAATGTTATTCTCATTCCCGAAGCTCGCGAAGAATTTTTCGAGGCAGTTGAGTTCTATGCCAACGAAAGTACAATAGCCGCTGAACGTTTTATCCACGAGTTCGAAGAAGCCATCAATGAGATTGGTCTACACCCAAATCGTTATCGTCAAGTAAAAGGAATATATCGAGTAATCCCTTTCGATCGATTCCCTTATTCCCTATATTATCGCGTTTTAGGAGATGTGGTCAGAGTTAATGCAGTCGCGCATAATAAGCGCAAGCCCGGATATTGGAGAAAAAGAATATGATCTCTGACGAAAGTCGCGATATAATCAGTATCTGTAACTAAACGTCAAACTAATATCGTCGCGGGAGACCGAGTCGTCGGTGATGTTGGCGCTAACGGGCGTGCCATCGGGCGTGACGTCGTTGTAGATAGTGTGGTTCGTGTGGTAAGTGGAAAGCCGGATAGCTGCTTCAAGATCGATGTTCCCAGCAAGAGCAAAACCCAAGCCACCGGAGATCGCGGTCACGCCGTAATTCGTTGGGTCGCTTTTGTACGGGGAGGGCTCGAAGCAATATCCTGCGCGAACGGTGATACCGATCATGGGAATTTTATACTCGGCGCCGATCTGGTACGAAAGCACGCTGTGCAACGAATCGCTGGCCATGGCATTGAGCGCGCTCATATCTACCGTGGAATTGGTAAACTGCAATTGCGACATATTTTGATAACTGATACTTGCCGTGCCGACAAATCCCGCAAGATGTATAGAACCGCCGGCACTAAATTTCCACGGGGTAACAATGTCATAATTCTCCGCATAAATAGGAAGATTACCCATGGTGTTCGAACTTAGCATCGTATCGGCAACAACGGAACTTCCCGTCTGCTGCGACGTCTCATCGATATGCATCCATTGCGGTGTCTCAACGGTAAGTCCGAATTTCACAATTTGTTTATCGACCAGCAATCCGAACTTCATCGATGCTCCGCTTTGGTCTTGATGCAGGGTCGTAGTGATCGTCGCGGATTGGAAATTTGCCGGTATCGCGGTTCCGCCAGCAGTATCGGTAGAAACATGGTTGACATTCGTTTCAGTGTAATTCTCTATGAAATCATAGGTTCCGAAGAGAATGTTGAGCGTTGCGCCAATCGAGATTCCGGGTGCAATATCCACCCCTCCGCCAATACGAACGGCATTCAAGCCTCCTTCGGTGGTAACGTTCCCAGATTGCTGCATGCCTTTGGTAATTGAAGGAATAAGCGCGTAAGCTCCGGTATCTGGAACGTCATATGTCAATCCGAGCGCATACGCTAGATTGGTAGCTGCCAAATATTCGCGATTGCCAAGATAGGATTGGTTGCCATAATCCTGAAGGAACCCCTGTGTACTAAAGTACGAAGAGTTCTGGTTTAGGCCGCTAAAGCTGTAAGTGGAGGTATAATCGCGGACGCAATCGAACGAAAGCCCCATGGCAACATGGCCCTGCACCGTCGGAAATGGCGCGGCAATGCCTAATGAGGAAAGTGAAGCCTGATCGAACTCCAATGCCGAGGAAGATCCAAGAAAACTTGCTGTGGAACTATGGTCGCGATTGAGAAGACCGATGGTGAAGATGCGCGAGGCGATCGGCGCTAAGGCGGCTGGATTGTAGTCGAGCGCGTCAATACCATCCGCAGCGGAAATAAGGTTGCCACCCATGGCCATTCCACGAGAGTCCGCGGGCAGCGGCTGCGTCCCAAGCAAAATACCCTCGTTCAACTGTGCCCGAAGGGAACATGGAATCAGGAATAGAGCCGAAAAGATTAGGAATTTTATGTGTGACATAGTTCAGGAGTATTCACTATGAATATTAACGGATAAAATTTTAAAGCATTCGAACATCGGTCCGACCTTCCGTTCACCTATCGAGCATGTCCCCCGCCACCGCCAGAGCTATGGCCCGATGAACTTCCTCCACCGGATGACCGCCCGGAAGAAGAGCCACCGCCATAATTGCGCCCACCACTATAACCGCGTCCGCCGCCTGAGGATCAATATCCACCATATCCTCCACCGCGACCGGAACTATATCCGCGCGAACCGTTTGCGTTTCTGCGAACCACTGTCATCTGCCGCCCGCCAACATTCGATGACGTCACGGATTGTCCATTGATCGAACGTCGGACAACAACCGTGTGCGAGGATGCGGCCATCGCATTTGAAGTTGCGGCCCCAGAGTATCGCGCGGCGAGACCATTCGCATCCGGCGCAGTAACATGTACCGGTGCATTTCGATCAGCAGCGGGAGCAAGGGATCCAGATCTCAAAGCAGAAGCGCCGGCTCCCGTCAAGCTCGATCCTCTTTGGGTTCCTGCAGCTTCGATACTAGATGTTCGCCCTCCGTATTGCGAGGATGCAATATTCCCCATGCGATAGTCTCCGCCAACCCGGCCGGCGATAATCGGACGACCAATACCACCATAGGCATAACCACCATAGACGCCGCCACCATAGAATCCATGCCCATAGTAGCCATGTCCGTACAAACCATAGCCACCGTAGCCGAAGTAAGAATAGCCGAATCCAAAGCCAAAGAACGGATCGTAGTAGGGAGGATAAAATCCGGGGTATCCCCAACCGTAATCCCAAACGGAGTAGTATGGGTACCAAGGACTGTACCATGCGTGATACGGCCAGCCAAAGCCGAGGTACAAACCATCCCAGTAGGACGGTGTGCCATAGTAATTGTTGACGATCTCTTCTCCGCTGCCGGAAGCACCGGTATCTGCCTGCGCGGCCAATGGATGCTCGTCGATGAACATGGTGTCGCCGTGCATGGTCGTGTCATATCGAACTGCTGCAGGCTTGGACCGAACCGTGTCGGAATAAACAGGGCGCGGTGCGTGATACACATGGCCTGTATAGGCATAGCCTCCATCATTTCCAGCCAACTGGGTATAACATCCGGTAAATGCAAGGGACGACGTAACGCACAATAATGCGGCGAAAAGATTGATTGCTTTCATCACTGGTATCGGCTTATCATATAAAATTTGTGATCGATCATTTCGAACGAATCGCAGAGGGAATTCATGTGGAATCAACGTAATCATGATGGTTCTCCTTTTTTCTTACTTAGTGTAACGCAAAACTTTGCAAGAAGTGACCCCAAAATGCTATTTTTTGGGTTAATTCGCATTAATGGCTGATCGTTCATCTGATCAACGCTCGACAAATGCCAGCTGAAGTCCATATTCATTTCTGACAGCGTTATGGCTTGGTAAAAAATCCTAAAACCGTGCACCCAGATCGAAGCCTTTCGGCAGAAATGTGACAATATCGCGTGAGACCTCAGTACATTTCCCAGCCGTAAATGTGGAAAAGCACCATTTCTTTCGTATCTTTGCAATTATGGAAAGATACGTAGATGGATGGAAAAGTAAGGTTTTAGGCGAGAAAATGGAAATAGCCGTGTATGGGCATTACGGTCCGGCCTTGCTCTTGTTCGCATTTGAGGGTGATGATTTCTCATCCGCCGAACAGCACGGAGTCATCGAGTACCTTGCACCATCGATCGATGCGGGCCGTATCAAGATCTATTCTATTAGTTCCAACGACCACCAAAGCTGGCTGAACGATAAGATCACTCCACGTCAAAAGTCCATTCGACACCAGAAGTACAATCGGTACATTACCGAAGAGGTGGTTCCGTTCATTGCGAGCAACATGCACAGTTCCCATCCTGTCATCTACACAAGCGGGGTATCGCTTGGAGCGCTTCATGCGGTAAACTCCTTTCTTCGGCGTCCAGACCTCTTCGATGGGACGATCGGACTTTCCGGAAACTATGACCTGAAGGCCTTTACCAATGGGTATTATGACAATGACGTCTATTTTAATTCCCCACAAGATTATCTCGTAAATCTTACTGGGCCGGCGCTGAACAGTCTTCGCCAGAAGCAGAATGTGCTGCTTCTCGCCGGTCAGGGTGAAGGTGAAAACCCGGATGCAAGCCGCGCCATGGGTGCGTTAATGGGACTCAAAGGCATTCCTAATTGGGTGGATGTGTGGGGCGACGAGTATGGACACAACTGGGAATCCTGGCGAACGATGATGCGCGCAGCTATCGAACGAATTTTTTAGCTTCAACGAATTTCGAAGCTTGATTCAGGTATCGAAATAGTTATTTTCTTGCGTTCTACCGCTTTGATGATTGCCATTCTCGGACCGATATACAATAATTGTTCTAATTCCTGAATCGCCCGTGCAGAACCTTGCACTTCTAATTCCACCGAACCGTCAGCCATATTCCGTGCGTAGCCGGTGAGTCCGAGCCGTACGGCCTGTACCTGGCAATAATACCGATAACCGACACCCTGCACATCGCCACGTACTGTGAAATGAATTCGCATCATGACAGGCAAAACGCAGGAGGCGACCAAATGTTCAAAGAACCTCTGCTCGAGACTTGGGGAATCCTCTTGCTCTCTTCAACGTCTCACAGGTTCTCCCAGCTATTTACTTTTCATATTCTGAATGAAAATCCTTGTAACGGGCGCATCTGGATTCGTCGGTTCGCACATCGCGGATCGGCTGCTGGCTGCCGGCCATGAAGTCCGCGCACTAATCCGAGCGAATTCCAGCCTGAAATGGCTTCAAGAAAAGCGAATCGAGCTGGTGACTGGCAATATGCTCGATATCGATTCACTTCGAGCCGCAGTGGAGCATGTTAATGTGATCGTCCACGTCGCAGGTGTTACCGCCGCCAAGACTAAGGAGGGATTTTACGAGGGGAATCTACTTCCGACGCGAAATTTGCTCGAAGCGGCCAGAAGATTCAACCCGACGCTCTCCCGCTTCATTTTCTGTTCGAGCCAAACGGCCGCTGGGCCTTCAATGGATGGTCAGCCGGTCACCGAACTCACGCCTCCCCACCCTATCACAACATACGGCAAATCCAAGCGCGCCGCTGAAGAAGAAGTCGAACGCGCGCGCGCGGACTTCCCTATCACCATCCTACGCCTTTCCGCAGTATATGGGCCTCGCGATACCGCGATCCTGACTTTTTTCCAGACCGTCGGAAAGGGGCTAAAGCCACTTATCGGTATGCAGGATAAATGGGTGAATCTCGCTCATGCCGAAGATATTGCCGATGCGGTAGTGCTAGCTGTCGAACAGGAGTCAGCAAAAAATGAAACATATTTCATCGGTGCAGAACAGCATTACACCTGGCGGCACGTGAACGATCTAACCTCGGAAATATTGGGCCGGCGAGGCCTAACGGTGAAATTGCCACATGCCCTGGTGTATGCAGTCGCCGGAAGTTCGGAATTTTTTTCGATTTTTCGCTCAAAGCCCAGTGTACTCAACTGGGAAAAAGGACGAGACATGGTCCAATCCCATTGGACCGCCAGCGTTGATAAAGCAAAGCGCGAACTTGGTTACAGACAGCGTGTTTCGCTCGAGGATGGCGTCAAAGATACAATCGAATGGTACAAGAGGATGGAATGGTTGTGATCTTTCGTTGATCCTTCCTAGCTATTTCCAGCCCTTCTGTTGGGATATATGAATCTGCAGTTGGGCAATTATAGTCTGTGCAACTTTTGCCATTGAATCAAAAATTGAATAGCTAATTGAGTTGGATCCTACTCTGCGGTAGTGTTCTATAAGAACATGAGAACCTTCCTCTCTGTACGATTTTGAGACAAGGGCAGTCCGATACTCTCATAATCGGACAAGGATAAGTTATCCACACGGTCAAAATTAACTATTTTGAAGGAAAAGTGAACTGGCACGGTATTTAATACGTTAACGATTTGGCAAACTAAACTATAATTCTCACCTTAAGCTGAACAAAGCTTCTCACATCAAGCGCCGGGAGGGCAAACCCGGCGCTTTTTTATTTTAAATTTTCTATCCATGAATCCCTTTGTCCGTTCTTGCGTGTTATAAGTTTGCGCATAATTAATTTAGAAATCAACAAATCGGCAAATTAAGGGACAATGATCATGGCAGATCGCAAGCATTTTAAGTTATCATTGGTAGCTTTCACACTATCTGGGCTCTTGTTATGCAGCAGATCGCAGGCTGAAGTTCATTTTCGTGACGTCTCATTCGATGAGGCAAAAGCTCTAGCAGCCAAGGAGCACAAGGCCGTCATGATCGATTTTTTCACGACCTGGTGTGGCTGGTGCAAAACACTCGATCGCAATACCTACTCGGATGATAATGTAGCAAGAATTGCAGACTCTAAATTCATCTGCCTGAAGATCGATGCTGAAAAAGGCGAGGGCAAGACCCTTGCTAAGACCTACGGTATTTCGGGTTATCCAACGATCATGTTTTTCAATGAAAGCGGCAAGGAGATCGACCGCGTGGTTGGCTATGAGGATCCGCAGCGATTTGCTCGGTCGCTGCAGGTTGCCGCCGCCGGTGGTTCGAAAGCTGTTATCGGCGAAGTTGAAAGCGCGCACCCCACTACGGACGCCACCAAATGGCTTGTTGCTGCGAATTATTATGCGCAGCAAAATGAGAATGATAAAGCGCTTGCCGCTTTCCGTAAAGTCCTCGTGCTCGATCCGAAAAACAAGCTTGGCCAAAATGCAGAGGCAACATACGGAGTAGGATTTCTTTCATCTGGCGATGAGCATTGGAAAACCCTCGAGGATGCGCTTGTGAAGTTCCCAGATGAGGTCGATGCCGATCAAGCTAACATGCTGCTGATCCGACATGAGTTCGATACCAAAGATACGAATGCTGCTGCGCACCGCGTAGATCTGTGGGCAATGAATCACCCGAAAGATGGTCCAACGTTCAACTTCTTTGCATGGACTGCTGCACAGCATTCCGCCGATCTGAGCAAAGCGGAAGATTACGCCAAACGCGCTACGATCTTAGCTCCCACCGGGCAAGAGAAAGCAGAAGCGATGGATACGCGAGCAGAAGTTCTTTTCAAGATGGGGAAAGCTCCTGAAGCTTCGGAAGTCGAAACCAGTGCACTAGCTTTGCTTGATCCTAACACCGATAAAAAGCTTTACGCCGAGCTATCTAAACGAAAAGCAAAATTCGATAAGACGACAGCTGATAATTCTCCGGGATCAGCCGCTTCGAATCACTGAGCGATTTCTGCATCCTGTTTGTTACACGCGGCAGTCCCATAAAGGACTGCCGTATTTTTTTGAGCCAGCATCTGAATTCTACTTTTCCAAACAGCCGAGCCGATCGCAGCGGGGTTATCATAGCCCCATCGTTGCTATCGGCAAATTTTGCCATGCTCGAATCCAGCGTTCGGCAAGCAGAAGCCGGAGGCGCGGATTGGCTGCATATCGACGTGATGGATGGCCACTTTGTACCGAATATTACCGTTGGGCCGATCATCGTCGAGGCGTTACGCCCTCTTACCAAGCTGACGCTTGATGTCCATTTGATGATTGAAGAGCCTGATGCTTATATTCCGCAATTCGTAAATGCCGGCGCAGATCTTATCACGGTGCACCAGGAAGCGTGCATACATCTTAACCGAACGGTCTCGCATATCAAATCGCTCGGAGTAAAAGCCGGTGTCGCACTCAATCCTGCGACGCCGGTTGCGATGCTCGAGGAAATCCTTCCGTATGCGGACATGATCTTGCTCATGAGCGTCAATCCAGGCTTTGGCGGGCAATCGTTCATTCCAACGCTCTTTCGACGCGCAAACACCCTGAGGAACTGGATCGACCGCGAAGGGTTCGATTGCCTCATTGAGGCTGATGGCGGCATTAAGCTAGATAATGTTGCTCAAGTATATGCATCGGGAGTGGATGTGATCGTGTCGGGTTCCGGCGTGTTCGACACCAAGAATCCGGAAGATACGATTCGGGAAATGCGCCGAGCATGCCAACAAACACAAATGACAGAAGTCTAATATTAGAATGCCAAAATTTAAGATCACAAAGGGGAAGTTTCAAGGAATTCAAGCCTGCGCAGGCACCGATGGAATCATTGCAGCGGCAGCGATGGATCAGCGGGGGTCGCTTAAGAAAAGCATAAGCAAGGCTATGGGGCGGGACGCCACCGACGCCGACCTTACGCAATTTAAGATCTCGGTTACGAAAATCCTGACACCCCATGCTACCGCACTCTTGATGGATCCGGAGTATGGGCTGCCTGCTCTTGAAGCAAGAGCGAAGGGAACCGGAGTCTTGCTTTCCTACGAAAAGACCGGCTACGATGCAACGGTCGCAGGGCGGATGCCTGATCTGCTCGATGATTGGAGCGTACTCCGCCTTTCTGAAGCTGGTGCTGATGCGATAAAGATCCTGATGTATTATAATCCGTTCGATGATGAAAAGATCAACCGGCGAAAGCATGCCTTTATCGAACGGGTCGGAGCGGAATGCGAAGCCGTTGATCGGCCGTTCTTCCTCGAAGTGCTTGCGTACGATAATGCCTGCGATGAAAAGAGTATCGAGTTCGCAAGACTAAAACCCAAATACGTTGCTGCGTACATGAAGGAATTTTCTAAGGATCGGTATGGCGTCGATGTTCTGAAGGTGGAAGTTCCAATAAATATGAAATTTGTAGCAGACACTTCGTCTTTTGCTGGTGGTGATGCCGCGTATAGCCGCGAAGAAGCGAAACGCCTGTTCCGTGAAGCATCGGATGCCGCGACCAAGCCGTTCATCTACCTAAGTGCGGGTGTGACCGATGAAGAATTCCGCGAAACGCTCGCACTTGCAGGTGAAGCTGGCGCAAAGTTTTCGGGCGTCCTCTGTGGACGTGCCACCTGGCAGGATGGCATCCCCGTTTTCGGAAGTAAGGGTACCGCTGCGCTTGAAGCATGGCTTTCGGAGCGGGGAGTCCAAAATATTGAGATGCTAAACCGCGTTATCAATTCAAATGCGCACCCATGGTATGAAATTTATGGTGGCCTTGAAAACGTTGAAGTTATTTAAAAGATCACTCTTGCAATTTACGAGTTAGAACACCCGTGAGTCCCCGCGCAAATAAAAATGCTGCCACGAAGGAGGCGACGGAGCCGATCGTTCCAATATCGGAACCGGAGATCGCGCAGCCGGTCGCACCGGCGCGTCCCGCAGGTACGGCAAAACAGCAGGAAGATAAACTGCTCGTACAGCGCGCACGCACCGGGGATCAGCTTGCATTCAATGAATTAGTTAAGCGGCACAAGCACGGTGTTGAGCGGCTGGTACGCCCAATGGTACGAAGCGCCTCGACGGATGAGGTCGAAGATCTGGTCCAAGAGGCGCTTACCAAGGCGATGCTGCATCTTAATTCTTATTCCGAAGAATACGCATTCTCCACGTGGTTGTATCGCATTGCCACTAACCATGCAATCGACTATCTCCGCCGCCGCAAGCTCAACGCATTCTCCATCAGTTCCCCCCCACCCTCGATGGCCGGCAAACCCGATGAAGAAGGCCGCGAATATGAGATCAGCGATGATTCGTGGGTGCCGGACGATATCATGCTGTCGAATGAGCGAACCAGCCTCATCGAAGATGCGATCGATCAGTTGCCGGAGAACTACAAGAAGATCATTCGCCTGCGCCATAATGACGATCTGGAATACGAAGAGATCTCACGCGTGCTGAAACTGCCGATGGGAACCGTAAAGGTGCATTTGCACCGCGCCCGTGCGATGCTAGCCCGGATGCTTGAAGGAAAGATCTAGATCGTGAGCCGAAAAATGTTGTTGATCTCTCGTTGGATGCTTTCGTGCGCTCTGACGCTATGTGTGGGGCTTCAGAGTTGTACCACTTCGCTGAGAACTGGATTCATTCCACCAACCGTTGTGCTGGATACGACCGGCCCCCATTATCTGAATAATACATCAGAGATCAAATATTGGGATCGTATCTCGACTGCGAATCATGCCACCAATTTCGCATGGATGGATTCCCTGGGTAAAGTTCACGAAATGTACGCGTATTACGATAAGATCGTAGTGCTATCGTTCTTCAGCACCTGGTCTCCCCCATCCGTCAAAGAATTAGCTACGCTCGATAGCGCCCGCGCTGCCGATACGAACGCGATCTATATTGGTGTTGCAATGAAAGAAGGCGTACAAAATGGTAAGGCAGTACGAAGGATAGATTCCTTCGCCCGAGCACACAGCATCCCAATTCAGCTATTGATCGGGAGTCCGGATTTCGGATTCACCTATAGCGGGATCGATGTAGTCCCAACAACATTTGTGATCGGGTTAAAACGTAAGATCTCCGCAACGTTCGAAGGGTATGTTTCCGAAGCTCAATTGCTTCAGGCTATTTCAGAGGCAGAGAAGAAGTAGCGATTGTGCCCATCGAAAGGCACATTTTTCCTCAATGGAACGATGCGAGCTATGTGCAAGTTAGGTGCGCACAACAAGCTCGCGGGGTGGAGTCCGCCGCGGCGGATAGCTCAGAGGACTCAAAATTTAGGATCGCGGGGTGGAGCAGTGGTAGCTCGTCGGGCTCATAACCCGAAGGTCGTGGGTTCAAGTCCCACCCCCGCTACAAAATGCATGGCGATCTTGCCATGCTTTTCTTTTTATGGCATTTTACATCTACGTGATTGAAAGCGAGGAAGGCTATCGGTACACTGGACAAACTCCCAATCTCGCGCGCCGACTAGAAGAACACAACGCACATACGTCAGGCAGTTCCAAGCGCGGGAATAATTGGCGATTGCTCTACTCTGAAGAATATCACACTCGTAGCGAGGCGATGAAACGAGAACGTTATCTAAAGGCTGGCGCAGGAAGAGATTTTCTTAGAACACGGATAGGAGTGGAGTCCGCCGCGGCGGATAGCTCGTCGGGCTCATAACCCGAAGGTCGTGGGTTCAAGTCCCACCCCCGCTACAGGAAAACGGCCTGGCGAAAGCCAGACAATTTTGTTTATTAGTCAACTAATACCCTCTTTGAATTAATCACAATAGCCTCAACTGAATCTACTTTTTTTGAGGCATTCAGGATTTCGAGCGAGACCATCCCTCCCGCGACGTCAAGATCCACCAGCACGCCGGGACTGATTTCGTCAGACTCTTCGATCTCAGCTGTTCTGAACTTAATTGAGAGACTGTCAGTGATCTTGTCGTAATCTAGTGTCATCGTAATTCCCTCCAATATCGTCTTAGTTGTGTTGTGACGTAGGCTGTCACGACTACGATCTCATTTTCATCCTCTTCGACAACGGCGCGGAGTAGAAGAAGTTTCCCTCTGCGGCTCATTATCTGCTCTTGATAAATCGTTCGATCTTCATCGTCTTGGTCAGGAACGACCTGAATCGCCCTCCTCAAAAGCGCAACGACCTCATCCTAACTGATCTTTCGCTCAGCAATTTCTTGCAGCGCGTGATCGGAAAATCGGATGGATTTAATCATCCCCAAAAATTCTCCCCTGCTCCTCCGTTGGCGGAGGTGTCGTGGGTTTCTTTCCCGATGAGGCTTCAGCTTCATCAATTTCCTTATCCTCATCGGCAGGAACGTTAGCAACGGCGGCGAGGCGGTCGCCTTCGTTCAGGCGTACCACGCGCACGCCCTGCGTATTGCGGCCCATCACTCGGATCTCTGCAACATGCTGGCGAATGACAAGGCCATCCTTCGTTACACAGATGAGATCGTCGTTATCCACGACTTCCTTCATTGCGACAAGCTTACCCGTCTTCTCCGTGGCCTTCATGGTGATGACGCCTTTACCGCCGCGGCGTGTGAGTCGGTAATCCGAAACTTCGCTGCGCTTGCCGTAACCTTCTTCACTAACGACAAGGACAGTGGTTCCCGAACGGCTTGGCGCGATCATGCCGATCACGCGGTCACCTTCATCGAGGCGAACGCCGCGCACACCGGCTGCAGTGCGGCCCATATCGCGCACATCCTTTTCGTTGAAGCGGCACGCCATACCTTCGTGCGTACCGATGATGATCTCCTGCTGGCCGTTGGTGAGGCGAACATCTTTCAATGAATCCTTATCTTCGAGCGTAATGGCATGAACGCCACCGCGCCGAATGTTACTGAACGCGGAGAGCACCGTCTTTTTGATCGTGCCGAACTCGGTAACCATTGTAACGAAATGGGCTTCATCGAATTGCTTGACATTGATGAATGCAGTAATGCGTTCTTCCGGTGGTTTTTCAAGAAGATTGGCGATCGAGCGGCCCTTGGATGTGCGGCCTGCTTCTGGAACTTCATGCACTTTCAGCCAGTAGCAGCGCCCGCGGTCGGTGAAGAACATGATATAATGGTGCGTCGAGGCGATAAACATGTGCTCGAGGAAATCGTCCTCTCGCGTTGCGGCCCCGGTAATGCCTTTTCCGCCGCGTCCCTGCCTGCGATACCCAGAGACTGGGAATCGCTTGATAAATCCGCCGTGCGAGATCGTTACCACGACATCTTCTTCCGCGATCATATCTTCGATCGTGAAGTCTTTCGTGTCATACACGATCTCGGTACGCCGCTTGTCGCCAAATTTATTGCGGATCTCAGTCAGTTCATCGCCGATGATCTTCATTTGAAGTTCTGGCGATGCAATGATGGATTTGAACTTTTCAATTTGCTGAAGAAGATCGCGGTACTCCGCCTGAATCTTCTCTCGCTCCAAACCGGTGAGGCGCTGCAAGCGCATATCGAGGATAGCTTTCGCTTGTATTTCGGAAAGCTTGAACTGCTTCATGAGGCGGTTCTGAGCGGTCTCCGTATCTTTCGAAGCCCGGATGGTCTTGATAACCTCTTCGATATTTTCGAGCGCGATAATATAGCCTTCTAAGATATGCGCGCGCTTTTCTGCCTGGTCAAGATCATATTTCGTGCGTCTGAGAACAACATCGTTCCGATGCTCGATGTAATATTTAATCATCGAGCGCAATTCGAGCACGCGCGGCACACCCTTCACGAGGGATAGCATGATGACGCCAAACGTCGTCTGCATTTGCGTGTGCTTGTAGAGATTGTTCAGCACCACTTTCGCAATGGCATCTCGCTTTAGCTCGATGACGATGCGCAGACCATCCTTATCGGACTCGTCGCGAATATCGGAAATTCCTTCCAGCTTTTTATCGCGCACAAATTCGGCGATCTTCTCGATCAGATTCGCTTTGTTGACCTGATATGGAAGCTCCGTGACGATGATCGATTCGCGGTCGTTCTTTGCAGTTTCGATCGTTGCGCGGGCACGAACGAGGACGCGGCCACGGCCCGTCAAATACGCATCGCGGACGCCATCGTAGCCGTAAATAATTCCACCCGTCGGGAAATCCGGCGCGGTGATGTGCTTCATCAGCTCTGCGCTGCTTACGTTATTATCCTTGATGTATGCAAGGCAGCCGTTTATAACTTCAGTCAGATTATGCGGCGGAATATTCGTCGCCATACCGACGGCAATACCCGTCGATCCATTGACGAGCAAATTCGGAAAGCTTGCCGGCATTACGAGCGGCTGCTGGAGCGTATCGTCGAAGTTCGGGCCGAAATCGACGGTCTCTTTTTCGAGATCGCGCAGCATTTCCATCGCGAGCGGAGTCATGCGCGCTTCGGTGTAACGCATGGCTGCCGGCGGATCCCCATCGACGGAACCAAAATTCCCCTGCCCCTGCACTAATGGGTAGCGCATCGAAAAATCCTGCGCCATGCGCACGATCGTATCATACACCGCAACATCACCATGTGGATGGTATTTACCGAGTACTTCGCCAACCACACGCGCGCTTTTCTTATATGGACGGTTCGGACCCAGCCCAAGCTCGTTCATGCCATAGAGCACGCGCCGGTGCACCGGCTTCAATCCATCGCGGACATCCGGCAACGCGCGCGATACGATGACGGACATCGAATAGTCGATGTACGAATCGCGCATTTCATCTTCAAGCTGACGGGGTAATATCTTTTCGGTAATGGTTGCCATTGTATAGAGTGGATGAGTAACGAGTAATGAGGAACGAGCGGGTGGATACAAGTACAATTACTTGTTATCCATCCACTCGTTACTTGTTACTTAATAAGCCTGATTTAGGGGCGAAATTTCAAACGAAATTACCGGACGATTAAGTCCATTTTTTGCAAGAATTTACAGGCTATTCTTGACTTCTAAACCAGCTTGTTTATCACGTCAGATATTTGTGGCGCGAGGAACATAACACTTGCATCGAGATCCACGCGGGCGTAGGTGCGGTCGATGCATTCATCGCCGAACGCGCGGTGGATGGCATCGATCGGGAACGGCGAGGTTTCGATGCTCTCGGCGCCCTCCCCTTGCACGGATAGCCAATAGATATACTCCTCATCGCCGATCTTTTCGCGAAAGATAGCTTCGACGTACATTCTCTCGCGCTCGAGCGTTTCGATGCACTCGGCTTTGCGAGCGTTTAGCGTGGCATGCCATTCATCCACGCGTGCGGACATGCCGGGTTTGATACGGAGACGGGTAAGTTCGGTTTTCATGGAGTTCTAAAAAAGTTATGAAGGAATTGGTTGACAAGAACACGCAACTACTCCTTTGTGTAACCTATATGAATTTGCAACAAACACTGAAACGCATTGCCATGTGAACGAACAACTCACCTCGATTTTGGAGGATTTTTTGAGCAAAAAGTGCCATTTGCAAGCTGGATTGAACAAAAATAGGCACTTTGTAAAATCGTGCTTTTTGGATATTGAGATTTATACCATTCGCTCGTATTTTTGAGCTACATGATCGGCAGCGATCCTCTGGCGTGGCTAGCTCAGCGGGGTTGATAGCTACCGAGCGAAGGACCACAATAGTTTTTGAAAATGGAAAGACCGCTACTCCTAGAAAAGCGCGGTCTCTCCGATTTCGAAACCGCTGTTGGATTTCCCAGTAGCGGCACTTAACAGAAAGAAAACACAATGGTACTCAAAACCATTACCATTCGATTGGCAGCCCTCGCCACGGCGGGGCTGCTGATCTTCGCGGCAACGGGTGTTTATGCGCAAAATGTGCTGCCCGTAGCCGCGCCTCGAACGCTCTCGTATCAGGGAATCCTCAAATCCACCAGTACTGCCAACGGAACGGCGGGGAACATTCTCGCCGGGGCGCGGTTACTTACGGTGACGCTCTATGGCGACGCCAATGGAACCATGCAACTCTGGCAATCCAAAATAAGCACGCCGGTCGATTCGAACGGTGTGTTCAACTGCACGCTGGGATCGGCGGATAATCCGCTGCCGACGCCAGCGGCGATGGACCGGTCTATTTGGCTGGGTGTAGCCATCGATAATGCACCGGAACTGCGGCCGCTCTCGCAAGTGACGGCCTCGGCCTATGCGATTAATGTGGCGGATAACGCGATAACAACCGGCAAGCTGGCCGATACCGCTGTTACTACACAGAAACTCGCAACGGGCGCTGTGCAATCTGCTAATCTTGCGGATGCTGCGGTAACGACCGCGAAGCTTGCCGATAGCTCCATTACTGCTGAAAAGATGAACATGAATTATGTTTCCTCGATCAGCGTGAATGGGCAGCCGGTAACAGGTGCAGGAACTAACCTGAATATTGTTGCCGGCGATGGCTTGAATGCCATTTGGGTTCCCGACCAATCTACGCTTACTCTTTCGGGAACGGGTGCTGGCGGAGGTATGAAAACGATGTCTCTGTCGGATTGGTCGTTGACAGGAAACGCCGGGACTTCCGTGCCTACGAATTTCATTGGTACAACGGATGCCGAGAATCTATGGATAGAGGTCAATGGCACAATAGCTATGCGATTCATCCAAGGTGGAACGACCCCAAACGTTGTTGGCGGCGACATTTCGAATGTCGGTGACAATACTTCTGGGGGAGGTGATTTCTTAGGGGGTGGATCGCATGACACTGCAATCAGTGACCAAAGCTCCGTTGTAGGTGGGTACAAGAATGCCATCGATACTTTCTCCTATAATTCCTTTATTGGAGGAGGTTCTTACAATAAGATTTATAACTCGACTCTCAATTCAGTGATTGGCGGTGGAATTTATGACACAATTCAGGAAGCCTCTGATTGGTCTGCAATAGTTGGAGGTCTTGATAATAGGATTGATAGCGAATCTTATTACTCCTTTATCGGAGGCGGGGATAGTAACCTCATTGTTCAAACGTCCATGTGGGGCAAGAATGATCATAACGCTGAATACGCAACTATCGCTGGCGGACACCATAACGCAGCCTACGATTATGGAACGTTTGTCGGAGGAGGAGAGAGTAATCTTGCTGGCGAAGAAGATGCTTCGGTGCTTGGTGGATTGAACGATACCGTGCTCAGTCCGCAATCCGCTATTGCCGGGGGGTATTTGAATCGTATCGGATTCAATGAAGTTGAAGGGGGTTCCCAAATGTCGTTTATCGGAGCTGGCTTTAAGGATAGTATCGATGCAGCTTACTCATCCATCGTCGGAGGGTTCAAGAATCACATCGATTCCCTTGCTGACACCTCCTTTATTGGAGGCGGCGCTTCGAATCACATTGTTAGTGGGGCCAGCTATAGCGTCATTGGTGGTGGTGTGTCTAACATCATCGACGACTCCGCCAAACATTCCTTCATCGGGGGTGGACGGCAAAATTATATCGATGGCCCCTTCAGCGTGATCGGAGGTGGAGATAGCAACTCCATTTACGCCTACGGTGCCGATCATAATGTAATATCGGGAGGGCTTGGTAATATCGAGCTCGACCCGAGCTTCGGTACGATCAGCGGGGGTGCATACAATTACCTCGGCTGGAACTCATGGAATAGCGCGGTCGCGGGAGGTTATAAGGATTCGATCTTCTCCCCTGACTGCTTTCTGGGTGCAGGAGTGTCTGACAAGATAGACAGTAACTGCCTGTACACCGTTCTCGGAGGGGGCGCCCTAAATTACATCGACTCCTCAAGGAACAGTTTCCTTGGAGGGGGCTGGGGGAATTACATCAAGGGATGGAATTCTACGCTTGTCGGAGGTGACAGCAATACTGTATCTGCACCTTATGCTTTCCTGGGAGGAGGCCTGTTGGATACGATTACCACTTCTTCGGAATATTCGTCGATTGGCGGCGGACGCGAGAACTCTATCGCCGGGAGCCTGATTGTTAATTCTGGACCCCGTTCGGATACTCTTCCAGGGCCGTACAACGTGATAGCCGGAGGAGATTCCAACAAAATCCTCGCAGCATATAGCACGATCGGTGGTGGGCAGTATAACGTTATCTCTGATAATGCCGATCACGCTGCTATCCCCGGTGGGGATAGCCTGATTGCAAACAGCTATGCTCAAACGGTTATTGGATACAATAACCTTGAGAGCTCCAATGTGAAGAAATTGCAAGCTGTCACAGGCGGTGGAGCTGGAAGCCCCCTGGATGACCCACTGCTGATCGTCGGAAATGGCACAACCGCTGCCAATCGCGGAAACGCCTTCGAGGTGTCCTATAATGGACACACAACGGTGTACAATGAACGGGGAAGTTGCGGAGCGATACAGACTGGCGACGGGGGCAGCTGCTCGAACGGCGGACCGCCATTGTCAACTGACGTTGCGCCAATTATCGGAGCCACGCATCAAGATAACATCATTTATGCCTGGGGAGACGTCGCGCCCGATCCTAACGGAGTGGGAGGCCATTCGGACACATCAGACCATAATCAAGTCAATGTGCTCTCCGAGTTCGGCGTCTACAGAGTAAAAAGAGTCGGTACGGGCCAATACCAAATTTGGATCGATCTGAAGAAGCCGGACGGCGGTCTTAGCAACCAATCGTTTCAAAATGGCGCTGTGCCGACATGCGGGCTCAACAATGTGGGCGACCTTTCATTTGAAGGCGACGTTCCGTTCCTTGCGGCATCCCCTCAGGTTACGCTGATTTACGATGGTTGGAGCGAGTTATCGGACGGCTGTCCAGGCACTGCTGTTTGCAACATGGCTATCCCGAGTGTCACCAGATTGTGGTACGATACCGGAACCAATCTTATGACATTCGAGGTAATTATCCAAACCCCCGACTGCAATCTCACCGACCGTTCCTTCACTTTTCAGGTAGTAGGACGGCCATAACAAAATGAAATCAAGCCGAAAGAGAGTTCTCCTTTTTGCCATCATGGCGGGTTCCCTGCTCATTTCGAGCAGGGCAACCTGCCAGTGGCAGGTTATTCATCAATTTCCCGGTAGTGAATCTCATTTTGCCTTATTCCCCTCGATAAAAGGAATGGAGCATGTTGGTTTTGTCGAAATCGAAAGCGGTTACGATATTAATGCGCAACTTTGGCGAACATCGGACAACGGGGCAACTTGGAAGCAATGCTTTTTTCCCGAGCCTTTCAGTGATGGCGGCGGTTTCCCAATGTATAACCTCGATTTTTGCGATACCTTTCTTGGGTGGGCTGCGTATGGCAACAACGGCGAGGGTGGTTGCGCGAAAACGACAGATGGCGGCCTGACCTGGACTCCCAATAATCTTGAAGTTGAGAATCCCGGGGATGTTTATTATCAACCTAAGACTCATAAAGTGTTTCTGACTAACTCTTGGTCATCCGTTTACTTTACGTATCTTTTCGTCTCAAGCGACTCCGGAGCAAGCTGGACTACGTGGGGTGATGGATACCCACGGGAGGGAATTGCATTTTCAACTGACTCGACCGGCATTGCATCAATAGGCGGTGTCGACCAAGGCAATGGTCCGTTACTCATTACTAGCGATGCCGGCAATACCTGGCAAACAATTTATAACCTTAGTTACACTTCCTTACCCTTAGCAATTCCAAATACACAAACCTACTTCGAAGCCACCGACAACGACCCGAACATTGCATTCGGCGACAGCGGTGTGGTTTATAAATCGACCGATGGCGGCTTGACCTGGAATTGCGTATTTCAATTATCCGACACTCTTCCAACGATGAATCATGTCTTGAATGAGGCGATGAAAATGGATGAGTGCGGCAATATCTATCTCGGCACGGTGTTTTTCGGTTTTTACGTTTCGCCGGATACGGGGACAACATGGTATCCGCTACCACGAATTCCGCTTCGCACGGGCGACCCACAGATTGATACGATGTTTTTTTTAGGGATACGCGGGGATGATCGTTTTTCCGTTCGGGATGGATATTCTCTATTTCTCTTCTGTCGATAGCGTGGTAAAATTATGGCGACTGGGCCTTCGGGAACTTTCGCCGCATATTGTGTTTGCGGATAGTTCTAAACAGATAACCGTGAGCGCGGGAAGCAATGTAACGGTAAACTTCACCGCCCAAAATCAGATAGGAGTCGATTCTGGATATATCGTTATTCATTTCGATACGGTTGCGCTGAGTTTAAAGAGTTTGCAGCTTCCGCCATCATGGGTAATCGTGGATTCGAGTACAAGCAATGGAACTCTCGATCTTCACATCACTGCGGATTCGAGCGCTACGTTGCCGAGTCCAATCATTACCCTTACGTTTAATACATATCTTTCAACTCCATCGGCTAAAGTGTACCTCGACTCAGCGAATCTCTACGGCAAGCGCATAACTTTCGATTGCCAGGCTCTCTCGAACGCCAGCGCCGATTCCGTTGAAATCGATTTCGATGGCTGTGGGGATTCCACCCTGCTTGCGCTGATGAACCATGCGGCGCCGTTCAGCATCGAGAGCATTCAGCCCAATCCTGCACAGAATGAGATTACGGTTACCCTATCCGGCGCCGCACAGCCCACTGTTGAAATGTATGACGCGCTGGGGCGGGCGCAGGACGTGCGCAGCACGTCCCTACCATCGGGGGTGGTGTTGGATGTTTCAGGGGTGCCATCAGGGTCGTATATTTTGCGGGTGTCCGATGGGGAATATGTGCAAAGCAGGAGGGTAGTTATCCAGCATTAAAAAAAGTGAAAACACGGGAACCTGGTTTTCTGAATGAACGAGTTCTCCATGAAAGCGTTTTGTGGATAACTTTTTCAAGAAATGGCGAAATTAGCTTGGAAACGACAGTTCATCGGGAACTCACAAGAAAGAAAAACGGCACCTATTTCTTAGAGCAAGTTATTTGGGCGTGTTCGTGGCGGAAATCAGTTGCTTTCCATAGAAAGTATGATTTTATCCAAAATTTGGCAGCAAGTTTTAGAGAATGACCCAAAACGGGCCATCCGCGAACTTCTTGGGGAGCAACTCGGTTATTGCCCGCCCAAAATTGGCTTCCTATACATGGGCAACCAGCGTTGGAAACCTCGAAATTGGAAGAAATTCGCACATATCGCTAACCACTGAACACCCGCAAAACCTACGACCATGGAACAGATCATTAACGCCGTCACTCGTGCTCAGCTTCGTCAGGATATTCCTCAATTTCGCTCAGGGGATATTATCAACGTATCGGTACGCGTCGTTGAGGGCGATAAAGAGCGTATTCAGCATTTCGAGGGTATCGTGATCGCGCGCCGCGGCTCAGGATTGAATGAGACTGTGACCGTCCGCAAGATCTCGAATGGCGTAGGAGTCGAGCGTATTTTCCCGATCCATTCGCCGCGTATCGCAAAGATCGATTTTGTATCGGCCGGGCAGGTGCGCCGCGCAAAGCTTTATCACCTTCGCGGCCTGGGCTCGAAGGATGTTCGCCGCAAAACCACTTGATAATTACGAATTTCAAATTACGAATTACGAATGGGGGCTTAATAAGTCCCCATTTTTGTTCTTTTTAATGGAACCACTTTTGGCCGAAATCACTAATTTCTGAATTTCGTAATTTAAAATTCGTAATTCGTAATTGTTACGCTCTCTTTACATCAAGAATTACGCGCTCATCGAAGAGTTTTCGGTGACGTTCGAGCGTGGCTTGAATATCATTACAGGCGAAACGGGCGCCGGTAAGTCCATAATTCTTGGAGCCTTTGGTCTACTTCTTGGTGATCGGGCTTCGTCGGAGATGGTCCGCGCCGGTTCGGAAAAGACTATTGTGGAGGCGGAGTTCGATGAGGCGAACGACAAGGAACTCGCAGCATTTTTGGCAGCGAATGAGATCGAAGGTACTGCAGATAGCATTGTAATCCGACGAGAAGTAGCACAGCGCGGCACCAGCCGGGGATTCGTTAATGATTCCCCAGTGAGTGCCCAGGTATTGAAATCGCTGGGCGAGCTATTGGTTGATCTGCACGGTCAGCACGAGCATCAATCACTGCTCCGAACAGCAACGCATATCCAAATGCTGGATGAGTTTGGTGGTTTAGAGAATCTTGTGAGCGAGTTCAGGCATCTACGTGGTGCCTTTACCCGGATTCTTGCAGAGCTTTCTGAAATGCGAACGCGCAAAATGCATGCAGATGAAGAGCAGGAACTCCATGCGTTCCAGCTTCGTGAAATTAATGCGATCAATCCTGTTGAAGATGAGGATATTACCATTGATGCTCGACTGAAAGTTCTGGAGAACGCGGAGGAACTTCAAAGCGCCGCATCTACTATTCACGAGCTTTTATATGATGGTGAAGGCTCAGCGACAGAGAAATTAGGATTAGTCCGTGAACAGCTTACACGGCTCACCACGGTCGATGCCACACTTGAAGAACCGCTGTCAGAAGCGAAATCGGCACTGGCGATAGTCAGTGAGCTTTCGCGATGGTTTAGCGATTACGCAAGGCGAGTTCCACTCGATTCCAAACAACTCGCGGAACTGCGGGAACGCGCTCAGGGCATCCAACGGCTGAAGAAAAAATTTGGCGGCACGCTGGCTGCGGTTTTGGAGAAAAAACGAGAGATCGAGGAAAAACTCAATTTTGAGGAAGAATTTGAGCAGCGGATAGTGTCGAAAGAAAGCGAATTGGCAGAGATTCGTCCGCGATTAGCTAAATTGGCAATGAAGCTGTCGGAATCCAGGATCGCTCACGCTAAAAAGCTTGAACCGGAGATCGTTGCTATCCTGAAGGAGTTGGGCATCGAACATGCTCAATTGAAGGTCGAGATCACGCCGGTTGAAGCAAGTGCCGTTGACCCGTTATCCCTAAGTATTGGAAAGAGATTTTTACTTCCGAATGGTCGGGGTATTGAGACGGTGGAATTTTTCATCTCAACGAACGCAGGAGAAGTTCCGAAGCCGCTTGCTCGTGTGGCATCAGGCGGCGAGATCTCGCGAATAATGCTGGCGCTGAAAACTGTGCTCGCGAAGGCAGATCGGATGCCACTGCTTATTTTTGATGAGATCGATATTGGTATTTCGGGCCGAGTTGCCCAGCGCGTGGGACAAGCAATGAAATCACTATCACTGGATCATCAGATGATCGCGATAACCCACCTTGCTCAGATTGCTGCTTGCGCCGATGCGCATTATCTTGCAGAGAAAAGTGCTCGAAATGGAGTGACTTCCTCTCGGCTTCGAAGGCTCACGGATTTAGAGCACATTGATGAAGTAGCTCGACTGATCTCTGGTGATGTACTAACTTCTGGAGCATTGGAGAATGCTCGGTCACTTATTGCCGAAGCAACGCAGAAAGCCACCAAGCAGGCAAAGAGAGGACGCAGTGTCGCTGCATGATCTTGAACGAATATCAGCAGAAGCTCGACGCGCTCTATAAGCTCGAGTTCTTTGGCATGAAGCTCGGGTTGGATAATATTCGATCTCTGCTCGAAGCGCTAGGGCATCCAGATCGAAAATATGATTCAGTCCATATCGCAGGAACGAACGGAAAAGGCAGTGTAGCAGCAATGCTTTCGGCAGTGCATCAGACCGCCGGCAAACGAACCGGGCTTTACACCTCTCCTCATTTGGTGGATTTCCGGGAACGCATTCGAGTGAATGGTGAAATGATAACGGAGGAAGAAGTTGTGCACTTTCTCGAAGGTATTTGGCCAGATGTTGAGGAACTGCGTGCAACATTTTTTGAGGTGACGACCGCAATGGCCTTCGATCATTTTGCTCGACATAATATAGATATTGCGATCATTGAAACTGGCTTAGGAGGCCGATTAGATGCGACGAACGTGCTCGAAAGACCCCTGGTGACAGTGATTACTTCCATCGGGCATGACCACCATGCGCAGCTTGGTCCAACGCTCCAAGACATTGCTCGTGAGAAAGCTGGAATTTTCAAAAACGGGGTTCCGGCGGTTGTTAATGGCCCGTCGGATCTCGAAATGATCTTCGCAAAACATGCAGAAGAGGTTAAATCCCCAATTACATTTGTCCGAAATGTCTCGCTCGAACCAACACGGATCGCAATGTTGCAATCGCCATTTGCGGGAGCTCATCAAGAACAGAATCTCCTTACGACACTTGTTACACTAGGTTCGCTCCCAGATCAGATTCCTGACCAGATTATCGCACAGGCATTCCAAGTCACAGGACGATTGACAGGACTACGAGGAAGACTCGATGAGATCGAATGGCCAGAATTACGCGAACGCGGATTGCGGATGTTCCTGGATGTGGGGCACAATCCCGAAGCGGTGATGGCTGTGAGACAATTCTTCCTGGAAAGCGATATTCAACCCATCGTGATATTTGGAATTATGCGGGATAAGGATGTGGATCCGGTATTAGAGATCGTTAAAGGTTTCGCGTCAGATTTTATTGCCGTTGCAGCCAGCACCCCGCGAGCACTGGAGAGCGCAGAACTGGCTTCCCATGCTGAGAAGCTTGGATTTCATGTAAGAAATGGAGGAAGCGTTCAACACGGCGTTGAGATGGCAATTGAACAGGCTTCTCCAGGAAATGTGCTGCTGCTATTTGGATCTCATTATGTGGTTGGAGAATTTCTGAGTGAACTTTCAATCAGAGAAATCGGTTTTACTTTCCGAAGAGAGTGAATTAGTCAAGAAAAATAACGCCTGAAACAGGTCGACACTTTTGTAGTATAGTAGGACTTATGGAGCGGTGAATTCCCTCCGAGGCTCTTTGGCCTAATCCTCCGGTCCCGAAACCGTCTTTCTGGCGGTGCTCTGTGAATTTTCGGTATTTCCTTTTCTATTATCGCAGAGACCGGAGTACTCAATTTCTCGGCCTGAATGAATTTCTCAGATTATCGACAAGAGTTTACATTGTGAGCACACCGACGTGTTCACAATAGCCTGCCGTTTTTCGAGTCCATCGCGATCCGACGATGGTGTCATTCAGCTCATTTCGCTTCAATTTAGTCGGTTTAACAGCCCATTTCTAACACAGCCTTAAGAGAGTTTTCTATTCTCACTTGGGTAGAAAACAAATGCGGGATCTGTCCGCAATTCCCACTAACACACAATGGCATTACTAAGCGCAGCAGAACTAAAAACCAAAAAGATCGTCGAATTAAATGATCTTGCGAAAAGCCTCGGAATCGAAGGCTACGCAGATATGAGAAAGCAAGAGTTGATCTTCCGCATTCTCGAATCCGATGCATCAAAACTGCAAAAGACCGCAGCTCCGACGAACGGAAAGGTCGTCGAAGAAGAAACAAGCGCCCCAACTTCAGGAACCCTTGAGTTGCTCAACGAGGGCTACGGTTTCCTTCGATCCCCCGATTATAATTACTTGCCTTCCCCGGACGATGTTTATGTCTCACCGTCACAGGTTCAAAAACTAAATCTTCGGACTGGCGATACCATTGAAGGCACGGTCCGGCCTCCCAAACCCGGCGAACGATTTTTTGCGCTTTCGAAAGTAGATAAACTCAATTATTTACCGATCGAGATGACGCGCGATCGAGCGCTGTTCGACAATCTTACTCCCCTGTATCCAAATAGGCACATGTTGCTCGAAACGTCGCCAGGCGAATATTCCATGCGCATCATGGATATTATTTGCCCGATCGGATTTGGGCAGCGCGGACTGATCGTATCGCCGCCTAAATCTGGAAAAACGGTTATTCTGCAAAAGATCGCGAATTCCATCGCTCGAAACCATCCAGATGCAAAGCTCATCGTTTTGCTCATAGACGAACGCCCCGAAGAGGTGACCGACATGGAGCGATCAGTCAAGGCGGAAGTCGTCGCCTCGACATTTGATGAACCCGCAGAACGTCATGTGCAAGTCGCGGAGATGGCGATCGAAAAAGCTAAAAGACTCACAGAAGCAAAATTAGACGTAGTGATTTTGCTTGACTCTATCACTCGGCTTGCACGCGCTCACAATACGGTGATACCTCATTCGGGAAAGATATTATCCGGTGGTGTTGATGCGCTAGCCCTGCACCGGCCCAAGCGATTCTTCGGTGCCGCACGGAATATCGAGGAGGGGGGCTCGCTGACGATTATCGCGACTGCGCTTGTAGAAACTGGCTCTCGGATGGATGAAGTGATCTTTGAGGAATTCAAGGGCACGGGAAACATGGAAATACAATTAGATCGTAAGCTTTCTGATCGACGAATTTTCCCAGCCATAAACGTGAATGCCTCAGGTACTCGTCACGAGGAATTGCTGCTGAGTGCAGAGGATCTCAATCGCGCGTGGATACTTAGAAAACTTCTTGCTGACATGCAGCCTGTTGATGCGATGGAGTTTCTACTTGATCGAATGCGTGGTACGAAAACCAATAAAGAATTTTTGCGTTCGATGTCGAGCTAATGCAACTGTGATCTCGTATTCTGAGAATTCGAATCTCATTTTTTTTGTTCGCATGATTTAACTTAATATTCCATTACTTAAAATCTACTATGAATTTGTTCAAGAGATCCGGATTTGCAGGGGCGATGGCAGCTCTCGTTATTTGTGCTGGCGTCTTGTCGGCTAGTATGAATTCCTGCTCAACATTAAACGCTCTTGCTGGGCTTTCGAGAATTCAATTCAAGCTTAATGATGTCGGACATGTCCAATTGTGCGGTATCGACATTACCAATAAGCACTCAGTTTCGGATTTCAGTATCATGGATGGAATCAATCTCACTGCTGCTTTTGCATCCGGACGTTTCCCGCTCACATTCACACTGGATGTAGCGGCTAAGAACCCAAACCCAGCCACAGGCTCCTCGGCACTGAGTGCGCTGCAACTGGTCGATTTCCCCTGGGTGTTGCTGCTGAACGGTCAGCAGACGATCTCTGGCAATATTGGAGCTCCGGTGGGAGTCCCAGCTGGTGGCACGACCACAATGATACCACTTTCGGTTACAGTTGATCTCAAACAATTTTTCGGCAATCAGGGCTACGACCAAATTATTAAGCTCGCGCTTGCAATGTCTGGCAACGGCGGGGTATCCCAAGTTCAACTGAAAGCCCAGCCAACGATGTCCTCCCCTCTTGGCAAACTTAAGTACCCAAGCCAACTAACTATTGTGAGCACTCAATTCAGCAGCTAAAATATCAGGCTGATTTAAGAAGAATTGTGTAATTATGAGTGGAGCGTCCATTCCTAATTTCCATAATACTTCGATCGTGCTCAGCTCACGATTAATTCCAACGGCGGCTACATCGAAACACGTCGTGGTATTGCTTCATGCTTTCCCATTCTCCAGTAGGATGTGGCAAGCGATGGCAGAACATCTTATATTGTTGCGACATGACACGACGCTTCTCTTTATTGATTTCCCTGGCTTTGGGGACTCTCCTGTTTGTCCGCAGTGGGATTTTCCCTCGTTCAGCCTCGAACTTCGCAGTACGATAGAGCGCTATACGCGAAAGCCTGTCATCCTTGGTGGCCTGAGTATGGGAGGCTATGCTGCTCTCGAGTTTTTCCGTCAGAATCCAGACATCGTTTGTGGGATTGTCTTATCAAACACTCGAGCTGAATCGGATTCAGCCAGGGAACAAACTAATCGCGCTGAATTTGCGAACGATGCGCTTGCTCACGGTTCGAGTGCAGCGCTCGACCGGCTGTACACCAATTTTGTTACTCCTTCAACAAGCGCCCAGGTCGCAACTAATATTCGCAGATGGATTCTCGAAGCCAGCCCTGTCGCAATAGTTGCGGCCCTCAAAGCTATGGCCGGCCGTAACGATTCGCGAGCAATGCTTAAAAATATTATTGTGCCGACTCTCGTAATTGCAAGCGAGAACGACAGAGTAACGAGGACAACGTCATTGCGGAAATTAGGTAGTTCTCTTCCGAACGCTTCGTTCATTGAAATTCAAGGTGCTGCACACCTATCCTCTGTGGAGAAACCAAAAGAGTGGGCAGAAGCACTCGCTGATTTTCTCGAGCTGGTTTGAGCATGGAAATTACTAAATCACCAGAGCGAAGTGCAAAGATCGAACATGCGCTTGACCATAGGCAGCCAACCTTGACGGTTGTACTTGAAAACATCCACGATCCACACAATGTGAGTGCAATACTGCGCTCGTGCGACGCCGTCGGCGTCTTAGAAGTTCACTTGCTCTACACCATCGAATCATTCCCCGACATCGACAATGCTGCTTCAAGGGGCTCACATAAATGGTTAGATTTTAAGCGACACTCTTCGGTGCGTTCATGCTTTTCACATTTGCGCGCCCGTAACTTCCGCACTCTTGCAACGCGTATCGATAATAGTGCTAGATCGCTTTATCGGTGTGATTTAACACAGCCCACAGCATTCGTTTTAGGTAATGAACATAGAGGCATTTCCGAAGAAGTACTTGCGTTGACGGATGAGACCATTTATATTCCAATGATGGGAATGGCTGAGAGCTTGAATGTCTCGGTGGCTGCGGCTGTCTGTTTATTTGAAGCCTATCGTCAGCGGAATATGAAAGAGATGTATGACGAACCGCAACTTTCGCCGGAAATGCTCCGTTCGAAAACCCGGGAATGGCTCTTAAAGTAGTGAATTTCGGATAGTGGGCGGTCTGCTTTCTACTCGCTTCTTTCAAATCGGAATCGCCATTTGCCTGCAATTCTTATTTATACAGAATCCTCATTGCTTAGGTTATCTCTCGATTTAGCCGCTGGCTCAATTTGGCTTTTCTTCGCCATTCTGGTCGCGAGTGTTTCGTTATCCATCTGGTCGTATTGGAGTACGGTGCCTCGGACCACGCGTCGACGAAGAAACACCTTGATCTCTCTACGTTCCGTCGGAATAGCGGCCCTGCTATTTGCAATATTACAGCCTATTCTCAGCTCCTCGACGACTCAGAAGATCACTCCCTCAATAGCCCTCATTATGGACAATTCCCAGTCCATGACTCTTTCTGAAAAGGGTTTTGCATCACAGCCCGGCGTTGAAACTCGGAGCGCCGCTATGCTGCAAAGTATCCACACGGTCATCCCTGCCGACGCGATCCGCGATCCCGCAAAAATGAGGCTTTTCACGGTCGGAGATCAAACTCTTTCTTTCCCGAATGGAACTCAGATCGATAGTATTCGCCCACTTGCTAGTGCGACAGATCTTTCGAGTGCGTTCCGCACGATAAGTGATCTACGAAAAACGTCTAACTCAGAAGCCATCATTCTATACAGTGATGGTGCTTTCACAGCCGGCGAGAACCCGATCTATCCTGCGCAGGAGCTGGGTGTACCCGTTTATACCGTAGGACTTGGGGATTCAACGGAGCCGCGAGACGTCGCAGTGACGGAGCTTTTTACCAATGAAATTGCTACGGTCGGCGCCGAACAGCCTGTTGATATTACCGTCCACTATGGTGGCGTGAAGCCTGGAGAACACTTGACTGTTCAACTGCTCGAAGAAGATCAACGATTAGATGAAAAAACAATCGAGCTTGATCAACCAGAGGGTGACGAAGTCGTCAGCTTCCAATATACTCCTAAATCAGAGGGCACAAAGAAGCTAACAGCTCGTGTGTCCGAGTTAACCGGCGAAGCCACCGATAAAAACAATCTCCGCATCACCTATGTAAAGGTTTTGAGAAATAAATTTCATGTAGTCCTATTCGCTGGTGCACCATCGAGCGATGTCAGCTTCTTACGCCAGTTCATTTCTGAGAATCCTTCATTTGAACTTTCGACTTATATTCAAAAACAAGGCGCCGAGTTTTACGAAGGGGCTCCTACTCGAGAAAAACTTGGCCAGGTGGATCTTGTGGTACTAGCGGGTTTCCCGATCTCTTCAAGTTCTGACGAATCCGTCTCGCTCATTCGGGAACTGCTGATGCGAGAGGGGCGGTCTTTGTTTTTTATTCCATCCCGTCAACTTGACCTCACAAAGCTTTCGGAACTGGGAGATGCGCTTCCGATCCATACCAACGCTCGTTCATCATCGCAAGCAGAGTTAAAGGCTTCGTTGAACCTTTCCTCATCTGCAACAGAAGATCCTTTACTTCGGATTCCTGCAGACCAGCGAGGGGCGATCTCGTGGGATGGACTTGCTCCGTTATTCAAAACAGAAACCCACTTCGAATCGCTGCCAGAAAGCCGGACTCTTGCCACTTCCATTGTGCAAGGAGTTAAAATGTCCGATCCATTGATCGTTACTCGCACACTCGGTACTGCTCGCCAGGTTGCACTCACCGGCTATGGCATTTGGCAATGGAAACTTACCACTTTTGGTCGCGAAGAAGCCTATCAGAGCAAAGCTGATACATCGAAATCGAAATTAAGTGCACTCGATCTCTTCCTGGCGAACTCGGTTCGATGGCTAACTACGCAAGAGGATAATAAGCGAGTTCAGATTCAGCCCAATAGAAAATTCTTTCAAGCGGGAGAACGAATTGATTTCTTAGGTGAGGTTTATGATGAAAGTATGGAGCCAATCGAGCATGCGGATGTTGTGCTGCAAATCACCGGCAATTCACTTCCTAAAGCTATGGAGATGTCACTTGAAGCCGTGGGAAATGGCCGATACTCTTCGACCATCTTACAAGGTCTGCCAAAAGGCGATTATAGTTTTAAGGGAACGGCCTCGCTCAATGGTAAGGAACTTGGGAGTGATGACGGACGCTTTAATGTCGGTGATTTCAATATCGAGTTATCGGAACCGCGCATGAGAAGTGACATTCTCCGCACGATGGCCGAACGAACAGGTGGGAAATTCTACACTCCGGAAACGGCAAGCAATCTCATGAAGGATATTGCATCAAATCCACGTTTTGAATCCCATGAGATCACGAATTCAACCGATTATGAGCTTTGGAATAGCTGGCCGCTTCTAACAATCGCCATTCTTTGCTTCGGTACTGAATGGTTTATTCGTAAGCGTCTCGGAATGCTATAAGTTAAGTGGGATTTGTTCTGAACCCAGTGAATATTGAAGAATTGTTCGTCAATAGCAGTAATTTTGTACCATGCGTCGCATCTTTTTACTTCTTCTGGCCCTTGCTTTAACAAGGACAGCCTCGTCGACACCAAGCGATTCCGTAGTTGATGGTTACCGCCATTACATCATGCCAACGGCTAAACCGATCGAGGGTGGTTACTTCGGTATCTGGGAGCTTGCTTTCTTGCAAGGCGGTTATGGGTTTGGTGATGTGCTCTCGGTGAGCGGAGGTTTCACGATTCTGCCAACCGTTGCATTTCGTTCACAGTTCGGGTTCTTGCAAAGCAAACTAACATTCGCCGACGATCAAGGAATCTCCCTCGCAGGTGGGCTCAATTTTCTAAGGTTAACCAGCGACAATACTCTGCTTCACCTTTTCGGAACTCTAACGTTTGAATTACCAAATCAATCAAGACTTACAGGTCTTCTTTTCTACAAGCTTTATGCGAATACACCAAATGGTTCAAATACAACCCTGATGACGGTGGACGTAGTCCCTTATGGTGCATTCACGTTTAACTATACTGGCGGTCTCGGGGCCGGCATTGGCTTCGATACACCATTACCCGGAAACTCAAATATAAGATTTGTTTCGGAGATCTGGAACCACGACCTGACAGAACCAACTGCTCTGGGGATTCTTGGGGCTTTGCGAATCGAGAGCCAAAACTTCTCTTCCAATTTTGGGTTTATGGTATTTACTCTGCCGTTATTTGTCCCGATCGCGAATTTCGTGTGGAGATTTTAACACCTGATTATTTGTATTCCTCCTGATGCGATTTAGTATTGGCACCCACTATGGAATTAATTCGCTTGAAGTCGAACCATTCCTTGCGCTTCAATTTGAATTTGACGGGGTGCGCCTTGTTGCTCTCGGTCCAAGCCACCAATCACCTGACGTCGTAATCAATCCCTTCGATCCCGCACGAGACATCGCTTACCTCCTCCCGGAACCCCTTACTCCGACGGAACTTGAAGAGGAAGCCACAATCCATGTCCCTCAACCGATTTGCGATAGAATGGGTAAACGAATCGTACCCGGGACATTAGGTGGTCTCGCACTAATGCAGTATGAACTACCCGCTCCCCCTGCTATCTCGCCGTTGGCAGCACTTGGCGTGTTCATCAAGGCAGTTGGAAGCGTGAACTCAGCTATCGTTCAAGCTGATAATTCAGGGATGCTCTTCGTCGGCAAATCCGGTACTGAATTGCATGCAAAAGCAAGCGCTCATTCAATAAGTGAACTTTTGAGCATAGGTGAAGAAGAACGCAAGCATATGCTTCCTGATTTTCAAGCCTCGGAATACTTATTGAGTGGTAGTGATCTTCAACATGTTCTGAATAATATTAACCACGCTCGACTGCACAATTCACGGACTGTCATGATCGCCGATTTTAGCTCGCTTTGCGAATTTACCCCAGGAGCTGCAACAGTGGTGGAACTGAACCCGCACTTATACACGCTGATGATAAGCGCAGCGGCCGTATTTGCCGAAATACTACGAGAAAGCAAAACTTTAATTGCATCAGAATAGGATAAAACATGCAAACTATTCAATCGGTCGATGGTGAGGGATTTTTATTTATCGGCATCGTCGCCCGCACCACAAATGCAAGAGAGATGTCCGGCAAAGGCGTGATCGGTGCAATGTGGCAAAGGGCAATGACCAACGGAGTCATCGATCAAATTCCTAATCGCGCCGATGCCAGCATTATCGCGTTGTACACCGACTACAAATCCGATTCGAACGATGAATACACCTTTCTGATCGGGGCGAAGGTCACTTCAATTGATTCGATTCCAGATGAAATGGTGCCAGTTCACATTCCAGAAGCACACTATGCCATCTTCACTTCGCAAAGAGGCCCAGTTTGGAAGGTTGTGCCAGAAGTGTGGCAGAAGATCTGGTCAACACCGGCTTCCGAAGTGGGTGGTGAACGCACGTTTCTCGCTGATTTCGAGATCTATGATGAACAATCTGCCGATCCTCAGAATGCTCAAATCCAGATTTGGGTAGGAATAAAATAAAAGAACCTCATCGTAGGGATGAGGTTCCAATATTACAAAATAAGTCCGAGGAATTATCTCCTACGATCTCCCCCGCCATAGCCACCGCCTCCTCGGCGATCTCCGCCACCTCTGCGGTCGCCACCCCCGCGACGATCTCCGCCGCCACGACGGTCACCTCCACGATCGCCATCGCGATCTCCGCCATACTCGCGGCGTGGGCGCTCTTCATATCCTTCCGGCATCGGCAAAAGGGCTTTGCGAGAAAGCGAGAACTTTCCATCTGGCTTAACGGCAATAAGCTTCACATCAAATACATCGCCGACCTGAATAACGTCCGAAACGTTCTCGACGCGCTGATAATCGATCTCCGAAATGTGGAGTAAGCCTTCCTTCTTGGGGAGGAATTCGACGATAGCCCCTAAGCCTTCGCGCACTTGAGTGACGCGACCAGTATAGGTTGCGCCTTCCTCAGGTTCGGCAACAAGTCCGAGGATGAATTGCTTAGCACGATCCGAAGCTTCTCCGGACAATGCAGCAATGGTAACTGTTCCATCCTCTTCGATATTGATCTCGACACCGGCATCTGCCTGGATCTGTCGGATCGTCTTACCACCAGGTCCGATAACAAGTCCGATCGCATCGACAGGTACTTTAACAGTCGTTAGGCGAGGCGCATACGTTGAAAGCTCAGACTTCGGCGCGGCAAGCGCCTCATCCATCTTGCCAAGGATGTGCAATCGGCCTTCGCGCGCTTGCAGGAGTGCCTTCTCCAGCAGAGCAAAGTCTATACCCTTTATCTTCATGTCCATCTGGCAGGCGGTGATACCATCGCGTGTGCCGCAGACTTTGAAATCCATATCGCCGAGATGATCCTCGTTACCAAGAATATCTGAAAGAATAGCAACGCGATCGCCTTCTTTGATTAGGCCCATTGCTATGCCGCTTACAGGCTTCTTCAGTGGAACGCCCGCATCGAACATGGCGAGCGAACCGGCGCAGACTGTCGCCATCGACGAAGAACCATTCGATTCGAGAATATCGCTTACTATTCGAAGTGTGTATGGAAATTCTTCAACCGTCGGAAGCAATAGTTTCAGCGCGCGTTCGGCTAGATTGCCATGCCCAATTTCTCGTCTCCCGGTTCCCGAGTAACGGCCGACTTCACCGACAGAATAGGATGGGAAATTGTAGTGAAGCATGAACCGCTTTGTGGATTCCGGCTGCAAGCCTTCGATTGATTGCTCGTCTCGTTTTGTTCCGAGCGTGCAGCTTGTAAGCGATTGAGTCTCGCCACGAGTGAAGAGACTTGAACCGTGGACTCGCGGTAATACCGCAACCTCGCAAGCAATTGGGCGGATCGTTGTGCAATCACGGCCATCGAGACGAACATTGTTCTCCAGGATCATCTCGCGCATCTCGCGCTTTTCGATATTGTGCAAAATGACTTCCACGTCACCTTTTATCAGCTCGAACTGAGCTTCACCAACTTTTTCCAAAATCGCTTTGTGGAAAGCTTCGTTGGCGGCTTTGGTCTGATCGTGACGGTCTTCTTTCGCAAGTACGGTTCTTGCAAGCTCTCGCAATTTAGCCGTTGCGATCTCTTCTACTTGGGCTACAAGTGTTGCATCCATGACATGCTCATCCTGAACGCGCTTCTTCTTAGCAATACCGCATTCAGCAATGATCTTATCTTGCCCTGCACATAATTCCCTGATAGCGCTTGCCGCATTTTGCAGGGCATCGAGAAAATCCGTTTCGCTGATCTCATGGCATTCGCCTTCGACCATCAGAATCGAATCCTTTGTGCCGGCTACAACAAATTCATAATCCGCATTCTCAAGTTCGGAGAATGTGGGATCGATAATAATTGCACCATTGACTCTCGCAACGCGAACTTCAGCAACTGCTTCCTCGAATGGAATATCCGAAAGTAAGAGTGCAAGCGATGCACCGGTCGCAGAGATCGTATCTGCATCATGCTCCTGATCGGAGCAGAAGATGGTGGAAATAACTTGGGTTTCGACGCGCCACTCTTTCGGAAACATTGGGCGAATAGGGCGATCGATCAACCGTGCCGAAAGAATTTCCTTCTCGGTTGGGCGGCCTTCGCGCTTGAAGTATCCTCCTGGAATTTTTCCTGCCGCCGCAGCGCGTTCACGGAACTCGACTTGCAGGGGCATGAAGTCGATTCCCTCTTTCTCTTTTTCTGCAGCGACGGCTGCGACAAGCGCCATCGTATCTCCCAATCGGACCATCACCGATCCGTTGGATTGTTTTGCAAAGCGACCAATGTCGAAGCTTATCTTCTTGCCGCGACCGTATTCGATTTCGTAGTTCATTTGGATTGGTAGGGACGTGCTGCGCACGTCCAAATATTAATGTATAATGCAATGGGCGCACGCAGCACGCCCCTACGAATTATTTACGGATATCAAGCTCTTGAATGAGCGCGCGATACTTAGTAAGATCCTTCTTAGCGAGATAGTCAAGCAGACTGCGCCGCTGTCCGACCATCTTCAGCAACCCACGGCGGCCATGATGATCCTTAGGATTTTTCGCGAAGTGCGGTGTGAGAGAATTGATGTGTTCTGTGAGAATCGCGATCTGGACTTCCGCGCTCCCCGTATCGTTCGGCGCTTTGCCGAATTTAGCAGCAAATTGCTGCTTCTTTTCCTTGGTTACTGGCATGTATGTATAATAGCGCTAATCATGATGCTGTCGGTACCGCGCGCTATAGTAGCATCCGGCAGCCATGTCACATGATCGCTCATGCGACGTCCCCGTATGGGACTGTTTTTCAATTTGAAGTCCGCCAAACGAGGGTGAAACGGGTATAATTCCGCGTCGCCTTACCTCCTTTTTTTCCTTCATCGCTTACCTCTATCCTTTCCACAAGAAACAGGTGCCGTTTTTTCTTTCTTGTGAGTTCCCGATGAAGTGTCGTTTCCGAGCTAATTTCGCCAATTGTTTCAACAAATTCTTTTCTCAGAGAACTCGTTCATGACGAAAACTATTGCAATTCCAATTTTCAATGAACTCTAGCCCCCAGCATCGCCGACGATGTGCCCCTATTTCTCAACTCTTACTTCTTACTTTTTCCCCTCCCCCATTTCATCTTTCTCCGCCGCGGCGGATTCATCTTTCATACTTCATCTTTCATCTTTTCCCCGAGGGTGCCCATCAAAGCAAATGCTAATATACGCACTAAAACAGGTAATGTCAAGTGTTTCTGAAAGATTTATTGAAAAATAATGAAGATTACTTACGATGCCTTAAAGTGAATTGGCTTCATTGAAATCATATCTAAATAAAGATTTTCATGCTAAGAGTATAAAAATTATGTATATTTGCGACCATGAAATGCTTCTTATTGTTTTCGGCGCTACTCCTCGCAGCTCCCGCCGCGCATGGACAGTGGGTGCAAACAAATGGACCCGAGGGGGGCTCAGTCACCTCAATTGCGAACGACGACTCATTCATTTACATCGGGACCTGGGGAGGCGGGATTTTCCGATCTAGTGATGACGGGCAAAATTGGGTACCAATAAATAGTGGTCTTGACCCGAACACGGATGTTGAGGCTTTGGAATTTTTGGATGGAAAGCTTTATGCTGAACTGCAGTCGGGTGCAATTGTCAGTTCCGATCTAGGGGCCACCTGGGAAGGAAGTACTTCATTGCTTGCCACCGCATTCCAGTTCGGGAAGTATTTTCTTAGTGGTGCTTACCGTTCATCCAATGGCGGTGTATCCTGGATTGAAGACTCAACCATCGATTCTCTCAATGTTTACTCGTTCGCAACAATGGGGCCCGATCTCTTTGCAGCAACGAATGGAGGGGTACTTCGCTCAACCGATAGCGGCGCAACATGGGAGGCTATGAACAGCGGCTTGACAAGCCTGCAAGCACAAAGAGTATTCGCGGATGGCGGAAATCTGTTTGTCGGCCTTTATACAATCGGTGTTTTTCGATCCACAGACACCGGCGCAACCTGGATACCTTCAAATCAAGGCTTGCCTGGCGATGCAAACATCAACTCTTTTACCAGCCAAGGATCTAATATTTATGCTGAGGCGAATGACGGCTGGGTATTTTTATCAACCAACTCGGGGAACAGTTGGGAAATAAAGGACAGTCTCCTTCAAGAAGGCGTTTCTGCGCTTGAAATCATTCATGGAAAGCTTTTTGCTGGCTCGGGCCGAGGTGTTATGATTTCTACCGATAGTGGTGATAGTTGGAGCCTTTCGAATAAGGGGATTATCGCGACTCAAATCTCGGCCATGGCCCAGATCGGAACATGTGTTTTTGTCGGAACTAATAGTAGCGGGGTGTTTCGTTCGACCAATTCTGGAATGAATTGGCTTGCAGCAAGCAATGCCATTACAGCATATGGAATTAATGCTCTCACTACTCTTGGCACAGAACTGTTCGCTGCAACCGGCGACGGTGTATTTTATTCAAACGACAGCGGTGCTAGTTGGATTCGCGCCGATTCAGGTTTACCCTTATACGAGCCTGATATATATTCACTTACCGCTAAGGATTCCATTCTCTACGCAGGAACCTCTGATAGTGGTGTATATTCAAGTTCAAATGGCGGTGCAAATTGGGTTCCAGCGAATGGTAATTTATCTACCGCGTGGGTTCTTGGCCTCTCCGCTTTGGGCAATAATCTTTTTGCATCTTTGCCTAATAATCAATCAGGTTGCCTCGCACGCTCTACAAACAACGGGATAACGTGGAATTACGCAGCTTCAGGGTTTCAGTATCAACAAGTCAACAGCCTTGCAGCAAATGGTCCCGATTTTTTTGCAGCGTCTTTCGGTCCGGGGATATTCAAATCGACGGATAGCGGATCAGATTGGGTTGCATCCGGCAATGGGGTCCCTAATGGGATGATACCAAACGCATTGCTCTCATTCGATGGAAATCTTTTTTTAGCAGGAGCGCCATACGGCGTATATTCCTCAACTGACGATGGGAATAGCTGGGGTTCTGTCGGAACTGGAATTCCACTCAATATGGTCTTGACCACCCTTTTATCTGATAGCACTGATCTTTTCGTTGGCACACAAGGTACCGGAGTTTGGCGCCGCCCGCTTTCAGAAATGATAAACACAAGTGCCGTTGGAACAAAAGCGCCGTTGCAATCTACGGTCAGCACCTACCCCAACCCCTTCACCCAATCCACCACCATTAGCTTGACCACGACTGAAAGCGTCGCCGGGGAAGTTAGCATCTACAATCTCCTCGGCACAGAGGTTGCGCGGATGTTCGAGGGCGAGCTATCTGCCGGCGAGCATACCTTCACCTGGAACGCCGCTAATATGCCTCCGGGCGCGTATTGGGCTGCTGTGCGAATGAATGGCAGTATGCAGCAAATTCCCATTGTGCTGCAACCGTAGGAATTTTTCAGCCTCTTCGTGGTTATTACAAGTATGAAAGGCATCAAATACGTGACAGATGATACAGGCGCTCGGGTTGCCGCCCAGGTCGATCTCGCTCAGTGGGGTGAAGAGTGGCGGGATTTTTTGGATGGGCTTGAAGCAGAGAACGAACCGAAAGAGCCAAGTGTCCCGTGGCGCGAGTTAAAGGCTGAAATGGAAGAAGCCTCACACCGTGTACGAACTTAAATTCACGCCTGCGGCCATCCGAAATTGGCGCAAGTTTCCGCTTCTTGTTCAACAACAAATTGCTCCTCATCTCGATGGGCTTTCCTCCGATCCCCGTCCGCCTGGCGTAAAAAAGTTAAAAGGATTCCAAAACCTCTACCGAATCCGGTCCGGCGATTATAGAGTCATTTATGAGATCGAGGACTCTTCAAAGACCATTTGGATCACAAAAATAATGGATCGAAAGGACGAATATTAAGGAAACTCTGATTGAGTCCTGTATCCGCGATGCAACCGTAGGGACGTACTGCGCACGTCCTCTCTCTGTACAACGAAGATTTAGTTACCCTAAAAAAGGGCGTGCGCAGGACGTCCCTTTGGATATTGTGTTTCAGAATTAGTGGAAGACCGCTGCTTCCAGCCGCACGACACGTTCCCCAAGTTGCACGACGGTACGGAGTTCATCTGCAAGCTTCAGGTTCGAAACCGAAAGCTCCTGCAATTTTAGGTTCGTCGTTTGTTGCTGCTTTTCGAGCCGATCAAGCCTCGTATTGGTCTGCTTTTGTTCCAGAAGCATTTGCTCCTGATTGTGGAGCATTTCGGTCATTAGACCTACGATTCTTGGGTCGTCCATACTAGGGTCAACAGCGAACACAATAAAACGTTTCGAGACCGAGCGTTTCGCATAAACGGAAAAGGACGTGCGCAGCACGTCCCTACATACTCACGAATACCTCACCCACTTGGCGATCTCGCTGAGTTTGAATTTCTTGCCGTACATAAGAATTCCCACACGGTAAATCCGCGCGGCAACCCACAGGCAACCGAAGAACGTGCCGATCATCAGCGCGACCGCAAGCGCGATCTGCCACCACGGCGGGGTCTCGGTAAAGATACGTCCAAGCATGAGGATCGGTGAAAAGAATGGAATCAGCGAGAGCACCACGCTCTTCGTACTCGATGGATTTTGGATAACACCTTGCAACAGTACGAATGGTATGACAAGCAACATCACCACGGGCATCGAAATTTGCTGAACATCACTTGCCGATTCAGCCGTCGAGCCAATGGCTGCGTACAGCGTTGCATAAATGAGAAAACCGAGAACGAAAAACAGAATAAAGTAAAGGAATAGGAATGGCGAAATGGATGGAAGTAAATCCGATCCGAGCATGGCACTGGCAGCGGCGAGCCCAATAGTCGTTAGCAAAACCAGCATGATCGCCCACACAGCAACCTGAATGAGTGCGGCGCTTGCAACGCCCAATACCTTCCCCACAAGTAACTGGAATGGCCGGACGCTCGAAGCCACTAACTCCACTACCCTGCTTGATTTCTCTTCGATCACGCTATTCATGATGAGTGTGCCATACATGACCAGCGTGAAATAAAGAATAAATACAGTGATGAATGCCATGATCATCCCGGCATCACCGCTATCCTTCTTCTCCGATCCTGCTTCTAATTTAACCGTCTCGATGTGAACGCCGGATTCGACATTCGTAACCATTTTCGGATCGATACCACGCGCGCCAAGTTTCGCATCACGAATTGCTTTAAGATAAGAATCCTTCAAGAACGATACCGATGTTAGATCGCTTGTATTGTGAAGCTTGATCTGTGCGTTGCTGGCGCTATCTTGGATGGCGTTCGCCGGAATGATCATATATCCCGTAAGTGCTTTTGTCTCCACGAGCTTTGCCAGAGAGTCCTTGACTCGCGGTCCTGGCAGCACGCTTTCAAGTCTTATGTTCGTCGAAAACTGCTTTGAAAGAAAATCACTTGCAGTGTCGTGTGACTGTGCGATCATTGACTGCGCCAATCTTCCGGTGCTATCGAGCACCACCAAATGCCGCACATCGCCAGAGTTCGACGCCGAAAAATATGCTGGAAGGATAATGACCGCACCCATCAGTAACGGCCCAATAAGCGTCATAACAACGAACGCGCGCGACCGGACTTTGATCAGGAATTCGTGTTTGAGGACAATGAATGTTTTATTCATAGAAGTTTAGGCGACAGTGTTTGATGTTTCTATTTTAGGTGCGATTGCTTCCAGGAACAATTCCTTTATCGGCGGCTCGACGATCTCCCATTTTTGAATATCGAGATACTCGGCAACTTGTATGAGAAGATCACGCGGCCTTTCGGTTGCACCAATCTCCATCAGAATTTCATTTGGCGTATGCTCCAAAATCTTCACGCGCTGCTCGCCGTAAGTTCGAAGGAATGCCGCATCCCCATTGAATCGCATGGAAATGAGTTTCCGGCCAGAACGTGCTTTAAGGTCGCGCACTTTCCCCGCAAGAACTATTTTACCATCATTCATCATTGCGATCTCATCGCAAAGCTGCTCAACTTGCTCCATCCGATGCGTCGAAAGAATGATGGTCTTCCCTCGCCCGCGAAGTTCAAGGATCACTTCATTGATAAGTTCGGCGTTCACCGGATCGAGTCCCGAAAGTGGTTCATCCAACACAAGCAGTGCGGGATCATGCAGCAGCGTGAGAATGAACTGCACCTTTTGCTGCATGCCTTTCGAAAGATCGGACGTTTTCTTCTTTTCCCAGGATCGGATCTGAAATCGGTCGAGCCAATAATCGATGGCTGTATTAAGTGCTTGCGAATTCAATCCCTTTAGGGCACCGAGATACTCGAGTTGATTGCGAACCGTGAGCTTTCGGTAGAGACCGCGCTCCTCCGGCATATATCCGATCTGGTTTTGATGACGCTCGCGCTGTGACTCCCCGAAGAGATTGATCTCTCCTCGATCCGGCAAAGTTATTCCGGTGATCATCCTGATCGTTGAGGTCTTGCCTGCACCGTTAGGACCAAGCAATCCGAAAATGCTGCCACCAGCTACCGCAAGGGACACGGCATCGACCGCAACCTTCTGGCCGTAAGTTTTTGTAACGTTATCGAGGGATAAGACAGATTCAGGCATAATGTGCTTCCAATAACAAGAAATGAGGCCAACAAAGAATATGATCGATGGAATTCCTTTAAGTCATCATAGTGCAATTGAAAATAGCTCATCGGGATAGAACGGCCTTCCATGCATTTACGGTTTTGTGACCTATGTTTCTTTCAATAGTAAAATCTCTATCTCTTGGCGTTTGGCTCGGAGCACTCATTATGCTTGGCTACGCAGTAGCAGCGCCGATCTTTCAGCAGCTCCCATCAAAAACGCTGGCAGGGACGGTGAACGGCGTCATCCTTAGCAAGATGAACCATATCGAATGGGTTTGCGGGATTGTGTCGTTGGTCGCCTCCGTTATCCTCCTAATACTAAAGTGGAACGATGGCTCTTCTGCGCTTCGCATCGTTGAGACCACCGTTATTTTCGCCTCAGTGCTTATTCTATGGATCTATTCCATTCAGACCACGGATCGCATGAATCTGCTGCGCGCCACCATCCGGGATTTCGACCACCCACAGCAAACCGCTGCCTATATTGGTGCAAAACAGGAATTCGATTCTTTACACCATCGCTATACAGCGCTTGTGAGCGCAAATATGATCCTGATCCTTGGTGGGTTCGTTCTATCAGTAGTTAATTTGCGGAAGTAAATTCGTCCCACTGCACGTTCCCCTATCGAGCATTCGATGCCAAGCCGAGGTTAGCGGTAAATACCTCTATTTCTGGAATATCTACTGGAAACGGTTCGGAACTCTGTGCTTTCGGATGATCAAAAACAGCTTCAAATATCCAGAAACGGTAGCCCCAAACGTTTACGTTATGAAGTGCAACACCAGGTGTTAATCTTTGAGAAACGCTTTTTCTTTTGTATCATGCAGCATCGTCTCCACATATCGATAGTTCTTTCGTTGATCGCGCTTGCGGCACCTGTCGTAAAAGCTCAGCCTACCGCGCCCAGCATCGTAAGCTGGGTCGTGAACACCAGCGGCGCAACCGGCTATGGCAGTTATCCCACCGATGTACAATCGGTGAAGTACTCGGATAGCAACGTTTATCTGAGCTGCACCTGTATTCCCGGCTACGATATTGGCCCATGGAATGGCGATCCGAATAAGCCAGTCAATCAAGATTTTCTTTTTAAGATCACTCGATACCCCAAGGCAAATACCGGCACACCGACGGCTACTCCACTTGGACATATCGGCATTTGGTCGAACGGGGTCAGCATGTTCAATGCAAAAGATGCGAATAGCTATCAAAATGCTGGCGTGTGGAATCAAAATGCGATCGTTGTTGAGGGTAGTAGCTTCGATTCTTGTCTCGGACATCCTGCACCGAATGGCGAATACCATCATCACCTGAACCCTGTCTGTATCTACAATGATAAAGATTCCCTTCATCACTCACCGATTATCGGTTATGCATTTGATGGCTTCCCTATCTATGGAGCTTATGGCTACTCCAATGCCGATGGAACAGGCGGTATTCGAAGAATGAGCTCCAGCTACCAAAAACGATCTATCACCGAGCGGACGACGCTTCCCAATGGAACGGTGCTCAGTTCATCACAGTACGGTCCCGCGGTGTCCACCCAATATCCACTGGGATACTATATTGAAGATTTCGAATTTGTGAAAGGTCTCGGCGATCTCGATCAAAGCAACGGGCGATTTTGCGTAACCCCGGATTATCCGCAAGGGACGTATGCTTATTTCGTTACCATTGATAGCAATCGAACCGCAGTCTATCCATACACCCTGGGTCCCGATTATTACGGGGTTGTTCAGACTGGCGATATTGGGCAAACCTCCGGACACATCTCCATATCAGAGCCTGTGCAGACCTATACCCCGCTCTCTCGCGTTGGCGAGTCTCCAGAGCCAAGCACCTTTGTGCTGTACCCTAATCCTGCAAAAAATTTCATCTCCATTGATCTTTCTTCAACGAGTGAAACCATTGACAGGATCGAATTGACCGACGAGCGTGGTGTCGTGGTTTATGCCGCTAATAGTGTTGGGCAAACGACGCGACTATCATTAGCTAATTTTACTGCTGGCAGCTACGTTCTTTCCTTCCAACTTTCGGATGGAAGATCGTTCGTCAGACGATTCGAGAAAGAGTAGAATTCCGGAAATTCGACTTCCTGATCTCAGGGAAGGCGTGCAAACGTAAAGTCATCAACGGTGTTCGGGTTTCCATGGATGATCGCTAGCCCACTGGATACTTCAAGCGTAACAGTATCCAATGGAAGCAACGTCAGCGTATCAAACATCGTGTGTGGAAACCAGGTCAGGCTATCTTGGACGGAATCTATCACGGTGGTGATTAGTCCGCCACTTTTCTTCGTGATCGAGATCCATGCAGGGTGGAAGATGCTGTCAGGAAACACATATTTAGTGTGTGACCAAAGGGTAAACTCATAGACACCGGAAGTAAGATTTGTAAAGCTACGAGTGATGTTATCGGATTGAGTAGGATAATCGACCGAATGGATCTTGAAACCCCAGGTTCCGACCCCCGAAGGCGCATCCTGTTCAAAATCAATAGTATCTAAAGAGTGTTGGAACACCCAGCCATTGAAGCCATGTGTTCCGGCCGAATCGAACGTGGCATTCTTTAGCAAAAAGGTAGTGTCAGAGGTGTTAGGGTTTGCCGAATTGGTGCTGCTCTTGCAAGAGGATAGCAAAATGATGGCGAGGCATGCAACGAGGAGGAGATACTTTGTCATTGTCAGATTTCGCGTATTCAACAATTATTGGAGCTTCTTGAAGGTGATGTCATCATACCAATAGGGGTTGCCATGACAACTGCTGTCGCACATTCCGGATGCGATCATGAGTGTAACCGTGTCCGTGGGCAAAAGGGTGAGTGTATCGAGCACGGTTACGGGATTCCATCCGGTGCTGTCGCCAGCTGAGGCGCTCGTTGTATCAAGTCGGCCGCCACTTTGTTTAAGCACTCCGATCCACCCGACAGGATTATACCCCTGCGCGGAATCGAGGGTCTTTTTCATTCTAAGCCAAACTGTGAACGAGTAGATGCCGCTCGAACAGTGAACAAAGCTTTTGGTCACGTTATTCGTTATTGGAGGAACATCGCTTTTTCGAAGGGTAATAGACCACTGTGCTGTGTCACCAGGAGGGGCATTGCCAGGGTAATTAGTAAACGTGATAGTGTCGCCCGGAATGGAGGGATGAAACACCCATCCATCGAGCGATGGAAGCCCATTTACTTCGAAATTCTCGTTGGTAGGGAAAGCGGTGGAATCGAAGACCGTTATGGGCTGTGGCATCGTTGTCATTACCGTGGGACTGGTGCTCTTGCTGCATGCCGCGAATAACAGAGTACATGCGCAAAGGTAAGTGAGGTTTGGTCGGGTCATAAAGCAATACAGGGAGTAGACAATTTAAAAGAACGAAAATTCGGCGTTGCGGGTTCGCCGTTCGGTTTGGGATGAATTGCCCCTAAAACTTACTTCACCATCACGATCCGCTGGGCTGCACTTTCACCCTTTTCTGTGACCAGCTTGTAAAAATAGGAGCCGCTCGGAAGATCGGATGCCTCGATCAGCAGGTCGCTGAATGTGCTTGAGACGCGATAGCGTTTTACTTCCCTGCCATCTTCTGTGGTCAATATCACGTCGACGGACGAGATGCCGGTAGGTAATTCGTATGCAATTCTCACTTGCCCGTTGGAAGGATTGGGATAAGCAGAGGTTGGGAACGAAGATCCGTTGGATATGCTCATGGGTGTAACGCCGGCAGTTTTAGATTGGCGATTCGGTAATTTACCGGGGAGAGAATACAGTTCATAATTTTCAGGATTGTTGAGGCCTGAAAGGATGATCATTTTTACTCCGGAATCCGTCGATACTATGCAGGGTGGAGTCGAAAATATTGGAACGTAAGAATCATCGGATAACCGGCAGGTGTCACAAGAAAATACTGTCGTCCCATCCTCTTTAAACACCCTCAATCCCTCGTGGTAATTCTGCTGATTATCGTTATAACCGAATGAAATCATATATTCATACCCACCATCCAATGCGAAAAGATTCTTGACGATCATTATTGGCTGTGCATCGTCATATTGGCCTGGAACGAACAATGGAACCGGTATCACTCGATCGAGCGAGTGATCTAAGTTGAAAATTGAAAATGTAATTATGGTATCGGGTGTTGCCGACTCGCTAAATTCTACATACTTCCAGACTCCAGAGTCAACCTGAATTAGATTGAGCGCGATACCACCGATAGCACCGGAATACGTATGCTCCAGCGTAATTTGAGCCCTCGTCGAAACTGCAGAAAACAAAAGAAAAACGGAAATGAAGTATTTCATGGGAAAATGATTTGGTTGAGATAGTACAAGTAACCTCCGCTCTGAGATTTTGTTATACCCATCCTCGGCCACGAAAAGTTCGGTGCAGCACTGCGAACGTCACCGCTCCCCTTGCTGTTTTCCAACTCGTTCTCAGAATAACGAACAAATTTTTACGTGAAGCCAACCGACCAATATAACCCGGATTATTTTCATAAAGTAGTAGATTGCCAGTGGGCATGCCCTGCGCATACGAATGTGCCGGAGTACATCCGCCTGATCGCGCAAGGCAAGTACACCGAGTCGTACATGCTCAACCGCGAGTCCAACGTGTTTCCCGGAATTCTCGGGCGCACCTGCGACCGTCCCTGCGAGCCGGCCTGCCGCCGCGACCGCGTCGATGGCAAGCCTGTCGCTATCTGCCGCTTAAAGCGCGTCGCCTCCGATCTGCGGGATGAAGATATTTCGATGCTGCTGCCGAAGATCCCCACAGCAAAAAACGGCAAGCGCATCGCTTGCATCGGCGCAGGACCGGCATCGCTCACCGTTGCGAACGACCTCATGCCGCTCGGCTACGAAGTAACCATTTACGAGGCAATGGATAAACCGGGCGGACTCATGCGCTCGAATATCCCCTCCTTCCGCCTTCCCGCCGGCGTGCTCGACGAAGAGATCGCAATGATCGTCGATATGGGCGTGGATGTGCGGTATAATTCGGAGATTAAAAGTCTCAAGGCGCTTCTTCAGAATGGTACCGAGCCGGTAGGGGTTAATGGCATTAACCCATCCCCCACAAATGGCCGCAGTCATACCGCGGATCGGGCCAACGCCGTTGGCCCCTACGATAAATTTGATGCCGTCTTTATCGGTTCCGGCGCGCCGCGTGGGAAGGATCTGCAAATTCCCGGACGCCAGGAAGCTGCCGCAAACATTCACATTGGTATCGACTGGCTATTCTCAATTGCGTTCGAGCATATCAAAAGCATCGGCGAAAAAGTGCTCATTATCGGCGTTGGAAATACCGCAATGGATTGCTGCCGCTCCTCGCGCCGGCTTGGTGGAAAAGACATCAAGGTAATGGCGCGCCGTCCCCGAAAATATTTCAAAGCATCTCCGTGGGAACTGGAAGATGCCGAGGAAGAAGGGATCGAGATCGTCATTAATCATGCTCCGAAACGGTTCGTGATAGAAAATGGCAAACTTGTCGGAATGGAATTCGAACGCCTCGAATGGAATGAAGGTGCGACGGAATCGCGTACCATTGATTCAGTGATCATTCCATGCGATGATGTTATTCTCGCCATCGGCCAGGATAATGCGTTCCCCTGGATCGAGCGCGATCTCGGGATGGAGTTCGGCAAATGGGATATGCCAAAAGTCGATGAGACAACGCACATGTCCACACGTCCCGGTGTATTCTTCGGCGGCGATGCGGCATGGGGTCCGAAAAATATCATCTGGGCTGTCGAGCACGGACATCAGGCCGCGATCTCGATCAATAATTACTGCAACGGCATTCCCGTCACCGAGCGAATGAAACGTGGGATGAACCTCGTCTCTGCCAAGATGGGACTTTCGGAATGGTCATACAATAATAATTACGATCCCGAAACACGACAGAAGATGAAGCACGTCGATCTTGTCGAACGCTTCAAGAATCTCACGACCGAAGTTGAACTTGGCTTCAATGCCGAGCAAACAGCCCACGAGGTCCAGCGTTGCCTGAACTGCGATATGGAGACCGTCTTCTTCGCGCCAAAGTGCATCGAGTGCGATGCATGTATTGACGTGTGCCCCGTCCAATGCCTGACGATCACGGGAGATGCGGAGAATGAAACAGAGCTTCGTTCCCGCCTGTCAGCGCCAGCCATCAATCTTTCGCAAGCCTTATTCACCAGCGAACCGCTCAAACAAACCGGACGGATCATGGTGAAAGACGAGGACCTCTGCGTTCACTGCGGCCTCTGCGCCGAACGCTGCCCCACCTTCGCCTGGGATATGCAAAAATTCGATGCGATCATTCCCAAAGCGATCGATATGCGGGAATTGGTGATGGCAAAATAAGTTATTGATGAATGCAGCACATTCTGGATTTATTATCACTATGTACCGGCTTCGACTGGGATGCCGGTAACATCGACAAAAACTGGATAAAGCATGGAGTCTCACCCGATGAGGCGGAACAGGTATTTGCATGCGACCCATTGAAACTTGCCGACGATGTAAAGCATTCAGAAACAGAGCCGAGATACCTTGCATTGGGGAAAACTAAAAAGAACCGTTTGCTTTCCATTGCGATTACTATTAGGGTACCAAACATTCGAGTCATATCGGCGAGATCGATGAGCGAAATGGACAAAATAAAGTATGGACAAGATAGAATTTAAGGCATTACCAAAATTCGAATCCGAAGACGAGGAACGCGAATTCTGGGCCACTCACGAATCAAGCGATTATGTCGATTGGTCGAAGGCTGCCGTCGTAAACGGAAAAGAAGCCTTTCCTAATTTGCGACCCACCGAAGACCTCCTCGTATTCCGGATTCCTAAGGATGAAGTGGATACTTTTAATTCCATTGCTAAAAAGTACCACTTGACAAAAGATGATCTTGCTCTCCGTTTCGTAGAAGAAGGTCTTCTACGCGAGCAAGGCCGCGCACGAGCATGACATTACCACTACGCGCCGAACGCTGCCCTACCTTCGCCTGGGATATGCAAAAATTCGACGCGATCATTCCCAAAGCGATCGATATGCGGGAATTGGTGATGGCATAATCGAAGCTAAATTTCATAAAAAGGCCGTTCCGGGCGGCCTTTTTTTGTTATCTAAGAATTCGGAAACCGAATGGTTACGCATTCGGTTATAGGGGTTGTGAGACGAGACGTATTTCAGGCCATAGCAGATCCGACCCGGCGGGCGATCCTTAGTTTGCTCGCCGTGCAAACATTGACGATGACGAGCATCGCCGATCACTTTAACGTATCGCGGCCAGCGATCTCGAAGCACGTAAAGATACTGGAGGAATGCGGTCTGGTAAGCATCACGCAGCAAGGCCGCGAACGGTATTGCGAGGCAAGCATGAATAAATTAGATGAAGTATCCGACTGGGTCGAACGCTACCGCAAAATGTGGGATGAGCGGCTTGACCGGCTGGAAGAATACTTGAAAGAATTACAATCCAAAGAACATGGCAACAAGATCTGATTTCACTGTTAGAACTGCACCGAAAGAGATAATCTTAACGAGAACCATACCCGCTCCCCGCGAGCTTGTTTTCGATGCGTTCACGAAAGCCGAGCATTTAGCGAAGTGGTTCGGGCCGCGCGTATTTACAACAACCAGTGAGACCGATCCTCGACCCGGTGGCAAATTCCGCATCACGATGTACGGCCCGGAAAATGGTCCAAGAGAAATGAAGGGGCCGTTCCCAATGACAGGAGAGTATCTTGAATTCGTGCGCCCGGAAAAGATCGTTTACACATGTGATCTGATGGAGCATCCGGATAGCTGGAAGACCTTAATGCAGAGTGGTATCGAAAATGGAGAAACAGCAAATTTTTTATCGTCGCTCGTTACTATTACGTTCGATGATATTGTGGGCAAAACAAAATTAGTTATCCGTACCCGGTTTGATTCCAATGCCGTCCGCGATGGATATATTAAGTTCCAGATGGGCGAAGGCTGGAGCGAAAGCCTCGATAAGCTCGAAGAAATGCTCACCGGTGTTGTCGTTGTCGAGCGCACCTTCGATGCCCCAATGGAAAAAGCTTGGGACGCAATATCCAACAATGATTCCTTAAAGCAATGGTATTTCGAGCTTCCAGAATTCCGGCCAGAAGTCGGATTCGAGTTTGAATTTCATGGTGGCCCTCCCGGTAAAGAACCCTATCACCATAAATGCAAAATAATAGAAGTTATTCCAGAAAAAAAACTAGCCTATACCTGGCGTTACGAAGGATGGAAAGGCATCTCGACCGTCACCTTCGAATTATTCGCGGAAGGAAAACAGACGAAACTTCGCCTCATTCATTCCGGCCTCGATTCCTTCGCCTTCAACAACAATCCCGATCTCGATGCTCACAATTTTGTGGCGGGATGGTCGGATATTCTCGGCCGATCGCTGAAAGAATTTGTGGAAACGAGAAGTTCATCGATAGATCGCACCATGGCTGCAACCCGTATCCTCAATGCTCCGCGCGAGATTGTCTGGAAAGCCTTGACCGATCCCGAACATATCAAACATTGGTGGGGACCGAACGGCTTTTCACTAACAACGCACGAATTTGAAATGCGGACCGGCGGCAAGTGGAACTTCACCATGCACGGGCCGGACGGCACTGATTACCGCAACGAAATGGTCTTCGAGGAACTCGTTCCTATGGAACGGATCGTGTTCACCCATGGCCCCGCTCCAAAATTTCAGATGTTCATTTCACTGCACGATCAAGGAGATAAGACGGAGCTACACTGGCGGAATGTCTTCGAATCTGCCGAAGATTACAAGCGCGCGGTTGATGTATTCCATGCGGTCGAAGGGCTTCAGCAAAATGCTGATAAACTGCATGCGTACATAAACAGTCTTAAACAATCAGAATCTCATTAGAAAAGATGTCAAAAGTACGAGTACATGCATTTTCGTTATCGATCGATGGATACGGAGCAGGCCCAAATCAAGATCTGAGTAATCCCCTCGGAGTCGGCGGCCTCGATCTGCACACCTGGTTGTTCGAGACCCAAACATTTCACAAGATGATTGGAAAAAAGGGCGGTGCTAATGGAATCGACGACGACTTTGCCAGGCGCGGCTTCGAGAATATCGGAGCTGAGATTCTCGGTCGCAATATGTTCGGCCCGACCCGCGGCCCCTGGACTGACCACGAATGGAAGGGCTGGTGGGGCCGTAACCCACCGTTTCATTGCGACGTATTCGTCCTAACGCGCCACGCTCGCCCATCGGAGAAAATGGAAGGCGGCACTACGTTCCACTACATCACGGACGGTATCCATGCAGCGCTCGAACGTGCGAAAGCAGCGGCCAACGGTAAGGATATTCGAATCGGCGGCGGCGCGGCGACGATCCGACAATATTTGCAGGAACGTCTCATCGACGAAATGCATCTTGCCATTTCGCCGGTGCTGCTCGGCTCCGGCGAACATCTACTCTCCGGCATCGACCTGCCAAAACTTGGCTATGAGTGCACGGAACACGTTCCCACTAACCTGGCTACTCATATTGTTATCTCAAAACTTTGATAGTGACTTGCACATTTTCATAATTCTTAATTCATAAAAACCATTTACTCGATGTCACAGAAAAATCCAACCACACTGAAGGCCGAACCCGGCCAACTCGATACCGTACTCACTCGTGAGTTCGATGTGCCACGCGAACTTGTTTTCCGTGCATTAACCGATGCCAATGCCGTACCGAAATATTATAACGAGAACGCGAAGGTCGAGATGTATGACGCTCGCCCCGGCGGGTCCTGGGCCTTCACCGTTCGTGCGGAGAACGGATGGGAAACGCGGTTTCACGGCGTCTATCATGATGTCATCGCACCGGAACGAATTGTCCGCACCTTCGAAATGCAGCCGGGTAAGACCACGCTTGAAACGTACACTCTGGAAGACCTAGGCGGCAGGACAAAGCTGACAACCCAAAGCATCCACCAGTCCGTTGCGGACCGAGACACCGTGCTTCAATACGGGTTTGGAAAGTACGCCGGGGAGGCTCACGATCGGCTGGAAGCGTTGCTTGCTTCATACAAATAGATGGCAAGCGAGCAAGACAACATCGTTCTAAAGATTCGGGAACTGCTTGAACATAAACAGCCGGTTCTGCTTGCCATCGATGGATACGGCGGCTCTGGCAAAACAACGCTTGCCAGAGCCATTCAGAGCGAATTTCCCGGCTCGACGATCATCACGCTCGATGATTTCGCGACCGATACCATGAGCGGCGCTGACCGAAAGCGATTTCTTTCCCAAGTACTTACCCCACTCTCAGGAGGAAATGCGGCTAACTATCAAAAATTCAACTGGCGTCAGAAGACACTTGCAGATTGGATCATTGTTGAACCGAACGGTCTGATCATTTTCGAAGGCGTCTCTGTTCTCGGTGAGGATTTTAATTCCTTTTATGACCTACGGGTATGGATCGATTGTCCGTTCGAATTAGCATCTCAACGCATGAAAGAACGGGACCAGCACCTGCACAACCCAAAATATTTCAATGTGTGGGAAAAAGAAGACAAGGAATATGGAAAAACCGAACCCTGGAAACGGGCGGATGTTATCATTAAGATTAGCAACAACTCCTAATCTGAAACAACATTAATTATTGTTGTAAGTTTGCGGTGAAAAGTTAATAACATCCACAGAAGCATCTAAAATGAGCACAGAACCTGAATTTCGAACCAAAGAGGCGTTCAAGATCATCGGCATCGAGCGCTATACAGCAAACGGCATTCCGGATATTCGTAATGCTTGGCACGAATTCGGACAGCGCAGCCTGGAAATTCCGAACTCTGTGGCAGAAGTCGCATTCGGCGTCGAGGATTATTCCCGCGATTTCGATATGAACAAAGGAGGATTTCCAAAGTACTATTACATCGCCGGACTCGAAGTGAGTTCGACATCGAGCGTACCCGAGGGAATGAAATCGAAGGAAATTCCTGCCGCGAATTATGCAGTCTTTACCTATCAGGGACCACTCGACGGCCTGCACGAATTCTTTGGATTTATCTACGGCGAATGGATGCCGAAATCTGGTTACTCGATGGATCCAAAGCTTTCACTCGATTTCGAGCGTTACCCGGAGCGCGTTATGGACATGAAGAATGCAATAGTTGAAATTTGGGTACCAATTATTAAAGGGTGATCATTATTTAATATAACCATTATGAGGAAACTGATCGTTTTATCGTTTATATCGCTGGACGGAGTCATGCAGGCTCCGGGCGGGCGTGAAGAAGACACCGATGGCGGATTCCAGTATGGCGGATGGACCGCGCCATACTGGCATGAATTTTCTGCAATGGAGATGTCAAAGCAATTGGGCCATCCTTATGACCTGCTCCTCGGCCGCAAAACGTTCGACATCTTCGCCAGTTATTGGCCACACCATGAGGAGATTCCGATCGCGGCTGGACTGAACAACGCGAATAAATACGTCGCTTCGCACGCTCCATTGAAGATGGAATGGAAAAATTCCTATCGTATCGAAGGCGATATTGTAGAAGGTGTCAGGAAACTTAAAGCAGAGGAAAGGCCGGAGCTTCAAGTACATGGCAGCGGAAATTTTATTCAGACGCTTCTTAAACACGACCTTGTAGATGAGTTATGGCTGAAGATTTTTCCGGTCACACTCGGACAAGGCAAGCGATTATTCGCCGATGGTGCCATACCCGCAGCTTTCGAGCTGACGGAATGCAAGGCTTCGCCGAAGGGTGTGATCTTCGCAAATTATCGGAGAGCAGGCGAAGTCCTGACCGGAAGCATGGGCTAGTAGAAACGTCGGACAACGGAAAAGTGGCCGCTAACAATTTCTTGAACTCGTTTTTTTTATTTATTCACTAATCAGGAGAAGACCCACTGAACTCAGTAGTACATTTCGAAATGCCGGCAAAAGATACCAAACGCATGAGCGATTTTTACTCACGCACGTTTGGCTGGCAAACGCAGCAGATGGGCCCAGAGATGGGTAATTATGTGCTTGCAACTACAACAGAACTTGGTGAGAACGGGCGTCCGAAGGATGCTGGAGCAATAAACGGTGGTTTTTACGCACGCACCGAAGACCCAGTTACCCATGCACCGTCGGTCGTGATCGCGGTGGATGATCTTCAGGATCATATTAAAAAGGTTACCTCTGCTGGTGGAAGGATCATCGGCGAACCGATGCCTATTCCGGGCGTGGGATTATGGGTATCCTTCTTCGATACGGAAGATAACCGCGTCAGCATGTTGCAGCCAAATCCAATGGAATAACTTTTCTATTATATTCAAAAGCAGATGCAAAAGATCCAAACATTCCTGTGGTTCAACAATGTGGCAGAGGAGGCCGCGAACTTTTTACACCTCCATTTTTAGAAATTCGAAAATCCTCAGCACGATGCCTGGCCCCGGCGGAAAACCGATGGGAGTAACCGTCGATCTTGAAGGCCGTGAATTCATTTTATTTAACGGAGGGCCTATGAACCCAGAATGGAAATTCACCGCCGCGACATCCTTCTTCATCAACTGCGAAACGCAGGAGGAAGTCGATCATTACTGGGACAAACTTTCCGATGGCGGACGCACAGATCGCTGCGGATGGCTGACCGATAAATTCGGCGTCACCTGGCAAATCGTTCCAACTGCGCTCGGAAGGTTACTCAGTGACAAAGACCGGCAGAAGGCTGGGAATGTTATGAATGCAATGTTGAAAATGAATAAACTCGACATCGCAACTTTAGAAAGAGCTTATTTTCAAGGATGATTCTCACAACGAGATAATTCCATATTAACAAACAAATTAACTAGATCGACATTGGCAACACCAAATCCATCAATCACATTTAACGGCAATGCCGAAGAAGCATTTAATTTTTACAAATCTGTATTCGGCGGAGATTTCACCAGCTTCATGCGATGGAAGGACTTACCCAGCGGAAACGCTTCTCCTGAGGACGCAAATAAAATAATGCATGCGGCGCTTCCCATCGGCAAAGAAAACGTTATTATGGGAGGGGATATCCCTGCTTCGATGCGCTCAGAATTGGGTGCAGGAAATAACTTTATGATTTCGCTGGAATGTGAGAGCAAAGAGGAAGCGTCGAAGCTCTATTATGCACTTGTCACCGGTGGGCAAGAAGATCCCATGATGCCGCTCGGCGAGGCATTCTGGGGAGCTTATTCAGGATTCCTCACTGACAAGTTCGGCGTACGATGGATGGTGAACTATACCTATCCAAAACAATGATAAACATGTATTAACCTGACCTATGTGTGCGCTAAATTATTATCGCAACAAAAGCGCATCATCAGGAAAGATTGTAACACAATCAATATTATTCATAAAGCAAGATACTTTTCAATAAACAACCATGGCAAAACTCAATCCATACATCAACTATCAGGGCAACACCGAGGAAGCATTTAATTTCTACAAATCTGTATTCGGTGGCGATTTCTCGACCATCATGCGATTCAAAGACCTTCCTGGAATTGCTGATAAAATGTCTCCCGAAGAATCCACCAAGATCATGCACGTCGCACTGCCAATTGGCGGAAATACAATGATGGGAACCGATATGCTGGAATCGCAGGGGCATAAGCTGAAGCTTGGAAATAATCTGACACTTTCACTCGAAGCAGAGAGCAAGGAAGAAGCCGACAAGCTCTTTAACGGTCTTTCTGCGGGAGGAAAAATCGGTGCACCCATCGCTGATGCTCCGTGGGGCGCCTACTGGGGAATGCTCACCGATAAATTCGATGTGCAGTGGATGATTAACTATACCTATCCAAAGCAATAAAGTTAAAATCGGTCACGCAAGCGCGCCTGTAACATAACCGCTTCCTTGAAAAAGTTTGCACTGATCCGTTTGCCGGAAAAACAGGATCGGTGACTGATAGCTAGCGCGGGATCGCTTGGACAAGGTAGTATGGTTCGTATCTTTGCAGTATGCAAAGATTAAATTCGTATCGTGTGGCACTATCTGCATCCCTACTGGCGATGCTGCTCCCGATTTGGCTAATTCGGTATCTTCCTCTTACGGATTATCCTCACGCCGTTGCTCGCGCATACCTCTGCGCAAATTATTCGGCATTCCAAAATTTTGGGCGATTGTATCTTCCCGCACCTCGACTTGTTCCCAACATGGGGTTCGAAGCAATTGCAGCATTCCTTGGCCCATCGACAGATATTCTCCTGCTCGGGAAAATTCTTTTTTCTTTGGCGATCACCTTCTTTGTATATGGATGCCACCGTTTAGGCATTGCGGTTCGAGGAAAAAATGTCTGGAATAGTCTTCTGGCCTCATTCTTCATTTATTCTGCATCACTCATTTACGGTTCGATCAACACACTGCTCGGTCTGTCACTTTTTCTCGTTGCGTTCGCTTTTTGGTACGGTTTCCATCGAGCGCATCCAACTGTTGTAACCATATTTTCAGTCCCAATTCTTATTATTTTGATGCTGATACACCTCTCCACATTCGCATTTGCTATTCTGTCAATGCCCTGTGTGCTGGGACTTGAAATATGGAGTAGAAAACTCTCCTGGGGAAACGCAACCGCACTTATCTCACCCCTTGCTGCTCCGGGTCTATTTCTCATCTTCATTATGCGACATGGCGCTAGTGTTGGCACCATAGAATATGCGGGCTTCTATGCAAAAGCGCTTGAGAATTTCTCGCTGTTCACTACGTATCGACATGGTCTTGATGCCCTATTTATGGCGAGCCTTTTCATACTTGCTTCTGTAATGCTTCGTTGGAGCCAGAAGACCAAATTTGATCCCGTTTTGCTCGCTCTATTCGTTATTTTCTATTCGGTAGTTTGGATGTGTCCTACACGCCTTTTCACCTCATCCGGAGCGGACATTCGCTTCCTGCTGCCCGCATTCATCTTCTTAATCATTAGCGTGGATATTGAACTTTCTCAAAAAACGAGGAAAATAGTTCTTTCAATATTCATTCTATTATTTGCAACAAGAATCTTTCTAATTACCCTAGACTGGCAGGCAATGTCAGGAGGGCTGAGCGAGCAAATGGTACTGATGAAACATTTGCCACAATACGCACGGGTCTTCCCAATACTTGTTCGTGCTGACAAAAATTACCCCAAAACAGATCTTGGAATTAAGAATGGTCACTGTTATAGTGTTCTGCTCCGACAGGCCAATGACCGTGCCTTGGATGCATATCCATCGCAACATGCTATTGCTTTTCGTGAACCTTCGAGCTATCACACCTTCGACGATGATAAAGAGATTGACCATCAGACGCTCCAAACAATTTGCTCTGAGACAGACTATTTATGGTGTTTTAAACCTCATGCTGATCTGACTCAAAAAATAAAATCCTCAATGCTCTGCGATTTTATTGATTCCGCTGATGGAGTTTTGCTATGGAGGGTAAGATCTCCATTACAACAGCAACAGTAGCAAACTCGTATCACTTCACAATCCTCCGCCTGTGTTAAGGTAAATGCGTTTCAATCAAATTCAGACACTTAGGAGAACCATCCTATCGCTTCCAGAATTAGTACATTCTAATGGCGCACATCCTAATTATTGACGACGAAGCCGGGATTCGCGATACACTCGCGATGATCTTCGAATATGAGCATCACCTCGTTTCGACCGCAGAAAGTGGTATCGAAGGGCTCAAACTTGCGCAAGACTCGGCAACGCCTATTGACTGCGTTCTTCTTGATGTAAAAATGCCAGGGATGGATGGCCTAGACACCCTCGAAAAACTCAAGGAAGTGCGCCCTGAAGTGCCTGTTATCATGATCTCCGGTCACGGCACCATCGAAACAGCCGTAGAGGCCACCAAGCGCGGGGCTTTTGATTTTGTAGAAAAACCTCCAGATCGTCAACGTTTGCTACTTTTGGTACGCAATGCAACGGAGAAAAAGCAGCTCGTAAGCGAGAATCGCCAAATGCGGGAGCGGCTTAAAGGCAAAGAGCGAATGCTTGGCACCTCTGCCGCTATGCGGAACATTCGGGCCGTCATCGAACGGGTAGCCCCTACCGATGCAAGAGTGCTGATCACCGGAGCGAATGGAGCTGGCAAAGAACTCGTCGCTCGGGCGATCCACCGTGCCTCCATACGAGCCGATAAGCCTTTCGTTGAAGTAAATTGTGCTGCCATCCCAAAGGATATGATCGAAAGCGAACTTTTTGGACATGAAAAAGGCTCGTTCACGGGTGCGCTCTCACAGCGAATCGGGAAATTCGAACAAGCAGATCGGGGAACACTCTTTTTGGACGAAGTTGGAGACATGTCGCTCGATGCACAAGCTAAAATGCTTCGAGTCATTGAGGAAGGACGTCTGGAACGGGTTGGCAGTTCCACCGGACGCCCTATTCCTGTTAATGTCCGCATTCTTTCGGCTACAAATAAGAATTTGGCGGAAGAAATACGTTATGGCAGATTCCGCGAAGATCTTTATCACCGGCTGAATGTCATACCCATCTTCGTTCCGCCTCTCAGCGAACGCCGCGAGGACATCCCGATGCTCGTTCGTGAATTCAGTAAAGAGTTCACGACCGAGATGAATCGAAAGCCAATTCGATTCGATGATGCCGCGATGAAGTTACTTACCACACTACCATTTTCGGGCAACATCCGGGAACTTCGGAATGTCATCGAGCGCATCGTCATTCTTGTGCCGCATGAGGTGGTTCATCTTGAGGATGTAGAGCAGCTTGGCCTTGCGCTATCCGTGAGAGATCGCGCTCATGGAACAAACGCTTCTGGACCGTCAAGTGGAGAATCTGCTCACTCCCAAAACGGACCAACCGGGCCGGATCAGCGTCGGAGTGACACTATTGAAGATCAGACTGGAAACAATATCACTTCAGATTTCGAGCTTCCAAATACTGAGGATTCTTTGCTCACTGAGAATTTTGAGCCTTATTCCTTCCTTAATCGCAAGAGCAACCCATTAGACGAGGCAATGCAGGCCCCGACATTTCAGGAATTCAAAGATCGCGCAGAAAGGGCCTTTATCGAGGAGAAATTGCGTGAGCAAAATTGGAATATCAGCCGAACCGCTGATGCGCTCGACATTCAGCGATCCCATCTCTATACGAAAATTCGCAAGTTAGGTATCGTCAAGGATGGAAATACCCCCGACCTTCCGGCCATCGATCAAGAACTGGATTCAAGCGATGAGGATAACGAGGAATACTCATGACCAGCTTCCTGAACCTTCGAGCGGTGTTGTACGTTTAGCGGGCCTCGCATATGGGAGAATCACTAAAAGAAAAAATGGAGCACGCGCTCTCCAATGGTTTCGAAAAAGCGCAGGAAGAAAAAGTCCGCGAACTCAACCGCCTTTCGGTCACCGGAAAGCAAATTTCTCGCAAGGACTACAATACTCGCAATCTGGCCGAACTCTACCATGAGTTAGGTCTCGAATACCCGGGTGGCAAACCCATAGCCCAATTGCAAGCAAACTGAGTCGCGGGAGTTCGACTTCTTCGTTGCGTGAGGTCGATGTCAGACCATTACTTGTCGGTGTCTCACCATGTCTGATTAGGACGGTATTTTACACGCATTCGCTCCCACCAATCAATGAACTTGCGAAAATACTGCCGTTGTGGTTCTAAGAGCAGATTGTAATCTGCAGCGCACGCATCGAAGCTTGCAGAGAGCGATTGCGTAGCCGCAAGTGGCACTAGTCTTAGGAGATAATGTTCATCCCCGGCACATTGTTGAGTAAGGTTGTTCGAATCGATGGCAAAAAGCTTCCCATTTCGGATCAGCTGTCGAATGGTATCCATATCGCGAGCATCGAGCGCTGCCATCGCGGAAATATCCTGCGATTTCGCATGCGAGATCCGATAGGATGTGTGAATTGCTATAATGCCGCCGGTATCGATAGTCCAGGAATCCGGTGGTTTCGTATCGTTTCCTGTGCCACTAATGAAAAGGCTGAATTTGAAATTTGCTGGAAGTCCATTGACTAGTTTCTCGCTAACTTTTGACGCAATCGTGGAATTAACGTTCGATTTTTCTGCCTGCTTGCTCTGGCACGAAACGAGCACTACTGACAAGAGAATGATTGAGGTCTTAATTTTCATTATTTCCTAAAATGGTATCGGCAACCGCACTAACCGACGCGGCTGACTCGCTGAATGCTTTGATAACAAAACCAAAGGCCATTTGGAATTCCGAATCAAGATAAGGACTTCCGAAAAGAACAAGTCCCCTGGGAGCAATACCTTCGATAGCAAGTGTTGCTGCAATAGTTCGGAGGATCGATGGAACAGAATCCTTCTCAGGTTCTGGGCTGACATATCCACGCGCTCTATGAAATGTAACAAGAATGGTGTCTCGACCAATTTCCATCGAAGTACCCGACCAATTCGTTGGGGTGAACACACCGATCTTTGGGATCACTTGCCTCATATGCGTTGCAAACATTAGCCCCTTGCTTAATGCGTCGGGACGGTCATCGGTTAGAACGATCATGTTGGAGCCTGTCAAACGAACGCTACCGGTGATCTCAATGGCCTTACGAGCGACCTCATTCGCTAGCATCGAGTTTTCCTGCTTGAGATCTGATAATTGATTAGGTCGAATATCTTCAATGATGGCTCGCGTTATGTCTTTTAATGTACGAATCCGATTTGCTCGCTCCATCACATCTTCAAGGTGGATTCTGCCCGTTTGAACTGCTCTAAGGATGGTATTGAAAGCAATCGTAGCATCATGTGGTAATAGCAGTACGTCGGCGCCAGCTTCGAAGGCAAGTAAAATCGCTTCTTCTTCGCCGAAGTGCGTGGTTATTGCTTTCATTTCCAGCGCATCGGTTACGATCACGCCATCGAATCCAAGCTCATCTCTGAGCAATTTTCTGGTGAGGGAATGTGAAAGCGTTGCTGGAAGATTGTGTTCTTCTGAAGAGGCACCCAAATGTGCGGCAAGGCTCGGTGCAGCAAGATGACCGGTCATCACGGACCAAACGCCGCGTTGAATAAGCGCTTGGAATGGAGGAAGTTCGAGCTGGTAAAAACTATCCCACTCCCTTTCAATGATCGGCAATTCGCGATGTGAATCAACCAAGGTATCGCCATGTCCAGGAAAATGCTTCGCGGTTGCCGCAACTCCCTCTGATTGCAAGCCGAGCATATAAGCCGTCGCATATTCCGCTACCGTCTTCGGATCTTCTCCGAATGCGCGCGTATTGATGATCGGATTATTCGGATTGGAGTTCACATCGGCTACAGGCGCAAAATTCCATACCAAACAAATCGCACGCATTTCTCGCGCAATTGCTTGGCCAACTTTATATGCCAGCTCTGGTTCTCCTGTTTTTGCGATCGCCATTGCTTCTGGAAATTCTGTTCCTCCATCAGAAAGGCGCATGGGAAGACCGTACTCGCAATCGCACGAAAAAAGGAGCCGCGTTCCAACTTCCTCAGCCAGTAGATGCAATTCTGATAGCACACCGCCAACGGTCTCCGGCTTACCGCCAAAAACGCAAAAACCGCCAGCCATGCGCTCCTTCACAAAGATTCGGATGGTCTCGGCATAATGCGGATCCATGAGGTAGCTATCAATCTCGATCCGAGGCATCAGAAGCTCGCCAATTAGCGCGTGTATTTCATAATGGTCCATCAAATTGATAACAGTGCAGGATTGCGAGTCAGTCCCGCGGCGGAGCTTTCATTCGCCGGAATTAGTTGAAGAATGTCAACCCAATGCTACCAACTCCATCTCAATCGAAAGCGCTCTCAACCGAACGGCATCTTGCTATCACTGCGAACGCCGGCAGCGGAAAAACCAGCGTGATCGTCAAACGGTACGTCAATTTGTTCTTGCGCCATCCTGATCTGACCACTCAGAATGTCGTTGCGATTACATTTACGGAGAATGCAGCGAGTGAGTTGCGGATGCGAATCAGTAAGGAGATCTCGGAACGGCTGAGTGATCCGACAACTGAGAAGCGGGCGGATCGTGCGCGGCTTCGACAACTCCGTGATTCGTTACCAAGCGCGTTTATCGGGACTATACATGGGTTTGCCTCGCGACTGTTGCGTGCTTATCCCGTCGAAGCGAATATTGATGCCGGCTTCACGATCGTAACAGGTGCCGATCAACGCCTGCTCGCTGAGGATGCCATTGCCATCGTTTTCTACTCCGCACTTGACGAGGCATACCAGGATTCTGCTGACAATCAGATACTGCATTTGTTTCGCAAACTTGGAAGAAAGAACGTGACAAACCTCGTGCGATCGCTGCTGAATAATCGAGCGCGAGCGAGCAAGTTGACCAGGAATTTATTATGCAAAAATGATGCACAAATACTCAGCTTCTGGCAAAGCTTTCTTGAACTCGAACTTGAGATCGCAATTGCTCCAAAAACTAAATCCCTTTTTGAGGACTTAATTCCCAATCTAAAACCCGGCGTCCGTGGGCAGGAGGTGGTGCCCCTGATTCTTGCTTATCGAACTGCCAACGGTTTCTTCGAATCCTGCAAAGCAATTTATGGCATTGGCGACAAACTTATAACCAATGAGGGTACACTCAATTCACAGCGAATCGCATTCGATCAACTACCGGCCGACCTCCAAAATTCATTGAGCGAATTTGTCTCTTGGTTCCTCCATATAGAACCGCTCTTAAAAGTGTGTCCGGCAAATACGGAGCAATTCCAGACAGAACATACGGAATATATTGTGCTCTTACGCAGCGTTTTTGCCCTCTTCGATCAAGTCCTACTCGAATATTCTTCAACAAAGAACGGTTACGGTCTGCTTGATTTCGAAGACCTGATCGAAAAACTCCTTCATCTGCTCGACAATCCAACGCTGCGTGATGAGATCGCGAATGAGTTCCGGTTCGTCATGATCGATGAATACCAGGATACTGACGAGGCCCAGTTTGAACTCGCAAGACGCCTTACGAATGATTTCAGCAGTTCCAACAATCTCGCCATCGTCGGAGACCCAAAGCAGGCGATCTATACTTTCCGCAATGCCGATGCCGAGGTTTTTTCGCAAACGCTACACGCAATTGACGGACAGGCAAGCTCCAATGCGGGAATGAAAGAGGCCGAAGCGCTCAAATTGACTCCGCAAGAGATTAACGGCTCGATCGTGCTTGCGGAATCTTTCCGAATGGCACGAACTCCCCTTGCTGCGATCAATATGCTTTTTCGAGGACTGCTGAGCGATGCCGACACGGAATATTCAGAGCTTGTTCACGGCAGACAGGCAATCCTCGATGGCCGCGTTGCATGGATCTGTCCTCCCGAGGTCAAATCGCAAAAATCTTCTGTCTCAGATCCTCCTGAAAATGCATCCGAAGACCTCGATGAAGAAGAATATGCGATCGAAACGGATCTTATCGCCAGAACAATTCTGAACATCATTCAAGGCGATGATTCGGCCTACTTAGTTGAAGGTGCAAGTAAGATCGATGGAAATCCTGAGCTGCGTAATCCAGAATATGGTGACATTGCCATTCTCTTGCGTTCTCGCCGTAATCTTCGCGCGCTCGAACGCTCGTTGAACATTGCCAATATTCCTTATGTCATTTCAAAAGGCTCGGGGTTTTATGCGCAGCAAGAGATTCTCGATATTACAAGCTACCTCAAGTTCCTAATTTACCCAAAGAACGATGTGGCTCTTGCTTCGATTCTTCGTTCCCCTTTCTTCGCCATTTCGGATTTAGAGCTCTTCCAAGTCGCTAATCATGCTGCCAAGCAAGGCAGATCCTTCGAAAATCCTATCTCATTTTGGCAGAAATTCCTGTCTTATGCAGAGCATTGCAAATCCTTTGCCCCATCCAAAGCATCACAACTGCTTCATGTCGCAGATCAGATTAGCCAAAACCTGGCACTGGCAAGCAAGACAAGTACTGCCCTCCTTGTTGAGACAATATTTACTGAGACCGGAATCTTTGCATCACTTCAGGCCGGACCACAATCCCAACAGAAAATTGCTAATTTGGAGAAGTTCCTTGCACAGGCGCGTATAGCTGATCAAAGCGGATTTTCAGGACTATTCGATTTTGTCGATCGTATTCAATACTTAACTGATTCCGAAGAGCAGGAATCCCAAGCGGAGGTCTCAACCGACCAAGGTGCCGTTAAGATCATGACTGTTCATGCTGCTAAGGGACTCGAATTTCCAATCGTTATACTCCCCTTTCTTCAGAAGAAATTCAATTTCGATCACCAGCACCTGCTGGATAAGGAACTAGGCTTGCAAATTCGACCTCCCGACAACCGTCCGCAACTGCTGGTTGGAGAACTTATTCATCAGCGATCAAAAGCAAGCATCATAGCCGAAGAAAAGCGAATACTCTATGTTGCAATGACCCGCGCTCGCGACCATTTGATCTTATCTTGCACCATGCCGGAAAAACTATATCAGCTTTCCTGGCTCGCGTGGATCTGTGATGCATTTGGTACCCCGACTTCCAATAGCCCGTTAACACTTTCAGAAACCGTTTTACGGTACAATTCAAATGCCCAAGATTCTCAACCGGAATCCTTCCCATTCACGATCCCGCTCATTCGTTCGGATTCTGATATTCCGAATACTCATGAGAATATTCCCGATAACCTCGCTGCGTTTAACCCGAAATTCTATCTCGATCCTATAGCTGTGGATCACCGTTCAGGTCGCTTCAGTGCGACCCAGTTGCTAAAGTTCAAGCAATGTCCGACCAAATACTATCTCGGGTCGATACTTGGAATGCCGGAAGAACCAAAGTTGTCCTACGATCTAGCGGATGATGAGGATTCCGAGAAGGTTCGCGGTCCGTTGCTGGGCCAAATAGTTCATAAGCTATTGGAACATATCGATAGCATCGCTCACGAAGGAATCCTTGATGATGCTGCTTTCGAGCACAAGATCAAAACGGTGTTCGATGCGCTCGAAATATACGATCCCAGAGAGCGTGCCGAGTATAAGCATACTGCTCATCACCATATTACCACGTTTCTGACATCAGCCGTCGCCGGCATAGTTCTCTCGAATCAGAACACTCGGACTGAGTTCCCAGTCCAAGCATTACTTCCTTCCGGTGATACATTGTTTGGAATCATCGATCGACTGTTCCAGGATCAGAATTCAACCTGGACCATCCTCGATTACAAAACAGACGCAAATCCAAATTCTAAGAACTCCGATAGATACCAATTCCAACTTCTGTTTTACTCCTATTTAGTTCGCCTTTTGCATCCAGATGCTGAGAATATCCGCGCTATCCTTTTCTACACTTCGACCGGCGAATCTCGCGACTTCCGTTTCTCTTCAGCTGATTTCGACCAGTTCGCTGCCGAATCCAGCGCTATCATCTCGCAAATTCGAGCATTAGAGTATGTACCGGATCTTGGAGTAATTCCCAGAAATACCGATCATTGCCCTGAATGCCGATTTTTCGATCAGATAAGCAAACAGTGCATTGCACTAAGTTCCAATGCTCAAAATCCGAGTTCCACTCCCGCCATATAGCCGATCTCGCTAATTGCCGCAAGCGACGGACCATTGTATGCGTTCCCGCCTGAACCAACAGGACCTATCGCCGGAAAAGACCAATACCTTCCCATCAATTGGATATTGATCGAATAGGAATCGGTCACATAAACTGCGTACTTCGCTCGTAGAAACACGCTGATCAGCAATGCATCCCAAAGTGTTGCAGATGAAACACTGCTTTGCGTTTTAGTGATCGAATCCACTACGTTTGCCGATGCGCCGCCGAGGCCGAAGCCCACTCCGATACCCGCACCAAATCGGAAGTTCCCCTCGCTGATAAAATTCCGAACCGTCTCGAAGCCGATCGTGGTCATGCCAAGCGATTCCTGAACCGAGGCTGGATAAGACTTGCCGTTGAGCGCGTAGGCTGGCCAAATTCCGCTCCAGGGACGCGTTTCATTTATATTTTCAATAAAAACCGACACCGATTGCACCCCATTCGATGCAAAACTGTAATACAAATGCTCAATTGTCGGATTTGTATAAAATCCACGATTAACGTCATTTGGCGAAATAAGTGGCTTTTGACCGTTCACCGCAAGCCAAAATCCTATTTCATGCGGCATGTTTTGCGCCGTCGCACTGGAGAGTGGGAATTCAATAGTGGATAGCGCCAATAGAATTGGCACGATCCACGTAAAACAATTCTCCCGCCATTTTCCACTCTCCACTATCAATTATGCATTATTAATACACTCGCTTTTTCGGCTGATATTTCGTGATCGCTACTGGACGGTATTCCAGCTTCGGCTTGCCCTCACCATCCTTTGATGCGAAGGTATGCTTCAGCCAATTGTGATCGTCGCGATCGGGGAAATCCTCGCGCGAATGCCCGCCTCGGGATTCGGTGCGATTCAGCGCACATTCAAGCGTGACGTGGGCAGTATCGAGCAGATTCCCAAGTTCGATCGCTTCCAGGAGATCGGTGTTGAACTGGCTTCCCTTATCGTCTATCACGACTGTTTTGTATTTCTCTCGCAGTTCCCCAATTCTGTCGAGCGCTGATTGCAGACCCTTGGCATCGCGGAAGATTCCGCAATCATCCATCATCATCTGCTGTAATTCAGTGCGGATCGGCGCTGGTTTGTTGCCCGTTGTTCGCGATTTAATTTCTGCAATTTTCGCCTTCGTAGCTTCTCCGGCATTTGCGGGCAGAGTAGGATATTCCGCGCCCGCTTTGAGATATTCTGCTATCGCCTTCCCACCTCTTCGACCAAATACGATGAGATCGAGCAGCGAATTCGTGCCCAACCTATTCGCGCCGTGAACGCTGACGCAGGCGCATTCCCCTGCTGCATAAAACCCTTGCACGATGCCATCCTTATGATCGCGCCGGACTCTGCCATTAACATCCGTTGGGATGCCGCCCATCACGTAATGCGCCGTTGGCTGGATGGGCACGCCCTCTTTCGTTGGCTCGACGCCAAGATACGTCCTCGCAAAACCAACGATCTCCGGAATCTTTTCCGTGATGATCTTAATATCCAAATGCGTCAGATCCAGCAGAATGTAATCGGTGCCATCGGACCCTCTAATGCCGCGGCCCTCGCGAATCTCCTGAATGATCGCTCGCGACACCATATCTCGAGGCGCAAGATCCTTCACGGTTGGCGCATAACGTTCCATGAAACGCTCGCCATCCTTATTACGCAGAATTCCGCCTTCGCCTCTGGCCGCTTCGGATACCAAAATTCCCAATTTCCATAATCCCGTAGGATGGAACTGCATGAATTCCATATCCTCAAGCGGAAGTCCGGCATTATATGCCAGCATAAAGCCATCGCCGGTTCCCACATGGGCATTCGACGTAATGCGCCAAATTCTGCCATCGCCGCCGGTCGCGAACATCACGGCTTTCGCATGAAAGACGTGAACTTCGCCCGTCAAAATCTCTATCGCAACAACCCCGCTTGCCACGCCATTCTCATAGAGCAATTCGGTAACAAAGAACTCGCTGAAGAACCGCACATTGTTCTTCAATGAATTTTCATAGAGCGTATGCAGCATCGTATGCCCCGTGCGATCGGCCGAATAGCAGGAGCGCATCACCGCGACGCGCTTCGAATCCGGATCGCTCGGATCGACCGGCCGCGTGTGACCGCCAAACCTGCGCTGGGCGATCTTGCCCTCATCAGTACGCGAAAATGGCATACCCATGTGCTCTAACTCGACGATCGCTCGTGGAGCATCGGTGCACATGATCTCGATCGCATCCTGGTCGCCAAGATAATCCGAGCCTTTTATCGTGTCGAATGCGTGCCACTCCGGATTATCCTCCTCCAGATTGCCAAGCGCGGCGCATACTCCGCCTTGCGCTGCGCCCGTATGCGAGCGTAGTGGATGAACTTTGGTGAGAACCGCGCAGGTATAGCCGGCCGGAATTTCCACGGCGGCGCGAAGCCCTGCTCCGCCCGCGCCTACTATTATTACGTCAAATTGATGTGTCATGTGCTACAAAAATACGGAATATCTGGCGTATTCATCCAGACATCACTTCTTTTGTACGTCATTACGTAATTCTATTCCATTTTCGACCTTTTCCTTCCAAAAATATTTTTTTTTGTATTAGGAGTTCATTAACTTTGGCAATTTGTTCATGAATCTATGCAAAAATCACTCTAATGTCAATGAACTCAACGTCGTTCTCTACACCCTACTTCTTAACTTATTAACACCCCCTTATTCACTTATTCCCATTTCATCTTTCAACTTTCATATTTCATCTTTTCCCCGATAGGTGCCCATCATAGCACACACCAATATACGACACAAATTGCGATGGTGTTTAAAAAGCAAAAATCCTGATCCGCGTAGCGCCTGCCCTGAGCTTGTCGAATGGGTCGGTGCTTCCAGCCCGACTCCCAAGTGGCGGAGCCACGAAGTACTCGCAGCCCAGGGTGCAAAGAAGTGGAACCCTGGGTTAACAAGCAAGCATTTATTTATAGCCCTGAAAGGGCGATGTTCACTGTCGGAGATTACTCCGTCCTTTCAGGACTATGGGATCTAAAACGAACGCAACCCCAGCATTCCGCTACGCCGCAAGCGGCTTCGCTCCATGCTGGGCTGCGAGTACTTCGTCGCCCCGCGACTAAATGCCACCCACCCCCTCATCTTTCATATTTCATCTTTTCCCCATGGGGGACGATACATCCCACCCAGCAGTTACCATAAAATGCGTCCCTTCCCATTCCTGTTCGCGATCCTTCTAACTCTCCTCGCCTTCTCAACCCCTTCGCACTCCCAAAAACCTGCCGATACCACAAAGATCGCGTTTTCGAAATCCGACACCACAAAAATAGAAAAGTTAACCGATTCAACCGTCTATATCACAAAGAGCGGCAAAAAATACCATCGCGCCGGATGCATCTATCTCGGCAAAAGCTCCATCCCCATTAAACTCTCCGACGCCAAAAAATACTACCAACCGTGTAAACGATGCAAGCCGGAGGAATGAGACCTGACCGCGCTTGAGACCCGTAATTTATTACGGCAACTGTTATTTCAGACTTGCCGTTAGAGCATATATGGAAGCCATCTTTCAACTCAATTCGGATGAACTCGGGACGCCGCTGGTCGAGAAGATCAAGGCCCTCTTTGCGCACGAAACGATCCGGATTTCTGTCAGTCCCGTCGAGAATGGTAATGGCATGACGGATGCTTCGAAAGCCGGCATTCTGGCGGGCGAACTCTCTGATTTCTTTGAAATCGCTCCCGCATCTTTCACCCGAAAATGCCGAGGCATTCGAGCGGGATGTAGCAGAGTTGCGTCGGATCGCCAATGCAGAATCTCTTCGTGACCCGTGGGCTTCATAATTGATTCCGGCGTCATTATCCACGCCGAGCGTAACGGATTGTCGCTGCTCGAAACGTTACGCGAATACGCAAACTCCGAATGCTTTCTCTCGGTCATCACGCTCAGTGAATTATTGCATGGCGTTGAGCGAGCTACTACCGCCAAATACAGGCACGAGCGAATCCAATTCCTTACTCCGATCATCGCACGTTATCCTATCGTCCCCATTGATGAGGAAACAGCCCGCGTTCACGCGGTGATCTGGGCCGACCTGCTGGCCAAAGGTGAGATCATTGGTTTACACGATCTTTGGATCGCCGCATCCTGCATTCGACATGGACACACAATCGTTACTCTCAATGAGCGTGACTTCAATCGCGTTCCCGGACTGACCGTTAAGGGATTGCGTTAATTGCCCTTCTTCCCCCTTTCATACTTCATACTTGCCCAAGGCATTCCGACGCCAAAAAGTACTACCAACCCTGCAAACGATGCAAGCAGGTGGGATGAAGTTTTACCAAATTCGGCTAGATGATAAATCACGTATCGATATATTAGGACGATGTAATATATTTCGTAATTTTGCGGGATGAAACACACATCGATGCCAGTGCTATGCTGTCTTATCCTATGCTCTTGCAGCACGTATATGCAACGTACGGTTTGTGAAGAAACAAACTTGAAACCATTCGATGAATTAGGAGAGAGGATACAAGTGACCGCAATGCTGTGTTCCTATAAGTATCAGGGTGGAGAAAAGGGCGATGGTGATTATCACCTCTATCTTAGTGACTCGAATTGCATATTGCTTGCCGAAATCATGCCCAGTACACCGGCAATGGATTCGTTCAACTCGATTCGCATTTACGAATGGCACGCTGCGGAATCGGCGGGAGATAACTGGAATCCGAGAAAAGTTACAGTCACAGGACTTCGGTATTTTGACCACGATCATTTTGATTTCCCAGTCAATTGCTACACGCCTAATTCGGGGGCTTACCATATCGAAATTCATCCCGTATTGAGCATTACTGAAAGCCAGTAACAACTACTCGGAATGGGGAGCAGGTCCGTCGCGAATTGTAGTAGGGCCAAGGCTTGTTCTATATAAATGGAAAAGTTAAAGGTATTTATTTCATGGTCAGGCGAACGCAGCAGAGTTGTTGCTACAAAGCTTGATTCGTGGCTTCGCGAAGTACTTCAGACCGTCGAGCCTCGATTTTCACCGAACACTGAAAAGGGGAAGTTTTGGTCTAATGAGATTCGGAAATCATTAGTCACGGAATTTGGAATTGTCTGCTTGACTCCCGAAAATATAAACGAGAACTGGATACAATTCGAAGCTGGAGCACTTGCAAAGAATGAAGATGGGAGAGCTTGGACGTTATTATTAGGAGGTCTGCAAGATAGTACCGTCACACCCCCTCTTTCCCTACTTCAACACACATCCACCGAAAAGGCTGACTTTTTTAAGCTCCTTGAAAGTATCAATAATGCGTGTGGTCAAAATGCGCTCGACAATGAGGTACTCAAACGTGTGTTCGATAAAAATTGGGAAGAGCTTGCTGACGTATTTGCCAAGACTGCGTTATTGCCAGCGAGCAGTCCATCAGTTCCCAAAAGAAGCACTGATGACATGATTGAAGAAGTTCTGCGGAATACACGAAATATTTTATCTTCCGTCCAAAATATTTCGTCATTCGAAGACTTAACTGAACTTGAATCATTGTTAGAGGAAGATTCAGAAGACATTGGAGATTGGACAGTTATTCAGAAAGGTACTTCTGTAAGGCACGTTTCATTTGGCGATGGAATAGTCATCGCTCGTCTCGGTGAAGGGAAGTACTCCAAGGTCAAAGTTGATTTTCCAAAGCATGGTGTGAAGAATTTGATGCTGAAATATGCCCGCCTTAAAGTTCTCTAGGCAATCGCCGAATTTCCGCACATTAAAACCATCTTGAAAGCAACCCCAGCGCTCGCCGTTTGGCTTTTGGCGCTTTCTATTGCCGCTCGCGTGAGAACCATTAACAATAATTAAGTGCCTGCCTCGCAACAATGATCAGGTAGTAACGTTTTAGTGAGTATAATACAAGTGCATTCTCAACCGAAATGTTACCCACCGTCCAAATGAATACTTCAAAGAAAGCATTACTTCCCATTTTACTGTTCGTTATAGCATTAAGCAGTTGTGGCCACACAGCGCCAACTATTTACTTTAATTCCACTGGCGAAGCTCCCCATTACTCCAGCGGCACACAAACCCGCTTTGGCGCGATGCATGTATGGAATGCCTCGGATATTCCAAACAATAACGATCTTGCTTATATCGTAGCGTCGGATGTTACCGGAGGAGTGACCAGTAAGTATTTGCTGATCGCTCCAAGGCTTTGGGATCAGTATGGCTGGCATTTAGGAAGCACTCGGGATAATTTCAATCTAACGCATTCCATCTCCATGCCCGATTCAGACGCACGCGCGTTCCTCTCGGCACTCCAAATTATCTCAAATGTAACTCCAAACGACAGCACCTATTTTCATTATTCGTGCAGCGCTCAACTTAATATTGCGCCAACCACCGTGAATACGAACGCGCGCGGGTTCAGCACCGTCTCTACCAGCGTCGCTTCGGAAACCACCTGGGTTACCACATGCGACCTAACCTTTTATCTCGGCGCCGGCACGCTTACCTTAGCGGATGGTACATCCTGGACAGAATCCATCCCACTTGATAAAACAGCCGTCCAGCAGATGGAAACCGTGCTCCAAACTTCCACCGCCGATCTTGAAAACCAAAGATGAATGGAAAAACCATTTGGAAAGCAACCGCAGCGCTTGCCGTTTGGCTTGTGACGCTTTCTATTGCCGCTCGCGTTAAACTGTGTTCACTCCGGCGTACTGCGCGGGAACCCGCCAAATCCGATCGATAAGCCGACATTCCCAGAAACTTCCTTCGGACTGAACAACACTCGCGCCTTTAATTGCCAGCCCAGCCAGCTCGTCCACCGCGAGAACCAAATGATGGAGATAGGTATCGCATAATACGAATCCTGTTGAGTAGTGTAATTCCAATAGGTTCCTCCGGGGGATGAGCCCAAGAAATTGTTGTATGGTTGGGCAGTTACTTGTGTTGTCTCGGTATTTTTTGTGCGGTTTACATTCGCAAAGCCAACCATCCAGGCTATGCTGGGAGTGAACCGCTGGCCATACGTAGCCTCTGTAATACTCCACGTTTCATTGGGAACCGTGGGCGCCGGGGAGTAACCATTACTGCCAAAAATATTAAGAAAGCTTGTTGAGGCAACACCTGTGGTGATGGATCCCGCGCTCAGATGTTCGCAATCGAAATCGATCACATGTTTTCCAAATACCATTGTGAGATGGATCGTGGGACCGGTACTTAAACCACCAGCAGGGCCCAGTGCAGAACCACCGGTAACCGTAATGAAAAAACCATGCGTACGCAGGCTATCGGCCACGCCCGGCGGCAGCGCCGTGTCCTTAATAGAAGTTGCCCTATAAAGAGAGTCCTGGTCTGACGGGTTAACATCCTGCGCCTGCGCCGACATTGCAAGCCCGATAAATCCAGCAACAATAATCGAAGTAAAAAGTGGTTTCATAAATATAGCGTTTTAGTTGATGCAAAATTACAGGGCGTGCGGGTATCGGTTGTCACGGAAATGTCACGATGTTGTAAGAAAAAAGTAGTACAGATTGTGGATTCGCCTTTTGCGATAATTTGGCGTTGGCTTTCTGAGAAGACTTGTGAAATGTCGAAATCAATCTCAACCACAGCGAAGATATTTTCATGATACAAAACGACTTCTCCCTGCCCGACTGTTAGCATTAATCCTAATGCCTTATTCCAAAACTCCAATCTCGACACCCCATAGCGTCGGCAAGCACGTGAATCCGCGCCGCATCGCACTCTTCGGCTCGACAGGCTCCATCGGCGTGAACACGCTCGATGTGGTACGGCGTAATCCCGAGCGGTTTGAAGTTACCGCACTGGCGGCGCATCGAAACATCGAGGTGCTTGCCGGGCAGATCGCGGAGTTTCATCCACGCGCGGTCGCTGTCAGCGATCCTGACGCAGCAAAAGAGTTGGAGTCTCGAAATCCAGACTGTGAAATCCTTGCAGGACCGGATGGACTCGTTGAACTTGCGCGGCGCGGTGAATACGATATTTTTGTGGGCGCACTTGTCGGATTTGCTGGTCTCGCACCAACCGTTGAAGCCGTTAAACTTGGTAAACGCATTGCCCTGGCAAATAAAGAGACTCTTGTAGTGGCGGGTGAACTTCTTTTCAACATGGCGGCTATTTCGAACAGCGAGATCCTTCCCATCGACTCCGAGCATTCCGCGATCTATCAGTGCCTTGTGGGTGAACCTCGCGAAAGCATTCACAGAATAATTTTGACTGCGAGCGGCGGCCCGTTTCGAACGCTGCCGAAAGAGCTATTTGCGACCATCCTGCCGGAGGCCGCGCTTCGCCATCCGAAATGGATTATGGGAAAGAAAATTACGATCGACTCCGCAACGCTCATGAACAAGGGCCTCGAAATCATCGAAGCAAAGTGGCTTTTCGGCTTGCCGCTCTCAAAGATCGATGTTATCGTTCATCCGCAATCGATCGTCCATTCCTTTGTGGAATTCGTTGACGGCAGCGTTAAAGCGCAGCTTGCTATGCCGGACATGCGCCAGCCGATCCAATATGCCCTCGCCGCGCCAGAGCGGCTTGATCATGCATACAGCATGCTCGATCTTGCCGCAAGCGGTCCGCTGGAATTCTTCCCGCCCGAATATGATAAATTTCCCTGTCTGAAGTTAGCGCGGATAGCCGGCGAACAAGGCGGATTGTATCCCTGTATTCTGAATGCCGTGAACGAGGTAGCGGTCGAGGCATTTTTAGCGCGGCGGATCGGATTTATGCGAATTCCTGAATTGATCGATTCGGCGCTTGAAACTGACCCAAACGCTCAGTTCACGCTCGGAACCGATGCAAGCGCTGCATTGAAAGAGATCATCGATTGCGACAGGGAAAGCCGCCGATGGGCAGAAGCACAATTGTAGCCTACCGCAAAATTTTGACTTGTTGATTAAGGAAATATTTTCCGCCCCAACCTTTATTTAATTGGACGAAATATCCCAGCTCGGGCGAATACCAAAACAGCGACCCCTGATACCAATCGATGCCTTGGTATTTGCGAATATCCACAACTTCAAGCTTGATACAATCATAAACTTTTGAACCAACGGAGGCTGTATCATGGCCGAGCACTTCAATGGTTTCCTGGTGCGGCATGTTGTAGTCGTGTCCAAGCATAGTTCCCACATCGGGCGGCAATGAATGTGTCGTCTTTTTACCAGGAGGCATACCGAATGGAAGGTTATGCCAGATCGAATCTCCCGTTTTGCCGCGCATAAAAATGTCCCCGTTGGCCGCATAGGAAATAAGAGTGATGTTCTGGTGGGATTTTGCTGCGAGCTCGATACAATTGGAACGCCCGAGCGCGCGAACTCCAGAGCGAACAACGAACAACGTGTCATCCGCTAATTTGGGATCGACCACGGATTTGGGTACGAGAGCGCCTGATGAGTCTGTCACATAATACGAATTAACGATCATCGTTCCGACCTTGGGCAGTGGAAAGCTGGAAGAAGCCCTGGAGTGCGAATGCTGCGCGAACACTGCACTTGGGATAAGCAAAACTGATGCAAAAATTCGATAGATCATGAGGTTTTTGATGAGGTTAGAGAAACGCCATTAATGTACGATGGTTCAATTCGAATGTTCTGTAAAAGTTGCGAATTGCTGCAGAATTGCTACTTCACCATCCAAACCTCGCATGGATACGGCCCATGCGAAAACTGTGCAACCAGTGAGTCGCTCTGTAAAAGTCGTTGCAAATGACAATTCCGGCCATGGAAATAGTCCAGATCCAGTTTTGACTGAAGGAAAATATAAGATTGTGGGGATTCGCGCATGGCAGCCAGAACCTGTGGCAGATGAACCGAATCTTCGAGAAAAGTCCGTTGGAAATCGTTTCGTCCCAAGGCAGAGAGTGCATCGAAAACGAACCCTCCGGCAAACGTGGGTTGCTCCACAAGCTTGGTTTCATCGTCTTTACCCGTAAGTGCGCCCGGCCCTGCGATGCCATAAAGATTGTAATCTGTGACTACCAGCAACGAGCCTTTCGGCAGATTTAGGGCGCACCAGAGCACGGCATCGTTCGCGTTCTGGCGAACGTCCCTGACCTGACGCAAGAGTTTTTCCTCCTTTGCGAGTTTTGGCCAAATTCCAATTCCAAATAAAATTGCGATCATGACCGCACAGGCTACTGCTATCGCTCGGAAGGTGCGATGGGATCGGTACGGCTGTATCACGGTTCGAAACTCTTCGGCCCAAATGCACCACGCCCAGGAGGAGAGCAAGGAAGTAATCAGCGCAACTTCAGTAAGCTGCGTTTTCACTAACTGGATCGTGAACAAAAGCGCTGCAACTGCAATAACAAGGCAAGCTACAAATGGCAGTAATTTCCGGACACGTTCGCGTTCAACACTTGGAAGCGTCGCTAATGTTATGAAAATAAATGCGGTCATGGGAACCGCAATCACAATATTCCGGAAGAGCACGAGCGCTAGTATAGTTGCAGAAAGTGTAATAAAAGAAAATAGTACTCCCCGCGAGAACTTTATTCGCTCATGGATCACGATGCGCAGAAAGGCAAACACCATCGGTGTAAAAAGTAGAACTCTCGCAGTTGCCGACAGATAAATGGCGCTGTAATATTCGATCCGATCTCGAACTAGTTCCTTGAGTTCTGGCGCGGCCAACGCAAAAAACCGATTGCCTCTTGTCGGAGAAACCAGCGCAAGCCAGACCGTGAAGCCGATCAAGATAAGATATGCAATGACGGCGATCGACCGGGTCGGTCGATGATGAGACTTCCAGCGTGCACCAATCTGGTACCGCTCCAACAAGAACGACCCAAGCAACACTACGTGGATCAATACAAAAGCAGGCTCCTTTGAAAGCACTGCTATGATCGAAAGTAACATCGCGAGCAACCAGTAGCCCAACCGGGCTTCATAGAGGCCACGAAGCCCAAAGTACCATGCAGACGCTGCAAAAGCTATTTCAAGGCCAAAGGTAATATCGCTGTACCAAAAAAATATATTCAGAATTGGGAGAAAAGCCATCCAATAAAGTGCGATGGAGAATTCCAGTGCAAACCATCGCTGAATTAGATACCGAGCGGTTAGTCCAGTATAGGTGATGCCGGTAAGGAGCGATAGATCGAGCGTCAGATGCCACCAGAATGGATGATCCCATCCAGCAAAACGGCTCAGCGCTAATGCAACCAGCGTGAATACAGGCCGAAAGCTGTTTATCATTTGTCCGCCGATCGGGTCAAAAACATCGCGAAGCGAGTGTGTTTTGGCCCAGAGCATGAGTAGAACATCGTCCAGCCTGAACGGCATGCAATAGCGCGTCGTGAACAGCGTGAGGATCCCAATCCCTGCTGTAGCAAAGAGAAGGTCGAGTCTGCGTTTTAGGCTGGTGTCATCCATGAATTCAGACTAAGGAACAGTGCAGCCGATATTTCGTTTAGATTTTCTGTAAGTTTGAACCAGCAGTATGATTTTCATCATTCATACTTCATCATTCATTCTTGCAAACCTGGGGATGCATTGGCTTCGACGGGGAATGCTCAGTCGATGTTTGTATGGCGCATGCGGAAACGCCTGCGATCATGCTTGGTGCGCACCGAGTGAGGCCGCGAACGCTCGTGGATCTGCGATAAGTGCATCGGCGACGATGCATATTGTCACAATCCTGACTCAAACTCGCGGTAAACCATAATTGCGAACACTTATAGCTACGCAATGGCTGCCTAAGCTCCTTTAGAGCGGACGAGCAATCGTCCATCTGAAGTCGATGCTGCTATCTCACCTATGGGTGGGAGGGTGCCCATCTCCGCAGATTTTTGGACAAGGCGAATCTGCAATGGAGGTGTCGTGGATGAGCGATCATCCAAGCCAGGTCTCTTTCGGCAAGAACGCTTTTCGCTTGCCGGGAGTATTCAGGAAGGGCGGTATTTGAAGATCGGTTGTTTCCTGCTATGGTCTTCAAGTACGCTATGGATCAGCAATGATCCGTTTCAGGAAACTATGTGCGTAGTACCCATCGGTGGTATTTTTCGGACAGGGGTTCGACTCCCCTCATCTCCACGAAAGCCCCGGCATATTGCCGGGGCTTTTGCTTTTTTGCCCTGCGACTCGGCTAACTATTTTCTTGAATCAGCGGGAGTGGCCCATACTCGTCCTTATTTTTGTAGAATCTTATGAATCTTCGCCCCCAAAATAGCATTTTTAGGATCAGTCTCCTACTTCTTTTCTTAGCGCTCGGATCGAAGCGGAGCGTTGCCCAAAATTCCGAGGATGTTCATGCGACCGGCTCGAATTCACTTCGGTACGGTACCGGCTCGACGACCGATGCCTTCGGTAATCCTACAGATAAGAATTATTTCGAGGAAATAGCCGATGCCCGAATTTTTTACGAATATTTCCAGCTTGGTTTGCGATACGAAATGGATGATCCCAGCGAGATCGGGCGTTCCTTTCAGGGGCCGGAATTTCGGAGAAGATGGCTCGCCTATAAAAAAGATGACCTCGACATCCAAGCCGGTGATGTAAGTGCCCTCTTTGGCCGAGGCCTTGCCGTTAATCTGTTCGAGTCTCGCCCTCTCAATTACGATTCCTGGCTCGATGGCGTGTTCGGCAAGGGGGAGTATAAGATTCCGAAGGAACTTCTCGATCTCGACGCGTCGGTCGCTGTGCGTGCGGTTGGTGGCATTGAAAGTTTCTATCCCGTACCGCCTTCGACTACCACGAGCTTCACGCAGGCCGATACGCTGCCTATGCAAATTTCTGCGCAGTCTGCCAATACGGAATTCGGGTTCTTTAAGAAAAAGCTGATCCTCGGAGCTACATTCTTGCAGGCATCCACCAGCACCGACCAAACAGGGCAGCACGGCCCTGAGCCTACTGCCAGAACGGTCAATGAACCCGACTTTTATGCCGATCTTAATTCCGGTCAGGTTGAAGCGTTCTTTGAGTGGACCGAGGATCGAACGCACGTCAGTGAGTTTCTTGGAACTCCGGTAGATACGAGTCATACCGGGTATGCAACATACGGTTCTCTCAGCTATTCCACCCCAATTATCGGGTTCTCATTTGATTACAAGAATTACGCATACTTTCTCGAACAACCAAATGGATTGTATGACAATGTTTTTAGCAAGCTGCCTATCTCGAGTCCACCGGAAGTTTATAAAGACTTTACATTTACCGAGATCACGCGCACCACACATTCGGTGAATTTCGATGACGAGCTTGGCTACCAGCTCGAAGCGAATATCACGGCCATCCCGCAAATTACGATCGATCTCGATGCGGCTGCCTCCAGTTCGCACGATAAATACGATGTGAACGGAAACATCCTGGCCAGCACCAGCACACTGCCGAAGCTTTCAGATCAGGGTTTCTATCCGTTTTGGGAAGCGTACGGTGAAGCCGAATGGGATTTCGATCCCGCTACGGAACTAAACTTTGTGAAATTCGCTATTCAGCGGCGTAGCGATGTGATTGCATATAATTCCGTCGATCCAAGCTCCACGGACTACCGCTGGACGACCACCATTGCCGGAAAGTTCCAGTATGAAACGACCCCAAACCAAAGCTTTCTTGGAATCCTGGAGCACCAATGGGAGTACGATGGCTCACTCGAAACAAACGATAAGCGCCGCCTGAATGAACTCCTGACATTGCAGTATTCTTTCAACCCCACTATTACGTTCGGCGGTATCTTTGACTATTCTCTGTATTACGCGGGCGGACCGATCATCGTTGATAAAGCGACCTTTGGCGGTTGGAATCTGAATCTCTGGGGTAATTCTTCCCTCGGACATCTGCCGGAGTTATTCGTTGGCTTGCGGCTTGGGCAATCCCACTCCGTTCTTGTTTCTTATGGCGCTGAGCGCGGGGGGTTGAACTGTGCTGGTGGAATTTGCCGGGTGGTACCGCCGTTTAAGGGGCTAAGGTTCACAATAACAAGCCAAATCTAACATCCTATTATGAAAATTGGATTTACACTCCTACTCCTTTTCGTGGCACTTGACGTTGCGCCTGCTGGCGCGCAAACCCAGCCACAAGTCCTCGCTGAGCTATTTTGCAGCTTTGGATGTTCCAATTGCCCATCACAAGATACGCTTTATGATGCCTTTGTTGCATCGCACCCGTCTGCTGGAATAGTGGTCATCAACTACCATAATAACATTGCAACAAACGACGATCCATTCTATCTGCAAGCCCAAGCCGATGTATATCAACGAGAACAAAAGAGCTACTACAATGTGATCGGAGATCCTACTGGCTTTATAAATGGATACAATTATCAGAATAGCGCGGCCTTGTGGATTAATCAGACGACGCAAGATTACACAAGTTATCCGCTTAGTCCGATAAATCCCAACGCAGAACTCGGGACTGACGGTCTGATTCACATCAAGTTCTCAGCCACTGGACCACCGACATCTAAGGGCTCGGGGTTGGTACGGGTGGCTCTAAAGGAATCCCAGATAGTTTATCAAAACACAGACCCGGATGGGTATGGGAACCCACCCGGAGATGTTTGGAACGATATATTCCGTGCTATGCTGCCAAATTCTTCCGATACGACCCCTCTTGCGGCAGGCCAGACACGTACTTTCGATGTTGTTTTTGATCCGAACAATTTTAACCTATACAGCAGCTTGTGGAACATTCAGAATATGACAGCTGTGGTTTTCGTGCAAGATGTCGCGGACGATGGGACTGGTAACTACGATGTGGAATCTATCGGTGTCGTCTCGCTCGCTGGCGCAAGCGGGGTCACTCCTCCGCCCAGTTCAGGAACATCACTTCGTGTAGCCGGAAGCCCATCTCATCCTGAGCTGATCGTATCGCTTGCGAATTCTAATATGGTCAGTATCCAAATTACCGATCTGTTAGGCAGAGCGGTACGAACCATTCCCGAAGTGAATATGCCGTCGGGTGAAACCACGGTCGATCTGAGCGGGATCGATCTTGCCACCGGAGGCTATTTCGCACGGCTGCTGTTGGATGGTCAGGATGCTGCTAATGCCAAGTTCATTGCGGCTCCCTGACGAATCCGTCGTGCCTTCGATATTAACCAATTGTGTCGATATGTTGAAGGTAATGTGGAACATAACGGCCTCATAATAGTGAGGAAACGGGTTTTGTGCATCGCGGCAATTCTAAATATCCTGTCGCGCCAATATTACCATCGTATTTTTGTATGAATGTTCATCTCTCAATTCCTTAATGCGCTGGAAACAGTCGTACCGCTCGCGGCGGTAGGCTATGCGCGGGATGCAGTTGGCCTGCAAGTAGGACTCGATCGTGAAACAACCCTGACAGCAGCGCTCTTTGCCTATGAGGTAACGGAGGATGTCATTGCCGAAGCAAAGACGCGGAATGCAAATCTGATCGTTGCGTTTCATCCGCTCATCTTTCCTAATGTCGCTTCGGTAACAGATCGGACCAGAAGCGGACGGCTCATTCGAATGCTGATAAAGAACGACATTGCGCTTTATGTTCAGCACACCGCATTCGATACGCATCCTGAATTCGGCACGAGCAGACTGATGGCCGAAGCCCTTGGGCTTGAACAGATCAGTGCGCTTGCCACACTTACGACACCCATGCCATCATCGTTCTCCGACATATCGTTCGGCATGGGAGCGCTGGGAACCTGGCCGCGTGCTAAAAAGCGAAATGATGTGCTCCGCCTGATCGCTGAAACGTTTCAGTCCTCCTGCGTAAGATACAACCAGGTCAGTCCAGCAGGGATAAAGTCAGTCGCGATGGTTGGTGGTTCCGGGATGGATTATTACGAACAAGCACGCTTACTGGGTGCGCACGCATTTATAACGGCAGATGTTCGGTATCATGATTTTCATCGCGCCGATCACGACAATATTCTTCTCATCGATGCCGGACACGCGGAGACCGAAAGTTTTGTTACAAGTGGGATGGTCAGGGCAGCACGAAAGGCGCTGGATTCTCACAACGAGCTCCTCGATTCCGTAAATTTGCATGACCAACTACCTCAACGGCTGCTTTTGCTAGCGCGATCGAAGCCCAACGCGGTGCGATATTATGGAAGATCCTAACTAAAATTTTACCTTGATCTTCGAGATGCCCGCATTGCCTGCATACCTACCTAAGCTTTAATACGATACGTGAACCAATCACTCATACACCTCTACGAACTTCAAAAAGTGGACCGCCATCTCGACGAATTGATCGAGAGCCGGGGCGAATTACCTGAACGCGTCAACGAGATCCGGCGCCAGGTCGCCGATCAGCGCCAGCAACTGGAGCAAGTTCGCCGCGACCGCCATGAAATTGAGAGCCGATCTAAGGAGCTTTCCAGCGAGTGCGTCGATCTCAGAGAAAAGGTCGATCGCTATAAGGCCCAGCAGTTCGATGTAAAAACTACCCGCGAGTATGACGCGATCACCTTTCAATTGGAAGATGCCCAGCGCCGGCTTCACACTAATACCGAAGCCGTCGGCAGAATGGGCATCGAGCTGGAACAGCTCAAGATGGATGATGAGCAAATGACGCTCGATCAATCCGAAATGGAGCGCGATCTTGAAGAAGCGGAAGCAGCCTTGAAGGAAGTACTCGCTGGCACCGAGGAAGAAGAAAAACAGCTTCTCGATCGGCGCGAAGAGCTGGTAAAACAGGTTCAGCCTTTTTATTTGACGATCTACAACCGCGTCCGACCTGCGAAAGAAGGCGTTGCCGTCGTGGCTATCAAGAATGGCGTATGCGGTGGATGTTATAATGCCGTTCCACGCCAACTAGCGCTCGAGCTGCGCAAAGGCGAAAAACATGCTGTCTGCGAATACTGCGGACGCATTATCGTCGGCGAGCCAATCGCGATCGCAGTTGATGGCGAACCACAGCCCGTTACCTACGAGGTTGAGGTCGATGAGGAGACGGAAGAATAACTCGGATTTATAGGGTCTTATGCGGCATTAACAGGATTTGAGGAGCGACTACATTACTGTTTATTCCTTGTTAGATCCGGCGGCGGATTGGTGCGCCGATCCTGACGATTTGCATCGCAATCCTCCGAAGCATTGGCTCTCCCCAAATCCTGTTAATCCCGCATAAAATCCCAAAAATCCGAATTTAGAGTTTCTGCCATCGGGCAACCGCTTTTACGTTGAGCAATCAGCGCTGGAAGAGGAAAGTCCGAACTCCGTAGGGCAGCGTGCCGGTCAAGAATCATGAGCGATCATCTTGCATGAACGATCATCTTACATGAGCGATCATGCTTAGCATGTTTGAACATGCGTTCAAGGCCGGGGAACAGGTAAAAAGGCTCAGCCGAAGAACTGTTCACAGCGCAGTGTCACAGAAAACAAACCGCCGGTCTATCAGTAATGATCGTTCGGTAAGGGTGAAACGGCGGTGTAAGAGACCACCGCCCGAAGCGCAAGTTTCGGGGTCACGATAAACCTCGCGCGGAGCAAGACCACGTATGGAACATCGTCACGAGCAATCGTGATGGCCTCGGCCCGAGGTAATAGGAACGATCGTTCCTATTCGTTCCGGGTAGGTCGCATCAGAGGAATGGTTGCCTCCTTATGAGTGATCATAGGAAGACAGAATTCGGCTTACAGATGGCAGAAAATCTTTTTTAGTATCGGGTATCGGGTATCGAGTAACGAGTAACGAGTGGGGTTGATAGGACGAACCTGCTTGCACTTGTTACTTTGCGCTCGGTACACGTTACGCATCGCTCGCTACTCTATTGTCACGCTTAGATAAACTTCAGGAACTGCTTGCGCTCGACCCAACGGATAGCTTTACCCGCTATGCGATCGGGCTGGAATTCGCGAAAGCTGAAAAATACGAAGATGCCATCCGCGTGCTCGAAGAAGTGCGCGAGCGCGATCCATCTTACGTGCCCACGTACTACATGCTCGCCGGTTACTACCACCATACCCGCGATAACGATAGTGCAAAGCTGATCTATCAGGAAGGGATCGCTGTAGCACGATCCGTAGGCGACCGACATGCCTTGAGCGAACTTCAATCGGCATTGGACGAGCTGTAGCAGGACATACCGTGATTTTTGCTATCTTAACATCAAGGGAACTCTGATCAAGTCTAAAACCCGGATTCCCGCATTCGCGGGAATGACAGGAATGCGCTATTTTTGCGCTTCGCGCATGGATTCCTATCGCTGTCATCCCCGCGAAAGCGGGGATCAAGTACCTTAATCTGAGTTTCCTCAAATAAATCTTATCCCGCAATCCCATCCCATAAATCCTTTTAAGAATCTCATGAATCTCAGTCAGGAAGCAATAGAGTTTTTTCTGCGTGAAGAAGTCCTCAAATTTGGGGACTTCACTTTAAAGAGCGGTCGCAAATCACCCTATTTCTTCAATACCGGCTCGCTTTGCACTGCTGCACAGCTCGCGAAGATGGGCAAGCTTTACGCTGCAAAACTGCAGGCGGAAGCCGTGTTCGCCAATGCCGATGTCGTTTTCGGCTCGGCTTACAAGGGCATTCCTATTGCAGTTGCTACTGCCATCGCACTGGCGCAGACGGATCGCGCCGGTATTCGTGCCGTCAGCGACCGCAAGGAAGCAAAGACCCATGGCGATAAAGGCGGCTTTTTGGGAACCCTAAATGCCGGCGATCGCGTGGTAATAGTCGATGACGTCATCGCGACCGGCGGTACAAAAATGGAGGCTGTCGAAAAGCTGCGCGAGGCCGGAGCAACACCGATCGGGTTGATCATCGCATTCGATCGCGCAGAACCGGCAGAAGGATCCAAACTTACAGCAAAAGAAAATTTCGAGAAAGAGACGGGCCTGCCTGTATTCGCCCTCGCAAATATTCATGACGTCGCACGGCTCAGGCCCGACGTTCGCGATGCCATGACGCGCTATCTTGCCACGCTTGGCGTTGCTTCGTGAAAATCTGATCTAGTTGATGTGTCATTCCGAACGGAGCTAATCGAAGCGGAGCGGAGATTTGCGAAGTGAAGAATCGCGTGCGATCATAGGAAAGCCTTCAGCTGCTTTCTTGCATCCAGCTATGATCGCAGACCCCACTCCCACCTCTTACCTCTTACTTAGTAACAGGTTCCCAACCCTCCCCACCACAGGGAGTGTAATCAATGCGAACGTGTTCATCGAGTTTGGTGCATAACGCCTCGCGCGGTGCAAGGTGTCGGCATGTAGCGCAAAGCGCATTCTGGTTTGCGCTTCCGATGCTGTTAATATGCTTGCGCCAGGCAAGCTGAGCGGGATAGATGACAACGACAGACACGGCGATGAAGAACATGGTCCACCAATCGCTGTAATTTGGCACGAAGCTATAGAGCACCCACGCTCCTACTAAAACGATAGCGAACCGGATCAGTCCCCAATAAATGATTTCTCCCACATAAGGATAAGAGGAAGTGCGCGGGAATAATTCGCCGTAAAAAGATCTATCTCTTTCATTTTTAGTGCGAATTCAACTCAACGCTCGAATTGAAAGAATTCTCTAACCATCGAGCATTTCTACAGTCAACGGAACCTGCCCCGTTTTCCTCCCGTTACGTGCGGTTCAATTACAATTAGAAGTTTAGGGACCGAGTCCCACGCGGCGCGGGCACGCCCAACCGAGTCAGGTCCGGAAGGAAGCAGCTCTCAGCGAAGTCCGCGGGTGACGTGGCCAGCTTGGTCCCTTTTTATTTATCCACCGTTGGATTCCCGCTTTCGCGGGAATGACAATGCTCTGGTTGCATTAGCGCTACGCGCGAAGCGCATTAAAAAAATCTGGTTGTCATTCCCGCGAAAAGCCTGCCTTCAACTCGATTGGGGGCGGGAATCCAGCGCCGATGTAATGTCATAAGGGATCGCGCTGTTCTCTATAGTCCATGCCAAAAAAAAAAGCCCTGTCTCGAAGGTAGCCACGAAGGCCCTCCCCACGCGTCGCAAACTGGTGCTGTTAGAAACGGGCCTTATCCTCGGTCTGGTGGAGGGCATAATGACGGATCTCATCACGCATCTTACGATTTCCCCATATATCAAAGCACTAATTCTCATGGCAGGCGTGATCGGCGCATTCGCATTTGCTATCAGAATTTTGGAGCCGGTTATCAAATTTTCTCTAAAGATGATCTCGCGTCTCGATACCGGCGGCGGTGCGTTATTGCGAATCGGTGTTCACTCTGTGATACTATTCCTGATCTTTGCGGCTTATGTCCGCGTATTTTTTCCAAAGGCAGGATGATCCGAAGCATAAGTCTAATTTGAGGAATAAGGGTTATGGCAGACTCAACTTCACTGCGAATCAACAGCCGCCTTAGCATTCCGCTGGAGGAGATCGAAATTTCCTTTACTCGGTCAAGCGGCCCCGGGGGGCAGCATGTGAATAAAACTTCCACACAGGCTGAACTTTCGTTCGATCTGGAGCACTCGCCTTCGATCGAAGAAACGGATCGGGCCTGGCTTCTCACACGGCTTGGCACGCGCATAGATTCCTCCGGCAGATTGCGAGTTACCTCACAAAACTACCGCAGCCAGTTGCGCAATAAAGAAGCCGCGCTGGAAAAACTTGCTGCGCTCATCGCCGGTGCGATGGAGCGTCCCAAAACCCGGAAACGAACCAAACCAACCAGGACTGCCAAAGAGACACGGCTGCAATCGAAGAAAATTGCGAGCGAAAAGAAGAAAATGCGTTCGAAAAATATTGAAGAATAAGGAGGACGCAAATGTGTTCAATGTCATCCTTCGACTGGGCCTTCCTCGTATGACCGTTCATGCGGCTTCGCTCCGGAAGGCTGCGCACAGGAGAACATCTTTGACCTAAAGCAAAGAAAGGTTCAAAGTTCTGTTGCGGTCTTCTGTGCTTGCTCGATGCGCACTTCAGAAATATTCATCGGCCCTTTTTCTGTGACAATAATGCGAACGCCATCGAGGCTTCTATCTTCACCGACCTCGGGGATATGTCCAAATAGCTTGTTGACAAATCCGCTCACGGATTCATATTCTTCATCCTCGGGAAGCTGAAAATCCTCGAAAACCTTTTCCAGCTCTTCATTGGCGTCGGCAATAGAATAGTTTGCGGAAAGCGTGATGGATTTTTGGTCCGCTCCAATTCTATTCGTGTGTTGCTCAATATCGTACTCATCCTGGATCTCGCCGACGATCTCTTCCAAAATATCTTCGAGCGTGATAAGCCCTGCAGTTCCACCGAACTCATCGATCACGATCGCCATGTGCAGGCGCTCTTTTTGGAACTCTCGCAGTAGTTCGGTAAGAAGCTTCGTTTCTGGTACAAATGGTGCAGGACGGATGATATCGTACAAAATGATAAGCTCCGGGTGCTCGATCAGCGCGAGTACATCCTTCGAGTACACTACGCCGAGAATATTATCGAGCGTATCCTGATAAACGGGTAACCGGGTAAAGCCCTCGGAAATAATACGCTCGATGAGGGTTTCTCGCGGCAGATCGGCATCGAGAGCGAACATCTTAATGCGCGGTACCATCGCCTCGCGCGCGGTCCGCTCGTTGAATGCGAAGATGTTTTCGATCAACTCATTCTCTGTCTTGTCAATGGCTCCGCTTTCAGCGCCTTCCTCGATCATTACACGAAGCTCTTCTTCAGATATTCGGTTTTCGGACTCATGTGCTTTGGGTTGAAATGGCCGCAGCGCAGCACGAGATACGAGGATGGGAATTTCTGTAACCGGGCGCAGCAGCCGGAGCGTAAATGTCAAAAGCCGAGCAATCGCCAGTGCAAGTGCCTCGCTTCGCACGAGCGCGATCGATTTCGGAAGCAGCGCGCCGAAAGTGAAATCCAGGAAAAGCACAACAAGCACAGTAATAATGCAACCAATGAGTGCAGGCCCGGTGGAAGTACCAAACAAATAAAGCCCCGGCCACTGGATCGCCAAAGCCATCCCTGAAAGGGCAGCGAGGAATGTAAAACCAACTGATCCCGCCTGAACCACCGCGAGGAAATGTTCCGAGTTTAGTTTTAACGCAAGCACTTTTTCGGCACGTCGAACACGTGTTGGCGGTGTTTCCGGATCCTCGATGATCTCGCGCAATCGGCTCTTGCGGACAGTAAGCACTGACGTTTCTGCAAGTGAAAAGAAGGCATGCAGAACGACCGAGAAAATAACCAGGGTTATCTCGAGGGAGATCATCCAATATACTTCGCAGTTTGCACCATTACATGCTTTCGGGAGCCGTCACTCCGAGGATAGCACACCCATTCGCGATCACGCGCTTTGTTGCCATTGCCAATAGCAGGCGCGGCATCTCAAGATCTTTTGGGCCGCCAACGATGCGGCACTCTTGATAAAACCGATGGAACTGTGCTGCCACTTCTCGCAAATATTCGCAAATATGATGCGGTGCAAGCGATGCCGCTGACCGCTCCACCACGTCAGGGAGCCGCAGCAGCACTTTTATAAGCCGTTGCTCTTCGGGATGCTGCAGCCGATCGAGCGAGCCTCCATTACCATCGCTCACACTTAACATACTGTTTATGCCCAAGCCCTGTTGATCGGCAAACCGAAGGATGCTCGCAATGCGCGCGTGAGCATACTGCACGTAATATACGGGGTTCTTATCGGATTGCTCGCGAGCCAGCGCCACATCGAACTCCAAATGGCTTCCGGCGGAACGCATATTAAAGAAGAACTTTGCTGCATCGGTGCCGACATCATCCAGCAGTTCATCGAGCGAATAGGCATCGCCACTCCGCTTTGAGAACTTTATCAACTCAGTGCCGGAGATGAACGATACCATCTGATGGATAACCACTTTGATCTTCGACGTATCATACCCAAGCGCCCGAAGCGAGGCGAGCACATCGGAGATGGTTGCGATGTGGTCCGCCCCGAATATATCGATGAGCTCGTCGTATCCGCGCGAAAGCTTGTTGCGATGGTAGCAAATATCCGGCAGCCGGTACGTTGGCTCGCCAGAAGACTTGACGATAACGCGGTCATCCTTCTCTCCCATTTCCGATAGCCGCAGCCAAAGAGCGCCATCCTTCTCGTATGCCAATCCTCGAGCTTTGAACTCGGCAATCGTCTCTTCAATGGCGCCGGAATCGTAGAGGGAGTTTTCGTTGAAAAAAATATCGTGTTTGACGCCAAGCCGGTCGAGAGTGGCTTGGATATGCTTAAAGTTCTCCTGTTCCCCAAAGGATCGAAAGAACGAAAGTGGCGCACTGCGTTTTTCATCGCCAAACTGCCGGACTAATTCTCGAGCTATCTCGATAATCTCCGCGCCTCGGTAACCATCTTCGCCTAACTCGATCTCATCGCCAAGCTCCTGTAAATACCGGACGCGCACAGATTTTGCCAGATTCGCCATCTGGTTGCCGGCATTATTGAAATAATACTCTCGGGTGACGTTGGCACCGGTCCAATCCAACAGATTTGCAATGGCTTGCCCTATGCACACCTGACGCCCGTGCCCGGCGTGAAGATTCCCAGTTGGATTCGCGCTTACCCATTCGAGATTGATCGATTTGCCTGCGTTCGACTGCCCATGACCGAACTCTGCACCGGCAGCCAGAAGATCACGAAGACCGCTGGTGAAATACTGGTGATCGAATGCAATATTAATGAATCCCGGACCCGCAATTTCAACTGTTCGAATATGGCCGTGATCGAGGTGAAGCCGTGCGATGATCTCCTTCGCAACATCACGCGGTGGGCGCTTTAGTGTTTTCGCGAGCAGCATTGCCACGTTCGTCGAGAGATCGCCATGCTGTTCATTCTGCGGCTGCTCGAATTTTATGGGTGTGTCGGGTGGAGCACCAAGCTCACGGAGTGCTGCATCGAATGCTCGTTCTAAAAATCGCTCCATGAGCTGAGATTAAAGTTTAATATAATTGGATAGAAGCGAGATCGCTGTTTAGCTGGAACGTTCCCGGGAATCGCTGATGATCTTGATCTTTGGGGAAGCCGTTTTTACTGCTGTCCTCTTCGGCCGAGTGGCTTTCGCGGGCGCGGCCTTTTTCGGCGCGGGAATTTCGTCCTTGACTTCCGTCATTGGAGCATCAGCCCATAGGCGCTCGATATTGTAAAAATGCCGCGATTCCGTTTGGAAAACATGAACAACGAAATCCACGAAATCAATGATAACCCAATGCAAGCTATCCCATCCCTCGCTGCGCCATGCGCCGACGCCTTCGCTATCTCGCATCTCGGCGATCACATTCTCTGCGATGGCTTTCACCTGACGGTCGCTCGTGCCAGTTGCTATCACGAAAAAATCGGTCATAGACGTGATGCCCGTGAGATCGAGCACATGAATATCTGTGGCCTTTTTTTCCAGAGCATACTGCGCGGCTTTGAGCGCATTCTGGCGAATTCCCTCTATCGCAGAGGGTGTTGCAGGCTTCCGGCGTGGCTTCTTTGCAACACTTGCTGTTGGCGTTTTAGGAACCCGTTTTGATGCAATGTTTTTCACCGCCGGCTTCGTTTTCCGTTTTGAGATAGTAGCTTTAGTTTCCGTTGTTTCCTCCGTTAGTTCCGATTACAATAATGTACAATGACCCCCAGGTCTTTACTTTAGTGGATTTAATTTCTGATAATCTCTGCCAATGACAAGATCGGCCTTGACGTATTCTTCAGTATCGATCTCGCGGCGAATGCAGGAATCCGGCACGCCAAGCGCGTACGCGATCTTGTGTGCCGATACGCTATCGCCAACGCGATCGATGATAAACGTTTTTGCGACCGAAGTATCCTTGTAGTTCTCCATATCCACGACGTCGAACTTGCGGGCGCGCAGATAATCGGTAAACTTTTGGGCCATGCGCATTCGGCCAGAGCCATTCAGAACATTAATTTGAATCCGCTCCCCTTTGCGCACCAACATATCCGGCCGGTCGATCTCTCCGCTTACGGGATGCGAAATAAACGTACGCATCACAAATTGCCAGGCAAGCAGCACGACGACCAAGGCGACCAATGCAACGAACGACCAGGACAGTAATTGTACTGCGCGCTGCTGGAGGAGCTTGCGCTTGACCTCGGAACCAAAAAAGCGTTCAAAAAACGAATGGTCGGACAAAGGGTGGCGCTGTTAGCGTTCGCGCGTTAGTGTACTTGAACGCTCGCTCCGGTGGCAAACCCTCCCGGCGCAGCCGTGGCTGGGGAACTGTAAAATGGGTTGTAATACGGGCTGTACGCTCCGTACATCCCGGCGGTGGGGCCACCCATATATTGCACGCGCAAAAACGTATTATCGCTGAGCTTCCAGTCGAGCCGTGCGTTGGTCAGATAGACGCCATTCAAAGAATTGGAGTATGCACTGCCGAAAGAACTAAATGGTGAATAGACTGCCGAGAGATCGGCGGAAATATAAAGATCGCTCGTTGGGTGCATCGAGAAGGTGTTGGTGAACATGCTGATACCCAGGCTGCCGCCGCCACCGGATATGAAACTCGAGGAGAAACTTTGGTGCATACTGAAATGGGCGGCATCGAAAAGCTGCGAGAAGAAATTGCCCCCTTGCATTGCATCCGCCGTATTCAGAGGCGGTTCGACCTGGTTGAGATCGCTGCGAAATTGAGCCAGTGAGGGGCTGGTGGCTAAGGTTAAAAGGAGTAGTGCCGCGAAAAGTCTTTTCATATAGCTTCAGACCATTTTTACACTAACTTTAAACCCGAAATTTGCCAAGAAGTTTCATTTTATTAGCTTCATTGAGACTTGCATTATTATCCCATTTCTCGACTCTCGATCTGAGCGCCGACACTGACACCTATCTCTTACCCATCTTGAAAATTCTTCAACTCAAACAATGTGGAGGCCGGTTTTCTGCAAATCCAAATTTAAACTCTGAAGAATCATTAAAAATGCAAAGGAGGAAACTTTTGCGCGCGTTTATGCGTCCCTGCACCCGCTCAATAAACGTAATCAGAAAATAATTCAAAAAAGATCAAATTATGGTACTCAATCCAGAAGGGCGAGCTCGGTTTCAAAGTCATTTACAAGCGGTATTGCAGCGTCCGTGCTCGGTGTGCGGCACGGGCAATTGGCAGGTCGAGGAGGCGATATTCGAACTTCGCGAGTTTACCGGAGGTCCCGTGGCTGCCGAAGGTGCGATCAAGCCAGTGCTTGCCATTACGTGCAATGGCTGCGGGCATGTGGTATTTATAAATCCGCTGAAAACGGGTATTATCGGGATCTCGCAGCAAGCACCGCAGGCGGCGCAGCCAGTTTCAGCATCGAAAGAAGAAGCGATCGAAGCAGCCGAAGAATCGGAAGCTTAAAAGCTCGCTCGATAGTTGGAATCAGACTGCGTATTTTCTGCCTTCTTTTTTCAACCAAAGCAGTGCGCCATGCTTATGCAGCCATAAGCCGGACCAGATCTCGTAGTAATTGTAGGCTTCCTCCGGCGAGAAATACCGCACCCACGCCGGATTGTAATGATGTGGCATCCGGTGCTTATCGGATGCAAATTCGCGCCACACCAGTGGCCGGCTTTGAACAGCATTTTTTAGTGCGGTTTCAGCATCGGATGCTTTCAGCACATAACCAAGCAGCGCACGACCAAAGAGGTTGTACGCCGCTGCTTGATCCGGTGCTTCGTTAATGAGCTGGAGCGCCGGTACGTATTCGTTGTCCATGATCGCAAGCTCGATTGCTTTCTGTCGCACGCCTAAATTGTCGATGGGATTAAAGGTGAGGAAATCTTTGGAAAATGCCTTGGCGCTGAGGCGGTCTCCGGATTCTGCAAGATCGATGACCATGTGGGCATAGGCACTCAGCAAGGGCTTATTTCCTGGCCAATCGGCAGGTATGGTTCCAGCGCCGACCAGATCGTCCGGCCAGAATTTTTGTAGATCGAAGATGGTGGGTTCAAGCAAATTAATGGCGTCCTCGAAATGCTCTTTCTGGGCGTGGAACCTGGCCAGCGCGATAGCTGCATTCGCGTGTCCAGGCCAGATTTTCAAAAGATCCTCGATCGCCGCTATTCGGGCGGCGATCTTCATATCCTGACGATACAGCGCGTTATGTTCCTCATCGAGCGCTTTCCCCCTTTCGGTGAGATCATAAACATACACGTTGGGCCGGACCTCGAGGAAGCGAACGAAATCATCCTCACCAATCACTTGCGCTTTCCGAATGAGATCCGTTTGCTCTTTTTTGACGGATTCCTCGGTCTCCGGAATTCCCGCAGACTCGCCGGAGCGGGTTAGACCGGTGTATCGTTCCCGGCGCGTACCCATCCGGGAAATGGTCTTAGCCGCTTCGCGAAGCCACTCGACGGCACCCGCGACGGATTTCCATGCGGGACCAAATACTTCATAATAACCGAACAAGACCTGCAATTCGCTGACATTCTCGCCAGGCTTCGGCATTGGAGTGCCACCCTTCCACTCGCGGGTAAGAGCCTGTGCGACATCTGGCCACCGCCGAAGTGCCGTTTGAATAGCAGCTAAAGCATTTTCCTGCTGACCAAGAGCATAATACGCAAGCGCCCGGCCATACAGCACATACGGCGCAAGGGACTCCGCCAAAGGCTCGAGCTGCCGCAACGCCGCCATCGGATCACCGATACGAATGTATAGGCTGATTATTGAACTTAGGAGATTTTCCGGATCGGAGGGGTCGAGCGAACGAGTAAGCTGAGCGACACTTAGGGCCTCTTCGAGTCGATCTGCTCGCTCGAGCGCAAATTCATAATTCGCGAGCAATTGGATGTAAAGATTCCCTGCTCCGCCGGCCGAAGAAAATTGATCCGCCCGGGTTATTCCACCTGCGGACATCGTCGCCGCCCAATCAGCGAGAGCTTGCTCGCATCGTTCGACGGCTTTGGATAGCTCCGAACGCTCGATCATTTCATTGATCGCATTCTCGACAATACCGGGATGCGAGGGCCACTTTGATTCTACTTCGTCAAGGCGCTCGATGACGTCACGATCACCAATTCCCTTGTCGTCCGCGATGCGCGCCGCCTGCTTATACACCTGATCCAGCGATTCACCGTCAGCAGTAAGAGAAATCACAAATTTACCCGAGGCCTCTTTTGCGACAACGATATATGCACCAATACCTGCCCCCGTGTTAGCCTTGGATAACAGATTCTCAAATATCCCCTCAGGGGTTTCGACCTCGGGGGAAAACTTGGTCGAGATTAGTTTACTATCTGATTTGGGCATAGTGGAATGATTGAATGAAGGAGACAGTGGAATGGTATCGTGGTACTCTCAGTGCTTTCCGCTCGCATCCTCAAACCCCTTCGCGATGGCGTGGTCATACGTATCGAGAATTTCATGATGGAACGCCTTGGGCGCAAGATCGCGAACATAATATTCATCTCGGTATCCCATGGCGTAGAGGCGCTGCCCCCATTGATAATATCCCTCTTCGACGCGGTCGTAAGCGATATTATCGTGCGCGTAGCGCTGGTCGTCCTGCGCAAGATTCATGGGGTCCAGGGTACCGCCCAGGGCCGATTGCTGCATCACAATGGCATCCTGTTTGTCAAGAGAGCCCTGATCGGCAAAGCCGTGGAATGGCGGCTGCGTCGAGGCGCAGGCCGCCAGCGTGCAAACTGCTAATCCAAGAAAAAATAAGCGAGCCATTTACGTTCTGGTAATAACTGGTAATAATAGGTTGACTTATGGAGGCCGACGAACATGGAATAAGCCAAGAGGGTTGCCAAAGAGGACAGTGGGTCTGCCGAAGTGATTCTGAAACAATGGCACTTTCTATTCGCTAAGATGTTTTCAACCAGATCAGAGGGAGCCATACCCTTTAACACATAACGCATTTTGTCATGAAATCTAATCTATCAAAACGTTTCGTTCCTGTCATAATCATTCTTGCTTTCGCGGGTGCCATTGCGCTCTATCAGATCGCAAACACGCGTGGCATAGCGCCCGATGCCGCCATGGCCGCGATGAGTGGCACCGCTGATTCTGCGCAAATGACGCCAAAACTTGCTCCTGACTTCCAATTGAAGGATGTCGATGGTGCGGTTCACAAACTTTCCGATCTTCGCGGTAAGGTGGTCATGCTCAATTTTTGGGCGACCTGGTGCCCGCCATGCCGCAAGGAGATACCTGAATTTGCCGAACTGCAGCAAGAGTATGGCGCCCAGGGAATTCAATTCATTGGTATCGCGCTCGACGACGAGGGACTGGCAAAGATCAAACCTTGGCTGGCTAATCATCCCGTTAGCTACCCCATCCTTGTTCCCGACGATAAGGTGGGGCCATCTTATGGCGATATGACTTCGATCCCTGTAACGTTCGTGATTGACCGCAAGGGAATGATCAGAAATAGCTTTGTTGGATGGCGCGAGAAGCCGGTTGTCGAAGCGATGTTCAAACCCCTGCTTGCCGAAGCTGGCGGAGCACCATCGGGTGCTTCAGGACAACATTAATGCTTTCCCGCCGCTAAGCAGCGGCATTCAAAGCTTGTAGTTCATCTTTGCTGAGAGCAATACTCGCTGCGGCGAGATTGCTCTCGAGGTGCTCTACTGAAAGTGTTCCCGGAATTGGCAGCATTACCGGTGAGCGAGCAAGGAGCCATGCAATGGCAATTTGGGTGGGTGTCGCACTGTGCTTTTTGGCGATCTGATCGATCGTGGCATTCTCAAGTTTTGCTTTTGCAAGTGGATACCACGGTATGAATATGATAGCATGTCTCTCGCAGTACTCTAACACCGCTTCATATTTCCGTTCGAGCACATTGTACTTGTTCTGTACGGAAACGATCTCGACCGTGCTTCGGAACCGCTCGATCTGCTCGACTGTAACCTCCGACAGTCCAATATTTCGCACCTTGCCAGCGTCCTGCATCTCCTTAAGCACTCGTGCCGTTTCTTCGATCGGTACACCCGGATCCACGCGATGTAGCTGATAAAGATCGATGCTCTCACGATGAAGGCGCTTCAAGCTTGAATCCAACGCATTTCTAAGATACTGAGCATCGTTGATACCGCTTCCATCGCTCCATGACATTCCACCCTTCGTAGCAACGACAAGCCCCGCAGGATACGGCCACAGTGTCTTTGCGATCGTCTCCTCGCTCTGACCTTTCTGATACAGGTCGGCCGTATCGATAAAATTAATTCCAAGCTCGACGGCCCACCGAAGAACGGCGCGAGCCGCATCGGTATCGGTAATGCGGTTGGTTCCCAATCCAATGCGGTTAACAGTAAGATGCCCTATTTTACTATGAAATTCAGTTTGCAAAGTATTTCCCCAAATAGGATATTATTATTTCTTGATCTGCGCCATCTCCACCGGATGACCGGCGCGAAGTTTCCCAATAGCAAGATGATATTTGGCCTCGCCCTTATCCATATCTACTCCTGCATCTTCCACAATGGAAAGTTCGAACGGACCGAATGAATTCGAGCTATGAGTTCCTATGGGCAAGGCCGCAAGAACACGAACTGTCCCATCGATATATTTATCTTCGGATCCAAGCGCGACCGGAACGACGGGGCTGACGGTCATCATCCCGCGCTGCCGTGTCTTCACGGCGCCGCCAGGCGGCTGAAATGCGGCAACATCATCGAGCACATCTCCTTGTGTGGATAGATAAAGGGGCGCAGTGGCGGAAAATGATAAAGTTCCAACAAACGTGGCCTGGGCGGCAAGCGACGAATCCATTACAAATCGAACGCGAACGTGATCGAGGTGCTCATCGTCATGTGTAGTTTCTCGCTCACCTGCCACCAGCGACCTCGCCGCATGAATAGCATCGAGCGCTGCTGAACTCCCCTTCAGTATCGAGAAGGCATTCATGCCAACGGAGGAGATGAGAACGATCACCGTACAGGTGTAGAGCAACCGGTCGATCGGAGTTCTTCGAACGGCTGGGCCACGTGAATAGGAACCTGCCAATATTAATGTAAAAGCGAAAATCACCCCGGAAGAGGTTTCAATTCCAATACCAGAGAAAATCGGGCTGCATAATGCGAGTATAAGCAGCACATAACCTGCACTCCGAACAGATCGGGATTGCCAGGTCACTTCCTCCATCGCAAGTAAATATGCTCGTGCAAAACATCCGAGCAGAATAAGTAGGAATAGCAACGTAATAAGCGCATGGAGAATATCTCCATACCGAAACGTTCCCTCAAGAACACGGGGTACGGGCGTAATCAGAAATAGTAACCTCGATAACCCATTCGGCAGGAATCCCGTTGAAGATAGACGCAGAATTGGCTCCCCCGCCAGGAATCCGAGGGCAAGCAGCAACGCGCCAAAGCCGAGTAAGCTCAACACTGTCCTCGGTTCGTTCAACCATCCCTGAGATAGATGCACGCTCTTGCGTTGTTCCAACATGATCATAACGACAGCAACGGCAACAAAGAGAAATGCAAGTCCGCTCAATAATGATACCAGTAACAAACCAATACTGAGAACCCAATACGCGACACCACGCGGGTGATCCTGTGAGAGAAAATACACAAGCACCCAAAAAGCAAGCGTCTCGGCCATCAAATATGGGAGCGCCCCACTAAACCAGAGGCCCGTCATAGCAAGCACTGGAATAAGGAAGTATATTGCAGCGTCGCGCACGCGTAGCACGCGAAAAAGAGATAGCATTCCCATGCCTCGTGCAAAGATCGCTACTATCGTGAGTAATAGCCTGACAGCTACCTCTCCAGAAAATAACACCGTAAGCAATCCTGACAGTATTGGTCCGCCGATATTTGATGCTGGGTAAGGTATCAAATGCCAGCCATCGCTAACATGCGCGCCTAAATGTCGATGGACTAGTTCTGCCTGTAACGCCCAGAGTCCGGAATCGAGTGGGAGGTACCTATTAAAAATAAATACCCACAGCGTTTCAGCCGCCAACAAGGCGATGACGATCGTCCGTGCACGGCGTTCTCCAAGTCCTGTGGTTTCGTCCATGGGAATGATGAATGGTGAATGTAGAATGATGAAATTAGGATGTTCTTCACTTGCCTTTCACAAGCGTGACGAATATCGCTATTAGCTCATTCGTTTCCTGACAAAGCGGCACTAATTTTCCAGATTTCATGATGTCTGCTTCAATTAACAATTCAAGCCAATATAAGCTTTCATCCAATTCTTGAAGTGCGCCTGTCATTTTGCTAACAAAATCCGCTTTCGATTTCGCACGAAATCCTTCTCGAAATTGTGCACCAGCCGATGTACCCGATCGAATGAGTTGCCGAGCAATAACCTGGCCTTCCATACTCTTCGGGACAGCACGACACAGGCGAATGATGCGTAACGAATATGCTTTCGTACGTATTTTCAGGTCATCGCCAACCATTTTTCCTAATCCCCTTCATCATTCGTGATTCGACATTCATCATTCGTCATTCATCATTGGGATTTCAATGTCGTGTTTTCTTGCTTCGAACTGGGCTGTAGCGTATCCTGCATCCGCGTGGCGAAGCAGGCCAAGAGCGGGATCGTAATTAAGCACTCGCTGAAGCTTTGCATCGGTCTCACGGGTGCCATCGCAAACTATAACCATTCCAGAGTGAATTGAATTGCCGATCCCCACTCCCCCGCCGTGATGCAGCGAGACCCACGTTGCACCACCGATGGAATTCATCGCAAAATTAAGGATCGGCCAGTCGGCGATTGCATCGCTGCCATCAAGCATTCCTTCGGTCTCACGGTTCGGGCTGGCGACGCTTCCGGTATCCAAATGATCTCGGCCAATCACAATGGGGGCCTTGACACTTCCATCGCGAACAAGCTCGTTGAACATCAGTCCTGCCTTGGCTCGCGCGCCCATTCCAAGCCAGCAGATGCGCGCAGGCAATCCCTGAAAATGGATATGCTTTTGCGCCAGCGGTATCCACCGATGGAGCGTGGCATCATCTGGGAATAATTTTAGGAGTTCGCGATCGGTCGTTAGAATATCTTCGGGATCGCCTGAAAGCGCAACCCATCGGAATGGACCTTTGCCTTCGCAAAAAAGTGGGCGAATATATTCGGGAACGAAGCCAGGAATATCGAACGCATTCAAAAGTCCGTTGGCTAATGCTTCTCCGCGAATATTATTCCCATAATCGAAGGCTATCGCGCCACGCCGTTGCATTTCGAGCATCGCTTCAACATGCGTTACGATGGATTTGCGTGCTTCCACCATATACCGATCGGTGTCGCTCACTCGAAGAGCATCTGCTTCTTCCTTCGTAAATCCGGCAGGATAATAGCCATTGAGAACATCATGCGCACTTGTTTGGTCGGTTACAATATCCGGAATAAAACCTCGTCGTACCAACTCGGGGTGGACTTCTGCGGCGTTACCGAGTAGAGCCACAGAAATCGCTTCACCTCGTTCCTTAGCACCCGTAACTATCCTGAGCGCTTCATCAAGATTGCTCGTCATTTTATCACAATATCCAGATTGGAGACGCTTTTGGATGCGGGCTACATCGATCTCTACGCCAAGGAATGCAGCGCCGGCCATCGTCGCGGCAAGCGGCTGCGCGCCACCCATCCCGCCGAGTCCGGCCGTGAGAACGATCCTTCCTTTTAACGACCCACCAAAATGTTTTTTCGCGCACGCCATCAACGTCTCGAACGTACCTTGCACGATTCCCTGACTTCCAATGTAGATCCAGCTACCAGCCGTCATTTGTCCGAACATGGTGAGTCCGAGATTTTCGAGACGTCGGAATTCATCCCACGTCGCCCAGTGCGGAACAAGCTGGGAATTGCTTATCACTACCCGCGGTGCATCAGGATACGATCGAAGCACACCAACCGGCTTGCCGGATTGCACCAGAAGCGTTTCATCGTTTTCCAGGGATTGTAATTCACGAACGATCGCGTCATAACATTCCCAATTGCGCGCAGCTTTGCCAGAGCCGCCATACACGATAAGTTCCTCCGGTCGCTCTGCCACATCAGGATCGAGATTGTTCATCAGCATCCTGAGTGCAGCCTCTTGCTGCCAGCCTTTGCAGGAAAGCTTCGTGCCTCGCGGCGCGTGGATCGCGCCGCTACGTTTCAAAGTCCGCTTAGTATTCGTTTCTTTCATTGATCAGAGATCACCATGAATAGGGCGCATGAGAATTTCCTCCACTAATGCCCGCTGAGGAGCCTTCAGTGCGGCAACAATTTCAGAAGCTACGTCAGCAGGCTGCATCATGCGTTCGTGATATTTTTCGCGCTGGTGCTCGTTCCAGAGCGGGGTTTCTGTAGCGCCGGGAAAAACAGCGATCACGCGAACTCCGTGCTGACGCGCTTCTTCGCGCAACGCATTTGTGAATCCAAGTGACGCAAATTTGCTTGCTACGTAAGCTGCGCCATTCTTGTAGGCTTTTAGCGATGCGACTGAAAGGATTTGCACGATCGCGCCACTGCCACGCGCATACATATCGGGTAGCATAGCACGGGAGGTAAGGAACATGCCGCGCGTATTGATTTTCATCACTTCATCGAATTCGGCGGGACTGGTTTCGGTGAAAGTGCTCCAGGGCGATATTCCCGCGCTGTTGATGAGCACATCCGGCGTTCGTCCAAAGGTTTTTTTAATTTCCTGGTATGCGGAGGTTACATTTTGCTCGCTCGTAATATCGCATACGAATGGTTTTGCGTCAAAACCACGGCTTGCAAGTTGTTCGCGAGCCGCATCGATCGCCGTGCTGGTTTTACTGGATAGTGCCAAGGCATAGACCTCCGCGCCGAGCGCTTCCGCACAGGCTAAGCCAATTCCGCCAGAGCCGCCGACGATCCAGGCAAGTGGTGTATCATTCATTTCCACAAAATTACGACATTGCCACTAAGGAATGCAGGTTTCTGTTAACAATGCCTCAATAATTAATTGCATAATATCACAGATAATACATGATCCCTCGCTACACACGCCCCGAAATGGGGGCCATCTGGACCGACGATAATAAATACAAGATCTGGCTCGAAATCGAGCTCCTCGCTATGGAAAAGCAGGAGCTGTTGGGCATTGTTCCATCTGGCACAGCCGCAAAAATTCGCCCGATTGCGACATTCCAACCAGCGCGCATTGACGAGATCGAGCGCGAGACCAGGCACGACGTTATCGCTTTTCTCACCAATGTGGCGGAGTCCGTCGGGCCGGATTCGCGATTTATTCATCTTGGCATGACATCCAGCGATGTTGTGGATACGGCGTTTTCCGTGCAGTGTATGCAGGCGGGTAAATTACTCGTGGATGGGATTCAAAAACTGATAGATGCTCTTGCCGCAAGGGCGCGGGAATTTAAGCACACGCCGATGATCGGGCGTACGCACGGTATTCATGCCGAGCCTACAACATTCGGAATAAAGCTCGCGGTGCTCTATGCCGAAATGAAACGGGCGAAGGAGCGTATGGAACGAGCTGTAAAAACCATCTCCGTTGGGAAGATTTCGGGAGCCGTTGGTACGTTCGAGCATTTGGATCCCAGCGTGGAGGAATATGTGTGCTCGAAATTGGGTCTTGAAGCCGCTCCGGTTTCCACGCAAATTGTGCAGCGCGATAGACATGCGGAGTTTTTCACCGCCATTGCGCTCGTTGGCGCGAGCCTTGAAAAAATTGCAACGGAACTGCGGCATCTGCAGCGCACGGAAGTTCGTGAAGTTGAGGAATTCTTTGCTAAAGGACAAAAAGGCTCCAGCGCGATGCCGCACAAACGCAATCCGATCACTTGGGAACGCGTATCCGGGCTGGCGCGGCTGCTGCGCGGTTATGCTATGACTGCGATGGAGAACGTGGCGCTATGGCACGAGCGCGATATTTCGCACTCCTCCACCGAGCGCGTCATCGGGCCGGATGCAACGATCGCGCTCGATTATATGCTCGACCTCATGGCGCGCTCCGTGCAAACGATGTTCGTCTATCCCGAAGCAATGCAAAGGAACTTAGATCTCACGCGCGGACTTGTATTCAGCCAGCCGCTGCTGCTCCTGCTCGCGAAATCAGGACTTTCGCGCGAGGAATCCTACAAAATAGTCCAGCGCAACGCGATGAAAGTGTGGGAACTCGCGGCGTCCGGTTCGCAGCCTGAAATAACATTCCGCACACTCATCGAACAAGACGCCGACGTAGCCGGACGCCTCTCCACAGCCGATCTCGACAACGCCTTCGATCCCGCCCAAGCCACCAAGCATGTCGATCGGATCTTTGAGCGGGTGGGGTTGTGAGTACCTCTTTAGTCGCGTAGCGACGAAGTACCCGCAGCCCAGGGTGAAGTGAGCATCGGCAACGATGCGAGTGGAACCCTGGTGGATGAAATGTTTTGAATTTTCAAGCCCTGAAAGGGCGTTGTTAAAATGTATCAACGCGCAGACATCGCCCTTTCAGGGCTAATGGAAATTAATGCACTGGTTTCCCAGGGTTACGCTTCGCTTCACCCTGGGCTGCGAGTACTCCGTGCCTCCGGCACTAAAGGTCGCGTCTTGATCTCCTGCACCGGACGCTGATCCGCGATTTATCTTTGGGAAAATCGACGTTTAAACGAACTGAATAAATTATGAGACTAAAAGTTGACCGGGAATCAGATGCGCTTTATTTGCGCCTCGACGAATCCAAAATTGTGGATTCCGAAGAGGTGACGCCCGGCGTTGTGCTCGATTTTAACGAGCACGATGAAGTGGTGGGCGTGGAAATTCTTCGCCTCTCAAAACGCGTCTCGATGGGAGACATTTCAAAAGTTTCCCTCGAAACGGTGTAGCCGTTTTCGATCCCGCGCAAGCCACCAAGCATGTCGATAGGATTTTTGAGCGGGTGGGGTTAGTCTAATGAGCCGTTAACATGAGATATAGTATCATAATTAAGAAAGAAGCACGCAAGGAACTTGTAGCGCTTCCAGCCGTTGAACAAGAACGGATCGACACGGCAATTCTTAAGCTTGAGAACGACCTTACCGGCGATGTCAAGAAACTAAAGAACTTCATCCCGCGATATAGACTTAGGGTAGGACGGTATCGGGTGCTGTTCGAAATCGAGGGCACTCAGATCGTTATCCATTCGATCAAACCTCGGAAAGACGCTTACAGATAGGAGTAAAAGATCATGTACTTACACGCAACGGAAAGAATCGAGAACGGGACGCCGGTTGTCGTGCTCCCGATGGACGAATTTAAATCGCTCAAGGAAAAAGCCGAGGATTACGAAGACCTCCTCGACCTCGAAGAAGCCATGCTAAAGAACGCAGACGATCCCGGGGTTCCCTACGAGGAATTTCGCAAAACGCTGGGGCTGTAAAACGTTCGACCCCGCGCAAGCTACCAAGCATGTCGATAGGATCTTTGAGCGGGTGGGGCTGTAACTTGTTCCAGATTATGTTTTTTTAGAACAAATTCGCAATTGAAGGCATGCAGTCAGATACTAAGAAACAAAGCTCCGAACTTTCTAAAGAAAGATGTAAATTTGTTTGCCATCTCTACTCCCTTGCATGGGATGCTAATCTCACGATTGGAAGGTTTTTATACGCAAATAAGACAGCCACAATTCTCGGAGATTTTAATAAGCTGATGCGGGATCACTTTGAAGCTGTCCATGTGCTGATTGGAAGAAATCGCCTCCTGATCTTGCGCGATTGGAATCCAATCATTCATAAGTTCGAAAATCATATTTTAGCTGCATTACGGTATGGGGATCAAGCACTTAGTGTCTATGAGCAATCAAATAAGCTTCCCGAAGTCGGGGCCGAGGACTTAGCGAAAATTGAGAGTGAGTTTTCAAGTACACTTGACGATTGCTCATCAATTTTCACTAATTTCCTCGAAACGTTTGGTGTAGGGGTTTTTATCAATCCAACGCACCACAATGAGAAGAAGAAGGACGCGCAGAACCCATTCTTAAAAATATCACGCGTGATTTCGACGCCCGAGATAGATCAAGGAATTCGAAGCCACGCTTCCATACTTAACCGTATGTCCAAATTAGTAGCCGGAATGATACTCGTTATGATTGAGCATGAACTTGCTAGCGGACTCCGTACTGAAACCTTACATGTTCAACCTGAAATGTCCTACGTACTTGTTCCGCTATTCTCTGCAATTACCAATTCAACAAATACGCTGATAGGACTATCCGACGGGCCGGGTCCTCAAACAAGGGACTGTTATTCTATAGCCCGTTCAATTGTGGAACTTTGTGTGAACGCTTGCTATATAATGTCCAATGGACCAGAAATGGCGAAAAAAGCAATGCGCCACGCACAACAAAAAAAATATCGTGAGATGGAACAAGAGACTAGGATTGGTTCAGGCAAGCTCAAGATAGCAGCGCAAGGCAGGCCGGAAATCGAAGAAATTCCGGGACTAAGAGAAGCGATTGATGAGTTTTCCAACGCACGCGGAAAAGCGAAAGATTGGACTGATAAAAAACTTGAAGAACGCATTGCCAGCGTTGGAAAACATGCCAGCGATGGAATTCAAGGTCATCTCGATTTCGCAAGATTCATGATTTATCGAGAGGCTTCTGAGGTTCTTCATGGCTCTTTATATAGTACATTACATTTTTGGGGAGTGTCCGAGCATGTTGATTCCCACGACGAATACGCTGAGGCTAAATGGATTGCAGGGCAGCATGAGCTCATACTTTTGAGTGCAATCAGTGCCCAATCTGCATGCATCGAGACTTTCCATAGACTTTACGGATTCGAGTCAGCAGAGAAGCGGCGCAAAAAAATATTGAATGATTTGACTCAGCTTAAGAAAATATAGATATGTCTTGAAGATATTATTCACCCCACTTGCAGGCGTTTGTAGCGTGGGGAAAAGATGAACCACGATTTACAGGATTTTCAGGATCAGGGAATGATGGGGATGCAAGAAGGGGAGAATTTTGGGGAAAAGATGAGAGATGAAAGATGAAAGAGGAAAGGGATGGGAAGGTTATGTTCCCAATCGTCCTAAAGACTGTCAATCAATTTATCGTATTCGGAATGGGAGCCGATCCAGAACCATGTGATCGTTTCAGCTTCCTTCACACCGAGGGCTCTCCAATGAAGCCCGATCCTCACAGCATAGATCGGGCGTGTGGAATGAATGCGCTTAAATTGCAGCGAGTCGTGATAAGGATCTTTTTGCCACAGTTCGTAGGCAGCTCGGGCCTGCGTTTGCACTTGCTGTGGCAATTTGTCGAACGCTTTCCAAAACCGAGCAGTCGCTAAGGAGATCACTTAGCGAAAGGTAAGCGGCGTTGCGGATCCGTGCCGGTATTCGGCGAGGGCTTCGTCGGCGAGTTGAGCTAATTGGTTTTGAGAGCTTGCAAACGCTTCATCCCACTTGCGTTCGTCGAGCATCTCTTCGAGAATGAGCGAAGCAATGGCATCCTGCTCTCGTTCGGGCAGCTTTTGAACTTCCGTGAATACCTGTTCCAGTAGTTGTGTCATTGGATAGATAACAATTCACATCGAATCATATTAGTTCTCCCCATAGTTTATTTCGCTTGACTTTACCGTTCCACAGCAGCACTCGCGGGTGGTACTCTTGAGCGAGGGTACGGGGAAAAGATGAAAGATGGACCACGATTTACAGGCTTATCAGGATGAGGGACGGATTGGTTACGCTGCGCAAATAAAATGATGAAATTAGCCCCCAAAGGCCGATATATGCCCGAACGGGCACCATCGGTCTTGAATTGGTGTTCTATATTGTAGGAGGGGTTCTATACTCCATGTATAACCCACCCATCCGCGAGCGTTGAGAGTGTATAGACCCTCTGCCAGTACAGGCATGGTTATCCCTGCACATGGATGACCGGATCATCACTGATGATCGGCGCATCATTGATGATCGGCGCATCATTGATGATGCTTCATCCACTGAAATCAAATGGCGCCTGGGGGCGATCAAAAAGTCCTGGGCGGGTCTACCCTTAGCTTGGGGGACATTGATCGCCGGAGTTCATTGAAAAATGATTGAGTTCTGTTGTAGTGTACTCTATCGCAGAACTTTAGCCGCATTAGTTACAACCCGCTACGTCGGGCCTTCGACTGATGAAAGCACCCTTCCCTGGAATGGTGCTTTCATCAGCCTAACGCCACGCTAAACAATGCTATTGATTGATCGTCTTATACAGCACAATATTAACCGTGCGCGAGTAGAAGCGGCCTTCGGGAGTGTTGTTATCAAAGAGCAAGGTGGATTTACCCACGCCCTTCGCCACGAAATCGCTTGCTCCCAGCATTTTTGCGACCGCGTTGGCGCGGTCTTCCGTAAGTTGCATGTTGAGGGTGTCCTCACCGGTTCTATCCGCATAGCCGGTGATATACGCTTCCGTTCCTGGCGTTATCTGCTTACGAATATAGTCAATGGCTCGCGCATTCTGGGGATCGATCTTCGAGGAACCAAAATCGAACAGCACAAGAGTGTAACGCTCGATCACTTTATCCTTTTGTCGCTCGAGGCGCTTCTTACTGATGGTCTTTTGTCGGACCGGTATCGTTCCAATGGTAGTAATTTCCTGGCCGGTGGAGTCGGTGATGGTTAGCCCGTATTCGATGGTGTCTTCGGTGCGCGGGATCTTCGCAGATACCGATCGCATATCCCAGTCCCAGGGTTTCGGCTTACTTCCAGAACCATGTTCATGATAGAGCGTCATGACAGGTTGCGTAACATACATATCCCAATTTTTGACCCCGGCCTGCGCACGAACCGTCGGCACGAACTCCATACCCGGCGGATTGGTGGTTAACTGGGTATCAGCCAAGGTAACCGGCTCAAGAATAGCAGGATCGGAGGCAGCAATTTCCACGCGGCGGTTTTCTTCTTTTCCATCCTGTTGTGTAAGCGAGGAAGGTTTTGCCGGAAGACCACGCTTTTCGAGCGTAATTCGATTTGGGGAAATTCCCCAGACTTTTTCGAGATAAACGGCGACGGCATCTGCTCTGGAGATGGCGAGCGTGTTGTCGGCAAGTTCCTCCGGCTCGTTGGACGTGCAGCCGGTGAGCGTGAGTTTCGCTTTGGGATGCTCACGCATGCGCTTGCCAATGATGTTCAGGAGATCGTGATAGACACGAACATTATCCGTGGAATCCGTTTTTCGGACATCAAAATCAGCAGTTTGATCTGCTGTCAGCGCGTGATACCGCGATGGAATGGTAGCATCGTCCAAACCAAAGAGGACGAATGGAAGCAGCGGTGTCTGCGTCGTGGAATAAAATTCCTCGACGGCAACCGAGAGATTTGTAGAATCCCGAACGCCATCGGTAACGCTATAGGCCTTGATCGCGACAACCAATTGAGGTGGCGGAGGCGGAGGAGGCGGTGGCGGTGGTGGCGGCGGCGGAGGGGGTGGCGGCGTGATCGTATGGATCGGCGTGAACCCAATGCTTGCGCCGGCGCGCAAGGCATTCACCGACCACGTCAATCCACTCACCATTTGCGTGAAGCCGTAATCGAACAAAACTTCCGGGATGAGATGCAGAGACCCGGAACTGTTTAATGGAAGCCAGTAAGAAACGCCAGCCAGAGCGCCAATGCGTAATTTCTGCACGTCGGGGATCGGAGACCCGCTATAAACATTCCTTGTCCGCTCGTTCGTGTTAATGAAGACGCCTTCGTTCGTAGGCTGAACAATAGTTTCGGCCTGATTATAGTTACTCGCCACGATCATCCCGACATCCCCGCCGATCATCAGGCGGAAGCCTCCCAGATCGTAGGCGTAATATGGCTCCAGGGAGGCAACGGTGAAGTTCGAGGCGATCGTATATTCCACGATCCCCTGCTGCCCATTGCCGTTGATCGAGAGTTCCACCGATTCATCGGCCTTGAGGGTCCCGTTGAGCGAGCTGAGCCCAGCGCGCACGCCAATGTGCCCGGCCCCAAACGCATCGTAATCATAGAAAAGGCCGCCTTCATATCCGAATCCATTTCCCGATTGAAAATCCGTGCAGCAATTAGGAATGCCGGGGAGCGTTTGAAAATTAGCGCGATACAAGTTCCAAGAACCGTCCAGCATGATTCCAATGGTACTGCGTGAAGTATCCAAACGCGGGAGCTGGGCATTCCCACGCGTTGTGGAGATTGCAAGGATGGCCAAACAGACTACAAAGAGTCCCAGGACGTTACGAGCAAGGCTTGTCATTTAGCGGGCGATCTGCAAATGGTCAGATAGGACAATCGTTGGCGTGCGAAGTGAATACACATAGGATCCAGAGGGAAGCGTACTCACGTCGGCGCTGACGGTATAGGTTCCAGGTGAGGCATTAGCATCGAACAGCCGAAGCACTTCATGCCCGAGCAGGTCGTAAACGATCAGCGATGTCGGCCCCTGCTCGATAAGCTTATAACTGATCTGAATATTGTTGAAGGATGGGTTTGGCACCGGTTTGCTCAGCGTTGCGGTTCCATTTGGATCGATGAGCTGCGGACCTCCCTGATAGCACAGATTGGATAAGCAGAAGTTACCGCTCTTCGTTGTCACGGCGATATTCGGAGCGCTCCAAGCGAAAGAATCGATCGAGATGACCGTGCAACTATCATCTCCAAGCGCAGCAATAAACGGAAGGCTCAAGAGGGTGCCTTGGGCAGCAGAACCGGTACCCGTGTATTCTACGATGAGACTATCCCCTTTCACCGTTGTGGGAGAAACAAGGGTTCCACCCTGAGGAGAGCCATTGGGCACCAAGAGCGTCCTGTTAAATGCTATCTTGACGGTAAAACCCTGGTTGGAAAGCGGAACGCTCTGAGAACTCAGCACGCTCAAAGGGATCATGATCTGATTGGATTGCTGAGCATAAATAATCGCTGGAAGACCTATGAGGGTACTCCCTTCGTTCGAGAACGGCTCCGATGTGTTGGAACAGCCGTGCGAATCCGTGATCGTAACGGTATAGGCACCGCCGGATGTCGCCGTATCGGTCTGCTTTGTGGCGCCGGGTATCGGAGTTCCATTCAGCGACCACTGATAACTTGTGGCAGGAGTCGAAGTCATCACATCATTCGCGGCTGTAATAACAGGCTGTGCAGGAATCGGGTAAATGGTGACACTTACTGGCGTGGACGTTCCCTGACATCCCGCGTTATTAGTCACTTGCACAGAATAATTTCCCGAGCTGCTGACTAAAACCTTTTCGGTTGTAGTATCCGTCATGGCTACACCATCTCTCAGCCACTGATAGGCGACGTAGCCGGCGCCGGCATCCAGGAGCGTATCATCGGGGGCGCATAGCGCTATTGGACCTGGAGGTGTGATCTGAGGAGTTGCCGGAGACAACGTTACAGTCACTGGAGCTGACGTCACCGGGCAGCCTGTCCCCTCTTGCACCGTGACTGTAAAGCTGCCAGCCCCGGTCGTATCTCTCCGTGTTGATTTACCATCCGACCACTCATATCCGGTATAGCCCGGACCAGCGTCGAGCACGGAAGAATCCGCAGTGCTGCAAAGTACCGTCTTGGAAACGGTAATGAGCGGCACCGCACCCTTGGTAAGAGAGACCTTCAAAGGCGTGGAAGTATTTCCCCAGCAATCCTTCGCATAAACACTTGCGCCTGCACACTCCGATGTGTCCAGGACTATAATACGGAAATCGAATACTGGCTTGCACGGAACCGAATATGGAGCGGACGCCGGAATCGTGATCACATTTGAAGTATCTTCGACCCAAACGGAATCCACTCCGCGATCCCACGCCTGGGTGTCCGTGACGTGGACGTGGAAGGAACTATCGGTTGCATTGTACTGCGCTATGGTGATAATAGGCGGATGGGTATCCGGAGTAGTACAATAAGTGATGGTGTCGAATCGGAAGTTGTGTGAAGAATCGCTTGCACGAACGATAACGGTGTCATCGAGCAACGAATCCGTCACACAGATTCGGAACGTAGCTTCGGGTGTGCCAACGGGGTAATTTCCACCGGCGGGTATTCCGGAAACGGTAGCATTCGTTTTGGAAACAACGATAATGGAATCCACGCCACGGTCGATGCTTGTAGCGCTTTTGTTGGAATCGGTGACATTCCACTCTGTACATTGATCATGACAATCTGCGGCGCCGGTATCGAGCCAGAACAACGGAGCAGTCAGATCCGGCAGCGGTGGATGCGCAGTGAAACAGACCGTGTCTTTGCTGACATTATCCGCACAATCCGTAAACGTAAAAATAACGTGACCGCCATGCACAGTATCGACCTGCTGGACAAAAATCTTGGCCGAAGTGTCAATGCAATTATACGGGGGCGGTGGAACAATCGTCACCTGATACTGCGCGGCGGTAAGATCGGTAGAGGTATAGGTAATATTCTTTAAGCCAAGATCAAACTGGCCGTTGTCATGCGCGGTAACGGTATCATCGAATATGGAATCGCATCCTGCGAACGAATTATGAAATGAAGGGGGGGTCGTGTCGGGATGCGCACAATCGACATCAATTCCGCAACCCCAGGAACTGATAAAGATCGGCGAATCTACTCCATTGGCAATACCGGTGGCCTTTACATCGAAATCAATATCCACCGGAATCGGAACGCCTGCCTTGCATCCCGAAGGAAGCAGCAGCACGGAATCGGTCCAATTAACGATGGCAACTCCTGTGAAGGGAATCGACCCCACATTTTGAACCTGGGTGGTTGGAAGCCCTACTGGCTTAGGGTTCGTGATGTTGATCGGGTCGCTAACCGTTTGCCGAATCGTAACTCCATTGGCAGATCCCGCATCGTCGGTGAACAAGAATGCCTGGACCCGGAATGGATTCGGCGAATAGGACATCGTTCCAGAACTCCAGGTGATATGCTTGGGATACATTGCCACTCCAACGATCTGGCCGTGATCGTAGCACCAATCCGGAACGCCATACGCCGTTCGGAATATTTCCGTCACGGTATCGCCATCATTTATAGAGGTAGCGCTGGTAGGCTGGCCCATGATAAGCGTCCCATTGTCTTTATAATTGGCAGAAGTAGCCGTGGGGCCCCAGGTGGTGTAAACCATTTCGGGCCAATATCCAAACTGCACAAGGTTCAGAGGCAGAAGTCCAAGTGGACTGGGAGTGTAGGTATCGTCGAAATATCCTACGCCGACTGTTCCGAGCAGCGCAGAACTCGGCGGATATTCGAAGGTCAGGTCGAAGCTCGGAATGGGGTTCGGCGGATATGTCTGCCAACAGGAGGTATTCGGGATGTAGCCATAACGCGTGAACGTGTAGGGAAAATCATTCCCGTTCGTGGCGCCGCCGGTAGTTGTGCTGTTATCGTTATCCAGCAGGTATTGCGCCTGTGCCGGAAGGTCTGATGTAGAATGGTTGACGATCTTGGCGCTGATTATGATCACGCCGCTGGATGAAAACGCCACCGGGTAAGCGTCCTCCACGATATCGAAACCTGACTCTTTCCACACACTTTCAATCGTATCGCGAATCAACGTGGAAGTCGGAGTGCTGTAATATAAACTTGTTACCGGTTGAGCAGGAGTTGATACGAGATTCGGATTATCACTATAGTACACCCCATTCACATAAACGGTCAAAAATGACTCACCATCGAACGTGAGACTATTGTTGTTGGCAGGATTGCCTTTGTAGATCGTCAGGATGCCATTACTCTCTACCACGCCAACGTATTGGTTCATCGTTTGAAGCTGCTGCGCTGAACCAATTCCGGGCAAAAATATGGCAAAGCCAAGCACAACCATCCTCACGCTTAGTGATGCCCAAATGGAATGCAATCGGTGGTTAAGTCGCAATGTTGATGGGAGCCTAAAAAGGGGAAACGGCACTCGTCTTCGATTCACTCCATTAAAACTCATACATTGTCCCCATAATTCCGCATCTGGCGAACCGAGCCACAAACACCACATGCCGAGCGGCAAGCTGCCGCTCGGGTATTGCGGGTAAGAGGGGTGCTATTCCTTTACAATTTTTCGTACTACCAAGCCCGACGTGCTCTGGATTTCCAAAAAGTAAGTACCGGATGGCAGTTTCGATAGATCAATCGAAATTTCGGACTCCCGCAGGTTTGGCAGTGCAAGGACATTCTGGCCAAGCACATTCAATACCGTTATGCCAAGGATCGAAGTGCCACCCGCCATAATGGTAACCATACCCGTTGCCGGATTCGGAAAAATCTCCATCGTATCACCAGGCGGCAATTGTTGCACCACGCTGGCTTGGGATGTATCTGTCATCTCCGGGATAGAGCGCATAGCCGTGTAGTAGAGTGGGTATGCTGCGGGGGTGTTCACAAACAGTAGTGTATCGAAAACACCAAGCGCATCCACATTTAAATATGTCAATCCTTGATTCTCAGGAAGCCAAGTTTTGCCCGTATCCATTGAGAGATAGACACCTTTTGTCGTGCCCGCAAAAAGATTTTTACCGTCGGTAACAAGTACATTAACTGTTTCGGGAACCGACCCTCCGCTATCGACGGCAACTGGGCTCCAATGCGAACCGCTATCCGTTGATTCAATCACTTTGCCGCCACCGGTGATAAAGATTTCGGAAACCATGGTCGTCATCCCACCGATAAATGTTGGCGAAAGCTTCGACCAGTGATTTCCGGTGTCTTGAGAACGGAAAATCGCAGTTCCCGTATTTGCAAAAATGCACATGCCATTTGTAGCGATACTCTCAGGCGGAAAACTCGCAACCGAATCCCATGTTTGTCCGCTATCGCGAGAGAGAGCCATATAAGGACCAATTTGGAAATGTTGATAATCCGCGTAGAGATAATATCCATTTGTCCCAACAGCGTGTCCACCCCCCACCAATTGCCAACTTGAACCATTATCGCTGGAGCGGAACGTTTGGCTTTGTCCTATACATGCATAAAAATATCTTCCGAGCGATGCAAAGGTAGAAATGTTTCCCTGTGTAAAGTCTATTCCATTATCGGAATTGTCCCAATGTGAATCGGGAGGGGCATTGGGGTTGAAACGGCCAACGCCACCTGCATCGCTCTCAAAAAGGGTACTATCATGGACGCCAAATGCAAGGATTTGATTGTCAAAGCCTGCGGTTTTCCATTGGGATGCGCATGGAGTTGCAAAATACGCAATAATAATAGGAATAAAGAATTGTTTCATGTTTCAGTCCCGTTCGAATTTAATGAGGATACCCTGGAATGATAACATCTTTCGGTACATCCCAAACTTTTACATAGTCGAGTAAGTGATGTGCAGCAGGCATTCCATAGACGGGCCAGAAACCCTCGCCTGTTGAGCTATCGTGCGATAGAAAATACTGCCGCTCGAAATAACTGGCCGATCCGGTATCGACGCAGCGAGAATCCGTGTGTGATACATCTAACGAGTCCGTCCACGTTCCCGGATCAATACCGAATTCGTCTGTGCTAACGCACGTCCGCCGATCAAAAGCAATCCAAGTGTCACTACTACTGAAATACACCAACTTCTCATAATGGTCTCCCTTCTTCTAAGGTTCTCTTCATAAAGCACTTCGATTGTGGTAAAAAGTTACACCCTTAGGCGAAATTTCCTTGAGGGTTGGTACAAATATACAGCAAGACCTCTGTAGAGAGTGTAAAATGCTTTTGCATTGCCTAAACTTGAAGAGTGGACCTTAAAGGTGTGGCTGCGGACAACATTAGATTTCTTAGATATACGCGCGGCCTTACTTAGGAAGCCCTAGCATCCGATGCTGATGTTGCTCGCTCGTACATCGGCTACATCGAACGTGCGGAAAAAACGCCTTCAATTGTGAGTCTTCAAAAAATCGCCAAAGCCCTCAGTGTAAAACCGAGCCTTTTACTTGAGAAGCGTACCGGCAAGAAAAAGCATAACTAGCACGAATTTCTGAATTTTGCGGAACTCGGGTTAGGAATTTGTTGGAAAAAGTTGGAAAAGCGACTGTGCAGCGTTGATTGAAAATCGAGCAAATCGGTAGTGTTCTATATGAACGAGTTCTTTAGGAAAGTGGAATGTGGATAACTTTTTCAAGAAATGGCGAAATTGGGCCAGAATCGAGGGGGTATCGGGAACTCACAAGAAAGAAAAACGGCACCTATTTCTGGAAGACACGGCTTTTCACTCAATTCCGACGAGCACGCAATGGACTTCTGTCTCCTTATTGAGGTAATAGGCGGCGCAGGTTCGGTGGTATCCATCGGCAATGAAGAGCTTGTCGTTCTTCCTGACGAGCAGCACCGGCACGAGTGGAATTTGCTTCAGGATCTTTACGAACTCGGCGCGGACATCCTCGTTCGTCTCCGGCAGCAATTGTGTATGCGAGGCGCGCAGTACATCCTTGGCTTTGAATTTTTCGATATGGTTGCGGTGCTTTTCGAACTTGATCGCGACATCCGCAACCGCCTTCGTGCTAAAAACGAGCTTAAGGTATTCTTTTGCAGCAGCGATGTCCTTTTTCGTAACTTTCGCCGCCCACTTGATTTCTTGCATTGGTATATGGGATTATTTTGGCTTGGAACACTTATTTCATTGATTCCGCGCCCCAAAAGTGCCGGCACTAAGTGACTTACACTTATGAGAACGCGAGTATGGCACATAGCGTAGTCACTGCTACCAGCACCCAAAGGGTGATGCCTGCGATCATCGGACGGGCGCCCACTTTTTTTATGGCTGATGCAGATAATCCAGCCCCGATCAGGAAGAGCGTAAGTGAAAGCAAGGATTTAGCTGCGATGACAAGCGCACCATAAAGATCAGTTCCAGCAGGGATGAGGGAGCGAATGATGGATGCGAGCACAAAGAGGCCGATGAACCACGGGATCTGAATCTTTGGCTTCCCTACTTGCTCGGCAGCGTGATGAATGCGGTCATAGCGGGCTTCCAGATAGGCGAAGAAAAATGCCGCGGGAATGATCCAGAGCGCACGGGTAAGCTTGATCGTCGTGCCGACTTCGAGTGCATGCTTTCCATAACTCGAAGCAGCGCCAACTACGCTGGAGGTATCGTGAATCGCGAGAGCAGCCCAAAGCCCGAAGGCATTTTCAGTCATTCCAAGCGAATGTCCGATCATCGGAAAAAGGAAAAGCGCTACAGCATTTAGAATAAAGACCGTGCCGAGTGAAACAGACATTTCTTCATCGTTCGCTTTGATGACCGGGCCGACAGCAGCGATAGCACTGCCTCCGCAGATCGCAGTTCCCACCGAGATGAGCATTGCGGCTTTGCGCTCCACGTTCAGCAAACGGCCGAGGAGCATCCCGATCGCAAGCGTGGCGCTGATGGTAACGAGCGTAACGAAGAAGCCGTGTGCGCCAACCCGCAATACTGTCGTGAAATCGAGGCCGAATCCTAATCCGACGACAGCGGCTTGCAACGTGTATTTCGAGGCAAGTTTCGATTGCTTGGTATATGGGTTCCCAATCGCGATCGCGAATGCGATTCCTAACAACAGCGATAGCGCCGGGCTGCTCCAGGGCGTAAGCGCAAACGCGGCGAGGATCCAATAGAACGGTATTCTAATTCGTGGCATAAATGAAGGCACTAAAGGTAAATGCACCGCTGGATGGTTCTCTTCGGAAACTGAATATGAATGACATTGTTTGGAATAATGTCTTTTTCAATCAATTTAATTATGCAACACTTTTTCGATCGTCTGGACGCCGCTATTGCGGAATATTCTCTTTTGAAGCACCCATTTTATCAGGCGTGGAGCGCGGGGACTCTTACCCAAGAAACGTTACGCACGTATGCGGGTCAGTATTATCAGTTCGAAAGCCGCTTCCCCACTTTTTTGAGCGCGGTTCATGCTAATACAGAAAGTGTTGCTCACCGTCAGCAATTGCTAGAAAATCTCATCGAAGAAGAGCGCGGCAGTGTGAACCATCCGGAATTGTGGTTACGATTTTCCGATAGTCTTGGTGCAACTCGAGACCAAATAATGGATGCAATTGCATTTCCCGAAACTTCGAATCTGATCGAGACCCTTCACTCGATAACACGAGAGAGCGATACTCTTGAAGGCGTGGCCGCGCTTTATGGATATGAATCGCAGATTCCCGAGATCTCACACACGAAGATTGAAGGACTTACTGCACACTATAACGTGATCAGCGACGATGGGCTTGCGTTCTTCCGCGTTCATGAGCGGGCAGATGAAGTACACCGCCAGGCAGAACGAGATTTGCTTTCAGATCTCATTCAATCGCGCGAGGATGAGGATCGAGCAATAGCAGCAGCTCAGCAAGTTGCTATCGCGTTCTATGGCATGCTCGATGGCATCGTACGCGAGTGCGACGTTGATTGCGCAGCCGAAGCAAACTAAGGTAGCATCGTGGCGCTGCGCGCTACATTCGGTTCCAATTACTTGGTGGCGATGACATTGGCAAGCTCGATCGGGTTACCCCAATGATGGTCACCAAGTTGGGTGGTATCCAGTTGACCGGTGAAGGAAATGCGGAGACCGTCTGTACGAAATCTAGGGTCGAGATTTTTCGGCTCGAACTGGCCACCCTTGTCGGTAAGAATGCCATAAAATCCGCCATTCGATTCACGAAAAACGACGGTTCCACCAGATGATACTGGCGCCTTTGGCGTGATCTGCCCCGATTTGCTGGGTCCGGTGCTATCACAGCCACCGATTCCAAGACCGACTGCGGCGACTGTAAGCACCATGATATACAATGACTTATAGGTTTTCATGGTTTTGAAGAGTTTGACGTAATTCCATGAAGCAAGGTTTAACTTCATTCCCTACCTCTATAGGAATAACACACCAACCGACCCAGAGTTACACGTTGTTGATAACTTTTTTTCCCGGTTCCGCCCCAGATAGTTATTTAGCGGCTACTTGGCTAAACTGAAAAATTCCGTTTTTTCGTATGTATGGATCAGGATTGTTCCCGCACGGACTAATGAGACCAGTATCTTCGATGCTCTCCGTTTGCTGATATTTACAAGGTTGGCAAACTCCTCCACGGTGATCCTCCCGTATCGTTCGAGGTATTCAAATAGCACTTTTTCGTTGTATCCGATCGAAAGCTTCAGCGGCGAACTTGAAGGAGATTGTCCCCGCATCACGTTCATCATTTCACGGCTGGCTTGCACGGATTTATCTTCGTAGCGAACAAAACCAATGTGCGATTGCTGTTTCATTCTCTTTCCACCGCTATCGTATTCCACGAGCGTATGTGGTTTCGTTCCGCTTTCCGGAACTCGAATGAGAACAACATCTAACCCTTTGCCGGCATGGACATTCTCGGAAATAATATCTACCGGTGGATCGATCATCCAACGCGCTGCATGTTCGATCTCTTCAAGTTCCGATTTTTCACTTCGAACTCCAACGACAGTACCATCGTCATCGACACCGAACAGGAGATACCCCCCACGGGTATTTGCGAATGCGATGATCTCGCGAGCAATTTTTTCTGGCGAAGAAAATTGGCGTTTGAACTCGACATCAGGCCCCTCGCCAGAATCGATCAGGTCATAGAGTTCATGCCGACGAATCGGATAAGAAATAAGCCGCACAGATAAGGCTAATGTTAGTGAACGGGTAGATCGAACCGTTCGAGACGGCAGGCATACAATGCTTCCCTCGTGAGAAGAAACACTTTGCCGTTGCGAACGCAGAGATCCTGAATTGGCGATCGATCGGCATCATTGGCTCGCACCAAAGTCCAGCCGCCGACATCCACCAACCCAGTACCAAGAAGAAGGCGAACTGAGGGCTGATCTGCCATAAGCACAAAGATCGTATCGTTCGAAGTTGCGATCGATCGCGCTTCCGCAGGTAATTCAGTGCGCGCAAGAATGTTACCCAAATTATCGAACTCTACGATTGATGCGCCGCCGTTATCGAGAACGATCAAATGCTGATCCAGCCCGATCGCAAGCCCGATGGGGTTGCTCAGAACAGCGTCTGGGCGCACCGCATCGGAATAGCCACCAATCACGCGATCAACGGAATAATCCGAGCGTGCTTTTAACACGCGCTTATTTTCACCGTCCGCAACATAAATATTTCCCGCTTCATCCGCTGCGACAGTTGCTGGGTAACCAAACCGGGTCGTCAGGTCGATGTTGTCTCGCGTATAAAGCGTTCCGGAATAAGTAAGATCCTTATTGTATTGCTCGATACGATGATTAAATCGATCGGAAATAAAAACAGCATTAGTAATCCGCGCGTCAATACCCGATGGACCATTAAACTGATAATGATCGGAGCCAAAGCCGCTGACTGAATGAAGGCTATCACCATGAGCTGAAAGCTTGATCACTGAATTCCCGGATGATTCGACAACATAGACATTCAGGAATTGATCGACACTCATAGCGGATGCATCATGAAAATGGTGAATTGGGTTTTCCATCACCAGCTTAGCACTCGGAGGGATCAACACCACATTGCTCCTTGGCGCTGCAGCACAAGCTGCGAAAATGAGAAGACCTAAATATCGCAAGTTCCTCATGGCCTAAAAATGCAGCGTAAAAAGCATCCCAACCGTTCTGCCAATTGGATCGAAATATGATTGAAACATGCTCGGGCTGGGGTTGCTGACATCGAAATCATAGAGATTCGCGGCAATGTAGGCGTCGAGGATCTGTGCAATGTAGGTAAGTCCGAGATAGATCCACCATTTGTCGCGATCGTCACGATAGAATTCCCTCACATTTGCAAATTCGTTCGCGCGAATGGTATCGGCGCTGGTCATCATTGCATTCTCAGAGTTGACCGAATCGATCGCCCAGTGATACCGGGAATTTTGAATGATAACGCCATAGGCAAATCCGCCGATAAGCCCATAGAGAATCGGGAGTTTCCAGGTCTGACCGAGATATACTTGCCCTGCACCTGGAAGCGCCGCGCTTAAAAGCACCGCCTCAAGAGGAGATTTGGCCATGTGAAAAGCGCCTGTATCGGAGCCCGCTTGTGCAGTATCTCTCACGGAACTCGTTATCGTAGTCTGTGCCATTGCACCATTGGCACAAGCAACAATCGAGAGCGCAACGATCAGGGAAACAATGCGCTGCATCTATGGAAGCGATGCGATGCACTCGATCTCCACGCGGGCACCCTTTGGCAGCGCGGAGACCTCCACGGTGCTGCGAGCAGGACGAGCCGTTCCAAGCCCAACCTCATAAATCCGGTTCACATCCGCGAAATCCGCCATGTTAGTCAGGAAGATCGTGGTTTTCACTACATTTGCAAACGTGGCTCCAACCTCGGCGAGCACATGTCGAAGATTCTTCATCACCTGTTTCGTTTCTTCTTCGATGCTCGTCTGCACCATTTCTCCGGTCATAGGATCGAGCGCTATCTGACCTGAACAAAAAAGAAAACCGTGACTACGAACCGCTTGTGAGTAGGGGCCGATCGGTTTTGGTGCTTCGCTGGATAAAACGACCTCTAAAAGTGATACCATTTTAAAAAACCAGAATTAATAAAATGCGAAATTAAGAAGATATCGTGGATAGTAAATCCTGCACGCGTTCGAATTCCTCCAAGGAGTAAAATTGGATAGCTATCTCGCCGGTTTGATCGGCTTTAATACGCACTTTTACTTGAGTCCCGAGCAGATGCTGGAATGAAGATTCTATCGCGCGAATATCGGATGATGTTTCGGAAGCATCTGCGATTGTCTCGCTGGGCGGCCTGGCAGTCGATGAATTTCGCCTTTTTTCGCTTCCATTTCGAGCAAGATCCTCAATTTTGCGAACAGAATAATGATTGCGAACCGCTTCATCCCACACTGCAATTTGCCGAGCTGGGTCTGTGATCCCGAGAATTGCCTTTGCATGTCCGGTGCCAAGGATACCTGCTCTCAGCGAGTCCTTGATCCGCTCCGGAAGCTTCAATAAGCGAATGGAGTTGGAGATCGTTGTCCGATCCTTGGAAACGCGCGTCGCGACTTCTTCCTGTGCCAATCCACAGTCCTCGATCAAACGCTCGTACGCCTCTGCTTCTTCAATTGGATTAAGCTCAACGCGCTGGACATTTTCGACAATCGCCAATTCCAGCATTCGCCGGTCAGTCTCGACCTCGATAATATATGCAGGAATATGGGTAAGTCCTGCTTCGATGGCAGCTCTGACTCGCCGCTCTCCGCTGATCAGTTCAAATCTATCGCCGCCAACTTTCCGCACCGTGATGGGCTGGATAATCCCATGCTCACGAATCGATTCCGTCAGTTCTGCTAAGTTTTCCGGCGAGAATTCTTTTCTCGGCTGAAGTGGATTTGGAGCAACACGTGCGATTTCGATAGCTGCGATAAGCGATTCATGCCGTTCCCTGCTACGTGCGTTCTGTGGCGTATCTACTAGCTCGATCCCCGAATACCGTTCTTCTTCCATCGCCACGCTGGGAATCAGCGCGCTCAATCCCTTGCCCAATACCGATCGTGTTTTCGACATGCGTTAGTAGAACCCCTGTTTTAGTGAAATTAGCTCCAGCCGAAGTATGATATTATCCTTGTGAACCGATCACACCAGCTTTTCCACCTTTGGCCTGTAGTGTGGGATTTCTACGAACAACCTCCGCAGCGAGATCGAGATAATTCTTCGTGCCATTCGATGCTGCGTCGTAAAGCACAACTGGTAGGCCAAAACTTGGCGCTTCAGAAAGCCTCACATTTCGTACGATCAGTGTAGAAAACACTTTCTCTCCAAAATATTTCCTCACCTCTTCCACCACTTGGTTGGAGAGTTTAAGCCGGCTATCATACATGGTCAGCAGCACCCCCTCGATATCGAGACGGCTGTTCAGATGACGCTTAACGATGTTGATCGTATTAAGTAGCTGACCGAGACCCTCGAGCGCATAATACTCGCATTGAACCGGTATGATCACGCTATCGCAAGCAGTCAGCGCATTGACCGTAAGCAAACTCAGCGACGGAGGGCAATCAATAATTATGATATCGTAGCTTTCGCGAATCGGAGCAAGTGCCTTTGTCATGATATGCTCACGCTCAGCAGCATCGATCAACTCAACCTCCGCACCTACCAGATTAATATGCGACGGCAGCAGAAATAGATTTGGTACATTCGTCGGAATGATCGCTTCCTCAGCGTTCTCCTTATTGATCAGAACCTCATAGATCGTTTTCGTCAGACCCTTGGGATCGACGCCCAGCCCACTTGTGGCATTCGCCTGAGCATCAATATCAATGAGCAACGTCTTATACTCTCCTACCGCAAGCGAAGCGGCAAGATTAACGGCGGTCGTTGTCTTACCGACGCCGCCCTTTTGATTCGCGATTGTGATTATTTTCCCCATTCGGATTATTCGAATGAGTTTATGCTAATTCCATTTGTTTCTCAACGATATAATGGGTTTCATACGCCTCCATCGGTGGGCAGGTGCAAACGAGGGTGCGGTCGCCATAAGCATTATTGACGCGCCCAACGCTGGGCCAGAACTTATTCAAACGCAGTCCACGAACAGGATAGGCTGCCTTTTCGCGAGAATACGGATGCGCCCAGCTATCCGCAATAACCGATTCCGCAGTATGAGGTGCATTTTTCAAAGGATTATCTTTTGGATCCATTGCACCGCTTGCAACTTGCTCGATCTCTTCTCGAATGGCGATCATCGCATCGCAGAATCGGTCGATCTCTTCGATGGGTTCACTTTCTGTAGGTTCTACCATCAGGGTACCGGGAACTGGGAAAGAAAGTGTCGGCGCGTGGAAGCCGTAATCCATCAGGCGCTTTGCAATATCTTCGACTTCAACTCCCATCGATTTGAATCCACGCATATCGAGGATCATCTCATGGGCAACGCGGCCATGCGACCCCTGATAAAGAACTGGATAGTAATTACCAAGGCGTGCTTTGATGTAATTCGCGTTCAAGATAGCAAATTCCGAGGCGCGTGTTAGGCCATCTGCACCCATCATTGCGATGTAGGCATAAGAAATCAGTAGGATGCTCGCGCTTCCCCATGGCGCGGCACTAACCGCACCGATTCCGTGCTCGCCGCCAGTGCGTATAACTGCATGAGATGGAAGAAACCGCGTCAAGTGCTTGGCAACCCCAATAGGTCCCATGCCTGGTCCCCCACCACCATGAGGAATGCAGAACGTCTTATGTAAATTCAGATGGCATACATCCGCACCGATTATCGCAGGATTCGTAAGACCTACCTGTGCATTCATGTTTGCGCCATCCATGTAAACTTGGCCGCCGTTATCGTGGATGATCTTGCAAATATCCTTGATGCTCTCTTCGAAAACGCCGTGTGTTGATGGATAGGTAACCATCAGTCCGGCAAGTTCCTGCTTATAAGCCTCTGCCTTCGTGCGCAGATCATCGACATCAATATTCCCACGCTCGTCGGTCTTTACAACCGAAACCCGCATGCCAGCCATCACTGCGCTGGCCGGGTTAGTACCATGCGCAGATGCGGGAATCAAAACCAGGTCGCGGTGAGATTCGCCACGCGATTTATGGTATTCCTTAATCACGAGCAAACCTGCATATTCTCCCTGTGCGCCTGCATTTGGCTGGAGAGAAATAGCATCGAACCCCGTTATTTCCTTCAGCATCGATTCAAGATCGTCAAACATTTCCAAATAACCTTCGGCCTGTTCGAGGGGTGCAAAAGGATGAAGTTTCCCGAAGGAGCGCCACGTAATCGGAATCATTTCTGCAGTCGCGTTCAATTTCATCGTGCAACTGCCAAGCGGGATCATTCCATGAGCGAGTGAGAAATCCTTGTTCTCAAGCAACTTTAAATAGCGCAGCATCTCGGTTTCTGAGTGGTGCCGATTAAAAGTTGGGTGTGTGAGGTACGCGGATGTACGTTTGAATGGCGCGCCGTATCCAGAGTGCAGTTTTACTGCAAGTGCCGGCAAGTAGGCCATAACACCATCTGAGGTTGCAATTGCGTGCTCAAATACGCTAAGAATTGCGGCAACATCGTGCATCGTCGTGGTTTCATCGAGCGAAATGCCAATTGCTCGCTCGTCGAAATAACGAAAGTTCATGCGTGCTTTTTGAGATTCTCGCCGCACGGCTTCGAGATGGGCAACGCTCTCGAACTCGATCTTCAGAGTATCAAAGAATGTTTCGTTCTCCACCTCAAATCCAATTTCTTTCAGACCTCCAGCGAGGAGTGCTGTTAACGCATGGATGCGCTCTGCAATAGCACGAAGTCCTTTGGGACCATGGTAAACGGCATACATTGCAGAGATATTTGCCAGCAGCGCCTGCGCGGTGCAAATATTGCTGGTGGCTTTATCGCGGCGGATGTGCTGCTCGCGAGTTTGCAGTGCCATCCGGTACGCGGGGTTCCCATGCGAATCGATGGTAAGGCCGATGATGCGCCCTGGCATCGAACGCTTAAATTCATCTCGCGTTGCAAAAAAAGCCGCGTGTGGACCGCCATACCCCATCGGCACACCGAATCGTTGGGCTGATCCGACGGCCACATCGGCCCCGAACTCTCCGGGTGGCGTGAGTAGCAGCAAGCTCATAAGATCACATGCTACTGTTACAAGCACGCCATTCCCGTGCGCGGCTTCACAAAAATCTCTATAGTCATAGATCTCGCCATCGCCGGCAGGATACTGCACGATCGCTCCAAAAATATCCTTGCGCCATTCGAAGGTTCGATGATCGCCAAGGACTATTTCAAGTCCGAGTGCGGTAGCTCGCGTTCGCAAAACATCCAATGTCTGCGGAAAAATATTTTCAGAGACGAACAAAGCTCGTTTTTCATCATGCTTCTGAACGGCCAACATCAGGTGCATCGCCTCGGCTGCCGCAGTGCCTTCATCGAGCATCGATGCATTGGCGATCTCCAACCCTGTAAGATCGACGACCATCGTCTGAAAATTCACGAGCGATTCAAGTCTGCCTTGAGAAATCTCTGCCTGATACGGTGTGTATTGCGTGTACCACCCTGGATTTTCTAATACATTTCGAAAAATTACAGGGGGTGTGACCGTGTCATAGTATCCCATCCCGATATAGGACTTGAAAACCTGATTTTTCTTGGCAAGCTCGCCAGCATGAGCAAGAAATTGCGTTTCGGTCATCGCGGCCTTGAGCTCCATCGGCTGCTTTAATCGAATCGTATGAGGTATCGTCTGATCGACGAGTTCGGCGAGGGACCGAACGTCCGTAACAGCAAGCATGTGCCGCAGATCATCCTCGTTTGGGCCGATGTGACGGTCTTGAAATCGTTCGGAGTAGGTTAGGAGTGGATTCATGAATAACGTGATGTAGTACCGTTTATGGGAAGTGGCACCTTTTACGCAAATTATAGTGGAAAAGTTTTCGGGAATTTTCCTGTCTGCGAAACAGTGCACCCATGTTGCGCGTATCGGGGCACTCAACAGAGGAGTGCAACGCCGGTTTTTGAGCGATTCCTGACTCAAGCGCAGGGCAAAAAAAAGCGCTTCGGCGTCATCGTGTGTGGTGAGAGTTGGTCCTCCCTAAATGTGAAACACTACGAGACCTCCGAAGCGCCCCTCTCGTTCAATATGCCCCGTGGTCAGCGGGGCAACTTAGGTAGCTTCGAACCCAAGCAGCAGTTCATGATACTACCGCTTGCAGCCTTGCTAAAAATCAATTTTCAATTATTCCGGAAATTACTGATTTAACGCAATTTTAAGCTCAAGTGGAACAGCCTACAAATTCAGGATGGTTTCCAATGTCAAAACCCATTTACACTTTCCTGAACGCCCGGTATTAACTACAAAATTCTAAGAAATCCACTCAATATTGGAATCACCTCCGTTTTACAATTACAAATATAACACAATAAAATACCGTTTGCTTGAAAAGCTCAATCTGCAGACCTGTTCAGAACCTCATTTCCAAATAAATTCTTCATCGGGAACCGGGTAGCTATCATTTTGGCTTATACGCGCTCCTGCGACCTGCATCCCGATTTCTTCAACGGCATTTCGCAGATTCATACCTTCCTTTTCGGGGCGTGGCTCAGCCTGGTAGAGCACCTGGTTCGGGACCAGGGGGTCGGAGGTTCAAATCCTCTCGCCCCGACAATCTCAGCGCAAAATGTAGCGCAATCTTCAGTTTGCTATCCTCCCCCTTCGCAGGGTCGCAAACTAAAGTTTGCGCTACATTTTTGCTTTATAGCTATTTCGCTGATTCTGTCTCTTCAAGCTTTGCACCCAAGTTCTTACCATAAATGCTGAACCAGTGGTTCACCGCTGCATAACTTTGGAGATGATCCTGCCCATAGTAGGCATATTCGATTCGGTTTTGATTGATGAATTGATCATCCAGCACACGCAGCAGTAATGCGGTGGACCGATACACCTTCCAGCGATCTACCGTGAGAACCGCCCTTGGTTCCTGAAACGATACGATCCAATCCGCGCCAAGCTTTCGTGCGTATTTCTCAATTTCTGCAACGACCTCCTGCGATTCATCGGCTTGCACCAGGATGCTCCCGATCACGATCGCGCTCCGTGGCATCAGAGAATCGGGCATCGGTTCGTGGTACACCAGTCCCAGGGTGTCACTTATTGACGGCACCGCAAATGGGGTCGAGCTTTGAAGGATCACCGAATCCCGGCCTTTCGACCGCAATATTTGCGTCGTAGGCTTCTCTGAGCTAAAATACTGGGCGTAAGCTGGGATCGCTGCCATGAGCAGGATCCAAAGCCCGGCGATGAATGCATGTACCCTCGTTAAATGCCGCATATTTTCTTTCTATTCCTCCAGGCAACGCCTGGAGTGCTGGCAATCTGTACCTTTAAGCGGTCAGCAAATAACACTAGCACAATATGCGAGCCAGTGGGGAGTTGTGGAGGATCCTACACTAGATAAATAGCTTTCTATGCGCAACAGGTGCCGTTTTTCTTTCTTTCGAGTTCCCGACGACCCCTCGTTTCCGGGCCAATTTCGCCATTTCTTGAAAAAGTTATCCACAAAACGCTTTCATGGAGAACTCGTTCATTCAGAAAACCAAGGTTCCCGTATTTTCATTTTATTTTAATGCTGGATAACTACCCTCCTGCTTTGCACATACTCCCCGTCCGACACCCGCATAATATACGACCCTGATGGCACGCCAGATACATCCACCACCACCCCCGTTGGTAGGGACGTGCTGCGCACGTCCTGCACCCGCCCCAGCGCATCGTACATTTCTACCGTGGGCTGCGGAGCGCCGGATAGGGTAACCGTAATTTCATTCTTCGCCGGATTGGGCTGAATGCTTTCGATGCTGAACGGCGCGGCATCGTTCAGATCCGCGATCAGGAGGGAATCCACACACCCGAGTTCCAGCGTGAAGTTGGATGGAGTGGAGGCGGTATCCATGATCGCCACGCAACCTGGCGATACCTCACCCGATGCCACAAATTGCTGGTGCGCAAGCTGGATGGTGGTTGTATCCGTCTTTGTGAGGTAGGTTTGGAATTGCAGCGAAGCGATGGTATCGCGGTCGGTGGCCGGTTGCATTTTGAAGGAACGATCCATCATCCCATTGGCAAGCGTCGTTTGGCTGAGAGGTGTGATGTCCGGTTGGAGCGCATTATTGAAACTCAGCAGATCGTTATTATAGATGAGATCGAAATCCACTTCGTCTGCTTTAGCTGGGATGGTTCCTATCCGCAGCACATACACGGGGAGGGTCGCTTGTATCGCTGCGCTCGCCTGCGCCGTCAGCGAGAGCGAGAACGCAGGAGGATACGCCACTGCGCGTGTGAGCAAAACATTCGGCACGCTCACGCCGGAATCTAATGTAAATTGGAGGGTTCCATTGATGGTGGCAGGATGCCCGGCAGTATCGAGATGCGTAAAAATAGGGAAGGTTATGGAGCTATCTGGCGGAAGGATAATGGGGAACTGATAAGTAGTATCGAATGCGAATTGGAATGAGGAGAAGCTACTGCTAAAAATATGAATAGTATCGCATCCGGCATTGGCGATCGTAACGGAGGAATCGCGTTCTTCGCAAATGGTGGTCGTGCCGAAATTAATTTCGGAGGGATGTATCTCTGGCAGTTTCGTGCCACCAAGACCCAACCCCGAAAGCGTAATGGCAGTATCGTGGCCGGGATCGTTTACGATGTTCCGGGAATGAAACGTTAGCGTGGCCGACTGAGCGCCTTTCACGCGGGGCGCAAACGTAAATTGGAACACACGCGAACTTCCGGGAAGCAACAGCGAATCGCCGGATGCGGAAACGAGCGAGAATGTGGTGTCGCCGCTAAAATTAATATTCGAGATCACGAGCGTATCGCAGCCCGTGTTGGAGATGGTGTCGGTAATCGTGGTATCGCCAGTGCAGAAGGAAAAGCTCCCGGCCTGCAGTTTCGTGCTTCGCACATCCAGAATACCCTCACCCTGTATAGCCATTCCATTCAGTGCCACCATTTCCACAATATGCAAACCTTGTTCGTCAATATATATACTGAGAGTTCCGGAAGTTTGATTCGCGAAACTCGGATTATATCGAAATAATACATTCCCGCTTTTCGAGTTTGCAATAATAGTATCGAATGAAAGTAGGGTAAATCCATCCCCAGCTATAGTGACACTATCAATAGTTATTGGCAAGCAGCCAATATTTGTAATAGTCAAAATAGAATCGGTAAACGAACAGGTAGACGTAGGTTCAAAGTTCACCGAATAGGCTGAAAGAGAATCTCCGATCGTCCCGCGGTTGACCACAAGCTTAAGAGTAATTATTGTATCGTTTGTGGCATCTAAGGACCTGCTGAAATAGCGAAAATCCAATCTAAGAGAAATGGTGGTGTCGGAACTGAATATTCCTGAAGGTCTCCAATGGAAGCCGATTGAATCCTCAACCCCAGGAAGCATCGTGAGAGGAAGCGACGGTATTGAATCAAACCCGAAAGCCCCGGTTGTCATTGCCAAAGAGTTCGAGTCAAGAATGCTTACACCAAGTATAATTATAGAATCACAATCGTCGTTATAAAATCGAAAACCACTGGTCGTGTTAGTGCAAAGAGTGGCAAAAACAGTAACCGGATCGCTCGAAAACTTGGGGTGGGCACTCTCCGGTTGAATGGCACCATCACCACCATCAGTAGTTAGCCAAATTCCACCCGTATGATCAAAAGCCACCACTTCTGCACCGTTGCAATCGATAACGAAAAACCGTGTATCTAAGTCATTTGATGGGCCACCAATACTAACCCAGGTCTTACCAAAATCCATTGTTCGATAGAGAGAGAGTGGGCTTCCATAACTATTCCACCATGACTGCATATAAACGGCTTGCCGCCCACCTTCAACGTCACCGGTCGTACGAATATTAGGGTATTGAGTCATTTCCGACCATGTAATGCCAGAGTCAGTTGAGATTACAGGCAGGCCTATTTCATGACCGCTAAAAATCAAATGCCAAGAAGGAGACGCATAAATCCCACTAGATTCATAAGAAGGCGTATACGACCATGTCATCCCGCCATTGGTCGTGTGGCCGAAGTAACTTCCTCCAGTCGGATCATTTGGAGGACCATCCATTGTGGTTATCCAGATGCTATCAGATAGCTCCGAAATGGCACCTGCATGATTTAAGAATCGAACCGAATCGCTTAAGTCAACATAGAGGTCAGGCCCTCCACCATTAGCTGGATTAAACGGAATCCACGATTTACCCGAGTCAATTGTTCTCCAAGTTCCTGGCCCTGTTAACCATCCCGTTGAATCATTTACCATTAACATTCGACCACCCCAAGTTCCACCGCCGGTGAAATTCGATGAAGAATCCCATGTGACACCTCCGTTATTAGTATAATATATAATTCCTCCATCTGACCCAGCTCCAAAAACCAGTCCCCTTTCCGGCGAAAAAAAATATCCGAAGCCCCCGCGCCTCTGCTCACCTGATGAATTAATCGGAAGTTGGCCAATTTTTTTCCAATGAGAGCTCGACTGTGAACTGGCCTGCGAAGCACAGGCCGTTGCAATTATAATAATTCCAAAGTCACGTAAGAGAGTGCGTTTCATAAAAAATGGCCTCACGCTCCTTGTGGAGCGTGAGGCATGACTAATTATTTAACAAGAAGCATTGAACGATTTACAATTACGACCCCCTTAGGGAACTCAATCTGGTAGTAATACGTGCCGGATGGCAGTTCATTGCCAGTGAAATAGAAGAAGTGTGTGCCATTTTAGGTCGCGTCCTGATCCTCCGTTAAGACGACGTTTCCTTTCTCGTCGGCGACACGTATTGTAGCTACACCGGTCGCTGAAGTAGTAAACGGAATCGTCGTGGTAAAGTTCGTCCCACTTCCGAACGGGTTCGGGTAGTTCGGGCTACCTGTGTTCTCCGTTGGAGTTGATTGTTGATCTGTAATTTTTATGAATAAAAAACAGCTTATTCTCTTGCCCCGTCAACCGCACGTTCCTCGAACGAATACTCTGCCCTTCTCAATTCGAAAAAAAGCGAACGCGTAGTATTTCACCATTGCAAAAACAGCAGCCCCGGGAAAGGTTCGGGGTAACCTTATCCACCCCCGTTACTCACTTCGATCATCACTCTTCTGTTGAGCGCTTTACCGGCGGGCGTATCGTTAGGCGCGATGGGGCGAGTCGCGCCGTAACCTTTTGCGGTGAGCCTATCGGGAGAGATTCCCTGCTCCATCAGGATATGGCACACAGCTTCGGCGCGCTGCTGAGAGAGCATCATATTGCGGTCGGGATCGCCATCGGCATCGGTGTGCCCCTGCACTTCCAGCCGGATCGTAGGAATACGCTTCATGACTTCCGCCATCTTCTTTAATGCTTCCTTCGACTGGGCCGTCGGCGTGCTATGCCCGACATCGAAGAACACGCCATCGAGGCGGAACACCGAACCATCGATGTCCTTCGCAGTAATTTTAGGATCGAAAAAATCCCCCTTGGGCAGATAGAACCCTGGCCGAAGTTCCGGTTTCACACAAAGTTTCCAAATATCGCTTTTGCCAAATCCCTTCGAAGAACTTTCGTGAGAACTTGAAAAATATCCTGTGTCGCCCTTAGCCCCGAGCGTAAAATACGCATCGAACGAAGGGGTGTTGATCGGCTCGCCAAGGTTCCGCGGTTCCGACCAGTGCAACCATGTATCGTCGAGCCGTCTGGCTACAAAAATATCATAGCCGCCGAACCCGCCGCGTCCATCCGTGGAAAAATAGAGCGTATGATCGTCATACGCAATGAAGGGCGAAATATCATCGAGCGGGGTGCTGAGTTCAGAGATAAGCTCTGGCTTGGACCAGCGGAGCCCACCCAGATTGTGAGAAAGATACAGATCGTGCTCACCCTTGCCATCTTTTCGCTGAAGCGCGAGGATCATGGTTTGCTCGTCGCTCGAAATGGTCATCATCGCAGTGGTGGTATCGTTGTAGTAATCCTGAATTTCGAGCGGGTCAGGAAAGGACCAAGAACCGTCGGGCTGTTTTGTCGAGATGGAAAACCCTTTATTTCCGGTGCCGTCTGGATTGTAAATGTTTTGCAGATACAGATGCGTCGCCGTGCTATTTATCGCGCGGACTCCATCGTAATTCGCAGTATTCAGCGGCGCCCCCAAATGCTGCGCCGGCGACCAGGTGCCATCAGAGTTGCGTGTGGAAACCCAAATATCCTCATCATTGGGATTTTTCGCATAGCCAACGTTCAATGGGTCTCCTTTGCGCGTGAAGAACACCATCGTTTCATCGGGGCTCAATACCGGGAACAGCTCGCTATACTTGGAGTTGATATTCCCTCCGAGATTCACACGCTCGAACGAAATACCCGTGGCGGAGTCCTTGCGCGGCCCATTCACTTCGATCACCGATTGAACCGACTGCTTCAGTTTTTGCGCATAAAGCGGAGTAGAGGCCGTAATGACAGCCATCAAAAAGAAGAAGCGAGTAAAAATTGAGTTCAAATCCGGTCTGGCAAACGTGTTTCTGAAACGTCCGCAAGAACTCTTTCAGTTCCCGAACACGGCTCTTCCGGAAGCGCTCTGTGGCAAGCGCCCCAACTATTTCGTAACTTTGCATAATAGGTTATGCATGGCCGCCCACTTTCTGAACAGTTAAGGTCATGATTTTGCCCGTTTGGGCCTCACTTTTTACATTCGATTCCTCTATGAATTTCAGCATACAAAAGACCTCCTGGAAAAAAGTTAAAGCAAATTCCGTCGCATTCTTTCAACTCGAAGATAAGCGCGCCGTCAGCGCAATGGTGAAATGGCTTGGCCGCAATTCTGTTGGTGCAGCCGCCGAAGCGCTGCTTGCAGCAGGTGATATGGCCGGCAAGAAGGATGAGTTGATCGTGCTCTATCCTAAGAAAAGCGATACCGCCGCGAAACGCGTATTTCTCGTCGGTATGGGGAAGGGCGAGAAATTTTCTCTGGAAACTGTTCGCCGTGCTTCGGCTCGCGCCGCAAAGAAAGCACAGGGCATGAAGTCGAGATCGCTCGCAATTACGATGCCCGCCGTAAAAGGTGCTTCGGGCGCGGAAATAGCCTCGGCAGTCGTTGAGGGTGTGATGCTTGGCCTCTACAAGTTTGACAAATTCTTTAAGAAGGAAGAGCCAACCATTCCACTGGAAAGCGTTATCATCATTGAGGATGGCGGCAGCCTGCATGGCTCAACCGCGGCCGAAGTGAACGCAGCTATCAAGGAAACAGAAGCCATCGTCACCGCGACGATCTTCGCCCGCGATATGGAAAACGAACCTTCCAATAATAAATATCCGGAAACCCTTGCCGGATGGGCGAGAGATGTCGGCAAAGCACACGGCGTAAAAGTCACGGTGTTCGGCAAGAAAGAGCTGGAAGCGAACAAGATGGTCGGCATCCTCGGCGTAAATCAGGGCAGTGCGCGCGAACCCCGATTTATCGCAATGGAATATATTGGCGCGCCAAAATCCGACACGGCACCGATCGTGCTCGTCGGCAAGGGTATTACATTCGATACCGGTGGCATTTCCATCAAACCCGCCGCCGGAATGGGTGAGATGAAGGGCGATATGTCCGGTGCCGCCACCGTGATCGCCACGATGAAATCCGTGGCTTCGCTCAGACTTCCGATCAACGTGATCGGTCTGGTGTCGAGCGCTGAGAACATGCCTTCCGGCACAGCGATGCGCCCCGGCGACATTCTCACCTACGCAAACGGGCTTTCCGTCGAAGTCGATAATACGGATGCCGAAGGCCGGCTGGTGCTTGCCGACGCTCTCATCTGGGCTGCAAAGTACAAGCCAAAATCCGTGATCGATCTTGCAACACTTACCGGAGCATGCGTTGTTGCGCTTGGACACGAAACGACCGGCATGATGGGCAACGATGCCTCGATGATGGAGCGCTTAAAGCGCGCCGGCGATGCCACCTACGAGCGCGTCTGCGAACTTCCGATCTACGACGAATATGACGAACTCATTAAATCCAATGTGGCAGATATCAAGAACGTGGGTGGCCGCTGGGCCGGCGCTATCACTGCCGCGATGTTCTTGAAGCGTTTCACAAGCTATCCGTGGGTGCATTTGGATATTGCCGGCACGGCTATTTCGGATTCGAAAGGCGATTATATTCCCAAAGGTGGTACCGGTGTGGGAGTGCGCTTGCTCACCAAAATGTTAAAAGAAGAAGCGAATGCCTGAAGCGCGTTCGGCGCGGTAAAATAGCCGATGTTTTGCCGCGCCTCCTTCACACTCATATTTAAGATTCCATGAAGAAAATCCAACAAACCCTGCTTCTCACGGTCTTTGTCACCCTGGCTTTTGAATTCGTTGGCTGCGGCGCGGCTGACGTGCAAAGCGCTAAACTCTATCGCCAGCGCCGAGATTACCCCAGTGCAGATAGAATGCTGCTGAAGGCCGTTACGGAAGATCCCACGAATGACGAAGCCTGGTATCTCTATGCCGAAAACCTGAACGACCTCAAAGAATATGAGAAGATCGCCACGATCATCGATACTGCGATGCTCTATTCCACGACCCATCGTGAGGAACTCCGGGTCTTAAAGCATAATACCTGGATCCAACTCTACAACGGCGGCCTCGGAGCATATAATGCGAACCCCGATAACAAGGATGCTCAGCAATCCGCCATCGGTTACCTCGAAAGCGCAAAAAAGCTGGAGCCAGATCAGCCAGAGACCTACGAACTCCTCGGACAAGTGTACTACTCTGCCGGTGATACCGCAAAAGGGCTCGAAAATTATTTGGACGAGATCAATCAGGTCAGTGCCTCCTACGATCAGGGTGTTGCCATGGGACTCATGCTCCGACTATCTCCGGATGCCGTCGAGCGTGCAGTCGGCGGCGCGCCAGCGAAGAAGCAGACTGTCTCACTTGGCGCGAGCGATAGCGCGTTGGTCTATGTCTATCCTAGCAAGCAGACCTACGTGTATTTCGAGCGGCAGATCAAACCACCCCATGCATGGGAACTAACAGGCTGGCGTGTAACAAGCTCTGATGTCGAGGGTATGCAGCCGTTACGCGTATCCACCCAATCGTACGAGTTCGTTGCGAACAACTACTATCAGAAGGGATTAGCAGCGCAGCATACCGACAAAAATGCCGCCAACGCGCAATTCGAGAAGGCAATTCCACTGCTCATGACGCTGCAGCAGATCGATCCCGCCAATGATTTTGCTTCTGCTGCCATTCCGGATATTTACACCCGAATGGAGCGCACGGATAAGGCTAAGCAAGAATATGAGCGAATCCTGGCCGACCATCCTTCGAAGGAAATGTATATCTCCTATGGTACGCTCCTGATGAAGTCGAATGATTATCAAGGAGCGATCGGTGCCTACCAAAAAGCGCTTGCGTTAGCGCCATCGGATGAATCTGCCCTCTATAATATTGCCGCTGCCTACAAGAATTGGGCTGCAGCCGATCAGAAGGCCGATAAAAAATCCGACTACAAGAACGAACTCCTGCAATCCACCGATTACTTCGAGAAACTTCGAGCGATAAACAAGACGGATCCATCTACGCTTATGAATCTCGTTGAAAATTACGATATTCTTGGAATGAAAGATAAAGTTCTTTCGCTTGTCACCGATCTTGAATCGCTCAAGACCACCGATGCAGGAAATACCCATGAATATTGGGATCTAATGGGAAGAGTTCTCGCAAGAGCTAATCGCCCGCAAGAATCCGCCGACGCCTATAAAAAATCCGACGAATTAAAACAAGCCGGACATTGAGTTCCGAGTGATGAGTAACGAGTACCGAGCGGGGATGTAATGAAGCTTATCTTCACCTTATTCTGCGCTCGATCACTTGTTACTGAACTCTCGTTACTCATAACTTACTAGCCGTTATTCAATACTCGGTACTCATCACTCGTTACTCAATCACTCCATTATGTCAGACAACGACCCCACGCCACAACAGCCGATCCAGCAGCAGCTCCAGGTCGAGCTGGGCGAAAAAGAGGCGGAAGGAATTTATTCCAATCTCGCGATCATTACTCATTCACCTGCTGAGTTCATTCTTGATTTCACACGCGTAACGCCCGGTGTGCCTCGTGCGCGTGTCCATGCACGGATCATCATGACCCCCATGCACTTCAAGCAGCTATTGAATGCCATGCGCGAAAACATCGACCGCTTCGAGCAGCAATATGGCGAGATCAAAACCGAACGCCCGGGTGAACATCCCTTCGGTTTCCGCACCAATGGTCCAACACAAATACCCGGTGCTGGTGGGGAAAAAGTGCATTGAGTCACACTTCCATATAATCCAGGTCCTTCCCGAATGTTTCCGCAAGTCCGGTAAGCGCGAGAATTGCCACCAATAAGGTCACAGCTCCAACGATCGCGCCAGAGTATAAAAGCGCATCCGATCGGGATAGCCATCCTTGATCTGCAAGCATCCCTTTTAGCCATTGGAATACAAGCGCGAGCGGAACAAGTGCGCCGCGCACAAAATTAGGAACTGTTATAGCGACCGTAGCACGTAAATTCGTACCGAATTGCTCGGCGGCAATGGTTACGAATAACGCCCAATATCCGTTGGTCAAACCAAGTATCGCGCAAATCAGGTAGAATCTGTTCGGCGTCGAAGCGCCCTGCAAGAAATAAACGCTGGCGAGCACGGACATCCCGATCAGGAATATTAATATTACACTTTTGCGGCTTTTTAGAAGCTGGCTCAGTGTGCCACTCGTAATATCCCCTCCCACCTGACCCAGATAATACCAAAAGATCGCTTGTCCTCCCGTTATTGCGCCGGTAACCCCAAGAGCTTTAGCAAATTCAGGTGCGAATGTCATGAGTATGCCGATGAGATACCACGTTGGAACTCCGATCAGAATACACCGCAGGTATTTCCCGAAACGTTTTCGATCCGTAAACAAACTTGCAATATGGCCGCGTTTGATCGAAAGTGTAGTCATCTTCTGGAACATCCCTGATTCGAGCACTCCGACGCGAAGCGTAAGCAAGATAATTCCCAATCCTCCCCCGATCCAAAAGCACGATTTCCATCCAAAATACTGTGAGATCACCCAGGCAATCAGCGCACCCGCCATCCCGACCGCCGTGATGAGCGCGGTGCCATAACCACGATACTCCTTTGGCAGCAACTCACTGACGAGCGTCACACCAGCACCAAGCTCGCCCGCAAGACCAATCCCCGCGATAAATCGCAAGACCGCATACTGCTCAACCGTTTGAACGAATCCATTCGCAAAATTCGCCAGTGAATACAGAATGATCGAACCGAATAATACTGAGAGCCTGCCTTTCTTATCTCCTAAGATTCCCCATCCGATCCCACCGATCAACATCCCAACCATTTGGATATTCAGCAGGTATATCCCCGTGTCCAGCAGACTTGCGCCCGAAAGCCCAAGTGCCTTCAGGCTTGGAACGCGAATGATCGAGAAAAGCACCAGATCGTAAATATCGACAAAGTACCCCAAGGCCGAAACAAAAACAGCCGCGCTAAATATAGCTCGGAGCACAGAATGCCGCGCTTGGAGATGATCCATGGTATATTTTATATTGCGCCGTTTAGGATTCCAAATAATCAAGATCCTTGCCGAACGTTTCGCTCAATCCGGTAAGCGCATAGATAGCGATGGAGATCGTCACTAATCCAAGCAGTCCGCCAGCGTACAAAAGGGCGTCATTCGGAGCAAAACTGTGCGAGAGCATTCCCTTCAACCATTGAAACACCAGCGCGATCGGCACCAACGCGCCGCGCACGAAATTGGGAACCGTAGTTGCGACCGTCGCGCGTAGATTCGTGCCGAATTGCTCGGCGGCAACCGTCACAAAAAGCGCCCAGTATCCACTCGCAAACCCCATAACGGCACAGATAATGTAAAATGTCTGCGGCGTGGTATCGCGCTGAAGAAAATATCCTGCGACGCAAGCCGCAATTCCAACAAGGAACAGCAACACCACTTTTTTCCTGCTCTGCCATGCCTGACTTAGCAGGCCGCTTGCCATGTTGCCACCGGTAAGTCCAACATAAAACCAAAATATTGCTTCCCCACCTGTAATATCACCTGTTACGCCGAGCGCTTTGGATATCTCCGGTGCCAGCGTCATCAGAATACCTACGAGATACCATGTCGGCAAACCTATCAGAATGCACCTAAGATATTTCCCAAAACGCGCCCGATCGGAGAATAATGCTAAAAAGCTCCCACGTCGCACATTTGAAGCTGCGATCTTCTTATACATGCCGGACTCCAGCACTCCGATCCGGAGTAGGAGCAAAATAACACCAAGGCTTCCACCGATCCAATAGCAGGTTTGCCAACCAAATGCCTGGGCAATAAACCATGCAAGGGTTGCACCAGCCACCCCAATGGAGGTTATCAGTGCTGTACCATATCCTCGATATTCTTTCGGTAGCAACTCAGAAACCAAAGTGATTCCTGCTCCAAGCTCACCGGCCAAACCAATGCCCGCAATAAATCGAAGCACCGCATACTGCCCCACCGTTTCAACAAAACCATTCGCAATATTCGCCAGCGAATAAAGAATGATCGACCCGAAGAGCACCGATAGCCTTCCCTTTTTATCTCCAAGAATACCCCACGCAATCCCTCCGATCAGCATCCCTGCCATCTGCACATTGAGAAGATAAATACCCGTATCGAGCAACGCAGGCCCCGTCAGGCCAAGCGACTTCAAGCTCGGTACTCGAATGATCGAGAAGAGCACAAGGTCATAAATATCCACGAAATACCCCAGCGCAGAAACAATAACTGCGGCACTAAGCAGGGTTCGGAGCACAGATCGGGTAGCACTGACTTCATTCATCTATAAGAAACGATTATTGAGGTTAATTCGGTTGAATTTCTTTCAAAAATACGATTTAAATGAAGACGATATTTGAACCTGCTGTTCGTAAAGAATTATTGGATCGAATAAACAAGCTCACCGTTCACTCGCCGCGAGTATTTGGCAAAATGAAGCCGGAGCAAGGCCTGCATCATATCAATGCAGCATTGCAGTTGTATCTCGGTGAACTGACCTCGCCATACCACGGTAATGATCTGAAGGCTGCCATTGCTAGGCTCTTCGTTTTTTCGCCGATTCCAATACCTCGTGAAAAAGCAAAAACTGCCCCAGAACTTGTTTCTGAGGCCACCTACAAGATTGAAACAGAGAAAGCAAGGTTTAAAGACCTGCTGGAGCGAGTCGTGGCACGTCCGAGGAACGGGGAATGGCCGATCCATTCTTTCTTTGGCAAACTTACTGGTGATCAATATGGCAAACTCGCCTACAAACACACCGATCATCACTTGCAACAGTTCGGGGTCTAGCAAACAAGGGCAAGAGAACTATTTTACTTTCGCTCCCATTGCCGGTGGAGAACCCCCGCCTTGATAATCCGCGTATTTAAAACTTGCAAGCGCTTCGACGATCTTGTCCTGATCGCGCTTGTAGGTCCAGGGACCTCCGCGAAAATGCTGCATGGTTATGAAGTAGGCAGCAAGCTGTCCATCGCCAGTTGTAACGTACCCGGCAAGTGCAGTAACACCGTTTAGTGTTCCTGTTTTGCCGTGAGCGTTATATTGCGCCGGTGTGGATTTCATCCTGTTACGAAGCGTGCCATCATATCCGGCAACCGAAAGTGTGTGCGTAAATAATTCGAACATTCCGCGCTGTTTGATTCCAGCTAGCAAATTAATGACAGTATTCGCTGTCACCTGATCTCCTCGCGAAAGGCCGGATCCATCGATAAACGTACACGCGGTTCCATCAACATTGCACACACGCAGCCAGGAATGCATCAGCTTGCGCGCTCGCTCATCTGGGTCGTTCGCGGCGATCTGCTGAATGGCGGATAGCTTGCGGAACATGCTTTCGGCCAAGTAATTATCGCTGTGCTTATTCATATAAGCCAGCAGATCGATAAGACTCGTCTGCTTTTCTGCGATCGTTCTCGCAGAAGTGTCGAGTAGAGCACGTTCAACTTTCGGTTGGCCCGTAACAGTGATACCATTCTGTTGCAACCGCCATTTCATCACGGAAGCCATGGCTAATGGCACATTCTTTATTGGGAAACCATACGTTCGTTGGGCACGAGCTGGGAACTGGCCCGTGATCACAATGGTCTGCCGAGGATCCATCGGCCCGCCGGAAGAGGTGACGTGCAGTGTCATTGTGCCACGAACAAGCCGTCGAATCGTTCTGCGATGGCGTCCCCGGCCCACCTTCCGGACTCGATAGGAAGCAGCAGCGCTCGATTTACCGTGGTTCAGCACAATAATCGAAGCCATCGGTGGGTTGACTTTTATTCCAAGTGGAGCGCCCTTTGCGCTACCACCGATAACCGTTACTGTAACTATATTCCGATCGAGCGAAAAGTTAGGGAAGGTGGAAAGCGCCCCTGCTTCCGCTGCGTCTTCATTTTCTTCATCATCGGCAGCCGTGGAGTCCGCGCTGGCAATCACACCGTTATCACCCACAATGGAATCGTGAACCGAGATCTCGGCAGCACTATGCGCGGCCATATATTCCTTCGCCTCCTGACTAAGTGGATTTTCACCGTCAAGATCGCTAATGATATTTCCCTCAATTCTTGTGATCCCTATATTCTGCAATTGGGCCGCAAGAATATCCAGATCGACTGAGCGCAGCGTGGGATCGCCACTGGGCCGGAGATAAAGGTTACCGATGATCTTATCGCCAACGATCTTTGCTCCCGGCGCAAGATCCAGCTTCGTGGTAAAAGCGTATTTCGAGCCTAAAGCCCAAAGCGTAGATGAGGATGTGAACAGCTTTTCCGTCGATGCCGGGAGCACATTCGCATCGGGATTATAGGAAAAAATATTATGCAGCGAATCATTTGCATCAAATAGAACGATCTTCGCACTTACTTCGGCATGTTTGATCTCCCGACTATCGAAAATATCGGCGATCTGCGCGCGAAGTTCTGCTAATGCATGAGCTGTATCGCCATTCCACCCTTTGAAATTCACCTGCATGGCATGAATGGAGGTATCGACAAATCGAAGAGAATCATCCGTCGCAATCCTCTTGCTCGGCATGCCGTAGTAGCTATTGGCACCAAGAGAAAGCACAACCAAAAGTGTAACCGACGCAAGCGCAGCCAACGAGGGCAATGAGTTACGAAATGAATTTTTCTTGATCAAATTGAAAGAACGACAAAAATTAATTTGTGTCACTGCAAGGATAGTTTGGCGACCTCAGTCGCACCGCGACGATGCTCGTTCAATTCGACGAAGAAATCTCACTACCAAAGAATAGATTGCTTCGTCGTCCTCCCGAACTTCTCGCAATGACTAACTTAAAATTGTGCGAATTATATCCTCTACATGCTTCAAAGCATCAGAAAGTTTTTCAGGATATTTCCCACCGGCCTGCGCAAGCTGCGGACGCCCGCCGCCCTTACCGCCAACGATCTCCGCGATCTTGCCAACGATCTCTCCCGCTTTCATTTTCTTTTCTTTCACAAGATCGTCCGATACCATTGCTACCAACGATACCTTATCCTCGGCAAGTTTCGCACCGAGCACAGCTATGGCTCCCGACTTCATTTCTTCGCGCAGCATTTCGCCAAGCGATTGAAGTTCACCTGCATCCCGCGCAGAGATTTCCGATGAAATAATTCGGACGCTGGTGCCATCCAGAACTTTTGAAGAGGCGGCAAGGCGTTTCATCTCTTCGCGACGAGCTTCGAGGCGAAGTTTCGTCAAGTCTTTCTCTAATTTTTGCTTCTCTGCAAGCAAAGCATCATGCTCGCGGCTAAGTTCGGAGTATTTCCTTTCTTCAGCGATCAGCCACTGTTCGATGCCTCTACCGGTTACAGCTTCTATTCTTCGAACGCCACTTGCAATGCTCGATTCGCTCGTGAATTTGAAAAGCCCGATCTCGGCGGTATTGGCAACGTGCGTGCCGCCGCAGAACTCGCGCGAGAACGGACCGAAATCTACTACGTTCACACGCGCGCCATATTTGTCGCCGAAGAACATGAGCGCGCCCATCTTTTTCGCATCCTCGAAAGGAATATTGCGATGATGAATGAGCTTGATCGTCTCGCGTATCTTTTCATTCACGATAGCTTCGATCTCGCGCAATTCTTCTGGCGTAACTTTCTGAAAATGACTAAAATCGAAGCGAAGATGGTCTGGTGTGACTAACGAGCCGGCCTGATGCACATGCTCACCCAGCACTTTGCGAAGCGCAGAGTGCATGAGATGCGTAGCGGAATGATTCCGCATGATGTCAATGCGGCGTGGGCGGTCGATTGCAGCGTTCGTAACTGCGCCTTCGCTTGCTACGATGGACTCCTCATCAAGCACGTGAGCAATCGCCGCACCCACCTTACGAACATCTTTCACGTGATGGTGATTGCCATCTATCGTAAGAATTCCCGTGTCCGATATTTGTCCGCCAGACTCCGCATAAAATGGCGTGCGGTCGAGAATGACGGTGTTGCCTTCAACAACAACTGCCCGACCGGTGTCTTCGAATTTCTCATAGCCGGTAAATTCCGACTGAACGTCCGATAGCTCCATCGTTGCCGAAACCACCTGCTTCTTTGAAGCATGAACGCGCAGTGAGCGATCCTTTTGCTCTTGTAACAGTTCCTCAAAGCGCGGCATATCCACCGAAAGCCCACGCTCCCGCGCAAGTACTTGCGTCAGATCGATCGGAAACCCGAAAGTATCGTATAATTTGAAAGCATCTTCGCCAGCAATTGATGGTGATTCCGAATCTTCAATTTCCTGCGCGATCTCTTCGAACAGGGCAAGCCCGCGATCGAGTGTTACGTTAAAACTTTCTTCTTCTGCTCGAATAACTTTTTGTACCAGATCGAGCCGGTCGCGCATTTCAGGAAATACATGGCTCATCTGATCGGCTACAACTGTCGCAAGTTCAAATAAAAATGGCTCACGCAATCCAAGATTCCTTCCATAACGCGCGGCGCGTCGGAGTATTCTTCGAAGCACATAGCCGCGTCCATCATTGCTCGGTAATGCACCGTCGGCGATCGCGGCGGTTAGCGTTCTCACATGATCGGCGATAACTCGTGTGGCAATATCGCCGCGCTCATCCGTCCCATACGTCCTGTTCGTCCTATTAGAGACCCACCTTATATACGGCTCAAAAACATCGGTATCGTAATTCGATGCTTTCTGCTGAAGCACAGCACATGCCCGCTCAAACCCCATCCCCGTATCGACATGCTTCATCGGCAACTCTTCGAGCGAGCCATCGGGATTGCGATTGTATTGGATAAACACAAGGTTCCAGATCTCGATCACTTCGGGAACTCCAGCATTCACAAGCGCACCGCCGGACTTATCCGGCGTGTGATCGTAATGGATCTCCGAGCACGGACCGCACGGGCCGGTCTCGCCCATTTCCCAGAAATTATCCTTCGCTCCGAAGCGGAGAATGTGCGTGGGATCAATGTCCGTTACAGCTTTCCACAATTCGAACGATTCATCGTCCGTTTCATAGACGGTGGCATACAGTCGAGATTTATCGAGCTTCCAAACGCTCGTCAGCAGTTCCCATGCCCACGCGATGGCTTCCTTCTTGTAGTAATCGCCGAACGACCAATTCCCGAGCATCTCGAAAAAAGTGTGGTGGTACGTATCGTGACCGACCTCCTCGAGATCGTTATGCTTGCCGGAAACGCGGATAACCTTCTGCGTATCCGCCGCGCGGGTGTAGGAGCGCGAGCCAACGCCCAGAAAAACATCCTTGAACTGGTTCATGCCGGCATTGGTGAACAGGAGGGTCTTATCCCCATGCGGTATTACGGGCGCGCTGGGTACGATCTCGTGCCCGCGAGCCGCAAAAAAGTCAAGGAAAGATTGGCGAATTTCTTTGGAAGTCATTAGTAGGGTTTAACAACAATGAAGTGGGAATGTTCAAAATGACTGCCCCCTCACCCGGTTTCGTCTCCTACATCCCCCTCACCCGGTTTCGCTACGCGAAACATCCCTCTCCCCACTTCGTGGGGAGAGGGAAACGTCAAGTGAGAATTTTGTGGCAACGATATTAAGCAAACTCATTTATTAGCTCCATTGTACCCCCCACCCTCGCCCCACTGCGTGGGGAGAGGGAAACGTCAAGTGAGAATTTTGTGGCAACGATATTTAGAAATCTCATTTATTAGCTACATGTAACCCCCAACCTTCACCCCACGAAGTGGGGAGAGGGACATTCCGCCTTAGGCGGAATCGGGTGAGGGGGCGTTTCACAGCCGAAGAGTAAATAACACGTATCTTTGCCCCATGCGAATGCCCGAACCCCGACGCCATCCCCGCGCCACCCCCGAACTTCACCTCCGAGCGGTGAAGCTCCGCCAGGATTCCACTCCCAGCGAGGAATTGCTTTGGCAGCATCTCCGCAACCGCCAGTTGTGCAATCTTAAGTTCCGGCGCCAGCACATGATGAAACCGTTCATTCTCGATTTCTACTGTCCGGAGCATACGTTGGCTGTCGAGATTGATGGCAGTATCCACGAGCTTCCTGCAACGCAGATCTATGACGGCACCCGCCAGGCAAAATTAGAAATGCAAGCGATCCGATTTCTTCGATTTTCTGCGGAGCGGGTGATGACGGACTTGGATGCGGTGCTACGCGAGATCGCGAGGGAATGCGGGGTGGCTTAACGTTTGCTCCCCCCCTCACCCGGTTCCGCTACGCGAAACATCCCTCTCCCCACTGCGTGGGGAGAGGGAACTTTGGGTCGAGAGTAGATTTTAGCTACCCATGCTAAGTAATATCATTTAACAACCCCACGCTCAAACCCCGAATCCTCGCCCCACGAAGTGGGGAGAGGGACATTCCGCCGCAGGCGGAATCGGGTGAGGGGGGTTCAAAGATCGGCGCAATACCCCCCTCACCCAGTTTCGCTGCGCGAAACATCCCTCTCCCCACTGCGTGGGGAGAGGGAACTTTGGGTCGAGAGTAGATTTTAGCTACCCATACTAAGTAATATCATTTAACAACCCCCACGCTCAACCCCCCAACCCTCGCCCCACGAAGTGGGGAGAGGGACATTCCGCCACAGGCGGAATCGGGTGAGGGGGCGTTTTAAAAATCGGTACACTACCCCCCTCACCCAGTTTCGCTGCGCGAAACATCCCTCTCCCCACTGCGTGGGGAGAGGGAACGTTAGAGTAGATTGGATTTTAGCTTTCCTGGTTGTAGGCACCCCATACTAAGTAATGGCATTTTACAACTCCACACTCCTCCCCCAACCCTCGCCCCACGAAGTGGGGAGAGGGACATTCCGCCGCAGGCGGAATCGGGTGAGGGGGCGTTTTACGGCTAAGCGCCCCTTTAGGTCACTTTTCAATACCCTGCGAACCCCATACGCCCCCCCTCCGTTTGGTTTGGCATGAAGAAACTCGTAGTGGTTTTCTTTTGCTTCTTCGCTTCGAACGCTTTCGCCTCTTCGGCGGATAGTGGGAGGTGTCCATGGAAGATGCCGTTTACGATAAGTATTTATTCAGTCGGTACGATGCACAGATATGAGCATAATTCATATGCTTACCATGATACAACGATAGATCTTGGCAGCGTAGATTCTTCGCTAGGTTTTACATTTACCATTGATACAGCCGCTTATCCCCACTACGATTCACTTGTCCAATATTCACTAACAAACGACAAACTCACACTCACTCTGATAAGCCTTGGGGCGGGATGGTACCCCGGCACCAGAACTCTTTCTATTTCCTTCGCCCCTGGTAAGGATTCCATTATTTCACTTATCTATCAGGAAACCGACTCAGAATATAATAGTCAAGATCAGAAATCTTACGATAATTACACCTTCACAATTTCTTCCCTCCTCTTCGATGACACTTCGATTTTTTCTGATGATTCTTCGTTGCTCGGACATAAACTCACAATGGAGGATTTGCATACGGACCTGATTTCAAACGGCATTGACTTATTTGATTATACCTATTCTGACTTCACATCCTCCTCCTCCGTTACCCTCTCCGGAATCTTCCGCCCCACCACTTTTTTCAATCCTCCGGCAATAGTTACTGAAGCACCGCAGCCGAACAATCTTGCCATTTACTCTTCGAATGGCTCCATCGCATGTTCGTTCGAGGTCTCGGATCATGCGAGAGATCTCGAAATCTTTTCTCCGCTTGGAATTAGAGAAGCAAGCTTTACCATTCCGGCGGGACGAACGGAAGCATCACTCCCCCATCTTTCCGCGGGATTTTATTTCGTCCGGCTGGATGGCTCGATGGCGAAAGTTTATATATTGGATTAGCGCCCGCACGCTCCGAATACTGGTTTAAGTATTCCATCGCAAACACGAGCGAAATGAACTGTCCTTGCATTGCCCGTTATGCGTAGTTGGTTGTATCCGGTCGGCAGAGATCTGTTGTAAATCGCTGCTGGGAAGCGTTTGGCGGCAATTTCAAGGGATTTTTAGGAATTCTGGTGGTTTGGTGAAACGTTTGGGTCTTTTTCTGTGTCGCTCATAGCCAAGAACCCTTAGGGTGGTATTGATGAAAATTTTCCCAAGATGCGAAAAACTTCAAAAATCTTACGAACTGCTGCGCTGACCATCTTTTGCATTTTTTGCGCCACCAGCGGAAATGCTCAGACATGGCGGCAACTCGGCTCCAATCTTCCCAGTGTGATGTACTGCGCTTATTTTTTCGATACAGCACATGGTGTAGTGGCTGGATCGGGAGCGATATGGAAATTCACAAATGGGATTTGGTCGAGCCCGAGCACGCCGCTTGGTCAGACTTTCTATTTTACGTCCGTTAACGAACTGAAGCCTGGCGTTCTTTATGCCACATCGGGTGATACGGATGTCTGGTTTTCCTCCGATAGTGGCGCAAGCTGGCATAATACCACTACGGCTGGAAGCTTTGCCTTGGATGCGTATTTTACCAAAGATGATTCCCTTCATTCAACTGCGGTGGGCACGTTTGCTCGGCTGGACTCCAATATTTGCATTCTATCGAGCAATAACGGGCAAGTTCCCTACTATTCATCGGATGGCGGCAAAACCTGGAAAGCTCCTACCGGTTATACGACCATTGGTGGTTTGGGTGCCTACGCCGATACGTGCCGCAAGATGTTTTTTGCATGCAGTAAAAGCGGCCCTGCCTACTATTCGCTCGATAGCGGTCATACATGGCATGCTTCCGGTCCCACGCTCTCGCAGGATATTCTGAACGGCGCGGATGGCGCCGTATTTCACCAGGACTCTTCCGGAGTCTGGTGTTCGGTCGATGGAGGATCGAGCTGGCAACTGCTCGGAGGTCCCAAGGCAACGAGTGGCGATCGCGGAATTTTTGGCTTTGGTCCGAAAGGAAAGTGGATCGTCGCAATGACCGGTGAAACCGTATGGCTGTATTCTCGCGTCGATAGTCTGCAACCCGCCGATCCTATCACGCGGGGTGATACAATCGAAAATTGCCCGATCACGAGAATCCCGGTTACGGTGAGAGCCTTTACGAGACCGTATCAAATTTCGATGCAAGTTATCACATCGGGCCCCCAAACGCTCACGCCAAGAGATACCACTTTTATTATTCAACCCGGCTCCCCGATAACAGTATGGTACACGCTCTCTCCAACGATCTCCCAGAAGCCAACATTCGTAGGTTTGTCCACTACGGCTACCGATGGGTGCAGACAATTTGAGTGGTATGATACTTTTTCGGTTGATCCCGTGCCGATCCCGATCAGCATTCCGAATGTCCAGATGCGCAACTGCCTGGTATCAAGCATTCCGCTCGAAATTTATTCTGCCAGCCAGCCACTGAAAATGTACGTAACTGTCACGGCCGATAGCGGTTGGGCTATCCAACCCCCCGATACCGCAGTTAACCTTGCCGCTGGGGCACATTCTACTTTTTGGCTAACGCCAACCGCGCCGAGCTTACCGATCGGCTCCTTAGTACACATCCACGCATATGACACAACATCCTGCACTATCTTAAACTGGGATACAAGCTTCACTATCAGCGTCGTTCCCGTCCCAGTCACATGGTCATGGGTTAATTCATCCATGATCAATGCGTGCGATTCTGTGAGCATTCCAATTAGCTTGGATCTCGCATCCTGCGACTCCTTATCAATGGACTCGCTATTTGTCACACCATCGGAAGGACTCTTGAACTTCGAGAGCATCGCAAACATTTCTTTGGCGCGAGGGCAAAAAGATACCGTTTGGCTGACGTATGCTCCACGAGGCCGCGCCGATACCACGAAATATAGTTTGAATATTCATGGGCATTTTGTTCCCGAAGGGATACCTATGGATACCGCTCTCCCGCTGAAAGCTGGCGCTTTTGGGTCGCCGCATCCACGGGCTTCTGTTGCATCCAGCGTCGCGCTCCCCACTTGTAGCCAAGTCACGCTCCCACTGTTGATAAAAGCATCCGGTTGTGAAAATATTCGCATCGATTCGATCCAGCACTTCACCAACGGGGTGATGGTTTCGGGCGGGCTGTCAGCCCCCGATACCGTGATCGAGGGCACCACCGATACGATACGCTACACTTTGGAGGCTACGTATCCTACCACGCAGCCTCAGCCGATCGATTTTTATTGCTATCTGTACCGTCTTGGCGATCTCGAAGAATTCGATACGCTGATCGTTGTCGATGCGGCCGCGTTTGACCAAAGTTCGCAGCCGTTGATCTCCGCCCCCGCGAAGCTCGATCTTTCCAATTGCACTACTTCTATCGTTCCTATGGTGCTCCATACGGCGTGCGACAGTGCAATCGTTACCTCATGCCTCGTCTCGGTGCCCAACGGTGTGAAGTTTAGTACGAATATTAAATTCCCAGATACTCTTCAACCCGGAGAGTATGATACGCTGCTCATTTCATTTCCTCCGCAAGATCTGAACACGATCGCCAATATATCCGCGGGCATTCGAGGGGGCTACGAGGGTGCAATTTCCGGCTTCGACACTACCGGCCAAACGCAAGTAACCTTTGTATGCACGGATGGGGTCACGGAAGCACAGCAGGAAGCGCCCACGCTCGGGTTGAAATGGCTGCAATCTCCTTCCGATCCACTGCAATTCGAGCTTTCGAAGAACAACACAAGCATAACCGAGTGCCAAGGTGAGATCATCTCGATGCTCGGGGACATTGTAGCCACCCGATCCTTCCAAATGTCATCAGCTCAAAACGAGTGTTCCTGGGATCTCAATGGACTTCCTTCGGGCGAATATTATTTGAGAATTTCAACCGGCGATGCTCGCGTTTCCGCCCGATTCGTACTTGTGAGATGAAGATAGGTTTCTTTTTGAATACTACTCGATTTTTTGAACATTTTTTCTGAAAAGCATGTAACTTTCGGGCATCTTTTTGTTTCACTTGGTAGGAAGATCATGGGCTTGTTCAGCCGACGCCCATGTATCTGGCTTTGAATGCTATGGCTATCACGCCTTTCGAACTTTTATGGTAAAACGTCTCTTTTCTGCTGCAGTTGTTTTATTAGCGTTATTTCTATTCCTGGCACTGCCCGCGAGCGCCACTTGGAATAATGTCTATCAGTTCCCAGCTACGGACGGATACGTTTCGGCAGCATGGTTTTTCAATCCACAGGTTGGAATAATCGGATTCCATTGGAACGTCACGAACTTCCAATGCGGGAATGCTTCAGCGAACGACCGACGGCGGGCAAACGTGGACGCCCTGCACCGTCCCGGCGCTTTACCCCGGAGCTGCTCCGCAGGTTTCCGACATTTGGTTCAGCGATTCTCTCAATGGATGGGCTACCTTCTACGGAGTCGTCAGCGTTCCCATGCTTTGGCGATCGACCGATGGCGGAAAAACCTGGAGTACGAACATTAATGGCAACCCGCTGCAAGAGACACAATTCACCGGGCCCACTTCGGTACGCGAAACACCAAACGCGCTGACAGTCGTCGAAGGGCTTGGGGTTGGTATCTGGAGTTCAACGGACAGTGGAAAGGATTGGAACACACAAGGTACTCGCAAAAATGGATTGGATTTTACCGGCAATGCCGAAGGAATAGCGACAGAGTATGGCCAGAACAGCACCACGACTTTTTTGCACACTTCTGATGGCGGTCTTAATTGGGCTAACGTCCCTGGTGGGATTCAGCATGAAGCCTGGGGAGTATATGGTATAAAAAACAGCAGGGTATTCGTTGCTGCACCGGAGGATACTACCGTTCACGGAGTCTATCTGCCATCGAATATTTTACGGTCCACCAATGGCGGCCTTGACTGGACAGTCGTCACGACACTACCGATCAATACCACAGGAGCAATTCAAGGCGTGTATGGAACTATTTATGTCCAGAATTGCGCTGGCATAGCTGGTACCCTGCCAGGGCTCTACCGCTCTATGGATTCTGGATTGACATGGAAAAACGTACAGGGTCCGAATATGGGTGGCGATCCCTATCCTGTGCGAGATACACGGTTTGCCGTGACAGGCTGTGGCGACGTCATTTATGCATTCGACGATCTGGGAAACGTCTGGAAATCGACCGATGCCGGCGATGGAACTGTCATTGGCCAATGTGTTTTCGTGGATAAAGATACCCTTCCACCCGCGATCTCCATCATTTGCGATACAGAACGGAATCTTTATTACCTACACAATATCGATAGCGGAGGGATATTCATCGAGAGTATTAGCATCGTGGATTCCAACCGCCGGCCTGTCACGACTCGAGCAGCATCGTTTGACAGCTTGCCTGCCCCATATACTCCTATTCCCATCCATGATTCTGTCGCATTCGGAATTGCCTGGCATCCTGGGGCTATGATGGATTCAGCTGCAGATGACTCTATCACGATCCAAGTCATTTTCGATGTTCAATATTTTTCATTATTCCCGGATGCCGGCTTGAACCCGTTCGATACCGTCTATCTTGGTTTAAAAGCTCGAAGGGCTTGAGGTTCCGCCTGATTTTTCCGTGATACCTCGCAGCATAACGAAAGATACGATCCCGATCTGCGATGCGATCGATACGACGATCGAACTCATCAATAAAGGATGTGATACGCTCGCTATCAATGAAGCACAACTCGAAAAGAATAATTGGACTCTGACCAATTCTTCAGGCAACCCGCTTACGATACCATTCCACCTTGGGCCTGGCGATACGCTCCATCTGCGATTGCGTGCAACGCCCACCAGTGCAGCGTTGCTTGCCGACTCACTCGAAGTCTCCATGCACTACATGGGACAGGACACTTCCTTCGGAGCCGGCCTGCGAACAAGCGCGAAGCTATCGACATCCCACCCAAGCCTTGGTACGATTGCATCGATCGACTTTGATTCCCTTGCCATCTGTGATTCCACGGATAGCCCGCTCGCACTTGCCAATAACGGCTGTGACACGCTAACCATCACAAAAGCCGATCTTGTAAATGCGCACTTTGAATTGCTCGATACCAATGGTAACCCTCTTTCATTACCGCTGAGCATTCCAAGCGATAGTGTACATAACGTCGTCGTTCGATTTGTCCCAGGAACCATTGGAGCCCAAAATACTACGCTTCGACTCCACTATCAATATTTTGGGTTTGATAGCTCCAATGCCATTAACCTTTCAGGAATTGGCGCACCATCCGGCACACTGAACTATCCGGATTCGATTCCCTTCGGAATCGTCCCGATTTGTGATACTCTGCCTGGATATGACACGACACTGACTTTCCGAAATACTTCTTGTGATTCGACGAATGTCAGCAATCTTGTGGTCCCTGCTCCATTCACGCTGCTCGATCCAACGGTGCTTCCCAAGTGGCTCGCACCTGGGCAATCGATAACACTTCATGTTCGGTACATCCCAACTCAGGAGGCGCTGGAAGTTGGGTCCGCAACTTTTAGTTATATCCTCAATGGATTGCATTATGCTGGTACGATCGCATTGACCGGTACCGGTGGTCCTGGAAGCTCTACGTTCGAGACCAATCCCCCGCTTCAGACAAGCTTGCTTGCGTTCCCAACACTGAATCCATGCGACAATCCTGATTCTGCCTCATTTACTATTTATAATACTGGCTGCGACACACTTCATGTCACAGGCATTACGCTCGATCCCAGTCTAACAAGTACGTTCGTTGTTCATACCGACCGTGCTGTTCCCGCCACGCTTGCAAAAGACGACTCGCTTCACGTAACGGTTGCTATTTACAACCTGCTGGCCGGCACTTACGCCGGCAATCTTAATATTCAGTACAAGCTGGCAAATGGTACTGCGTTCGACTCCTCTACCGCTGTATCGCTTACAGTGACATCAAGTGGCGGGCCGTCCGTGCTTACACTTGCTACTCCTACTACGATAGATTTTCATTCCATTTCAGGATGTTCCGCGCCGCCCGACACTACCATTACATTCACATATACGGGTTGCGGAACGCTTGCAATACATGATAGTCTTTCTGGCACAGGTTTCGTGCTCAAAAACCCTGCAGATTCCATTCTTTTGATCCAACCAGGTGGAAGTGTATCGGTGCCGGTTACCTACGATGGCACCACTCCGGATAGCCTTCATACCACGGTCTATTTTTACTCAGGCGCCTCGACAAATCCTAATGACACCGTTAAACTCCTCGGGGTTATTGCACCGGTACAGACCGTTCATTTCAAGCTGGGACTTTCGACGATGCCGGTTAGCGCAGGCCAGCAATTTTTTGCTACACTTACTCCGGTAGAACCCTTTGCCGGCGCTGGCCTTAATTCCATCCATGGGGAATTTGTTTATCGCAGGGATAATTTCGAGGTCGGGACGATAACGAGCATGACCCCAAGCGTTACAAAGGTTACCGGCAATGCGATCGACGTTGGCAAGATCGAATACTATGACTTCGATGCAACCGGCGCAAATATTGCGCTCAATACTGCAGACGCTTTAGTCAGTCTCCAGTTGACCGCGATGATCTCCGATTCTTCCGGCGGGACCGTGTCGCTCGATTCGCTTACGCTCAATGGTGGTGATCCAGAATTTGCAGGGTGCGTGCTTTCTTTGGGCCCAGATACCTTACAACTCAATTCCACCGTTACATTCCAATGCGGCGATAGCCTATTAAGCACGATCTTGAACGGCCAGCCGATCGTCACCTCTGAGCAACCACGACCCAACCCTGTTACAGAGTTGAGTGGCTTCCAGACTACGTTAAATTTGGCAGCGGCAGTGAGCGGTGATGCGGAGATCCTGCTGTATAATGCGCTCGGCGAGGAAATTACACGCGATCACATCGCACTGACCAGTGGTGGAACCGTTCCGTACACGTTCCATCTCAACGACCTCCCTGCCGGCAGCTACTATTATGCTATCCGCTTCACCAGCGCCATCTCTGCAAGCGGTACCTTGCGAGGTACATTCGTTGTCATAAAATAACAGAGTGGATCCGGAGCCAATCTGGTCATACGATCGGCAGCACGGATCCTGGAGTTAGTAACTCTTTTGCGGCGCCGAACACGTGCTCGACCTCGATTTTGCGGATGCAATCAAAGTGCTCCGCAGGATCTGTTCGGTAACACGTAAGTGGTTTTGGTGAATACACAAAGCATGGGCGACAATCAATTCCAGTGTGGACGATCTTGTAACGGGTCTTCCAGGGATGGACGTAGGTTTCGTTGGTTGGCCCAAAGATAGCAGCCGTAGGCAGCCCAAGTGCGCCTGCGATGTGCATCAACGCCGAATCGTTGGAGATGAAAAGTTTCAACCGTCGCATGACCGCTGCAGAATCGAGGATGTTCCGCGCCTCGACAGGCGTAACATATTTCCCAGCGCGCTCACGAATGATCCTGTTAGCTTCCGCATCATCCGGACCTCCGAACAGGAGCACTCTCGCACCAAGTTCTTCAGTCAGGCGCCGTGCAAGGTCTGCAAATTTTTCCGGTGCCCACCTGCGGCGAATATGGTTCTTGAACAATGCCGTTCCCGCATGAAAGCCAATAAGAAGTTCCTCAGCTTTTATTCCATTCGCAGTAAGCCATTCATCGGCCCAAACTTCATGGGACGTGGTGAGGCTCAATCGCAGCTTTGGAAGCAATGTTTCTCCCAATGGGTGCTGGATGCCCAGGAGTGAAAGCAAACGAACATTTTCCTCCACGCAATGCAGGGTATCATCTTCAAGAATGGTATCCGTGTTCAGCCAGCTAAGATTTTGTGGATCGCGGCGGCGGTAGCGAACTGCAAGCCTTCGCTTCGACCCGATCATACGGCTTATCAGGTTGTATTCACGCCGGTTTTGTGGATAGATATTTATTGAAATATCAAACCCCTTTTGCCGGAGCCCGGTCACGAATTTCAGCGCTCCCCAATTCGAGCCATTCAAGAAATCATAATGATGAACCTGGGTGATATAAGGATCGGCACGATACATCTCTCGCGTACTTGAGAACATCACGAACGCATGAAGTTCCGCTTCCGGCTTCGCGTTGTGCAGCAACTCGATCATAGGGGTTGCAAGCAATGCATCCCCAATGCCAGGCAGTGCGAGGATGAGGATTTTCTCAACGGGCATAGAATATTACTCCATCGTATCCGACTTCACTGTGTTGGCAGGCTGCTGCCCCTTGCGTCGTCCTAACAACTCAAAAGCAGCCAGTCCACCAATGCTAAGCACGAGCGTGACAAGCGTGATCATACTACCCATCTGGAACGCGCTCGATTCATAACGAAGCTCCACCGTGTGATTCCCTGCGGGCACTTCGACGGCGCGCAATGTTGTAAACGCTCGATAAAGCTTTACAGGATGACCATCGAGATATGCTTTCCAGGCAGGATAATAGATCTCTGAAAAGAATAGCATAGCATTCGATGCCGAGGTCACTTGCGCTGCGATCTTATTATCTTCGTACTTTGTAATTACCGCTTTTGCGTTTGCATCCGGAGCGCCAAGAGGCATCGCAATCGGCTCTTCGAGCAAAATGCGATTTCGATAATCATAGAACGAATCCGTTTTAAGACGAACGAGCGCCTGAGAATCGGGGAGAATATCGGCCTGATAATACAGTTTAACACGAGGCAAGTACGTTGGACGCTGCACAAATCCCGGATTTGCACCAGTGGTAATCGTCCATTTAAGATTCATCAGATCCATGCTGTTATCGGGATTGACCATATCCGGAAACACGCGTTGCAACACGAGCGGATCGTACCCTTCAAGGAGTTGAATCCTGTCATACGCTCCCTGATTTCTTTTTAAGAGCATTTGATTTCCAATCCTGGTCCGAGCCCTGCTATATTCTTTTGCTTGATCCTGCTGAATTGCTGTCACAAGTGCAGGCTGCTCGCGGAAGGCATCTCGCGGATCTTGGGGTGAAGAATTAAGATCCATACCGTACGTGAATAGCTCAACAACTGTCACTGCAATTACCAGACCTGCGAAGACATTCCCTCGTAAGTTTCCCAGATAATGCAGACCTGTTATTACCAGCAGAGCAAGCACTGGAAGCGTAGCTAAACTTGCGGCCCAGGCGATCGAATCATCCGCCCCATCCGGCGCGCCCTTCAAAAATGTCGTGGCATGCCACATGCCGGCGATGGCCAGGAGCCACGGTAATGCAAGTGCACCACGAACAAGAAGACCCTTCGTATCACCCCATTTTTTCCCTGAAGCCTTCAGCGCATCTGCCAGCCCAACACCCGCAAGGGCGGATGCTGCAAAACTGAAGAGCATCATCATACGAGCTGGCGTCCTAAATTTGTTGAATAGCGGAAACTGAAAAAAGATACGATAAAGAAAGAAATGATCCCCTAGCGCAAAAGCAATCGCAAAAAGAGCCATCCCAACGAAGAATGGAACGTATTTCCTCTTCCGATTCAGAAGACCCGCCATGATAGCAAAAAAGAGCGGAAGCACACCGATATAAATAGCCGTTTCCCAAGACAGGTAGTAGGTACCATTCCAATAAGGAACCTTGGCATCCGATGCTCCATTGGTTACACCAAAGAGCCTCGGAAGGATCAACGTTAGGATATGGCCCCAGCTTAAAGAACCATCGAGCGATTTTTCATAGGTTATCGTATCGCGCCTTGAAAGGCTTGCAAGTTCTTGTGAGGGTAACAATTGTATGGCAAAAATACCGAAGCCAATTAGTACAGGAAGCGCCATTCTAATTAACGTTCCAATTTCCAAGGTCCCAGACTTGTGTCGCAGGCGGTGAACTATTTCATACACGGCGAGCAAAGCAAGGAAGAATGTAAAATACAATGTCGATTGAGGGTGGCCGGCAAGATACATCGCGCCTAACAAGAGTCCACCGATAATGGCATGTTTCCAGGAAGCGAATCCTCGAACGAAGAAGTATGCAACGAATGGAAAGAGCGCAATGTGATACACGATCATCTGATCGATCGACTGCGCTGTAATATAACCTCCAAAACCATACGCGATGCCAGCGAACAACGCAGACAAATCATCAAGCTCGAAGACCTTTTTTGAGAACCAATACATTCCGAAACCAGCAACGAAGAAATGCAGCACAATGGCCAATTCCATGACCAGGGGCGACAATATCCTCCGGAGACAAAGAGCGATTGCACCATATTGACTGGATACCAGAAAGCGATCTGAACATCTGCAAGAAAAGGCATCCCAGCGAATACAAAGGGATTCCACTGCGGCAACACTCCCTGGGCTAAGGAGCTTGCTGCAAAAGTTCGGAACGGAAATTCCTGCTCGACAAAATCCTCCCAAAGGAATTTCCCGCCGAAGAGAATGGAGGAATGGAACACCAGTGTGAGGACGAGAAGTCCCAACGCCACCTGCCACACCTTAAAATGGATAGATGTTGCAAGAACGGGTACACGTGCAGCGACCGCTGGACGTGCGGTCGCTTTAGGTTTATTTTGCTGTTCCTTCGATGATGAAGTAGTTGCCATTAGGATATTTTAGCGGTCATGCGCATGGAGCTTGCGAATTCGAATCAGCTCCCAGAACATTTTCGCAGAATCGGTGAGCGCACCGACTGTAGAGCGCTCGTCATTATACCATTCCACGGCAATTTCGCGGATGCGGTAACCATTCCTCCTTGCAAGATAAAGAATTTCCACATCAAAAGAAAATCCCTGTACGCGGAGTTTCGAGAACAGCATCGTGGCAGCATCGCCGCTGAACCCTTTGAAACCGCATTGGGTATCGCGAATGCCACGGAAAACAAAGAGCTGGACGAGCACATTATAGAAACGTCCCATCGCTTCCCGGTACCAGGGCTGATGCTTCTTGACAAGCATTCTTCGTTCTGCTGCACGGCTGCCGATCACGACATCATACTCCCCAGATGCAATAAGAGGAATGATCTTGGCTACCTCCTGTATCGGCGTGGAAAAATCCGCATCGGTAAAGATCCGAACCGTTCCGTGCGCATCGAGCATCCCGCGCCGCACGGCTGCACCTTTGCCGGAATTCACTCCGAGTGGTATGACGCACGTCGTTACCTTGGACAGCGTCGGAGGCTTTCTCGCAAAAACCTCTCGAACCGCCTCTATGGTAGTATCGGATGAACCATCGTCCACGACGATGATCTCCGTGTCATACTCTACGGTCTCAAAATACCGATACGCTTTTTCAACCGATGGTCCAATACGATCAGACTCGTTGTATGCCGGAATGATAAGCGATAACAGCACTCAGATTTATATTCAGAGGAATTCTAACTCTGCTACTTCGACTGCGCCGGAGCAGCTGGTTTAGAAGCAGCCGGTGCAGAAGAGGTCGGTGATGAGCCTTGCGCACCACCGGGCGGCATCCCATCTGCAGGCAAGCCAGAAGAGGTTGCATGGACCGAATCGCCGACGCCGAGTTCCTTGGCAAGCTGATCGCGCTCAGTGGTAACTGCGCTGATCTCCTGCCCAACTCCCATCTGTGCGAGCTGGGAATACTTGGTAAGCATCTCATTGAGTTTGGCGAGTGCCTTGCGCTTATCGCCCTGCTTCAGAAGTAACTTTTCATCGATCTGTGCAAGACGGAAATCCACATAAAGCTGATTTCCGCCCTCCGTCTGGGAACGAAGCGATGAAAAGACCGAACGAGCAGAATCATACATTTCAGCTCTCATGAAAAGGTCGCCGACCTGGAACTCATTCTTAAGGTATTCATCTCCGCCAGCGGCAGCATCACCGGAACGGGTGGCGCCAAACAACGTCGCGGAAAGCTTCAAGTATTTCATCCCATTAACCGTATCGCCAGCAGCCTCGTAGAGTTCTCCTGTTTCCTGAAGAATGCCCACCGATTCCTGGACATTCGTGCTCCAGTCTATGAGATTCGGTGGCATCCGGACACGGAAGGTATCGAGTGCGCGTCGTGCTTCTGCCAACCGATTCTGATTCAGGAAATGGTAGGCTAACCTTGCATATAATTCGAAATACGTTGTCGTTCCATATTGTTCATCCAAACCGCTGCGATTCGCCTGAGGGTCACGATAACTATTCATCATCATGGCTCTTGACGGATTGGTATTGATGGTAGGTGTAAGCTGATACGCGAGCTGTGTATAGAGCGGCTCGTTAATATCACCATCGAACAACTGACGTGGAGCCGGGTGCTCTGTCGGTACGATTCGAGCAACAAGACCCTCGAAGACCGCGTGATCGTTCAAACCAGTCCAATAGCTTGGAGGAACTGCGATCGCAAAATAGATCGGACGATCGTTGATGTTGTTCACCACAATATCTCGAATGAGCTGGTCAGCAATTTCGTAGACATACTGAGCCTTGTCGTATGGGTCAGGATGTTGTGACGTAAACTTCCAGCTGAAAGAATAGGGTTGCGCAATGCCATTGAACTTCTGCATGGCTGCTGCCGAAACATCGACTTTGACCATGGCAGGAGGCGCGACCATCATGTGAATACCCTGCGGTGTTTCATCGGGGTTTGCTAATTCTTCCTCAGTAAAAGAGGGAAGATTCACCGTCTTGGCGCCGAATGGATGGTCATCCTTCAATTGTTTGACGTACCAACCCATATTACCGAGCGAAAGATTGACGATCCTCACATCAGTGCGAACCCGATACATTTGTTGGATAGCCCATAGTGGGAATGTATCGTTGTCGCCTGCGGTAAATAAAATGCCGTCCGGCTCACAGCTTTGTAGAATATTATAGGCGTATTCCAGCGGTACATTATTATGAAAACGAGAATACTCGCCCCACTTTGACGCCTGGTGAAAGCTTTCGCCAAATGCTGTCATACCTACCAACCCAAGGCATTGATTGAGCGGGATCAAGACTAATGCAAGCGCGAAACTACCACCGATCAAACCAACCGGTCCGTTCCCGCGTATGACCGGCACAGTCTCTTTGGGGCTTTCAAGCACTTCGCGGTCGTTCGGACCAGCATCCTGAAGCGGAAAATCTTGTTTTTTGGCGAGCCTCGCTCGAATGAACTCCATGATACCCGTAACGCCGATCCCGATCCACATAGCAAAGATCCAGAAGGATCCTACATAGAAGTAATCACGCTCTCGAGGCTGGGCATCCTGCTGATTCTGATAGAGCGCAGTTAAAATTCCCATTATTAAGAAACCCGCCATCATGGCGAGCGCTCGCTTCGGGTCGCGACGGAAATGCCAGTAGATTCCGAAGAGCCCCACCAAGAACGGAATGCCAAGCGTATGACTCCAGGTCATGGCCGAATCCTGGACATCTTTTGCGCGTCCAATAAAATTCCATTCGAGATACCGGAAATACATGTGATCAGCCTGATAGCGCCAGAAGAAATCAGCATCGCTGGTATAAGGTGCTCCGCACGAGGATTTGTCTGTGCTCCAAGTCGGACCATGCATCGGATCATCCTTCACGCTTGGATCATCGTTGCGGCGTGGTGTTTCGTGGGCTTCGCCATATTGTGCGCGGGAAATATAATTGTATAGCCCGTCGCTTTCGCCAGCCTGCCCAAAGGTTGAGGGGTGATGCTGATCCATAGGTGGTTGCTGGGCAGCACGAACCATAACTAACGTGTACGTACTATATCCCAGGAAAACAAGCCCAGCACCGGTCAACACGAGTTTGGCAAGCTGACGATTGTTGTTCCAATAATACCCGACAAATGCAATCGAGGCTATTGCAGCGCCCCATGTGAAGGTCCCTTGTTTCACACCACCTAACCACCCTACTATTCCAGTAAGGACCACCAGGAATATAAAAAGGAAAGCGATCGTACCCGTGACAAGCATCTCAAGCCATTTTCCAACGCTCATTTTTGGCCAATGCTTGTAATACACAATGACCCATACCGGAAAGAATGCGAGCATGGACATCTGGTGCGCTCCCATTGAAAGTCCGATCAGATAAAAAATGAGGAGCAGGTATTTTTCACTACCTGGCGCTTCAGCATTTTCGTGCCATATCATTCCAAGCCAAATAATAATACTGATAAATAACAAGCCTGGCGCAAACACGATAAATTCATTCGAATTAAACCATACGCTATCACTCCAGGTGAAAGCAAGTGCGGCAATAAATGCCCCACCAAAATGCATGATGATATCCGAGGTGGATTGAGGGTTGCCGCGCCACACACGAATGATCCGCACCGTAGTAAGGTAAAGGAACATCGCCGCAAGAGCACCGCACAATGCCGAAAGCGCGTTCATTTTTGCAGCGGGATCCGCAAAAGGCATAGGCATTGATAGGATTCTACCGGCCAGTGTCCACATCGGTGCTCCCGGTGGATGCGAAATACCAAGTGTTGCTGCTGCACCGAGAAACTCTCCGCAATCCCAAAATGGGATGGAGGGCTGCATCGTTGTAAGATAGGTACCCGCCGCGACTAGAAAGCTAAGCGCAGCAAGCGTGTAGTGAATCGTTTTGTTTTGCATCAGGTCAAATTGTAGGAATGGCGTATTGTCTCAAGAAGGCGAATAAGAACTGAGAATAGACGCGGAAAGCTCCTGAAACTCGATTTTTAGAAAATCCCAGTGTTTGGAATGCTAAGAATCGGCATGATACCCCAATGGTTCATCGTGAGCGCTGCGCCGAGTCGAAGGCCAAATGGGTTCTCAAATCCAGCACTTCCGGTCCTGCGGCCGTTGAGGGACCATAAACACTTAGAATTTCCGAAAACTCGCGATACGCGGAATCAAAGCTTTTCTCTGCTTCGAGTTTTCTCGCACCGCACTCTAGGGTTTTCAAACGGAGATAAGACTGCTGGTCTGGTTTTGCTTGTGCGACCAAATTTTCGAAGTCCTTCCGCGCCTGGTCAAAATTTCCAGATCGCATCTCCAGATTGGCAAGTTCATAGCTTGCCTGGAATCCGTTTGCATTCTCGTGGGATTCCGGATTTTGCATTTGCTCTTTTAATGCTGCCGCTCCCGCCGAGGCGTACTGCTTCATTAAAGCCCAATCACCAGACTTATCGGCAAGATCCGCAATGAACGAGGCAAACGAATAATCGAGCGGGATTCGAGATACCGGGATCCTCGCTTCCATGCTGTCAAGTGCACGCCGGGCCTCTGCAAGATTACCATTACTTACGTCCCAATTCGTTAGCCGCATAAATTCATACCGGTAGCTGAGCGAATATTCATCATCCAATGCGCTCCGGCTCGATCTTGGGTCAGCGTAAGTGTGTAGTAACATTCCACGGCTTGGCTCAGTGAAGGCGTGCGAAGGAACGTTAAAAACTGCCTGAGAAAACCGCTCGGGCTGGATGGTTCCGCCCAGGCCGTTCTGATCGGCAGGTTGCTCGAATGGCGTGACTCGCGCCGTTAGACCTTCATAAATGAGATATTTGTTAAGCCCCGCTCTGGCATCCTCTGGCACGGTCACGGAATAGCATATAGGTCGCGTTGTGATATTATTCTTGATAATATCGAGCACTACCTGATCGCTGGGTAACACAAACTTTGGAGTCCAGGAGAACACTGTCGCAGAAGCGCTGGAATCACCGGTAATCCATCTGGCCGTTTCAGCAGGAATTGGCACACTCTGTGGAGATGGAGTCCAGTCGAGCTTCTTGTAAGCTTCATCGTCGGAAAGCTTGAGCAGATCGTTGGTGAAGGTGGTGAGCGTTAATGCTTTCGCACCCCAGGCATTATCCGTCTTTAGCTGCTTAACATTCCACATCATGGTAGCAAGCTGGAGTTGCACAATACGAACATCACGCCGTATTCCGTAGGCATCCTGCATGCACCACAGGGGGAATGTATCGTTGTCACCATAAGTGAAGAGAATGGCATTTGGCTCGCAGCTTTGAAGAATGTTGTAAGCATACTCGAAGGGTATCCAATTGTGTGCACGAGAATACTCTGCCCACTTCGATGATTTTTTGAATGGTTCACCCAGCAGCATTCCCGTCAGCCCAACACATTGATTGATAGGTCCAAACACCAGCAAGAGCAGACATGCACCCGCGAGTGAGTATGACATCTTTCGAGAATTCCATGTCGCATATTTCTCTCGTATCCATTCCAGTATACCCACGGAGCCGATACCAACCCACATTGCAAAAACCCAGAATGCGCCAACATAAAAATAATCTCGCTCTCGTGGTTGTGGGTCTTGCTGATCCTGATACCAGGCAGTAAAAAGGCCCATTGCAAGAAAGGCAAGAAGGAAAACCATTCCCCGCCGGGGATCCCGCTTGAACTGCCAATATATGCCGAACAGCCCCAACAGGAATGGCAACATTAGAGTCTTTTGGAAATCAACGTTCGCCCCCTGATAGTCTCCATTCCTGCCGATGAAGTTCCAACCGAGATAGCGCAGAAACATATCGCGTGTTTGATATTGCCAAAAGAAATCACCATCACTTGAATAATTATTCCAGGTATTAGGATGATCTCCTTGTTGCTGAGGGAGTCTGCGATGAAAAAATTCGTCCGAAAGACTGACGGTACCATATTGCTCACGACCTAAGTACTCTGCGAGCTTTGAAAAGGTGGTTGGTGCGCCTTCGTTGATCGGAGGATTTTGCTCAGCCCTAACCATTGCATAGGTATAGACGGAATAGCCAAGCAAAATCATTACACCACCCCATAATAACAAATTGAGGAATCGGCGGCGATCGGTCAACAATGATTCGCGGGATGTGTAATAGATCCCTATAAACAGCCCAATAACAACCAGAACCGAAACGATTCCCAATCCTGAACCAGCCCAGGCAACCAGTCCATTTAAAACGACTTTGAAAATGAAAGCAAAGAAGAGTATCCCAAGCCCGAGCATCCCGAGAAAATTCCGAGTGGTGATCTTGGACCAATTTCGGTAATAAACAATCGCCCATACCGGGAAAAATGCCAACATGGACATCTGATGGACACCCATCGAAAGCCCTATCAAAAACGCGATGAGCATCAGATATCGCTCACTGCCCGGCTGATCGGCACGTTCGTGCCAGATCATTCCTATCCAGAGCATAAGTGCTATCAAAAGCAGGCCTGGCGAGAATACAATAAACTCATTTGAATTAAACCAAATGCTATCTGACCAGGTAAGGCTGAGAGCGGCAATGAGCGCACCGCCGAAATGAATGATCGCATCAGAGGTGCTCGCCGGAACTCCGCGCCAAATGCGAATTGCCTTAACCGTCACAAGGTAAAGCAGCATAACCGATAGTGCGCCGCAAAGCGCAGAGAGCACATTATATCTGGCAGCTATATCCGCAAGCGGTACCAGCCACGCGCCAACGTGTCCAACGAGCATCCAGAATGGTGCGCCCGGCGGATGTGAAACCTGCAATTTCGCCGCCGAGGCAATAAATTCGCCACAATCCCAAAATGGGATCGTCGGCTGCATGGTCAAAAGGTACGTGCCAAACGTGGCTAAGAAAGCGACGCCGGCAATGATGTAGTGTATCCGTTTGTATTGAGGAAGCATAAAATCAGCCCTGGGTGGCAATGGGAATATATTCCGATTGAACAAGGTCAGATAAAACGAATTCGGGCGAAGTAAACTCCCGTTTCGGGGCATGCATCAGTTTTTTAACAACCCCATCACAAAAACGGAAGCCTTTGGTTGTGAGGCGGAGAGAATCACCTTCTACTTCTATCATCCCGTCCTCGAATAAATAGGAAATCTGGGGTTGGGCAAGTATATCTTCGCCAAAGAACTCGTTGAACACCCGAACCCTGAGACCAGTGGAGCGGAGTTGCAGATAAAGGATCTCCGTTCGGCGCTCCTCCATGGTCAACTTCTCCCGATTAATGGTCGGCAGGTTTCCGGCTCGAATTGCTTTGCTGTATTCCTCCAGCGAAGAGACATTCCAGGCACGCTCGCCAGAAATAAATTCATGAGCCGAAGGACCGAATGAGACATAATCTTTGAAACCATCCCAGTACACCAGATTATGATTTGCGCGTTTGCCGCCCCTCTTGCCCCCTCCTTCTGTAGGACGGCGAGTTTTAGCATAATTGGAGATCTCGTATTGCTCGAACCCTGCTTCAGCCAGCGTATTCTGCACGATGGAAAAGAGTGAAGCGGAACGGTCGGGATCGAGTTCAATGACTCTGCCAAGCTGGATTAATCGGTATAGTGGTGTACCGTGCTCAACGATGAGATTGTATGCGCTTATGTGGTCGGTTTCTAACGCGATCGCCTGCTCGAGCGTGTGGATCAGCGTAGATTCTTCTTGGCCGGGAAGTGCAAAGATCAGATCAATACTAACATTATCAAATCCTGCTTTTCTCGACAGAAAAACTGCATCACGAGCCTGTTCCGCATCATGTATTCTCCCCAAAAATTTCAGTTCATCAGAATTGAACGACTGCACCCCAAAACTCAGCCTATTCACTCCAAGCTCACGGTAGGCTTTCAGTTTATCCAAATTTACAGTTCCGGGATTGCATTCCAGAGTAAATTCACAATCATCTGCGATGGAAAAATGCTGTTCTAGCTTGGAAATAATGCGCTGAAGCTCTGCCGGTTCAAGAAGCGATGGAGTACCACCTCCAAAAAATATGGTTTGTAACTCACGGCCTTCAAGACTCCGGTGAACCTCTGCCTTCAGATCAATCTCTCGCAGCAATAGATTGACAAATTCCGATCGAAGCGACAGATTCTCGATCGAATAAAAATCGCAGTAAATGCACTTGCGCTCACAAAACGGAATGTGGAGATATGCGCTAAGAGGACCCATGAGCGGATGGGTAACGGGTAACGGGTATCGAGCAATTGATTTGCTACTCCTTACCCATTACTCATCACTCGTTACTAATGTATTAGATTTCCCATTCTATCCCAGCGGATATGCGTCTTTTGAATTTCATCGGGATCATACCCGTCCCCATTACCAGCAGCGGGCGGATCATACCAGGACCAATAGATGATAAATCCGCTGCCGACCACATTATCCATCGGGGCGAATCCCCAAAAACGGGAGTCCTCTGAATCATCACGGTTATCGCCCATCATCCAGAGATAATCCCGCTGGACCCTATACTCATTTGCCGGTTTGTCGTCGATCAAGATCTGATCGTTCATGCCAAGCTCCACTTTATGCCCCTCGCGCTGGATAAAGACCTGCCACTGATCGATGTTATCCTTATTGATAGGAATAACATCACCGGTTTTTGGAATCTTGAGTGGCCCAAAATTATCTTTGTTCCACTGAGCACCATGCGGGAAAATTCTTGGATCGACCACTCCGGCGCGTTCGGTATCCTGCTCCAAAATTGATTCCGCAGGATTCTGAAAAATCGCGCCATTTACATAAACCTGCTTATTCTTGATCTGGATGACATCTCCCGGAAGCCCGATGCACCGCTTAATATAGTTTACCTTTAACTCGTGAGGCACCACTTCATCGCGATCACCGGGATACTCGAAAACGACAACGTCTCCACGTTTGACACTCCATGTCTTGAGATGAAGATATGGTATCTTAATAGTGGTGAAGGGAATGTATTTGGGGGTCTCAATGAAATAACCAATTTTATTTACGAACAGATGATCACCAACAAGCAACGTATTCTTCATCGAACCCGATGGAATACGAAAAGCCTCGAAGAAGAATGTTCGGATTATAAATGCAATGAGTCCCGCATAGATAAGAGATCGGATCCAGCTTTCCTTTTTCCTGCCGGGAACTACACCGGCAGATCGCGCAGCAACTCCAAAAATAGAAGCGAAGATCGCTCGAAACAACCCCACGCCTTGTGCTGGCGCAGCCTGTGATTTGTTGCCATCGCGCTCGGCGCGAATTTCGGCGTAGGTACGATTGCGTTTTGCATCGCTGGTTCCCGAGCCCGTTGTGTTGTTATCTGCCATGTAATTCTATTATTCCGAGATTTGAAGCACAGCAAGGAAGGCCTCCTGCGGTACCTCGATTCGCCCTACCTGTTTCATTCGTTTTTTGCCCTCTTTCTGCTTTTCCAGTAGTTTGCGCTTGCGCGAGATGTCGCCGCCATAGCACTTTGCTGTGACGTCTTTACGCAATGCGCTCACGGTTTCGCGGGCAATGATCTTCGCTCCGATAGCTGCCTGAATGGCAACTTCGAACATTTGACGTGGAATCAGCTCCCTAAGTTTCGAGCAAAGTTTTTTACCCCAGTCATACGCTTTATCGCGGTGCACAATAGTCGAAAAGGCGTCAACGGGGTCTCCATTGAGCAGAATATCGAGCTTTACCAGGTCGCTCTGCCGATATTCCAGAAATTCGTAATCGAGGGAAGCATACCCTCGGGAGATAGATTTTAGCTTATCGTAAAAATCGAAGATGATCTCGGAGAGTGGAAATTCATAATGGATGTCCGCCCGAGTCGGGTCGATATAGGTGGTAGTCTTATAGATTCCCCGCCTGTCATTTGAGAGCTTCATGATCGCGCCAACATATTCGCTTGGCACGATGATCTGAGCTTTGATATATGGCTCTTCGACCCATTCGATCCTTCCAGGATCGGGCATGGAGGAAGGATTATCGACGACAACGACATCGTTCCGAGTCGTGGTAACGCGGTATTCTACGTTCGGAACTGTTGTAACGAGGGACTGCCCAAACTCCCGTTCAAGTCGCTCTTGAATGATCTCCATGTGGAGCAACCCCAGGAACCCACATCGAAACCCGAAGCCAAGCGCGATAGAACTTTCTGGTTCGTAGATCAGCGAGGAATCATTCAAAGAAAGCTTGTCCAGTGAGTCACGAAGCTCGGTAAAATCTTCTGCTGATTGCGGATAAAGTCCCGCAAAGACCATTGGCTTCGATACTTTGAATCCCGAGATCGCCTCTGTTGCACCATTCCGAAAATGCGTGACCGTATCTCCAACGCGGGTATCTTTTACGTCCTTGACTCCGGCGATTAGATACCCAACATCTCCGGCCGAAAGCTGTTGCTTTTTCTCTCGCCGCATTTTTAGTGTGCCAACCTCTTCCACGCGGTATTTCTGTTTCGTTGCCATAAAGAGGATCTCGTCACCCTCTTTGATGGTGCCGTCGAAGACGCGCATATAGACGATGGAACCACGGTAGGAATCGAAGACGGAATCAAAGATAAGGCAGCGCAGCGGAGCATCGACATCTCCCTTTGGGGGCGGTATGCGCAGGCGGACAGCTTCAAGCACATCCTTAATGCCAATTCCAGCCTTGGCGCTTGCCAAAATAATATCCTCTCGCTTGCAGCCGATAAGATCCATGATCTGATGGCTCACCTCTTCGATCATCGCCGATTGAAGATCTACTTTATTCAGCACAGGGATAATCTCAAGCCCGGCATCGATCGCCAAGAAGAGATTAGCGATAGTTTGTGCTTCTACACCCTGGGTAGCATCTACAACAAGGAGCGCACCCTCACACGCGGCAAGACTTCGGCTTACTTCATAAGTAAAATCGACGTGGCCCGGGGTGTCGATCAGATTGTAGATGTAATCCTTGCCATCCTGCGCCAGATATTTCATTTGGATGGCGTGAAGCTTGATCGTGATGCCACGCTCCTGCTCGAGCGCCATATCATCGAGCATCTGATTATTGGTCATCTCACGGGCTTCAAGCGTATGCGTTTCCAGCAATAGCTTATCCGCCAATGTCGATTTACCATGATCGATATGGGCAATAATGCAAAAATTTCGAATGTTGTCGAGCGTCACGCCGTCCTAAACCTGTGCTTTCTTTCGAGTGAGGCGGCGAGAACAGTGGGGAGCAGGGAAATGCTCCGAATGCGGTTAACTCAATTCTTAGCTTAGGCCACCACCGACCCACACGACTTGCATCTCTTTGCGGCTGCTGGAATGCTTTCGAGGCATTCGGGGCAGGTTTTCATTGGCGCGGGCGCAACCTCTTTCGGAACGAATGCCTTGGCGATCCAGAATACTACATAGGAGATAATGAGAAAATCGATGACGTTCCCTACGAGATCGCCATATTTGATCGAGGTAACCGTCACCTTGCCGGCAGCATCCACCACGCTTTTTAGGACGAATTCTTTCTCGCGCCAATCGCCGGCGGGAAGGACAAGGCTTATAAGCGGCATTAAAAGATCGCTGACGATACCGGTAACAACTTTGCCGGTTGCAGCTCCGATAATAACTCCGACGGCGAGCGCAAGTGCATTTGTTTTTGTGAGAAATTCCTTGAATTGCTTGATCATAATTACTCCTTAAATTTGGTAGCTTAAATGGGATGTCAAAAATTATTTTGAAGAATCAGTATGCGTTAAATCAAAAAATCGAATAGTTGATTCCGACGGAAATTCCTTCCTGAATTTGAGTGTAAGGAGAAATATCCGGCTCGTTGATAAATGAAGCTGTGATCTGTGCTGAGAACCATTTACTGACCTTCGCAACGATGCTGGCATCCGCGTGAACCACAACACGGTCGAGTGTTCGGATAGGATCGAAAAGATCGAGATTGGCATTAAAGAGCACGTTATCGTCAAGCTTTAATTTAAGGTGGCTCGCGAAATCGACACCACCCTCAATGCGTGTTTTATGTATCCCAGGAGAGCTGGGGTCGTTGGCATATTGGTTGTAATGATCGGTGATGATCTCTCGGAGCGCAAGCCCTAACCGCGATTGAAATTCTTTCGAAGCCAACCAGTCGAATCCTGCGCTTTCTTTGATGAACGCTGGATCGAAGAAATTGGAAACCTCCTGCGCAGCCCCGCTATCGGGATATTGATAGCCAGGAGCAAATTGAGTGAATAGCGAAGCGTCAAGATAGGGGTTGAGCGTGCTATCGACTTTAAAGGTCAGGAGCGATTCCAGTGCGATCTCGTCATCAGACGTTCGAATGCCCTCACCATTGTTATCCGATTGTCCGAACGCAAATTTATAGGTATTCGTCCAGGTCGTGCTTGGATCATTTCGCACCGATTTACCGGTAATAGCAGCCGCATACGCCAGTGCATTCACACCACCAGCCTGCCAATGAGTAAAGCTGACTTGTGTAAGATTAATCCCAACCACAAGCTCATTATGCCAAAGGGTATCGTGTGGGGGAGGTAGCGCAGCGGGTGCCGAGTTGGTGCTTGTTTGAGCAAATACATTCTTGCCGAATAGCAAGGAACAAACGAATACCAATAAGAAAATCCGAAAGCGCATAATTAACTCTTGTTAGTGGAAGGGTACATTTAATGAATGTGTGAGAATAATCAAACTCCAGGGAAGATGGTTCTTCTAAAATACAAAATTGGGGACAAAATTATCGTACTGCTGCCTTTAACTCCATAATCATTGAATCAACCGACGCATTATTCGGGGCCATTCCTTTGGCCTTGTAAAGGTAAGGCAATCCGCTATCTGGACCAAAGGCATTCGCCTCAGCGATCGCTGTCGTGGTCAAGCCTTCGACCGAAACCGAGTCTGGAGGGATGGTCTTTAATAAATCCAGCGCTTCGCGAGGCCGATTTGTTTGCATGTAATAGTCTGCCAAATCGTAGGTATACTTCAACTTGAAGGGTTGTATTTCTCTAGCGGCCAACCCCCACGAAATTGTGAGACTATCGTTAGCCGTTCGGCTGTAACGTGCTGCTAACTGTGCCATCGTTTTCCCCAATTGTTCAAGGTAAGAAGTATCTCCATCATTCCGTTCCTTCCTGTTTTTCAAGAACTGTTTTAGTACCCTCGAACCTTCATCGAGCCTATTTGCCTGAACATAATATCCTGCAAGATCAAGGACGTATCTGTGAATTCTTGTATCGGTCTTGCACGCCCTGGTAGCCCAAATAATAGCAGCACTATCATCCCCAAAATGAGCATCTAAGCTTGCAACGCGCGACATCATGCTTGCCAATTCTCCGTCTGTTCCCGAATTCGATCCAGCCGATAATTCAAGCAGAATGTTGGAAAACCGAGAGAGTGCAGTCATAGGAGCATCATTCAGACTGATAGCGCGTGCTTCAATGTAATCAGATCCCGCATAATATGAATGGTAGGTATAAGCTCCCGCATCCTGCAATCGGGTCTGCAATTCGTATGAAGATGAATTCACTGCTACCACCGCAGTGGTGAACAACACGCCAAATACGAACGTCTGCGCGAGCCATGCCGCCACATAAGTGCGCTCGGCTTTTTGATTAAGTAGTATCGATGCGAAAAAGAGAAGCGGAGGAAAAAGCAGGGTATAAACATCCCAATCCCGCACTGGTGAGAGCAAAGGATTCATGGCCGCGAAAAAGAGCAATGGAAAAAGAGCAGCGAGACCGAAAATTATCACTTTCGGATCCGACCATAATATTTCTTTGCGATTAAAGATCATCAGGTTCGCAAGCAGCACAACGATCGGAGCCGATGTCAACAACAAAAGGTTGAAGAAATCGGCGATGTGATACGGAGACCAAAGCGAATAGTGATCGAGGGGTGACGGAAGTGTAATAACGGGAAGAAAGGATTGCTGAAATTGCCTGCCGCTAGTGTAAGCATACGGCTCATTCCAGGAATGAAATAGAAAAAAATAACATGCTAAACCAAAGAGGAAGACTGGGAGGACAACAACCCCTATCACGTGGCGCCAAGTAAATAATAACTGAAGCCTGTGGAACGACTTGCGGTATCGGTAGGCGATCGCCACCAGAAAGGCCGGCAGAAAAAGAATCCCAACGATGTGTGCTTTCAATGCGAGCAAATAAAGCAGAGCGAAAGGGACCGTTCCAAGCTTCTGTTCGACATAGAAATAAAGTGCGATTAGAAAAATTGTGAACGTGAGAATTCCAAAAGAATAGTTCTCGACGTGCCCAAAGAACACCAAGACCGCTCCCGCGAACACACCGAGAAGCATAAGAACCATACGGAGCAATCCCGTCAAGCGGCCAATGCTTGTAATCTTCTGAACGAACCACAGCCAGAGAAAAATGAAGAGTGCACCGCACACTTCACTCATGATCTGATATGACGATTCAATGGAAATTGAAAAAACATACGCTATTATTCGATGCACTGCAACCGTCAGCGCCTCCTTGTTATCGACCCAGTGAGGGCTGAAGATGTCTCCGATCCATTTCCAATCAAATGCACTATTGGCACCGTATTCTTTCAACATATAAATGTTGTCGCCGTAAATATCTGTTGAGATGGTGAAAATTCGGAAAAGCACAAAACAAAGCACGGCAAAAATCGCAGCCGGCACAATTCTAACCTGCTCCTGTTGCAGATGAGAACCTGTCATATTCTCGATAGCAAAAAATAGCGAGCGCTGAATGCTGGGAATAAGAAACAGCCCTCCAATTACCAATAGAACATATTTCAGAACCGCCGGAATATAAGCAATAAAATGAATTCCCCACACTGGTCCTGTAGGCACAAACGCTGCGTAGCAATAGCATAGATATATCAAAGCGCAGATGTAATACCAACTCCGCGGATAGACCTTCAACTCAAGCGTTTTACCTTGCTCTAATTTAGAACTCAGCGCAATTGCTTTTGCCTTAGTCTGGCTTCGAGAAGCTTTCTTACTCATAACTATCGAAGAACCAAATCATGTATGTGGGACGGGTTCTTTAGGCTTGAGCGCCTGAACTGGATCTTTCACCCTAACACTTGGCAGAGGTCGGTGTCCGTATTTCTCTGCTTTCATCTCTTGATAAGCCGGAGTATTTGGTAAGATGGCTGCAGGTGGATCTTCTCTGGTTCCCGTGAGATAATAGTTAACGAGCTTACGACAAATGGGAGCAGAAATATCTCCGCCGAATCCCGCATTCTCCACCAGCACGCAAATGGCGATCTTGGGATGGTCGTAAGGCGCGAAGCAATCGAACCAGGCATGGGGCTTGCCATGCGGATTTTGCGCGGTGCCCGTTTTACCTGCGATCAGAATTTTAGAATCAGGTATTTGGGCCTGATGCGCTGTGCCGCCGGGCTCGTTGACCACACCGAGCATAGCGCGTCGAACTGTTTCGATTATTGTATCTGAAATTGGCAACTTACGAGACTTATAAGGCACCGTATCCCACTGCCCTGTAAGCGTACTATAAATCCGGCGCGCGGTGTGTGGTTGAACCCATACACCATGATTAGCCCACGCTGCCACATAGGCCGCCTGCTGCATTGGAGTCACGCCAATTTCACCTTGTCCAATGCCCTGACTTACCACATACCCAAGTGTCCATCCGCGGGGATACAGTTTGTTCATCCGTTTGGTATTGGGAACGTATCCAGTCCCCTCGTGACTGATATCCACTCCGGTCTGTTGATCGAACCCAAACTCTCGTGCATACTTATACATTGAATCGATCCCGAGCTTCAAGATCATGCGATAGTAAAAAACGTCGCACGAACGCACGATGGATTGATGGATATCCACCGAGCCATGGACCGCATCATCATTATAGGTGTGGTCGCCGAAAGTGAAATAGCCAGGGCACGAAAGCTTAAAATCGAATGGGATCGTTTTTGTAGATAGGCATGCCGCCGCCATCAACAACTTCCAGGTTGAGCCAGGCGGGTAACGCGTTTGCAGCGCTCGATTGTAAAGAGGATGGGCCGGGTCGAGCATCACTTCCTGATATTCCTGTTTCGTTGTCTTGCCAGAAAAAATATCGAGATCGAAATCCGGTTTCGAGACCATAGCAAGTATCTCACCATTCCGGGGATCGAGTGCAACGATCGCACCATGATACGGACTGAGCAACTGCTCGGCATATTCCTGGAGATCGATATCCATACCAAGCTGGATCGATTCTCCGTCGATACTGGATACGTCCGTCATTCCCTGGTTTAATCGTTCCTGCGCTTGCCCTTTTGCATCGACGGCTACGAACCGGATTCCCTTCGTTCCTCGCAGTTCGTGCTCATGAACTTGCTCCAGACCCGTGGTTCCAACCAGATCGCCGGGGTGATAGTAATCACTATCCGGTGAATCCTCAATTGCGTCGAGCATTGACTGCGATATCTCTTTGGTATATCCCAGCAAATGCGAGGCTCTTATCGGCGCGATATATTCTCTCTTCGACTCCGTAACTACTTCTACGCCAGGAAGCGAATCGTGATTTTCCTCGATCTGTGCAATGACACGGGCATCGGCATCCCGCCAAATCTTTATTGGCTGAAAGCGTGTATAAAACCCACCCTGATTGATCTTATCCTCGATGTAAGTGGTATCGACACCGAGAATCCGAGCAAGCACTGGAAGCGTCTGCTTGCGATAGGGATTGAAATCCTGAGGAGTGATCGCAATACTAAACGAAGGTACACTCGCGGCAACTACTCTTCCCTTTCGATCGAAGATGGTGCCTCTCACCGGTGTTTGTTCTACTCGTTTCACGCCCTGCTCAATTGCGGCACCGGATAGCGCAGGTCCTTCGATGATCTGAAGTTGAACAAAGCGGGTCAGAAAACCGAGGAAGACCACGATGATCGCTCCCGCCAATATCTTGGAGCGAAGCGGCGAGGCAAATTCATGTTCATCAAGTTCTGGCATAATCTCTTGAGCAACAATTACAACGTGAATTCAATTGCGAGATCTGCATCGATTCCTTTCATATTCACTCAGCGCGAGCAACTAGCGCATTTCCCGTTCCTATCCCGATCAATCTACCGATCCAGGAATATAATTGAAAAAGTCTGGTGTTCGGTCGAGGGGCTGAAAGAAATGGCGCTTCCACAAATCGGAATATTATCGAAATAATCGGAATCGAGATCAATAAGACGACGACTCGCAATATGAACTGTAGCGGCTCGCTCGATAAATTCCTGATCCACGGATTTGCAAACCACGACAGCTGCATGTGAAACAAATAGATCGAATAGCTGATAGTCCCGGTCCAAACCAACCAACGATAGGCCGCATTTTGTGAAGCTGGCTTTTCAGGATCGCTCGAAGGAACTATCGCTGCTGCGATCACGAATGCAAAGCCAAGTCCGAAGAGCAGGTCAGTGAGAACCCAAAATGGTTCGGACAACGTCGAAAGTAACGCCATAAATAATCCAACCACCGCAGCAAGCGCCAGTGGAAGCCGCTGAAAACTCCTATTGGCGCCGCGCGCATACCACTCGGCAAGGCCCGCTCCGAAGAGCCACTCCGGCATTCGAGCTAACAAAAAGCCCATTGGCGCATAGGGACCCGTGGATGCCACGCTGATAAGCTGATAATGGAACATATTCATCACAACATAGCGCCAAATAAGCGATACGATCGAAAGACCAACGATCGAACGCACCACCCCGAATTTTCTAAATACAAAGAGAAAAATGGGGTAGGCCAGATAGATCTGGAACTCCAAAGCGAGCGACCAATAGACATGTACAATGCCGTAAAAGTATCGATCGAAATACCCATGCGTGAGCGTAAGGTGCGCGATAAGATCCATAACGCTGGGAGGTCTGCCGATCAGATCCGTGCCATGCGCGGTGAAGAGCAGCAGGAAAAAAGTCCCGATGACCGAAACGGCATACGCAGGATACAGCCGCCACAATCTGCGAAGATAGAACTTTCGCCACTCAAAATCGTAGTTCCCGGATACTCCTCGCTTCCGCGCAAAGGGTAAATGGATGCAAAATCCGCTCAACACAAGGAACAACCCGACACCGAGATATCCCCACCGGAACGGCGAGACCAAATAGCTAAAGATTCCAGCCGAACGGGTCCACGGCACCACGCCGATCGAGGGAAACGGATAGACGCCGTAGTGCCCCCAAATATGATACCCGGCAACCATCAGCGCGGCTACCCCGCGCAAGGCGTCGATGGAATCGAGACGGGATTTCTGATTCAATGCACCATCCAAAATTGCAATGCAAGGATGTTAATCCGACGCTTCATTTTTGTTACCGAGTTCCCAAATTCTATAAAAAAGAGTGGAGACGCGAACATCTCCACTCTTGGCTAAAAAAGGAGAAATCTTTTAATTCTTAACAGGAGTAGTTCCGCCGGTTCCGGATGATGCGCCACCGCTCGTGGTAGCTGAACCAGTCGTCGGCGCAACGGATTTGATCATATTATTGCGCTCGGCTTCCTTCTTAAAGGCTCCCATATACTCGATGAGCGAAGCAATTTCCTCGTCGCCAAGCGGACCCTTGTTCTTTGTGTGGAACGCCGGCATCGCGGTATTCGCAATACCATTTTCGATGATATTCTGCCATTGTTTCGGAGTATGCTTCAGCATCGCCTCGCTGGCAAGATCCGGACCTGGTTTATCGTCCGCCTTCTGGCCGTGGCAGATCGCGCAATCCGCTTCATACAGGCGCGCACCAAGCTCGCCTTTGCCCTTGGCAACGTGGCAGCTTGCACAATCGCCCTGGAACAGGCCATCCAAATGCATCATTGTCTTATGCGCAAGCTTCGATTTCACGACGCGGCCTTGAATATGCACCATGGCGTCCGGCTTGTTCTTTGCATTGGATGTAATCGTAACGCTTTTCATGATCGGGCCTTCGGGCTTATTGTTCGCATCGAAGGTCACTTTGAGGCGGCTCGTGCCGCCCGGTGGGATGTTCTTGACATCCAGAACCGCTGCCGTGCATCCGCAGGAAGCGCGCGTATTCGTAACAAAGAGAGTATCCGTACCCGAATTGCCGATCAGGAAATTATGCTCTGCTTTCGTACCCTGCTCGATGTCATGAAAATCGTAGCTATCTTCATCTATTTTGATCACAGGGCCTTTTTTCGAAGTATCCACAGGTGCCGGATGCGTGGATGGAAGCTGCCCGGACATCACACCGGGCGAGAATAGGTACGCGGCCATCAGCACCGCAAAAAGCACGGGGGGGATTGCAAAAGCTATTCGAGATTTCATATTCGATGCAAATGTGTAAAAAATTAAATTCGCCGCAAAATGCGGCTTTGACCAAAAATTCGACTATCCAATTACCACAAAAATTGCACTTGCGTTCCGCTTATCCGCGAATTATCTTCCGGCACAAAGGACGGGTTTCTCCAATAGTAATCGTCGGATTTCACCAAAACATGGGTGATCATGATTGCCAGGCTTTGTCTCCTCGAAACATGCCATTCGATCGTTTGCTCTTTCAGAGCTCCAGACACCCCCTCGTTTCCAAGCCATTTTCGCCAGTTGGGATCCTGAAAATATTTTTTTTTGCATTAGGAATTCATAAACTGTAGAGTATTTGAGTCAGCTACCACCGATTGCCAATGAACTTCTGATCCCTCCCCGATTCATCTTTCTCCGCCGCGGCGGATTCATCTCTCATCTTTTCCCCGCTCCCTCCCCCTTTTCATCTTTCATACTTCATCTTTCATCTTTTCCCCGCTCCCTCCCCCTTTCATAATTCATACCTCATAATCCATAATTTCCCCGGTCAGGGTGCCCATCAATACACATGCCAATATACACACTTAATTTGACAATGTCAAGCTTTTACCAAAAATAAGTGATAAATTTATTCCTTCACGAATCTTCCTCTGACGATACCGTTATCCGCAATAAAATAAATTCCTGGGGATAGGCCGGAAATATCAATCGAACCATTTGAACTTCTGACAAAATACTCGCGGCCAAGAGGGTCGAATACTGTGAGATTGTCCGATAGAGGATTGGTGTTGATGAAAGATGAAGCTGGATCAGGATATACCTGATATTGCTGAGCCTTGAAACCTACTATCGAAACTTCGACACCCGCATTTCCGTTGGCATCGTAATACCACATGCCCGATGGGCCAGAGTATGCCACGAACGAAGCAATCCATCCATGGCTCGAATCGATCCAGTGCATTTCAAGCATTTCAGAATCACTCGCGAACGTGGTGGAATCGAGGCTCCATGAAGCGCCATTGTCGGAACTATAGGCTAGAACTTTGGTGAAATAGGATACGAAGGGATCCTCCGATTCGAGATTAATAGGCGGATTCGCAAACGTATGACGGCCTATCATTGCCCATAACTTATGGGGTGATGGCACGCTAAGCCGTGACATGTGGCCTTTGAAGGCCGAGTCAATTTCCCAGGTTTTTCCATTGTCGCTCGAATAGGCGTAGTCGATAGGAGGTAACGCTGCTTTCGCATAAACCTCTTTTGTCTCAGGATTGACAATAAAATTATACCATTCGGGATTCAGATTCGAATCGGCGGTTCCGGCCTGCGGCTGAATAATATCCCATGTTGAACCGGCATTCGTTGTCCTGTAAATGGTATTATTGACACCGAGCCATACCTCGTTGCTATCGACAAGCGTTGCCCCGTCGATTTCCGAGCCTAAACCCCGATTTGCAAGTTGGTTTCCAGCCAGAGAATCGCCAAACGATTGATAGCTATTCCACCCGTCGTGAGTCACCTCGATTCTCGCTGTATCAAGTGGAGTTCCTGACCTGTCAACAACCTGCACGAATCGGAATCCGTATGAAGTATCATACATTTTTTGAGCAAGTGTCGTGTAATTATCGAATTCGGGTCCTACGCCAACGCAGGTATCGGTAAAAACCGAATTCCCATCGAGCTCGACTTGATCGCAGCCAGTAACAGCGATAATAGCCTTTTTCGGACCGGTGCATGATACCATCCCGATACAAGGTTTGGATGTTATTAACGTAGCACCTGCACTACTCCATGTCATGCCACCATCCGTCGTGTAGCCCATCGCTCCATTTCCGCTATAAAAGACCCCGTTCAAGGTATCGGCAAAGCCAAAGTCTAAAATGAGTTGAAATTGAGGTAGGTTTATTCGTTTCCAAACGCCGGGATAGCCGCTTTGAGAAAAACCCCTGCTCGGAACGAAAAGGGGAACTGCGGCCAATGCTAAACGCACCAGCCGCATCCCTACGTGATTTGAGTAGTTGTGTACCATGGCATTCAAACGGTTATGGTACAATAGATTGTTCCCCCGGAGGCGGACACGGCATGGTTCCTCCGCAATAGGTCCAGAGGATATTGATAGTGTCACCCTGTTTTAACGGTAGGCAGATTGAGACCAGCAACGTTTTCCCCACAGCAAGGCATGGGTCGCCTGACATGGGTGTAAAGCTGACTGAGCCATCGCCGTTGTTGGTCATATTCCAGGTGGCATGAGTCGGGTCTTCAACCGCCGCACATCCATGGTGCAGGACGTCCGTGCCATCGTAGATTGTAAACGAGCCAATAGCAGAGTCGCAATTATTCATAATTCCGAAAGTCCAGCACGTGTCGCAATACATGAATGTATCGCAAATTTGATGCGGCGGGACACCTCTACATTGGATAGAATCAAAGCATGTGTCGCAGAGCACTGTTGCTGATGCTACGAGTGTTAGGCAATTGCAATTGGGCGGTTGTGCACTTGCAGTTTTCGACGTTGTTATCAAAGCGACGCAACAGAACAGTGCCATTGCTGTCAAAGCCGCGAGTTTGGTTGAGATTCTTTTGGGTTTCATCATGTTATTTGATGAGTTGTTATGGAAATTCCACTTCCACGAAGAGCATGAGTGCTGTTTGAACACACGCCACGCGGAAGTGGGGCTGAAGTACGATGTTGGCATGACTCCCGAGGATGAGTGATCATCCAAAGGGAGCCGGCCTTTATCAAAGCTTTTTTCGGGTTGTTCATCGCTCGGGGCCATTCTGTCCTTCCTCGTTTTTTACTTCGACGAGGCTCGCCGACTGCCACCCGGCCCGGACCCAAGTTCCATCGGCCAACTGAAAATCGGCAGCGTTTGGATATGCTACCACATTCCCTTGGATCGTGACGCTGACGGCTGCGAAGCAGATGTCCTGCTCGAAGAAGCCATTGCCGGTCACTTCGATGTTGGTATTCGCCGATACTCCATTGACCGAAACATCGCCGAGTGAATCGGTCGCTGCATTATCGACGGTGAAGGTGTAGCAATCAAGCGTGTGGAGCGCCGAATGCTCGTTCTCATGCTCGATGCATGAGCGCGGAATAAAAAGCGTGAGTGTGGTGTATAATAAAAGAGTAATCATGTTTTTTAGGAAGATGTTAGGTTTCGGTCATCAAAAATAATCAGCGCACTCTCAAAAATCACAAACAGAAATAGCCGTTTTGTCAACGATTTTTTAGTTTTCTTTTAGACGTAATTTGTCAAGACATGCCCAAATTTCAATCGAAAACGCAAATTGAGGTGGTCCAACTGGCCTCTTTTGTCAAGAAAATAGCGCCAAAAAAAGATTTATCGGCGCTTAGAAAATCAAAAGGCCGCGCTCAGGCGATCTTCCGCGTGCTTGAAAATTATGAAACGACGATCTCGGAGCATGAAGTGATGAGGGCTTCGGGAATAGCCGACCGTCGGCAATATCAAAAGGCGCTTTCTCAATTAAAGGACATCCTTCTTTCGCTGGTCTCGAGATCCGATCTGGCGCAGGCAGGTTATTCCGAATATGCCCAGCGCCTTTTCGCGCTCGATCGCGCAATCCCTACGGCCCGACTTCTCGGACGTTTGGATGCTCCCTATTCATCGGCCGGTTTTTCGGAATCGATGCTTCGTGAGGCGATAGCACTCGAAGAATGGGATATTGCCAGGATCTTTTTGCATCAGCTCCTGAATTGGGCTTCTCTTTCGGGCGATAAAAAAGAATACGAGCGGCTTCGCGAGGAAGACCGTAAATATAAGATCCTTTCAGAGGCATTCGAAGCAGGACGCGAATCGGAACAGCGCATTACGTTGGTATTCGCCCGGAGCGGCGCCGAGCACCCAGAACTGAAACCGGCGATAATGAAGGCCATCGCAAAACTGCAACCCGTTGTAAAAAAATATGGGACGTTTCGCCTTCAGGAACTTCTTCTCCGGCTGCGGCGGCAATCGTTACAGCTCACGATGGACTACCGCGTGGCACTTGAAATCTGCGAGGAGATGGAGCAACTGCTCGCCCGGTATCCACTATTTTCAAATCGCTCGCGCATGGGGAGAAACGCGCTTGCCAAATTAACGTGCTTGGTACAAACGAAAAGATACGATGTGGCGCAGGATACGCTTAATTCGCTGGCACTATTTCCTTCCGGCGCTTCGAACTGGTATTATTTCCAGGAGTGGCATTTCATTCTTGACATGCGACTCGGCAACTACGACGACGCATACCGGCTAATTCATTCCATTATGGAAAGCTCGAATTATGCGTCACAATCGGAACCGGAGCGCCACAAATGGAACTTGTTCTTGGCCTATGCCGAACTTCTAACGGGCCGTCCGGTGCTTGGGCAAAAACGCGTTGCCGGCAAACGTGCAGGGGAAATTTCACGTGAACTTCTCAGTGGATGGGATAGCTTAAAAAAAGATCATCCCGGCTATTTTGCCGCGACCATTATTTTGGAAATCCTGATTATTCTCATTCACCGAAATAATTTGAGCGACATTGACGAGCGCGCTGAATCGCTGAAAACATTTCATGCGCGTTATCTCAAACGAACAAAATCGACACAAACCGGTTTCTTTTTTCAGCTTATCGATCTTTTGCCCAAGCATCAATATCATCGCGCTTCCATCGAGTCAGAGGCTATGCCCATTCTGAAACGCATGCTCAAAATAACGACGATCGACGAAATTCAGGCGCAGCAGCTTTTGGACTACGATGTGGCATGGGCCACAATAATGAGTTATTTGCAATGACTCAAAGTGAATGTGTTTGATCGAAACTTCAATAAAATATGTTCAAAAAGAAACCATATTTTTTAACTCATGAAAAATCATCCCAAACTTTCCCGATTCCTCACGGTTCTTCCACTTTTAGCTTTACTTACATTTTGCGCAAGTTCGTGCTTAGGCCCGCCACAAGGTGAGGAGGGCACCGTTGTTGTGCAGAATTATGTGCCACCGCCCTGGGCGCCGCCGTACGATAACGTAAGCGCCATCCGGTATTACTACCTTCCCGACTACGAAGTGTATTATGATGTATGGGGTGGTGACTTCTGGTACATGGGTCCGGACGGCAGCTGGATCATGAGTGTTGGTGCACCCCCATCGTGCGCCGGAGTCGATCTCTCGGGCGCCTTCATAGTCCTTATTGACCGCGACATCGATCGTCCGTGGATGAACCATGAATATTACCGCGATAACTACCCACGCCACGGGTACGATCAATATAAGGATATCGTGGTGCATAACCGCATCGTCACCAACACGGAACCTGGCCACGAGTTAGTTCCACGCGCGTTCAACGAGAACACAAATCGTGTGACGTTCATGCAGCGTCCAATTCAGCCGCCTTCGCCGCCCCCGCCCCCATCCAATGGTGGCCGTCCAATGCCGTCGGATCACCCGCCGCTTCCGCCAACGCCTCCTGCGCAATATCATCATGTGGTGCATGAGGTTCCCATGTCGAAGATCACTCCGTCGATGCCTGCAGCCAGCCAGACCCACAATTATGGGGGTGGTTATTCGAAAGCTCGCGCTCCTCAGGGGGGCGGCGCGAAACGATAACTTTTAGCTCGATCTGTATTTTGCTGCCATGAAATACGCTGAGTCGATCCTGGAGTTTATCGGCAACACGCCGCTGTTAAAGTTGCGGAAAGTCGTGCCGAAGCATCTGAAGAGCTCGATCTTCGTGAAGCTCGAAGAAATGAATCCCGGCGGTTCGGTGAAGGATCGCATCGGCATCCAAATGATCGAGGATGCCGAGCGCAGCGGGAGGCTCAAGCCCGGTGGAACGCTCGTCGAGCCGACGAGCGGCAACACCGGAATTGGCCTGATGCTCGCCGCATCGCAAAAAGGATATAAGTGCGTGTTCGTGATGACGGATAAAGCGTCGATCGAGCGAGTGCGCTATCTGAAAGCAATGGGCGCCGAGATCGTCGTTGTTTCGAGCGCTGCCAAGCCAAGTTCGCCGGATTACTATTACAACACTGCAGTTCGGCTCTCGAAAGAAATTCCCGGCGCGATCATGCTGAACCAGTATGATAATCCCGTCAATCCGGAAACGCACTATCGCACTACCGGCCCGGAGATCTGGAACGATACCGATGGTACGATCACGCATTTCGTCGCGGGAATGGGAACCGGAGGGACGATCAGCGGCAACGCACGTTTCTTGAAAGAAAAGAATCGCAATATCCGCGTCATTGGCGCCGACCCGGTTGGCTCTTCGATCAAAACCTTTTTCGATACCGACCGGCTGGTCGAGGCACTCCCCTATCTCGTTGAAGGCGTTGGGCAAGAGCGCATTCCAAATAACCTACTGCTAAAATACGTCGATGAAGTAATGAATGTGCAAGACCGCGATTCCTTCATGATGGCTCGGCGGCTTGCCCGCGAAGAGGGAATTCTTTGCGGCGGATCATCCGGCATGAACGTATGGGCTGCTATCCGCACGGCAGAACTTGCGCCGGAAGGCAGCGTGATCGTAACGATCATCTGCGATACCGGCGAGCGCTATCTCACCAAACATCACTCCGATGAATGGCTGAAAGAAAAACGCCTGCTTACCACCGAGCGGCTAACCATCGGTGTAATCGCCGATCTGAAGAAAAGCCGGCTCCAAAAATTGGTCAGCGTATCGCCGCATGATTCCGTACGAGACGCAATCCGCGTGATGGATGAATCCGGCATTTCGCAGCTTCCCGTGATCGACTCTGAAGGTAAGTCCGTGGGCGCTGTTCGCGAATCGCGATTGATGTCCAAAGCACTAGAAGACCGCGACACGCTCGAACAACCCATCATCGACAGCATGGAACCATCATTTCCTGTTGTCGAGGAGTCCGCAGATACAAAAAGCGTTCTTGGCTTGCTCAAAACGTCCCCGGCCGTGCTCATCGAAGAATTCGGCCGCGTGAAAGCCATCGTTACCCGACATGATGTGCTGGAGTATTTGTAAGCTGGCGCCATGCCTGTTATTTACCGTTACAACGGGTTTGTTTTCTTTTTCTATTCCTCGGATCGGCAGGAACGCATGCATGTGCACGTTAGAAAGGGTGATGGTGTTGCAAAATACTGGTTGGATCCTGTGGAATTGTTTAATAGCGCGGGATTCCGACCATCGCAACTCAGCGATATTCGCGTTATCATAGAACGAAATCATGAAGACTTCATCAAACAATGGAACCGCTATTTTAGCTGACGAAGATGTTCGGGCGGTAGATCTGAAATTTACGAAGCACTCGCTGATCGCTTATCTCGAAGACGGTAGGGCCATCGAAGTGCCGCTTGAATGGTATCCACGGCTGGCGGATGCGCCTGCTGCGAAGCTCCGCAACTTTGAGTGGATCGGCAGAGGACTTGGAATTACATGGCCCGAACTCGACGAGGATCTTTCCGTCGAAGGCTTCCTCAAAGGAGTGCGGGCTCCGCGAAGTGCGGCATACATGAATTTCCCATGGAGCAAATCGAACGTATCCTCAACCGCCTCCGGGAAAAACCAAAAGCCGATTCATAACCAGCCAACCCGTACTGCGTCTCATCTCACAAAGAAACGCAGCGTGCAGTAGCAAAACGGTGGATACACACCTGTCATAACTGAGCAACCCTGCATTTTTTCCAGCAATAGAAACATGCCCGGATTTAGCACCACCGCCATCCACACCGGTCAGGAACCCGAGCCGCGCACCGGCGCTGTAGTCGTTCCCATTTTTCAAACTACCACCTACGCACAACACACGCTCGGTGAGCATGTGAAATACGATTATGGCCGCACCATCAATCCCACGCGTGAAGCTTGGGAAACTAACATTGCGGCGCTCGAACATGGCAAATTTGGATTTGCATTTGCTTCGGGAATGTCCACCATTGCTGCCGCGCTTTCGCTCATCAAGCCAGGCCAGCATGTGATCGCCGGGAGCGATATGTACGGCGGAACATACCGGTATTTCTCGAAAATTCTTGAGGCATCCGGCGTAGAATTCTCGTTCGTTCACATGGATCATATTCATTCCATCGAGCGCGCGATCAAATCTAACACGCGCCTGATCTACGCTGAGACTCCGACTAACCCCATGATGAACCTGACGGACCTCGGTGCATTGGGGACGCTTGCGCGGGAGCGAGATCTGATGACGATTGTGGACAACACCTTCATGTCACCGTATCTGCAAAATCCGCTGGACTTCGGGATCGATATTGTTCTGCACTCCGCAACTAAGTATATTGGCGGGCACTCCAATGTGATCGGCGGCGCGCTCGTAACCTCCAACGCCGTAATCGCCGAGAAGATTAAATTTTACCAGAATGCCTACGGTGCGGTTCCCTCACCATTCGATTGCTGGCTGCTGCTCAGGAGCGTTAAAACGCTTGCATTGCGAATGCGCGCTCATTGCGAGAATGCTCAGATCATCGCAGAGCGGCTTTCTTCGGACGCGCGCGTGAGCAAAGTTTATTATCCCGGTTTGAGTTCCCATCCGAAGCATGAACTCGCAACGCGCCAGATGAAGGGATTTGGCGGTATCGTATCCGTAGAGCTTGGCAGCCTGGAAAACGCGCGAAAGTTCACAGGGGCACTGAAGTACTTCACGCTTGGCGAAAGCTTGGGTGCGGTAGAATCCCTTGTATGTCATCCGCTAACCATGACCCACGCTTCTGTACCGGAGGAAAGAAGAAAAGAATTGGGAATTACCGAAGGATTGATCCGGCTGAGCGTTGGCGTCGAAGAGATTAGTGACCTGTTAGAAGATATCGAGAGCGGGTTGAACGCAGTATGAAATTATTGCCATTCGCTCTTCTTGCGATCTGTCTGTTGGGATGCAGCGACCACCCCAAGCTGAGTTCTCAAGATCTTGATTATGTGCAAACGACCGTTGATCTTCTGAGGACGCGGGCTAATTTCATTCCTGCGCAGGATTCGTTGAGCATAAAACGTTCGCTGGACTCCATCTATCGCAAGCACCATACGTCCGCAGCAGAATATCAGGCACAAACCTTAGCGCTATCGAACGATCCCAAGCAGGCGGAAGCCATATTTAACGCTATCAACGATTCGATCTCGAAAAAAGACTCGGTCGCGAAGAAATAGGAACTTAGAACATGCCGCGCTCGCTTGCGGTGCATACGTCACAAATACCACAGCGATTGTGCGAACGATATTCGCCAAAATAATTGAGTATTGTATTTTGCCGGCAGTTCCACTCAACCGCGTAGGCGATCATTGTATCAAGTTTTGAACGATTCGCCTGATACCGCGCTTCAAGCAATTTGCCACCAACATCGAGGTGCTGCAAAGCTGATCGCTCCGTGATCAGCGAAAGATGAAAGACATCACCCATCGCTCTTGTCTTGAGCGCTGGCGTATAGCGGATGAGCCCCAATCCTTCGATGGTGCGCATAGCAAGCTTGAATTCATCATTTTCAAGATCGAAATTTTCGATGAGCGCATCGGTATCGAGCATTACCTCCTGTTCGAATGCGTCAGATCCACCAAGTGTGCGAAGCAGCGCCGCGATGGTGCGCTTAACATTCTTGTTCGTAGTTTTAAAGCTTATCTCATCGATACGCGCGCGCGTTGCCGTAAATTGAATGCGCGCGCGGGCATCGCTTGCCATGCTGCGGTGCCACTGAATGTGGCCGGCTCGCACCAATGCTTCGATAATAGATTCCATTGAAGCGCGGCCAGGATTCGAAGCCAGAGCCATTCGCTCTTGAATTTGCGCGGTTGGTACTACAAGAATTCCCTGATACATCGCGCCTACAGGTGTCGATGCAATTTCGTGCAGCGCGGTATATGCAGACTTCACTTCTTCTTCCGTGGGCGAACTCGATCGAAGCATGGATTCCTGCATATTCCGATCGCCATCGTTGTAAAACAGAATAGCATGAGCGCGCTCACCATCGCGTCCCGCACGGCCCGATTCCTGATAGTAAGCTTCCAGCGACCCAGGAATATCATAATGGATCACCGCTCTCACGTCGGCCTTGTCTATGCCCATCCCGAACGCACTCGTCGCCACAATAACTTGGGTTTCAGCAGTTTGAAATCGCTCTTGCGCCTGACGCCGCGCTGTCAGGGGAATGCCAGCATGATAGGCTTCCGCCGGAAACCCGCGGCCCTTAAGATTCTGCGAAATGCGATCTACAGATTTGCGGGTTCCAGCATATACGATCGCCGTCCCTTGTCCGATAGAAGAAAGAATGTCATATAATCGGGCATCTTTATCGCACTCCCGAAGAACACCATAGGCAATATTTGGCCGCTCGAATCCGGTAACGATTTCGAGCGGCTGGGCGAGCTGCAAGAGCAAAGAAATATCAGCGCGCACTTCAGGGGTTGCCGTTGCAGTAAGTGCGATTATGGGTGGACGGTGGTGCTCACCAAGCATCGCATATACATCGGGAATTCGCCGGTACGAAGTGCGAAAGTCGTGCCCCCATTGGCTGATACAATGCGCTTCGTCAATCGCAAGAAGTGAGATGGGAAGCCCAGAGAGTTCCTCTCTGAAAATGTTGGATTCCAACCGTTCCGGACCGGCGAATACCAATTTGATCTCGCCAGTATGGGCACGGCGAATTAGCGCGCGCGTTTCCGCATACGTAAGCGTACTGTTTAGTGCCACGGCACTGATCCCGAGTTTACGCAGGCGCCCAACTTGATCCTGCATCAAGGCGATCAATGGCGATACAACAAGCGTAATTCCCTGCAATAACAGCGCTGGTAGCTGATAACAGAGTGATTTGCCGCCGCCAGTTGGCATCACAACCAGCGTATCGCGGCCAGCTAACACCGCTTCGATGGCTTCGCGCTGCATCGGACGGAAGCTATCTAAATGGAACCGCGAACGTAACAGACGGCCAAGAACTTCGGAAGGAGTCTCCGGTGCTTCAACTGCGGATAACATTCCCAATCCTCACTGGAGCTTCGCCAAATTCGACAAGCGAGCGTTCGATCGCTTCCACCCGATTTGAAGGAACAAGAAGAATTAATCCAATGCCAAGATTGAAGGTGCGGCGCATCTCTTCTTCCGGAATATTTCCAGCATGCTGAATGATCTCAAAGATCGGCAAGCGCTTCCACGAATTCCAATCAATGTTGAGCGCCAACCCCTCTGGCACGACGCGGGAAGTATTACCGATGATCCCTCCGCCCGTAATATGGCTCAGGGCATGAATATCCTCCGAAGGTGAGAATCGTTCAAGCAAATACTGAATCGGTCGGAGATACGAACGGTGAACTTTCAGCAACGCATCGGTGATCGATTCGCCGCCAAGCTCAGCGGCGGCTGGGGCGCCCGAATAGGCCGACTGAAGCGCGCGCCGAGCAAGGCTAAAGCCATTCGTGTGCAATCCTGTGCTCGGCAATCCTACGAGAACATCGCCTTCTGCAACGTTCTCGCGGCGAAACATTCTATCCCGATCCGCTATGCCAACAATGGTTCCAGCAAGATCGTAATCCTCACCCTGATAGATCCCTGGCATTTCCGCCGTTTCACCACCGATGAGCGCACAATCGTTCTCCGCGCAAGCTTTCACGAATCCAGAAATTACCGACTCCCCTACTTCCACCCGCAACTTTCCGGATGCAAAATAATCGAGAAAGAATAGCGGACGCGCCCCGCAGACCAATATGTCGTTGACGCAATGGTTTACGAGATCCTGCCCGACCGTATCATGCAGATTAGCATCGATCGCAACTTTGATTTTGGTACCAACTCCATCGGTGCTCGATACGAGCACCGGAAATTTCATGTCGGGAAATCGCGCATCGAAAAGACCGCCAAACCCGCCGATGTCTGTCAGCACGCGGTCGTTGAAGGTCTTCCGCACCATCGGCTTTATGCGGCGGACTAACTCCTCGCCGGCATCGATACTTACACCGGCTTTTTCGTACGTCAGGATATTGGTTTTCGATTCGCGAACTTCTGCGATTGACATGCTAAAAGTTTTGGTACGCAGATGTATAAATTACGGTCATGCTGCACGTGATCGTCACTGGATTCATCGGCGCACTCTTCAGGAAACATTTGAGTGATGCGATGAATGATGTATCCCGCATAAATGGCGTAACATCCTTCTTCGTCAGCACCAAAGTGGTATCCAATATGGACTGTGGCGGAAGTGTGTCGAAGGCGACAGTATCCGTCCCGATCAGCACTTGAGCATAACCTAATTGATCGAGCGTAAAGCTTGGGTCGCTGGACTCTAACTGAAGCTGCCAGACCTCGGAAGTGTGCAGGAGATATGCAGAACTGCCGTTCTTGATATAATCAAGGGTATCAATCTTGCCGATCGCGGTAAGTGTAGTATCGCTGGCTGTGCCTGCGCTATTCGAGATAGCAAAACTTACCGTCTGCGGCAGATTAAAGCTAATGTAGGGATCGATGGGGGGATAATCTGTGCCGCATGACATGCAGACGAGCAACAAAGGCAAGAACAAAAAGGAAATTATGCGCGTCATGATGGAAAGAACGGGTAGTTAACGAATAGCGGTTCCATTATGTTGTCTTTTATTATTAAAGTCAGGGTAAATGTACGCACAATTGCTTTAATTTTGACTCTCAATTCCTACTTTTTAATTCATAATTGAAATATCCTCACCTTCGAATTCGAAATAAGGAAGAACTCCGCCTGCTGCGGGGGCATCTTTGGGCGTTCAGCAACGAACTGCTCGATCTCCCAAAAGATCTGCCCGCCGGATCGGTCGTTACACTCGTACGTGAAAAAGACGGAGCTCCGCTCGGTAATGGTTTTTACCACCCCAACTCTCTCATCTCATTCCGCATGCTCACGAGGAACGCTGATGAGGCTATTGACGCCGATTTTTTTGAGAAGCGTATTGCAGTAGCAGCATCTCGCCGCGCGTTGCTAAGCCAGCGCCGGAATGCATACCGAATTGTCCACGGTGAGAGTGATTTTTTGCCTGGCCTCATCGTCGATAGATACGGAGATGTTCTGGCAAGCCAAATGGTCTCTGCAGGAATGGAAGCATGGAAGGACGCCATCGTTGAAATTCTCCTTCGGCTTTTCAAACCCGCCGCGATCGTGGCAAAAAATAATTCGCATCTTCGTAAGCTTGAGGGGCTGTCTGAGGGAGAATCCCTTGTTTTTGGCACGGATGCAAGTGCTGAGATTCACGATGCCGCAGGTACCCGCTATCTTGTCGACGTGCTTGGTGGCCAAAAAACCGGCTTTTATCTCGACCAAATGGAAAACCGCATCCGTGTGCGGGATTTCATCCATCCCGGCACGCGGGTGCTCGACCTATTCGCTAATAATGGTGGATTTGCACTGAATGCGGCTCTAGGTGGCGCGGGTGATGTTATCGCTGTCGATGAATCCGGAGTAGCGCTGGAGCGATTGCGCCAGAATGCCAATCTGAATTCCGTATCGGAGCAGATTTCGGTGCGGCAAGCAGACTGTTTTGATTTTCTTCGAGATAGCCAGGATAAATTCGGTGCGGTTATCCTTGATCCACCAGCCCTCGCTAAATCGAAGAAGGATCTTTCGCAAGCTCAAAAGGCTTATTTGACGCTGAATACTAATGCCATGCGCCGGGTAGATCCCGATGGAATTCTGGTAACATGCTCGTGCTCGCATCATGTCGATAGGGACAGATTCAAGGAAATCATCAGCGAGGCGAGCGGCAGATCAGGCCGAGCCGTGACACTCATGGAGGAACGCGGAGCTGGAATCGATCACCCCGTATTGCTGGCAATGCCAGAGACGTCCTATCTAAAATGCCTCATTCTCAGAGTTCATTGAGCTGGAAGCCAAAAACGGATGCCGTACCTCTCATGGAACCAACAGATAAATTATCACGTAGGAAGGTTGCTAAGTGGCTGAGATTCCTGAGAGGTAGCTGTTACCTTTAGCGCTCTCAGGTGTTCTAGAAGTGAGGCATACGAAGAAAAATATACATGATACGCAGCTATACAGCAGTGAAAGGATTGGTGCTTTGCGCAGCGATGGTAATTGCTGTGCCTGCTTTTGCGCAGATGCCTATCGGATCGGGCACGGCAAAGCCAAAAGCTGATACAGCAATGATCTTCCAGCCTTCCCAGCCGCTGATCGTTAGTCAGCAAGATCTGGCGCGCGAATATCCAAATTCATGGGGCTTCTCAGCCTCATTCAGCGACTATGGTTTTGGAGCAGGATTCTTTCTTGGTCACTCGTTCAATCCAGACCTGACAGCGATGATCTCGCTCGAAGCCGGATCGGCAGAAGCATCTCAGGAAGTAGATTTTCTCGAGGTTAATCAGGTCAATCGTGTGTTTGTCATTCCCATGATGTTCGGTCTGCAATACCGCGTGTTTCGGGATGGGCTTAGCGACAATCTCCGGCCATACGTTGCCGCCGGCGCAGGTCCCGTCTGTGCAATGGCCACTTCATACAATGAAGATTTCTTCTCAGCATTCGGAAATGCTTACTCCAGGATCGTTCCGGGTGGTTTTATTGGTGTTGGCGCAAATTTCGGAACTGATCCAAAAAGCAATTTCGGCGCAAGCCTGCGATATTTTATCATTCCCTACCCAGGATCGCTGGAAAGCACAACGACCGAATCTCTCACAAATTTCAGCGGATTGTTCTTGTCAGTTATCTACGGCTTCAATTTCTAATCGCTGTTTAAAGCACACCCGACTTAGCGAAGTACCCCAGCTTCTTCCGCCTCATTCACCCGGCACACCGATCCATAGGGGCAATGTTTGCAGTTCTTTCGCAAGCTTTCCTCGATCAAAGGAAACCTTCCTTCTGAAACGCCTTCCACGTATGTTTTTGCTTTAGCCACAGCCTGATCGATCACTTGGGCTAATTCTTCTTCCGACTCGAACAGACCTCCTATCTTTTTCTTGCTGAGTACCTCGAACGCTTTTTCTGAATATGATTTTAGCGCGATCCCAAGCTTGCGCCTGGGGTCTTCACCAAGCAGTTTATTGTATAAAGCCGCAACCCCCTTTAATTCCGGGTAATGGCTTCGAAGCAGATCCTCGGCAACGCGCAAATAAAGCGGCAGTTGCAGCGAAAGTCCGCGTTCAATATCTGAAAACCGAGGAGTTTCCTTCCCAGTCTTGTAGTCGATGATAGCAAACGCTTTGATTTCAGGATCTGCATCCTCCTTTGGAATATCGATCCGATCGATCTTTCCGCGAAGGCGCAAACCGCGCAAATCGACGGGAGCGTCTTGTGAAAGCGTGGGATCAATTGGAGTCCGTGGGGCGCGCCCGGCACCGCCGAAGCTCACCTCGAAAAATCGAGGACGCAGTTCATAAGGGGCTATGGCACGCTCGCGTTCAATAAATTTTCGAAGGATTCCACCTCCCGGTTTGTCGTCCGAGAGTAATAGTTCCGAATCCAAACGCCAGAACGGATGCTCGCTGGCAATGGTCTTGAAATGATCCTCGGCCATTTGACGCGCTTCGGAATATACTGCGCCAAGTTCCGATTCTGCCACATCCTGGATGGTTTGAAGATTGCGTTCCCTGCGGGAAATCAGAAATTGGCGGAGAATTTCATGTAATGCAGAGCCTCGATCGCGGGCATCCAGTCCATCTTCGATCTCTACTTCGTCGCCGAGCGCCAGCACATCTCGAGAGAAAAAGCGGAATGGACACGTCGCATAATTTTCAAGCTGAGTCACAGACCACACGCGGCTTTTGTTGTATTCAAGCGCCGCACGTTCATCTGCATTGAGCAATTCAGGATCTATTGCACCCCGATAAATAGAATCATCCGGTAACATTCTTTTCCGAATCGCGGAGGAGGATAGTGGAACCTGTGCTTTCAACGTTCGCAGCCAAGGCGCGGTGGGATACGCAGCTTCCAGAGATTCGAGCATCGATGGTCGCAACTTGCTTGCTACTCGATACAGGTCGTTGGATGAAAATATTCCTTCTGCCTTCGGTGCAACTTCTAGCTTTATTATCTCGGAGAGCTCATCAATAAAACCAGATCGGTTTACCTCGGCAATACCACCGCTCTTTTTCGGATAACTAATTGAGAGCTGTTCAGAGAAATTCGTGATCGCCTGATAGAAAAGCACACGATCTTCAAGAAGCTGCTTACGCTCTCCTTTCTGCAAGCCGCTCGTCAAGAATACTTGTGGCTGATATGGCGCAGGAAAGGTGCCTTCGGTCATGCCTGCAAGAAATACATATTTTGCGGGTTGAGAAATAGACTGTGCGAGCGAAGTTACCATCACGGCAGAGCTTTGCTGTCGCAAGCTGTATCGGGTAACTATAAGCGCAGCTTTCAAACGCTGCTCGAAGTACGCGCCGCTTCGCAGCTCATTCGCCGTTCCCAGTATTTGGAATAGCGCTTCAAGCTCTTCGAGCAACTTCACTAATGCGCGATAGGTGCGGGTGTCGCTTTCAAGCGTCCCCGCTGCGATCGTCACGGCGTTGGATGCAAGCAGTTGTTCTGGCGTGTGAAGTTCGGAGAGCAACGCACGAAGCGCAGTGCAGAACGCTCTGGGCGTAAGTGGGCCGGCCAGCGGTTGGAGCTTCACTCGCAGACGGTGCAGATCACGAATCGCACTGCGGAGTCGAGTGGCTTCACTTTCTTCCCGAGAATATTCTCCATTGTTTTCCGCTCGATCTTTGGCGGACTCTGTCTCCTGAAGGTGTGCTGTCAGCGAGCGCGTCATGACGTCCGCATCGCCCGTTTGCTTATACTTTGAGAGCATCCCGATCAAGTTTTCAGCATCGAACGAATCGCCGCCAAACTGTGCAAAACTAAAATAAGGGCTTGCGAGCATTCTAACCAGTTCCCGCTTCCGGAGCTTGGTACGCGCAGCATCGAGAAGCGCGAGTAAACCCATCACCAACGGTGAGCGATCGAGATGATAGCGATCTGCGATCTGAACCGGAATCTCGTGCCGGCGAAAGATCTCCTCGAATAGCGGCGTATAGGCTTCTGATGATGGCGTGGCCACTACGATCTGCGATAGATCTTCCCTAATACTCGGATCAGAGTGCCACAGCAGTTTTATGCGCCGCGCGATCTCCTCAACCTCGTCAGCCGCATCGTGCGCTGCAAAATATTGGATCTTCGAAGTGGTAACATCGGAGAGCACTTCTCGCTGCTCAGGAAGATCATCATAAGCACGAAAAAGATGCCTGCCAAGATAATCGCTCAAAGGATCTGTATCTTGCGGTCGATGATTGATCGGCCTGAAACCAATAGCATGGAGCCGCTTGTCAAGATCGATCAGCCCATCAAAAAGATCGGGATTATTCTTATGCTCTTCAAGCTCAATGAGGATCGAGACACCGGGTATTGACGACAAACGCTCGATAAGTTTTACGGACGGAGGTTCCAGATAATAGAAGCCTGAAATGAATACATCGGATGCGTGCGGAAACGCCGCCTGAAAATCTTCCACGATAGAATGGGCCGCGCTGCCAACGGAATTATTTTTGTACCGCTCATTGACGAGCAGCATCTGCCCATGCGTATCCATCAGATCATGCGTTTGCAGCCTCGATTGGTACGCCGCATAGATCGCGAGAATATCGCGCGCGCGGCGAACCTCCGTCGTTTCACCTTTCGTTTGCGCTTTCAGCAGATCGCTCTCGATATCTGGCGGAGCAACGCCACTTTCCTTTAACTGTCGTATGGTATTCACAACCAGCTCGAACGTACCCCGGCGAATAGGGAAAGCATAGTCATCGCCGCTTCCATTTTTCTCCTGCGCTGCACCTTCGAAAAAGGATAGTTTATGCGCTTGAAGCAGTTCGCGGATGGAAAGCTCGATAAGCACCGCGCTTTCGCCATCGCCAATAAGCCGGTATCCCGCAAACGCAGTGGATGCCAATCTGTTTGCCAGATCAGAGAGTGTCAGGATATTGAGCTGTGGCAGCGCCCTCCCTCGAGCGATTTTAAGCAGATCGCGCTCCATCCTGCGCTGAGCGATGCGGTTAGGCACAATAAAAACCCAGCTTTCGCCATCCCCGGCTGCCGCGCGAGCGCGCACTTCCGCTTCGAGCGAAGCAAAGTCAAAAGTGCGGCTTTTATTGGAAAGGATCGGCATGACTGAGATTTATTGGATTTTTAGGGGATTTGGGGGATTCGCAAAGAACTGCATCTAGTATGAGCAAAGCAATAGACTTTTTGGTTTCTTGGAATTAGCGTAACAGTCCAGGAACAATGCCGGAAGCTTTCCCCGCATCTCAAAAATCCCCTAAAAATCCAATAAATCCCAGTCGGAAACGAGTTCAGCGCACTGCGCGTTTCTGGCTCGCTCACATGGCCGGTCTTGTTACGATCGATCATGCGGATGCGCCACCCTAGCTCAGTTGGTAGAGCAGCTGATTCGTAATCAGCAGGTCACCGGTTCAAGTCCGGTGGGTGGCTCTGTCTAATTATGTGTTGAGTATGAAGTGTTAAGAGTTATCTCGGTGGCACTACGAATTTTGCCACCTGATCGCCGAGACGGGCGAAGTAGCAGCCGGGTGGGAGTTGCTCAAGCGGAACCTCATGCCATGTCTCTGAAGGTGCTAGGGAAGTCGAGAATACAATTCTTCCAAGCATGTCCATCACTTCGAGATTTCTTCCGATTGACGAGGAATTAAATGAAAACATTTCGTTCACGCCATTCGAAGTGACATGAAGAGGAATATTCAAGTCTGGAACGGTTAAGACCTCCGCACTCGCTGGATAAATTTCGAGATAGACACTATCCATTGTTGATCCTGAATCATTGCAAGAACCGTTCCACTGAGTAACTTCCGATCCGGTGGGTGTGGCGCCTTGCCGAATAGCGCCAAAATCATATTTACATGGATATAAACCAGGTGATACGCTTATTATATTTCCCGTTCTCGTAAAAGGTATGGGACTAAATTGAACTTCAATATTATCACCGCCATCAACCCCGCCGGGACCGAATTGAGAATAATGATAATCCCCGTTCACTAAGGTGAGATTAATTATCAGGTTATTGATCGAGTCAATATCCAGCCACCAATTGCTCAAGCCTGTATGACTTCGAGCCGACAACGGAAAAGAGCCATCTATTCCTACTCGTAATGAGCCGCCATCCGGTGTGGTGTATTTTGAAATGATGGAATCCCACGGTTCCAAAATCGTCGTAACCGTATCTTCCATTGTACAACCTGAACTGATTGAATCACAATGTAATCTCACAATGGAATTCGAATCGATCTGCGCTCCCGCCCGCTCCGTAAAAAGCGAGAGAAGGATAACCGAACCGCACAAAAGAAAAGCTTGCTTCATCACCATTCGAAACATCCTCGCCGCACTATCATTCCGAGGGGAGGGAGAATTGACCTAATCCGCAAGCAAGGCATCTGCCGGAACCCCAAGCTCGCGGTGCAAGCGCTTCATCATTCGGACAGTAAGTTTACGTTTTCCGGAAAGTATTTCAGTAACGCGGCTGCGCGAGCCAAGGAATTTAGCAAGATCAGAGCGTGCTAATCCACGCTGATCGAGTTGAAATTCTATGGCTTGAATAGGTGTCGGCGGCGGAATGGGATAATGCTCGCGTTCCCACACTTCTACCAAAGCAAGCAAAACTTCAAACTCATCCCCTGATGGCGTACCACGTTTCGCGCCCCAAAGCTCCTCGATACGCTTCAGGGTGCGGTCATAATCCCGTTCATTATGAATTGGCTTGATATTTTTCATATTGTTCGTGCGTTCTTGCCTGTCAAGCGATACCATTGCATAGTGTGCCCATCCTACTCCACTACCTCCATCACCACCGTTTCATCAGCATTCAAATCATTCTCGCGTCCCAATCATTCCGATGGAATTGAAAATTGACCTAATACCCCCGTGTAGAACAGATTTTACATCCTGTCCTTGGACTTTCCAGTCCGAGTGAATTTCACGCCGACTGGCTAAATGCCCGTGGACAGACTGGAAAATCTCTTCAAAACACCCTATTACCTTACCTGTAACCCGAATCATTCCTTCCAGCGTTTGGGTGTAACAAAATCCCATTTCGAGTGTTATTTAGGAGTTCGTGTTTCTTAATTGGAGACAAATTATGAAAAATCTCGTCATTTCTCGTTTTCATTCGTTCCAACAGATACCTGTCATCATTGTGGTTGCAATTACGATGCTTGCGTGGATGGGCGGATGCAAAACCACTACTTCACCCGGAATGACCGGCTCATTTGCTGGGATGGTCATGCTAAGCGATACGACGGGAATAATCGCTGATTTTTCCGGAACAACGGTAAGCATCGATGGTACTTCGTTCATCACTTCGACAAATTCCATCGGCCAATGGATCATTAGTGGCGTGCCCGAAGGCCAGTACAATATCACAGCCTCGAAACCTGGGTTTGGAACCTTCCATTGGTACGAGCAACAGTTGCTTAACGGCACGCTTAATCTTCAACCAGCTGAATTAGCACGCTTGAAGAGCTTCACTCCCAAACTCTCCTATGCGGGATGGGGCAGCGGAGCTCTTAATTTTAATGTACAAATCACGAGTGACTCAATGCAAAATATGGTCGGATACTGCGATATAGATTCGACGACCCAGCCCTCAGCTCCGCATTTCGCAACGGCCAACTATGTTTATTGGGGAAACGGTGGTTTGGGAAGCTTCTCCTACGAGGTTCTTCGTGAGGCTGGTGCTCAGTCCGGACAAACACTATATGTCAGTGCTTCAGTTGTTGGAGGAGGCTCCTTTTTCGATCCCGCCCACAACGAAACCCGCTGGGCCTCAACCGGCCCAAAATCGAATGTGATCGCGGTTACGATGCCGTGAGATCGTGAAACGCGTGTAATATCGGGTTCAGCTCTGAACTGTCTTCAAGCCTCCGGCCACGTATCGCTCGCCAACCACTTCGGTAAGCGGCACAGCAGTTTCGATCTCTGCTATTTCAGCAGAAGTGAGCATGATATTGGCGGCAAGGGCATTTTCTTCCAGATATTTCCGGCGCTTCGTTCCGGGGATTGGAATGATGTCATCGCCTTTTGCCATGACCCATGCCAGAGCAAGCTGTCCAGGAGTAATGCCCTTTCTTTGTGCGATATTTCTTACATTTTCGACAAGTGCGAGATTCTTTTCGAATGCTCCGGGCATAAAACGCGGGAACCTGTGCGTGCGAGAATCGGTCACCCCGAGATCGCTCGGAGTGTTGATGCGACCGGTCAGGAACCCGCGTCCCAATGGGCTATACGCTACGAACCCGATGCCGAGTTCTCGAACAGTTGGAAGGATTTCTGCTTCTACATGACGGGTCCAGACGGAATATTCGGTCTGCAAGGCTGTAATAGGATGCACGGCATGAGCCCGGCGAATATTGGCAGCGGAAGCCTCGGAAAGTCCAAGATATTTCACCTTGCCATCCTTAACCAATTCTGACATTGCGCCAACGGTCTCTTCGATCGGCGTTTCAGGATCGACGCGATGCTGGTAATAAAGATCGATGCAATCGATGCCCAATCGCTTCAGCGAAGCATCCACTGCGGCTCGAACATATTCCGGCTTGCCGCTGATCGACCAGTGCGATGGATCTTCCTTCTTACGAATATTTGCAAATTTGGTGGCAATAAAAAAATCATTGCGGCGTCCGCGAGTAGCATTTCCGACCAGCTCTTCGTTATGGCCGATTCCATAGGCATCGGCTGTGTCAAGGAAATTAATTCCAAGCTCCAACGCCCGGTCAATCGTCGCAGTGGATTCCGCATCGTTCAATTCGCCATAAAATTCACTCATGCCCATGCATCCAAGCCCCATGCGAGAAACAACCGCGCCCTGCGAACCAAGTTTTACTTTATTCATCATGATTTACTCCTAAAAATTAGGTGGGTGATAAGAACGGAGGATGATCCGAAATACAATATCATATCATCAAGACGGCATTCTTTGTAAAATATTGTTAGTTTAATATTCCATGAATATTTTCCGAATTTCAGTTCTGCTATTTTTGGGGGTGCTTTATCCTATCACAGGAAAGACGCAAATTCATGTGGGACCGGGGCAAGCGTATCCGAATATCGGCGCGGCGGCAAGCGCAAAAGTGGTACAGCCGGGAGATACCATTTTCGTCCACGGCGGAACGTATGGCGATTCGAACCCCTTGATCGACAGCCTGATCGGTACACCTAATAAATGGATCGTCATTAGGCCGTTCGGTCAGGATTCTGTCTCGATCCACGTGCAATATACGTTTCAGGCGGCGCAATATCTGAAGATTTCTGGATTGAATTTTTATGGGAATGATAGGGCCGATAGCGCACAGGTCTACCACCTGCTCTTCTTCGATTATCAATATGCTTGCTTTACTTCCAATCACGATATTATTATTGAGAACTGCACCTTCTCCGATCTTAACAATACGGGAAAAGAAAATACCGGAGCCTGCCTTAAAATTGACGGAACAGAAAATTTTCAGGTATTGAATTGCATATTTAAGGATGGAACGAACATCACGGATGGCATAAGTTTGAATGCCGATCTTAACGGACTGGTCAGTCACTGTACTTTTATTAATATGCCTGGTGATGGTTCCCATTGCAAAGGCGGCGCGAAGAATATTACATACGAGCAAAACTTGTTTATCAACTGCGATGCCGATGGTATTGATGTTGGCGGCGATACAGGCCCACAATTCTTCTGCCCACTCGACGCAACATGGGAAGCAGATAGCATTATGGTCTATTCCAATGTTTTCATCGGTGGCACGACCGGCATGAGGTTAAGTTCCTGCCATCATGCGTTCATTTTCAACAATACCTGCTTTAAGACGACCGAATTCGCATTCCGCTCGCTGAACACCAGTGAAACCGGCATTACACTCGATAGTAATTACGTGTATAATAATATTTTTACGACGTATAGCCCCTATGGGATATACATGAACGCCTCAGATAACTTTAATTACACTACAGAGTTTTTTAAGAACAATTTATTTCATGATTATCTGAATCAGGATCCATCGGCGATCAATTGGTCGGAACTTCCAGGAGTCAATGTGTCGGGCTCGATCATTGGCGATCCGGAATTCGTCGATACGTTGAATGAGAATTTCTCATTAAAACCGGGAAGTCCGGCTATTGGCGCTGGATTTCCTACGCAGGAACCAACCGCCGATTTTATCGGCACAACATTCTCAACCACGGCGCGGTCAATCGGGGCTTATGCAGCGCAGCTGGCTGGCGTAATCTCGAATGCTTCGAATAATGGGATTATCATCTCGCCAAACCCATGTGCCAATGTGCTGACGCTGGATTGCAACGGGTCATCCGCGCTATATGAAATCAGCATTCTAGATGCACTGGGCCGCCAATTGCTGCGAATCAATGTTTTGCCGCAAGTAGGAATCCATTCGATTCCAATCGATGTCTCTGCGCTTTTAGACGGCGAATATCTTGTTGTTGCACGAGCGCGAGATGGGCTTATTCTGTGGCGCAAATTTTTTGTGAAGATGATTTGAAGCGTTGCCATGCCGGCAATTTTGGAATAGATTGCACTGCAAGATCAGTAAATTGTCTTTCCAGAAGACACGCTCCCCCCGAAAGTTAATGCACTTTTCAAGTACATCCGGTTGTTAAGGCCACGTGACTGAAAACTATCCTCCCCACCCTGCGCTTGTTCCAAAGAAGTCCACAACGAATGGCACTTCCACGCACCCAGCGAACGGACACACCCTCACGGAGAACCATCACGAAAGCGTCGTTTTGAAGAACCACCATTATCCCAAATTTCCGACGGGCCTCGATCTGATCCGGGATCCAGCGTTGAACAAGGGCCGCGCTTTTTCTGCCGAGGAGCGTGAAATCCTCGGCCTTCGCGGTCTGCTCCCACCGCGGGAGACCAACCTCGAAGATCAGGCGGCTTTCATCATCGAAAATGTACGCTCCAAAGCGACCGATCTCGACCGATATAATAGCCTTATTTCTCTGCAAGACCGCAACGAAACGATGTTCTACCGTGTGCTGGTGGATAATCTCGCGGAATTGCTTCCGATCGTTTATACTCCGACCGTGGGCCTGGCCTGCCAGCACTTTGGCCATATTTTCCGTCGTGCGCGAGGGATGTATATTTCTGATGCGGACCGTGGCCAGATCCGAAAAGTTCTCGATAATTGGCCCAAAGATGATGTTCGCGTGATCGTCGTCACCGATGGCGAGCGCATCCTTGGGCTCGGCGATCTTGGCGTGCATGGCATGGGAATTCCGATCGGGAAGCTTTCGATCTACACGGCAAGTGCCGGCGTAAAGCCGTCACAATGCTTACCGATCACGATCGATGTCGGCACCGATAATGTGGCGCTTCTCGAAGATCCCAGTTATCTCGGCCTGATCCATAAGCGCATCCGCGGAGAAGCCTATGACTCGCTGATCGACGAGTTTATCGAGGCCGCCCGTGACAGGTTCCCTAACGTGCTCATCCAGTTCGAGGATTTTGGCAACGCAAACGCTTTTCGGCTGCTCGAAAAATATAAGGATACTGCCTGCGTCTTCAACGACGATATTCAGGGAACTGCCGCCGTGACCCTGGCGGGAATTATGTCCGCGCTACTCATGAAGCGAGCAAAGCTCTCCGACCAAACCATTGTGCTCTTCGGCGCCGGCGAAGCCGCAACCGGCATTAGCGATCTGCTCGTGCTCGCGCTCACGAAGGAGGGAATGGATGAGGACCTCGCCCGGAAACGCTGCTGGCTCATTGACTCCAAAGGCCTTGTTGTAAAAAGCCGAACCGATCTCGCAAGCCATAAGCAAGCATACGCCCATGACCATGAGCCGCTGCCTGACCTGTTATCGGTGATACAAGCGATCCAACCGACGGTGCTCATCGGTGCGTCCGGCCAGAGAGGCGCGTTCACGCCCGAAGTGCTCACAACGATGGCAAGCTATCAGGAGCACCCGATCGTTTTCGCGCTCTCAAATCCGACGTCGCAATCCGAATGCACCGCCGAGGAAGCATACCGCTTTACCGATAGCCGCGCAATCTTCGCGAGCGGAAGTCCTTTCCAGGTCGTGGATTTGGGTGACAGAACTATAACTCCAGGTCAGGCGAACAATGCCTATGTTTTTCCGGGTGTCGGTCTTGGCGTTATTGCTTCCGGTTCTACTCGGGTGACGGATGAGATGTTTTTCGAAGCGGCGAAAGCCCTCGCCCTCGAAACAACCGAGGAGGATTTCGCGATCGGCAGAGTCTTTCCTTCGCTCGACCGGGCGCGTGAGGTTTCAGCAAAAATTGCAACAGCCGTTGCAAAAGTTGCCCATCGGTCTGGGCTCGCGACCAACGAGGAACCGCCGGACATTCTGGCTGCTATTACAGCGCAAATGTACGACCCCGTTTATACATCCTACGTTTGAGGCACATCAAGGCCGGCTTGTTATTTTGTCACATCCGGCTCTAACCCTTTTGTGGATGGCTCGCGGCGAATACCGGTATCGTCCCCACTCTTAAAGCCTTGTCCGTAAAAGGGACTTTCCTCGGCGATCTTGCTTTCATGGTGAATTTCTGCCGGCTGCTCCCGAAATTCGCTTTTGGTATCTGCAATATCTTCTTCTTCGATCTCGATACCGTCACCCCCTGGCTCATTGACGTCAGCTACATCGGCCCCTCGCTCTGCAAAAAACCGCGATTGGTTTAGCTCATCTTCATGGTCGTTATCGATATGTGTCTTTTCACCCATAATTCCTCCTGATGTGGTTATATTCAATAATATTATGCAATATACTACAATTCGAGTGCCAAGTAGAAATTTCTGATAAATTTTCACTTGACGAGATAAGGATGATATGATCAATTCTTAAAGGCACAAATGCGGGGGGTTGTAACAAAATTCGCTTTTGTGATAATCCGATAATTTCGTTGTATATTTGCAGTCTAAGTTCTTCATTTCGTCACTAACTTCTTGTGAATTCTATGAAAAAAATCATTTTGTGTGTTTTTCTTTGTTCGTTAATGTATTCTGGTGTTCATGCGCAGAGTTCGCCGCGCGTGATGTCGTACCAAGGGGTGCTCCGTCCGGCGGGGAGCGCTTCGGGAAACCAAACTGCCGGAATGCGGTTACTAACAGTAACCATCTATGGCGATGCCAATGGAACTGTTAAATTGTGGCAAGGTGCGATGAATACGCTTATCGATTCGAGCGGCGTATTTAACTGTATGGTTGGAACTGCCGACAATCCCCTGCCATCCCCGGCAGTGATGGATCAGCCGCTATGGCTTGGCGTGGCTGTGGATGGCGGAACGGAACTTCGTCCGTTGTCGCAGATGGCGGCTTCTCCATTCGCGCTCAATGTTGCCGATAGCTCGATCACGGCGAGCAAGCTGAACATGAACTATATTTCCACGATTAGCGTGAACGGTACACCGGTAACGGGTAAAGGAACGAACCTGAACATCGTTGCTGGAGATGGTGTGAATGCCATTTGGGTTCCCAGCGAATCAACCCTCACGCTTTCGGGAACGGGAGGAGGAGGAGGAGGCATGAAAACGATGTCACTTTCCGATTCCAATTGGTCGATCGGTGGCAACAATGGCACATCAGTGCCGAGTAATTTTATTGGCACAGGGGATGCAACTTCTGGCTTCGAAATTCATCTTGAGGATAGCGGGACAGCAGCCGATAATACGCGTGTCGCCCACTTCGAATTCAATTCGTCCTCACCTATGATTACAATGGGATACGGGGCTGGCTCTGCAACAGGAAACGGCATAGCAGGCGAGGGCTCAACAATCGCTGGGGGCGGGTCCTCGGGATTCACGAATTCTATTGACGGTACTTACTGTTTTATTGGAGGGGGGGAGGGCAATAAGATTTATTTTGGAGGTGACGACAACAGTGTTATAGGTTGTACAATTACAGGTGGGTATCAAAATACGGTTTTTGGACCACTTGGGACTATCGGCGGTGGGCAAATGAATCTTGTTGGAGCCGATTACTCTTGCATTGGCGGAGGTCTCGCGGATACTATCCTCGGTGAAGCGTGTGCAATTGCAGGCGGGTCACAAAACCGCATCGGCTATAAAGAAATCCAGGACGATGGTGTCATAGGGTCGTTTATCGGTGCAGGCCTTTATGATACCATTGACATCGATTACGGCACACTCTGTGGCGGATTTAGGAATGTGATAGACTCCTTCTCAGATTATTCATCCATTGGAGGCGGCCAGTTCAATAGCATCAAACCCTTCGCAGTAAATTCCGGGATCGCATCGGGAGATTCAAACCGCATTGATTCTGGAGCAGCCTATAGTACGGTTGGCGGAGGACTCCAAAATCTCGTTCAGGCACCTTGGTCCAGTAATTGGGGGTGGAGACGGAAATATGATCGACACGACTTCTCCCTATGCGGTTATTTCGGGTGGCCAAGTAAACAAAATCCAGCAAAAAGGCAAATTTTCAGCCATTGGAGGTGGTTATGGCAATACGATAATGGATAACACCGGTCTCAGTAACCGTGCCTGGTATGATGCAATCTCTGGTGGATTCGACAATTCAAATCATGGAATTCTGGCATGCTATATTGGTGGCGGTTTTAACAACAAGATCGGAGATTCACTCCAATATGCAGTAATCGCAGGTGGTAGCACCAACACCATCGACGCCCAAACAGGATCCTATTCGATTATTGGAGGGGGTGTATCTAATACCATAGTTCCGGAGTACGCAGCCATCGCAGGTGGCATTTTGAACACCATTGATACCTTCGCCGATCATTCCTTCATCGGTGGTGGGCTGCAAAATCTAATAGAGGGACCTTTCTGCGTCATTGCAGGTGGGGATAGCAACAGCATTAATACCGCAACATCCGATCACAACACCATCGGGGGCGGGGAGGGAAATGTCGAGAATAACCCCAGCCTCGGTGTGATTGCTGGTGGATGGCAAAATCTTCTGGACACAAATGCATGGGCGAGCGCCATTTGTGGTGGATGGAACAATGTGGTGGAATCTGCACTTTCCTTTATCGGCGGCGGCTGGGGCAACAAAATCCTCGACTATGGTTGGCCCTATGATGGGGTACTCGTTGGAGGCCGTAGCAATCAGATGGTGGGTTCCCCGGAAGCCTTCATTGGAAGCGGTGATTCTAACTATGTTCAGGGCATAAGGTCGGCGTTGGTCGGCGGCGATAGCAATACCGTGACTGCGGCCTACGCCTTCCTGGGTGGTGGCGTTCATAACAAGCTCGACTGGGGTTCCGATACTTCCGTGATTTCAGGGGGCGCTTATAATTACGTTGGAAGTAGATGGAGCGCCATTGGAGGAGGACGATTCAACCATATTGATAGTACCGGGCAAAACGCCAATATCCCCGGAGGTGATTCGCTTGTTGCGAATAGCTATGCCGAAACGGTTATTGGCTATAATAACGTAACCGGAACAGCAGTAACAAAAGCGCAGGCTGTTGCTGGTGTTGCTGGCCTCACTCTGGATGCGGCGCTATTCGCCATTGGAAATGGTACTTCGGCAGGCGCGCCACACAATGCCATGACTGTAAGCTACGACGGGCATTCTACGGTGTTCGACGTAAACAACAATGGTATTGGAGGGCGACCAGCCATTCTCGGGTCGACTTACCAGGATAATATCGTCTATGCATGGGGTGACATTACAGGTACGACGGGAATTGGACTTTGCGTAGGTTCGGTCGCTGAAACTGCTGACTTCGGTGTGCAGGGCCTCGCATATATTTGCACTGGTCATTACAGAGTAACGCTGAGTACACATGATAATACTGGCAACTTGATTACAGGGTGGTCAGACCTCTCTGTAACAGCAACCCCGATGACGTTGACTGCCTCCACTCCGGCGACATGTGTGATCGCGGTCGTTACCCCTGTTTTGGGGACTTCATTCGACATTTTTCTTTTCGATCCGGGAAGTTCTTGTACCCCTGTCGATGGACGAGTGTCGTTTCACGTGTGCGGAAGACACTAACACATAAGTAATTCATGACACGCTCCGGAGCCAAAATCATGTTACGTCGAAAAGAGAGTTCTACTGGTAACCGGAGATGTATTTTTTCTGTATTCCGCGTTCGGACGGTTTTATTAATTTGCATTTTTACCCCGATAGTATCTCAAGCGCAGTGGAAGCTTCTAACAACCACGGGACAAACGCTCCATACCGTTTATTTTCTGCCTGGGTATCCGGAAATTGGCTTTATCGGTGGAGATGAAGGCGGTTCAGTTCCTAGTGCTATTGAGAAGACCACGGATGGCGGAAAAACGTGGAGATACGTGGGAGGTATCAATTGCATTATTTATGATTTTTCCTTTATGGATAGCTTGACTGGTTTCGCTGCTGCCGCCACTGGACCTTTTTGCTATAAAACAACAGATGGGGGCGAGACATGGGGTTCATGCACTGCCAGTATCAACCTCGGACGTGGAGTTGGAATAGGCGCTGGTTGGGGTGTTTATTACGATACTGGGAACGGAGGTTTATTTCTCGCGTGCCAATATGGGATAGCGGCGTCGTGGGATAAAGGTGCAACGTGGGAGTTGTTTCATAATCTGTTCGACGACGAACACTTTGGATTTGCATTTGCGGATGCTAATCTTGGAGTCATTTCTGCTTGGAGTGACGACGGGATTCCTTGGTATGCAACTTCCGATGGGGGGCACACATGGAATTATCTGCCCATCGACAGCACATGCTGGCAACCTCTTGCAATACAAGGAACGAATACTTTTTTTGCTCTAACGGAATATGGAGCAAATTTACTTCGAACTGATGACGGATGGAATACATGGCAGTCAACCCATACATTCCCGGAGAATGCTGTCTATTATGCCGACGACTCCCTTCGAAGTCCAGGTTGCGTTAGAGGGGACTTATCGCATCTTTTTGTTCAACTTTACTCGGGCATTTATGAATCGTCCGATCAGGGAATAAATTGGATATCCTTATGCGGACAGCCATTTAGGATCAATGTGAATAATGTATCACAATTAAATATTCGCTTTTTTGTGAACGAGCACTATGTATATGAGGTAACCTACGATTCCACCATTGCTTCTGGTGGATGCCTCTGGAAGCTCGATCTCGATTCCCTCAACATCTTTTCAACCAATTTTGCTTTTGCCGACAGCACCAAACAAAAAACCGTAACAGCTGGAAATAAGGTTACCGTGGATTTTTCGCCATCAACATCCGATCCCATCGGCATCGATTCCGCGCATTTCGTTTTCCATTTTGATGCTACAAGTTTGTTACTGGATTCGTTGGCGCTTTCGACCTCGTGGGTAATACGGGATTCTACTACGGGCCCGGGTTATGTAGATTTTTTCATCACTGCCGATTCGGACGAGCCGCTGCAGACTCCTATTATTACGCTTACGTTTAATACGTATTTGAGCCCTTCCGGTTTATCAGCGAAAGTGTATCTCGATTCTGCGCATCTCTTTGGCCATCGCCTGAACTGCGATTGCGCTGCACTCTCACTTTCTCTCGCCGATTCCGTGGAAATCGATTTCGAAGGCTGCGGGGATTCCACCCTGCTTGCGCTTATGAACCATGCGGCGCCGTTCAGCATCGAGAGCATTCAACCCAATCCGGCGCAGGAGGAGATAACGGTTACGCTATCGGGTGCAGCACAGCCCACTATAGAAATGTACGATGCGCTGGGGCGTGAAGTGCTCGCGCAGGGGACCACCCCCCAACCCCCTCCTTCGTTAGGAGGGGGAGTAAGAGCGGGAGAAGGAGTTAGGCTTGATGTTTCAAGTGTGCCGTCGGGGTCGTATATTTTGCGGGTGTCAGATGGGGAAGATGTGCAAAGCAGGAGGGTAGTTGTCCAGCATTAAAAAAAAAATGAAAACACGGGAACTTGGTTTTCTGAATGAACGAGTTCTCTATGAAAGCGTTTTGTGGATAACTTTTTCAAGAAATGGCGAAAATGGGCCAGAAACGAGGGGTCATCGGGAACTCGAAAGAAAGAAAAACGGCACCTATTTCTGGGTGACAAGCTCAGATGCGTGGTAATTGATATACTATAAGAAACTGGGAATCAGGATTGAGGATCAGTGCGAGGAAAAGTAGTCAGGGGAACGTATGGATATAATTTATCCGTTTAATAAAGCTCGTAATTCCATGCCTTTGCTGGATGAAAACATGGCTTCTTTTATTGGAAGCAGCCGATCTTTCTTCTTTTACAGGCCGAGGAAACTAACACCGAATAGAATTTATCCACCACATTGGCGACGAAAACCGCGACAAAGACCCCCCGAACCCGACGGCGCTCCAAGTACATCACCGGGCTGATGCTCTGCTCGGAATGCACCCGCACGGCCCGCAAAGAGATCGTAGGGGAAGCACGCACCCGGCTTGCAGGTGAAGATCCACAGCCGATCGACCGCACGGCCGAGGAGCCGGTGCCCGAGAATTTGTGGGTTCGCTGCACGAAGTGCCACAACACCATGCTCGTCAACCTGACAGCATTGATGAGCGAGAAGCCCAAGGCGCACACGATGCTTTCTGCCTCGGAATGCACGCCGTACTCACCGAGCCGCATTTATGCGATCGGCGAAGCGATCTTTCATAAAGATTGGGATGACGTTGGCACGGTGATGGGTAAAGAGATCACCGCCAGCGGCAGGAACGCAGTGCTGGTACATTTCGAGAAATCGGGCGAACGCAAACTTTTAGAGAACTTTCAGCCGCAATAGTCAGTTTACGGCACACCAATTTTCAAAGGAGTATTTAGCTTGGTAGGAATCATTGTACAGGAACACGAACCGATCGATCGCGCGCTACGCCGCTTTAAGAAGAAGTACGAGCGTTCGGGTATATTAAAAGAGTACCGTCGCCGCACTGCATTTGAAAAGCCGTCGGTCAAGAACAAAATGCTTCGCCAGCGCGCGGCGCGTCGCCAGATGCACCAGCAAGCTGAGCAGGCATAATGCTTTCAAGAGTTTATTGCATTTCAAAAACCCATTCGTCAACGAGTGGGTTTTTTTTTCTTAGGAATTAGCCAAAATCTGAGCGCGCAACAATAGGGCGCAATTTTTGAAACCATTTTTCTCCCCTCGCTCTTTTGTGGCATCATATTTTAGCTAACCACCCAGCATGGCAAGGCTCTCGCATCAAATTTATCCTCTCACCACCGGTTTTCACGGCCCATCGCGGCCCATCCCGAATCCTGATCTGATCGCAAAGTATGGTTACGAATCCTTCGTACCGTATGGGAATTCTGCGGATCATAGCGATCAAGAGCTGCATGAGATAGCTCAAGCCATTCGCCGAGACATCATTCGCGAGCTTGTAGAAGCGAAAAGTGGCCATTCCGGAGGGCCGCTGGGATCTGCAGATATTTTCGCCACGCTCTATTTTGGCGGGGTGATGCGATACGACCCCAAGAATCCATGGTGGGAAGGCCGCGACCGCTTTGTGCTTTCAGCTGGCCACATGTGTCCCGTACTCTATTCGACACTGGCCAATGCAGGATTTTTTCCTAAATCCGAGCTTCTTACACTGCGCAAATTCAATTCACGGTTGCAAGGACATCCCGGTCGGGATATGGGCTTGCCAGGCATCGAGAGTTCGACTGGATCGCTCGGGCAGGGACTCGGTATCGCCGTCGGAATGGCGCTAGCCGATAAGCGCTTGGATAAGAATGGCCGAAGGGTCTTCGCACTTACCGGTGATGGCGAACTGAGTGAAGGAGAGATCTGGGAGGCAGCGCTCATCGCCGCCCATTGGGAACTGGATAATTTCACCATGATCGTCGATCGCAATAATTGCCAGATCGATGGTCGCACCGAGGACGTGATGAAGCTGAACCCTGTCGGCGATAAATTCCGTGCATTCAATTTCCATGTGATCGAATGCAATGGCAATGACATTGGAGAACTTCGCGCAGCCTTTCGTGAGGCGCAAGGTGTGACCGGACGGCCTTCCTGTATCGTTGCTCAGACCTTCATGGGCCGCGGGGTTAGCTTTATGGAGGATGATTACCGCTGGCATGGCAAACCGCCAACATCGGAGCAGGGAGAAGAAGCATTAAAAGAACTTGTCTGAACCGGAATGTTGGGATTAATGGAATTTTTGAGATAGGATTTTCAGAATGGCAGAAACACAGGCGATCGGTGGATCGATAACTTCAGCGAAGCTTGCTACGAATGGAGCAATGTTACCTCGTTTCGAATTGCAAGGAAAGAAAGCGACTCGCTTTGGATTTGGCGAGGGATTGGTCGTGCTTGGCGAGCGATATGAGAATATCGTTGTTCTCGGCGGTGACATCACCGGCTCGGTGATGACCTCTTACTTCAAGGATAAATTCCCCGATCGTTTTTTCTCAATGGGTATCACCGAGGCCGCCGCGACACTCGTTGCAACAGGATTGGCGCTATCCGGCAAGGTTCCGTTCTTTGCGACTTATGGCGCATTTGCATCATGCCGGAATACCGATATGCTGCGCATTTCCTGCGCATATAACGATGCCAATGTAAAGATCGGCGGAGGTCATGCGGGGATCTCCGTTGGTGAGGATGGCGCAACGCATCAGGCGCTCGAAGAAATCGCCATTGTTCGCGTATTGCCGAATATGACCTTAGTCGTGCCATGCGATTTCCTCGAAGCGAAGAAAGCGACGGTAGCTGTTGGTGAATTTTATGGCCCAAGCTACATCCGTTTTGGCAGAGTGGATGTTCCAAGTTTTACCCGCGAAGACACCCCATTTGAAATTGGTAAGGCGCAAATATTCAAAGAAGGCAACGATGCAGCCATCATTGCATGCGGACCGATGGTTTGGGAGTCGCTGGTTGCAGCGTATGAACTTGAGTCAGAGGGTATCAATGTTCGCGTGATCAACATGTCCACGATAAAGCCGCTCGATAGGAATGCCATCAATGCCGCAGCATCAGAATGCGGGGCTATCGTTACAGCTGAGGAACACCAGATCACAGCCGGTCTTGGCGGCGCTGTTGCTGAGGTACTTGCTCAGGAGATTCCAGCGCCAGTCGAATTTGTAGGAGTGAAGGATTCCTTCGGCGGCAGCGGTCGACCCGATGAACTGATGAAGTTCTTCGGCCTCACCAGTGCCGATATTAAAGCGGCTGTGTTGAGAGCTATGAAGCGGAAAAATTAATATTTCGCTCGCAGGGAAATCGGCTCCTCAAGAATTTGCTCCAGCTTAATGCACAGCTTATCGTGCCTCGGGAGATAAATTTTAAGTTCGATTGGGAATATGAAATCCAAGGCTTAGTGTGCGAGATGATTCACTAGGGACGACCACACCGTTCTCTGGTTCTTGCACACGTTAACCCCTAAGCCTTTATGGAATAAATCCATGCTTTTTTTTCATGCGAAATCGCTGGCAAGGCGCGTAGCATTCTTGCCAAGATGCGCAGCGTTGTTTACAACATAATCCATTTCGGAAATCGAATATGCATTCGAGAGTACCATGGAAGCACCAGCAAGAATCGCTCGCTCGGTGGCTTCCTGCGTTTGAGGTCCCCCAATTAGTACAATATAGCTTTGAGGGAGTGCGAGGTGAAGCCGCTCGATGGCATGAAGAGCAGTTTCACCGCTAATATCATGGTCGATGAGGATGACCTGCGGCGTTTCCTCCCATGCAAGCACCAATGCATCCCGCAACGTTGCGGAAGAATAGACTTCATATCCGCGCTGATCGTAATGCCGCACAAGAAATGCGCGGATCTCATCGAAATCTTCGAGAATGAGCAGAACGGTCTTAGGTTTACTATCCATCGCACCCTGTTTCTTGGAGGAAGATGGTTTCCCTCGCTTCCTCGTCATCTTCACCATTAGCTCAGGCGTGGGAGCATCCGTCTGGGGCAACGATGTAGTTCCCAGATAATATCCTTCCAATTCCTGATGTAAGTGCATTGCTGTAATAAGTTAATATTCCTGAAGAGTTGTGCCATGCCGTTCGCAAACGGCCTCAAGCGGCAAAAACGTATTCCCAAAGTACTATTTAGTGAATACCGGCACGGGCGAATGGAAGATTTCTTTCCAATCCAAATAAAGAGTTAACGCCTTGCGCGATTTTTTGCAGTTCTTGGAGGCAAGCAAAAGTGCGTTTATGAGCATTCAGCCGTCCAACCATCGCACACGACCCAGCAATAGATAGCTGGCACGAGTTTTAAATTTCTCGGTGGCACTAAGTATGAAATACCTTGCTACAAAAAAATCATCCCCCACCGTAAAGAATCTTTACGGATGCAGTGGACGAATTGCCAAAAATAGCATTATTTTACGATTTATCACTTTTGGAACAGAAGTTGGCCTTAATCCGGACAACTGAATCGAACGGACGCCGAATGGCACAATAATACAAATCAAGAAACACGACGACACTACGATGAAACGAACCCTGAAATACAAAACCAACCGACCGCATCGCCTGCGATGCTTGGTGCTTTTGGCAGCATGCGCTGCCATCGCCCATACCGGTAGGTTACAGGGGCAGATCATGGAGCATTCGGGACAAGGCATCGGATCGGTCGGTACAGAAATAGCGACCTTCAAGCTCAGTTCGTCTAAGGAAGTGGTAATGAATCTCTCCGGTACTATGCCGCTGCATGATTGGACAATGACTGCGCACGGACTATCCGGCGAAGCCAAGATGGCCTTAACTACGGACAACCGCTTGACGGGGATCCAGGAACTCGCGTTCAGTTTGCCGGTACATAACCTCAAAGGCGAACAAACTGCAATGGATAACGATGCTTACAAAGCATTAAAAGCTGACGAATATCAGAACATCGTTTTCCGACTCATCTCCGCGAGTATTGAACCGGCTAATAAAGGGAAACACTACAAGGTACTCGCACGAGGGAATCTAACGGTTGCCGGCGTGACGCGGGAAGTAGTGCTCAATATGGCAGGAGACGTGGCAAACGATGGCACGATCACCTTCGCCGGTTCCGAAAAGGTAAAAATGTCGGATTACAATGTCGAGCGGCCATCACTACTTTTCGGAATGATCAAAGCCGGCGACGTCATGACTCTGGCCTACAACCTGGTTTTTATTAGATAACACTCAACCATTCATAACAATGAAAGTGACACTCATCATGAATACCCAAGCACGAGGACGCACAAATCTCTTCCTTTCTCTGGTAATCCTATCGTTTGTGATCGCCTCTGCGGGGCAAGCACAGACAGCCTACAAGTCGAGCAGCAAATCTGCGACGATGACGCTCTATGGCACATCCACACTGCACGACTGGACGATGACGGCAACTGTCTTCACCTGCGATGCACAGTTTACGCTCACGTCTGATAACAAACTGAGCGCACTGAATGCGCTGACCGTCACCCTGCCCGTCCACAACCTCAAAAGCGAGCATGATGGCATGAGTGACAATGCGTACGATGCGCTCAAGGCAGATAAGTATAAGAACATTACGTTCCAGCTCAAATCTGCAACGATCACGCCATCAGGCGGGAATAAGTATCAAATCGCGGCGACTGGCAATCTTTCGATCGCCGGAGCGACAAAGTCAGTAACTCTTAACACCTCAGCAGTTGTGAATGCGGATGGGTCAATTTCCTGCGCGGGAACCGTGCCTCTGAAACTTTCCGAATTTAACATCGATCGCCCTTCCTTTATGCTCGGCACGATGAAAGTTGGCGATGCGCTCACGTTGAACTACGCTCTGATCTTTGTGAAATAAATGCCCCATCTATACACAACTCTAGAATTTTAACATTCACATTTTCCAAACTAACCACAACCAACCATTATGAAACAGACCATTAGAACACTCATTCTTCTATGCCTCGTGTCGGGACTTGCGAAATCGCAACAACTCGCCACCTCCGGCATGCAATTCTTCCGGCCCAACGATCAGCGGGGTGTGAACTCCTTTGAAACCGATAAGACCGACACTACGCCTTTCAAAGGCACATTCATTCACATCGGCGGTGCGTTCGCGGATGACTGGCAATCCCTGACGGACCAGAACTACACGAATACAAAAACCACGCTCAATCATGCAGACTCTGGTAATGTTCTCGCAAAACTGGGAGGTGGCTTCCAGCTCGGTTGGGGAAATATGTACATGGACGGCCAACTTGCCGATGGTATTCGGACGAACATCACCGTCTATCTTGCGACCGTTCACCATGAAGATACGTGGGTCAAGAACGGGTACTTGCAGATCGACAAGCTCAATTTCTTAGGCAGCGACGTTGTGAATGACATCATGAAGTATGTCACGATCCAGGCTGGTTTTATTGAGGACGATTATGGCGATCAGCACTTCCGCCGCGTCGATGGTGGTAACGGAATGTACAATCCATTCATTGAGAACTACATCATGGACGAATTCGCAACCGAAACCGGCGCCGAGTTCTACTATCATAACGATGGCTGGCTTGGTATGGTCGGTATCACCAATGGTGAGCTCAATCCACAAATTAAAGAATCTGGCACTGTCGATGCTGAATCCGGCAAGCCGGTAGCATACGACCCGTCGTTCCTTGCTAAACTTGGATACGATAAGCAAGTTAATAGCGATTTCCGCTTCCGGTTGACAGGCTCTTTCTACGAGAATCAAAACGGTTCCGTCACATTGCTGGACGCGGGTGACCGTGCAGGTTCCCATTATAGCCTCGTGATGGCAAACACGGCCGCGCCGGTGAGCGCGCCAACAAATAGCGCCGAGGATAATACCTTCACACAAGGTCGTTTCGGCCCAGGCTTCTCCACTCAGATTTCGACGTTCATGATCAATCCATTCATCAAGTACGATGGTCTGGAGTTCTTTGGAACGTACGAAAGTGCAAGTGGCCGCGGAGCGAGCGAATTGACAACGCGGAATGCAACGCAAATGGCAGCGGACGTCATCTACCGCTTTGGTGCAACACAGCAATTCTGGGTTGGCTTCCGCTTCAACACGCTTAAGGAGCAACTTGCACCTGTGAGCGCGAACATCCCGGATGTTACGATCCAGCGCATTGTGGGTTCGATCGGCTGGTTCCCAGTCACCGCAGTGCTTATGAAAGTCGAATACGTTTCGCAAACCTACACCGGCTTCGACAATGCGCTCATCAGCGCAGCCAGTGCCAATGGAATCTATAATGCTGGCAAGTTCGGTGGTATCATCGGCGAAGCAGACGTAGCATTCTAAGGATTAGAAGCTCAAGAAGACAGACTAATGAAGATTTCCCTGTTCTAATGGGAAAGAAAAAGCGAAAGCAAGAAATGGGCGCCCGAGCGAAAGCGAAGGCGCCCGTTTCTTTGTTGTTAGCTCTTCCAAAACTAATAGCCAGTTATCGATCGTTACAAGCACCAACGGATTATAAACAAGATCATGCAAATTCACATTGATCCGCTCGCCGAGAAGGCACGGGTTGCCAGGCTCAGCCGGGTACGCCAGGTTGTGTTTGGATCGTTGGACGGCCTTCTGGTTCCGCTTGGTGTTGTTTCCGCGGTAGCGGGCGGCACAGGGAACAGCAGATCTGTTATTATCGCTGGTCTGGCCGAGGCGTTTGCAGGCTCGCTTTCCATGGGAGCTGGCGAGTTTATTTCGGGACGCTCCGAAGCGCAGGTCCATAAGGCGGAAGTCGATCAGGAACTCGATCAAATGCGCACAAATCCCGCGTATGAGTTTCAAGAAATGGTCCAGCTTCTGGAGCACGAAGGCGTCAACCCCGACGATGCATTGGTCATCGCACAAAAACTTCAGAGTAATCCGAAATCCTACGCGCGAACCATGGTTGAAAAAGAACTGGGTCTCGAGTTCGAACCCAACACCTTTAGGATCGCCGATAGCCTCGCGATGGGGTTTTCTTACATGATCGCGTCTATCGTTCCGCTTATAGCGTATTTTTTCCTTCCGATCGAGCATGCCTACGTTCTGTCACTGTTACTGAGCATTTTGTTTCTCGTGATTCTTGGGATCATCCGAGGCAGAATCGCGAAGATCAAATTGATGGTCAGTGTGGTAGAGATCTTAGCGGTCGGAATCCTCTCTGGACTCGGTGGATATTACCTCGGAGTCTGGGTGCCAAAGTTGTTTGGGTATTAGCATTTGCTGCGTTCGAGGAATAGGTGGTGAAGTTATTCCGATAAATAATCGGGACACCAGGGGCCACTCTTGCTTAAGGAAATCACTTCGAGAAAATACCCGAGATCATTCGAGTATGGAGTTGGCCTATTTACCTTTCATATTTTTTGATTCGGTTCAATCAATAAATAGTCTCACACAATTCGCATTAAAGCAGCGCAGAACGGTGAGCTACAGATCGTTAGAACACGCTTTCCTTCTGGCCACCCACCGCTTCGATGAAAGCTTTATTGAACGTCTGTCATCCCCAATATCAGATGGGGAACTTGTTCCTTCGGTGCAGCTACGGAGCGTGTAATAGTCGAATATTTTTTAGACTTTAATACAAAGAGAGCGCGGGTTTTATTTCTTTCCTAATTGGAATCATCTTCCGAAACGCAAAGAGGCGGGGAAAACCCCGCCTCTTGTACACGTCAAACTTAGCACGCTTGTGTTAAGCCATCGCCATGCGCTCCTTTTTGGTGCGCCCTGGCGGGGTGACCGGCGTCATTTCCTGGGCACCCATCCAGCCGTTCGTCTCGTAAGTGGTGGTAACGCCCTCCTTCGGAGTCACGATGAGTTCGCGGAATTTCGGAAGTCCCGTTCCCGCCGGAATGAGATGCCCGACGATCACATTCTCCTTCAAGCCCAGCAGCGTATCGCGCTTTGCGTTGATGGAAGCTTCGGTGAGCACCTTTGTCGTCTCCTGGAAGGAAGCGGCAGAAATAAAGCTTTCGGTCTGCAATGCCGCCTGGGTAATACCAAGCAGGATCGGCTCACCATGCACCGGCTCCGCAGGCCGCGCTTCTGGGAATGCTTTGCCCTTCTTCTTCAACTCACCCGCAACTTCCCTGAAGCGTTTCTTATCGACCATCTGGCCGATCTTGAACTTCGCGTCGCCGCGCTTGGTGATAAAGACGGAGTTTCGCATCACGTCATTTTCAAAGGCCACTTTGACCTTATCCACTTCATCGTTAACGAGCAAGAGGGAATCGCCAGATGCTGTAATACGCACCTTGCCGAGCATTTGCCGGACGATCACTTCGATGTGCTTGTCCGAAATTTTCACGCCCTGCATTCGATAAACCTCCTGGATCTCGTTGACGAGATATTGCTGCACTTCTGCCACGCCCTTGATAGCAAGGATGTCATGCGGGTCGATCGCGCCATCGCTCAGGCGTTCGCCAGAACGGACGGTGTCACCTTCCTGCACGAGAATGTGCTTACCAAACGGAATGGTGTACTCGCGGCGGTCCGTCGCATCATGGGATGTGACAGCAACTACGCGAGAGCCACGGCGCGGCTTCTCGAAATGCACCGTGCCATCGATCTCGGAAACCGTAGCGGGATCGCTTGGCGAACGCGCTTCGAACAGCTCCGTTACGCGCGGCAAACCGCCCGTGATGTCGCGTTGTTTTCCACTTTCGCGAGCGATCTTCACAAGTACCATACCCGCCTTGATATGCGCGTGATTCTGGACCTGCAGAATAGCATTGCTCGGAATGATATAATTGATGAGAATGTGTCCATCCGCCCCAACAATATCGATCGTCGGCGATTTTGTGCGATCGCGTGAGTCAATGGTACGGGTCTGCAAATTGCCGGTGAGTTCATCGGCAACCTGGCGGAACGTTACGTTCTCGATAAAATCCTTGAAGCGCACCGAACCGGCGTGCTCAGAAATAATAACAGCGTTATACGGATCCCACTCATAGAGCATCTGTCCGCGTGTGATCTTCTCGCCCTTCGTGACAAGAATACGCGCGCCATACGGAACGTCGAACTTGCCAACGGTGCGATTATCATCATCGAGCACATTGACGACACCAGAACGGCTCATGACGATATTCTCGCCATCAGGATTCATGATGACCTTCATGTCTTCATACTGCACGGTACCATCGAACTTCGAAGTAACCTGCGACTGCGATGCGATCAGCGATGCAGCGCCGCCCGTATGGAACGTGCGAAGCGTAAGCTGCGTACCAGGCTCGCCGATGGACTGCGCCGCGATGATTCCCACCGCTTCGCCCGCTTCGACGATCTTGTGCGTTGTAAGATTCCTTCCGTAGCACTGCGCACAAACGCCTCGGCGCTGTTCGCAGGTGAGAACGGAACGAATGAGAACCGTCTCAATAGAAGTAGCTGAGATCTTCGCTGCAACTTCTTCATCGATCATACCGCCCGCTTCGAGAATGACCTCTTGCGAAATGGGATCGATAATGTGATCGAGGCACACGCGGCCCAGGATTCGCTCTGCGAGTGGTTCCTTGACGTCTTCGCCCTCTTTGAGTGCGCTGACGGGAATTCCGCGAATGGTACCGCAATCAAATCCGCTGATGATCGCATCCTGCGCGGCATCGATAAGTCGGCGCGTGAGATAACCGGCATCGGCCGTTTTAAGCGCGGTATCGGCAAGACCTTTACGCGCACCGTGCGTGGAAATAAAGTATTCGAGGATCGAAAGTCCCTCATGGAAGTTCGAAATGATCGGGTTCTCGATAAGCTCGCCCGTTTGCCCCGATAGCGACTTCTGTGGTTTGGCCATCAGTCCTCGCATGCCGGCAAGCTGACGCACCTGCTCTTTAGAACCACGAGCGCCGGAATCGACCATCATATATAATGGATTGAATCCATCGCGATCGTGCGCAAGAGCATCGAACAGCTTATCAGCCGTGCGATTGGTTGCACGCGTCCAGATGTCAATAACTTTATTATACTTCTCACCGGAGGTGATAAAGCCGTTCAAGTACTTATCCTGCACATCATCGACCTGTTTGCGTGCTTTGGAAATGATCTCGTCCTTCTCCTTCGGAACGATAATGTCTGAAAGTGCGACTGAGAGTCCGCCACGCATTGCATAGCTGAACCCAAGCTCCTTGAGTTTATCGAGGAACTCGACCGTCCTTAAATTGCCGACAGAGCGGAATGTAGTGGCAATGATCTGGCGAAGGCGTTTCTTCGTCAGAAGTTCATTGAGATAACCCAATTCCTCCGGAACGATCTCGTTGAAAATGACACGACCGGTCGTCGTTTCGATCATCTTCCCCTTTACCCGAACATGCACCTTCGCGTGGAGATCGAGGCGACCCAGATTATTAGCAATAATGACTTCTGCCGGCGAGTGAAAGCGCATACCTTCGCCCAACACGCCATCGCGGTGCTTGGTAAGATAGTAGGCGCCCAAAACCATGTCCTGGCTGGGAACTGCGATAGGCTCGCCGTTCTGCGGAGAAATAATATTGTGCGACGAAAGCATGAGGATCGCGCACTCAAGCTGAGCCTCGTAACTAAGCGGCACATGCACGGCCATCTGATCGCCATCGAAATCGGCATTGAATGCCGTACAAACGAGTGGGTGAACCTGAATGGCGCGCCCCTCAACAAGTCTTGGCTGGAACGCCTGAATACCAAGCCTATGCAGCGTTGGCGCGCGATTGAGCATGATCGGATGTCCATCGATGATGGATTCCAAAATATCCCAAACCTCTGTGGTTTTGCGCTCGACAACTTTTTTCGCGCTCTTGACCGTCTTCGTCAGTCCGCGTTCGATCAATTTACGAATAATGAACGGCTTGAAGAGTTCGACCGCCATCTCTTTCGGCAAGCCGCACTCATGCAATTTTAGCTCTGGTCCAACAACGATAACCGAACGGCCGGAATAATCCACGCGCTTTCCGAGCAAGTTCTGTCGGAACCTTCCCTGCTTGCCTTTCAGCGTATCCGAAAGGGATTTCAATGCACGGCTGGTATCCGAACGGACTGCAGAAACGCGGCGGGAATTATCCAGAAGCGAATCGACTGCCTCTTGTAACATGCGCTTCTCGTTACGCAAAATTACTTCAGGCGCTTTGATATCCATCAAGCGCTTCAGGCGATTGTTGCGGATAATAACGCGGCGATAGAGATCATTAAGATCGCTTGTAGCAAAGCGACCGCCTTCAAGCGGCACCAACGGACGAAGTTCCGGAGGAATGACTGGAATGACATCCATCACCATCCACCACGGCTTGTTCTCAGGTTTACCTTCTTCTTCGCGGAACGCTTCGATAGAACGCAGGCGCTTGAGTGCGTCCTGTCGTTTTAATTGCGAAGTTTCTTCACGCGCAGCGCGGCGAAGATCGAGCGAGAGCGTTTCGATGTCAATGCGTCGAAGCAATTCCTTGACAGCCGCACCACCGATGAGCGCTAAGAACTTATTCGGATCGTCATTAGGGAGATCCTGGTTTCCAGAAGGGAGCGAATCAAGCACGCGGTAGTATTCTTCTTCCGTCAGAAGATGGCGTGCGGGTAATCCGGTCGGTCCGGGATTGACCACCGCATACGATTCGTAATACACGATCTTTTCCAGATCCTTCGTAGGAAGGCCGAGCAAGTGCCCGATCTTATTCGGCAGCGATCGGAAAAACCAGATGTGTACCACCGGTACACCAAGCTGGATATGTCCAAAGCGCTCACGACGAACCGAACGGGTGGTTACTTCGACACCGCACCGGTCGCAAATAATGCCTTTATAACGGATGCGCTTGTATTTTCCGCAATAGCATTCCCAATCGCGCGTCGGACCGAAGATCTTCTCGCAAAAGAGGCCATCTTTTTCCGGACGGTACGAGCGGTAATTGATCGTCTCCGGCTTGGTAACTTCCCCGTGACTTCGGTTCAAGATCGATTCGGGGCTCGAAAGCCCGACAGAGATCGATGCAAAATTACGAAGCGGTACTTCCTGCGGCAGCATGTAAGCCATAATGTCTCCTATTTATTTCGCTTAAACTTTTTCAAACCTACTTCCAACCAATCCCCTTCGCACGAAGGGGATTGATCGGACTAATCGATCCTAATTTCGATCCCTAAGCCTTGTAATTCGCGAACAAGCACGCTGAATGATTCCGGCACGCTTGGCTCAGGCATATTCTCGCCTTTAACGATAGCCTCATAGACCTTCGAGCGGCCTGGTACATCATCCGACTTGACGGTAAGAATTTCCTGGAGCGTATGTGCAGCACCGTATGCTTCGAGCGCCCACACTTCCATCTCTCCAAAACGCTGACCTCCGAACTGTGCTTTTCCACCGAGTGGTTGCTGGGTGATGAGCGAATACGGTCCAATCGAACGCGCGTGGATCTTATCATCGACCAAGTGCGAAAGCTTCATCATATAGATCTCGCCAACGGTAACGGCCTGAGTGAATTTTTCACCTGAACGGCCATCGTAGAGTTCCGTTCTCGCATCCACATTAAGATCTGCCTCGTTGAGATATCCCTTCACATCGTTCCAGTGCGCACCATCGAAGATAGGCGTTTCAAAACGGACTCCAAGCTTTTGCGCTGCAAATCCGAGCGCCGTCTCGTACAGCTGACCGATATTCATACGGCTCGGAACACCAAGCGGGTTGAGCACGATATCAACGGGAGTTCCATCTGCAAGGAATGGCATATCCTGGACAGGTACGATCTTCGCAACGACGCCCTTGTTACCGTGACGTCCCGCCATTTTATCACCGACGGAAAGCTTGCGTTTCTTGGCTACATAAACCTTTGCCATCTGCATGATGCCGGGCTGGAGTTCATCGCCAAGACCGACCTTAGAGCGCTCGCGGCGGACGTCGGCATCGATGTCCTCGCGCTTTACCCAATATCCTTCATAGATACGGCGAACCTGATTCATCTTACGGCGATCGTCAAGCCAGTCAGATCCGATAGAAAGCTTCTCGAGTTCATCGAGGCGTGAGTAGAACGTATCGTGCTTGAACGATACGCCAGAACGGATAACGGTTGCGCCATCGAGATCCTTAACGCCGATACATGCCTCTCCTTCGAGCACTTTCAGCAGCTTTTCAGCCAACTTACGGTTGGTGTCATCGAGCTGATCTTTATACATCTTATCGATGGCATCGATGCGACGCTTTTCTTCGCGCTTTTCTTCGCCCTCTTTCTTGACACCTTTTCGGGAAAAGAGCTTCGTCTCGACAACGACGCCTTTGATACCGGGCGGGGCTTTCATCGATGCATCTTTCACATCGCCGGCTTTGTCACCGAAGATCGCTCGTAATAGCTTCTCTTCCGGCGTTGGGTCGGTCTCCCCTTTCGGCGTGATCTTACCAATGATAATGTCGCCTTCTTTTACTTCGGCACCGGTACGAATGACACCGGTATCATCGAGATCCTTCGTTGCTTCTTCCGAGACGTTCGGAATTTCGCGCGTAAGCTCTTCCTCACCACGCTTGGTATCGCGAACGTGAAGTTCAAATTCCTCGATGTGGATAGAGGTATAAATATCCTCTGAAACGACGCGTTCTGAGATGACAATAGCATCTTCGAAGTTATACCCGCGCCAGGGCATGAATGCAACCAGGACGTTGCGCCCAAGCGCAAGCTCGCCAAGTTCCGTTGAAGAGGAATCGGCAAGAACGGTTCCCTTCTTTACACGCTGGCCCTCACGCACGCTGGGACGCTGCGAAATGCAGGTGTCCTGATTCGTGCGGAAAAACTTGGTCAGTTTGTATTCGCGGTGACGGCGGTCGTCAAAGCTAGCAAGGATCTCATCGCGGGAGCCTTCATCGTCATAGACCATAACGATGCGGTCCGCATCGACGGATTCAACTACGCCATCGCGCTCGGCAAGCAGCAACGCGCGGCTATCGCGAGCGATCTTGCCTTCAAAACCCGTAGCCACGAGCGGTGCTTCCGGTCGAAGCAGCGGCACAGCCTGGCGTTGCATATTCGATCCCATGAGTGCGCGGTTAGCATCGTCATGCTCAAGGAATGGAACGAGCGCAGCAGCGGCGCTAACGATCTGCGATGGTGCAACATCCATGTATTGAACCTTATCTGGCGCGATCACGATAAAATCGCCGAACTGACGCGCACTGATGCGGTCGTCAACGAAGTGTCCATCCTTATCGAGCGCCTGATTCGCCTGCGCGATGACCTTATCTTCTTCATCATCTGCGCTCAAGTAGGTAATCTCCGTGGTAACCTTGCCATCCTTCACGATACGATATGGAGTTTCAAGGAACCCGAACTCATTGATGCGCGCATAGACCGCAAGCGAAGAGATCAGACCAATATTCGGACCTTCCGGCGTTTCGATCGGGCAGAGGCGACCATAATGCGTGTAGTGCACGTCGCGAACTTCGAAACCGGCACGCTCTCGTGTAAGACCTCCAGGTCCGAGCGCAGACATACGACGCTTGTGCGTCATTTCCGCCAATGGATTGGTCTGATCCATGAACTGGGAGAGCTGATTCGTTCCAAAGAAGGTATTGACCACGCTTGTAACCGTGCGCGCATTCACAAGATCGGCTGGGCCAACCTTTTCATCGTGGATCGACATGCGCTCGCGAATGGTACGGGCCATACGCGCAAGACCAATGTTGAACTGCTGTGCAAGCTGTTCGCCGACGGTGCGCACACGGCGGTTCCCAAGATGATCGATATCATCGACCGAAGCTTTTCCAAGCTGCAAACGAATGATATATTTCAGGATCTCAATAATATCTTCCTTCGTGAGCGTCGTGATCTCATTCGGAATTCCCGGGGTTCCCTCGTGGAGGGTTTGATTCAAACGGATACGTCCAACTAAGCCGAGATCGTACCGCTTCTGATTGAAGAAAAGCTTTTCAAGCAAGCCGCGCGCAGCTTCCATATCCGGCGCTTCAGAGGAACGCATGACGCGATAGATCGCTTCGAAAGCATCATCGGTCGAACGGGAAGTATCTTTCTGGATAGTATTGAGGATAACGGCGCCGCCGGTATCTTCGAGATCCATAAAGCGAACTTTGCGAATACCGCCTGTGCGAAGGCGCTCGATATGTTCTTCGAGGAAGGTGGAGTCCTTTGAAAGGAATATTTCGCCGGTGTTCATGTCGATCACGTCGGCGGCAATCAGCTTACCTACATACGCAGTAAGGTCGGCTGTTTTTACATCGACATCCTGAATAAGGCCAAAGAGATGAAGAATATCTTCATCGCTGGACCATCCGAGCGCGCGAAGGAGCATCGTAACCGGGAATTTCTTCTTGCGGTCGATGTAGGCCCAAAGCACGTTATTAATATCGGTCGTGAACTCGACCCAGCTTCCACGGAATGGGATCACACGGCCAGAAAAGATCGTCGTGCCGTTCGGATGCAAGCTTTCTGCAAAGAACACGCCCGGTGATCGGTGCAACTGCGAAACCACGACGCGCTCGGCACCATTAATGATGAATGTGCCACGCTCGGTCATCATCGGGAGATTGCCGAGAAACACTTCCTGCTCGACGGTCTCCACAAAATCCTCGCTCTTTTCCTCAGGATTCTTCGAAGCAAGGCGCAGCCGAGTCTTTAGTGGAACACTGAATGTAAGGCCGCGCTCCTGGCACTCCTGAACGGTATAGCGCGGCTTTTCGAGGCGATAATCGAGATATTCGAGTACGAACGTCTCGCGGCTGTCGATGATCGGAAAATTTAACTGGAATACGGATTCCAATCCGACGATCTTGCGATCCGCGATCGGCACGCCATCCTGCAGAAATTCCTGAAAGGACTTGAGCTGCACATCCAGAAGATCGGGCAGATCGTAATCGCGTGGGATCTTAGAAAAGGAAATTCGCCCATTATCTATTACATGAGCATCCCCAAGCAGCGGGATTCTGGTGGTTGTCTTTGCTGAACGTGCCATAATTACTCCTTTATTTAGAATCCTGAATAAACTTAAAAAACGGAAAGAAGAAGAGAGGTTTTTGCTGAGAACAGCGAACGCACCTCGTGACGCGGCGATATTGGGCCTTCAGCGCCCTAATGCAGTTGAGCGAGCTACACTATTAGAAACAAACATCGCACTGCTGATTGCCAGGCAGGAGGATTGCCTCGACTCAGTGGCCAAAATGCGAACGACGAATGGCTCGCAGGAGAGGACAAAATGACAACATGGGGATCAGCAGCGCTGGTCCCGGATTGTGGAAATAAGATCAATGTAGTCGAAATTTAAGTTTGCTGCTGCATTCCTATGCGCAATCCCGAACGAGAATCGGGATGACATCTGAATCCAGACGATCAAACGGTTTTTGGGTGGATAAACCGGCTATCCACCGCAGTTTTGGCCATTTTCTGGCCGTTATGCAAATGATCGTTCATTCGCTTTTCCTCTGCTGCGCTCTGGAGTTAGAGTATATTTTATTTGGCTCTCCCCTTTTTCGCGCGTGACGGAAACCGGATAAGAGTTCGATTAATTCCGCGAAAATTAACGGCTCGGTAATTTCCTAAAATTCGCCGATTAATAGGTAACCGTGATCGTCTCAGAGGAAGAATTAAACGTCACGTTGTAACTGGTCAGCGGCGATGTTGCTGGACCAGTTATTACCTGCCCTGACAAATTATACCGAGACCCGTGACATGGACAAACAATTGCTCCGCCGCTTGGTGATGCCACCTGACACCCCTGATGCGTGCATAACATCGAGAGAGCAATATATGCTGTCGCACTCTGCCGAATGACAAGAATAGGCGTGCCATCAGGGGTCACACTGGAATCCACAGTAAATTGGCCGTTCGATGAAAGTTTCGAGACATCGATTGTTGTTGTACCGTGAGTAATGCTCGGGCCTGTGGGCGATGATGAACAGCTTTCGAGGATTTGGCCGACTGCTCCAGCCAGGGTGATACTGGCAAGAGCGATACCAGTGCGTTTCAGGAATTCGCGGCGACCAACCGCCGATTCAAGAGAAAAAATGTTGGAGGATTCCATCTTTCGATTTTAATATTCTTATCTGACAGGTGATATCGCCGAAAAAGCGAGGAAGAACGAGCTTTAGAAATGGAACTCCGATTACCGCTTTGCGTCACAGAACAAATTGCTTTTCGGACTAAATTTTCGCACGACACGCGAATTTTTGTGGTTTGCAATCCGATAAAATAATTGTTATGGCATTTCAACAAAGAACGATCATGGCGGGCGAACTTCGCCCAGAACACATCGGGCAGCGCGTGGTGCTCAAGGGGTGGGTTGATGCTCGAAGAGATTTTGGCAACCTGATATTTATCGATGTCCGTGATCGCAGTGGAAAGGCACAGTGCGTAATCGATCTCGGCAATCCGGATTCTGGTGGAGATGGAAAAAAGCCTGAATTTATGATTTTTTATGACGACCTGAAGTCCGTTCGATCAGAGTTCGTCGTTGCGGTTGCTGGCGTTGTTCTAGAGCGGAGCAATAAAAATCCCAACGTTCCGACAGGCGATGTGGAAGTCGCAATTGAAAAAATCGAAATTCTCAATACCTCCGAAGTGCCGCCGTTCGAAATTAAAGAGGCTACGACTGCCAACGAAGATCTCCGGCTGAAATACCGCTATCTTGATCTTCGGCGGCCGAGCTTGCAGGCAAATATTGCCGCACGGCATAAGATCGTGAAAGCTATCCGCGATTATTTTGACGAGCGCGGATTTTATGAGATCGAAACGCCAGTGATGATGAAGGCCACGCCGGAAGGAGCGCGGGATTTTCTTGTTCCCTCTCGGTTGCATCCGGGATCGTTCTGGGCGCTTCCGCAATCTCCGCAGCTTTACAAGCAGGTGCTGATGATCGCGGGCTTCGACCGGTATTTTCAGATCGCCCGCTGCTTCCGCGATGAAAATTTACGCGCGGACCGCCAGCCGGAGTTCACCCAGCTTGACGTAGAAATGAGCTTCCCGGATGAAGACATGGTTTATGATGTCATGGAAAACTGCCTAGCGCGGGTATGGCAAGCGGTTGGGCTTAAACTTCCTTCACCGTTCCTTCAGCTCAGCTATCACGAAGCTATGAGCCGCTTCGGCAGCGATAAGCCCGACCTCAGGTATGGCCTTGAGATCCAGACGCTGAACGAGACAGTCAGGGGTAAAACGGAATTCAAGCCATTTACCGAAGTGTTGGAAAAACGCCTTGGAGTGATAGGTGCGGTAGTTGCACCTGGCGGCGCTGCCTGGTCGCGCAAGCAACTGGATAGCCTCACAGACCTTGCCAAAGTCTATGGTGCCGGCGGACTTGTTTGGATCAAAGTAACCAGCGAAGGCTACGATTCCAGCGCAAAGAAATTCTTATCCGATGACCTGATGCGTGATATTCGCATGGTTTGCGGAGCAAAGGAAGGCGATCTCATGCTCGTCATCTCGCATCCAAAATGGGAACGCGCTTACACGATATTGGGAGCACTGCGTATTGAATTAGCAAAGCGGCTTGAACTTCTTAAGGGAAAGGAATTTGAATTCGCTCCGGCTTGGATCACTAATTTCCCTATGTTCGAAGAGGATGAAGAAACAGGTTCATTTACCTTCAAACACCACCCATTCACCTCACCTGATCCACGGGATTGGGTGCGACGAAGCGAAGGCTTGCAGCATGTTCGCGCTCGGGCTTATGATATTGTGATCAATGGGTATGAGCTCGGCTCTGGATCCATTCGAATTCATGACCGGAAAATGCAGGAAGAGGTTTTTGATCTTTTGGGCCATACAAAAGAGCAGCAGACCGAGAAATTTGGGTTTATTCTCGATGCGTTCCAATATGGCGCACCCCCGCATGGCGGCATGGCATTGGGAATCGACCGCATTGTGATGTTATGCGTGGGAACCGATAATATTCGGGATGTCATCGCCTTTCCGAAGACCGCGAGCATGCAAAATCTGATGGATGGTTCACCATCGGTGATCGAAGAGTGGCAACTGGCTGAACTAAAGATTCAATTGGCTAATGGGACTTCTAAGAACCTTTAGCCTATCCGGTTGGTGTTATCTTAACTCATGAGATCGCTTTTCATAGTTTGTTTCCTACTTTGCGCAACGTCCGCCCTGGCACAATCGGGTGCGGGCTCCCAGGATTCCGTTGTCATCGGAGACTTGCGGGCTCGGTCCACCGGCGCGTATATTGTTGGCTGCTATCCTTGCCCTGCGCATGCCGGGCAGCCCATTACCGTGCAAACGTATAATCGCGATTCTGTCGTACTCTCAGTGACGCTTTATGATGCAGCCGGTCGTGAAATGTTCGACCTCCTACCAAAGAAAATGACCCCGGGTGGTTTGCAGACGCTCACCGTCCCACCTACCCAACTCTCGGCAGGCGTGTATCACGTTCAATTGCTTACCTGGACATCTTCAGACCCGCACGCAGCCGTCGAAATTGAGGATGTTGCCCGCTTTGTAATTATTCATTGATGCCTCGGTCCACAATCCAGTATATTCTTACAGCGAGTCTGGTCGCAATCGGATGTTGCCTGCCGTTGAAATGGTTGAGGGCTCAATCGAATCCAACGACACTTCCATCCATGCAGGATTCTCGTGGAAAAGATTTTTGGCTGGCCTTCCCACAGAACGCGATCCTCGAAGCGGATAGCAGGACTCTGACGCTGAAGCTGTTCATCACCAGCGACCGCGCGACCAACGGTTTCGTTTCAGTTCCTGGTCTCGGCGAGCGGAAACCGTTCCATCTGAATCCATCCGAAATTGCGACGATCGATATTGATTCTGTAGCTCAATTGCTGGTCAGCGAGCAGGTACAAAAATTAGGCGTTCACGTCGAGGCGGATAATGATGTCGCAGTTTTCGGGCTTTCACATCGCCCCGCGAGTACCGATTCCTATCTGGCATATCCCGTAAAAGTACTAGGTACGACCTATCGCGCCGTCGGATATTATGCGCTGCAAGATGCCGGGGCTCCGAACTACACGACAGAAGTTGCCATGGTGGCCACGGCGGACCATACTGTCGTGACCATGACCCTGAATGCGGATACCAAGGGTGGTCACCGAAAAGGCGAGACCTTTTCTGTATCGTTGAATCAAGGTGAAACTTATTTGGTGCAGGGCTCTCCGGTTGCCGGACATACGAGCGATCTTACCGGGTCGCTGGTTACTTCAACGAAGCCGATAGGCTTTTTTATTGGTCATACGTGCGCGCAAGTGCCAACTGACGTCCAGTTTTGTAACCAATTGCTCGAGATGGAGCCGCCGGTTCCAAGCTGGGGGCGCCAATTCTATGTCGGGCGCTTTGAAGGCAAGGGCCAGTATGCGATGCGTGTGATCGCAAGCGAAGATAATACCGAGGTTTTCGTCAACAACAAACGTGTCGCAAAACTGGCGGCCGGCGGATTTTATGAGAATAATCACCTGACCGATAACTCCTTTGTAACGGCCTCTGCGCCTGTGCTGATTGCAGAGTATTCCCAGGGTTCCACGGCTGATTCGATTCAGGTCGGCGATCCGATGATGATGCTGATCACGCCAACCGAACAATTTCTGAATTACTACCGATTTGCGACACCGATCAATGGCTCGTGGCATCACTATATCAATTTAGTGGTGCCGTTAGATGCAGAAAGCTCACTGCGGGTCGATGGAAGATCTGTTCCCATCCGGTATTTTAAGAACATTGGGATCTCACGCTATGGGATCGCCCAGTATGAAGTGGGATTTGGCTCCCATGCTATTTCCTGCGATCAACCGTTCGGATTGTATTCGTATGGCTTCGGTGTAGGTGAAGATAACTTTGACTCCTACGGGAATGATGGCGGTCAATTGGTCAAGACGGTGCCGATCACCCCAGATACCGCCAGGCCGATCCTCGAACTACGTTCCGATGATGGTTCCCGTTCGCTTACCTTAATCGCGCGCGACGATCGCCTCTTCGATGCCGGCCTGGCCTCGATCACGGTGCTCGATAGCGATAATTTCCGAACCGACGATTTCCCGAAGTTCGATGCCGGTACGCCGGAAATACCGCTACTGTTTCGTATTCGTGACACAGGCTCCTGCGGATTTATGAGCATCCGGTTGGCAGATGCTGCCGGCAACATTTCTTATTGGGTGATCTGCAGGACATCCTATGGAGCCCGATGGGTCTATATGCTCTCTGAGGGCCGGGATGATATTTGCCCAAGTTGCCGCAAGACCACCGTACAGTTTATCGCGGAACCTGCCCTGACAGTTTCGAATGTAACGTTTAACACTCCAAGCTATCTTAAGGGACCGGGACCCTTCAACCAGTTTTCAACACAATTAAGCGGAGGTTTTCAAGGATTCTATATTTTCCCCATCGATAAGAGCATTCAGATCGCCGGTGGCGTCGGTTTTGCGAATTTTTCCGGTTCTGCAATTAACACGCATTCTACGTTCGTTCCGGATTCGATTGAATATGGCGATACGGCTGGATCGAAGCTTTCGAAGCTGATCGAGCAATACCAAGCGGAAGCTTCGCTTAGTTACCTCACGCTTAATGGAGGAGTTTATTACTATGCCGTGCCGGATAAATTCTATATTTTTGCCGGGCTTGCCGCTGGCTTTCTTGTTTCGAACAGTTATGTCGAAACGCGAAACATCATCTTTCCAACCACGCTTGAGGATTCGACGGGCCGCTCGACCGGCTCGCGTAGCGTGACCGTTGCTTCCGGTGCATTCCCCGATCCCGTTACCTTTACCATTGCGCTCGAACTTTCACCCGGCTTTGAGTTCAAATTAAGCCAAAATATCGAGCTGCTCGCAGGCGCATACATGAATTTACCTCTGTTTGACGCCGTCAAAGACCTCGACTGGCATTTGACGTCGTTTGGAGCGCGAATCGGGATACAATACCGATATTAAATTGACGTGTTTTCGGAACCAGAATGCCATTCTGGGGATTACAAACTTCAATGGTCATGAAGCATTGTTGTTTCCTGTTACTTGCAGCTGTTGTGAGTTCGCTCACCGCGTGTCATAGCAGTACCAGTCCAAAATCTACTACGACGACTACGCCCCCTCAGGCTCCCATGACTGCAATAGTAAACGGTCAGCCGTGGTCTGCGGTAAAATCTTACACTGGCTCCGGCGCACTAACGGGAACCTACATTGGAGGAGTCAACGATTCGAGCGAAATAGAAATCTATTATGGAGTCTCGGACACAGGCACCTATCCCATTAACAACGTCGAGATCGACGGGACCTATTCTCATTTGTTGAGGACCTACGCCTCCATTGCCAACTCCGGCTCGGTTCATTTTTCGGTCCTTTCTCAGAACCAAGCAGTAGGTACCTTCAACTTTGTCGCTATAGACTCCGCGTTTGATACCGTCACCGTGACGAATGGGGTGTTCAATATCGGTATTTAATGAAGCCCGTTTTCTATTTGGAACTTCGAGTGCTGCAACTGATATTGCCCGGTTTATAGCGGACAAACAGACTGTGCGATTGGTGCTAATTTTTTGAAATTCAGCGGAACCAGATTGCTTGTGTGATAAGCTCAAATTTCATCATATTATTCCCCTACACCTATGAAGCATTTTCCTTCCTTATTGGTTTCAGTCTCACTAATCACTTTTTCTGCATGTAAAAAAACGAGCACAAGTCCCGAAGGTGGCGGCTCTGGGAATCCGGCTGTGACGGCAACCGTCAATGGAAAGACATGGACGGCATTACTTCCATTCAACGGATCGAGCGCCCTGAACGGGACCTATTTCGGTGGCGGTAACGATACATCCGAAATAGATATTTACTACCCCAAGGTTGAGGACACTGGGACGTATATTTTTGACGATACTTCCTTCGCTGCGACCTATTCTCCAAACCAAGACTTTTTTATTTCAGTAGCACATTCCGGCTCTGTTCATTTTTCTGTCTTCACGCAAAATCAGGTGGTTGGAACTTTTAATTTTATCGCGAAGGACTCGGCCGGTAAGTTTGATACGATCACCAACGGTCGATTCAACATGGGCCTTTAGCTTAGTCATTCGCTGCGTATTCGCTTCAATTGCGCATGGTGCATTTGCATCAGTGTTGAATCTTTGGCTTCTTTGGCTGCCCACGTTCGGGTATCGTCGCCGGTTTTGAGTGAAACGACGCGCACGGCAAAATTCAATCGCTCGGCTTTCGAGTTGGAATCCGCCACTTCGTGAATCTCGTAGCTGATCTGGAGATCCTCCTTCGCGTGGTTGGCAAGAAAGCAATCCATTTCTGGCACGACCATAATGGCATTCATAAGCATTCCATTCGACCCATCGCGAGCATAGAACCGATCCGAATGCTTCTTATCGAAGGATACGAACTGGGCGGGAATGGTGATCTTTTTGATGAGCCGGCCCGGGATGGTGTCTAACCGATGTGTATGGGCCGGAATGGAAAATAGAATGAGAGCGATACCAAAAAAGATTTTCATACTACAAAATTACGACAATAGCAGTTGGGCATTAATAATTACCTTGTGCTGCCGTGAATTTATCCGTAAGTTTGCGGGATGAAGTACTGCAAGATAGTCATAATCGTGATACTACTTCCAGCAAAGTGTCTTGCACAGCACCAGTTCGCCAGTTTCTCACCCACTGAAAGTCCTTATTTTCGAGCACCGATCGGCACATCTGTAACACTTTACACATCAATTACTTGGGGCGTCAGTGACCCTGAACGTGAATTCGCAGATCCGCCCTCATTCGAGTACGACTCTTCAATGGAAATACGCGTTACTCAAATTGACAATGAAGAATGGGGGGGCACAGACAGCTTATACATAGTTGTCAGATCGAACACGCCAACATGTTATACACCGCCGGGTGATGGAATTCATGCCTACTATGATTCCGATAGCGTTTATGTAGGATTTCCAAACTACTTTCTTCAAGGGGTGTTCTTCGATCCCAGTGTGATTGGAAAAGTCACTGGGCCGGATTCATTGTATTGCGGCTCAGTTCCCATCGATTCAACGGCTGAAGCTCGTATAAATATTACCAATGATTCTCTTGCGCAGTATCGTCAAATCAAAGTAGTTTCCGTCAACCAACCTTTTAGCATCGACGATACGATTGAAATGATGTACCCCTGCTTTGAATATCCGACTCTTCCAAATTGTTATTTCCACCCAACCAAATCCGGTCACTATGTTGACACCGCAAAGTTGCTGGACTCACTGACGGGAGATACCATCTCCGTAGTGCTCATCGGCGATGCGTACGATGCCAGGGTTAGCGAAACGCCTGCGCCACAAGTAACACTTTTTCCCAATCCCTGCGACAAAGAACTTCAGATCGATATTCCATCAGAAGAGGTCTCGCAGATCAAGATATATAATCTGTTCGGTGATTGCATTTTTGCTTCCAGACTGCAAAGCGGCGAAGCAGCCATCGACTGCTCGCAGATGCCGGCGGGAGTCTATTTCGTTTCGATCGATGGAATGACATCGCGCCAAAAACTTATTATAACTCATTAAGCTCAATCAATTAAACCAGCACGTCTATACATTACTGAATGACGAGTCTTTGCATTGCGCTGGCGCCATCCGACTGCACGCGAACAAAATACGATCCAGCATTCAACAGCTTCGTATCGATTGGAACCGAATGATCTCCTGCCGTCTCAAAGCCATTTTTGAGCATCCGTACGCTGCGGCCCAGTTCGTCCATGAGTTCAATTTGGACGGGACCTGCGTTTTTCAATGTATATGATAGAACCGTTGCGGCACTTGTCGCCGGATTCGGACTGAGAAAAAGATTCAGGCCATCGCTCTGCACATAAGGGCTAACGCTACTACTTGAAGGAACCTGGTAGCCAGCGAGGGTTATCGTTGGAGAAATGAAAAGAAAGGCTTTTTCCATCCCGGCTGTCAGAAACTCATAAATATATACGGTGTCTGAGCTGCTGGAGTTCTCCTCCTCCGAAAATGTTGAATCGATAATTGTTGTTTTTACTCGAAGTGCGCGGCTGGATTTGCCGGGAGTAATAAGAGTTCCCCAACCATCGACAATTCCCTGATCGATTCCAACCTTTTTTACCCCACCGATTATATCGCTTGAAGTAGTTTGCCAGCTTGTTCCGTAGGTCATCGGGAATGCCGCATCTTGTCCCGGCGGATTTCCAATCTCCCGATTTATGAGCACACCATCACTATCCTCAATGTTCCCAAAGGACCATGCACCTGCACTCGTCCATTTATAATAGAAATAAACTGAGTCCCCACTTATGCCAATAACCTTCGGGGCTCTGATGACATTGGTCACCGTGGAGAAATCTGTATCGTTTGCCAGAGGGGCCTCACTGGGAGGAATCGCATCTGCGGGTTGGCCGGTGGACTGGAGATAAGTGGTGCCGGTAAAATCCCACACCTGGTTCTCACCGCTATCGGCAGCGAGTGGTAGAAGAACCGTGAGATTTTGTGGTGTAAATCCAATTATCCCGTTACTCCACAAGTAATCCATATCGAGGTATTCGGACTCGGTGATCGTTATAGGTTGGGCCTTAGCATTCATCGCGAAGGCTGCAAGAAGAAATAGCAAGATAAGAAATTTCATCGCTTTTAGGAAGTTATTGAATGATAAGATTTTCATCGCGCTGGCATCCTCCGGCTGCACTCGCAGCTCGTTCACTCCCGCTGCAATGAGTACGGCACCCCCCTCACCCGGTTTCGCCTGCGGCGAAACATCCCTCTCCCCACGTTGTGGGGAGAGGGTGTTTCGTAATGACTAGTCCTATGGCATACATCAAGGGGAATATCTTCATTCCGTCATAAATTCATCATAGGCACCAATTTCCAGAAGAAATTTTAGCATTTTTGATATTTCATGAAACCTTTGTCCCTGTTTTGAATCTTGTATATGGTGAGATGATAGGCACCAATTAACTTAAAGAAAACTATACTTATGAAAAATGTCGATCTGTTGGCCATAAAGTCGGTTAGTTTGAGCGAAGTATTCGAAGCGGCCCCGGAGCCGCCGAAGGACTTGCCCTGTACGCGCGTCAGTAACGGCGAGAAGTTGGAAGCGTTGAATAACAGCCTCACGCTGGTACTCGACCAGGATATTCACCGCTCGGTAGAGCACTCGGCTGCGATGGCGGTGTTTCTCACATCCAAGTTCCCGAACCGGAATACGCTGCTTATCAACACGTATGCCGGCGCGGATCTGATGCAAACATCCCTGCTGAAAGGCATGATGGATGCAGATATGCTGATGCCTTCCTCGTGGAAATACCGCGCGGTCATGGCGAACAAAAAGGTCAAGTTTTCGGAATCGGCAGATGCCGGAATACCGCCAAACCTTCGCGTTCTGAACTGCCCGTACGATACGCTTTCAACCAAGCTGATCGAGTCGGAACTTTCCTCGCACAAATGCGATATCGTGATCCTTAACTCATTCGAATTCTCATCGCTGTCGCAATATGCGAAATGGGAGCTTGCTCGCGGGCTTGTCTCGCTTCGAGTCGATCGAAAGCTTACCATGGTCGTGTATTCGCAGACTCGTTACAGAGGTGTTTCGACCTACTCGATCGGGCATGGGCCTATCGGATCCATGGGCCCATTTTCAAGTGCCATCTGGCGTATTTATGGTGAAGGCTGATGCGCGAGTTCATGAATAAATAGAGTTCTATGCATAATCTTCATGAATTCCTAATGCAAAAAAAAATATTTTGAGTGGCTAAAATGGCTATAATACGCAGATTTTGTCAATGGGAAATATATTATCGGCTATAAAATGATGGAATAGAACTTTGCAGCTCTGACCTGTAAGTCGCGGTCGCAAAGCGTTCGCCTCGATCCACCGTGACCAAAAGGTCTCGGCTACAAAGAGCACGAGTTCATTGAAAACGAAACGATTACGCACTATCGGCACGTTAGCGGCGCGCTCACCATAGATGGGGCCGGCACCACAGGGTCAATATATTAAGGGAAGATTATATCTAAAGGAATATGTCAGAATTACAAAGCAGTTTAACCAGGGATGATATTCGGAATATCGCCATTATCGCGCACGTCGATCATGGCAAAACGACGCTTGTCGATATGATGCTGCGGCAATCCGGCACATTTCGCACCAACGAGCACCTGACCGACCGCGTTATGGATTCGAACGATCTCGAACGCGAAAAAGGCATTACCATCATGGCAAAGAACACCTCGGTGCATTGGGGTGGTAAGAAGATCAATATTGTAGATACGCCCGGTCACGCGGATTTCGGCGGAGAAGTTGAACGCATTCTGAAAATGGTCGATGGCGTGCTTTTGCTTGTCGATGCTGCAGAAGGATGTTTGCCGCAGACGAAATTCGTTCTCAAGAAAAGCTTAGAATTGCATTTGAAGCCGATCGTCGTGATCAATAAGATTGATCGGAAAGATGCCAGACCGCAGGAAGTGCTGGATGAAGTGTTCGAGCTTTTTATGTCACTCGGCGCAAGCTATGAGCAGCTTGAGTTCCCTATTATTTATGCGATCGGCAAGGCGGGACTCGCAGGACTCACCCTCCCCCGCCCCCTCCCGCAAGCGGGAGGGGAGAAAATGCAGGATGAGATGACCGATCTGGCCCCGCTATTCCGGATGATCATTGACTTCGTTCCTGCGCCTCCTGGCGAGACCGAAGGCGCGTTCCAGATGCTTGTTGCGAATGTCGATTGGTCGGATTATCTAGGCCGTCTCGCAGTGGGACGCATTTTCCGAGGCCGCATCCGCGAAGGCGAATGGATCTCGCGTATTCGCCATGATGGAACGATAGAGAAGGCTAAGATCGCCAAGCTTTACACTTTTGAAGGCTTGAAGCGCGTCGAAACACCGGAGGCCGCCGCCGGTGAGATCGTCCAGCTTGCTGGACTGGAAGATGTCCGCATCGGCGAAACGATCACCGACCCCGAGCATCCATACGCGCTGCCTATCATCAATGTCGATGAGCCGACGATCTCGATGAACTTCGTTGTAAACGATTCCCCACTCGCCGGACGCGAAGGGAAATTCGTCACGAGCCGGCATCTTCGCGAACGGCTGATGCGCGAGCTTCGGAAGAATATTTCGATCCATGTCGAGGATGTTTCGCCCGACACGTTCAAGGTAGCGGCTCGTGGTGAATTGCAGCTTGCCATCCTGATCGAGACGATGCGCCGTGAGGGATACGAGTTTGCAGTTTCGAAGCCCGAAGTTATTTTCCAGACGGTTGATGGCGACACGATGGAACCGATCGAGCAGGTAGTCATCGATGTGCCTGAGGACTATGTTGGCCCGGTGATCGAAGCGCTCGGCATTCGCAAGGGACAGATGGTTAACATGAATACGCTGAACGGCCAGGCGCATCTTGAGTATCACGTTCCCAGCCGCGGCATGATCGGGTTCCGTGGTGAATTCCTGACCATGACGCGCGGTAACGGGTTGCTCAACCAGCTTTTCTACGATTACGAATCCTACAAAGGTGCGATCGACGGACGCAAGCGCGGCGCGCTCGTCTCGTTAGACGATGGCGACGCCACTCCCTACGCCATGGAAAATCTGCAGGAGCGATCGGTATTTTTTATTCCACCGGGGACGAAAGTATATCGCGGGATGATCGTCGGAGAAAATTCCCGTGAGGAAGATATGGTCGTGAACGTCACCAAGAAGAAGCATTTGACAAACATGCGAGCATCCGGCTCCGATGGAGCTATCCAGCTTGAAGCGCCGCGCTTGCTTTCGCTCGAGCAGCAGATCGAGTGGCTATCGGACGATGAGTTCCTCGAAGTAACGCCGGAATCGACGCGGTTCCGCAAGAAGATCTTGGACGCGACGGAACGGCATCGCACCAAGAAGCGCGCGGAACAAATGGTGTCTGCGTAACCGCGATATTCTTACATTTCGCGAATCAGGGAACATCGGTGAAGGTTTTCGTATATTTGTATGGGTTTAATTCCGTAATATGTCGATGCTTTATCGCTTTTTCAATATCAGTCTTTTATCCTTTCTTTGTTCTTTCGCGCTATTGACTTTCAGTCCCCCTGTGTCTGCACAATGGGTGGAGCGATCGCCGAATCTGATCGGCCAGGGGCCGTATGACAATCTCGGCGCGATGGCAACTGCTGGTGGCGTTGCCTGGGCCGGGATGTACGATCTCTATAAATCTACGGATCAGGGTGTTTCCTGGAAACCGGTGGCCCTTCCGCTTGGAGGTAATTACATCAATGATATTTCATTCTACGACGATAGCAACGGCGTTGTCAGCACAATCGGAAGTGGGCTTTTCATGACGACGAATCAGGGAGCAACGTGGCAGAATAAGTTTCCAGGCGATAATATTTTCGCCGCACAATTTGCAGGGTCGGCAATAGATATTGTCGCGGGAGATGCCAGCACTCATAATTTCGATTTCACCACCGATGGCGGTATGACATGGACTTCCGGCGCTGCAAATATCGATCCCAAAGATTTTTATTCACCCTCGCCCGGAAAAGTGATCGCATTTGTTGAAAGTTCCGTTTCGAGCTACATCGCAAATACTACGGACTACGGCCAGACCTGGACCACCCAGCCGGGCATCATGGAGGCAGACGCGCATAGCTTCGCTGCCATGCCATGCGAGGGAAACATCATCTTCGGGATCAACGAAGAGGGAGGAAATTACACGCAGGATAATCGCTTGGCTGAGATCTATCTTTCGCGCGATGGCGGGAAATCATTTACAAGCATAGAACAATATCCTCTCGCGTACCTTGCAGGATGTGCCCTCATTACTCCGGCCGTGGTGTACGTTCCTACGAGGACGAACGGAATTCTCGAATCGACCGATACCGGAGTAACTTGGAACACCGCTAACGGGCCGGCATTCGCGATTGATTGCCGCGATCTTGTAGCAGTCAACGATACGCTCTTGCTTCTTGCAGATCAAAACGGTTCGATCTGGAGCACGGTCGATACCCGGTCGAAAGGAAGGAGTTTCACTGGAGCGTCGAGCAATGAACTTGTGCTGGATACCCGGAACGAAGTTTCTGCCTCTTCCTGCGATCCACTCGATACCACCCTCGCTATCGGCATCGTAAGCTGTTCGCCAATAACCGGTTACCTCGACTCCTTATGGCTGACCGGCTCATCCTCCTTTCAGCTTGCGGTATCACGGGCAGTGCCGCGTTCGTTCGAAGTGCGTGATAGCATCGGAATCGAGTATGCTCCCGGCACAAGCCTCGCAGACACTGCCCAATTGCACATTCGGTACGATCTCGGCTTCGGAACGAAAGATACGAGCGTGACGCTCGTTGGCACGCTTGATTCGTCGCGACTTGGGTCTCCACAAAGTGTGCATCGTGAAGCGGCTTCTGCTTATGTGGGCCAGCTCGATTCGCTTCCATTGGGAGTCGATATTAGTTCCGCCATCAATCTTGATTCGCTCTGGCAGTATGTGCAGGATATTCAAGCGACCCTCTCATTCGATTCTTCCGTCGTAAGTTTTTCCGCGTATATTCCGCCATTGGGATGGACAACGAACACGCTCGCCAATCGCGGTAATGCGGTGGATTTTGGAATTCACAAGGTTTCTGGAGCCGCCATGAATCCACTCGATCTCGGTATGGCCTTATTCAGTCCAAATACCTCTCAATTAGCTACTACCTGGGTTGAACTTCCGAGTTTCGTGATCGAGGAGAGCGGGCACTCGTTATCGTTTTGTGTGACGGATAATGAGGACAGCCACTGGGCCGTAAAAACGCTCGGCGCTCAAAGTGGAGTGGCGGAATCGGCGGTTTCTACCGGTGATGGGATTTTTGTTTACCCGAATCCGGCAGAGAGCGGATTCTTTATTCGAAATACGAACATGGATCCAGCGCAGATCACCGTGTACGATGCGATCGGAAGATGCGCCGCCACAGCAAGCGTGGGCGCGGGATCGACAAGCAGCATCGATATCGAATCGCTTCCCCAGGAATCGTATGTCGTCGTCTGTCAAATAGGAGACCGGGTTGTTACAAGGCGAATTGTGAAGGCTCCGTAATCTGCCCTATTCCGAGAACCAGCAGTATTTCATATCAAGTTGGAACATCGCGTTAGCGGGGAAATCGCGGACGTTCGGCTGGAGGAGGTGGTAATCCTCGTCGTAGTAGAGCACAATGTATGGCGCATCCTGAATGGCGAGATTTTCCGCTTCGGCGAAATCCTGATAGGATTTCACGCGGTCAGTCTCGTTGATCGCAGCTTCGAAGAGGCGGTCGAATTCGGGGTTGTTATAGCGCGTGGAATTAATGGTGCTTGGGCCTGAAGGTGGGATGGATTTCCCGTATAGCAGGTTCAGAAAGTTCTCTGGGTTTGGATAATCCGCTATCCAGCCCAAGCGGAAGAATGGGGCTTTGCCATCGTCAATGCGTGGCGTGAGCTGGGAGAATTCCAGCATTTGAAGCTGAACGTTCAATCCAAGATTCTCATGGATCTGGGATTGAATCGCCTCGGCAACCTCGGTATTGCGTCCGCCGCCGGCATTAAGGTAGAGCGTAATATCGGGGATTGTTCCACCCAATTCTTTTTTCGCGAGAGCAAGTTCGGCCAACGCGCTATCGGGATTGAACGAGAATCCATGTACCACATCGACGGGATACCCGGGCATGGATGGAGGTACAATACCGTGAACACCGGGCCCGGCGGCCTGACCTTTTAGGATGTACTTTATGATCTTATCGCGATCAACAGCAAACACCATCGCCCGCCGCAAATGCCGGTTGTTTACGGGCGGAGTGGTGCAATTGAAGCCGTAGAACTGAACTGCTAACGCTGGCACATGCACGAGATTGTATTTTTTCCAATTCCCTTTTAGTTCTTTATGATCGTCAACCATATCTTTGAAGAACTCGCTGGGAATGCGATAGACATGGTCGAGTTTCTTGGCCTGAAATTGTTCGATCTCCACTTTATTATCGAGAATGAATGAGAACACCACTGTATCGAGGTAAGGGAGCTGGTTGCCGGCAGAGTCATGCTTCCAGTAGCGCTCGTTGCGAACAAGGTTGCAAAATTGGGCCTGTTTGTATCCTGCGAATTTGAACGCTCCGGTTCCGACGGGATGGAATACGAAATCACGACCATAATGCTCTACCGCTTCGTGCGGATAGATAAATCCAAAACCGACAGCGGGGTAGAATAAGAAAGGCGAAAACGGTTTTTCGAGCGTAATGACAAGCGTAGAGTCATTCAACGCCTGTAATCCGGGCAAGCCGCCTGGAGGAAGGTTATTGCTCTCATAGTAGGTTGAACCGCCTTTGATGTACTTGAAATATGGTTCCGCACCGGTATTCGTTGTTTTATCCAGTGCTCGGGTGTAGCAATAAATTACGTCAGAGGCAACAAACTTCCTTCCATGCCCACCAGGAAAACAAGGATCGTCATGAAAATAGGCATCGGTGCGAAGATGATAGGTATAGGTGAGGCCATCTTTCGAGATCTCTGGCAGCGCAGAGAGACCCGGAACGAGATTCAATCCTTCATCGAATTCAAGCAAGCGATCATAAACGTTCTCCCCGACCTGCACGGAAGACTGATCGTTCATTTGCACCGGATCAAGTGAGCGAATGTCTGCTGTCTCGTTTACGTGGAACGTCCCACCTAGCTTCTTGCCGCCCTTACCTTCCCGCAGGGAGTGTTGAATTCCAGCTTTGCGGGAGCAGGAGGAAAGCAAGATCGTACTCGCAAATACCACGAAAATAGCTAAATTTAAACGACGGATGAATTTCATGAAAAAATACAAGGTTAAAATAACTCTTAAGAATTAAATGCGAACTTATCTTCAAAAACATTGAACGTGAAGCCGAATGGATCACGCATATAGCAGGAATTACCGAGACCATCCCACCGCATCGCGCTGCACCCGGCTGCGAGCAACTCTTGTTTCGCTAGTTCAAGATCGGGCACAAGAAATTCGAAGATCGGACCGGGGACCGATGTATCGCCTTCAAAATAGATATGCACGTTATTGGAAACGAAGTGAGAATGTCCCGGCACTTTGTCTCCTTCTTGCAAGCCCAACACTGCTTTATCGAACTTCGCTGCGTCCTGCCAGTTCGCTGTCGGGAAGTTTATATGATTCGAAAGTTTATACTTCATAATGCAAGAAATTATCCCAGATCGAACAGGAGAAATTCAGCCTCACCATTTTGCGGAGCAGTAATATTCACTTCATGCTCGTCCTCGATCATGAGGCCATCGCCATGATGAAGTTTCTTATCGTTAACGGCTACAGTTCCACGCACCATCTGCAAAAACCCGCCGCGACCTGCAATGAAATGATGCTTCAGCACCGCACCATCTGAGACAATGCTGGCATAGACGCTCGCATCCTGATTGACGGTCAGGCTGTCGTTCTGCCCGTCATGGGAGGCGATGCGACAGAAAGTGTTTCGTTTATCCTGATCGTGAAAGGTCCGCTGCTCGTAGCTGGGGGTCAGATTGTGTCGTTCAGGAAAGATCCAAATTTGGAGCAAATGAACGGGTTCACTAGACCTATTAAATTCGCTGTGAACGATTCCCGTTCCGGCCGTCATCCTTTGAACATCACCTGCGCTGATGATACCAGAATTCCCCATCGAATCCTTATGCTCGAGCGAACCAGAGATAATATACGTGAGAATCTCCATATCGCGATGCGGGTGCATGCCAAAGCCGCGTCCGGCGGCAATGCGATCCTCATTGATCACGCGTAATGAACGGAAATGGACATGCGCAGGATCGTGGTAATCTGCAAAGGAGAACGTGTGATAGGTGTTCAACCAGCCATGATCAATATGGCCTCGTTGGTTCGAGGGGCGTAGTGTAAGCATTTTGTTAGAACATCATTTATGACAATAAATGTGTCCTTCGACGTGAATCCAGGAAACTCCTGTGGCAGATATTTTGCTATATTTTGAGATTCGGCTTTCCATTATTCTCCTGACACCTCAAACCACCCCCCAGCATCGTTATCTCGCGACGAAGTATTTCCCTTCGCTCGATGGCTTGCGCGCGATCAGCATTCTGGCCGTGGTGTGGTATCACGTGCCGGAATTGCGCTTAGTGTGGCGAACGGGATTTTTGGGAGTACATCTCTTCTTCGTTATCAGTGGATTTCTGATTACCACACTGCTCCTTCGTGAAAAATCGGAGACCGGAAAGATCTCCCTGAAGAAATTTTATATTCGCCGAACACTCAGGATATTTCCCGCATATTACCTTACGCTTGGACTCTTTCTGATCGCATGCCTCACAACTCAAGAACTACGTGGTGAGCCGCTCGCGATCTATCTTCACAATCTACCAGCATTTTTGACCTATACCTCCAACTGGTTCGTTTATCCCGGTGGATGGGCACCGGGCGGAGCACCTGCTCGTGTGATATTTGTAGCCGCATGGTCGCTGGCAACTGAGGAACAATTTTATCTTTTCTGGCCGTGGATCGTTGCATTAACAAAGAGGTGGTACACTCCTGTGATCGTAATGCTGCTGCTCGTTGCAGCGAATGAAATCGTGAAGTTATACGCAGGATATTCCTTCTTCCTCACGGGATATCCGCTGCCAGTGCTGATTATTAACAGCGTTTCTACCGCAATATGCCTTGGGTGCCTCGCAGCGTATGCATTGCATCATAAACAAAGTTTTGACATCGCATGGCGCGTACTTGGAAAGCGCTGGAGCGCCCCACTCCTCACGGGAATCATGCTGCTTGTTTGCATCATACCGAATGATGCCATTTTGCATGTCTTCCGCATGTTTTACATTTGTGTAGCAATGACACTGGCGGTCATGGCATGTTCTATTCGCGGAGATCATGTGCTCGTTCGCGTGTTAACGAATCGGATTGCTCGCTACATCGGAATGATAAGTTATGGCATGTACCTCTACCATCCCTTTGGAATTAATATTACAGATCGTTTCTTTGCATTTTCGAAAGCGTGGCCACTATTGCAATTCCTTTTTGTAGTCGGAAGCACCTTGCTGATCGCGACACTAAGTTACTGGACCTATGAGCGATTTTTCCTGAAGCTTAAATCGCGGTTCTCTGCTCTCAGAAATGCAGCTTGAGCAGACTGAAACGGCCTGCTCAAGCCTATTGCATTAACTCGGTTTTGCGAGTCGAAGTTTGACCGATAGGGTTTGCGACTCAGCGAGCATACTTGAACCGGAACTTGCACCTCGGCCACCGCCATGACGACCTCCACCTCCCCTGCCACCACCGCCGAACCCACCGCCGCTGGCTCCGCCACCAGGATACACACCGCCTGAACTGCCTGGATAACCAGCCCCTCCACCGGAAGATCCATCAGAACTGGCCTGCCGGTTCGCACCAGAGGGGCGTGTTACTCCATTCACCGTAAAGGTCAAACCAATGACTCTTGAGCTGTCAGCCGGAACGAGAAGATGTTTGTAAAAAGTCGAGAAAGGAATTGAAGCCTCGTAGTTTAGTACATTATTGATCGTATCCCAATTGATGCGAACTTCAATACCAAATGCATTCCTCAAAGGCACAAGCCCGGAAGCAGGTGGAAAAAATCCTGTCAAAAGGATCTCGTTCGCCTGCGACCGGAAAAAGCTCCTTCGCAAAGCGGCAATCGGATCGAAATTATCTGAAGATGATCCGTAGCCTCCGCCATAACTCGATTCCGGACGCTGCAGCGTTGATGATACGGGATAGAGCATCGAAACATCTTTTCCTGTGCCACCGTTAGTATCTAGAAAGATCTGAAATCCACCTCGGACGATCTTCGTCTGCAGTTCCTGATCGAAAGCCTGGAAACAAAAATATAGTTTGGAGCTGTCGTTCGATACCGTAAAGCTAAGCTTCGTTTCTTTATCGTAGTATGCGAGCGGCAACTGCCAATCGGACGCATCGCCATCGATCACGATCGGCTTCGTTTGGGGGACACTCTGAATAAAGTTGCTCGATGAGCACGAGGCCAGAGTGCTCGCAAAAAGAAGTAAGGTTAAATAGAAATTTAAATTTCGCATGTTTCCTACAAACACTGGGAGCGATGAGACACTTCGTGAAATCGATTTAACTGTCAAAGCCGGGAAATATCCTCAGCGCAGCACCACGAAATTCTTTTGAACCGATTGTCCGCCACAAGAAATTTGAGCAAAGTAGACTCCAGCTGACAATGAATGAATATCGAGACTAACAATGTTCTGGATACCTGGATCCATCATGGATTGGGTACTCAATACTTGGTTGCCTCGAAGATCGAACAATCTTATTAATGCAGGAAGTTGGTCGCTCGATGTGATCATAAATTTTACAACATTCCCAGAAACAGGATTAGGAGCAATTCTTGTCACATCGAATTTCTGAGCATTGATTTGGTAAATCTCAACATTTGATGAAAGTGGCGAGGAAACATAAACGAAAATATCTCCATCGTCGTGATTCGCTGGTCTGTTTTCGGTCCATGTTGAAACATAATAGCCATCATAGGCGTCACTACCAGCATAATCTCCGAGAAAATCGACTCCTGAAACAGTATCTTGCAGTGTGTTGAAAAGTTGAGAGCCTACAAATTCCAATTGAGTGGGCTGCTGAAAACTGCATCGGACCGCTCGCGATTTGAGATTGAGGGGTCTATCTTCTTCCGAGCTACTCATCGAGATATAGGATTGATGAGTAATTGGGTCAATACTCACCCAAGGCATATAGTGATCGTAGGTAAGCCACGCTGGCGTCCCAATCTGCGCAGGATCACTCCATGACCGCCCCAAGTCGCTTGATACAGTTTCAAAAAGCGCTGCATCTCCATTGTTGTCATCATACGTCCCATAGGTCGCGAATATCTTGTTGTTGGAATCCAGATCGAAGCATGGGTACGGCATTGCACGAAAACCATAGTCCCCTTTCAGCCCACTCCTTCCGGTGGAATCACTGAGAGGAAAATCAATAAAATCCGCAATTGGGAATTCTGAGAATGTGGTTCCTCCATCAGTTGAGATCGTCATTCCATGGGTTCCTGTCGATTCCTCTCCTAAGCTATCAATATTATATCCCATGGAAGCAATGAATATCGTTCCACCTAAACCAACCCGCATGAGTGCGAAGAATCCATAAGTTTGCGTGTATTGAACCGGTGTCGACCAATGTTCACCTTTATCATCACTATAGGCAAGATAATGGAACTGCGTGTCGATCCCGGCGAAAAGACCAAAGACGTATTCCGTCCAGGCGATGTAAAGCCTGCCATAGTGTTTGCTGTGGGGATCTCGATCGACGGCAATCGTCTCTTTGTCTTCAAGAACACTTGTTGAATCGGTGTTGATAGCGTCGGCTTCCTGAGCCGTATTTCCCATGACTGGATTTCCCAGCTTCCAGTTTTTACCGTCTGAACTATGGGCAACCATAAGATCCGATGCACTATCAAGCCCGACATTATCCAGAAGAAACGAATAATAGAATGTTCCAGAATCGTCTGAGATAATAATAGGATCGCCAAAGGGTTCGCCTCCGTTGTCGTCGATCATGGGAAGACGATAGGTGTTCCAAGATTCACCGGCGTCAGTGCTCAGATAGCAAGGCTGGGAAAGCGCAATCATCCCGCCAGAAACCGTGTCGTCTTCATAGAGCAAGTCGTTGGCACCTGCAACAATAATGTTTGGATTCTTGCGGTTGATTGCAATGGTAGGTTCCTCTTCATCATCCACCGTGTGAGAAATGTCACTTTCAACTATGGTATCTGCGAGGTATGGCTTATCGGATAATTCCGAAAATCGACGCAATCCGAGTGCACGAGCGGCCGCATAATCGATTTTCCTAGAAAACACATCACATCTACGGTATAGCCAAGCTCCATTCTTATACGGGGCAAGTTCCTTCAAAACCTGTACACGAAAATCGGATGCAGAGACCCCCTGACTCTGACTCCTCACCGAACGAAGCTGTTGAGCGGAGCCGGCAATTTCCAAAGACACCATAAATACGAAGCTGAATAATAAGACGCCGGAAGCATATTTCATAGTAGATTCTCCTAGTGAAGACGTGGATTGGTCGGCCGAATATCAAGTTCCGAAATAGTGGCCTCCAATGGTATTGCGATTGCTGCATAAACAGCCGCCGCGACATCATCAGCCCGCAGTGCAGAACTGGCCCGATCTCCAAGCGGAGATCCCGCTGTGTCAAAAAAATCCGTGGCGACACTGCCCGGGAATACCGTCATCACTCGAATGTTGAATTCGCGCACTCCAAGAAACAGTGATTGCATCAGTCCCCTCACTCCAAATTTTGCTGCGCAATAGGCGGCTCCGCCAGCAAAACCATTCTTGCCAGCTAACGAAGAAATCGAGACAATAGTCCCACATCTCCAATTGATCATCGCAGGCAAAATTTCGCGCGACATAAAGTACACCCCTCGGAGATCCGTGTCCAAAACCGTATCGAATTCATCGACGGTCATTTCGTGTACCGGTTTAAATAAACCAAATCCGGCATTATTAATAAGAACATCGACTAGCCCGAATCGTTGTTGGGAAGCTTCGGCGAATTTGGCTACCATCTGCGGATCAGAAACGTCGCAGGTCATTGCATGGATTTTGAGCCCATTGAATTCCATTTCAAGCGTGTGCCTTGCTTGCGCAAGCGCGGCTTCACCTCGAGCGCAGATGGAAAGGCTCACATCATTTTCCGTTGCAAATCGTCGAGCGATGGCAAGGCCAATTCCCTTCGAAGCACCTGTTATCATGATATGCATTACAGCCTCGATCCTATCGTGAAGTAAAATGCAGGTGTATTCAATGCGACGTTCTCACCTGGCGAGCTAAGTGGCTTTGAACTCTGACTCTGTATAAAACGGAAGTTTTCGCCGATCCCAAACTGTGCCAACCCAATTGGCGTCTTCACACCAACCTGAGCACCAATTCCATGCAATAGAGAGAGGAATTTTATCTCTGTCGGTTGCAGCCATGCGGCACCAATATCGTAACGAGCGGAAACGAACGTTGGAAAAAAGAGCGCGTGCGGAATCGCAACTTGATAGGTCAGGCTGCCCTCTATCAATTGCTGGCCACGTAATTCATATTGGTTCAGGCCGTAGAAGGATTCCATACCGCCCAGTTCAAACTCCTCAAGCCTAGGGATCAAACCGTTCCCAAATCCAAGTTGAAGACGTGGAATAACAGTATGTAAACTCGAGATCGGCACCGCAACTTCGCCGTCACCGAAAACCTTCGCATAATTTGTCCCCACTCCCAAAAGACTCACGCCCGTTTCCGCAAAACCTCTTAAGAGTGCGCCGGTGTGAGGATAGTCGGCATCATCACGCCAATCCGCGAGCAGCTCGCCTCGAACCGCGCGCAATTGATCGCTCCCATTGTCCGCTGCCGTGTTGCTATCGCGAGTGCTGAACCAATGCTGATGTTCTGCACGCAGTTCCACCGTAAGCTCTCCAAGCCGTTCTATCTGACCCCCAGCCCGAAGTGCAAAGCCGAAATCGGTTGACTCCCTTACAACATCGTTTACGCTGGATATTTCACGGCTCTCGTCCGGCTCGATCTGCACGGTCGTAAGCGCATACGAATTAATATCTCGGTATCCCGAATAAACACTCGCATCGAGCACGCCAAAACTGTGAAAAAGCCTCGGAGCATCGAACGTAAAGGAGGCCGAACGCGCTAGTGGACCCAAGCTTCCCATCAAAGAATACTCCATCCCACTGCCTCCAATATTTTCGTTTGCTAATTGAGCCGAGAACTCGGCTCCGAATTCGTTATCCGCATATACACCAAGACGAACGATATTCGGACTCTTCGAGTGGACCGTCAAAATAACCGTCGGCCCGAATGATGATGTGTTGGCTGGAATTGCTGCCGTATCCTCTCGCTCTATGTATTGCGTTCCTGGCCAAAGTGAATCGTACGATATTTGCAAGAGTGTAAAATCGAAAAGCCCGGTTCCCGTCAGGTCTTGCAAGGAGCGTTCCCCCGAACCGGCGCGAAAAACATCGCCGCTTCGAAACGCCAATTCATGCATGACGAACTCGGAATCACTCCCATGCACCACAATCCGCGCAACATGCCCTTCGTCCACATAGAGATCGGCTCGACCGATCGCTGTCCGCAGGACTACACTATCTATTCTTGCAAGACTATATCCATGCGAGCGATATGCTTCGAGCAATTCTCGTTCGATCGTCTTCATACTTCCCGAACGATCCAATGGCAGCCCTAAAAATGGATGAACCACCTGCGTTACACTGTCCGTAAATCTATGCTTTTTCCCGATGAACCGGATCTCGCGCAGCACCGGAAGCAATACATCCCCGGGGGTATGGTTGTCCGGATTTTGGTCCTGGACCGTGCCAACCAATCGCTCGATTTGCCTGAGCATGGCCCGCGCTGCCCGGCGTCCGGCTTCAATTGCATTGGGAATCTTCGTGAAATCATTGCCATCGAAGCCATCCAGGTTTGGCGTTATCGTACAATCCGATAGCGCAAGGCCATGCTGGTTCCCCGACTGCATCGTCAGCGAAACAACTTGATCGCCAACCGCCCACGGCGTATTCAGCGCTTCCCGTGGAAGGAGTGGCGCTGTCGTGTTCGATACGATCACTTTCGCGGCCCCGAACGACTTCGCTACATCCGACGGAATGTTATCCAGCAATCCGCCATCCATCAGGATCGCGGAATCCTCTGGAACCGGACTGAACCGTAGCGGCAGCGTCGCACTGGCTCGCAGCGTTTCGGTCAGGTCGCCTCGGGTGAGCAGCCGGCGTTCCCCGCGTACAATATCCGTCGTTACGGCTACGAAGGGAACCCGAAGATCCCGCAAGAAATCGTTAGGAACTCCACCCGGAGCCCCCAGCACCATGCCGTTCAGCAGCATCGTAAGCCGCTGGCCGCTCGATAACGCTTGCGGGATCACCGGATCGAAAAACCCCGTGAAACGCAGCGATAGCAGCGCATGATCCATGTCCTTCTGACTCAGCACGCGCTCGACTCGGCTCGATTCATCCTGAATCTCCAGAACATCTGCCCATTCGATCGACTCCGCAAATGCTTCGAGCTGCTTCGGTGTATAGCCGGCGGCATAAAGCCCGCCTACCACTGCGCCGATGCTCGTACCTACGATCAGATCAATAGGTACGTGCGCCGAATCGAGCACATCCAGCACCCCGATATGCGCAAAGCCTTTCAGCCCGCCGCCCGATAGCACCAGCGCTACCCCAGGTGGATGCGCTAACCGTTGCGACTCAGGTAGCAGTGCAGGCTGTGCACTGCTAAGCGCCGCGTGGAATAGGAATAGTGCAAGTGTAAAGCGAAAAATCATTCGAGTGCGTGTGGAACATCTTCCGGCAAGCACTTAACTCCCGCCATAATTTGCGCGCCATGCTTTGCTCCAAGAAATAGGTGCCGTTTTTCTTTCTTGCGAGTTCCCGATGACCCTTCGTTTCCAAGCTAATTTCGCCATTTGTTGAAAAAGTTATCCACAAAACGCTTTCATGGAGAACTAGTTCATAACGAAAGCTACCGCCGACTGCCAGTTTGTCAATGAACATGACACAAAACACCCTCCCCCCATTTCATCTTTCATCTTTCTCCGCCGCGGCGGATTCATCTTTTCCCCGGACAGGTGCTCATACTTTTACTATCAATATACGACAATTTTTCTGGCCACTTCCAAATTCGATTTTTCTTGTGATTAGACACGCAAAGAAGATTGGACAGATGCGCGTAGGTCGAGCGTCCTCGCTCGACAAGGCAGGTTGATTACCTTGCGCTATTGGATTGCCTGACACCTATGTCGAGCGAGGACGCTCCACCTACGCGTCAAAAATAGTAACAATCGCCACGCAACCTTTTTCTAATTCATGTGTTCTTGTATTGGAGAGGATCGCCTTATGAAATACTTTTTTGTACTAACTCTTCTTTTACTTACCGATTGTAGCGGCCCTACGAGTAATAACAGCAATCCACCACCGCCAGGCTGGGTTGCCAATATTCAACCAGGTAAATTCACAGGGGTCTGGAAGCTTGGAAATGTCGTCGATAGCTGTACAACCAACGTAACAGAAGCCGATTCAATTCTCACCGCTTCGATTGTTAACCGTTCGACCGGGGAAGTGTTAACCCTTTCCGGTGGTTTTCCTGTGATCCTCGTCGTTGCGTCTGTACGCCCATATATTCATGCGTATGATGTGACCGATAGTAGCAATTTTTATAGTGACACTGATTCGGCTCCAAGAACTATTTATTCGTCCGATGCTATATGCACTTTTTCCTATAATACAGATACCTTATTTTATTCGACAAAACGCGGGAATGATTCCTTGTTCGTTACTTGCATCCGTTCATAAAATGGCTTTGATATTGTTGACTCGCATCAAAAAAATAATGCGATTGGCACAATTAGGAAGAAGGCAATGTCCGAATATTCAAGAGATTTGCTGGGTCTGTCCCGGCCCATGCAAGGTATGTCTGAGTGCCTTGAGTAGCTAAGGAAACGCCACCGTTAGCAAAAATGTCATCTAAGAAATAGCTTTCTTGACTTCCAAACGACGTGGAACTAAAGGGTTGTCGAATTGCATTCGCTGTCATGGTATTTACCGTACCTGATTTATCGGTCCAGCCCAGGATTAAATCGTTTCCATTCTGCGTTAATGCAGGAGTGAAGTTAGTTGATTGATTTTGCATAATAACCGGAGCGCGTAGGTCGAGCGTCCTCGCTCGACAAGTCCCCCCTTGCCTTGCCGCGCGGAATTGTGGCGTAACCTTGTTGGTCGCTCCGGTTTGGAAGTAGCTCATTGAAGTTCTCCTGATTCTCCGGGGAAGGACGTGCGCAGCACGTCCCTACGGTCGAATGGTTTCAGCGTGTGCCAAATGTACGACATTTTTCCCTCCCACCGAGAAAATCGGAATTTCTAATGCAGCACCGCGACACGCGCCGTTTCATTTCCCAAGCGAAGGAGATACATCCCCGCCACTAATTGAGATACATCCAGCGTGGCGCTGTTACCCACCAGGGGGGCATTCATGCGCTCCCGGCCCAGGAGATCGAAGAGATGAACCGTGCCCGCCGCATCGTTGCCGATACTTGCGCTACCGGTGATTTGTAACTCATTGGATGCGGGATTGGGGAAGAAGCGCAGGGTGCTTCCGAAGTTCCCAGCCCCGCTCCCCGCCACGCCCGATTGATTGAATTCCGAAAGGGGCCAATGCCAAATTCCCTCGGCGGTAGATGCAACAAGATTGGGACCGCTAACGACAATGGCATTAACGCGGTCTGGTTCACCAGAATCAATTACAGTCCAGCTCACGCCACGGTTGGTCGAAAGAAAGATTCCTGGTACTAACTGAGAAAATGAACCACTTTCGAAGAAATCTTGTCCACTATTGGCTAATGAAGAAATGCCATAGAGTGGCAGGACGTGGTTGCTTCCCGTCACACTGTCTGATAAGGCTGACCAGCTTGCGCCGCCATCGCTCGATAAAAATATAGTTTCACCGCCATTGGCAAGCATGTAGGTGCCGCTAATTACAAGAATTCCAACCCAACCACTCAAGCCGTTGCTTGCCTGATGCCAACTCGTTCCAGCATCCGTCGAAAGAAATAAGCCGCTATCAGTTCCCGCAAAAAGTTTCTGGTTCGTGGCTGCAAGTACATTTACATAAACCGCTGCGAGTCCGTCATTAACGGCAGTCCAGCTTGCGCCACTATCTGAGGAACGAAAAACCCCGCCACCATCCCATGTGCCAGCGAATATATCGGTTCCGACTGCCGTAATCGCATGAACATCTGTATCGTCCAATCCTCGATTGACAGGTATCCAATTATTACCACCGTCAGTAGATCGAATAATACCATGGCCAGGGCTATTATATTCATAACCTCCAACTGCGGCAAAAATAATTGTGCCCATTCTGGTTACTGCGACAATTTGCGGTGTCCCGGAGTCAAACCCCCAGTCAACCAGAGTTTGCCAACTCACACCATGATTCGTGGACAAGATGAGCCCATTTGTCGTTCCAGCGTAAAGACCTGAATCAGAATCGAGAAAGCAATTGACCGATTGACCAGACGCATCCGATACTGAAGACATTATAAAGAGGAGCACCTCTGCAATAACTAAGTTCTTGAAAATCATAGGTTAAAAGAATACTCCTATGTTATCTTCGCATGCAACATAGACCTTGCCATTCATAATGGTGGGAACTATGTATGCCTGACCATGCTCCCACGTTCCTATCATCCAATCAAATAAAGGATGCACACCGGCGTTATTTGATATGAGTTCCGATAGCTTATAGGCGTGCAAATGCACCGTATTGACATTATTGTCAGTTCCATTGCGATCCACCACCCAAACGATTTCCGAACCGGGAACCAGGTTATTGGAAGATACCACTGGTGTTGTGCCGCCGAAGCTATATTTATTAATGGATTGTCCGGTCTGTGTAAGCGTGCCGTTACTTAGCTTGAATGCTCTCAGTGAGATGTTGTTACCCGAGTAAAAAACATACCGTACTTCATTATTATTGCCGTCATATCCGTGGAAATATGCAGGCCCACCCCATATTCCGTTATTCCAATTTACAAAGGCGTCAGGGCCAACAGGGTTGATTTCAGCCGCGACTCCTATTGTGTAAATCGCAGGTGGCATATCAGTTCCGTACTTGCCTGGGGGTGCGTCGCCGGGAAATCCTCCGAGCGCATCCCGATCCAGCAAAAAGATCATACTATCCTTTCCCATGGTAACGAGTTGGTTTGGATAAGCTCCGAGTTGCAGCGGGAGGACCATGACTCCGCCAGAACCAAGATCGAAATCGTTGTCGTCAAGGGTCCATTGGTCTGCAGGCGTGAAGTAGGAGCGAACGTTGAGGCCGACATCGAGCTTCAACACTGTATTTCCGTAGTTGTTTCCCCCCTTATTCGCGTTATAGGAAAAAACACCGTTGGGATATAACGCATTAACTATGGGACCTTCGTCAGGTGACTGGGCTTGGAAACCACCGTTGCCTGTTGTAAAAAATAATGAATCGCCGTCAGAAGCAATCCCTTGACCGGCTTGCCAAACACCACCCTGTATTCCAATATCGGTGGGGTTACCCTTCGGAGACATATCAATAGGCGCTGAAGGCCCGTCCGGGGTTGTGCAGAATATGCTCTTCTGCTGCAAAGTCTCAGCATCGTATGCAAATAGCCAGCCGTGGTATAAGTTTTGGTCACAGTGAGATGCGGAGCCAAAATAGATGATACCATTGAGCAATAACAATCCCGTTCTGACATTTTGTTTTTGTGGATTGAAAGTTATCACACCGTTTACGCTGCCGGCTCCTTCGCCAATAACTTGGCCTGTAACCTCGACTGGACTGTTCGGCCGTTCTTCGCCTGTTATGATGTCGAGCGCATGAAGTCGGATATGGAACGTCCCGCTGCCTATAGGCCCGATCACGCTTTTTGCGACCACATACAACGATTGCTCGAAACTGGTAACGTTGCTACTCGTTCCGCCACACCCGCAATCGGAGTTGCACCCACAGTAGCATCCATTCGTTGAACCGCAACCACATCCACTTCCGCATGCGCAGGAAATAACCGGCGTGCTACTGACTCCTACTTTTGGAGTAATGTCAGTGCAGCCGATATCGAATGTTCCAAGTTTTGGATCTCCCGAAGTGCAGGCTCTTTCACCAGGCAACAATAAAGAACGCTTCCAGAGTAACAAACCGTTATTTTTATAGCCGGGTTCATCTGCGTCGTATGCATAAACCGTGTCATTTTCCGATGCGAGATAAATGACGTTTCTTGGGCCTTGACCAGGAAAATTCACATGATGCATGTACAACGGCTGCGCGTATGGCTTGCCATCGACGGGGAGTAGGAATCGCTTCCTTACCTTTGTCACATTATCAGGTGTTAAACTCGTCTCGTAAGGAAACCAACCAGTGCGCGCACTATTGTAATGCTGAGTAAGGCAGGAATACTTCGTATGGCTTTCGACGGTGATTGTGCTCGTGTTGGAAGCAAGCACATCGCCATTGCTGGGGTTTATTATCGTCTCATTGACCGTGAGCGTATCTCCGGCCCTGAGACAACATGTGAGTGGAACTTCTATGGTGGGAAGGGATACAGATGGAGGAATGCTTTTTATAACGGAACCGCAGACTGTGCCATTTACAAGAATTTCAAACATCCCTGCAACTGTTATGATATACGAAACACCGGTCCATCCGATTCCGAGCGTAACGCTCCTCATACAGTCATCGACTGTTCCAATTATTGCAGAGATTGCTGCAACTTCCGGTGGTGGGCCAGAAGGCGGTGTGAGTGTCGTCGGGGGTGGGCCGTTCGGTGGATATGGCGGCGGCGGGGTTACAGGCGGCAAAATCGTCGAAGTACCGGTTTGGTGGGAGGCCGATTCGCCCGAATACACGCTCGACGGGCTTATCGGCGGCAGTATCGTGTTTCCCGGCTGCGTGTTGTTCGGAATTCCCAGTCCTTGTGGCATGGCATTAATCTCCGTCTTACGCGACAAGCCAGTCCATCGGGAACATGCTGTAATTTCCCGCATTATCGACGAGGCGCAGGCCCATCTGAAAGCGCCCGGTCTGAAGTAAGGTTACTTGGAACAATTTTCCCAATCCCATGAACGGACCGGTTCCAAAATCGAAGACCGGAATCGTTCCGGTGGCGCCTGCGGTAAAATCTCCAGCCGTGTAGGAATTGTCCCGGAAGCTGAGCTGCACGCTCACGAGCGTCGTGCCGCCGGTAATATCGAGATAGATATTATTGTAAAAATTCGACCCAGCATGCAGGTACATCAGTCCCTCGTTCACAAGCGGGATCTGTGGATTAATGGTGGTCATGGCATGGGTAGCGTTCCACGTTGCCGCCGCTTCGATCGAAGGGAAGTCCTGCGGATTTACAGCCATGATGTTGGAAGTGGTTCCTACTCCCGGAGCTGATACTTTCATCGGAGGTGCGACCCATGTTACTGCCTGCAACCATGTTGTGCTTCTAAGAAATAGGCCTCCGGTTGAGACGAAGCCGGCATTAGAAATCAGGCCGCGAGGGTCCATAGTCGATTGTAATAGAAGGTCGTTCCAGGATTGCGCGTTCACGAGAGTTTCTCCTTTTGAAAAGTTTAAATGGATTTAATTGAAGTTGGAATCCTTTCTGCAAACGAGAAACTTTCAGAAGAGTTCGCTGTTTACCTTAATTCAAAAATGTATTTGTGTTATCGTGTACTTTCTCTCAGCAATCTACCACCTTTTGAAGCTCCCTTACCCCGCCATTGAAGCTTTCCTCGCTCCGAGTGTGTTACCAGCCTTCAGTTCATTTTGTAGGCACTTTAGCACCTAAGCACACACGCATTTGTCACTACTTATTGTCGGTTCACTCGCGCTCGATTACATAGAAACGCCATTTGCCTCATTAGAGCAAGCGTTAGGCGGCAGCGCCACGTTTATTTCCATTGCTGCCAGTTACTTTATGAAAGAACGCACCGTTGGCGATGGCCTTGGCGTGGTCGGGGTGGTCGGTGATGATTTTCCGGAGCACGCGTGGGAGCAGTTTCGCGCCCGCTCGATCGATACCACGGGCATCGAGGTCGTGCCCGGCGGCAAGACTTTCTCGTGGCACGGGCGTTATCACTACGATATGAACACGCGCGATACGATCTCCACGCACCTGAACGTGTTCGCAAATTTCAAGCCCGTGGTTCCCGCGCATTTTCGCTCCCCGGATTTTCTGGTGCTCGGCAATATCCAGCCGGATTTGCAGCGCGAGGTGATCGAGCAGCTCGAACGCCGTCCGAAGCTGGTGCTGTTGGATACGATGAACTTTTGGATCACGGGCTACCGCGAAAGCTTGGAGCGGACGCTGAAATTGGCGAACGGTTTCGTCGTTAACGACAGCGAAGCGCGTTTGCTGATCGAGTCCCCCAGCCTTATCGTAGCAGGCCGCAAATTGCAGGAGATGCTTGCACCGGAAGAACCGCGCATTGTAGTTATTAAAAAAGGCGAACATGGCTCGCTCTTGTTTTATAACGAACATATTTTTTCTGCTCCGGCGTATCCACTGGAAGAGATTTTCGATCCCACCGGCGCAGGCGATACCTTCATGGGAGGTTTTGTTGGGTATCTCGCTCGGCGCAAGAATATTAGCTATCAGAATGCCAAACGCGCCATGATCTATGGAACCGTGCTCGCAAGTTATTGCTGCGGCAAGTTCTCGACCGAAGGCATCGAGGATCTGGATATGGATAAGATCCTCGACCGTTTCCTTGCAATCCACCTTCTTTCCTCCTTCGATCTCGAAGAGGACGATCTCTCGACATTGTAGTGTTCCTTCCCGCACCCCCGATGTCAGACGCCACCACTTGGCCCTCCCTGCCATACGAGGAATGGGTGGAAACCTATGACACGCTCCACCTCTACACACAGGTAGCAGGAAAAATTAAGCTGGCGCTTGCGCCATTTCTGAACGAGTGGTGGCATGTTGCGCTCTCGATCTGGGCGCGCGGGATCACCACCGGCCCGATCCCCTGCCAAAATCGCGTGTTCGAAATTCGCTTCGATTTCCTCGCTCATTGTGTCGAGATCTTCGATAGCATTGGGAATTTTCACACGATCGAGCTGACGCCGCGTCCCGTTGCCGAGTTTTATTCACTTCTTCTTTCAACCGTGCGAGCGATGGGGATTCCTGTTACGATCGCTCCCGAACCGCAGGAGGTCGAACGCGCCATCCCATTGGATTCCGACACCATACATCACGCCTATAACCGCGAGCAGGTTGGCAGGTTCTGGACCATCCTTGCATCGATCGCTGGCGTGTTCGAAGCGTTTCGTTCCGGATTTGCCGGCAAAAGTAGTCCCGTTCAGTTCTGGTGGGGTTCGTTCGATGTTGCCGTTGCGCGTTATTCCGGACGGGGATGCGAACCACCCCCTCGCGCAAACCGGATGTCCCGCATCGGTTGCGATGAAGCCCATTTCGCCGCAGGCTTCTGGCCTGGCAGCGGAAAGCTTCTGCGTCCGGCGTTCTACGCCTATGGATACCCCGCAGCGAAAGGAATAGAGCACAGCACAACCCTACCGAAAGAAGCCTACTGGAATTCTGATCTCGGCGAATTCATTCTGCATTATGATGATGTGCGCGCGGCATCTTCTCCAGAAAAAATGATCGAGGAATTTTTATCGAGCACCTACGAGCTGGTGGCAAATTCCGGTGCCTGGGATCGTGAATTCCTTGAGCGAAAGGTTGGATGACAGACGCGACCGCATGATCTATCATGCACAGCATCCTTCTTTATTTGTGTTTGCTACTCCATAAACAGGTCGTCGGTGTAGCAATACATCCAATCCTCGCCGGGCTGGAATGATTTGATGATCGGGTGTCCCGTCCGATGAAAATGTTTTGTGGCATGCTTATTTTTGGACTGGTCGCAGCAACCGACGTGCCCGCAAGTCATGCATAAACGCAGATGCACCCAGGAGTCGCCGGAGTTCAGGCATTCCTCGCAGCCATTCGGCGTGCGCGGTTTAACGTTCTTGATCTGGTCGAGATGTGTACAGGTTGTAGCCATAATGTGTTGGAACAAATAAAATAAATAAAATAATTTTCGACAGCCGGAACCGAACGGGGAAAGTATCGTTAAAGCATTTTGTAATTCAAAGCTCTTTAACATCAACCATGGAAGACATACTTACTACACAGCAAACGCTCCGTCCAGCGGACGAACTTCAGTACATCCGCAAGATCATCGCCGATAGCCGCACGGCCTTCGTCGAAGATGGTATGCCCTATATCTGGTGGGGCTTGATCGTCGCCATTGGAATGGGCGTGAGTTACTTTTCGGCGCTGACCCAGCGCGATCTCCACGATGGATATATCTGGCTTGGTTTGGTGCTTTTCGGCTGGGGTACGATCATTTATTATGTCGTTCAGAAAAAGAAACGCGTTGCGCGTGCCCGCAGCTTTGTGGATCGCATACAGGGTGCGATCTGGGGTGCATGTGGTGGTTCCATTGGGCTTGTCGTTGCAATAATGATTTGTTTCCAGCATTCTGCGGATGCTCCTCAGATCAATTCCTTGTACGCCTTCTTCGTTTCCTCGATCATTCTGGGTATAGCGTATTTCCTTTCCGGTATTGCCAACGATCTCGCCTGGCTTCGGAACGTGGGATTTGCGTGGTGGGCTGGCGCGGTCGCGATGTACCTGTGGCCATCCATTCATGTGATCGCTCTCTATGCTGGAATGCTTATTGTATTTCAAGTCGTGCCGGGATTAATCCTCCAGCGCCGTTATAAGAGAATCATATCTCAGCCGGCAGAGGCTTAAATCCACGACCGATCATAAATCCATGACCGATCATAAATCCATGAGCGATCATAAATCCATGACCGATTTCGATTATCAGCAGCTCGATGAAGTCATCCATTCGCGCATTCGGCTTGCGATCATGGCTGTGCTTATTTCCGTCGATGAGGCTGAGTTTGTATTCCTGCGGGAGAAAGTCGGCGCAACGGACGGGAACCTCAGCATCCACTTGAAAAAGTTGGAAGAGGCAGGATACGTCGCGGCAACAAAGCAATTCGTCGCAAAAAAGCCAGTTAGCTCATACAAACTTAGCCGAAAGGGACGGAATGCCTTCGAAGCCTACGTAAATCGGTTGGAGGCGCTCGTCAAACGGAAGTGATATCCCCAAAATAGCTGCAATAATTCTAAAAAATAGCTGGAATAATTCTTCCCGAATCGGGTTTAGTATAGTGTGTAACCCATTTTTTGCTTATGGTTCATTCTCACAAACTCTCGTTTCTGTCCATAAAATCGATCCTTTGTTTGAGCTCTCTGAGTGCGACGCTCTTATTCGCGCAGTCGCAAAGCTCAGCGCAGTCGCAAAGCGCGCCGCCAAAACTCGAATATTATTTCCCGGTCGATGGCTCGCGATTCGTGCCCTGCAACACACCTATCATCCTGCGCCCAACCGTGCCGCTGGATCTTGCATCGGTAATGAATGGACTGATCGTAACCGGCTCGATGACCGGTCGGCATACTGGAGTGATCACAGTTTCCGACGACGGAAGAACGCTGCTCTTTACCGCGAACGAAGCATTCGAAAGTGGCGAGCACGTGCAAGTCGATTTGGGAACTGGTATCGTAGCAAAGAACGACCAGGAACTTTCGCCGACCTCCTTTTCCTTTGAAGTTCAGGATAATACGCCCTCCGATGAGAGTCCGTTCCTTGAAGCCTTGCACCCAACGAACGTGGCACCGACCGCAACGGCATGGAATACTCCCGCCAAACATACGCGCGCTGGATCTCCGATGCATACTTTAAGCAACGATACACTTTCTTTGGGTATCGACTCGTTATCGGTTCCGATCAACAACTGGCCGTCGCAGGGGTATTTGTTTTTCTCGACATTCAACTCGCAGGCGTTTTTTACAGATACTGGACGCGTTGGAGCAAACCGGTTTATTCTCGATAGCAATGGGAATATTGTGTACCATAAACCTGCGCTCGACTCGGTTGACTGGGATTTTCAACCACAGCCTAACGGACTCATGACTTTTTTTTCCATGAAGAGAAACAAGTGGTACGCAATGGACCGTACTTATACAATTGTCGATAGCTTTTGGTCTTCCGGCGGATATCCGACCGACTTCCATGACTTTGAAATACTTACCCATGGCCATGCTCTGATGCTCTCCTACTGCCCGATAGCAAATTATGGCTTGGGAAAGTATCCCGGCGGCAGTGACACTACCACCTTTATTGGCGGCGTGATCGAAGAGACAGACTCACTCAAGCGCCCATATTGGATCTGGCGCTCCTGGGATCCCGGACATTTTCTCGATACCGATGCAACATTCGATGGTGTTAACGAAAATCCATTCGATGCTGTCCACGAGAATTCCATCCAGGTCGATACCGATGGTAACCTGCTTTTATCCTCAAGAAACTTGGATGAAGTATCGAAAATCAGTCGTAAGGACGGATCTTTTATCTGGAGATTAGGCGGCAAGCATAATCAATTTAAGTTCATCGACGACAGCATTCACTTCTCGCACCAACACGCGGTTCGCCGGATAGCGAATGGGAACATTACACTGTTCGATAATGGGAATTACAATCATTTGGGTGTTCGTGTTGATACCGTGTATGATTCAACCGTTGGCCCTCCCTACTATTACCTGGATACGATCCCGGTGACCACGTTTGCTCGGGCATGTGAATACAACGTCAACGCTGCCAATATGACCGCGAATCTGACTTGGCATTACGACCACGATACCACAGTGCCGAGCACAGCGATGGGTAATGTACAGCGCCTGCCAAACGGCAATACGCTCATTAGTTGGGGCCTCAACCCGGACGAAGCCGCGCAAGGAATTCCACTGCCTACCGTTACGGAAGTCACGCAGGATAAGCGGATCGTTTTCGAGATGGATGCCGCCGGTCAATTTGCGATCTATCGAGCATTCAAGTTCCCATCACCGAACTACGATACAGGATTCATCGCGCCGGCTGCACCGGATACGCTCCTCGCCAAGGTTTCCTCGATCAGCTCGATCCCAAATGCGCCACTGCTTGGCTCGCCGTACCCAAATCCTGCGAATGGAAGCGCGATCGTCGCGATCGATGCAGCCCCGTCGGATCGCTTAGAACTTGCTCTTTATGATCCACTCGGCCGGCAGGTTTGCACCTATTTCACCGGTCATGTTTCTACGCCATCCTTCTCGGTCGAACTCCAGACTCGAGACCTTCCGAATGGGGCGTATGAACTCGTGCTTCGCGGGGAGGGCGGCACCACAATCCGCCAACTGGTTATTGTTCGCTGATCAGTTGAGCAATTTCAGCGCCGCGGATTAAACCGAAATAGAACCCTGGCATCAAAAAATGGTCCTTCCTATTTGCTGGAAGTAGTGATGCACATTATTCTTAGAAAAAATAGTGTGATACATCTGATATTTTGGGGTTTTATGTTTTTTAAGGTCCGTTTTTGATTAATCCGTTATGAGCCATTTGTACAAATTCCCACTTCCGATCCTGGCATTCTTTCTTGTTATCACTTCACTTTTATTCATTCAAAACGCATCGGCTCAAACACAAGCCTCGATCGCCTATCATTTCCCGATGGATGGCTCAACATTTGTGCCGGGCAACACCTCGATCATCTTTCGTCCTACCGAAGCACTTACCGTCCAAGCCTCCGATATTGTCGTAACCGGCTCACGCTCTGGCCCGCACGATGGAACTCTTATTTTATCTGACGATGGCAAGACCTTCATTTTTACACCACTCGAAGCATTCGATGGAGAGGAACTGGTCTCTGTCAGCCTGAATCCGGGAATTCAAACAAAACGTGGGGGCCAACTCGCTGCGATCTCTTTTTCGTTCAAAGTGGGTCCGGATGATCCCACGGTCAATCAAAGTCCATTCCTTTCGGATGAACAGAATGCTTCTCAAGGCAATCCGCACACGTTTCAAACGGATTCTACTCTTCCTTCCGATTTCCCTGCTTTGAATATCACCACCAACGCCAGTCCTTCACCAGGGTACTTATTCTTTTCTACTCTCAATTTTACCCAGTTTGCGAAGGACACCGGTACCTCTGGCTCTTATCGCATCGTCCTCGATCAGAATGGAAACCCCGTTTACTATGCCCATGCGTTTGATTCCGTAGAATTAGATTTTCAGCCTCAGCCCAACGGGCTTATGACTTTCTTCGAGTTGCCGCGCAATAAATGGTTTGCCATGGATTCCAATTACAACATCGTCGATAGTTTTTGGATACCGCAAACATATCCTGTTGATACACATGACATGGAGCTGCTAACTCATCACCATGCGCTCATGCTTTCCTACTATCCGATGACACCGTATGATCTCAGCCCCTATGGCGGCAGCAAGACCGCAACTTTTATCGGCTGTGCTATTGTGGAAACGGATTCGCTTCGAAATCCCATCTGGATCTGGCGCTCCTGGGATCCCGGACACTTTCTCGATACGGACGCCACCTACGACGACCCGGCAACAGAAAATCCCTTTGATGCCGTTCACATGAATTCGGTTCAAGTCGATACCGATGGGAATATTCTGCTTTCCTCGCGTGAATTAGATGAGGTAACGAAGATCAGCCGCCAGGATGGACATATTATGTGGCGTCTTGGTGGCAAACATAATCAATTCACCTTCGTCAACGATAGCATTCACTTTTCCCATCAACATGCCGTTCGCCGTATTGCCAACGGCGATATTACGCTGTTCGATGACGGGAACTTCGGCCATGCGTTTACCAAATACGATACCACGATCGTTTCAGGCGTCACTAAGATCGACACGATGGCCGGCACTACCTTTGCGCGCGCTTGCGAATACAACGTAGATACTTCCACATGGACAGCTACCCTTGTCTGGCATTACGATCATGACTCCACAGTGCAAGCCCTTGCGATGGGATATGTTCAACGCCTCACTAACGGCAATACCCTCATCAATTGGGGCGTGTATGCCGGTGCAAAAGGTCAGGTTCTGGAGCCGGCGATAACAGAAGTTACCCCGGATAAGCGTATCGCATTTGAGCTGACGCTCCCTCTCCCCTACGTGGTTTATCGGGCATTCAAGTTCCCATCGCCAAAATACGATACGGGCTATGTGGCTGAGGCCTCTCCATACACACTGCTCGCCGGAGTCGCGACCCAAAGCTCAACTCCCAGCGCTCTCACGTTAGGCGCGCCCTATCCAAATCCTTCAAACTCCAATTCTATGGTGAGCATTAGTGCAGCCGGATCCAGTCGGCTTACACTTGAACTTTATGATCCTCTTGGCCGCCAAGTTCGGACATATTTCTCTGGGATAGCAACGTCGCCAGAGTTCTCACTCGAGCTTCTAACGAACGATCTGCCGAATGGCGCTTACGAGCTTGTATTGCATGGCAACGGCGGGACGGTAAGCCGGCAATTCAATATCTTGCATTAGGCCATTTTCAAGCCTTATTTAATGATTTGACGCAATGGGGAGTTCAGAACTCCCCATTTGCGTTTATTGACCTTTACCCCATTTCATTAATCACACATTCCTCACGACTTTGGACCTATTTCAAAAATGTTACGAGTTCACCCGTGCCGATGAAGTAAAAGAGGCCGGTTATTACCCCTATTTCCGAGCTATCGAAGAAAACGAAGGCCCGGTCGTCCAGATCGAAGGCCGAAAGGTCATCATGGCAGGCTCGAATAATTATCTCGGACTTACCGCCGATCCACGTGTAAAGGAAGCCGCCATCAAAGCCATCGAGCGATATGGTACGGGCTGCTCCGGCTCACGCTATCTCACCGGCACGGTACGCCTGCACGAAGAACTCGAGCATGAGATGGCAGATTATTTCCAAAAAGAAGCCTGTCTGCTCTTTTCCACCGGCTACCAAACAGCCCAGGGAGTGATACCGACGCTCTGCCAACGCGGAGATTATGTGATCAGCGATAAAGATAATCATGCGTGCATCGTCGCTGGGAATCTCATGGCCAGAGGCATGTATGGCGAGGTGGTCCAATACAATCACAATGACATGGCGGATCTCGAACGCCGTATCTCAAAGCTTCCCGCTGACGCCCCGAAGCTTATTGTAACCGATGGCGTTTTTTCCACCTCTGGCGAGATCGTTGATCTGCCACGTATGGTTGAGATCGCAGGAGTGTATAATGCTCGCATCATGGTAGATGATGCCCATGCCGTCGGCGTGATCGGCGAAGGCGGGCGCGGAACTGCCAGTTATTTCAATCTCGTCAAGGAGACGGATATGACGATGGGAACATTCTCCAAGACATTCGCAAGCCTGGGTGGGTTCGTCGTTGGCGAAGAGCGCGTCATCAATTATATCAAACATCAGGCTTCGGCGCTGATCTTTTCTGCAAGCCCAACTCCTGCCTCCGTTGCCGCAGCGCTGATGTCGCTAAAAATTCTGCGCGCGGAGCCTGAGCGTATGCAGCACCTCATTGACAATGCCGATTACATGCGCCGCGAGTTCAAAGCGATGGGCTTTAAGGTCATCGAGTCAAAAACAGGTATCGTTCCGGTTATCATTGGCGACGATATTAAGACATTAGTGTTCTGGCGCAAACTTTACGATGCGGGTGTGTTCGTAAATGCTTTCGTCGTGCCTGGCGTCATGCAAGGCATGCAGATGATGCGCACAAGCTTCATGGCAACGCACGAAAAGCATCATCTGGATCGCATTCTTGAACTCTTCAAGGAGATCGGCGAAGAACTCGGCGTGCTCGATGAAGAAGAAACACCCGGCGCTCCTCCGGTTCATGCGCAAGGTGCTATTCCATCAACTTCCACTATGAATGCCAGAATGGACATTCACATCCGAAAAGTGGAGAATCGCAAAGACAAACTTCGCTTTGTGCGCCTGCCGTGGGATCTCTACGCGAAGGAGAAGAATTGGGTTCCACCGCTCGAAATGGACCGCATGCGGCTCATCGACGAAGTGAAAAATCCGTTCTACAAGCATGCTACCCACCAGCTATTTCTCGCCGAAGATAATAACGGCAAAGTGATCGGCCGCATTGCCGTGATCATCAACCACCGCCATAACGAACTCTATGCCGAAAAGCAAGGCATGACCGGATTTGTCGGATTCTTTGACTGTATCGACGATCAAGCTGTCGCGAATGCACTGTTCACGACCGCCGAGGATTATCTTCGTTCCCACGGCATGAAGCTTGTCCGCGGTCCGATCAGTCCTTCGATCAACGATGAAGTTGGGCTGCTCGTCGATGGTTTTGAATATCCTCCGGCAGTGATGATGCCCTACCATCCCTCGTACTACAAAAAACTTTGGGAGAACGCCGGATATGGAAAAGTTCAGGATCTACTTGCGTGGCGCATCACAGAAACGAAATCGCTGTCTCCGAAGATCGAGCGCGTAACGAACATTCTTCGCGAGCGTTCGAAGGTGCGCATCCGCCCACTCGATATGAAAAAGTACGATGCGGAAGTCAATCTCATTCGCGATCTCTACTCGCGAGGCTGGGAAGAAAATTGGGGCGCGGTGCCGCTCGATGCGAATGAGATCACTATGCTTGCAGACGAATTAAAACAGATCATCGATCCCGATTTCGTTCTCTTCGCCGAGGCTCCGGATGCTAACGGCAAAATGCAGACCATCGGATTTTCGCTCTGCATCCCGGACATCAATCAGGCATTCCTCGCAGGCAAACCAATTCCGAAGGGCGCAATGAATCTGCCAACAGCCATATCGAACCTGATGACAAAAAAGAAGTCTATCGATAATCTGCGTATCGTTCTGCTTGGTGTCATGCCGGAGTATCGCGGACGCGCTGTCGATGCATTGCTCTACCGCGAGATCATGGAGCGCGCGAAGCAAAAGGGCATTCATTACGGCGAAGCCTCCTGGGTCCTTGAAAGCAACGCTATGATGACCCGTGCCGCGCAAGTCATGAATGGCGAGGCCTACAAACGCTACCGCGTGTTCGAAAAGCCACTGTATCAGGGCGAAGCAACAGGGCCGGTGTAATTGCGAGAGTCGCTACCGGGTGATCACGAGCTTCTGCATGACCGATGCGCCGTTTGCAGTAGCCCGAACAAAATACGTTCCGGGCTCTACCGAGGTTGGGTCGATCAAAATTTGATTCACCCCTGCCGGGGAATAGCCGTTCTGTAGCATTCGAACGGTGCGGCCTAACTCATCCATCATCAGAACTTGTGTTAGGCCGTCATACTGTAGTGTGAAAACTATTTTCGTTCCTATATTCGAAGCTGGGTTCTCCGAGAGTGTAAGGCTTAACCCGGAATTCGTGGCATAATTGGAAGCGGGACCAACCGCGGAAGTGGGAAAATCCGAAAGTTTGCGGGTCCATATCCCATTTGCAAACGTTCCAGCCACGAGGTTCGGGCCAGAAGTATCCAATGAAACAATAAGATGTTCATTCCCATCGGAACTAGGAAGCCCAAGGCTGGCCTGATTCCAATCAACTCCGCGATCGGATGAAACATAGATCCCGCTATCGCCTGCGGCGAACAAATGTTGGCCGCTTGAAATAAACCCAAACACATCGCCCCAATCTTGAGGTTCAAGGTTCACCTTGCTCCAGCTATGCCCGTTGTCTGAAGTACTATAAATTTCAGTATGGATCTGGTCAGTATCAGCTACAGCGGCAAAAAGGGTACTGCCCATGACTGAAAAGCGACCAACTATAATTCCATAATAATAGCTGGACGGCAAGCCGTTATTGATCTGGCTCCAGGATGTCCCGTTGTTGGTCGAAAGGTAAGCTCCAGCACCTTGCGTTGCGGCAAAAATGTTGGAGCCTGACACGAAAAGTGAATTGATCGCAGGTACCTCACCATCGCCGAACGTAGTACCAACGGTATCAAGGCTCCATGCACTTCCGGGCGATGCCTGTTGACACACACCGGCTACCGTCGCAGCATAAATAATATTATTCATAACAAGCATCGAATAAATACCATCGCCGGAATGCGGAGTGTTCGGTAAGTCCAAGTTATTTGAATTCCACGCACTCCCAACGTTCGACAAATAATAACACCCTCCTGGGTTATCCGATCCGACCACGAGGTCCGTTCCCACCTTCACGATCGAGCTTACGACGGTTGGCACGTCACTGCTAACCATGCTCCAGCTGGTCCCATTAGTTGTAGAAACAAAAATAGAATCCGGCTGGCTGATTCCACCGCAAGCCATGAGAGAATCGCCCGAAGGGATAAGACAGCCAACATACGTATCAACTATTCCACTGGCCTGCGTCCATTGCCCGAAAACGTCATGCTGTATCATGATCAATAATAACACGCTCGCTGCGAGGATAATACATGCTTGGTTAACGATGGATGAACGTCGTGTTTTTGAATAATTATATTTCATGACCGGAAATTTGAACTAGAATATTCCGAAATCCGAAAGCTTACGATACCACACTCCATCTTGGAACGTGCTGATCACAACATTCCCTCCCGCGATGACGAGGGTATAAATGTATGATCCGTTCTTGGTGGGGAGCCCCTGCTGTGCTTTCGTCCATGTCGCGCCGCTGTTGGTGGAATAATAAAAACCACTGTCCGTAGCAGCAAATAAATTTGAACCCGATGCAGCAAGCTGAGGAGTAATATTGCTCCACGTTTGTGGAACAGCATTCATCCTTGCCCAGCTCAGTCCATTATTCGTGGTGCGATAGCAGTCATACGTGTTGTCCGTGCTGTCATGTGCGAATAATGCATAGAGCAAGGAACCCGAATTGGCAAAGGCCCACGCCGGCGCCCAGCCATTTGCAGAATCCAGGAATGATAATCCGGCATTCGCCGGGAACCATGAAGCGCCATTGTTCGAGGATACAAACATTCCCAGCCCTGCACTTGCCGCAATAAGATTCTTTCCCGATGCAACTAATCGATTCACCCCGATGGAATAGACAGTGCCCTGATACGACATTGTCATGCCGACAGTATCGGGTGTCCATCGTGCTCCGGGCGCAGTTTGTTAATAAATGCCGGATGCGCCGCAAGACATATAGATCTTGCCATTGAACGAGATCAATGCCGCCGCCAAAGCATCAGGATTTGGCCAGCCTGACGTGTCAGCAAGCCAGGTTCGCCCCTTGTCTGAGGAATACGAGAGTGCTTCTACAGAACCAGAAACGTTTGGCGATAGAGCGGCGCTGCCGATCAGATCATTCCCAAAAGCCGCAAGTGGCAACCCTCCGTTCGCAGAATAGCTTACCCATGTTTGCCCGTTGTCCGTGGATCTGAAGAGGGAATCGGAAGTAGCTCCCGGTTGATTGTAACTGCATTTTGCATCGGCCAGAAGATAATTGCCAACGGCGAGAAAGCCCGTAACAGCATCGATGTTATTATTCCCAAACGCATTATCAAACCCCTTGCATTGTTTCCACTGGGCGACCGAATCGCACGGTGATGCAAGAAATAATACAGCGCAAGTCATAAAACAAATGACCGCGCAACTCACTCGGGATAGCAGAAGCATTCCGTTAGAAAAAATTTTCACTCTTGAGATTTGGTTACTTAAAGAATTCGACCTATCGTGTTATCACAAGCTTTTGCATTGCGCTCACGCCATCTGCGGTCAGGCGAACGAAATAGGTTCCAGGCGCAAGTGTTAACGGATCGATGAAAACCATGTTCTGCCCTGGCAGTGCCGGACCGTTCTGCAGCATTCGTACCGAACGGCCTAATACATCCATTAACTCCACTTGCGCAGAGCCGGCATCGCTCAGAGTGAAGGTAACCTTGACTTCCGAACTTGAAGCCGGATTCTCAGATAAAGCGAGATTCAGACCGGAACTTTGCGTAGCAGTCGCAGCAACGGAGGAAATCCCAAAATCTGAAAGCGGGCGGTACCAGACGTCAGAATCTGGAGTATTGAGCACGAGGTTCCCGCCGCTGATCGCAACCACATAATTAAACGATCCGTAAAACGTAGGAAGCCCTTGACTTTCGTTTGTCCATGTAGCGCCATTGTTGAACGAGGCGAAGAAGCCGCTGTCCAATACTTCAAATAAATTATTACCGTATGCAATAAATCCGGGATTGTATTCGCCAAGATTTTGAACCTGTGAATTCATTTGTGTCCAGCTATTGCCATTATTGACCGTGCGGTAAATGTCATAACTATTGTCATTCGTATCGTGCGCGGTCATGACATAGAGCGACGATCCTGAAAGCGCTAACCCTCCGTTCGGCCAAAAGTAATTGGGCAATCCGGTATTAACCGTAGACCAGGTGGCACCCATATCCGTCGATCGATACATACCATGGACATAGGTGGGAAGGAATAGATCATTCCCAACCGGGAACAAATTCCCAATCAGTGGAATAAAGAACTGGAACGCTATCCCAACTCCGGTGGTATCGACAGCCCATTCCGCACCGGGAGCGGATTGCTCATAGATACCTGACGCATTGCCACAGAAAATGGTATTCCCCAGCGCAACGATTGACGAAACCGTTGAAACTCCACTTGTGCTTGGAATATTCCATCCCGCTGTATCGGTGCTCCACGTCTGTCCCTGGTCCGTGGAAAATGAAAGCACTTCGTTATTATTATTCTGCGGGTTCGGTTCGGCCGCTCCCAGAAACACATTCCCGGCGACCAGAAACGGTGTACCTCCGTTGGGTGCGAAATCAGTCCATGTTATCCCATGATCCGTTGAAAGGAACAGCGAATCGAGCGTCGCTCCGGGATCATGAAGGAGATCGGTCGCACAACCCGCCGAAGCCAGGATCGAGTCTCCCCACGGAATAAATCCGGTGACGAAATCGACGCTTTGCGGATTCCCAGCATTCACATTGGAAAACCCCGTAGCTTGTTTCCACTGCGCATGTGAATTTTCGTGGGAAGCGATAAGAACGAAGGCGCACGCCGCACTGCGAAGGAGCGCGCGGTTCGCGAAATAGGAGAACCGTGATCGGGAAACAAATTTAGTCATACATTAAAAGGAATGAAATCAATGAAATAGAAATCCAGACACCTGGTTCTGAACCTGGCTGGTATGAGTGGTCGATCGAACTGCTCGATACAAAAAATGGGACAAGCGAAGCAGGCTTTCAGTCATTGCAGAATTGATAGCTTTTGGGACCGTGATTATTTTTCGTTCTGGATCTGGGTTTGCTGCACCGAAAGGTACGCCGCTTCCGGATAGATCTTTTTGATGGCATTCTCGATGGTCTGTTCACAGCCCATCGCCTGGATCTGTGTCTTTGCCAGCCCAGTGACGTAAGCCTGATCGGCCGGACGGGTGAGCGTCGCGCCGTAGCTCGATTTCATAAGACTGGTGTTGTAGGCTCCGGCCATGCTCATAAGCTTCGCCTTGTCACTATTGAATGCATTTTGGAGTGTAGCAAGCGATGCGTTCACGTCGGAAATTTCCATCGCGATATACTGCAGCCGAATCGCATGGTCGCCTTTCGGATCGGAGTATCCACCTTCGCCTTCCGGCGCACCGGAAGCTTGCACTTGTTGCTGGTGCGCCTTTAATGCAGTCTGCAAAGTAACGGGGGCTGCTGCAATTATGCTGTCAATGTGCGCCGCTACCGTTACAGTGGAAGGCTTGAACTGCTGAAGAGCTGCCATTGTAGCGTTGGATTGCTGGTTCAAATTAGCAGAGGCTGCATTGGGAGCAGCAGACGGGTTATCGTCAAGCGTCATCAAGTCATCGCCGTTGCCGGAAGAAGGTTGCGATGCGGCAGTCGTATCGGGATGCGCCGCCGTATTTTGCCGGGAACGCGCTGCAATGGCGTTCCAATCCGTTCCATTCTTGTTTAATTGTTGCTGCATGTACGCATCTTGTTGTGCGGGTGTCATGTTTTTCATTTGAGCTGCAAACGACGGATCGGACATCATTTTCTGCTGGAAATCCTGCTTTGTTTTTGTGACGCCCGCATCGGAATCAATAGCGGGATTCGAGCTGGCAGGGATCGCCCCGCTTGATTGCATATACGCCAACTTTTGCTCTGGCGTCATTGCCATGAACTTTGCTTTGAACGCGGGGTCCTGCATCTGCTGTGCCAATGAAACTGCCCCGGTGTTCATTCCCGGAATATTTTTCTGAGCAATCGCAAGCTGATCGCTCGTCGATTTTCCCTGCAAGCCGGACAAGGAGGATGCAAGCTGTTTTGCGGAATCTACCTGTTGCTGCTGCGCCGTGTTCATCACTTTCCACTGCGATTCCGCCGAGTTGAAATCCTGCTCGAACGCGGCAAAGAGCGCGTCGGAATTGCAAAAACTCGGGTTGCAAGTGCTCTTGTCACGCGCCATGGTCACCGAAGCCGGGGGCTGGGGGATCGTGTTGAGCATCGCGATCATATCGATCTTTGCGATCGATTGCCCGCGCGCGCAGAATGGAACTAAAATAAACGCAATCGCAATGGTTTTTTTCATCTTCTAAATAAGGATCATTATTCATTTAATGCAACTTTGTACCTTGTCTTGACGATCCACCAGCCTTGCGAGGGTGGAGCTGTGATCGGGCTCTCGAATGGTAACTTACTGACATCGGCATCGGCATTCCAGGGTTCATAGGGGTTGGCGAGGCCGGGATACTGGCCGGCAACGGCGTTATTGGCGACGAAACGTATCTCATAGCTCGGAAGGTCCGGCAATTTCGTCTGAACCCCAATGTGGATGAGGTCGTCGGACGTGTTGTACGTGATCACCGGGTTCTTGGCGTCCATATCCTGCCCATAGTCAAAACTGGTCAGCACAAAATTGGTTGGATCGCAAATGTAGGAATGCTGCTGCTGATCCCATTTTGACGGGGCATCGTCGATCACACCTTTGGCGGAATGTAGTCCATTCGTCTCCAGATGGAACGTAAATTTTATGGCCTGGGAGTTCAAAACATCTATCGAAGGGGCTACGCCCGGTCCCTTGTAACAATGGGCGCCAACGGCTGCATCGCAGTAACAGACTAACTGCTTCGGCAAAATGTGGATCACGGAAGTGACGACCGTCTGCTGACTGCCATCGGGCATCGTGACGGCGGCAGAGATGGTAACAGGCCCATAAAAGTTACCACTCGGAGCGGTATAGATTGCGAACCCGGTCGCTTGTTGAACTAATCTACCGTACGTCGAATTCCCATTTTGCACGCCATTGACCATCCATTTCGATACCGGGATCGTCACGGAAGGTGCCGCATTTCCCTTCTCTATAACCACCCCATTTTCCGTGGTTTGGGTTTCGGTGGTGACGATAAATTCAGCGGTCTGGCCAGCGAAGAGAATAAAGCTGTCGTTGCTGAGATTGACCGCCAACGATGGGATCACGGTCGCCTGTGCATGCGCCTTACTTGGAACCATGCTCCCAAGGCATGTGAGCAGTGCCCATGCGGCGAAAAAACAGTGTGAACGATATTTAATGCTTCGAAACATTCGCGTAGTAGTCGATTGCAAAAATACATACGCGGGGGTTTCTGCAATCTCTATCATACATCCAGGCTATTGCGCTACATTTACACCGTACTTCGATTTGATGACCCACCCCCCGCCGCCGGAGGCTGACTCCGTGCTAACCGGGCTGGTATAAGGTAAATTGCTAATATTCACCTGCGGAACCCAGGTTGTTTGCGTTGCCTTGATGACTTGCTCCGTATAAATGACTTTATCTGCTCCAGTGAATTTCACCGAATATCCCGGCAAGTCCTGAGCATGGGCGTCGAAGGAGAAATGGAGCATGTTATCGGCGCCATCGTATTCACACTTGGGGTTGCTCATTGCCATATCTTGCCCATAATCGAAATCGCTGATCTCATAGGTAGGAGCACAAGAGGAATAATTTTTTATCGGCGAGCCTTCGATGGGCGCAGGGCCATCGTCGAAGACAGCATTACATTGATTCTGCGCAGATCGCTCCAGATGAAAATGGAACTCGACACCCTGGCTGTTCATAAAGCCGAGCATTCCAGGGCTCTCCAAGGCTGGACATTTACATCCAACAGTGTACGAACAATAATACCTAAGGTTTTTCGGAACGATATAAGCGGTCGGCGCAAGTGAGGTTTCCTGGCTTCCGTCTGCTTTGATTACGGATGCGGATAAAGTAACAGGGCCATAATAGCCTCCACTCGGCGCGGTATAAACCGCATACCCCGTCGATTGTTGGATGAGTCTTCCGTAGGTAGCATTCCCATTTTGAATCCCATTGACCATCCATTGAGCAGCAGGAATCGTCATTTTTGAATCTTTGGTAATCGTTATATTATTCTCTGTCGTGATGCTCCTGTTTGTGAGGATCAGGTCCGCATTGTCGCCAGGAAAGAAAATAAAGCTACCCGGCGATGCCGTGTTAAGGAGTGACAAAGAGGGATGCATGGTCGAATCCTGCGCTCGCAAAGAAGATACACGCACCAGACCAATACTGCATAAAGCGGCCAAAGCTGTTGCGAATTGACAAAATCGATAATATCTCATTGGGCTTCTTTTATTTCGATACAAAGATACGGAATATTTGCCTGCTTGCCCGAGTAACTCTCGCTTTCTGAGGCTCTTTTCGTTCGCCCTTACGGATTTATGCATATTTTTGTAACCAACTGATATTTAATTTTCAAAAAAAACACGATGAAACACACCTTTGCATTTTTAACGCTCTTCACCATCTCCATTGTTCTTTCGAGTTGCGGCGCGCTTAGTTCGATTCAGAGCACCATTCAGAATACCGCGCAGGGCAAAGTCAATGATAAGGCCAGCAGCACCACGAGTAATCTGATGGATACCCTGCTTGGAAACGGGCAGCATGGTACCCCGGCCAATAATCCTGGCGCCGCAAACAATGCAGGCAACAACAATGCTGGTGGAACTACGGCTCCATCGGCTGCGGGCATGCCGGTGAACTCTCCACAATCCATTGCCGCGTATCAGAATTATGATTTCAAACCTGGCGATTCTATCATTTTCACGGACGATTTCACCGCCGATCAGGATGGAGAGTTCCCTGCACACTGGAATCTCGAGGCCGGCCAAGGCGTCGTCAATGCCGTGCAAGGCACCTCCGCCTTTTGCCTGACGGCTGGTAATTTTGCGATGGTTAGTCCACGCATGACGACCACCAATTATCTGACCGATCCTTTCACCGTGGAGTTCGATTTTCTTCCCAACGGTGGATATGACCCCATGATCCGAATCGTCGATGACAAAGGCGAAAACAGAGATATTCATTTCGGGCATTCTGTGGGAACCAGCTATTTCCCGAGCGATTTCAGCGGCAACACAATTGGCTCCGATGCTGATTACTTCGGGAAGTGGCACCATGCTGCGCTTATCTACAAGAATGGCCAGTTGAAGGCTTATCTGGATAACACGCGTGCCCTCGTGGTCCCACAATGTGGGTTCGTTCCGCTAAACTTGAAAATGGGTGGCATCGGCGCCGACGATAAGCCCATCACGTTCAAGAATGTTCGCATTGCTTCGGGCGGTGCTGCAAATACGATCGGAAACATTCTCACTAATGGAAAATTTGTCACGCATGGCATTACGTTTGATATTGGCAAGGCAACGCTCCAGCCGCAAAGCATGGGGGTTCTGAACGATGTCGCGAAATTCTTGAAGGCGAACCCAAGCATCAATATGGAAATCGATGGACATACCGATAATACTGGCTCGGCTGCAAAGAATATGACACTTTCCCAGCAACGCGCCAGCGCCGTACAAGCCCAGCTTGTTGCGATGGGTATCGATGCCTCACGCCTGTCGACCAAAGGCTATGGTTCCACCGTTCCCATCGCGAGCAACGCGACCCCTGAAGGCCAGGCTAATAACCGAAGAGTCGAGTTCATTAAATTGTGAACCAAGCGAAAACCGATATTTCTAAAAGGGTATGCTTTGCGTGCCCTTTTTTGTTTTTGCGTTGAAGAATCTTTAATTTCGAACTTGCGGTTAGTGCCAAGCCATGACTTCTCAAGCTTCCCCCCTCCAATGGACTCCCATCCTGGCTGGCGCAGCAATCACGCTGGCGCTGCTTTGTGGAGAACTGCGCGCCCAGGAAAATCCCTCCGCCGACGACCGCGCCCGCTCAGCCTTCGAAAAGCGGCTAAGCGGTATCGTCAAAGATATGACAACGCGCGTCAATGCCGAAAACGCTGAACTTAGTACGAGGATCGGCGCGATGAATGCCGCAAATCCGCTCGATAAAAGCCATCTGGATTCCGCCAGCGTTTCGATGAACGTATTGCGTGTGCTCGAATTTATCGACTATCTGAAACGCGCGCGCGCATCCAGCGATACCCTGGCCCGCGAGTACGAGGATTCGCTGTATATTATGGCTGTCACGCTGCCGCCGGATATTAATTCCAAAGGGATCCAGAAAATGGACGAGACCTTCCGCCAGGATCGCGATGCCTTCAATGTGTTCCTCGATGCCATGACCAAACTGTATTCCGATGTGCTGGACGTGCTGCTGTACCTTCAGCATACGGCCTACACCCTACACAACGGCGAGTTCACTTTTTCCGCCAGGAAGGATCTGAAAGAATACCAGAAACGGATGAAAATAGTCGATACCGATTCCAAAGAGTTGAACAAAGCCAATGCAGAATTAAGAAAGGCAAACGCCAAAGCCAACGATCACACGAAAAATCTTGACGACGACGTCGAACAAAACTAATTCCCGATCCCATGAGCGCAAACGTTACCATCCGTAAGATCTCTACCACTGCCGAAAAGCGCCGTTTCGTGCGCATGATGTGGGATATTTATCGCGACGATCCCAACTGGGTTCCGCCGCTTGAAATGGATCGGATGAAGCTGATCGATGAAAAGAAAAATCCCTTTTATTCTCACGCTGACACAGCCTGGTGGTTAGCTGAGCGCGATGGCGAGATCGTCGGACGCATTGCCGCGATCGTTAATCATAATTACAATCAAGCACAAAATGAAAAGGCGGCGTTCTTCGGATTTTTTGAGTGCATCAACGATAGCGCGGTTGCAAGATCGTTATTTCAGACAGCCGAGAAATGGTCGAAAGAGCGCGGAATGAATGTCATCTACGGTCCTGCCAATCCGTCCTCGAATGACGAGTATGGCCTGCTGATCGAAGGGTTCGAGCGACCGCCGGTGCTGCTCATGACGTATAATCCGCCATACTATGCCACGCTCATCGAGCAGAATGGATATACGAAAGAGCAAGATCTTTATGCCTATCTGCTGTCGCAGGATACCGCACGCTCGGACAAACTTGTTCGAATCTCAAAAGCCATGGCTGAGCGAAACAGTATCACGGTGCGGCCGATGAATACCAAGCAGTTTAAGGAGGAAGTCGAGCGTATTAAAGTTATCTATAATTCCGCGTGGCAGAACGAGGGATTCGTCCCGTTCACCGATGCTGAAATGGATTTCCTCGCCGCAGATCTTAAGCAAATTTACGATCCGGCATTGGTGCTGTTCGCCGAAGTGAATGGCAAAACCGTTGGGTTTGCACTGTCGCTGCCGGATGTCAATCAAGCATTCCACTCCGGTGCGCCCATACCAAGGGGTATCCTGAATTTACCCGTTGGTATCTGGAAACTATTAACAAAAAAGAAAGCGATCGACACCGTTCGCATTATCGTGCTTGGTGTATTGAAGGAATACCGCAATCGCGGTGTCGATGCCTTACTCTACACCGAAACAATGAATGTGGCAAAGCAAAAGGGCTACCATTATGGCGAAGCATCCTGGGTACAGGAAACCAACATCCCCATGAACCGCGCCGCACAGATGATGAACGGAGTAAAGTACAAAACGTATAGGGTGTATTCCAAACAATTATGAATGAAGAATTATGAACGATGAATCTTTGAATTCATTATCCCATTTCATAATTCATCGTTCATAATTCATCATTGCCAAATGGATTTTCGTTCCACATTCTACGATCGCTACGTAAGCACGTTCAAACACGAGAACGCTGCCCTCTCACCGGCAGAGCTTGCTCATTACTACCGGTGGTGCGATGCTCGTTACTTCCCTATTCTTCAGCATCTTCACAAGTCCGCTTCGATCCTCGAATTAGGCTGCGGTCACGGACGCATTTTAAGTTACCTTCAGAACAAGGGCTTTACCAATGCAAAGGGTATCGATATTTCCGAAGAACAGATCACGATCGCTCGAAAAGATGGCCTCGATGCCGAGCGCGCCGATGTGTTTGAGTATCTCGAACGTCAATCCCCTGCATCGCTCGATGCTGTAATAGCTATCGACTTCGTTGAGCATTTCACGAAGCAAGAATTGCTTCCTCTGTTTGAGCTAGTCCATACCGCAATGAAGTCCGATGCAATTCTCCTTCTACAAACGGTCAATGGCGAAGGTCTTTTCCCGCAACAGATCATGTACGGAGATCTAACGCATTCGACGATCCTCTCACCCGGCTCGATGAATCAGCTGCTTAGCACACTGGGATTTCATGACATGCACTATTTTGAATGCGCTCCCCTATCCATCGGAATGAAAGGTAGGCTGCGATCTACGGCTTGGCAAATGATTCGTACCGTTGCAAATGCGATTCGTAAGATAGAATCCAACAAAACACAATCGGTCTGGACAGAAAATTTTATCTGTGCCGCCCGCCGCTAACTTATCGCTTCTAGATCCGACTTGAACATAAAGGCGCGCTCAGCTTGTTTGTGCCTCGCACATGACCATCCCAGAGCTTGCCGCACAAGTGAAGATCCGAGACCGCCGCGCCATCGCGCGCGCGATCTCTCTTGTCGAGAATGATTCGCCCGAAATGCCGAGCTTGCTCCGTGAGCTTGCGCCCCAGATGGGTCATGCGTATCGGGTTGGAATTACCGGCCCTCCCGGTGCTGGGAAATCCACGCTAACTGCTGAACTTGCCAAGCTGCTTCGAAGCAATGGGAAGACTGTTGGTATTATAGCGGTTGATCCTACTTCGCCGTTTACGGGCGGAGCATTGCTTGGAGACCGAATTCGAATGCAGGAAATCGCGATGGATAGCGGGGTATTCGTTCGCTCGATGGCTACGCGCGGATCGCTTGGCGGACTTTCTGCCAAAGCAAAAGATGCCGCCGATGTCCTGGATGCCGCCGGTTTCGATTTTGTGATCTTTGAAACAGTAGGCGTCGGGCAATCGGAACTCGATATTGCAAAAGCCGCAGACACCACCGTTGTTGTGCTCGTACCAGAATCTGGCGATGCAGTACAAGCTATGAAATCAGGACTTATGGAAATTGCAGATTTCTTCGTAGTCAACAAGAGCGATCGTGAAGGTTCAGAACAGGCCGTGGCTGCGCTGAAAGCCATACTGAGTTTTCGAATCACCCATGCCGAAGATGAATGGATCCCGCCCGTGATCAAAACCACGGCAAGCAAGAACGTCGGCATTGACGAGGTCTACCGTGAGATCGAAAAGCATAGGAATCATTTAGAAACAACGGGTCAGATCATCTCACGCCGCAAATCCCGCGAACGTGAGCGGGTGCGAGAATTAGTCGAAGCAATGCTTCGCTTCGATTTCTGGAGTGAAAAGCGCCGGACCCTGCTCGAATTGGAGATCGACCAAATTATCAGCCATCGCAAAACAGGCTTCGATGTTGCAACAGCGTTGCTTGCTGACTCCTCCGTAAGCCTTGGCACTTCCCTCTCATAATTCCCAGCTATGCGCTACTATTTCATAGGGATCTGTGGCTCGGCAATGGGGAATGCCGCCTTACTCATGCGCGATCTGGGGCATGAAGTATCTGGCTCGGACGATAGTATCTATCCGCCGATGTCCCTGCTGCTTGCCGAAAAAGGCATTACGATATTATCTGGTTATCATGCAAAGAATTTGGATGGATTTGAAGGAACCGTTGTGATCGGCAACGCAATGTCTCGTGGGAATGAGGAAGTTGAAGCGGTACTCGAACGGCGTCTGCCATTTGTATCGATGGCCGAATTGCTCGAACATCAGGTTATTCAGGGAAAGACCTCGATCGTTGTTTCAGGAACGCATGGAAAATCAACCACTTCCTCACTCATGTCATGGGTGCTGCAATCGAGCGGACGCGAACCGTCATTCCTGATCGGTGGAGTACCTGAGAACTTCGGACAAGGTTATCAGGCTCGCCCAGAGAGCGAGTACGTCGTGCTGGAAGGCGATGAATATGATACGGCGTTCTTCGACAAGCGTTCTAAGTTTCTGCATTATCTTCCGACCACGCTCATCATTAACAATATCGAGTTCGATCATGCCGATATTTTCAACTCGCTGGAAGAGATCAAGCTTGCGTTCAAGCGCCTGACATTGCTCGTTCCACGGAATGGACTTATCATCGCAAATGCTGATGACGAAAGTGTGAAGGCAGTAATAAAGAATTCATTCGCTCCGGTACTCACCTTCGGCACCGCAAAGAATGCCGACGCACGAGCTGAAAACATTCAATACACCGATCACTCCTCCATTTTCACTTTCATTAAAGCGGGAGATCCTGAGATCCCGTTAGAAATTCCCATGCTTGGCGAGTTCAATGTTCGCAATGCCTTAGCTGTTGCGGCTGCAGCCAGGCATCATGGAATATCACTTGAAGAAATTCAGAATGCCTTCTCGACGTTTAAAAGTATTAAACGCCGAATGGAATTTAAGGGAGTATTCGGCGGCGTTCGGATTTATGACGATTTCGCACATCATCCGACCGCGATTCGAGCAACCCTTCACGCACTTCGACAGAAATATCCGAATGAACGCGTGATAGCGATCTTCGAACCGCGCTCGAACACCACGCGCCGGAATATTTTTCAGAAGGAATTGGCGGAATGTTTTAATGATGCCAACATCGTATTCATTTCGCAGATCGCCCGGTTGAATCTGCTGGCTCCTGACGAGCGGCTCGATCCGGAGCGCGTGATGGAGGATATAAAAGCTATGGGCAAAGAAGCGTATTACCTTCCAGATGCCGCTTCCATAGCTAAAGGCGTTGCAACGGTAGCAAAGCCGGGCGATGTTGCCATCGTCATGAGCAACGGCAGTTTCGGCGGAATTCACGAATTATTAAAAGAAGCCTTAACTAAGAAATCATAAAATGAAAATAGCGACGGAATCAATAATCCTAAAATCCGATGGCAGCGATATGGGCGTCTATATTGCGCGCCCGGAATCTAAAAAAGCGCCCGGGCTTATTCTTTTTCAGGAAGCTTTTGGTGTGAACGATCACATTAAGGATGTCGCTCGCAGATTTGCGGAGCAGGGATACGTTACTGCAGCACCGGAATTATTCCATCGCACAGCGCCGCCAGGTTTCGTCGGAGAGTATGGTAACTTCCCAACACTTGCTCCGCATTTCCAGGCAGTCACCACCGATGGCATTGCAAACGACGCAAGAGCGGTCCACGAATGGCTATTGCAAGATTCCCAGGTGGATAATACGCACATTGGCTCGATCGGGTTCTGTATGGGCGGACGCTGCTCATTCATCGCAAATGCAAAACTGCCGCTACAGACCGCCGTCTCATTTTATGGCGGAGGCATTGTGCCGGCGTTACTCGACCTTGCACATGAGCAATCGGGACCAATTCTGTTCTTCTGGGGTGGACTCGATCAGCACATTGGCGCCGAACAACGTAACGGTATTGCTGAAGCTATGACGAAAGCAGGCAAGCCATACATCAATGTTGAAATTTCAGATGCAAACCACGCATTCTTCTGCGATGCTCGCCCATCTTACAATGCTATCGCTGCTAAACACGCGTGGGCGCTTACGCTTTCATTCCTGGAGACGAACTTGAAGTCATAAGCTTTAACTCATGTAATACTTTTTCAGGCTCGATCCCCTTCATGCACCGGAAATGTTTTTTGGGACAATGATCGAGGCCGATGGCTGTGCAAGGGCGACATTGCATCCCAGCTACTTCAAGCACGATGGCACTCGGATCGCGCGGAGCGAAACCGAACTGTTTCACTGTGGGCCCAAAGATGGCAATGACTCTCGTACCAACCGCTTTTGCCACATGCATGAGTCCGGAGTCATTTGTAATTATTGCGCTTGCCTTCCCTAACTCGTTCGCAACTTGTGACAGGGTTAGCTTGCCTACGTGATCATCAAACGACCCGGGAGGTAGTTCCCGTGCAATCCTTTCGGAAATGTAGCGGTCTGCGTCGGATCCATGAATATCAATATGAAATCCTTCCAGTGTAAGTTGTCTGGCTACTTCGATAAAATACTCGGCCGGCCAACGTTTATTCCAATGTCGCGAGCCAGGGGCAATGGCGATTCGGTTTCTATCGCGAACAGCATTGGCCTGAAGTTTTGGGCCGGTACCTGGATCTTGAATTCGAAGCGGCGCCGCGGTCTCGAAATATCTACCGATCACATCCGGAGCACTTTTCAAAAGATCGATCTTGAATTTCACAAGCAGCCAGCGCTTGATCGTTCGCTTGTTTATTACTGAAACGGATTTTCCGAGACCGCGACGAAGGATTTTCGTGCGTGGAACATTGTGCAGATCGAGGACATACTCGTAATTCTGTGACTTAAGTTTTTCGTGTAACGAACGCAGTCCGGCGGTTCCTGTCGCTTTATCAAACACATGCACATCTGTCAAACCGGATACCGCTGGCATCAGTGACTCATACTCTTTTGCAATAACCATATCAATCCGAGCGTCGGGATACTGCTCGCGGAGCGCCAAAACGAGCGGAGTTGTGAGAACAATATCTCCGAGCGAGCTAAGACGAAGTAAAAGTATGGATGGAGCCTGCGTGGACACGCGGAATTTGGCGGTTACGTTCTGCTGTTGAATTTTGTTATATGCAGATAACACAAATCGTCAATGAATAAACCCACTACTCTCGGTCAACTCCGTACCGCCGGATACGAAGTCCTTCCTGTCAAGGAGGAGATGCGCCGCAATCTTATCCAGAAGCTGCGAAATCGCGAACAGCTTTTTCCCGGAATTGTCGGCTATGAGGATACCGTCATCCCGCAACTAGTCAATGCCATTCTCGCCAAGCATGACGTGATCTTTCTTGGCCTGCGTGGTCAGGCGAAAACACGTATCGCTCGAATGCTCACGGAATTGCTGGATGAATGGGTGCCGATCGTCGAGGGCAGCGAAATTAATGATGATCCGTTTCGCCCCATCTCATTCCATGCCACGCAATTAGTCAGCGAAATGGGTGACGCAACACCCATTGCGTGGCTGCACCGCTCCGAACGATATGGCGAAAAGCTCGCAACACCGGATGTGACTATCGCTGACATCATCGGCGACATCGATCCCCTCAAAGCAGCCCACCAGCGTTTGCATTATTCGCATCAAGGCGCGATCCATTTTGGAATCATTCCACGCACCAATCGCGGCATTTTTACGATCAACGAGCTTCCCGATCTTCAGCCGCGCATTCAGGTCGGTTTGTTTAACTTGCTCGAAGAGCGCGATATTCAAATTCGCGGGTTCAACATTCGCATTCCGCTCGATGTGATGATGGTCTTCACCGCTAATCCAGAAGATTACACGAATCGCGGCAATATTGTGACGCCACTGAAGGATCGTATCGCCTCTCAAATTCTTACTCACTACCCGATCTCGATGGAGAACGCAATCGCCATCACAGAGCAGGAAGCGTGGACCGCTCGATACGGCGAGGAAGGCATTGTTGTGCCAAGATATTTCAAGGAGATCATCGAGCAGATCGCATTCGAGGCGCGTAAGTCTGAATTTATCGACCAGAAATCGGGAGTATCAGCGAGACTTACCACCAGTGCAATGGAAGCGCTCATTTCCAACGCGGAACGCAGAGCTATCATGAATGGCGACGAGATAATCCTACCCCGCGTGACCGATCTTGCATTCGTAACAAGTGGTGTAACAGGCAAGGTGGAACTTGTTTTCGAAGGCGAACAGGAAGGCATGGCGAAAGTAGCCCGCGCACTTATCGGCAAAGCGGTGAAAGAGATATTTAAGAAATATTTCCCCGATCCGCTGCTGCGCGAGCGAGCGAAGAATGCACTCAATCGCTATGAAGAACGCTACGCCAAGCAGCCCTCCCCATCTGCTCCGCAAAAAGAGGGAGAATATGATACGATCCTGAACTGGTTCGCAAAGGGCAATATGATCTCCATCACGGACACGATGAAATTCACAGATTACTACAAGGAGCTTTCTCGCGTGCCACGCTTACGTGAGTTAACCACACGCCATCTAAACATTCAGGAGGCCAACCGATTCGAGCTTGCCAGCGCAATGGAATTCGTGCTCGATGGCCTGCATCAGAATTCCAAACTTGCGAAGGAGGAAGCTTTCGGCGTTCCCGAGATCACCTACCGCGATATGGTCGGAAGCATATTCTCCCTGCCAAACGATGCCGGTGAAGAGGAAGAGGATGATGAGCCAGTTCGTTTCTAAGAGAAGCCCGGTTGGCAAGTTGGCGATTTTAAGGTAATTTCGTCCGCCGCAGCGGTGTACAATAATGCGTCTGTAGTCCTGCTATAGAGTACACTACAACAGGCCACAATCTATTTTCAAAGAACTCCGGTGATCAATGTCTCCCAAGCTAAGGGTAGACCCACCCAGGACTTTTTGATCACCCCCAGGCGCCATTTGATTTCAGTGGATGAAGGATCAGCAATGATGATTCGATCAGCAATGATGATTCGATCAGCAATGATGATTCGATCAGCAATGATGATTCGATCAGCAATGATGATTCGATCAGCAATGATGATTCGATCAGCAATGATGATTCGATCAGCAATGAGCAGGGATTACCCATGCCTGCACTGGCAGCGGGGTTTATACACTCTCAACGCTCGCAGAGGGTGGGGAATACACGGATTAGAAAACCCTTCCATCCACTAGAACAAAGATATTGGGCAATAGGTGCCCGTGCGGGCAGATATTGGCCTTTTTGAGCTGATTTCAACATTTTATTTTCGCATTGCCTGCCCCCCATGCCTCCCTAATCCTGAAAATACCGGAAATCGTGATCCCATCAATCCCTAATCCCGAAAATCCCACGACGCGTGATCAGTGTGCGATCACAATGCTCCGCGACTCCATATACCCATCCATGGATAGGCGCAGAAAATAGATGCCCGATGGCACATTCGACACATCCAACAGGACACCGGATTGTAGGGAGGTGCTGCGCACGTCCTGCCCCCGTCCCAGCGCATCATACATCTCGATCTCCGGCTGCTCATTACCCGATAGCTGAACCGTGATCTCATCCTGTGCCGGATTCGGAACAATACCCGTAATCACAAACGGCAACGTACCCAGCATCCCGTCCTGAATCAGCGGTTCACCGCAGCTATACAGATACGTGAACGATGCCCCCGAATCCGCGATGCTTGCCACACAATTTGCTGCAAGTTCGAGGGAGTTCGTGAACGACACGTTCGAAAGTGTAAGCGGCGTGTACGATGAATCGCTCAGATACACGCGAAATGTTATCGTTCCTATCGTGTCCGCGTAGGTCAGGCTTCCAGCCGGACTCCCCGCCGAAAACTGCAACACTTGTAGCGCCGGCGTCCCGCCGGTCCCCAACATGGTCACGCCACTTGCACTTTCGTACGTCAGCAGATCGTCATTATGCGTAATATCGAAATGGAGCCCTGATATCGCGCCAGTTGGAACTTTGCCTTCCAGAATGACATAGCATCTAACTACCGAGCCAGCCGTTGCTGTATCCGATGGCGAAAGAGCAAGCTCTAAATGCGCAGGTGGAATGATGCTCGCTGTGAGTGGAATCGTAACCATACTATTGCCCTGATTCGCATTGCTAAAGAATTCGAGCGTGCCGCTCATACCAGCCGAATCTGCCGCAAGAGAAACCTGCACGGTTGCAGAAGAATCCGGTGGAAGTATTATCGGATAATTAGCATCCGTTACATACGAGCCATTCGTCACATTACCACTATCAACAATTAATGTATCGCATCCTGTGTTGCGCAGCAGAATTGTCGTGTCCCGCGACTGACACGCATACAACGCCCCAAAATCGCGCAAGGAAGTATCGACAGATAGCACTTTAGCACCCGCAATGCCAACGCCCTGTAGTGGCACGGTTTCCATGCCCGCATTTGTAGTGATCGTAAGAGTATCGTTGAATTGACCTGTTGCCGTTGGAGTAAAGGTTACAAGCGCCGTATCGCTCACGCCAACCGGCACTGAGGATAAAAACGATTTCGTCAATGTATAAGGGAGCGCGGGAACCGCGCCACTACAAGTCAGAGTATCGCAGGCCGTGCTGGAAAGGACAACCGGCAATGTGACCGATTGACCGCATGTCGTGACGGAACCGAAATTTAGAGATGGTGTAGAGAGCGTAACCGCCGGAATACCTCTTCCTACGTGAACATTCAGCATGAGCGTCGTATCGAAGTCACTCGATGAACCGTGTTCCGTGAACTGCATCGATGCTATGGCTTGCAGAGCGGTATCTCCCACCCGTAGGTCGGTGCTTCCAGCCCGACCCAACGCCAGATGAACGATCAAACTATCCGAACCACCGGACGCAAGCACAATAGGAAGCGCTGGATTCAATCCCGGCCCAAACACCACGCCATTCGGAAGTGAGAGCGAATCCAGCGTGAGCGTGCCGCAGGTAGTATTGGTGATCGTTATCGTTCCGGTTGTGGAATCACACATGCGAATCGAAAGCGTATCGGCATGTATGGCAAATGTTCGCGTGTCCGTTACGCCAACGCCTTGCGTGGGAATGGTATCGGTGTGCCGCGTTTCCCCATCGAACCAGTAAATAAAGATATTACCTCGCTCGGTGTCAGCAATGGATGGTTTGAACGAAATTGGAAAATCCTTTGGAGTTGAATCAGGAATGAAAGTGCCAGAATTCATAAATGTGATATCCGTGAACTGTACACTGTCTGGATGGAAAACTACGGAATCAACGGTTACTTGCTCACACCCATGCGCGGCAATGCTGAACGTGTCCCGAACCGTGACAGGAGTACACAGAGCCTGTGTTCCGAAATCATACAAAGTTTTCGCAGTAAGATCCAGTACGCCAGGATTCGGCTGAATAATGAGTGTGAGAGAAATCGACTTATCCTCATTGAGATAATCGTCCCGGCGTATGCGCCCATGAACAGTGATGGAATATGTTCCTTCTTGTACCGGAAGAATGACAATTTGTGAAGTGTCCGAGGGAGATCCAACGGTGAGAGCGCGATTATGAAGAACTGAATAGTAAGTATTCGGAACTATGCTATCGATACTTGAGGAATCAATCCAAATTTGATTGCATCCAGCGTTGATGACGCGAAAATCCAGCACCAGCGAATCACAGAGTTTTGTTGAGATAGTGTCGCCCTCCTGAAGAACAGTTTGCTTTCCCTTTGAGGATTTCATCGAAAAGTTCACTGTGGTCATCGGCAAAACCGAGGATGTGAGAGACCCATCCCCGCCATCCGTTGTCTCCCAAAGTGTTCCGGAACCATCTACTGCAAACACAACGGCTCCATAACCTACGACTGAAAATGGATGATGCCGTTCATAAAGACTTGCACCTGGTCCTTCTATATTTTGCCACGTTATCCCTTCATCGGTTGAACGAAGGAAACCGGGGAATGAAGAGTCACTAATCTTCTGCACATATACTGGGGTACAAACTCCTGCCGCTCCTTCGATTTCGCCGAATGATAGTCCGGCTGTGGTGTCGGTCTTGTGAAATGTCAGCCCACCATCGGAAGATACGGTGATTTCACCAGTATTTACTTTAGTACCGTTGACTGGATTCGCTATTCGATCCTCTGTAAAAAAAATATCATTCGTCAATGGCTTTACTAACCATGTGACATAATCGAATGGAACGCTATCACTCGGCATAGGCTGAGTGCCGCCCCAACTTAACCCATCGTTTGATGAGATTTCATAAGAGTCACTTACAGATAGGAGCAACCCTGTCTTATTACCAGATATTGCATAACCATCATTCACTCGTGTCCATGAGCTGCCATTATCCACCGTGCGGTCAGTTTGTAAATATTTTCCAGTCGCAGGAGACCAGTCGGCAACCCAAGTCGTATCACCCGAGGCATATACACTACGGCAATCTGTTGTTACTGCCGTCGGCGTAATATCACTCCATGTTAGACCGCTATCTAAGCTTTCAAACAGACCAAATTTTGTAGCGCCCTGCCCCCATGAAGAGGCAATTCTAAAAGATGGGATTAGGAGATGAGAAGGTGAAAGATAAAGAAGGTTACCATATCCGAAGTTGCTGGGTAAGGAGTCCACGAGAGATGTTTGGAAGATGATCTTGGACCAGCTAAGGCCTCCATCCGTAGTCCGGTATAGGAAGGGGCTAGAATTATTGATCCAAAATCCTGTAGCAACATCCTCAATGTTAGATGATGATGCGAACCCATATTGTTGATTGAAAAAATAGACATCAGTGATCGATACCGAGTCAGGAATGGGCACGGGTTGCCAATGTGTAAGCTGTGCATTAGCGATTTGCGCCTTAAAAATCGCAGGCATAAGCGCCGCAATTACAGCGGAAAATCGAAGCACACGAAAAAGAAGCGGACGCATGGTGTTTTCACCATTGCAAAAACGGCAACCGGGGGAAAAGTTCGGGGGGATACTACCTCTGAAAATCTGCCCCCATTGTAATCTATTCCCACCTCAACGCAATAGCCGGATCGACCTCGGCAGCGCGGCGGGAAGGAAAGAGCGAGCAAAGCATTGTTAGCGCCATCGAGCCAATTCCGACGGAGACGAAATCCTGCCAGCGCAGTTCCACAGGCAGGGCATTGATAATATAAACTGTGGAATCGAGCGGGAAAAACCCGAACTGCTGTTGTAACACCACAACGATAAGCCCGATCGTGCAGCCGGAAACAGTGCCGATTACTCCCACGAGCGTGCCCTGCATCCAATAAATTCTGCGAATGCCGCTGATCGGGCTTCCGAGCGCGCGCAAGAGGCCGATGTCACGTTGCTTTTCGAAAACCGTCAGCGTTAGCGAGCTAAAAATGCTGAATGCCGCCACGCCAACGATTAGGAACAAAATAATGTATGCTACCCATCGCTCGATCTGCATCACCGAATATAATTCCGTGTGCAGATCGTACCAGGACTGCACATTATATTTCCCGCCGAGCGTTTTCGCAATTCTATCCTTCAGATCGTTAGCGTCCCGCACATCGCCCGATCTCACATCGATGGTTGTCGCCGCACCTTGCGGGATATCGAAAAGATCGCGCGCTACTTCGGGACTGGCGTAAGCATTCATGGCATCATAGTCACGGTTATTGGCGGCAAAAATTCCACGCACGAAGAGCGTTCGCATCCTTGGCGTGACAGGCTCCGTGAGAATGCGCTCCAATCCCGCCGGACTATATACCTCCACACTATCGCCTATTTGAAGCGCTAACTCATTCGCCATCAGCTGGCCAATGACAATGCTGGTGGAATCGAGCTGAAGGCTGCCCGCAACGATGCTATGCCCGATCCCTGACGCGGCTTTCGCATCATCGGCAGAGATGCCGGTTAGATCGATAACTTTAGGCAGAGTGTAATGAACAAGCACAGCCTTGCCATGAACCGCAGCAGCGACCCCATGTGTTTCAGGAACGGTTCGAACGATGCGAATGATGCTATCCGCATTTGTGATAAGCGGGGGGCTATCGGTGTTATTATTACCGGACGCCCCAACCCCCTCTCCCTGCTGGTCGAGGGGGCTTATGCGAACGTGAGGATCGAAGCTAACATAAATGTTCGTCACCACAGATGAAAATCCGTTGAACACCGAAAGTACGATCACCAGCGCCGCCGTTCCCACCGCCAGTCCGACGATGGAAAGGATGCTAATGATCGTAATAAAGTTTTCACGCCGCTTCGAGAAGGCGTAGCGACGGGCGATCCAGGATTCGTAACGCATCGGCCAAAATTAGTTATTTTTGTAGTATGGGTCATCCGAAATTATTCATGCTAAACATCAAGCCTATGTTCTATCGTGTCTTTTTTATCGCATTCATTATCGCCGCACCGATCGACGCGCTGTTTGCTCAGTCGATCACTGTTGCCGATCTGATACCGCACAAGCTCGGGTGTTACGTCGATTATAACGAGTACGACACGGCAAGTACCGGCTCTGCCGGAGTCAAAAGCCATGCATCATACACCATAAATGCGATCGACGTTGCTACAAATGTGATCTCGGTGCTGGATTCGATTGGCGGCGGCGATCCTTCCGGTATCCATGAACTAAACTATTTTTTCACGTCCGCCGGGGATCTGCAGGTCTATGCCGACACGGCATTAATTAATTATATGATTCCCGCATCAATTGCCGCAGGCATTACACAATCGCCGGATAAATGGGTCGATTATTTCAAATTATCGACGGGAACAACGGCCTATCCGATCATGGTGTTAACCTCCAAGGTCACCTATAGTGGTCAGAGCCTGACGGTCACAAATACCATCACGGGACAGTTCGTCAAAGTGGAACCTTTATTCGTGGGGAATGCCACCTACGACAGCGCGTACCTGTTTGAGATCACTGCTGTCTCGAAGGTAAGCGATGGTGCAATAGAACTTGGAGGCTTCACATCGACGCAATCGAATTGGCTGGTGCGCGGAATCGGGGTGGTCAAAACAGTAAAGCCCATCGCTGGGACGACGATCGTCGGAAATTCGGTCACCACAGAAGGCCGCGAAACGGATATGACGAGTTTCGGCATTGCCTCCACATCTTCGGTTACACCAATCCGTGCTCAGGGCTCTCCGATCAACGCTTATCCGGATCCAGCTTCAGATCAGGTTACACTCACGTTCGATCGTCCGGTAAATCAGATATTCCTGTATGATTATGCCGGGAAAATGATTCGCTCGTTCAACCTTTCTTCGAAAACGAGCGAAGCATTACTGTGGGTGGGCGATATCCCAAATGGGGCGTATCACGCTCGAGCCGTGTTCGCCGATGGCTCCTCGCGATCGTCAGAATTGGTAATTCGGCACTGAGGGCGTAATAAACTCCCCTCTCCCAACAGGGAGAGGGCTGGGGGTGAGGCGAGACTCAATCGTGCGGGACGAACCCGGTGCTGACGCTGTTTACAGGTTTCTATGCCAGAAACCTCACAAACTCCTATCGTTCGGGTACTTTTTATTGGCGACGTCGTCGGCACGGGCGCGCTCGCTATGGTCACCAGGATGCTGCCCACGCTGGCGCAAAAATATTCCTCAGATTTTATCATTGTAAATGGCGAGAATGTAGCCGAAGGAAAATCGCTGACCAAGAAGCAAGCGAATGAGATCTTTGCCGCCGGCGCGAAGGTCATTACCACCGGGAACCACGTTTGGGATCGATGGGATGCTCGCGGTCTTATGGCGGAAGATCGCCGGGTGCTCCGTCCGGCGAATTATCCTCGCGAAAATGCCGGAGCCGGTTATGCCGTCGGTGAAACGAAAAGCGGCATTGCGATCGGCGTGGTGAATTTGCAAGGGCGAACGTATATGCAGACGATCGACTGCCCGTTTCGGGTATCGCATTGGGCGTTAGATAAAGTTGGCGAGCGGGCGCGGATCATCATTGTGGATATGCACGCAGAGGCAACGGCTGAGAAGCAAACCATGGGGCGCTATCTCGATGGAAAAGTAAGCGCGGTGCTGGGTACACATACGCACGTACAAACTGCGGATGCGCAGATCCTTCCCGGCGGCACAGCCTATATTTCGGACGTCGGAATGAGTGGCCCTTATGAAAGCGTGATCGGAATGAAGATCGATGTAGCAGTCAAGCGATTTACCCACCAAACCCCATACAAATACGAGATCGCAACTGATGGCATTCGCATTGCGGGCGTGAGCCTTACCATCGATGTAGCGACCGGCACGGCGCTCGAAATCGAACCATTTCTCTATCCAAATTTTGAACGAACGCGCACGATAGCTTCTGCACCGGAAATTGAAGAGATCGAAAACGATATTCTCGTGGCTGCGCCCGATGTAACAGGAGAGCCCGCGAATGCCTGAAGCACGAATCCTCGATGGAAAGAAAGTTGCTGCGGAGATCCGAGAGGAAGTTCGCATCGAAGCACAGCAATTTCTTGAAACGCATGGCGTTCGTCCAAGGATCGTGTTTATCCTTGTTGGTGAAAATCCCGCGAGCGAGGTTTATGTAAGAAATAAGGGTATTGCAGCAGAAGAGGCAGGATTTTCACACGAGACGATCAAGCTTCCGGCCAGTGCCGATGAAGAAGAATTGCTGGAATTTATTTGCCAGACTAACGAAGATCGAGATACACACGGATTGCTTGTTCAATTTCCACTTCCAAAGCAGATGCGCGAGGAACGAGTGATCGAACTGCTTGCGCCGGAAAAAGATGTGGATGGATTCCATCCATTAAATGCAGGACGGCTTTCAATAGGCAAAGGCAATTACTTTGCGCCTTGCACGCCATCGGGAGTGATAGAATTGCTTTCTCGCAGCGGCATTGAAGTATCCGGCAAGCATGCGGTCATCGTTGGCCGCTCGAACTTAGTGGGAAAACCTCTGGCGTTGCTGTTGGCGCAGAAGAATTCCAAGGCAAACGCTATTGCAACTATTGCACACACCGGCGCAGGTGCTCGGCTCGGTGAGATCACCCGGCAAGCAGATATTCTTATCGCCGCAATGGGTGTGCCGCTTGCGATCACCGCCGATATGGTGCGCGAAGGCGCCGTGGTGGTGGATGTGGGAATTAATCGCATCGACGACCCCTCCCGGAAAACAGGATCACGGCTCGTTGGCGATGTAGATTATAACAATGTGAAGCAAAAAGCCAGCGCAATCACCCTAGTGCCTGGCGGCATTGGACCTATGACTATTGCGATGCTATTGCGAAACACATTGACAGCCGCTCAACGGCAATGTAACACAAACTTTGGTTTGTGACCAGCATGAAGACTATCGGGATTATCGGCCACGAAAACCTCGCCTCTGTTCGCGAGACGCTCTCGCACGTGCTGGCAACCGTTTCCGATCGTTTTCCGAATGCCCAACTAATTCTGACGGAGAAAGTGGCGTCTCTCGAACGCCCCAAAGGTTCCGAGATCGCGAAATCGCTGATTTCGTTAGCGCACGATAGCGATGTGGTTATCTCCATCGGTGGCGATGGCACGATGCTGCTGGCCGCGAGGGCGATCTCACTCGCAAATCCAAATGCTCAGCTTATCGGTGTGAATGCCGGCAAGCTGGGGTTCCTGTCTGAGCATCCGCCAGAGGAAATCGATGCTCTGTTCGACGATCTCGCCAATGGCGCCCTTGTGGTTGAAGAGCGGCTTATGCTCGATGCTCAGGTCAAGAGTTTGTCCGGCGAACCGGCTCTTATCAAGCAGGATAATTTGCAGCCAACGAGAAAAGGAGTGTCCATGCCCGATGTAACGCTCGATGCACTGAACGAAGTAGTGATCGATAATTACGGCTCCACGCGGATGCTGACGCTGGAAGTCTATGTGGGAACCGCGAGCGATCATCCGGGTGCATTAGTCGGGGTCATTCGCGCGGATGGAATGATGGTTTCGACGCCTACAGGCTCAACAGGGTATGCTATCAGTGCGGGCGGGCCGATTATTGAGCCAACAAGTCAGGTGATGCTGATCACCGCAATAGCGCCGCACTCGTTGAATGTCCGGCCCATCATCGTCCCGCAAGATGCGGTTGTTCGCTTTCGATCCCTTACTGATGAGGCTCATCAAGTTCTTGTCGTCGCTGATGGCCAGGAGCAGATCGTTGTTACCACTCCCGCAGAAGTCATTGTGCGCGCAGCACCCAAGCGCCTGCATCTTTTGCGGAGGAAAGAACGATCATATTTCGACCTGTTGAGAACTAAACTATTCTGGAGCGCCGATCGACGAGATGCTGGGAAACGGTAGTTGCGATCATAATTTTTAATTGTTGCAGAAATAGAACGAATGTCATTCCCGCGAAAGCGTGAATCCAAGTTTTGAGATAGCGCGAAGGAATGTTATGGATTCCCGCCTTCGCGGGAAAGACGACTTGGCGGGAATGACGACTTGGGACAAGCCCATGTGTCGGACGTTTCAGGCAAGCTCCACGAGCAGCACCCCGGCGAGCGCCAGTATCCCACCGACGACAAATTGCCCGGTTAGAACAACGCGGCCTAAATAAAGCGCCATGAACGTCGTTATGATCGGCTGAAGATTTTGGAACACCGCAACACGAGTGGCTTCCAGTTTTACTAACGAGAGATACCACAGCACATAATTCAATACCGATGAAATGAGTGCGAGATATGCTACTTCACCCCAAGAAACGGAACTGATGCCAGAAATTGCCGACAGATTCGAAGTAAGCAACCCCAGTGGAAGGTAAATGAGCGTCCCGACGATCATGTTGAGCGCTGTAATATAAACTGCACCGTATTTCAGCACTAATGGCCGACCGAGCATTGTAAAAAGAGACCATGCCACGACCGCAAGAAAGATCAGGATATTACCTGTGGTGTGCTCGGCACGCAGTTCAACGCCTCGTTCGAACATAATAATTCCCACCCCTGCAAATGCGATCGCTATACCGAATCCCTTTTTTAGCGAAGGCCGCTCGCTGTGTTGAATGGCCGTGAACAGAAAAACCATTGCCGGTGTCATGGCGTATAGAAGAGCGCTATTTGCCGGTGTTGTGAACTTAATACCGTGCAAAAATAGAAGTTGGTTTAACGGTACATTCAGAACCCCCAGCAGCACCAAACGGCCCACATCGCCTCTTGCAATTTTATGGAAAACATTCCAGCGCCTTTCTGTGGCAAACAGGATCATCAAAAATACCAGCGATGCAGCTACAGCTCGTAATAGCAACAGCAGCCCCGGCTCGACATGCTCGGAGGCATCTTGCGCCACAATGTGGGTCGTGCTGCCGATGATCTGCTGTACGATCGGGTAAAAATAGATCATCAGCTCAATCCAGAAAGTGATTCACCGCATTCATGAGCGATGCGGCATCTCGCCCAAAGTGATAGTCATTGCATGCGAGCGATCTCTCATGTTCTCGAATATCGGTTCGCGCTGAAATGGCGATCGCCTTTTGAATCCCTGTAACTATGGATTTTACATCTTTTTCATCCACATACGTGATCCAATCTTCGCTGGGAAAGAGATCGAGCACTTGAGATAGTTGGCTTGAGACGACCGGAACTCCGCACATCATATACTCGAAGACCTTGCTTGGCAGTGCGAGTGCATAGCTCGGCGAGATCGGTTCAATAAGCGAAATCCCCACGTCGCACGCGGCTGCAACCCGTAATGCCTCATCCGATTGCATCGATCCCGCGAAATGGATATTCTTACTTGATTGCGCTTCAAGTCCGGAGCGCAAATTTCCATAGCCGATCAACACCACATGATATGGTACGCTGTTCATCGCTTCCAACAATTTTTCTAATCCTCTGCCTTGCTGCAAACCACCGAGATACACAAGCGTCTTGGCATCTGCGGGAATACCTAAGCGACGAAGCGCCGATCGATCCGGCACGAGTTCAGGTTCCAGCCAGGGAAGATTGCGAACAAGCACAGGACGAGGTAAAAAGTTGTGTACTCTAAGAATCGCGTTGGCGTCGCGCGGCGCGGTAACGATGATCAGATCGGTTAGAAGCATTCCCCTGCGCTCCTGCCTCCTCCAAACGAACTTAGCGATAGGCCTATTTGCAACGGAGGGCAGTTCGGTGTAAAGCTCGCGCGCATCGTAAAGCAATACTTTCGCCCTGCCTGATTTTTTCATAGCGGCGGCAGCAAAAAGCGAATAAAGATCACACGCCATCACTACATCCGCGCGCTTATCTAATGTCTCATTCTTGACGCGGCGGTGATATTCTAAGAATTTTCGAGGTCCGCGGGTAACATTAGGTTGAATTGCGATTACTTCGACCTTCCAACCCTGCGCCTTGAAATACCTGGAAAAACTTTGCACTCGGCGATCGCGCGTGGCATCGCCAAGAAAAAGAAAGAGGATCGATCTCTCACTCACGCCGTTAGCGATAATCCTTGTGAAGAGTCGAGCGAAGCACACCACGGGAATCGAACTTCTCCTTGAAGTTGATAAGACTGAGCGCCGGTGTCATCGGATTTTCGTCGCTGGTATCTTGCGAAACCCCGATATCGACAAAGTGATAACCTGCATCTTTCGCCCATCGGGTCACACGATCCATCAGAAGGTATATCGGCTTGAAATCGTCGAATGCATACTTGAGCATGTGATAGAAAATGAGCGCGACTCGATCATTAGCAAAGAACAGAAGCGATCCCGCGATCGGCTCCTCGCCAACACGAACGAGAAACAGCTTCATAAAATCAGGAAGCAACTCGTTCAACTTCAAAAGCTCATCAAGTGTATGCGTAGGTTTGGCATTGTATTTCGCCTTATTTTCCAGCAGGATGGGGTAAAACTCTGCTAACATTTCACGGATCGATTCGGGCTGGGATTCCTCGATCCAGACGGTTGGGTTTTCGCGTGTGACACGCCGAATATGCTTGCGAGCAACCGATTGAAACCTGTCGAACGGCGCACCTGGATGGCGCAGATCGATCGCGTGGGAAATGTAATGCCGCTGATAGGCATAGCCACGGTAGAGAAGAGCAAAATCCAGGTTTTGCGTCAATAGTGGCTGGTAGATCACTGGTGCTGGCGTGAGAAAAACCTGCTCCACGCCAATAGAACGAATATAGTGCTCAAACGCCGAGACAATGTCCAAAGCAGTTTGCGTGCTAATATCCTGAGTGACGAATGAGCCGTAGCTTGCGCCCAAAGGAGATTCGAATACCCGACCACCCTGCCGCAGGCCGCCAGGTAGCACTGCAATCAGGCGATTTTCAGAAAAGAAAAGAAGATGGTGAAATTCAAAACGATTATCCGGATGGTAGCGAAGAAATTGTTGGCTATGGAACACAGTGCCATTCATCGCACACGCGACGAATTCGTCCCATTTGGACGCATGCTTCTCAGGCTCGTAGACTTCTACGCGAACTGGAACAGGAGGATTTTTTTCTGGAATATCTGACATTTAGTCCACCGATAACACGTATTGGGCACGAAAATTTCGCAAGTCACCGTTTAACGGTATTCGCCGCTCGAACTTCGGTCTATATTCACTTTCGATTTCAACACCTATTTCGTGAAGAACAAGCACTCTGGCCTTTTATCGATTTTCTTGATGCTACTATCCGTTGCACTGATCAGCGGATGCCTCACTGCCGAGAAAAAGGAAGTACATATCTCCATCAACGATGACGGAGTCAGCGGATCCGGAAAGATCGTTTTTACCGGGATTTCCAGCAGCCCGGGAGACTCTCTTGATGTGATCAATGAGGACTTTAATTCGCTGATCGCAGAATACTATCAAGGTAGAAAGATCGAGCTTGAAAACAAGGGCTGGAAAAACGTCCGTAAAAAAATCTATCAGGCCGATGGCAAGCTAATGGCTGAGATCAATTTTGATTTCGACAATATCGCCGATCTTGGACTCTTCCGATATAAGAATTCCGGACCGTGGATGCTCTACACTGTTGCAGACGGCTTTTTCACAAGCGGTCAATATGAATCGAGCAACGGAACGTATTTGGGTGAAAAACTGCCTGTCATCTTTTGGGACTCCACACAGCACGACATATCCTACACCATGGCGCTTTCCTCGCCGCAGGAGCCAAAGAAATCACTGCTGGCAAACTATCAGCAGTGGCTGAGCCAGCAACATTGACATGAGTAAACTGACACCTCGTGGCGGAACTTATGTTTTGCTTCTGATCGGGATCATTTTTCTATCGCGCGCCTCGAATGCACAACCGGTTCAGCTTTCCGGCACGATCCGCGAACAAGGTTCCGGCGATGGTATCCCGGGCGCATCGCTTCATATTCTGGGTACTTCACGTGGAGCAAGGACTAATGGACAGGGACGCTTTCACCTTGTGATCGATAACGGGGTTAGCTATTCCATTCGCATAACCGCCCTTGGCTACCGTCCCGACACGATCCATGTGCAATTAATACACGACAGCACCGAGGATATTCGATTGAGCACGGAGCCAATTCTTGGTGCGCCGATCACGATCTCCGCAGAAGCCAGCCGAAATGAGGCACGGCGGATCATGCACAAGGTGATCGACATGAAAGATGTCTGGCAGTCACAAATCACCAACTATCGTTTCGATGTCTATTCCAGATCCAATCTTCGCACAAAAAAGGGCGTCAAAAGAGATTCAGATGACCACGATGATAAACGAGATACGAATACCACTAAGAGCAGTGTGATCGCCGTCATCGAATCTGCCGCCGATGGTTACTGGCAGCGCGATAAAGGGTACGCCGAACGCATCAAAGCTCGCAAAGAAACCGCTGATGTTCCGCCAGATGTCAATAGTGTGTCGCTGCTTGGAATCCAGAATTTCTATAACGACCGCATGCAGTTCGGCGATTACAGTATTGTGAGTCCGGTGGCACACGATGCATTCGACCGATACGATTACGACCTGCTCGGCGAAGGTGAGCTAAATGGCGAGGCTGTTTATAAGATCGCCGTCGAACCGGATGGGAATCTTAATCCTGCGTTCCAAGGTACGCTTTGGATCGATAAGGTGGATTATACCATCGCTTATCTCGATCTGCAGCCGAACGACGCGATCAAGTTTGGGCCGGTCAAAGGCATCGATATTCGGCAAACCTTTACACTGGTCGATAATAAATATTGGGTTCCATCCGAACTTAATTTCGATTGCGCCATTAAGCTTGCATTGCCGATCGTGCCGGAGTTTGACATCAGCCAATCCGCTACACTACAGAATTATGTCGTCAATCGCGGGATTCCCGATTCCATTTTCGCTGCTCCGCGGCATCTCGTAGCTGCAAGTGCGGATAGCATCGATTCGGTGCATTGGGTTGCATTACGAACGATCCCTCTCGAAAAGGATGAGGACACCGCATATCGTAAATTCGACAGCCTTGCGAAAGTGCCAGCCGCGCCGGCTTCCTTCTCACCATTTGGATTGCTGTTGCAGCTCATTCCCGGAACGGATCTTTTCCAATTTAACAGGATCGATGGGCCGGGATTTGAACTGGGTCATTTCTGGACTGTTTTCGATCAACATCCGCTCTCCTTTGGCGGAGATGTCGATTATGACATTGACGATAAAGAATGGGAGTACTCTGCCGGTATCACCCAGGCACTGACTACTAAAAAACAGACCGGCATGACCGCAAACATTTCTTTGGATGGTGACGTGGAAATGGGTGACGGCAAGGCCAAAGTGGACGTTACCTCTTCGATCAGCGCCAGCATTTATGATGAACACGTTTCTCGCACCAACGAATACGACGAATTGGTGAACACGCTCACTTCCCTATTGCTGCACAGCGATTATCCAAATTATTATGAAGCACACGGCTATGAGATCCATTATGATCTGACGCCTAATCGCAGGTTCTCTGCTTCTCTGCAATTTAAGAGCGAAACGGATGGCAGCCTTCCGAATGTAACGAATTACAGCCTGCTTTTTCGGAACGATACCTTTCGAACGAATCCTATCATTAACGATGGGCATCTTCACGAGCTATTGTTGAATGCATCCGAAAATTTCCCGCTTGGTTTTTGGAGTGGCAAGGCATCGCTGAATGTTGATTACTCTAATTCAAGCATTGGTAGTCAGTTCAATTACCTGACTTCCGTGCTCGCACTATCACTCGAAGGCAAATTAGGCGGATGGGGCAAAGCATGGATCTCTGGAACCTATAAAGCGCTGCTGAATGGAGCCCTGCCCGAGCAACGGCTTTTCTTTTTTGACGCCCGGGATGCAATCATTGCCCCGCGCGATGTATTCCGCACGCTCTCACCATTCGAGTTCCAGGGTGATAAAACCTGGACGCTCCAGTTCGAACAAAATTTCTACGATCTCCCAACGCGCGCGCTGGGTATCACTATGCCGATCGACTTGCATTGGTTTGGCTTTGCAAATATGGCAGGGGCCTCGCTTTCCAATGCCACGAATACTGCGCTTGCTGTTCCTGTCCAAACACTTGGCGCGAAGCCTTTTGCTGAAGCCGGATTTGGGATTGGGAATATCCTGACCGTCCTGCGTTTCGATGCCACCTGGCGCCTCGATTATTTTGCACAACACAATTTCTTTGTGACGGGTACGCTGGCGATCAGTTTTTAGAGGTTGCATAGCTCCGAAAACCGAACCGGGGTTTTAACGGTTGTAGAAAATGGCAGCCTTTTGGGCTCGCTTAGACTGGAGCCACTATGCACCAAATCACTATTCAGGAAGCGGAATCGCACATTGCGAGCGTTTTTAACGACGTTCTCAGCGGCGAGGAGATAGTGCTCACCGATCACGATACTCCCGTGATGAAGATGATTCCTATTGCACCCCCATCGAAAGGCCGGCTTAAATTCGGAAGCTTGATGGGAAAAATCTGGATGTCTGATGATTTCAATGACACTCCCGAAGAGTTTGCGGAGTACACATAAATCGTGAATCTTCTCCTGGACACCCAATCCTTTCTTTGGTATGTAATGGGCGATGCGCGGCTATCGCAACGGATTCGATTCTATATCGAGGACTCCCACAACCCCTATCAGATCAGCATTGCCAGCCTTTGGGAACTTGCAATAAAGGACAGCACGGGCAAACTTCGGCTGGCCGTATGATTCCATGTACTCATGGAGGAGTATGTCATTGGAACTGGGCTCGCGATCTTACCAGTCTCGGTCAATCACTTGCTTGTGCTTCGCAACCTTCGGCATCATCACCGCGACCCTTTCGATCGAATTATCATCGCACAGAGTATCGTCGAGGATCTGGTTGTTGTCACCACGGATTCCCAATTCGACAAATATCCAATACAAATCGCACGATAATATCGTTGAGCCGACCTCAGAGCGTGTCCTGCTTTATTTGGTGAACTTTTACCCTCCTTTTTACCATTAGGAGGAGTATCCTATGCAAAAATTATTGCTGATCCTGGCTTTTGCAATTTTTACTTGCGGCAGCGCATGTGATGCGCTTGCGCAGGGTAGTTGGGCCGAGGATTCTACAAATGGCTTTTTACCGGTCGGTGGAGCGGGTTCGTGTGTTATAGATGGGGAGATTTATGTCTTGGGAGGGTCTGCTGCGCCAAACTTTAGTGAATTTTCAACAGGGATGCAGATATTCGACCCATTATCTCACTCCTGGACTCAGGGACCACAAATGCCGACCGCACGATACCTTTTTTCGTGCAATTCCATGAATGGTAAAATCTACGCGTTCGGTGGTACGCCCGGAATCGACTCGAACGTCTTAAAGACCATTGATATTTTCGATACTTCCTCAAACGCGTGGATTGAGGGTCCCCAGATTCCAATTGCACTAAGTGCCCAGACATCTTGCGTGGTTAACGGAAAAATTTATTTATTTGGCGGGTTCTGGAATAGTTCCACACTCCCATTATCGACTGTTTTTGTCTACAACCCTTCCGACAGCAGCTGGAGCGATGCACCTCCGATGCCGACAGCTCGTGCCTACCTCTCATCCAGCGTCTTGAACGGAAAAATCTACCTGGTTGGAGGGTTTAATGATAGCCTTCAATTCCTTCCTACGGTTGAAATCTTCAACCCGGATTCGAATACATGGAGTAGTGGCCCACCCATGCCAATCGGACAATACGGATGCGCCTCAACCGTGTTCAATGGAATGCTTTACGTGATAGGTAGCACAGAAGGGTATCCAACATCAATAGTTGAAATTTTCGACCCAGCATTCAATAGTTGGACCCTCGGACCTGAAATGCCAACGGAACAAACTTATCCAGCTGTTCAGGCGGTCGATGGCAAAGTTTTCGCAATTGGAGGTATTGGAATCGAGGATGCTGTTGATCTGAACGCGGTATTGACTGTTGGAGCATCAAGGGTATTGGCGAATACTGCTACTTCAAGCAGCATTATCCAAGTATTCCCGAACCCCGCAACGAACGCGCTGCAAATTATGGGAATCCAGCCAGGAACTATCCACCTTTTCGATCCCCTGGGCCGGGAGCAGATGAATGCTTATACCAATAGTTCAAGTGTCACGCTGGATGTGTCGCACCTCCAGGCAGGGATGTATTTTCTGCGATTAGGAACTCAATCGGCGAAGATAGAGATCGCACATTAGTAATTAGCTCTGTAAAATTATCGAAGGATCTCGTTCATTTACCAGCAAACCAAACTACACGAGATCCTTCGACTCCGTTCTTTGCTCCTTCGTCGCAAAGAACTCCGCTCAGGATGAAATGCTGCTCAAATGACTTGGGGATGAGAGCGAATCAGTCATCTTTTATCTTTCATATTTCATCTTTGCCCCCGTTATCCTGGCATCAACCGCACCAGGAGCATTTCCATCAGTAGTTCATCACTGGCATGTTTGCGGCGGGTGAGGGCTTCGGTTTCGAGGATGGCGGCGATGGCCGCGTCTAACCGGGCGCGGGAGTATCGCCGGGCTTGCGAGATGATTTCTTTCGCAAAATAAGCCGCTCCGCCGCGCAATTCGAGCGCCTCGGCAATGGCACGTTCGTTTTCTCCCTTTGCTGAAAGTTCGCGCGCAATGATGAGCTGCTCTATGAACCGCGACAGCATGACGAAAATGAATTGCTTTTGGTCGCTGCCCTGATCGAGCATTTTCAGCGCGATCGTTATTGCGACCGGTTTATTCCCCGCACCGATCGCTTTTGTAAGCTCGAACACATTATTCTCACGCGATGCACCAACGACCTGCTCGACGTCTTTATCTGTAATTTCTTTTCTACCCGTACCACAATAAATTACTAATTTCTCCAGCTCGTTGGCTAATCCTCGCAGCGAAACGCCAAGGTAGTTCGTCATCAGCCGTGCCGCATCACCGCTGAGCGAGCGCCCAAGCGATTTCGCTCTTGCAGTCACCCACGCTGCCGCTTCACCCTCCTTCATCTCTGCGAACTCGACCACATGTGCCTTTTCGCTCAACTCCCGAAACGGAGATTGATTGCGTGCTCCGAACTTATCGAGATCGAAGATCAGAATGCAATCGGGATTCGGCTGTTCGAGATATTGGAGCAACGGATCTTCGCTCGGTCCTGCCTTTTTTCTGCTTTTAGTGGCAGCACCTGCTGGTTTGGCTCGAAGAATTCTTTCAGCTTCACGCACGATGACGAGCCGTCGCTCGGCCATCATAGGGTACGAACGAGCAAGCGAGATCACCTGATCCATGCTTGTTTCCGGGCCATAGAGCACGTCGCAATTGAAGGAGCGAACACCAATATCCGGCACGAAAATGTCCGGTGCATGGTGCAAAAGCTCGCTTCGCAGAAAATCCTCCTCGCCATGGAAAACCATAACGGGACGCGCCTTGCCAGCCTTCCATTGTTTCAGGATTTCATCTGAAGCTGCCATGCAGAATGCTATTCGTAAATCGGATCAAAGATTATTCGTATTTTTGTATGTACTCTCAAATCGAATCAGGCAATAGAGAGTTCTCCCAGCATGTCCGCTGATCGGAAGAGCATATTAAACCTGACACGATAATTCGGATTTTCGCGGGAGTGCGCAAAAGTTTTATTAATTTCGCGGAGAGGTATTGCTTACAACAGGGTGAAGGATGAAAATTTTTCAAAAATAATAGAAATATTTTAGGAATCACGGCACACGAATTGCTCCATTACGGTTTGAGCGCGTGAAGGCCATGATCCGGTAAGTAAGCATACTTTACAAGGAGACGACCATGCACTTTATCACCGATCAGCAAGACGATACGACGATCTTCCGTCTTAAGGAAGAGCGCCTTGATTCCAGGAATGCCGGCCAATTGAAGGCGGAATTCCTTATTCTTGCGCAACCGGACATTCAAACGCTGATCGTCGATCTGAGCGAGGTTCGGCATGTCGATAGCGCGGGGCTATCCGCCCTTTTGTTGGCTCAGCGACAGATGAACGTGCATGATGGTGAGCTACGGCTCGCCGGGGTGACCGAGGAAGTCGTTTCACTTTTGAGAATGACCCAATTGGATCGGGTTTTTCGAATTTTTGACACTCTGGATGATGCGCTTGCCGCACCTTCGAACCCACGTGAAGCATGGGAACGTAACAATTGGAACGAATCCGACGTGGAGAAGGAAAACGTGAGCAACGATGACGCAACGGGAAGAACTGCTTTTGGGAAAACTACTTTGGGCAGTTCCCTTGGGCCGGATGCACCAACCGCTCGGGCTATCCGTGCCGGCGCTATTGCCGCCGGTGGAGCTTTAGGAGCAGCAGCTTTAGCAGAAATTATTATGACTACACCAATGGACGACGAATTAGAACTACCAACCCTCTATGCCCTTGGCGATGAAGAGGAGGACGATGACGATCTCGATGATTTCGATGAGGACTTCGATGACGAACTCGATGAAGAGGACGATCTCGATGAGGAAATCGTCGAAGATGTTGAAAAGACCGAAGTCGATGAAGTAGATCCCGATGACCTCGATGATGATTTCGAGGACGATGATTGGGACGACGAGGAATTGGACGAAGACGAAGAAGACGACTTCTAAGCCACTACATCCGATCACCCTCGGGGTACCCATCTGGCACGCGCATACTTGTGCGTCAGCATACGCGCTTATCTATCCATAGCGCAGGCACCATCAATAGTTAGATTTTATGGAGATCGATCAAGTATATCGGATCGCGTATGACGCTTTCACTCGCGCGCTCGATCAGAAACTCACTACACCGGAAACCGATGTATCCATTGCGCCCAAATTTTACCACGGTACGATGGTGCTCCAGCCCAAAGATCCCACCCTTCAATCGAAAGAGGTGGATCTGGAAGTCTTTTTAAAAAGATCATCTCACTCCGGAATAACCTGCGCGTACTGGAGCAAAAAATAAATAGCAGCGGCTTGCAAGAGGCCGAAAAGGTTGAACTTCAGGGATACATCACCCGCTGCTATGGCAGCTTAACAACGTTCAATGTGTTGTTTCAAGAGGCGGGAGACCGGTTTGTTGGATCGTCGAGAGAGGTGTAATGCAATCCTTAGTTTGCGATTTTACAACGGAGTCGCAAACTAAAGTTTGCGCTACATTCCTACCTCAATCCCTCGAGCACTACTTCCAGCTCTGCTTCGCTCTCGCATAATACCTGTCTGGCTTTGGAGCCATCGAACGCTCCCACGATCGCTGCTGCTTCGAGTTCATCCATCACGCGGGCGGCACGGGAGTAACCAATTTTGAGCCTGCGCTGTAACAGCGACACGCTTCCTTGCTGGTGACGAACAATAGTTCTTGCCGCTTCTTCGAATAATTCGTCGCGTTCATCCTCGTCGTCGATCTCGACGCCTTGATCATCGTCATCCTGGCGGAGAGAGGGCAGCGTCCATGGACGTGAGTAACTTAATTTGTCGCCATCCTGCATCGCAACGGCATCAATCATGGCTTCCACTTCTTCGGTTGAGATATATGGCGACTGCAATCTGATCGGTTTTGGTGTGCCGCTGGGCTGATAGAGCATGTCGCCATTACCCATAAGCTGCTCCGCGCCCATGACATCGAGAATGGTGCGGGAGTCTACTCGCGTAGCAACCTGATATGCCATACGCGCCGGGAAGTTTGCTTTTATAACGCCGGTAATAACATCGACCGATGGACGTTGCGTAGCCAGGATCATGTGAATACCCACGGCACGCGCCATCTGCGCAATGCGGCAAATGGGTTCCTCGATCTCGCGTGCGGCAGTTATCATCAGATCGGCAAGTTCATCGATGATAACGACGATATACGGCAGATGATAATGCTGTTCCTCCTGCGTGGAGCGAAGCTTGCCTTGCGCAACCTTGATATTGTAATCGGCGAGCGAGCGGACGGCAGCTTTCGCAAGCTTATCGTAGCGGCGTTCCATTTCAAGCTCGACCGCTTTAAGCGCGAGCACCGCATACGCGGGGGTAGTTACGATGTCCTCCCCTGCTTCCGGCGATACGATGAGATAATGTTTACGTAACTTTTTATACAACGACAGTTCGATCTTTTTTGGATCGACAATAACGAATTTTACATCGCGCGGCGATTTTGCGTAAAGCAAACTGGCAAGAATCCCATTCACGCCGACGGATTTGCCGGAACCAGTCGCACCCGCGATGAGTAAATGCGGCATTTTGTTCAGATCATCGACATAGACATCTCCCGAGATCGTCATGCCCAATGCAAGCGGCAGGTTCATCTTCGTATTGCGGAAGCTATCGCTTTCGAGCAGGGAACGAATGCGAACGATCTTCGCAGTGTCGTTCGGGATTTCCACCCCAATGGTTCCACGCCCAGGAATAGGCGCAATGATGCGAATGCCACGCGCTTTCATCGCCAACGCGATGTCGTCTGTAAGATTTTCCACGCGAGAGACCTTCACGCCCTCCGCCGGAGTGAATTCATACAGCGTAACAACTGGTCCCGGCGTGACGGTAATGTTCTCGATCTCCACTCCGAAGGTGGCAAGCTTATCCCGCAGCAAACGGCCTTTTTTGGCCAGCTCTTCATCGTTGGCATCGAGCGCATCTTTGGGATCGGCAGGCGTGAGCAGTTCCAGGCTTGGGTTGCGGTACTTCGTCAGCATTTCCTGATAGGGATTTTCAGGAATGACTGGCCGCTCTCCCTCTTCATAGAAAAGATCGTCGGCGATCTTTGGGATCTCTCTATCCGCTGCAAGCAATGCCGGTGGCGGAATTGGAATTTCTGATGCGACGGAATGCGGCAGAGCCTCGTTCGAGAGAACTTTTTCATCGCCAAGCATCACCGGCGCGGTCGATGCCGTTATATTTGGCTCGCGCGGTTTGCGTTTTAGCGGCTCGATAACATCTTCGGATGGATCAATATTGTGGATGATATCCACCGGCGGTTCTTCCCCTTCTGTTGAAGGTGCTTGTAACACATCGTTCTCCGCGGAGGCCGAGGGTGAAGCCGTCTCAGAACTTTGTGCCGCACTCTGGATCGGTGTAACTTCCGCGATGACAGGCGCGGAGGCACCTGCGGTTGCTTGCGGTGGTTCGGTCCTTTCTTCGTCGTGATCGACGGCGCCATTGGTCAATCGGCTAAAGTGTTTGGAATGCGTTCCTAATCGTTCCTGGCCATTGCGCGTAAGGCGAGGAATGTTCGCGCCCTCATTCTGTTTTGCAGGACGCACCTTGAGGAGTGGTTGATTCTCAGTACGAGGCGTAAGAAGCGAGGAGTTCCCGGTGGGAGCAACAGCGACCGTTTCCTTTGCGGCGGCTACGGCGGCACCAACAGAATCTGGTTTGGGTATGGCGCTTCGCTCCGAGCGAAGCGCGGACTGTTCAGCCGCAACAACCGGTTGTACCGCAATGGGCCGCTGTGGTGATGCGGCCTCTGCCACAACCGGTTCAACCGCAAGCTTCGCGGGCTTGGGCTCTGTGTTCTCTTCTAAAGCTGGTAGCCGATCGTTTGTCAGTGTTTCCGGAACTTGCGCAGCTGCACGTTCGGCGGGAATTACTTTCTCCGCAATACTCGACTGCTTCAGCCGCTCGGCTTGTTCTTCCTCAATTCTCTCAGCCTCGCGACGTTCTTCTTTCGCAGCTAACCGTACTTCACGCTTCTCCCAAAATTCGATCATTCTTCTGCGCGACCACATCACCATGGCATTCCACCAGCTTTTCAGGCGGTGGAACGTCTTCTCAATATCGAGATCGATCGAGAAGATCAGCATAACGATGAAGGCCGCCGCATAAATAATGAACGCGCCCGCGCTGCCGATGGCGCGTGCAAACGCAAGACCGAGGAACTGCCCTACCGAACCCGACCACTCCCGCGGAAGGCTCAGGAAATTCGATGCCGTTCCCATCGTCGCGCTGAAGAGGATCGCCGTAATGAGGAAGAACGTCGTGGCGAGCGTGAGACGGCGGCGCTGCTTATAGGTGAACCGGAAAAAAGCCAGCGACCACGCGCCGAAAAAGATCGGATACAGCACCGCTGCGTAGCCTATCGTTTTATTGATGAGGAAATTAGCGAGCATCGCGCCAATGAGGCCCAGCCAGTTCTTGGCTTGGTCGGCGCTGGCGCGGACGGCATCGCGGACGGGGTCCGGCGAATCGCCGTGGGGAAGGAATAGCGATGGCAGATCACTGATGCGCGTTTCCGAACGCGAAGCGTCATCCGGAGAATAACTAATGATAGCCAGCAACACCAGTACTGCGGCCACGATACAACAAAATCCCAACACCTGCCGCTGCTTAACCAGCGAATCCGTTTTCGGGCGGGGTTCCTTCAGCGGAAGCGCCATTTGCTCTTCTTCGCTTGTTTGGGCGGGTGCATGATCGCTCATGCTTCTCCTCGCGGGTACCGCTTTTTTTGCGCGGCGCGCTCGCGGTTTAGGAGGTTCATCCACCGGCTGGAGGATTCGCGCTTGCCGCTCCGCCTCCTCAGCCTCCCGCGCTTCTTCGGAAAGACGCTTGGGCATTGGGCGCGCGCGCGGTGTTAACGATTCTGCGCGCAGCGTACCTGCCTCATTCATTTCAAGCGGCTCATCGATCAACGGCGGAGAATCATCGTCATCCAGGAACGCCATCGAAGCGGACGAGCGCGCTCCACCGGAGCGTTCGCGGCTTTCCGCGAACCGCGTGACCGAGCCATTCCGCGATATGCGGATCGGCGAACTTTGCTCTTGCTCGTACTCTTCTAAAGCCACAGTTTGGGAAATTATGAATTACGAATTACGAATTGCAAATGGCGAGAATCCCCCCAATTCGTAATTCCTAATTCGTCATTCTTAATTGACATGTGGGTATAAAGGGAGAAAAGTGGGAAATGGTTTCAGGGAAAGGAAGCAAAATATGATGGCTTCAGATTGGGGGTTAAGTTGCCATGAAAATCGACACTCTACTTCCGAAAATTGCAATTTCCTTGGCTTGCAATAATTTCGTTGTATATTTGTAGCCTAAGTTCTTCATTTCGTCATTAACTTCATGTGAATTCTATGAAAAAAATCATTTTGTGTGCTTTTCTTTGTTCGTTGATGTATTCTGGTGTTCATGCGCAGAGTTCGCCGCGCGTGATGTCGTACCAAGGGGTGCTCCGTCCGGCGGGGAGCGCTTCGGGAAACCAAACTGCCGGAACGCGGTTACTAACAGTGACCATCTATGGCGATGCCAATGGAACTGTTAAATTGTGGCAAGGTGCGATGAATACGCTTATCGATTCGAGCGGCGTGTTCAACTGTGTGCTTGGGTCACCGGATAATCCGTTGCCGTCTCCGGCGGTGATGGATCAGCCGCTGTGGTTAGGCGTGGCTGTGGACGGCGGAACGGAACTTCGTCCGTTATCGCAGATGACAGCTTCGCCATTTGCACTCAATGTGGCCGATAACGCGATCTCGACAGGCAAGCTGGCCGATACCGCCGTTACCACCCAAAAGCTCGCCACGGGCGCTGTGCAATCTGCTAATTTGGCGGATGCTGCGGTTACAACCGCGAAGCTTGCCGATAGCTCCATTACCGCTGAAAAGATGAACATGAACTATGTTTCCTCAATCAGCGTGAATGGTCAACCGGCAACCGGTGCGGGGACAAGCTTTAATATTGTTGCTGGGGAAGGCGTGAATGCGATATGGATGCCTGACGAAGGAAAGCTTCTTCTATCTGGCACCGGCAGTAATGGAGGAATGAAGACATTGACTGTGGCGAGCGGTGGACTATCTACTCCGAATCTCTGTGGGACGAATTCGGATGGCGGCGGAGCAAACGGAGGATATAATACCGTCTCTGGAGGTTGTAATAATGAAGCTATTGCAGTAGGAGGATACTCCACGATTGGAGGTGGTCAAAATAATGAGGCCACGGAATCATGGGCAACTGTCGGAGGTGGGGACACCAACGTAGCTGCGAATTATTATTCCACAATTGGCGGGCGCCTTAATTAATTATCACCTTTTCTGGGATGGGATTTATTTTTTCGAATAGATTCCACCATCCCAGAAGCGTTATATTTCACATAAGAATGCTCCGGATATTAACCGTCTTCGCAATTCTCCATTCAGCGTCCATGGCCGTGGCACAATGGTGTGTAATTCACCCAGTCTATCCCGTTGACTGTTGCGGTTCTTGGCAAGAAGGTGCATGCATTTACTTTCTCGACCGTCAGGGCCTACCGAATACCGGTTTCCTTAACGATGGATGGAACGTTTGTAAAACGACTGACGGAGGATATAAATGGAAGGATGTTCCCATCCATTCGCCTTCTCTTGCAGATTCATTTAGTGTCTCTGTATCTGATTTCGTATTCAAAGATAGCTTAACCGGCTGGTTCAGCAGTATTGGTGCTTATAGCTGTTATAAGACCACCGATGGTGGAGAAACATGGTTCGATCTTCCTGGCAGCCTTATTACTGTTGGAAATGCCAGTTATGGTTCGACCGGGACCGGAATCTATTATGACAAGAAAACCGATGGTCTTTTTATTTCGACGTATGGTGGATATAATCTGGTATCTTGGGATGAAGGTTCAACGTGGGCACCATCGAATGTTCTTTCTGGCTCTGAAGCGACCGGTGGATTTGCATTCAATAACGAAGATACTGGCCTTGTTGCGTGGTATGGCTATCCGCAAGATGGTACATGGTGGAGAACAATGGATGGGGGCCATTCCTGGTCACAGATACCATTTTCAATCGCTTGTTGGCAGCCTCTTCCAATTCCAGGAACGAGCACTTACTTTGTGCTAACAACAGAGACTACAACGACTTTTTTCGATGAGATTTGGCGTACGGATGACGCAGGAAATACTTGGTATAAAATCTATACGTTCCCGCCTTGCTTGTATCCTATTTATAACAACGTTCCCGGAGGTTCATCCAGCTTCTGCCTTCGAGGAACGATAGACAGCATGTATGCTCTAATCAACACCGGTTGCTATCTTTCAACGGATCAAGGTTTTTCCTGGAAATCTCTTTGCGGTGTCCCGGAAAGCTTTGTATCCGGCGTTCTTTCTTCCGCACGGTTTTACGTTGATGCCAATAAAATTTTCCTTTTCGGGGTCGACTCCTTAAATGGCGGATATGCCTCGGACTCGAATGGCGTGGGAGTATATTGGATGCTAAATATTGATTCGATGCAATACTTTAATTCCACAATCGTTGGGCAATTCGCGGATAGTTCCAAAATCCTTAGTGTAAAACCAGGAACCAGTGTAACGGTTAACTACATCCCAACTATGGATGCAATGGTTGGCGTTGATTCTGTACACTTTGCTATTCGGTATGTTTCATCTTCGCTGGTGCTCTCTAATTTGGTTATTCCGCCGGGTTGGAGCATTTTGGATTCGAGTACGAGTAATGGGTTTGTTAATCTCTTAATCACGGATACATCCTCTGTGGCATTACCTACTCCAGTTTTGCAGCTAACCTTCAAAACGTATCTCGGTTCATCTTACGCCAAAGTGTATCTCGATTCGGCCCATCTCTACGGCCACCGCCTGAACTGCGATTGCGCTGCACTCTCACTTTCTCTCGCCGATTCCGTGGAAATCGATTTCGATGGCTGCGGGGATTCCAACCTGCTTGCGCTGATGAACCATGCGGCGCCGTTCAGCATCGAGAGCATTCAGCCCAATCCGGCACAGAATGAGATTACGGTTACGCTATCCGGCACCGCGCAGCCCACGATAGAAATGTACGATGCGCTGGGGCGGGCGCAGGACGTGCGCAGCACGTCCCTACCACCGGCGGTAGTGTTGGATGTTTCGGGGGTGCCATCGGGAATCTACTATCTAAGATTAATGTCAGATGGGTATGTGGAATCGAGGAGCGTGGTGGTACAAAAATGACCTCGATCCACAGAATTTTTGACAAGCTCCAAACCACGGAACAGCTATGAGCTACTTTCGAACCGGAACGACCAACATGGGTATAATAAAATTCCGTTTGGGGTGGCATGGGGGACTGCGGTACGCCAAACGTGCCGTTCATGTTCAAGGTGTGTGGAAGGTAATTTAATCATTCATTGATTTGAAGAAAAGAGAGTTCAACGGAATGAATACCAGACCCACTCTTGCGGGTCTGGTATTCTCGTTTATTGTTTTTTCTATTTTTGTGGGCCTTGTGGTAATAGTTCCGACAAGTGCTTCCGCTCAATGGAAGCCAATCCTAACTTCTCCTTATAACGGAATCTCTGTTGACGAATTTTCCTTCATTTATTTTCTCAATCAGGTAGGCCATCCAGAAATCGGATTCACGGGCGGAGAGGGTGGCACCAAAGACGGAAATGACACTGGGTTTTTATTCCGCACTTCGGATGGCGGAGAAATCTGGACTCAATCGTCTTTCACTCCCGCGGATTTTTGGGATTCAGGAGGAAAACAGTGGAATTCGTGTTGGTGGTTCGGTGACATGATTTTTAAGGATAGTTTGACAGGGTGGATGGTCGCTATTGACGGAGACTCGGTTGGTGGTTGTTTTAAAACTACTGACGGCGGTTTGACTTGGACATTTCTCCATCAGAGTGGGACTCAATTGATTGGGAATAATCCGGGTAGTGTGTCCTATGATAGCATAACGGATGGACTGTTTACGTTAGGAGAGAATTGGCAGCTTGTTTCCTGGGACGAGGGTAACACATGGAGCAAATCCGTACCAACAGGTGAAATCATATATGGATACGCCTTTGCTAACGATAGCGAAGGAATTTTGCATGACACGTACAGGACCACTGATGGTGGGGTGACATGGTCATACTTTGGAACATGCGACAGCGATTTCATGCAGCAAGTTGCAATTTCTGGCACCCGAACATACTTAGCCGTGACATGGTATGGCAATGTTATTCGGACAGACGATATGTGGAACACTTGGCGAATTGTCTCGCAAATCCCATCGGTAAACTTTCTCAATTCATCTGTTGTAAGAACGACAGGATGTATTCGCGGTACCGCTAAATACTTAGTCGCACAATCAGCCCTCGGCTGTTTCATTTCACGTGATACGGGAACTACGTGGAAATCATTATGCGGCCCATCCGAGAACTACCTCTCCTGGGCTGGAGGGGGAACACAACGCTTTTGGGTGGCGGGTTCTCGAATATACGTGCAGACTGTGAATATTGAGCCAAGTATTGTGGATCAGATTTGGATGCTTGACCTCGATTCAATGCAATACTTTAATTCCACAATCGTTGGGCAATTTGCGGATAGTGCTAAATTCCTTAGTGTAAAACCAGGAACCGGAGTAACGGTTAGTTATATCCCAACAATAGATGCAATGGTAGGTGTTGATTCTGTTCATTTTGCGATTCGGTATGATTCAGCTTCGCTGGTGCTCTCTAATTTGGTTATTCCGCCGGGCTGGAGCATTTTGGATTCAAGTTCCAGAAACGGTTTACTTGATCTTTTAATCACAGATACATCCGCCGTACGGTTGCCCACGCCAGTGTTGCAACTTACTTTCAAAACGTTCCTCGCTTCATCCTCTGCCAAGGTGTATCTCGACTCTGCCAACCTTTATGGTCAACGCCAGAACTGCGATTGCGCTGCGCTTTCGCTTTCTCCTGCCGATTCCGTCGAAATCAACTTCACCGGCTGCGGGGATTCCACCCTGCTTGCGCTGATGAACCATGCGGCGCCGTTTAGCATCGAGAGCATTCAGCCCAATCCGGCACAGAATGAGATTACGGTTAAACTATCCTGCGCAGCGCAGCCCACGGTAGAAATGTATGATGCGCTGGGGCGTGAAGTGCTCGCGCAGGGGACCACCCCCCAGCCCCCTCCTTCGTTAGGAGGGGGTGTAAGAGGGGGCGCAAATGCGGGAGTAGGAGCAGGAGTTAGGCTTGATGTTTCAAGTGTGCCATCGGGGTCGTATATTTTGCGGGTGTCGGATGGGGAATATGTGCAAAGCAGGAGGGTAGTTATCCAGCATTAAAAAAAATGAAAACACGGGAACTTGGTTTTCTGGATGAACGGGTTCTCCATGAAAGCGTTTTGTGGATAACTTTTTCAAGAAATGGCGAAATTGGCCTGGAAACGAGGGGTCATCGGGAACTCGAAAGAAAGTAAAACGGCACCTATTTCTTGGCGACAATGGATAACGAGGCGTTTTGAGCCGGTCACGAATAAGTTGCTTTTCCCTGTGATGTAAACATTTGTGGAGAAAAGTGTTGATAAGTGGAATTTTTCAGGGAGGAATGGGTTTCCATAGTTGGATGCTATGCGCGGTTTGCCCTTTCCGCGTTGTGCTTCAATCCTTGCCAAGGCTACTATTTGCCTCGGCTGACGATCAATTAATGGATTTTCTCGATCATGAAGCGGTAACCGGGGAGTGATTCCCACGTCTTATTGATTGTAGAAAATCGTATTCTCAACCGCATTAGCTGTTATCTTGCGCTATAGAAGGAGAACACATAATTAACATGACAGATCAACACACACCAAACCAATCCGAACGAAGGGCGACATGGGTTCTGGCGGGGTTATTGGGATTCGCCGGCCTTACGGCCGCCGGTTGCAGCAGTACCCCGAATACTACCCGCGAAACCACGACCGCCCAAAGTACCGTGGCACCGACTCCCACCGATCCTTTTGCAGTGCTCGACGAGCAAGCCAAGGCCGGCAACATCGACCCTCATATCTTACAAGAGAGAGTCGATGCCGCCCGCCAGGAATGGCTGCGCGCTCTGGTAGCCCAGCAAAAGAACGAGAAAACGGAAGTCGTGAAGCATTTTGAAAGTGCGATCGATATTCTGAACCGGCTCATTACCTATCCGGGCATTGATTCGAACAAGGATTTCCAGGAGGTATCGAAAAATGTTATCGGCGATTACGAGAAATATATTGCTCGAATCGATTCGCTTCCGTCGAATGCCTCGATCTTTGCATTTCGTGAGAAATTCAATCAGGAAATGGCGAAGATGGATATCAGGAATGTCCCGCTGCCAAGGATGGATCTCTCGAAAACGGAGATCCCTCTGACGATCAATACCGATGTGGAGCAATGCATTGCGTATTTCACGGAAGGCAACGGACGCCCCTTCATGGAAAAATGGCTTGCGCGCACCGGAAAGTATTTTCCGATGATGAAGCAGATCATGAAGGAAGAGCATGTTCCGGAGGAGATAATCCACTTAGCAATGATGGAAAGCGGACTGAATCCAGCAGCGGTTAGCTGGGCAAAGGCTGTCGGAATGTGGCAGTTCATCGATGCTACTGGTTCGCTTTATGGATTGCATAGCAATTGGTGGTTCGATATGCGGCGCGATCCTGTCGCAGCAACTCGTGCTGCGGCGAGGTTCCTTCGCGATCTGGATAATCAGCTTGGCGATTGGCATCTGGCGCTTGCAGCTTATGATTGTGGCGCTACGCGAATTATGCAGGCAGAGGCTCAGGCTAACTCCAAAAGTTATTGGGATATTCGGCCATTCCTGCCAAAGGAAACCCAGCGATATGTGCCGCTCTTCATAGCCACCACGCTGATCTCGATGGATCCGGTGCGATATGGATTCAACAATATTATTTATGACGCGCCGCTAAAATTCGATACTGTTCATTTGAAGGAAGCAGTCGATCTGAAAGCATTAGCAAAAGCCGCAGGAGTCAGCGATCTGGAGGTGAAGGAATTGAATCCTGAGTTGCTACAGCCCTCAACTCCCCCAGCGGAGCTTTGCCTGCCGGATGGCTATTGTTTGCGACTTCCATCAGGCACAGCCTCGAATTTTTACGATAAATTGGCTGCAATTCCGATCACTGAGCGCCGGCCATGGTTGGTTCATACTGTAGCGCGCGGGGAAACGATGCGTTCGATCGCGAAGCTCTACGGCATTGCACCAGATCAGCTCGCGGAGTATAACGATATGAGTCCCACCGACAAGGTAAAGCGTGGGGAACATCTGCGTGTGCCTATGGCGGTGATGGGACCCCAAACTGGCTCTGCGGATGATTCTGCGAATACGCAAACTGCTTCTGCCGATAGCACCCATGGCACCTCTGTTTCACCCAAGCGTGTATCGATGCAAGCTGCCGCGGATATTGCCGAACCCAAGACTCGCTTGATCAAACATCGGGTAAGACATGGTGAGACACTTCAAAGTATCGCATCGGCAAACCGGGTAACGGTCGCTTCACTTCGCAAATGGAATGACCTCTCAAGACATTCCAAGCTTCGCAAAGGCGAAATGCTGAAGATCTACGAGACGAATATTGCCTCTAGGACTAAAGCCAACGCCAAGAATGCTGAACTTGCGGCTTCAACAAAGAAGAAGTCCAAGCCGACAGCAAAATGGGTTACCTACAAGGTTCGGCATGGTGATACCATGGGCAAGATTGCCGATAATTTTGGAGTTTCGGTGGCTGACCTTCGGACTTGGAATCCGACTACTCCTCGGACGTTACACAGCGGCGACGCTCTTCGTGTTCACACCTTGATAGATGATGCCGATGAGAATACCGATGTAGCGGATGCCAAAACAGAACCCCATCATGTCGGCACCCCAACGTACCACACCGTGCTTCCTGGCGAAACGCTGACGGCTATTGCAAAGAAATTTGGGACCACCCCCAACGATCTTTCCGATTGGAATGATGGCCTCCAATCTGACAAGCTGCAAGCAGGCACCAAGATCAAGGTTTATGTTTCGAATATTACCCCATCCCAGGGTGACCGAGCACCTTCGCAGCATTCCTCAAACCATCCCGTTACCTATCGCGTAAAGCCCGGCGATACGCTGACAGCTATTGCGGATGAATTTGGCGTCGGCGTTAAGGCGCTCAAGCGTGCAAACCACTTGCATAGCTCGCTGCTGACTGCTGGTCTGCGGCTGCGAATTCCTTGATCGCGGCGGACAATATCCAAACTCTTTGAAAAAGATGTGACGTGGGGGAACCAGACAAGCGGGTTTCCCATTTTCCCGACGCATTCAGAGCAGGCCGGCGTAGCTCAGTTGGTAGAGCAGCTGATTTGTAATCAGCAGGTCGTCGGTTCAAGTCCGTCCGCCGGCTCGAATTGGCAATTATGAATTATGAATTATGAAATTCGGATATAGATACTCATTCGATTTCATAATTCATAATTCATAATTGCCCCACGGGGCAGATACTCAAGTGGCCAACGAGGACAGACTGTAAATCTGTTGACGATAGTCTACGAAGGTTCGAATCCTTCTCTGCCCACAGAAATTATGTAACGCAAACTCTAGTTTGCGACTCGGATTGAGTTTCGCAAACTGAAGTTTGCGCTACATTCGCTCACGTAGCTCAGTTGGTAGAGCACATCCTTGGTAAGGATGAGGTCACCGGTTCAATCCCGGTCGTGAGCTCTTAAGGACTTAAACACTTCGTCGCTGGCAAAACAAGATGATCGAGACGGAAAGGCTTCTCCTCCGTGAATATGATTTGGGGGATGTCCCAGTGTTGCACCGTATCCAATCGCATGTGGAAACCATGAAGTTTTGGGAGAGTCCCTTTACACAAGAAAATACCAGAAATTGGATCGAACGTGCGATCGCATCGTACTTATCAAATGGCTTTGGCAGATGGGCGTTGATCTTGAAGGAGACCAATGAACAAATTGGGGATGTTGGAATGATGCGGGTTCCTGTTAACGGGAAAGAAGAAGTCGATCTTGGCTACATTATTCATTCAGATCATTGGCATAAAGGGTATGCAACGGAAGCAACTTCCGCAGTGCTGCAATATGGAATTAAATTGGGGCTGGATCGCATCGTCGCGAATATGGCACATGACCATGTTGCCTCTCAGCGAGTAGCGGAACGATTGGGATTGGTTAGGGAATTGGAATTTGTCAATAAGAGAAATCGGGGTATTGTGCATTATCTCTATGTGTGGAGTGCGTCATAATTCGATTCAACATTGATCATTCAACCATGGTATTTGGGTTCAAAGGCATTTTTGAGTTGTCACTTTGTTATGGTCAACGTAGTATTTCCCAACATCCTTTATAATCCATTCCAAAATCTTGTAATTCCGAGTGTTCCTTGGCCTCCATATTCTCGACTGGGCGATCATCACGCTCTATATTCTTACCCTGATCGTGATCGGGCGTTGGACACAGCGGCGCGCCAGCCGTTCTACGAAAGATTTCTTCCAAGCTAACCGCAGCTTCGGACGCGGCATCATGGGGTTCCTGAATTTTGGCAATATGGTCTCCGCCGATCAGGCAGCCGGCGTTACCCGTGAGATCTACCGGCAGGGATTGCAAGGAGTATGGTTCCAAAATCTGGTCCTGTTCATTACACCGTTCTATTGGTTCACTTCCGTTCTTCAGCGGCGAGCGCGTTATATTGGCCCGGGTGATATTTACGAACATCGTTTCGAATCGAAATTTCTCGGCGGACTCTTTGCCGTTTATCTTCTACTTGCTTCGATCTATGGTTCCTCGATCGGCTATCTCATTACCGGCAAGACGTTGCAGGCTGTAATGTTGAAGCCTGCCTCAGCTTATACGATGCAAGAGAAGCGAAGTGTCGCTCAATTTCAGGAGATGCGCGCGATGGATATGGCTGCACAGAACGGTAAGCTTGCCGATAGCCTCAAATCACGCCTAGCATTATTGCATGAGAAGGAACGCAACGGTCAAATTTCGGGGACGATCTCCTATCTCGATCTCGTGACATTCTATTTGATCTACGGATGTGTAACAGCCGCGTATGTGATTATGGGTGGACTATTTGCTGCTGCGTTTACGGATGTAATGCAGGGCATTATGATCATATTTCTTTCAACCATCCTAATTCCTGTCGGGTTGATGAAGCTTGGTGGATTTTCCGGACTCCATGCGCACGTTGCTGACGACCTGTTCCATCTATTTGGCAGCGGTGTGGGTAGCGAATACACCTGGTGGTTCGTCGCAACGATGGTGCTGGTTAATCTCATCGGACTCGCCCCACGGAGTTTTACCCTGGGTGGCGCGGCTAAAGATGATAATTCTGCTCGGGTTGGAATGATCACCGGCGCCTTTATCAAACGGCTTGTGATGGTTGGTTGGGCGCTTACGGGACTTATCGCAGTGGCACTATACTCAGGTAAGCTTTCGGATGCAACCTACGTTTGGGGAACCATGACGCAGGATCTCCTTGGAGTCGGGTTCGTCGGTTTAATGATCGCAAGCGTGCTGGCAGCTAATATGGCATCGAAAGCATCCTCGAGTTTGGAATGGTCAGCCGCGTTCACAAAGAATATTTTGCTTCCCCTACGTCCGGGGACTTCGGATAAAACCCAAATCCTGGTTGGAAGAATAGTAATTTTCATTGTGCTGATGGCCGGGATCGGATTCGCGTACGTCACGGATGATATTTTCGTGATATTCAAATACGTACTTTCCATCGGAACGATCATTGGCCCTTCGATCTGGCTCGTTTATTTTTGGAGACGACTCACAACGAAAGCAGTTATCGTTCAAATGCTGCTTTCGATTTTTATCACCGTTGTTATTCCTAACGTTGTGCCAACTATTACGTCAATGAAAGTAGATCCGGCTCTTACTATAATGACACATGGCCTGGAAGATCATACTACAATGCACGCAAAGACCGCCGATGTAAGCAGCGGTGCTGCGCGTTATATCGGCGAATCCATTCCTAAAATAGAACGTGAGGAGCCAGTTGGAATTTATTTCGAGAATGTTGTTCACGCGAATCAAAACGATCCCCAATCGCCGTTGGTAGGGAATGGCATGTTTCGCTTCCAAATTTGGATGATTGGCCTTACCGGAATTGACCTGGCCTCATCCTCGAAAGCAGGACTTTCAGCGATCTCCTTTCTATTCGATATCGTCTTTCCGTTCTTTGTATTATTCATTGTGAGCCTTTTTACAAAGCCAAATAGCGAGAGTGTTCTACAAGAGTTCTATGCGCGAGTGCACACACCCGCATTAGCAGATCAGGAACTCGACGCAATAGAAGTTGCAAAGCGAATCCAAGATCCAACGCTCGTCGAACAGGATAAAATGTTTCCCGGCACGAACTGGGAATTCTGGAAACTCACCAAAAAAGATTTGATCGGCTTCGGGCTTTGCTGGGTTGGTGTTGGAGTGATAGTATTGCTATACATCGTTCTAATGCAATTAGGATCATAAGCTCATAGCCGAACCTTTAGGTCACGGTGTATCAATCATATCCACCGTGGGCTGAAGGCCACGGCTACCAATCAGATGCCTCAAACCATTCACCCCGATTTCGAAACGACAATTCCAGATACCGATTATTTTTTTCTCGGTTCGGGACAAATTCAAGCTGCGATCCAATGGAGCCGGCATCCCAGCGCAACGCCTCTGGGGTTGGTGCTTTCTGATCCTGCTCATTTCGCCCGCAAGTGGTCCACGCATCTTTTCCATCCCGAATATGGACTAAGGAAGACGATGCTGACTCTCATTCTCGATGGCGAACGTTATCAGCCGGATGAAAGCACACGTGTTGTCTGGTTTCCTGGCGAGATTCCTGGAGTAACGGCATTGTGGCAGGCCGGCAAAATATTTGTCATCGAGCGCTTTTGGACCTCTATTGATGAACCAGTTCTGGTGAGGGAAATAACATTTGAATCGAAAAACCCGCTGAAGACTGCTGAACTGGAAGTATCGCTATATGGCAACCCTGCTTTATTTTCAGAATTCCTCGGGAATAGTTACGGGCTATCTGCGCGCGGCTATGACGCTGTGCTGGTCAGTACACATGCTGAGGGTGTATTTCACGAACGGACGCTGACTGTCCCATTGTACCGAGATGACAACATGCATCTCGACGGCACCATCTACCGAATGCTCATCATGTACTCGCTCGGCCCGGATATGCCTCGTGTTGGAACGGGAGAACTCAGCGAAAATGAGAAAGACTATTGGGTCAATGCTTGCATTCGATGGACTGAACCTCATCCGCATAAGTTACATCACGAGATCGAGAGAGTCTTTACAGCTTCAGCGATGGGTTTGCGCGCAGCGGTTGCAAATGATGGTCGGTTCGATGCTAGCATCTGGCAGTATGGCTATGAGTGGGCCGGCGATGCATCAAAGGTGGCGGAGGCGCTAGTGTATTCGGGGCAGTTCGAAGTGGCTCGAAGCGTGCTCGAAAATATTCTGACTCGGATGACTATTCCGGAAGGAATGGCAATGGAATCCAGCCGCTTTCGTGGTGGGCAAGATGCCGAGCTGAATAACAATGGCGAAATACTAAAAGCTTGCCGTACCTATCTCGATTGGACCGGAGATCGTGATTTTATCGAAGTGTACTATGAACGCATTGCCGCGATCGCTAATTATTTGCTCAGAGCGGAGTTCCTTCACGAAGAGACTGGAATGTTAATGGCCTCGCGGGATATTTGGGAACGCAATGCAGAAGTTGGCATCCTGCCGGGATTCGATATTGCACACCAGACCTTTGGTATTCTTGGTCTTCGCGATGCGGCCCATATCGCCAATTTATTCTCGCGGTTCGATGATGTTGAACGTTGGACTGCAGCGGGCAAGAAGATGCGACAAAGTTTTCTCCAACATCCCAGCCTCTCCATGATCGAGAATAATCGCATTATCAAGCGGCGGTTGTTCGATGGCTCTATTCAAACCGAACTTGCAATAGCACAATTCGGCTCAGAATTTCAAAAACAGTTTGTACCCGATGGAATGCCGCTTGCGTCCGGTGTCCCGAAGTCGTGGGAACCTGATATTTCAGAATGCTTTCCAATCGCACTTGGAGTAATCGACCCAAGGTCAGGAATTGCAAGAAATACCATCGAAGCTATGGATCTGCTTTGGTCGCAAGCGTGGGATGATGGTGGATACGGAAGGTATAATATTCAATCCGAGCCCGATTCGCCGGGTCCGTGGCCGTTGGCGACGATGTATGTGGCCGCAGCATGCCTTGAAGCGGGAGATGTCGAACGCGCACAGCGGGCAATCGGCTGGCTTATCGACAGAGCCGGTGCGGGTGGGTGTTGGCTCGAGTTTTATGGGAACCGTCCTACCCCTCCCCTGCCGCCAACCGGAACCCTGGTATGGGCATGGGCGCAGTGGATCACGCTGGTGGTGAAGCATCTTCTCGGAGCTCAAGTTAAGGACGACCAGCTAACGATCCGCCCTCGCCTCGGCGGTTTTTTCGGCGAGCTTCGTTTTAGGGATTCGAGTCGTCCCATTCCGGAATGAGCCTCTTCCATAATAAGTCATTTTAACGAGCGATAAATAAGGGGTCCCGAGGAATCGGGGGAATGACTCTCGTGCGGATTAGATGAACCAAAGTACTTGCCAGGTAGAATCGAACACAGCCGAGTTTGTGGGATGAATAAATACATTCGGCGGTAGCGGAAAAACTGATGAGCTTACGCAATTTCTTGACCTTACCAGTACGGATTTCATAGTAGCGTTTTTGCGAGCGATCATAAGAATAATTTAGTTCTCGTTCTATCTGGTGCTGAAAAAGGTCAGTGTTAAGCATTCTTGTTATACCCTCGCACCCCAAATGGTTGGAGATCTTCGATAGTCATTTGTTCGAGTGCGAGAAGTTCACTTCTGGGATCAGTGGCGGGATCGTCGGAGGGTTTTAACTCGTGAAGAATTTCGAAGGCAAAAACATCGCTGCCATATAAATTCCAATCCTGCTGCAATGCATGGTTCGGATGTCCGTTCGCATTGAGTTTGAATTGTTCACCTTTCCAAATGAGATCTAAGTTCGAGGCCCGTGCTACGTAAACCTTACTATTCTTCACATTGCGAATTGCGAAGACTCCCATGCGGGGAGTCATCTGTTTGTATTCGTCTTTTAGTTCTTTCCGAGTTTTCATTTTGGGAAGGTTACTCTACGAGAATCTGCACGCCCGCAAAAGCAAGATATTCGTTATATGAAGAAGGCGTCAAATTTCGACCAACCGAGCCAAGAAAATAGAATTGGTCCGAGATCCGTTGTTTACACCCGATATTGGTTATCAGCTCCGTCGCCAAGCCGGGATCGTTATTAACGTGCAATTCCGCTAATATCTCGAAGGATTCCGATGCGTTATACCCAGCCACCACGCCGTATTCCCACTCGCCAGGGAGGGACTTGACGAAATCGAATCCTACTTCGCCATCTAATTCGAGAGCGCCGAAGGTGCGCGACACTTCGATCGGCAGAAAAAATTGATCACCAAATAAGATCGTAGAAATGCCGGTATAATTTAAGCGGTATTGCGGATAACTCGATAGATCAATTCCTGACGAATCCTCATCCAAGAATCTGATCTTTACTCCAAGATTTGCATTGCCAATGCCTACGGTGGAAGCGGAAGCCGGCGTTTTAACCACAAGCAATGGCAGCTCCAATTTTAACTGTACACGCGGGCCCCAGCCATAATTAATATCTGCTATCGGTGTTTCGTAAAGATGCTCGCTGGGCGTGTTATCCAGCGTGAATGCAAAATTGTTTTCCCAGTGGCCGGTTCCAGGCGTGCCGGGGTCGTCGGTGATCATTGGCGGCCCACCCTGTGCGAGTAGCAATGATGAGTCCCCGATCATTCCAATTCCCCATAAGAGCATTGCGTATAAAACGATTGGTATCGTACTCCGCGGCCTGGGATTGATATGCATGCATTAGCGTGTGTTGTGTCAACAAAAAAATGACGAATGGCCTTCTAACAATCGGATCACCAGATCTGCTTCACAGCAGACTTGCGCCATCCCTGAGGTCCGAACCGTTGGACGTCGTGATCGCATACTGAAATCCCTTTGCTATAGCGAACGCACCTGATTCCCCATTTTTATTTAACGCAAGAAACGCCACCTGAAAATCGTGATAATCCGGCTGCTTCCTTGCAATGCGGCGCACGGCCTCTTCACATGCCTCAGTAGGGGTAGCGCCGTGACGCATGGCCTCGACCACCGTGTGCGCCCCTGCGATCTTTATGTTCGATTCACCCTTGCCAGTCGAAGTAGCTGCCCCGATCTCGTTATCGACGAAAAGGCCGGCGCCAATGATAGGAGAGTCCCCAACGCGACCGTGATATTTCCAGGCCAAACCACTGGTCGTGCATGCGCCGGATAAGTTACCCGCCGCATCCAGCGCCAATATGCCGATCGTATCATGTCCTTGCAGCGGGGAGTAATGATTTTCAGACTTCCATTTTTCCCATGCTTTGCGAGAATCCTCTGTAAGAAGTTCCTCCTTCGGAAATCCCTGCGAAATTGCAAATTCCAGCGCGCCAGGACCTGCGAGCATGACATGAGGTGTTTTTTCCATCACTCGGCGAGCGACAGAAACCGCATGGCAGATATGCTCCAGAGCTGCAACCGAGCCGCAGTTCCCGTTCTCATCCATCACACAGGCATCGAGCGTTACGTGGCCATCACGATCCGGATAGCCGCCCCTGCCTACGCTGTGGTTCGATGGGTCGTCCTCTGGCACGCGAGCACCAGCTTCGACGGCATCGAGTGCCCTACCGTTCGCGGCAAGTATCTTCCATGCCTCCTTATTCGCATCCAGACCGAATTTCCAGGTCGAGACGACAATCGGTTTCTGAACCGTTGCCGCTGCTCGCGTGATGCGCGGCAACCCTACAGAAGTTCGCGGCAACGCTGCAGAAATCTGCGGCAACGCTGCAGAAGTTCGCGGCAATGCTGCTCCCGCCGCGCCAACCGAAATGCCTTTTAATAATTCTCGCCGTGTGATCATATTCAAAGTTACGAAATTTACGGACTTAGAGCCATTCGAATTTTCCACAAGAAATAGGTGCCGTTTTTCTTTCTTGTGAGTTCCCGATGAATCCTCGTTTCCAAGCTGTTTTCGCCATTTGTTGCAACAAATTCTTTTCTCAAAGAAGTCGTTCATAAAGAAAGCTACCGCTGACCTCGATTTTCAATGAACTCGCACCCTCCCTCATTTTTCATCTTTCATCTTTCATCTTTTCCCCGAACAGGTGCCCATAGTTTCACACACCAATATACGGCAGGAATTTCCGGAAGTCAAGCAATTCCAGAAAATAATCGAAAATAAATGATCCCTGTAGCGCAGGCGTCCTCGCCTCTCCCCCGGGTTGCGTGGCTTTACGGGATTAGGGACCAGCGGGGAAAGCATTGTGGGCGATGCGTCCGGCGCTACAATATTCCCCATTTCAACTTTCATCTTTTACCTCGGAGGCGGACGACACAATCCGCGCGAACGTCTGAACTGGGATGCGGAGAATTATTTGGATGGTTGGGATCATGCACGATCACCCAAAAAATCCTCCCAGTCCCATAAGCTTGTCCTCTGTTGAAGGATCCCTGCCGAAGGCCCGCCGAGGAGGGTTCAGACACGCACGCGGACGACACAACCCGCGCGACGGGAAGCAACCCAAGTGGCGGAGCCACGAAGTACCCGCAGCCCAGGGTAAAGCGAAGCGGAACCCTGGGTTGGTAAACGAAAATTGATTATTAGCCCTGAAAGGGCGATGTTTGCCGTGTGGGATTTACTCCGTCCTTTCAGGACTATGGGAATCTAAAACCAACGCGAACCCAGCATTCCGCTACGCCGCACACGGCTACGCTACATGCTGGGCTGCGAGTACTCCGTCGCTCCGCGACTAAACACGCCCCTTTTCATATTTCATCTTTCTCCGCCGCGGCGGATTCATCTTTGCCTAAGGAGGCGGTCGACACATACTCTGCCTCTGCAATCATTTGGGTAATATTTCGCTTTACTATGCTGTGTCAAGTCATCTGACGAAAGGATAAATCCATGAAGTCAATCGTTTCGAGATCTTTCTTGCTGCCGGTGATTGCGGCCGCTATTATTTTGTGTATTTCATCGCGCGCATCAGCGTTTCCGATGCCAGATAGTGCGGGGCCATGCTTAACAGTTCCGAACTCGAGTATTATCATTAATGCTCAGGCGATTTGGTCAGAGTTTGATACAACAATTATTTTAGCGAACGCATCAAGTAATACCATAGTGTTTGGAGGTGTGTTGCCGCTCTCCGGTGACACGGGAATAATCCAATTTTGGCCGAACTCCCTTGCACCAACTGCAATTACAATACTGCCAGGCCAAGCTTTTGGACTTGACATTGTTTTTTCACTCCGATGTCCCGCCACCAAGAGCAAATATTCTGAGATTTTTGACATTTTGTCAGGGAACGGTACTGTGTGCAGCACCGACACCATTACCGTCTATACCCAGTTCCCGATCACGGATTCGATCGCGCTGAACGTGCCTGCCATCCTGGATACTATCGGCATCGCTCCATTCATCGCTCGGTCGGAACATATTTTAGATGTAACCAAAAGTAGCATAAATAATATCTTTCTCGATTCGATTACTATAACTGGCAATTCGAATATTGCGTACTTCGGACAGCCTGGCGACGAAACTTTCGTTTTTAACGACTCGCTTTTAGCAGGACAAGTGAATGATGCCGCTCTCTTGACTCTCTATCCCTCAGATACTGGTACACAAGATATTGGCTTGCTCCTGCATTACAATAATAGCACGCAAACTCAGCCCTATACGATTCAATTCGAAGTCTCGCACAATTCATTGAACGGCTATCCGGTGTTGGGGCGGTCGGTGTTGTTCCGCAACCTTCGACTGAACCAAGAACATGATAGTGAAATCTATTTTATAAATGAATACCCGGATACTATTACCATTACGCAATGGCTGATAACGGGCGATTACCAACCTGGTCTGCCATGGTCAATAGATACCAACGGCCCCTTTCTTTTGAGACTTCCGGTGAAGCTACCTCCAGAACAACATGTCGCGATCCGAAATCTCCGTGCTTGACACGGGTTGCCTTCCTATCAGCGGAAGCGCGGAAGTCATTTATTCCTATCCCTGCGGCATTGATACGGCGATATTTCCGCTGAGCGCAGAGCTAATAGAGGGAACGGTGTGTACTCCTTTCCCTTGTATTTCCACAGCGCCGAGTCTGGATTTTGGCCCGGTGCCAGCAGGCGATTCTGTTACCCAGTGGATCACCCTTTCCAATACTACGAACGATACCGTTACGGTCGGTCCGATTACGATTGTGGGTAACGATGCAAGTCAGTTCACTAATTCTACCCTTCTTAGTTCAGTTACTATTCCTCCAGAAGGCAGCACAGAGATTGCCATTAAGTTCTTAATGCCAGCCAATGCATCAAAGGCAAATTATGCTGCATCTCTTATAGCTGCCGAGGCATCATCCGACACAAAGTTTATTTGCGATACGCTCTCTGTTTCGTTGACAGCCAGCCTATTTATTCCGGCAAATGTTTCAAATGTTCCTACGCAGCAAACCATGGATTTCTCTCTCCTCCCAAACCCTGCGAGCGGCGCAGTGACGGTTGTTCTTTCGAAAAATGAAACTGTGACAGTCGCGATCTATGATGTTCTGGGCAATCTGATCTTAAGAAAAAATGTGACGGGTCAGTACGTGTGGTCTGGCGATACGCCCAATGGCATGGCAGCATCAGGGGTGTATATTGTACGCGTAACCGAGCGAGCCCCGGATGGCTCGAACGATGTATCATCGAAGCGTTTAATATGGGAGCGATAAATCATTCATCCTGTCATCCTGAGCGGAGCAGTTCGTAGCGTCAGCGGAGAATTGCGGAGTTCGAAGGATCTACGGTCGTTCACCCATGAACCAAACTACTCGAGATCTTTCTACTACATTCGACCCCACTTCGTTACGTTAAGCTAAGTGCTGAGGCTGACAGGTTAATGGAATCTCCCAAGAATTTCAGTTATGGAATGCGGGAGATCGGTGTTTATGATAATAATGGCTATTTGCTTCAGTTCGGTCAGGAGATTCGGGCCGAGTAGCTGGGTGCGATACATCTCGGGGGATTTATCGGTGTTCCTAAATAGTTAATGATTATCATCATGGTCAGACTGTTACTACCTTCCGTTCAACGCAATCGTACCTTCATCATAGGTGCTTTGGCGATCTTGCTCTTCGAATATGCAGGCTGCAAATCGTCGAGCACGTCCACAGTCATTCCCCCACCATTAACCGGCTCGATATCCGGCGTAATTCAGCTTTACGACGGAACTGGTAATCCCATGGCAGCAGATTCCGGCGTTACTATCTCAGTCAATGGGTCAAGCATTACGGCAACCTCCGGTTTGGCCGGTCAATGGACTCTATCTGGTTTGACTCCTGGAAGTTACACGCTGACCTTCACCAAATCCGGATTCGGCACTGTGGAACAGTTCACCGATTCTGTGGCCGCGAACGATACCACAAAATTGGCGAATGTTGTGATGTCCGCGCCGCCGGCAGCCAAGGTTGGTTTTCAAGCGTTTGAATTTATAGCTCCCAAAACTTTTGTTATCGATTGCAATATGCCAACGCCGGCCACGGAAATGCGCACGCTCGTATGCTGCCTTAGTGCCGACAGTGCATTGCTCGATGCAACGCCATACTTAGCGCAATGGACCGATGCGATCGCTGGTGCCGGAGACGGATATAGTGGAAGCTTCAATTTTACTGACACGACCATCGACGTCCAATCGCTTGCTTCCGGAACGGTAGTATATGGAACGGTTTGTATTGCTGGCGAAGGCCCGAATTATTCATTGTTCAGCAGCTATTACGATCCGGTGTCGAACCGGGAGATCTATTCCTCATTAGGGCCCCACTCAAGGATCATTCCTATTACCATCCCATGAACGTGGCACTATTCCATGCCTTCCACGGTAGTAAAGTCTAACATTTCTTATTGTTATGAAGCGTATATTGTTATTTCTGATTTGCACTATCTTCAGTACACACGTTCCGGTTCGGGCGCAGGAGCTCGATGCTCGGGTCGATATTAATCTCACCGCGCTCAGCGATGCCGACCGGCAGGCGTTTGCTAATTTCAAGCACGACGTCGAGGAGTATCTCAATAGCTTTGACTGGACTACCGATTTCACCGGCGACCGCATCCATTGTTCGTTCCAGTTTAATATTGCGACCAATAACGGCGGCGATTATACCGGACAGCTTTTCATCAATAGTACGCGCCCGCTCTACAAAAGCACCGAACGCACGACCATGGCCGATTTCCTCGACGGCAATGTGGAATTCACCTATTATCTTGGGCAGAGCCTCCAGCATGGCAATACGTTCCGCCCGCTCGAAAGCTTGCTCGATTTTTATGCCTATGTGATCATTGGCCTCGATTATGATTCCTACAAGGATCAGGCGGGAACGCTCTATTTCCAGCAGGCGCAGACCACGGCTGTTGTTGCCAATTCTGCCCAGGGAACCGGATGGCAGGAGGACATGACGAGCATCGGCACCTTCTCACGCGTGGGATATATTAACGATGCCATGAACGCTAATAATCGTGCCTTCCGCGATATGATATTCATGTACCACTACGATGGCCTCGATCTTATCTCCACCAAGCCAGACGAAGCCCGCCAGGCCATCGGTGATGCTATTGATTCCTTAGTTACCCTAAAGCATGAGTCCACTGCCGCCGACCGCAGCGTGTTTCTTCGCACATTTTTCGAGGCAAAGCATCCTGAGTTTGTTGACCTCGCCCGCCTGTTTCCTGATAACGTTGCAATCTATTTCCAGAAGCTGAGTTATCTTGACCCCGCCCATTCGCAATATTACCAGGATGCTCTAACGAAAATCCAGAATGCCGCCACAAATAGTGGGAGTGGCGGAGGTTAGCTCCTCATTTGGAGTTATTCCCGAATAACAAAATGCTTGCGCGGTGATCTTTTCTATCTCTAATTACCACCGGTGCTGCACGGTGTACGTCACCTTTTGCTCACCGTTCGCTTTAACGGGGACATGAAAGACGATGGAGTTGGCGTTTTGCTTATCGTAATCCATCGAGTGTTGTATGATCTCCCAATCGGTTCCAAGATTTTCGACAGCGTCGATGGTCACATCTTCATCCTTGTGGTTCTTGAGCGTAATTTCAACGGTCTCTTCGCTTTCGCGCTCGCCGATCGTTCGGCTGGAAGTAACTTGCCGATCGCCAACAAGATCGAAGGCGTTGCCAACGTGGAGCGTAAGCTTTTCATCGCGTGGCGTATGCTCTATGCGGTCCTCGCCGACAAATTCGAGAGAGCCATCGTTATCCCGCTTCATCACGCGGATCACGCCCATTGGCAGCGGAATTCCGAGATGATTCTTCTCGGAGTTCTGAAAGCTTATGGTTACCGCAACATCTTTCCCGCCTTCGTAGGTATAGTGCTTTTCGGAGCCAACGCCGTTCGCTGTTAGCAGCGAGATCTGTTTTACCTCATCGTTATTGATCGTCGTTTGCCGGCCCAGATCATAGACGTGATATTCGAACATGCCATGCTCCTGGAATTGCGGCGCTGCCGACGACAGAGCCATCGAATTTGCCCGGCCCCCATAAGCATTCACCGGCGCTGCGCGGTGCAGTGAGCCTGCAACAAGTTTCAACTTTGCATCCGGGAATGATGCTCCGCTATTGTTCTCGATCGAGACCCACCCGCTGAGATCAATCGATTTTTCATCGTCAGCGAGTGCAGCAATGTACTCGGCATGCCATGTCATGCCGCTCGTTTGGTAGAGGACTTCGAGCGGCTCGTTCGCCAATTTTTTCTCAGATTTTAATTGCCAGATGAGTGTAGGCTTCGTGTACAGCCCCTCTGCGATCGAGGGGTATTTAAAGTATATCCCGTAAGCCCTGAAATGGATACAATTCCGGAATCGGTCATCAGCATTAACTTCCCGCCGTCGTCAGCAAGCACGGTTCCAACTATTCGCTGCTTGCCGGTATTCGAAACGAGCGTGATGGATTTGTCGATGTATTTCTGAAGCAGCTTATCCTGGCTGAGAAGATCGTACTCGTAATTCTGTTCGAGCACATCCAGATCTTTCGGATGATCGAGATCGGTGATCTTCACGGTTGTAGGGTCAATGTGTGATGGCACATCGACCATGCGTACTTCACTCGTGCCATCTTTGATGTTGAATTTTCGTACATCCCGCACCACCCCAAGATCGTTATTATACACCGTGATTGCGACGGAGCGTTCGTCAGCCGACGCACTGCCGTTCGATTGTGCATGCACGACTGATGTAGAAAATGCTATGAGTAGAACCGGCAAGGATTTTTTCATAATGGAAAAGAGAAGTGTGATGGTAGAAGGGACGCAGCAGCCCGGGAAATGTTACGGAAAAGGAAAGAAGTCGTGAGTTCGGTTTTAGGTCACAAATTTTTCCCTATCTTGCTTTTGGCCAGGGTGTTTGTTATTTTTGTAGCAATTAATAACCCATCACTGTTCCAGTCCTTACAGTTTAATGCGTTTTCGGGCTAAAAGCATGACTTGGATTGCTCCCATTTTTCTTTATTTTTGATCCGATTTAGGGAAGATTCTTGAGTAATTTATGGTTTAGACCCCTTCGAACGCTTTTTCCGGCACTTTCGGGAGTAGTTTTCGTTAAGCTTTTTCATCCTGCGAACCTGTTGCGAATAGTAAGAACCACAGCACATAAGGCAAGAAACTCCGCCCCGTTTGCCCTGCGATCGCATGCACGAAGAGCCTCTGCTTTTCATGCAGATGGTTTTTTGAGAATGGCGACCGTTGCCATTGCATCAGTAATTCGGTCCTCGGACGCGGCAGGTCACAAAATTTTACCTATGAGTATGGCCATTTCTACGGTTACCTTTTCCTGATTCACAGGTCTTCCTTGTGAAGACCGATGATCCGCAGTTGCGGTGAGCGTGGCGCGAAAGCGTCGCGAGTCAGGAATTTGAATTAGAATCAAAGCTGAGCGTAAGAGATGTCACAAGGTACTCGAATGAAAGGCCATGGTCGCTTGAACGGTAGAAATAGGAATGGGTATGAGGGAAACGGTCATGACAGGATTAGTCATGAGCCAGAGGACCGATCCCAGAACAACACGAGAGGTAAGTTCCATAACGAAAGACACACACTGGCCCCTAGGCCAAGGGTGCTGTTTCTTTCCTATCGCTTCCCCTATCCACTGATTGGCGGCGACCGCATAAAGTCCTACTATCTGGTTCGCCATTTATCTGCGATCGCCGATGTGGATCTGATCGCACTCGATGAAGCGCGCAGCGCCACGCCTGAGACCGTTCCGGAACTCCAGGCTTTTGCTAATCTCGAATTACTCCCCTTCGATAAAACGCGCGCGATGGTGCGTGTGGCGAAAGCCATGTTCAGCAAACTTCCCATCGAGTTCGCTTATTATGACGATCCCTCGATGCAAGAAGCCGTCGATCGCGCGCTTGCTGCGAACGAGTATGATCTGATCGTCTGCTTTTTTCTGCGCACGGCTAAGTTCGTCCAGAACCACACGCGAACTCCCAAGCTGCTCGTTGCCGAAGACGCACGGGTTATTCTCGAAGAGCGCGCATCGGGAAGGTTCTCTCCATTCCGCAGCATTGGCGATCAACTCCAGTATCTGATCCGCAAGATCGACGCCAAGCGGCTGCGCACCTATGAGCCACGCGCAATGGCAAACGGATTCGATCGGATCACCTTCGTTTCGAAGGTGGATGAGCGAAGAATTCTCGCCGCCAATCCCGCGCTTCCGACCGCCATTCTTTCGAATGGCGTCGATCTGAAGGAATTCGATTTTTATGCCGGCGAGCGTGAAGATAAGCTGATCTTTTTCGGTCATCTTGGGACGTATCATAACATCCAAATGGCTCGGCGTTTGCTCAAGGATATCTATCCAAAGATCCGGGAAGTATCGCCACGCACTAAACTCATGATGGTGGGGAAATCGCCTGGCAAGCAGCTCCGCAAGCTCATCGAACACACGCCCGGCGCAGAGCTACATGCGGATGTGCAGGATGTTCGCCCATTCCTGCATAGTGCCAAAGTGCTTGTTCATGCTCAGACGGTCGGTGCTGGAATTCAGAATAAGCTGCTCGAAGCGATGGCCGTCGGCACACCCATCGTGACCACACCTGTTGGTGCCAGCGGAATTGAAGGGCTTGAGGATAACGTCCACGCTCTTATTCGAGTAAGCGATCAGGAAATTATCGAAGCAACACTTTCACTGCTCAAGAACGATGACAAAGCTCTTCGGCTCGCACGAAATGCGAGAGATCTTGTCCAGGATCGCTACACCTGGGAGCATGTCTTTCGATCCTTCAATGCGGTGATCCGCCAGTGCGTCCCTGGATTTTTCGATGGCGTAGAACCCGAGGCACCACCGGCTGCCAAACAAAGTTCTGAAACTATTCGCGAAAGAGTAAGGAGTTAAGACCATGACAAACTCAAACTCTATCGCACTCGAAAAACAGGAAGCATCCGGTGCAGTTGCGCACACTGCGAATCCTCATGCACTTCCTGTTGCTCAAAGAGCGTACAATACTGTTTTGGTGCGGCTATTACAGTTCGTCGCTGATCTGATGGTCCTGAATGTGACGTATCACCTCATGTTGTTGCTCCGCTTCGGCGCGTTCTTCGCCGGTAGTCCGGAGCGGCTTGGTGGTGCGCCGTGGTCGATCTACCCAGAGCTCGAGATCTTTCTCAATATCTTCTGGGCGGCTATTGCGATACTGCTTCCCGTTTATCGGCGGTCGCGTCGTCAGCAATTAGCCGAGGCCGGCCAGTATTCCGGAAATCTCGATCAGATCCGTTCCGTAGCTCGTGCGGGGCTTTTGCTTGCCGGTGCACTGCTCCTTTTTATCGTTGCACAAGGCGGATATAATTATTATTCGCGTCTCTTCCTTGCTTATTTCCTCACGGCAATACCGCTCGTGCTCGTTGGGCTGCGAATTGTTACGCAATCTGCAGCTACGACCGTGCGCCAACAGAAATCCCCTCGCAAAAATATCGTCGTCATCGGCGCAGGTAGTTATGGCGAGCGATTTTATGATACGGTACGTGCGAATCCAGCGTATGGCTACAAAGTTCTCGGGTTCCTGGACGATAATGGCGTCGATAGCCACGTTCGACCAATGATCCTCGGAAAGCTAAGAGATCTGGAGCGCATCGCAAGCCGGCAAACTATCGACGAAGTGGTTATTGCACTCCCAAAAGCGGACGAGAACGCAATCTCCCAACTTGTCGCTGAGTGCGAGGATCGTTGCATCCGTGTTGCACTCCTACCGAGTGAAGATTTTTCCTATGGCCCGCTTGCATCGCGCACGATCGAGCGTGTTGGTGATTTCTCGCTGGTTCGAATGCGTGAGGCTCCTCTCGATCAGTGGGCGAATCGAACGATGAAGCGAACGTTCGATATTCTCTTCAGCGTGGTCGTTCTCGTCACTATTTTCCCAGTTGTATTCCTGGTAAGTGCGATCCTCATCAAGCTTGGTTCGCGTGGCTCGATCTTTTTCCGGCAAGCGCGCACCGGTGAGGATGGGCGCACATTCATCTGCTATAAGTTCAGGACCATGCGCCATGATGAAGATGCAGCACATAGCATTCAAGCCACCAAGAACGACCCACGCTTGACGCCCTTTGGAAAAATTCTTCGACGCACCAGCATGGATGAGCTTCCGCAGTTCTGGAATGTGCTGCGCGGTGAGATGTCCGTTATTGGGCCCCGTCCGCACATGCTCAAGCATACTGAAGATTACCGGAAGATCATTGCCCAATACATGGTTCGCCATTTTGTGAAGCCAGGGCTTACCGGATGGGCACAGGTCAATGGCTACCGTGGTGCGACCAAGAATCCCGAGGCTATGCAGCGCCGCATCGAGCACGATCTATACTATATTGAGAACTGGTCTTTTCTGTTCGATCTCACGATCGTGGCCCGAACGATCGCCTGCATTCTACGCGGCGACAAGAACGCATACTAATCTTGCGGGAATCTCTATTCAAGCATATTTGTCCTTTCCGTTCGAATAGACAAAATGCAATTGGAAGAGACACACGGATTATTGGCTGCCGAGGACGTTAGCGACGAACTAACTGTCCTTGGCACTGCTCCCCCACATATCACGAAAGAAGAAGCCGAACGGCGAAAATTGGAGAACGAGCATGTTCTTCAAACGCAGCCCCACTCACTATCGTACTATTCCTGGCGACGGTTGCGCCGCAACCGGCTTGCTATGGCCGGCCTTATCATAACAGCGATCCTAATTTTTGTTGCTATTTTCGCCAATATCCTTGCACCGTTCGATCCGAACATGCAGGTGTTGGAGTACTCAACAAAACCGATCGGATTTCAGGGTAATGTGTTGCTTACAAAGAGCGAAGTCGATCCCACTCAAACAATTCCCATTCCAATTGGCGAGTTCCGCGTTCAGGGCGACCGCGTGATCTATACCACCGACGATGGGCGCGATAAGTCTGTTCCAATCTCTCGGCTTGCTGGAACTTCAGAAAACGATTGGCACAAAACTCCCACCTACTATTTCGGCACCGACCGCTATGGCCGCGATGTGCTTTCGCGTTTGATGTACGGCGCACGCGTTTCGCTCACGGTCGCTTTTTTTGCCGAAATGTGCAGTTTGCTGATTGGTGTACTGCTTGGTTCGCTTGCAGGATTTTACCGCGGACCGGTCGATGATGCGCTGATGTGGTTTACGAATGTCGTTTGGTCAATACCATCGCTCTTGCTTATCATCGCACTTTCTATCGCGCTGGGATTAGGCATGTGGCAGACGATCATTGCAATCGGCATCACAGAGTGGGTTAATATGGCACGTATCGTGCGCGGTCAATTCTTTTCCTTGCGCGAAACGGAATATGTTGAAGCAACAAAAGCTCTTGGCCTCTCCAATAAACGGACGATCTTCCGACATATCCTTCCCAATTCGCTTGGGCCGATCATCGTTATTGCAACAGCTGGATTTGCCAACGCCATTATCTATGAAGCATCGCTCTCGTTCCTTGGATTAGGCGTTCAACCGCCTACTTCAACCTGGGGACAAATGATTCACGATGGCTACGGCTACATCGCTGCCGGGTCGAACTGGGGGTTGACGCTCTTCCCCGCCCTTGCCATTATGCTCGCCGTATTTGCCTTTAATCTTTTTGGCGATGGATTGCGCGATGCGTTCGATCCCAAATTGAAACGGTGAACTGGCTTGGCTACTGATTCGTTTTAGTAATATGCAGCAGATCTCCGGGATCCAGGTTCCAGAAGCGGAACTTCAAATCTTATGTCAAAAATATCGAGTGAAAGAACTCTCTGTTTTTGGCTCGCGGGCGCGTGGTGACAATCGGTCCGACAGCGATCTTGATCTGCTGGTTGACTTTTTCCCTGATGCAGTAGTTGGGTTGATCGCGTACGGCCAGTTGAGGGACGAATTATCACGTTTTTTCGGTGTGCCTGTCGATCTTGCACCGCGCCACGGTCTGAAACCCATTATTCGGCACTACGCACTTCCCGATATTAGGACATTGTATGAAGCGACCCAATGCTCCGCGACTAATTGATATTATCGAGGCTGCAGATGCGATCGCAAAATTCCTTGAAGGACCAAAGACTTTCGAAAATTTTGTAAACGACGAAATCCTACACAGTGCCGTGCTGTATAAACTCGTAATCATCGGCGAAGCATCCGCTCATCTTTCAGAAGAACTTATTGGGAAATACAATAAAGAAGATTGGGTTCGAATTAAGGACTTTCGGAATTACATTGTGCACGAGTACTGGGGCACCTCACTTCCGAGGGTGTGGGATTCCGCAATGGTCGAGACTCCTACTTTACGAAGATATTGCATTGACATGTTTCGAGCTGAATTCCCAGACCTCATCGAGTTCCTTCCATAATCACTCCCGAAAATCCAGCACCCGCTCCGCACCCTTGTATCGCATCGTCAAAACACCGCTGCCTTTTTTCGATTCAAGGTATGGGGAGTGGAAGAGCCAGATAGAATTGGTCTGAGTTCTGCTCAAGTGGATGTTGACAGTAAATTGATCGTCACCTCTTGAATAAACACCATCCGGCGTCCGGGCAATTGCAAGATTATATATCTTATTGATAAAATCGTTCGCAGAAATATCACGTAGATTCTCACAAAATACGATATAACCGGAATTACTATCATCAGAAGTAAATCGCGTTCCGTCTGATGTGGAATCAGTACTGAAGGCATCGAACATATCGATTCCAATGAGAGTGGAATCGAATTGAAAGAGTCTCCAGCCGGGCGGACAGTTCCACTTTCGATGATTCGCTTCGGGGTGCGGACCGATTGGAGTTAAACAATCGGGAACATAAAGATCAATGTGATGATACTTCTCACTATCCGGCAGATCGTACAACGCAACGAGCACATTTTTATCCTGATAAATATGCTCATACGGCGAGCCACCTTCCCATTTGTTCTCGCTGGTATAGCTGGCTTTTGTCGAGCCGATGCGTTCAAGCATGAAGCTGGGATATTCGGGGAAAAACATTCCTAATTCATCCGCACTCACGTAAGGATTGAGTCCGGTGATAATATTATGATGCTTATCCGAATTAAACACCAGCGACCAGGATTGCTGCTGTATCGGCTGTACGATCCCGCCCTGCATTGAGCCCAAGCAATAATCTTTCGTCATGTAATCGTACTTATAGACCGGTGCATGGAAGGTCGAATCCACCCCCTCACCCAGCCTCTCCCCCAAGGGGGAGAGGAGAGAATCGAAAAGTTTCCATTTATCCAAATCGCGCAGCATTTGGCGTCCGCGCTTTAGTGAAAATTGTTCGTAGCTCTGTGAGCGATCGGTCGCGATCTGGCGAATAATATTAGGGCATTCGAAACTTGTCATAGCCGCAAAGGCAATGTCGGGATGCATTGCGGCGAGCGTATCCAATCTCGCCTGTCCGCCATCTTCGCCAAAGAAATAATTACCGTAGGTTTCGATCTCTGCAGAGTGCGGGTCAATAGCACAATCATCGCTTACGCGGGAGTGCGCACCGCAATAGCTCCCATTCAGATAATCGGCGGCGTAGGAAGCAAGCTCGTATTCGAGCATCATCTCGAATCGATGCTTCATGCGCTTATCTTTGGTGTACTCGGCAAGCAACGCAAGCGGCGTGATGTAGTAATATCCGTAGCGCGGCGAATCCCATTCTTCCTGTCCGTTGCGGACAGTCTCATCGATCCAATGATCGAGATATTCTTTCGATTCATCATAGATCTCTTTCGAAGATTTACCCATGAACCAATCGGTATCTGGCAGATCGGGCCATGCCTGAGACATGAGCAGGAGCGAGCCGTAATACATCAGGAAATGGTTCTCCGTATCGCCGCGATACGGAGTGCAGTGCTTCCAACATTTGCGGATGAGAGCCTTGTATTTCGGACGCAATACGTCCGCCGTTGCGTAGTAAAGCCCCGCGCAGCCATACATCCAGAACATATCGCCATACGCGCGCGAGAGCATCGTATCGAGCTGTTTGTATGCACCCTCCACCCCGATATTCTGATGAATGCGCGCAGTAACCATTGCAAAATCATTCCGGAGAGGAATGGATGCAATCCGGTCGAGGACGCGGGCTTTTGTTTGTGGCGATTGAGCAAATACGCTTGTTACTAAGGTCATTGCGAGAAGAAATTGCGCAGCGAAGCGAAACAATTTCGACGAAGCAATTCCTTGAGGATCGGTAAATCTCAAGAGATTGGTTAGTCGAATGAAGCTTCCTCCGGTCGGCTGATCCCCCTCGCAATCACATGGTAAAAATGTCAATTTCACGGCGCGACGAGAAAGGATTTTAGCGTCCAGATTTGACGATGGGGAAGATTCTGACTTTTCTCATCATTTATAAATAACCCATCACTGAGTGTGCCATATAAGGCGGTGTATTTCTGACTTAGAGGAGACTGCAAGATTGCTAAACAGGATGCCACATTCCTTATTGGTATATCTTTTCCATTGTATTCGCTGATCTCGTCTCCACCGGTGATCAATCGAAATGAGGAATGAGCACCATAGGGCCCACCGGTAATTATGAGATTCCAAATGTTGATGTCTCCATCGCCGCCGTGACTTTCCGTGATTTTTGAAATACACCAAAGTGGTTTTGGACCAGCATTTCCAGGATACATATTTGGCCCATCTGGCTCAAACGGAAGTTGCTGCCATGACGAATCAATCGGAAAGAATTGGTATAAATGCTCTCCGGCAAATAATATTCTTCCAGAAGTATCATATTGCACATGATGAAAATATATGTTGCGTCCCGGAATTTGGAACGAATTCCAACTTTCCCCTCCATCCTCGCTCCTCCACGGACCATGCGCGGTGGCAATGTAAATTTCATTGGGATTCTTTTGGTTGACAGCCACATCCATCGCTTCGGCGATACGCCAATCGGTGATCTGCTTCCAGTGAACGCCGTAATCGGTCGAGCGGAGAATGCCGAGTCCAGTTGCCTCATAAAGAATGCTGCCATTCGAGGACTGCACCATGTCCATCGAATAGCATTTGATGTTATCCCATCCCAAATGCTTCCATGATTTGCCTGTGTCGTCGGATTGGTAGAGTCCGGAACCGTTGGAACTTCCGCCCATGGATGCGCCCGTGCTATCGTTAGCAATGGCGCAGGCGTAAATGCGCAGGTGCTGGGAGTGGGTTACGCCTGAAAAAAAGAGACAATATGGGACTAGTAGGGCAGATGCTAAATAAAAGTCCCGTTGGTCCCATTTGTCCCATAAGTACAATGCAATTCTTAACGACTTCTTCATGGTATAAGAACACCGGAATCCCTAAAACGAAGCTCACCGGAAAAACCGCCGAAACGCGGGGGGATCATTAACTGATCGTCGTTGACTTGTGCGCCCCAAAAGCTGCTTCGGCCAACAAGACCCGCTCCTTGTGAAGCATGCAGCATCAGGCTTCCGAGGGCACTTTCGTTTTCATGATGTCCTTCAACTGGGTGGACATTTTACCTCGCGACATTTTTTTGATCATCTTCTGCATTTCGGTGAATTGCTTTACCAAGCGGTTCACATCCTGGACGCTGGTGCCGGAGCCAAGCGCGATACGGGCACGGCGCGGGCCGTTCAGGATAGCTGGGAACCGGCGCTCGTCCTTCGTCATCGAATGAACGATCGCCTCGACGCGGGCCATGGCTTTGTCGTCGAAACTGTTATCGCCGAGCATTGAGGAATTTACGCCGGGGATCATGGAAAGCAGGTCGCGCATGGAACCCATTTTTTTGATGTGGCCAAGCTGGGTGAGGAAATCGTCGAACGTGAACTCCGCTTTGCGAAGTTTCTCCTCGACTTTCTTTGCTTCTTCTTCTGAAATTTGTGCTTCGACTTTTTCGACGAGCGACACTACATCTCCCATTCCCAAAATACGCGAGGCCATGCGGTCGGGATGGAACAGCTCGATGGCGTCGAGTTTTTCGCCAGTCGAAATGTACTTGATCGGTTCATTGACAATGGAACGCACCGAGAGCGCCGCGCCACCGCGAGCATCGCCATCCATTTTGGTGAGCACGACGCCATCGAATTTCAGCTTGTCGTGGAAGGCCTTTGCGGTTGTTACGGCATCCTGGCCGATCATGGCATCGCAGACGAACAGGATCTCGTGCGGCTTGACATGCGCCTTGATGTCGGCCACTTCCTGCATCATCGCCTCATCAATCGTCAGGCGACCGGCGGTATCGATGATGACGGTTTCGTTGGCATGGTCGCGAGCGAAACGGAGCCCTTCTTCGGCTATCTTTACCGCATTCTTCTCACCATCGATGGAAAAAACGGGAACCTCGATCTGCTGACCCAGCAATTTCAGCTGCTCGATAGCGGCAGGACGATAAATATCGGCAGCGATAAGCAATGGCTTGCGGTTCTTCGTTTTTAGAAGATTGGCTAGCTTCGCAGAAAAAGTCGTTTTACCGGAGCCCTGCAAACCACAGACCATGATGATCGTCGGCGGCTGTGCGGCAAAGCCAATATCCTTTGAAATCTCGCCCATGATCTCAACGAGTTCATCATAAAGGATCTTAATGAACTGTTGCTCCGGATTGATGGAACGCAGCACATCAGCGCCCACCGCTTTCGCCTGCACATCATCGACAAATTTCTTGGCGACCTTGTAATTGACATCAGCATCCAGCAGGGTGCGGCGGAGATCGCGGGAAATATCCGCAACGTTGCTTTCGGTCAGCCTGGCGTGGCCGCGAATTTTTTTATAGACGTCCTCGAAACGTGACGATAATGATTCAAACATGGCTCGGATTTATGACTCGGATTTATAAGATTTTAGGAAAGATTAAACAGGATTTGGGGAAACGCTTATCAATTGGGCTTTGTGCCTGATCGATTGTCATTCCCGCGAAAGCGGGAATCCAGACCTCAAATTCTCGGACTCTTAAAACATGGATTCCCGTTTTCGCGGGAATGATAGCCTACTGTTGAACGCTCACAAGCAATGCGCCGCGCTCCATTGAGATGGTGACGGGCGAAGCGGTCGAGATATTGCTAAGGCCTTCACGTTCGTCCAGACGGAGGGTTTCGCGAGAGAGTGGATACAGAAGATTTTGTGTGGTTACTCCAATGGCTTCTCCATAAGGCATAAGCGAAATGACGGTGCCAATGGGGCACGTAAAGGAACGATTATTTTTCTTTGTAGTAAGGAAAGAATGGGTGAACTCGCCATCCAAAGCTTCGATATTCGAGAATTTATCGCTATGGCGTAACATGACGCTGAAATTGGAAAGCGTATGATCGGTACGGCCGCCTGTCATGCCGAGGATGCAAACGGTTCCACTCCATCGGTTCGACAAATATGCGAGCGCTTTCTCAAAATCATTATGCTCTTGCTCCGGAATTCTTTCTATTTCACAAGGAGGATGTTGTTGATCTTGAAAATGTCGGAGGGTCTCGTGCGTGATAGAATCGAGATCCCCAACGATAGCATGTGGGATCACGCCAAGCCTTCGCGCATGTTCGGCCCCGCCGTCTGCGCACACGATCAGCTTAGCCATTCGAGCGATTTCAACAGTGGCTGCATCAGTACCGATCGGCCCAGCAAGCATTATTAGTGCAACATCTTCCTTTACCATGCAGAAGAAACATTATCCAACTCTAAAATATCAAAAAGGCCGGAAGCAATACCCGGCCTTGTTTGAACCTTTCAGGGAATTCGGCCCATCGCTCAGTTCACATGCATAATGAGCAATTGAGGATCAGACTTGGTGCCCACGCTCACCACTTCATAAATACCGCCGGCCTGCACAGTAAACGTCCTGGAGTTCCCAGCAACGACTGTGTTCAGTTTGGATCCACCTTCGAAGCCGACCGAGTCCGAAACAGTGAACGTTGCAGTAGGAGAAGAAATAGGAACGGTCAGCACGGAGTATTTGCCACTCGCAAGCCCTTTGCCGCTATTGCTCGCGGCGGGAATACTTGCCGAGCCTTGGGGCTGCGCCCAGAACAAACTCTCGTTTTCCTGAGGGGTGGTATAAGGGGCGTATGGTACGATCCCGGCCACGAATTCAAAAATAACCGCACCGGGAGTGGAAGCGTCCACAACAGGAACGAGTGAATAGTGGGATGACGAACTTAATTGCGATGCAAGCGCCGAGTCCGGATTTTTTGGAACTGTATCGTAAAAGAGGAACGTAAACGGCTTGCCGTAATTTGTATCGTTGAGGAGCGCTGCTTCGCTCATCTTATTGTTGCCGGTCCCGGCGGTAAACAATGGCACTTGGTTAGTACCCATGGGATTCGTTGCAAATCCGGCAACAACCATCGGGTTTGGAATGACCGCGCTCTGATAGTTCACTTCGAGGACACTATCGCTTGGCATTGAAGTCCAGTTTTCACCCCTACCCTGATAAAGTGGAACCGGGGGAAGCGATAATCCGCCAAATTCAGGGAAACCCTGCCCGTTGATAAGGAATCCGACTGTGGAGTCGTTATTTGCATCATAGGGGTACTTAGCATTTACCGGAATAATATCATTGACGATATTAAAGCGGAATGCTGCAAGGATAGGATTCGTAAGATCATTTCCAAGGGAATTATCATCGAACGCTCGGAGTCGCATGGTATCCACGGCGTTTTGCGTGCTGTCCGCAGGATTATTCGCAAGTGTATTACAGGGATCGCCGGCATAGACAAGTGTATAGCAGTTCCCAGCAGTGAACGTCTGGTAGCCAAGCCTTGCAATGATCTGATTATTCTGATTCGTAACTACAAACTCATAACTGGTATCTTGAGCGGTCATAAGTGAATCGTAATTACTGTACATTCCAAAAGAATCCGCAACAGGATTGATGAGATCCCCGGTGACAGGATCATCCACATGGACAGAAAGCGGCCCTATATTCGGTTGTAAATTGATGAACCGAACATAAGTCATATTTTGCGAAGCGGTATAGGAAAGCCCATCCTGAATTACCTCGCTGTTAAAAGGGCCCGTCGGGGAAGGCCGTGTGATGATGAGGGTAGTCTTTTGATTCGGCCCGAGTGTGAGCACCGTTGAATCATCCGTCACGGTGGGGATGAAATGCGGCGTCACAACGACACTGTATTTTCCGGTCTGAAGCAGATTGGTATAAACACTCGCACTGCCATACGTGAGGTCATAGACGCTCGCCTGAGTCGGGCGAGGCTGTCCGGCGATGGTCCAGTAACAATCCATCGGAGCCGTGCAATTCCATGCGAAATTCATGACTCGAAAGGACGCGAATTGAGAGAGCTGATATGGTACCGTAGGAGCCTTGCATCCATTGATAACAAGCGCAGCAGCGATAAGAACGGCTGCAGACGACAAATAAAGCTTAGTGCGATTCATACGAGTACTCACCATGAAAAAGAAACCAGAATGTGCCAAAACGGTCTTAAATGAATGAACCCTCCTGGGTTCGCAAAACGCTAACCGAAGAGTCTAAAATCAGGAACACGCAACGCGGACAAAAGTCGCTCGATTTGTGCTCCATAACCAATTTTATTATTCAACGACTTTACTAAGATGCAAAAATACGAAAAAATCGGTCGCTGGCTCTGATTCTTGATTTTTTTAGCTCGCGCATAACATTGCAGCTCCAACCGCAGCGGCCTGCTCAAACCTGGCCGATCGTACTTGAGTATCAAATTTTGCTTGGGCCACAAACTGAAGGGCGGGATTGTTGATGAATCCGCCGCCAGCGCCAACAAGTCCGGTGAGCACCCTGTTTTCTTTGCGAATACGATAGGGCCGCTCGACCTCTTCGATCATTCCCTCGATAAGAGCACGAAGAAATGATCCGGGGTGAAAGTTATCGGAGCTGACTGCGGTGATAGATCCTCGATCCTCATCCGGGCGAAATTTGCTGCCCCTGAAAATAGGGTCGATTCTCAATCCCAGAGTACGAGATTCCAGCGCCAGCCGATCCATGACTTTTAATGCATGTGATTGTGATATTTCTAAGCCTGAGAACTCCTTTACGATCTCTCGAATAAATAAGGCTGCAATATTATAGGCTTCGCTTCCAGCAAGCGTTGGAGCGCAGGCAAGATACCGATCGTCTCGAAGGTAGCGTATGTCGGTCCCTTCTGTTGCTTCATGGCGAGTGGTTTCCCACATGCTTTGCGAGCCGGTGCCGAAATTGAGCAAGATCTCACTCGGCCCACATTCCAATCCGATGTACGTGGCTTGCGTATCGCCAATAGGCGCATGGATGTGCACGCGAATATCTAAACCGAGTTCAGCAGCAATCGTGTGAAAAACCGGTCCCAAATCCTGGCCCGGCTCTGAAACTTCAGGAAGCAATTCACGCGCAATGGTAGCGCGCTCGATGAGTTCATGTCTCCAAAATTTTGAGATCGGATCGTACAACCCCCATGCTGCCGCACTCGAAATATCCGTTACCGGCGATTGTATGAGTACACTTGTCAGCCAATCGTAAATACCAAGAACGTGTGCAGCTTGTGGAGGAACAAGTTCCTGGCGTTGTAGCCAGTACAGGGTCGAAATCAGGAAGCCGGTGTGAATCCAAACCCCAGTCGGATCTGGCGGCGCGATTCCTCGCAACTCATTAACATAGCTTCTGCCGTTCGACAACAGTTCATCACCACGCTTATCCTGCCAAGTGATGAAGTTAGTCACCGGTTCAAGCCTGGAATCAACGAGCAGGCCTCCATGCATTTGCCCCGTAAATGCCATCGACTCGATCATGAGCCCCTCTTGTTTAGCAAATTTTGCGATCGAACGAATAATGTCGAAGGTCTGATCGCGAATGACTCTTGGATCTTCTTCGAAATGACCCAGAGTACATTCCGTTACTCGCGAATGGAGGGCGCGATGCTCGGAGCAGAGCACGCGCATTCCTTCCATGTCGAAAAGGACTGCTTTGATCGCTGAGGAACCAATATCGATGCCAATAACGGCTTTCATATTGAGCGTTCCAGAAAATCTACTTCGGCCACCGTGGTATTCTCGATATGAAATGACTTTATCTCGAAAGGAGAAAATGACGCGCGCCAACTCACTCCCAGCGTTGGAATACCAAATTCCGCTTCGCTTGCCACACCACCCTGCTCGACAGCGCGAACAATTATTCCATCACCTTCTTCAGCCATTTTTATCGCACCGATGTGAATGGCAGAACTCTTGCGCTCTATCGATCCGAACACCCTTGGGAGGCTACCGGAATGACGAGATTCTGTATGCACAATGAGCGGATTTTGCAATCGCGAAATATGCTTCCCACTCCATTCTCCTTCATGGGGAATCAGTAGCAGCCGAAATTCCTGCTGTCCCTGATCCTGAAATCGCTCCCGTTCACCCGGCTTGTTTTCGTGCGGTGGCACGTGATGGGCATAGAGCGGGCTCCGCGCTGCAACTACATAAATATATTCTTCATCCACCGAGTAACTGTACTTCGAATCTGTCTCGAGCGCAAATCCATGCGCATGATCGGTCATCCGCGCATGATCGGTCATCCGCGCATGATCGGTCATACGAGAATGATCGCGCTCAGAAACATTGATCCAGCACTGTCCGGGATATTCGCGCGCTCCTATTGGACGCTCGATCCATGCGTAGGGAATCTCATAATGTACCACCGGATCGGTGCATCCATGCCGGAACCGGAGCTTCAGCATTCGATGTCGCTCGTGCCAATCAAGAAAAACCCGGAGTTCTATCACGGGGCTATCCTTCTCGAAATAATATTCTTCTTCCATACGTGAGGATCCACCACTGCTTTTTATTCGAACGGCGGTGCGGATCGGGCCACGCTCGATCGTTTCAATGGAATCAACCCCAAACTCCTCCTCGTAGTCCGTAAACGCATGAACGCCGTGCGACCAGGTATCAGAATCATCTCTGACCATGATCGCAGGTGTGTACTCGAAAGGAAACTCGATCTCCTGGGGATTTTCACGAATCGCGCCAAAAATACGCTCAATCCCATAGGCACTCCACCCAAGCGGAGGGACACGCACCTTAGCAAGGAAGCGCACCCGGTCTTCGCCGATCTTCCCGGATGATTCTATTCTTTGCGCGGGAATCTTACTGCCATCGGAATCCCGTAACTGAACAGATCCTAATAATTCACCCCGCTCGCTGGCTTCGGGATGCCACAATTCGAACTCGACCAACTCCTCGCGCTGGTGGGCGCTGAGATTGAAAATAATGAGATTTTCAATATCATTCCCCGTGTCAATTCGAGAAGAGATTCGTTGGATGGTAGTGCGTAGCGCCCGTTCGGCTATTGAGATGGATTCTCTGTAAAGGGTGATCGCGTCATCACAAGCTTCTTTGATCGCAACGCCTCCGAGAATATCATGAAATTGATTGAAACAAACATTTTTCCACGCTTGCTGGAATGGATCGGCGGTCAATCGTTCCTTCAGCGCCAGGTTCAGCAGAACTTCGGCTGTCTCCGCTTGAACGAGAGTATTTTCAGCTAACCTATTTAACCGTTTGATCTCACTATGAGCATTGTAACACCCAATGGCGTGAGGCTGCATTTCACCCGGAATTATGGGAAGCGTTTCGGCATCCACCAGAGAAAAGAAGCGGTTCGGATCACTATACTCTATGGCTTTACCTTCCTGGAAGAGCGATTCGATCTCGCTTAACTGCTCGATGGTTGGCCCACCGCCGTGATTGCCGACTCCAAAAAACAACATCCATGGGTACTTTGGAGAAAAAAGCTCGTACTTTGGGAGCTTCTCAATTTTATCACCGATGGAATACATCCAATTTGAATAGTGCATCGGAAGTCGATAGGTCGTAACCCGGTCGCCACTTGGAGATTCCCAATTGAACAGAGCAGCATCGAGGTGCTTCTCTTCCTGCTGAGGACGCATGAAAACGTAAGACGTCAGACCAGCCTTACGGAGCAACTGGGGAAGGTTAGCATTATGACCGAAGCTATCTATATTATAACCAACGGTGGCAATTTTGCCAAATCGAGAAAGAAAAAAGCGCTGGCCGAGAAGCGCTTGACGAATAAAGCTTTCACCGCTGGGAATGTTGCAATCGGGCTCGACCCACCAACCGCCAACAACAGCCCAGCGGTCATTCTTAACAGCCTGCTGGATGCGGGAAAATAATTCTGGATCGGTTTCTTCGACGAACGCATAGTGCGCGGCGCTGGAAGCTGTAAAAATAAATCCCGGAAATTCCTCGATCCGGTCAAGCGCAGAGCGACACGTCGAGGCAAACGCCTCCAACCCCTCCGGCATGCGCCACATCCACGCCGGATCGAGATGCGCGTTACCGACGAGCTGGAACATGGAACGTGCCCCATTTTACGAGCGGCCGATACAACTGCTCGACCCGCTCGATGGTCAGTCCAACTGCGCGGCCACCACGGGATTCCAAGCTAGCCGCCGCTGTGGCATTCCCCATCGCTGTACACTCGTATGCAAGATGATGCCGCAGCATGGCCGCGATATATCCTGCATCGAAGGCGTCGCCGGCGCCTGTTGGATCGACAATATTCGCTACATGCGGAACGGGAACTTCAAAATTCTCATCCTCAGAACTTACGAGCGTCGGCAAGCCTCCACGGCGAAGTACCACAGTCCGGAACCCACGCTGGCGGTATTCTGCGAGTGCTGCGGTCCCCGTGCGCGGGCCAAATAAGATCTCGTCATCCTCGTTCGTCACGAATAGCACATCCACGAGCGGCGCGAGTCGGTCGAGTAAGCCAAGTAATTCCTGCAAATTCTCCCATAAAACCGGGCGAATGTTTAGATCGGACGCAAGAATGGTCTCGTCTTTGACTGCGTAAAGCAATTCAAAAAGCTTTTCTCGATCATTTATTACAGCCAGAGGGATCGAGGAGAAAAGAAGTGCACGCGACGACCGCACATAATCGATGAGTGGTCCGAGCGGCTGGGCCTTAAACATCTCGCGTGCTGCTGAGTATTTCCGAAGGAAGTGGAAGGAGGGATTGCCGAATTCATCGGCCGAATTAAAATACACTCCATTCGGCATACGTACAAGGGTAGGAGCATGAGAAATATCGATGTTCTCGTCAAGGATGATGTCCCGCAATTCCTGCGTAAAAGGATCGTCCCCGATGGCCGAGAGTAAACCAGTTGATAGCCCAAGCCTTCCGGCTGCAGCAAGCGCGTTGAGCACGTCGCCGGAAAAGCCGATCTGGTATTGGCCGTTTCCCAAATGGCTGAATTCGACGAGACATTCGCCGATTCCAATAAGATCAAGTTGTTTCTCCATAGCAGAACTTGAGCGTGAAAAACATCATTAGAGATGCTTATCATGCAGAAAAATGATAATGTACCTACGATTTCACTGACTACGATGGATGTCGCCCTAGATTTCGCGATCTGATAACAGTTTTGCATTCAAATAGGTTATACCATTGGCGAAGTTTCAAAAATAAACCCACGGAGGAAGCATGAAATTAAAAATTTACAAATCGCTATGGGGCATGACCGGCTCGATCGAAGATCAATTTGAACGCATTCGGGCTGCGGGATATGATGGGATTGAAAATGCTCCCCAGGATATTGGAATTGGCGAGCACTCGTACAGTCCGGAGCACTTCCAGAAGCTTCTTAACGACTTCGGGTTCGAGTACACTGCGCTCGTCTATACCGAGGGACAAGATCATGCTGAGGAATTGCGGCGACGCACCGCTGAAGCCATGAAATTCGGCCCGAAGAAGATCATCGCTCACGCCGGAAGAGACACTATGAGCTTCGGGAAGACTATTCGCTTTTTGGAGCAAGCTTTGCGGATCGAGGAAGAACTTGGGATCCCGATCGCGCATGAAACCCATCGCAGACGTCCGCTCTACTCGCCGATGAATACGCTCGTCCTGCTACGCGAGTTGCCGGATCTGCACATCAACGCCGATTTCAGTCATTGGTGCGTGGTCACGGAGTCAATGCTGGAAGATCACGCTGAAGCACTCGCCATCGCCGCTCGGCGAGCGATCCATATTCACGGGCGCGTTGGATTCGAGAATGGGCCTCAGGTTCCCGATCCGCGCTCACCCGAGTGGGAAGACCGCGTGCGCAAGCATGAGGCGTGGTGGGACCAGATCATTGCAGCCCATCTGATTCATGGAGAGGAAACGCTGACATTTGTTCCGGAATACGGTCCGCCCACCTATATGCCAACCATTCCAGGAACCGCAGAACCTACGGCCGATCTATGGGAGGTTTGCCTTTGGGGTGCCAATCGGTTCCGCGAGCATTTTGCTCGCCGAGTGTAGCAATCCACGATCCTCGCTGCACAACTCCTGTGCATCCGCAACTACTTTGTTATGAAAACCGCTTTCAAAAGTTGGCCGCGAGCAGCAACGTATCGCGATCCGTTCCACCAAGATGATCGACCGCCGAGAATGCATACCAGGCATTATACACCCCGCTTGGCGTTCCCGGCTTCAATGTTACCACAAGCCGGTGAGGGGTTTTGACCTTTGCGAGTGTATCGATGTCGGTTACTTGAAAAACGGATGTGTCGCCACCGCTTGTTTGAAGATCTAAGACGAAGGCACATCCGCACGTGAGCCGAAGCCCATCTGTATCGGCGATGCCGGGAGACAAAATGACGGTACTTGAGAGTTTGATCGTATCCGGGCTTGTGTTCGAAGTAGTTGATTCACAGGAGCTATTTGAAGTAACTGTTAGAATGCTCCAACCTATAAGCAGACCGATACCGAGAAGTTTTTTCATAGATAAAACGAACGTTTGAATCATGTCGCGAATTCCCATGGAATTTTACACGATAGCCACGAAATCACCTATTTTTTTCGCCTGTGCTTTTTTTGCCAATAAGCAATGCCGCCGCCTATGAGGAACACCAAAGCGGCAACTAAACGAGGAATCATCCTCAGCGCATAGGAGGGGTCACGCATAAGAGTTTTGCCTTCATGCAGCTTCGTAAGTAGCTGTGTGCTGCATTGCTTCGGTTCTTCAAATAAGATTGGTGTACTATTTCCGATCGAATCCAAGCGCAACGGAGTTCATGCAATAACGCAGGCCTGTTGGTTGCGGGCCATCGTCGAACACATGGCCGAGATGGCTGCCACATCGAGCGCAGAGAACTTCCGTTCGGGACATTCCGAAGGTATTATCGGTTTTTTCGATGACTCTCCCCGGTTCGATCGGCGCCCAGAAACTTGGCCAACCCGTGCCTGATTCGAATTTCGTGTCGGAGCTAAACAACGGGTTGCCACAGGCTGCGCAAACAAAAATTCCATGCCCGTGTTCGTTCAAAAGCGCACCGGTAAATGGCCGCTCTGTACCTGCATTCCGAAGCACATCATAGGATGCCGCAGAAAGAGAACCGCGCCAATCCGAATCAGATTTCTGGACTTTATCGCTTGCCTTCGGATACGATGAAAGATCGAAGTTCGAGGGATTTCCATTTGCCGGCACGCCACTGGATGGTTTTTGGGCACAAGCGGTAAGGGTGGAAAGTAATAGAACGATGTAAAGAGTAATTTTCATATTCATAAAAAGCGATTATATTTAACTTTCATCCGATTTATCAGAATCATCTTCAGTGCTTCCATCATTGCATGCAAGAATAACCACGCACTCCCCTTTCACGGATTCCGGGAAGTGTTGTTCCACTGTGGCGACCACTTCGGGAATCGTGCCGCGAACGAATTCTTCGTGGATCTTGGTGATCTCCCGTGCCAGTGCGAGCCTTCTATTTGGCCCACAGGCCGCGAGCAGCTCTTCGAGCAACCGCTTGATCCGAAAGGGCGATTCATAGATTACGACCGTCCGGTCTTCGCTTGCAATACGGGCAATCCGGGCGCGCCGCCCTTTTTTAAGCGGGAGAAAGCCCTCAAAAGCAAAACGCGTAGTATCCATTCCGCTGGCGGAAAGCGCGGCGATCGCTGCACACGCGCCAGGTATCGGCACCACCTCGATTCCCAGCCCGATTGCCTCCCGAACGATCGCCCATGCCGGATCCGAGATGCCCGGTGTACCTGCATCCGTCACAACGGCAATGGAAACACCGGCTCGAAGATCCTCCGCAAGTTCTGCCGCGCGCGATCTCTCGTTATGGGAATGATAGCTGACGAGCCGCTTCGGGCGGATACCATGACGCTCGAAAAGAATGCGGGCGTGGCGGGTATCTTCGCAGGCAATGATGTCTGCTTCCTGAAGAATTCGTAACGCCCGAAGCGATATATCTTCTAAGTTTCCGATGGGGGTTGCGACGAGATAAAGCATAATGTAGCGCAAACTTCAGTTTGTGATCGAATGTAGCGCAAACTTCAGTTTGTGATCGAATGTAGCGCAAACTTCAGTTTGCGACCCCGAAGTTTGCGATCCCATAAGACCCCAAATCGCAAACTAAAGTTTGCGCTACGCCTGTTCTACTTGGGCACATTATGCGTCGCCACAGCCTCATCGGTTTCCTTTTCGTGTTCGCCTTTTTGTGCGGGCGGGTGTGGGCGCAGCCTGCTCCAATTATCGAATGGCAAAAATGCCTCGGGGGAAGCACCGACGATGAGGCTCAATCCATCGTGCATACTTCCGATGGAGGTTTCGCAATAGCTGGATACACCACCTCACCCAATGATGGCAATGTGTCAGGCAATCATGGCGGCGAAGATGGTTGGGTAGTCAAAATTGATTCAAACGGCGCCATCCAATGGCAAAAATGTCTTGGTGGTGCTGAAACCGATTTTCTTAACGCCATCATTCAAACCTCCGACGGAGGGTACGCAGTCGCAGGCAAAACATTTTCCAATGACGGCGATGCCTCAGGAAATCATGGCGGAGGCGATGCCTGGGTTGTAAGACTCAACGATACGGGTGGTATCCAATGGCAAAAATGCCTTGGTGGAACTTTGGAGGATGTCGCTAATTCTATCGTTCAAACCTCCGATGGTGGCTTCATAATGGCTGGTTACACCGAGTCAAGTGATGGCGAGGTGGTTGGATACCACGGAGACGGCGATTGTTGGGTTGTAAAGCTTAACGACACCGGCGGCATTCAGTGGCAACACTCGCTTGGTGGAACTGGATATGATAATGGAGCTTCTATTATCCAAAGTTCAGACGGTGGGTACGTTGCAACAGGATCGACCAACTCCAATGATAGCGACGTGCATGGAAATCATGGCAGCGAAGATGTCTGGGTGGTGAAGCTCTATAGTACAGGCGGCATTGAATGGCAAGCATGTCTCGGGGGAACTGCTGATGATTGGGGCAACTCTATCGTCCAAACGACAGACGGAGGATTTGCCGTTGCAAGTTACACTGCTTCCAATGATGATGAAGTATCTGGTAATCACGGGACTTATGATTTTTGGGTGGCAAAGCTTGACGTCGGAGGAAACCTCCAATGGCAAAAATGCCTCGGAGGGGTCGACGGGGACATTGCTAATTCCATTATCCAAACTTCCGATGGTGGCTTTGCTGTAGCTGGTCTCACCTATTCCAAGACTTATGAGGTCACCGGAGATCATGGAGGAGGGGATGAATGGGTGGTCAAGTTGAACGACACCGGCGCAATTCAATGGCAAAAATGTCTCGGCGGAACTTCATACGAGCAAGCTAACTCCATTATTCAAATTCCCGGTGGCGAGTATGCCGTGGCTGGCTATACCGGCTCCAACGACAGCGATGTTTCCGGTAATCATGGCGGCGAAGATATGTGGGTGCTGAAATTGGGCAACGCAATACCGCCCGTCATCAGCTATATCACTCCGGATGCCGGCGCGCCGGGCATGTGCGTGGCTGTGGAGATCATCGGGCCAGCAGGTGAGCAGAATAATTTCGGCCATGATACGATCTATTCGACGAACGGGCTTGTAAGCCTGGTTCGCGCCAGCGATACATCGCTCGTGCAGCTTGGCCCCTCGATCGTGAGTTGGAATGGCCGGCAGATTCAGCAAATGTTCATGCTCAAGCCGTACGCCGGACCGATCGATACGGAAATTTATTTTGTGGTTACCGTGAACGGTGTAACCAGTGCCCCCAATAGTTTCCACATAGTGACTCCAGCACCGGCTATTATTCAAAATGGCGGTGGTACGCTTTTGACGAATGGAAGAACAGCGAGAAATACGCTGGTGATCGATTCACTCATTCTTTCGAATGGAACTTTCACTTGCCCGCTCACGGATCCCGATCCGAACACCCCCGGCAATCAGGGCTATCTACCGCTCAGAATTCTTTCTAAAGGGCACATTCAGCTTTCCAATGCAACCTTAAGCGCCGATGGATCTTCCGGCACGACTGGGACATCCGGCGGCTCAGGTGGTCCTGGCGGCGGCGGCGGCGGTAGTGGATACCCAGGCGCGGGTGGCGCTGGTTTCACAGGAGGAGGAGGCGACAATGATAATGCGAACGGACCTGGCGGCGCTGGAACAGGATCGACAAATGGGAGTAGTGCTTGGTTTGGCGGCATGAGCCTCGATAGTGCCACCGGCGGTTTGGGCGAGCAGCATACTTCCGGCGGCGGTGACGATGGCGGCGGCGGTGGAACCGGACATCCCTTCGGCACAAGTGGTCAGAATGGCGGTAATAGTTCCAGCCCATCAGCAGGATTTGGCGGTGCTTCGGCAGGCGGCAGCACCTCGAGTTACTTGACAAATTATGGCGGCGGCGGCGGAGGGAATGAATCTGCCGGAGCGAATGGCCAAGGCACCGGCAATAACGGCGGGCTTGCGGTTGGGAATCTGATGCTCATTCCACTTTTCGGCGGCTCCGGCGGCGGTGCGGGCAACCAAACGTATATCAGTTTCCTTGGCAATTCCAAAGGCGGTTGTGGCGGCGGCGGTGGCGGCGCGATCGAACTGACGAGTTTTGCCAAGCTGGAAGTTCTGAATAGCACGATTTCTGCTCAAGGCGGAAACGGTTCTAATGCCGTTCCGCTCGAATCGGCGGCAGGCGGCGGCGGCGGTTCAGGCGGAGCCATTGCCCTTGACGCACGCGACTCGCTCACCATCGACCGAACATCCGTTTTTAAAGTATCCGGCGGTCAAGGCGGGACCAGCTCGGACGCCAATTCTAATGGAGGTAACGGTGGCATAGGACGCATACGCATCGATGGATTCGCTTCGAAATACGCAAGCGATTCCAGCAATAAATACTTCTTGCCACAGAATGGATTTGCGGGCCCATCCATCGAGCGTATATCGTTCACCGCAGACTCTTTTTACGTTCACGCCCATGCGGAATATTGGGACACCATGCCGAAAATTCCGCTTCAAATTCTCATCTATTGGAGGTGGCCAAGTACAGGAATCTGGCAATCGGGGTCGGCAACTTTCATTCCCGATAATGGCAGCCATTCCGCCGGGTGGATCTATGGAAATGTAGTTCCGCCTAATCCAGCAGATTCGGAAATTTATGCGGTCGCCGTGCAGCTGGCGCAGCCGCTTTCCGATCCTCATGTCGATGTGCCCGGTTACGTGATGTCGCACACCAGTGGCATCATTGCAAAAGTAACCGGCCCTCCGCAAGATTCCGTTTCTCCTACGACGATCGAATTTGGTAATGTACTTGTCGGGAGATGTTCTGACGATACCACGATCGAAATATACTCGACGGGCAAATCCGCTCTGAGCGTGGACTCCGCTACGCTCGTTGGAAATGATCCTTCGCAGTTCAAGATCGTCTCCATTACCCCTCAATTGGTGCCGCCCGGAGATTCCATTGCCATTACTCTGAAATTCTGTCCGGATTCATTGATCTGCCCCATGAACGCAAGACTCCGTGTGTTTACGTCTGCGGGTCCGGTTATCGATACGCTTTTGGGATGCGGCGTGCAGCCTCAGATGATCATTCGACCGATGGTGCTGGATTTTGGCCGAATTCATATCGACAATTGCAAAGATTCCTTCGTGGTCGTTTCCAATCCAGGGAAAGATCCGCTGACGATCTCCGCGGAAGACGTGGGCGGCCCTCAATTCAAAGTGCTCGATACACTTCCGCTTATCGTTTCCGCCGGCGATAGCGCACGTTTGCATCTCCGGTTCTGCCCCTCTGATACCATCCTGACCATTGGATATGATTCTGTCCAGGGTGATGCACCGCAAAGTCCAATAACCGTGATCCTTATGGGCGAAGGAAAGATTGGAATTCTTTCTGCGCCTCGCGTGATTGACTTCGGAGATGTTCGGGAAGGGAACTGCAAGGATTCCATCTTCTTTGTCGGGAATACCGGTAACGATTCGCTCATCCTGGAGGGCGATCCCATTTCGGCATCTGGATTCACTTCTATTTCGCCGAGTTTTCCGGATACGCTGAAGCCGAACGACAGCCTTCCGATCGATATTCGCTTTTGTTCGACCGATACCGGAAGCTTCCAGGCCACCTTGCTCGCGGGAACCGATGTGCCAAGCACGGACTCCATCACGCTCCTCGCACACACGGGGCTCGGCATTCTGCAGATTTTGAATGTCATTGATTTCGGTTCCGTGGCGATCGGTGGCTGCTCCGATACGACCGTCCAAATAAAGAATGTTGGTACCGATACGCTGGTACTTGCGGCTGGGTCTAATTTTCAGCCCCCATTCTCTTACCCAGGGCCATCACCGTTTGTGCTCGCTCCCGGCGAGATCTCCACCATCACGCTGCGATTCTGTCCGCAGGATACGAACGAGGCGACCGAAACAACCGAATTCGATACGATCGGCGCAGGAACGAATCAAATATTTACGCTGCGCGGCAAAGGCGTCGAGGGAGCGCTTTCTACATCGGGACCGATCGACCTGGGATGCATTACACTCGGATCGAGTGACACGGGAACAATAAAGATCGGCAATACGGGCAAGGTTACACTGCAGAACATCACAGATACTCTTACTCCCGCAGGCTCGGCAACGATCGTACATAGTCCGCCGGCAACGCTTGCTCCTGGCGCGCAAGATTCTGTCGTATTAATCATTCCGGCACAAACGCTTGGTGCTTTCTCTGCCACATTGACGATCACTTCTTCGAGCGGCACGCCGGTTACCATTCCGATCACCGGAGAGGTTTCTGCACCGCCTGCTATTGTCTCGCTCGACACGATCCTCGAGTTCGATACCGTCAACATTGGGGATAGCCTGGAGCTATGTATGCGCATTACCAATTACTCCTGCGCTCCCGAGGACAGTATCTATATTGACGTTGACGGGTTAGGGCGCACAGACTCGGCATTTTATCCATCTTTCAGCAGTGTTTCGAAGGATGAATTCTCTTCCCTCGTCAATGGTGCGGTCGATACGTTCTGTGTTTGGTTCAGGCCTCGCACAGCCGGGCCTGATACAGCAGAAGTGCAGATCGGCAGCAGTACCGATCATTGGCAGTATCGGTTTGTGACTGCGCTGCATGGTTACGGTCGCGGGACATCCGTTGCGGTCGAGCTTGCTATCGACACGGTCGCGGGGCGCCCGGGCGATATTGTCAATGTTCCGGTGCGAACGCTCAATGATGTGACCACAGCTTCCATCGATTCGGTTACCTTCCGTGTTTCCTTCAATCCGATGCAACTCGATCTGAAAGCTCCCGTCGCGCCTATCACATCAGGTATTGAGACAAATGCGACTCCTGCGTACTCGGTAACGTCACATTCTATTGGCGACAAGACTATTACAGCGACGTTCCCTACACCGCTATCTGGAACTCCCATCATCGCGGAACTTCCGTTCGAGATCTTGCAGCCGACCGCAAATACGGCTGCGATCCATTTGGTCAGCGCCTCGTTCGGATTTGCCGATGCAACTCTTGCTACCACCTCGGATGGCTTGATCCAGATCGAGCAATGCGACACGAATGATCGTGTTGCTATCGCAATTACTCCTATCGATGTGGCGCAGAACAATCCCAATCCATTTTCGGCTCGCTCGTCTATGAATGTGAATGTTCATACTGCTGGGCACCTCACGCTCGATGTGTACAATGCGCTCGGAGTGAAAGTGCTTACGCCATTCGACGGCGATGTAGGCGTTGGAACCCAAACCATCGAACTAAATGCCAACGCGCTCGCAAGCGGTGCGTACCGGTGCATCACCACCTGGACATGGACTGGCTCGAACCCTCCAGCATATCAGCCCACGCTGATGCGTGACGAAAAAACATTGATCTTGCTCGGAGATTAATGGATTCCTCCTTCGTAATTTGTAATTCCTAATTTATAATTCGTAATTGATTTCATGGTCTATGTTACCCGCAAAGCACATTTTTCTGCCGCGCACCGGCTGTTCAATCCCAGGTTCACGGATGAGCAGAATGAGGCCGTGTTCGATAAATGCAACAACCTGCATGGCCATGGCCATAACTATACGATCGAGGTAACGGTCGCGGGCGATCCGGATCCCGAAACAGGATATGTTATCGACCTGAAAAAACTTAGCGATATTATCGAGGAGGTCATCCTTTCTCGCGTCGATCACAAGCATCTCAATTTCGATGTGCCGGAACTCGATGGTATCATTCCCACGGCGGAGAATCTCGCGATGGTGTTTTGGTCGTTGCTCTTGCCACAAATCTCAGAAGGCAAACTGTACAATATTCGAGTTGCCGAAAGCGAAAATAACTGGGCCGAATATCGTGGCTAATAATAATTAATAGTTGAATGGGCGCAAACTCCCAATGGCACTGGAAATCTTATTTCTTAACTCCTAATTCTTAATTTTTAATACTTAACTTTTAACTCAAATCATGTCTCCAGTAACCACGCTTCCAGAACGAAGTATTGATCTCCATGACATACCGGCACAAGAGCGGGATGCATTACTCGCTTCTCCATGCACGCTGGGCCCGGCGGAAGACGAACCGGATTCAAATCCTCAGCTTCGAAGCGCCACTCGAACTATTCTCGAACAGATCGGCGAACACCCCGACCGAGCAGGACTCTGGCGCACACCACACCGCGTGGCGCGGTCCTGGGAATTCTTGACCAGCGGATACAACGCCAATATTGAAAAGATCTTGAACGGTGCCATATTCGAAGAGCAGTACGATGAAATGGTCGTCGTGAAAGACATCGACTTTTTTTCGATGTGCGAACATCATTTGCTTCCTTTTTATGGCCGCGCACATATCGCCTATATTCCGAACGGAAAAATAGTTGGGCTTTCGAAGCTTCCTCGGATCGTCGAAGTATTTGCCCGCCGATTGCAAGTGCAGGAACGCATGACGCGAGAAATTGCGAATACCATCGTAGAATACTTGGATCCAATCGGTGTGGCCGTTGTATGCGAGGCGCGCCACATGTGCATGATGATGCGCGGAGTGCAAAAGCAGAATTCTATTACCACCACAAGCGCCATGCTGGGTGCGTTCAAACAGCCCCAAACTCGCGCCGAATTTATGACGCTCATCGCAGCTAAAAGCTGACTATTCCTTCACCAATTTAACGGTTGCCGCTTCACCATACGCGGTAGTAAGGCGCGCGAAGTATGTACCAGACGGTAGATGCTCCAATGAAATAGGAATATCGTAATTCCCCGGCTGGAACAGGCTTTCGAAACCAGAAAACGACACCTCATGCCCTAAAACATCGTATAAATTTATCTTCACATAAGCCTCTTTGCCCATCGTGAAATAAATTACCGTTCCCGAAGTTACCGGATTGGGCGATGCCGATATATTCGAAAGAATGGCCGAACTGATCGTGGGAGATGCTACCCCGGCATACAAAAAATGCTTGGCAAATAGCGTATCCAAACCAAGCGATGCGAGCGTGGGAAGCGTGGTATCGAGAGGGTAATGAATACCCTGTGTACTGTCTTCTTGCCATTGCTGTATCTCCGCGTCTCGTCCTTGATTGAATCTTTGCTGAAGCTGGCCTTGTATGGCGCATGGCGTATCGTTATTAATTACCCACTGTAGAATCGCCAATACAGTGTTTGTAGTTGAGTCGCCTTGAATCGGGCTCATGTCCGGGCAATAAGTAATTCCCATTTCCTGAATGCAAGCGCAAAAGTACTCTTCGGATGAACAAAGATACAATACTGACTCGAGCCATTGCATGTATTGGTTGAATAAGTTACAGTCATTATTATTACCGGCTAAATGAGCTACTGCATCGCTCATGTAATTAAACGCACCGGGGGTCCAAGAGCAACAGGGGAAATTCTCGATGAGGTATTTGGCGGTATCATATACCAATTGCCAATCTGCGTTCGAAGCATAAATCAATATTTTATTAAAAAGTATTTGACACCGTGACGTGGTATCGGGTTGCTCCAGACTTTGTGGCTCTTCCCCCTTCTTATGCGCCCCAGCACGAGATTCTCCGCACGTCAGCTCGAACGGAGGAGAAATGAGGGAAGTTCGTGTCGAATCGGGAACGTCATACGTGATGAATTGGGTGTTAAGCTCAGCAGTGTCGATAGAACTCCACTTGCAGATCGTGGCGCAAGTCCCGGACCCATTCGCGGGATTGATGCCAGCACCCCAGAATTGATGATCGATGTTGCCGACCACCCCCCGGAACCCTCCTTCTTGAGAAGCAGGAGAAAACAGGAGGAAAAATAGAAGTAATATCATTCTTTTACGAGCTTCACCATTGCAGCTTCACCATACGCGGTAGTAAGGCGCGCGAAGTATGTACCAGACGGTAGATGCTCCAAGGAAATGGGAATATCATAATTCCCGGGCTGGAACAGGCTTTCGAAACCAGAAAACGACACCTCATGCCCTAAAACATCGTATAAATTTATCTTCACATAAGCCTCTTTGCCCATCGTGAAATAAATTACCGTTCCCGAAGTTACCGGATTGGGCGATGCCGATACATTCGAAAGAATGGCCGAACTGATCGTGGGAGATGCTACCCCGGCATACAAAAAATGCTTGGCAAATAGCGTATCCAAACCAAGCGATGCGAGCGTGGGAAGCGTGGTATCGAGAGGGTAATGAATACCCTGTGTACTGTCTTCTTGCCACATTTGTATCAACTCATATAGGAGCGTGTTATACTGTTGCTGTAGCTGGCCTTGTATCGCGCAAGTTGTATCGTTCTGAATTATCCATTTCAGGATCGCTAGCTTTGTGTCCGATGATGAATCACCCAGAGGACCATCATTGTCAGGGCAATAGGTAATTCCCATTTCCTGAATACATGCGCAAAAGTACTCTTCGGAAGGACAGAGATATAATACCGATTCGAGCCATTGCATATATTGGTTGTATAGGTTACAATCATTGTTATTGCCTGCTAAATGAGATACTGCATCACTCATATATGTAAACGCTCCGGGTGTCCATGAGCAGCAGGGGAAATTCTCGGTCAAGTATTTCGCGGTGTCATATTCCATTTGAAAATCATCGTTTTGATCGTATATTAATACTTTGTTAAAAAGTATTTGACAGCGTGACGTGGTATCGGGTTTCTCCAGACTTTGTGGCTCTTCCCCCTTCTTATGCGCCTCAGCACGAGATTCTCCGCATGTCAGCTCGTACGGAGGAGAAATGAGGGAATCACGGGTCGAGTCAGGAATGTCGTACGTAATATTCTCGGCCGTAAGTTCGGCAGTGTCAATCGCATTCCACATACAATTCACCGCGCAGGTTCCAGTGCCAATTGCGGGATTGACACCAGTACCCCAAAATTGATGGTCGATATTGCCAAGTGCAATGCTTAAGGTAGGATACGTGGAGGAACGGACTGCACCGATTAAGTAAGATTTGTTTGAATCTAATCTAACAGAATCTAATAGAATATTATTTTCACCATAATTACTAAACGGAATGCCGCCTGTATCGAGCGAGTTGCCGAGATTGATAAGCGAGCCGGGTGAAGTCATCTCAAGGAGTGGGCCACTTCGGTAACCGCGAATGTTATTGTAGCCGGCGCCATCGTTTCCCCCACCGTGTATTCCGGAAAGATCGACGATATTAGAGGTGTTTGCAATCACGGATATTGCGGCGAAACTTTGCTCGTTATAGAGGGAGTCCGATAAACTGCGGCTGTCGAGCGTATCGAAGTAAAGCTTTGGATTCCCATCGCCGAAAGCGACAAAAGGCTTTGGACAATCAGTAATGGTCGTAAGTTTTACGTATCCATCGTAATAGGACACATTAAGGGCAGCCGCACTATTAAAAGTTACATCGCCACTGTCCATCGTTAAAAACCAGTTCGGTGGATGAAGATGTGCTAAATAATCGCTGCAAAGAAAAGTCCGGGTATGTGCAACCACAATCTTGAGTGGTTCTAATAATCCAAAAAGCTCAATCCCATTATAATAAATTGGGTCTTCAATAGTATCCGCAATAATATTGCCTGTGGTGTTTTCAAAAGCAATGGCAGCGGAATTGGTGAACTGCTCGCCAGCGTCCCATCCTGTCCCGATCACATAATGAATGACATACAGCCTTCCCCAATTTCCGGTATCGGTGAAGTGGTTTCCAGAGACCGTGATTGTTTTCGGCAAATCGCCCGATCTGGTTACATTGAAATTCCTCAAATAAATGCCATACGTTCCATTTGCCGAATCCGCCACGAAATCCGATGCGATAGATGTAAAGTTATTATTAGCGATCGTGATTGAATCGTAAAAAGGCTCGGCATCCGAAGTGAAATCCCGTTCGCAGAATATGCTCCTTCGGTGCATTTCACTGAAGAGGCTGTTGGAGATGGTGAAATTGCAGAACGTATCTGGGTCGATCATGTGAATATTGATCGCGCTAAAGCTGGAACTATCCAACTTGATATTCCAGAACGAGGAGGTACTATCGAGATAGTGCCCGAACTGAATGATGGATGTAGCAAGCGGATTTGAGTTAGCAAAACTACAATCCACAGCATGAACTTGAAATGGATCGCCGCCCGAAAAGAATGAACGGAAACCCGTATCGACGGACATAATAACAGCCGAAGGCCCACCGTGTACAGAAGTGTCCGCCGGAATACTGCCAACGAGATCACCGCTTCTGAATTCAGCCTGGCCGAGCATGGTTATGTGTCCGGTGATATTGGCATTGGTATCACCCGTCGCAACATTGATCGGATATAAATTCGGCTCGTACTTGCAGATAATATTTCCCTTGTCGGTAACGAGCTTCCCTTTTGGCCCAATGAATAAATCTGCCCCACCGTGAACGTTCAACGTTCCAGGCAACACGGTAGGATCAATGGCAAAACCGGTATCGAGTAGCGCCGGTTCATACACCCAGCTTCCAATATAGATCGTTCCTGCACCGAGTAAATCGGCGGTACCATCCGTGAATGGAGTCATGATGAATCGTTTGGACAAGTCGTGGTTGTGTGTTGCGTTCAGTCCGTAGTAATCGAAAACGCCATGGACGCCAATGCCTTGATTGCTTCCCAAGAAGTTACAATAAAAGAATGGCATAACGGTGAGCGTGGCCGGCCATGCCGTTGTACCTTCAGAATCACCGATGGTAAGTTGGACGCTGTCTCCTTCAAAATTCAACGTTCCAACATACGGATTCAGCGTGGTGGAATCCCAGGGTTGATACAGTCCGTAAGCTTTGGAGCCAGGCACAGGCGCGGAATCGCTTGCGCCATAATTGGGATCGGTATAGATCGTCATTTGTAAGCCGTTATCGAGTTGGGCACCGAGCATTCCTCCATGGGAGCGTCCGTCGCTCACGGTGCACCGGTCGGTGACGAGCGTGTTTTCATCGATTTCCTCATCGAAGGTTCTGCCGGTATCGCGGGAGTAATAGTGGGTGGTCACGCCGGTATCGGTTGCAAACCAGTGAACGTGGATTCCCATTTGATTGATAGCAGCGACGTACCGGTTGCTGTCGGGATCTTGCAATAAATTCCCGGAAGAGTCCTGATTCAAAACGAGGCGTGTGTCAGTAGTGGAAAGATAGCCATTGTCGTGACCACGTGCAATGAGAAGCGGATAGCGGTGCATGGGCGGAGGAGGTGGTGGATTCGGCGTGGTAATGATGTCTAATTGATAGAGACAATGAAATTGATCGTAAGGCGTCCCCGTGAGAAAATTCTGTGCGTCATATGGATTAGCGAACGCTGTGATTGGCTGGTCATACACTTGCGCGATTTGACCGGAGCCAAGCATGGGAACGGGAGAAGAGTGGGAGATCAATCCACCATCGACATAATAGGCAGTATCCGGGGACGGATCTGGCGTTTGAAATAGGTACTCCACAAGATGCTTGTGACCTGCGGGCGCCGGAGCTCCTGTTTGAACAATGGCATAGACGGCGTGCATCGGATTTGTTTGCCCAACGACGTCACTCACAAGAGCACGGACGTGTGTTACGTTCGCAAACCCAGTTCCGCTCCCTCCTGTGGGTGTATAAAATTTAGGTACAAGATTGTTCGTATCGAGTACACCGTTCGTGTATGTGACTGAAACGAGCCTCGGCCACCCGGAAACGGAATCTGTTTTGATGTATGCGAGATCGAATTGAGGAACGTAAGGACCCGTTCGGTTTTGCCGCTTCACACAACCGATGTTTGGCCGGTAACCAGAGCCGAGATAATATCCCGCAGAGGTAGTATCGGCTCGATAATCGAACCTTGTGCCCCATATTTCAGTATCTCCCGGCACCTTAGGATTCTCGCTTGAGGCCCATACAAAATAGAGGTAGTTAGCGTCCGAAGCAATCGCAAACTCATCCTGAAGAAGCGCCTGCGGGAGAACGCCGTGCATCGAATCCCCGACACTCGTACCGAAATAGATGCCAGGCATGAGCGGATCACCGCCCAACGTAGGGACTCGAATTATTTTCCGATTTAGCGAATTATTCGGGATGCTGTCCAATGTAATATTGATATTTGCTGGTGTTAGATATAATAGCTGAATGCCACTATCTGTAAGAACGGACACAAAGAATTCCGATCCATCGAGATTTGCATCGTCTTCGGGAGTGGCAAGAAATTCAATGGCAGAGCGGTACGAAGTGTTAAATGTCCATTGGATGGAATCGACAATGCCTTCGGGGATGCATCCAGGGTGACTTGCAGGTGCCGCACTATCCCACGAAGTCGAGGGTTTGTAAAGTCCATTTCCGAGGAGGTAATAGGTTATTGCGCCTTCATACATTTCGCCTAGATCCATTGTATATGAGCTGTCCCAATAGGAGGTAGTCGTCCATTGCCCGTAGCCATTCGCGGTAAGGCCCGGCATAGGCAACGTGACGGCGGGCGCGCCACCGTAGCTTGCACCATTTACCGCGGCTTGCTGTCGGAATTTGTATTCTGAGTTCGATTGCGCCCTTACCCCTCCGGCGCCTATCGAACAGGCAAATAAAAGTGCGGAAATGATCCCGACTTGGCTGCGTACGATTTGTGTATTCTGTATCATGGCAATAAAAGACTTGTGAACAATTTACTTTGACTAAGACGGTTTGTCAGGCGTATAGGGTCCGTCAACTCTAACGGCGGGCACGAATGCGTCGGCAATCTTTACAAAAGTACAACCAAAAAGTCAGAATGGTGCGAAATCGAGAAAAAATCTACGTTACACGAATTTCTCGACTTTGCGGAACTCAGTGGAAATTCCCGAAAACTGACTCAAAAACTCTACAGTTTATGAATTCCTAATGCAAAAAAAAATATTTGGGCACGAACAATGGGCGAAAACGGCTCAGAAACGACATACCTTTCTGATGCAATAAAGAAAATTAGTACGTCTGAATTAAAGATACGTCCAGAATGGTTATTTATCCTTGATGATCGTCACCACGGATGCTATCGTTCTTCGGGGCCGCAAGCAGGGGGATACTTCAAAGCTTGCCACGCTTTACACGCGCGATTTCGGCAAGATCGAGGTTATCGCCAAGGGCGCGCGAGATCAAAAGAGCAAGTTCGGAGGCGCTCTCGAAATGTTCACCTATTCACGCGCTGTGCTTTACAAGCACAATAAGCCGGACGAGCTCTGCCTGCTTTCCAAAGCTGAGACGATCGAAGCGAACCACGGTATTCTTCGAAGCCTCGAGCGCATCGAGACTGCCACAAGCATTGTCGAGTTGATCCTGCGGTCGATGCACGATGAAGAAGCCAACAGCGATCTGTTCGAGCTCCTTGCCGTTACGCTGAGTTCGATCGCGCAATGGGAGGATCGGTCTGCGCGAGCGATACAGTTCCGTTTTTATCTGCAGTTCGCCAGACAGATGGGTTTTGAAGTGGACCTGAGCTTATCGCAATCCTTATCGAGCCGGTCGCTAAGCCTGCTCCGCTCCATCGAGGAGGGCTATTCGGAAGCCTCTTCCATTTCCGAGGCGGATAGTAAGCAGCTTGCCCATTTTTTTCAGACGTATTTCACCCATCATCTTCCGGGCGTGAGTTCCCGCTCGATGAAGAGCGCGAGGGTTTTTGACCAATTATAAGTTGACGATTTCCTGTTAAGAATTATGAACGGTCCTGCTTCTGACAAATGATACGTATTCTTATCGCCGACGACCATGCCATTGTTCGTGAGGGCCTGAAGCAAATTGTGCAGCAGACCACCGATATCCTCGTGGTAGCAGAGGCGTGTAACGCTGCGGAGACCATCGCAAAAGTGCGTGAACTTTTGACCGATCCAGCGCAAGAACCGCGAAAGCTCGATCTTCTTTTGCTTGATATTTCGATGCAGGGCCGCTCGGGTCTCGATGTTCTTATCGAAATTAAGCGCGATTTTCCGCCATTGCCGGTTCTGATACTTAGCTTCCACCCTGAGGAGCAATATGCGCTCCGAATGTTGAAGGCGGGCGCGTCCGGCTACGTAACCAAGGAGAGCGCGTCGGAAGAACTGATCCAGGCCATTCGAAAAGTGGCCATGGGAGGTAAGTACATGAGTATGACTCTGGCGGAGAAATTGGTATTCGGTATGGTGGCAGATGGCCAAATGCTTCCGCATGAAGCGCTCTCAAACCGAGAGTTTCAGGTGTTCCGGCTTATCGCAGCAGGGAAGAGCATCAAGGAAATTGGTGAACAACTTTCCTTATCCGTAAAAACCATCTCAACCAATAGGTCGCGAATCATTGAAAAGATGGGACTTCATAACAATGCTGAAATGATGCAGTATGCGATCCACCATAAACTGTTGGATGGAATGCCAACTTAATGCACTGTTCCAAGTGACATGTAGGTGTTCGTCTTACATATTAAGAACATACAACTTACAAGAAAAAAGTCCTTTTGCCTATTGGATTCAATATAGCAAACTTCGTAACTTTGCAGTGAAGATTTGGTAAGGATATTTGGTGATCAAAGCCGTATACCGCCAATATCTTAGAAGATTTTTCTCTCCCACATATTGACGGACCAGGCCCCGGAGTTACTCTCGCAAGAGAGAACCGGGGTCTTTTATTTCATGCCCATCTGAGGGAACATCCGTCCCTGGCCAGAGACCGCCCGTCAGCTTAGCGGTCCTTAACCGGCGTAAACGAAATCCTGTAGCCCAGGATGGCGAGGATCTGAATAAGCTTATCCAATGAGAAATGCCGGCGTTTAGCAAGCACGTTCGATAGCGTCCCGCTATCGATACCCATCTGCTTGCATATCCTGTATCGCGAAACACCGGTCTTCTCACTCGTCTGATCCAGCAGGTTTCGAAGGTCGTCTCGGTAATCGCGTGCCGGCGTATTGGATTTCGCCTCGCTCGCGTCCATATTCATCTCTTGATTGCTCATGTTCGTGTGTCCTCTCATGCTTCCTGTGCCGCCGCTTGTACTCACTCTTACTCCATCAAGGAGCGGTATAATTATTTTCTATGAAACCCATGGAGCATTACACCATGGCGTACATACGCTGGCGCACAGAAGCACCTCTAATAATTTTCTTAACAACAAGCTTGCCACAAAAAAGCCCATGTCTTAAAGAAATTTAGGATTCACTGAAAAAACCATTTCATGTCGAATTAAGTGACCTATCCTGAGATTGGGACTCCCACAAGAAGCGAATGCACAACAAATAGTCATAACAGCAAAAGGGCTTCTCTGATGAGAAGCCCTTTTGCAAAAATTCGGCTGAGCTATTTTACTATAAGGACTTTACTCGTCCCTGTAAAGAACTCTTACTTGATCACGACCATTTGGCGCGTAAGCGTTACGCCGCCCGCCGTCATCTGGTAGTAATACGTGCCGCTCGCAAGGCTCTCCGAATGCAGCGTCACATCGAATGTGCCTGCATCGAAGTGCTGATTCAGCACCGTCTGAACCACCTGACCCTGCACATTGATGATGCTCAGGTTCACCTGACCACCAACCGGCAGAGTGATCTCTACATCGCTCGAGCCGTTGAATGGATTCGGGTAATTCTGATCCAAGCTATACCCGTTCGATGCCGTTATTGGATTCACGCCTTCGGAGCTCGCCGTGCCATTGATCGTCACGTTGATCGACGATGCCTTGCCCACCTGGTTCGGGAAGCTGACAGTCGCATTGTTTGTACCGGACTCCGTCGGACTGTAGGTGAATGAATCCACTGCTGTGCCGCCTGGAGCTATTGCCGTGGTCCCACCGCTCACATAGGTGAAGGCTGCATCGGATGATTTCGCGCCAGTTCCGGGTGTCCACGGGCAGGTACCATTATTTGTAATGGTTACAGCAAACGGTGCGGACGTCGTACCAACCTGGGTGGTCGGTGCGGTTCCCGAACCTACGATCACTGCTGCTCCACCTGTTGCCGAAAGCGGGATCAGCGGAATTTGCTTATCCGACGTGCTGATCAGCAAAGAAGCCGTTTCCATCGTCGTCAGCGTCGGAGTAAAGACGATCGTAAACGTCGCTGTGCCTCCGGGCGCTACGTTCTGAGATGTCGTTGGCGATAAGACGAAATCAGCACCGTTCGTACCTGTTACCGAACCCAGGAAGGACTCCAATTGATTGCCCTTGTTCATAACCGTCACGATCTCGGTATCCGGACCGCAGCTTGTCGAATGGAACTCCTGCGTAATGACCGCAGAATCATTGGTCGAAACGCCATAGACCGCAAGGCCGAGCGTAGCGATCGTCGGGGTCTCATTGCTGGTACCAGTAGCTGTCAGCAGAGCGGATTCTGCACCCGTGTCACTTGGATCGGCACACATCTTAAACAGCACCTTCTGATTGCCAGCGATCGTAATGGGTAACGAAGGGGTAAATGTCGGGCTGAAGTCCGAGGCATTCGCGCCGGTGATCGTCACAGAGTTGATCGTGAGAGCAGCATCGCCGGTATTCCAGAAGGTATCGATCACGCAACCGGCAGGACCACCGACTGGCACAGTGCCATTGGTTGCCGGACCGCTAATAGCAAGTTTGCCGGTCGGCACGCCAATACCTACAATGTTAACCCTGAATGTACTCGTGTCCGCCTGTGGTACGGTTAAGGTGTGAGGAATGTTCGTGCGAATACGGATCGTCGCAACGCGCGTACCTTGCTGGATCGGCTGGAAGCACACCTGGATGTTCTGCGTGCCGCCGGGGGGGATCAGCGTATCCGGACCCGATAGTCCGTTAAGCGTATAATCCGGATCTCCGCTCTCGAAATAATTTTGCTCGATCGCTAACGTGTCCGAACCAGGATTCCATAGCTGGATCGTCAGGCAGGAGTCCACGCCTAACTTTACTGAATCGAAATTAACCGTCGTCGGAAGCGGATAGGATTTCGCGCTGTCGATCGCTAAATGCATGAGAATACCATGTCCATCCATCGTGACGGTATCCGAAGGATTGTTGACAGCTGTGGTGTTGATGACCATGTGCGCATCCGGCTGGCCTTCAATATCCGGATCGAATCGAACACCGATCGAATCGACCCCGCCTACTGGAATAGTTGATTGTGGATAGTGCGTGATAAAATACGCCTTCCCGCCGTCGATGCCAACGAAGTTAATGCTGTTGACAACTAACGGCCCACCACCGACCGAATTGATATACAAATACTGAACGTTCGAGGTATCCGTCACTTCCGTATTTACGCCAAGGAACATGGACTTTGAACTATACGAAACCGCCGGCACAGCGCCGATAGCGGTTAGGTTCATCGTCTGCGTGCCCGAATCCACACCATTTGTAGAAACCGTAAACTGCGCAGTGGCTGTGCCATTCGTGAACGGAAGGAATGTAAAGAAATATTGAACGGACTGGCCAGCCGCGAGTTTGGTGCCCGCCGGTGGAATAACACCGGTTTGTGAAAACTCCGACGAGCCAACAAGCGTCGCGCTATTTATCGTCAGCGTCGTGCCCGATGGGCATACATTCTTGGCCGTGCACGACATTGTGATCGGGTTCTGCGGGTTAGTCGTCCCGAAATTGAGCGTCTTCGGATTCGGCGTCAGCGAAAGCTCCTGCGGAGGTGCCGGTGGCGTAAAGGTTAAGTCAGTAGAAGGAGTGGCAGTAAGGCCAAGCGAATAAGCAAGATATTGGAAAGATGGAGATGTGAAGCCATTCAATCCGACTCCGCCGCCACTTACATAATCATCCGGGTTCACGGTGTAGCTATGGCTCTGATAAATAAATTGGATGACATTCGTCGCTTGATAGATCTTGACTTGAATGCCACACGCATTGTATCCATCAAAAATGCCGGCGCCAGGGCTGTGACATCCCTCCATCTCGATCGTAAGAACCTGGTTCGGTGATGTCCCGCTCACCTGATAATAGCATCCGTAGCCCGCGGTACCCCAGTTATAGTTGCCATCGAAACCGGCGCCGCCCATGGAAAAATAGTACTCGCCGAACGGATAAAGGACTCCAGGATCCGAAGAACTCTCCAGCCCACCGTAGGTCTGGTATGCACCTGCACTTGTCCCGAAGCCGATTCTGGCGCCGTTAGCATAGACCGTCGTACCGGCAGCTACCGTGGTGGCGTCATAATTGAACGCGAACGGCATCGAGAAGGTATACACAATGCCTCTCCAGCCATAACCGGTGGGCGTGGTACCGAACTCCACGGTCCCGGATTGACCTACGATGCTGGTCCACCCGAGATTGGACGCGGTTACTTTGTATAAATTCACACGGCCTGTCTGCGCGTAAGCATTAGGCGCAAGCACGCTGAAAGCGATCATGCTGAGAAGTAGCAAGCCAACGCTTGCCTGAAGGAAGCTTTTCCAAGTTTTCATGGGTGTATTCTGGTTGTTTGTTTTCCGCAAAAAAGACCTCAAAAGAATAATTCTGAACGTTTGAAAACGCACCAAAACGCAAAGCGTTCCGGCTCATTTTCTATTTCTTTTTACAAATATACAACAATTTTGAGAGGTTCGCATGAATTCCGTTAAATGCGGGACATTTTACTTTTCTTCATGCAAGCATCTCAAAAAAAGAAGGTAGATGCCGCATAAATAGCCGATATCTTCCATTCAAGCGATAGGACACAAGGGAAACGCCAAAAGTTACAAGGAGTTCACCAATTTCTTTAAATTCTTTTAGAAAGGGTGTGGGAAACCCAATATCCACGATTGAAATCGTAGGGGTTAATGGCATTAACCCGTTCCGGGAAACCAAAATGTTTCGATTCCAACAAACGGGCCAATGCCATTGGCCCCTACAATGTGATGACGGTCGTAGGGGTTAATGGCATTAACCCGTTCCGGATGACCGAAATTTTTCGTTCCAACAAACGGGCCATTGCCATTGGCCCCTACCATGTGATAACGGTCGTAGGGGTTAATGGCATTAACCCGTTCCGGACAACCACAATGCTTCGTTTTCCAACAAACGGGCCAATGCCAGTGGCCCCTACCCACGTGATGACGGTTGTAGGGGTTAATGGCATTAACCCGTTCCGGGTGACCGAAATGTTTCGTTTTCCAACAAACGGGCCAATGCCAGTGACCCTACCGTGTGATGACGGTCGTAGGGGTTAATGGCATTAACCCGTTCCGGAAAAACCACAATGTTCCGTTTTCCAACCATGGGTGAATGCACCACAATGTGCGCCCCCCCTCATTATGAGGCCAATGCCATTGGCCCCTACTAAAATGTATTATCTTTGCACCCTGTATGTCAGATTTTCTTCCGCAACGCCGAAATCCTCGCATCAAGGGATACGATTATTCCCAGGCTGGATATTATTTCGTGACCATCTGCACGAAGGGGCGAGCGGAGATCCTTTCAAGAATCAAAGGCGGCAAATCATTCCTGACGCCCATTGGCACTCTTGTCGATGCAGAATGGCGGCGCTCCGAACTGCTCCGCAGTGAGATCGAGCTCGACGCTTTCATCGTAATGCCAAATCATCTTCATTGCATTGTTCGCATTATCCAAACGTCGGAACGCCCCAATGCTGGGCGCGCACATGATCACGGGCTGGAAACACGAAGCTTGTCCTCGCTCATAACAGGATTCAAAAGCAGTGTAACGAAGTTGCTACGCGTTTCTGGATTATTTCCAGAATCGCCGTGGCAGCGAGGGTACTATGAGCATATTATCAAGAATGAGATGGAATTGAATAAGATCAGGGAATACATTTTGAACAACCCTGCACGTTGGCTACAAGACCGAGAGAATGTCGAAATTCTAAAATCACGGATGATGTTTGTCAATGGTTCCACAACACCCATTAATTTGCGTAGGGGCTAATGGCATTAACCCGTTCCGGGTAACAGCAATGTTTCGATTCCACCCAGGGCCAATGCCATTGGCCCCAACCATGTGATGACGGTCGTAGGGGTTAATGGCATTAACCCGTTCCGGGGAACCAAAATGTTTCGTTTTCCAACAAAAGGGCCAATACCATTGGCCACTACGCATGTGATGACGGTCGTAGGGGTTAATGGCATTAACCCGTTCCGGGTAACCGAAATGTTTCGTTTTCCAACAAACGGTCCAATGCCATTGGCCCCTACCATGTGATAACGGTCGTAGGGGTTAATGGCATTAACCCGTTCCGGACAACCACCATGTTTCGATTCCTACCCAGGGCCAATACCATTGGCGCTACCGTGCAATGACCATTTGCCGCGTGAGCGTATTCCCGCCGGCCGTGATCTGATAAAAATAGGTTCCACTTGCGAGACCGGCAGCATCGAGCGTTACATCGAAAGAACCGGCGTCGAAATGCCGGTCGAGCAGCGTTTCGACTACCTGACCTTGCAGATCGATCACGCGTAGCGTAACCGCTCCACCGACCGGCAGAGTAAGTTCGCAGTGGCTCGTACCCGAAAACGGATTCGGGTAGTTCTGATCGAGGCGATACCCACTGGCCGCTGAAACCATCTGCACGCCTGCAGCGGGAGCCGCCACGCCAGAAAGCTCAACGAACGGTGCGGGGATCGATACCCCGATGGCATTTGGGAACGTTACCTGCGTCGAATAACTGCTGTCGGCGGGCGGAGCAAAAGCAAAGGTGAGCGTATCGGTCTCGCCTGAGGGAACCACACTGTTAGCGCCGCTCACAAACCAGAATGGAACGCCTAAGGATGGTGTCCCTGGAGTCCAGTCGCAGGAACCCGAGTTCTGTAGCACGACCTTAAACGTATCGATCCGGCCCACCGGAGTAGTATCTGCCGTTCCGAACCCCTCGATCTCGGCCGCGCCGCCCATGGCGTTGAACGCGATCGAACCGCCTTGTGCACTGGCGATAAGAAAGTTTGCATTCTCCTGACTGTTTGTCGAAGGATTGAAGGCGATCTGGAAGTTCGTAGTACCGCCGGCTGGCACCGAGGGTGATGGATTAGGAGAAAAAATGGTAAAATCACTCGTGCTCCCACCGGATATGGCTGCCTGATAAGATGCTGCGGCAGCACCCGTGTTCTTTACGATGATCGTCGCGGTATCTCGGGAAAGCATGCAGGTGAAGGGTGCGAACGGTTTCGCTATCGCGATCGAATCGGAAATTATAGTTCCAGGCATCCATCGCAGATCGGTGGGTGGCGTGGCGATCATATTGGTGGCATAGGTATTCGCCAGGAATTTCGGCGAGCTGAAACCATTGAGTCCGATATCGCACAGAATTCCAGGCCCGCTTTCGAACGCGCTGTTATGTGCCTGATAAATGAATTCTATCACGCCGGTTGTTTCGTAGAATTTCACCTGCACCATATTCGCGTTTCCGCCGCTTCCACCACCCCCGCCGCCTTTACCGCCCCCGCCAGTTCCGGAGCCGCTGCCTGGCATGTGCATGAAATGATATTCCACCGTCAGCACGCGGTTGGGAGCGATACCATCCACTTCATAGTAATCGGAATCGGCGGGAGTTGCATGCCCCGTTCCTTCGAACACCGTGCCGCTGAAAACACAAACGTAGCCCGGATAGCCTGCGCTATCGAGCACCGAGATGACCGGGACCGTGTCGGACGAAAGCGAAATGGCTCCGGCAGCACCAACATTGATCTTCGTACCAGCTTTGACGGTCGTGCTATCGTAGGGGAAATCAAACGGCATTACGATGGTGCCCCATCCCTGGTCCACGCTGTTATAATGGAAGGTGTCCCCTGTCGCGGCTATGTCGGTCCAGGTGCCCATGAATGGAATTGCTGCATAATGGTCCACACGCGATAGCGTTTGCGAGCTGGCATTGGAAAAAGAAACTGCGGCAAAAAAAAGGCCAGTCGCGAATTGAAAAAATATCTTCAGCTTATTCATAGTATCGTATCGTCGAATTGATCTGATTCATTCCAACCTGTGATCCTGAACTACCGCTTGCGGATCGAGGTGGAGTTACGCAGAAGGAAACTATCGCACAATAGTCAGTTGATTCGTAGCCTGCGCGCCGCCGCAAATCAAGGTACAAAAATATACGCCGGACGTAAGGTTTTGGACTTCTAATGGAACACTGTGGTTCCCGGCCGTCATTACCCCTGGCATCGCGAAAGCAACCAACGCTCCGGAAGCAGCGCGCACTTCGATCCGCGGATTTCCCTCTTCCGCCAGCGTGATAGGAATCAACACCGAGCCCTGCGCAGGATTCGGATAGCAGTTCCCGATAGCGCAGCCGGAAGGAGCAGCAGATCGCACCACGCCAGCCGAGCTTGGAGTCCAGCGAAGGTCGGATGCGGGCGTAGCGGTCATATTTGTCTCATAGACATTAGCCACGAAGCTCGGCGTGCTGAAGCCGTTAAGCCCGATACCGCAAAGAATGCTATTGCCGCTTTCGAATGCATTGTTATGTGATTGATAGATAAATTCTATGATGCCGGTCGTTTCATAGAATTTGACTTGGACCATATTCGCCCCTGGTCCGCCGGAGCCCGAGCCGGTACCGGGCATGTGCATGAAATGATATTCAACCGTCAGCACCCGGTTGGGCGCGATGCCATCCATTTCGTAGTAATCGGAATCGGCAGGTGAGGCATGTCCGGTTCCCTCAACGACTCCACCACTGAACACACAAACGAAACCTGGATAGGCCGCACTATCGAGGGATGGGCCGCTCGGGGTTGTATCCGGGGAAAGAGCAATGGCGCCGCTCGCACCAATATTGATCTTTGTCCCAGTAGGAACCACCGTGCCATCGTATGGAAAATCGAACGGCATCACGATAGTACCCCACCCTTGATCCACTTTGTTATAGCGGAATGTGTCGCCGGTCGCTGAGATGTCAGTCCATGAAGCCTGGAACGAGGTCACAGAGTACTGGTTGACTCGCACAAAGTTCTGGGCATAACTTGGTGCGTGAATGCAGAGTACCATCACGGTGCAAAACATTCTGGTCATCGTCCTTTTCGAGATATTCATATAATTGGTTTTCTCTTCGCAAGAATGGAGGTCCCTCTAAAACATCGCTGAGAAATACAGCTCATTTAAACACTCGCGATTTGATGCTCGTTCAGGAAAATAAGTACGAATGGACCAGTGCGGCTCAGAATACCGATATTTTGTGTCCTCAATGAATCGAATGACAATTTAAACAAGCGGCCGAGACATTCCTCCAATCAATGTGGCGATACGAACGGCATGATCCATCAGAATATCTTACTCACCGGAAAAATATGATTACTTGATCACAACCATCTGGCGTGTAAGCGTTACGTCGCCCGCCGTCATCTGGTAGTAATACGTGCCGCTCGCAAGGCTCTCCGAATGCAGCGTCACATCGAATGTGCCCGCATCGAAGTGCTGATTCAGCACCGTCTGAACCACCTGACCCTGCACATTGATGATGCTCAGGTTCACCTGGCCACCAACCGGCAGAGTGATCTCTACATCGCTCGAGCCGTTGAATGGATTCGGGTAATTCTGATCGAGAGTGTAACCGTTCGAGGATGAAACGATTGGAACCCCTGCCGCAGCAGCATTACCGGTCAATACCACATTAGCAGCCGGGATCGAAGTCCCCATTGCACCTGGGAATTGCACCGTTTGTGTCGCCGTCGTATCAGATGTTGGGCTAAATGTGAACATCAGTTCAGCACTATCTCCTGAAGCGATCGTTGTGTCACCGCCGACATAAGCGAACGGTGCAGTTACTACTGGGATACCTGTTTCCCAGTCACAAGTTCCAGTGTTCCTGACCAACGCTGCGAATGGCGCGGAAGTAGTTCCAACCGACGTTAACGATGAGCTCCCCGTTCCCGCAATTGTAGCAGCGCCGCCTGAGGGTGTAAGATAAAAACCAGTCGATGACTCTCCGTCGCTTCTTCTTGTAATAATGACCTCCGTCTCTTCAATACCGGTTTTTGTAGGAATGAAGTGAATGTTAAATGAAAATGTCCCGCCTGGAGGCACGGTTGGTGACGTAGTTTGAGTAATAAACTTAAAATCGGCAGAGTCGTGCTGGGCAAGCGAAGCCGTATATACATCGGCCACATCCCCATCATTGGTTACATAGACGATGCCAAGACTCGAATCCCCCACGCAGGTCACCGGTAAAAATGGTGATTGAAGACCGTACTCGCTGCCGATTCCCCACCCATAGACGGAGACATTATGCAGAGCGACTGCTTCAACGCCGCCGCCGTAGCTCGCAGTCACGTCTAAGAAACCTGTGCACAGTCCTGTATCCTTAGGCTCCGCACACACTGTTATAACCTTACTTGAATCCGGTCCAAGAACGAACGGCACGGTAGGGTATGTAGGAAGACTAAATGCCTGTGTGGTCCCATTGGTCCCGACAAGAATATTGGTGATTGTGATTGGACCGTGACCCAAATTCCAAATGGTGTCGGTCAAACAGGATGTGGAGTCAATCCAAACGGAGTCATACGATGTTGGCCCAGTGACCGCAAGCTGACCTGCTGACGGTACCCCTACTCCCACGATATTAACCGCGAACGAACTGGTGTCCTTTGGCGGCGTCGTCTCGGTCAAAGGAATGTCAGTGCGGATACGTAAATTGGCAACACGAGTCCCCACTTTGATAGGGGTGAAGCACACCCGGATGTTCTCGGTCCCACCCGGCGGGATCAACGTGTCCTTGCCTGTAAGAGGCGTAAAGGTGAAATCGCTATCCGCGCTCTGGAAATAATTCTTCGTGATTGCCAGGGTATCCGAGCCGGGATTCCATAGCTGTATCTGCAAACAGGAACTCGCTCCAATGACGATCGAATCAAAATTCAATGTCACTGGAAGAGGGTAGGTTTTACCGCTATCGATCGATAAATGTGGAAGAATTCCCATACCCTCCATCGTGACAGTGTCGGAAGGTTCATTCACGGCATTGCTGGCAATCACAATCCGAGCGTCGGGAAAGCCTTCGAGATCGGGGCTGAATCGCACGCCGATCGAATCCATACCTCCAGCCGGAATGGTACCAGCTGGCACATGCGTGATAATGCACACGCGCGGGCCATCCAGCCCTATACTACTCACTCCAGTAATCACAAGCGGACCTATGCCTGTCGACTTGACGTACAAATATTGAACATTCGAAGTATCGGTAACCCTGACTTTGGTACCGGCAAACATCGTCGAATCGCTATACGAGACGGATGGAATCGCGCTGATGCCGGTTAAACTTGTAGCCTGCGTTCCTGAATCCACCCCAGTGGTCGTGACGGTCAACGTACCAGTTTCCGTTCCGTAAGCAAAAGGAAGGAATTGAATACCGATCAATTCGGAGTTCCCGGCCGGAATGCTGTCCCCCACTTTTGCGCCGCTGATTTGCGAATAGTAGATGGAGCCGGTAATGGTAATTTTGCTAATGCCAAGCTTCGTCCCCGCAGCGCCAACGCTCTTAATGGTGTCGTACAGCGTAACGGGTGAATTCGATGAGGCCGTGCCGAAATTCAGAAGCTTGGGGTTCGGCGCAAGTGAAAGCTCGGCTGGCTGAGCGGATGCGTCCGTTGCAGTCAGTGCAACAACAAATAACATCGCGAGTGTGATTGAAGCTCTTCGCATTACGGTTTTCTTATTTTTCATAAAATTTTGTTTTAAGTTTTCATTACCCCGCGTGACCTGATGTGCAAGGAAAGTAAGGTGACACGTGAAGAAAATAGAAAATTGAGCATTCCCTTTTGCATTCTTCTAACATTGAGGGGGGATCGCACTTCCGTGAAAAAGGTCGCGAAAAGCCTTTCCTCATAAATGCAAACATACGGAATTAATGAAGAGATGATGAGAAATCGATCTTTCCCAACGCTGGTCATTAACACGCCAGTGGTGACGGCGTGCTAACAATTATCCATGCCATCCCAACCCGGCTGGAAATTGAAAATTAATAAACATTGTGTCTTTTCAGCCCGTTAAGGTGCCTAATTTGCACAACTTGGACTTAACCGGACTTAATCTTGGTATTTTTGTAGCCATATGAATAGGATAGCAATCGTAACGAGCGGCGGCGACGCGCCAGGAATGAACGCGGCAATACGGGCAGTCGTCAGGGCGGGTAGTGAAAAAGAGATGAAAATGTATGGCGTTCGTAACGGGTATGATGGCTTGCTCGCTGGTACGTTCATCAAGTTGCTGGCGCGCGATGTTGGAGGCGTGATCCAGCAAGGCGGGACCTTTCTTGGCAGCGCGCGCAGTGAGGAATTCAAAAAGCCGGAGGCGCGTGAGGTGGCCATAAAGAACCTGAAGGAGAACAAGATCGACGCACTGGTCATCATAGGCGGTAATGGCTCACAGATCGGCGCGTGGGAGCTTTCTAAGCTTGGATTTCCTGTCGTTGGCATCGCTTCGACCATCGATAACGACCTTTATGGCTCGGATGTCACTCTTGGCGTAGATACTGCGACCAACATTGCACTCGAAGCCATCGACCGGCTGAAAGTAACGGCATCGTCACACCGGCGGGCAGTGCTTGTCGAGGTAATGGGACGCCAATGTGGGTATCTTGCACTCGTTTGCGGCATCGCGGGCGGCGCGGAGACCGTCGTGATCCCGGAAGTTGAAATGGATCCGAACGACGTAGCCCACGATATTTTAAGCGCCTATCGCCGAGGAAAGAATCACGCACTGGTCGTCGTTGCGGAAGGTGCAAAGTATAACGCGAACGCGCTCACGAATGCCATCGCAGAGCATCCGGATATGTCGGGATTCACGATCAGGACCACGATCCTTGGCCATGTGCAGCGCGGAGGAGTTCCGAGCGCCTCCGACCGCATCCTTGCCGCCCGTTTTGGGGTCGCAGCAATAGAATGTATCGCGCAGGACCGGCATGGCGTGCTGGTCGGCATTCACAACGGCGCCATCATAGAGACTCCCCTTTCCGAAGTTGTCAGCCGTAAAAAGGAGTTAGATCTAAGCTTGTTCCAGTTAGCAAAAGTCTTAGCGACATAGCATTATGACCGGAGATACTCTCATTGGAATATTCAAGCTATCGAAAGCCTCGCTACTTCTGCTGGTAGCAATAGGAGCACTTTCGCTGATCGATACGAAAACCCGAGATTCCACACTGCAGCTCGTTACACACTTGAGCGGGGACTCTCATTTCCGAGCCATTGGCTCTCTTGCGAAAATGCTCGGGCTTGCGACCAACCGCAGTATTGAATTGGTCAGTGTCGGTGCTCTGTTTTATGCCGCGCTATTTACAACAGAGGGTTTGGGTCTGCTGCTTCAAAGACGTTGGGCTGAGTACTTCACTTCAATCGTTACCGCATCCTTTCTCCCATTGGAAATTTACGAGATCGCTCACAAGCCAGAAGCATTTAAAATATTGATTCTCGGTACTAACCTCGCGGTGTTGGTCTATCTGATTCTTCGGATCAAGCACTAACCTCGATCCAGCGACTCACCCTTGCAGCAATCAGAAAGGAAGGTCATCAACGGGTGCGTCCTGAGGCTCGTATTCCGGCTCTGGTATTCCAGCCGCGGCGGGGCCAGCAGGGCGTTGTGCAGTTGTCGCAGGGCGGTAAGATCCACCCGTTGGAGCAGGGCCAGCGCCCGCAGCAGAGCGTTCCAACGTCATCACGGTAGATGCCTCAATCTCGGTAACATATTTTTTCACGCCGTCTTTATCGTCATAACTCCGAGTTTGTATGCGGCCTTCGACTAAAACGCGCTTACCCTTTTTTACATTTTCGTTGCAATACTCTGCAAGCCAGTTCCACGCAACGATATTGTGCCAGTCCGTTCGCTCCTGTTTTTGCCCGGTCGATTTATCGGTCCAGGTTTCCGTGGTTGCAAGTGAGAACGTGGCGACGGGCTTTCCCGCACCGGTATAACGAATTTCAGCGTCCTTGCCTGCGTTACCGACTAATGTTGCTCTGTTAATACTAAATGCCATAGTGTTTTTTTGAGTAGGTGCCTGTTAAAATTTATCCAATATACGGCAAAAAATCGTGCGCTCGAGTAAAAGCTATTCCGATGCCACGACCTGACGCCTTAAATGGGTTCCACCAACTTGGATATCGACCGTATAAAAGCCGGACGGGATGGCTGGTGGAGAAAAATCATACTGACTTCCGCTAACGTTTGCGCTCGCTATCATTCTGCCCAGCGCATCATAGATCGAGACTTGCGCAGGCCCAGCGAGATCCCACGAAAGGTGCAAAGCCTGCTTGAATGGGTTGGGAAACACTTCCAAAGCGCCGGATCCCGCTCCAGCCTCTTGAATAACGCCGGAGGCTTGCTCCCAGAGTGCCGCTGTTTCATTAATCGTTTGGTCGAGCAAGGCTCTGCTTTCCGCAAGAGCAATTACTACAGTCATTTCTACAGAATCCTGCGATTGTATCGGCATGTTCTTCAGGCCGAAAGTATGGGAAATATCCCCGGGACCGGCAGCATCATAAAACTCTGTCATCGTGGTCCATTTGTTGGACTTCAAAAAAGGTCCATACACAGTGATATCGCCCTGCGAACCATCATTGAGGATCGCATGATAGTTTAGCTCCGCACCGGGTGGAAGCTTCGAGAGCAATTTCATTCCTAGGTAAGGATAATTCGGATCGAGCCTGTACGTAACGGCCGTCGCAGTCGTTGAATCGAACTCCGTGATATTGTTGGCGCCGGAGAGCCCAATATCCCAATCGAGAAATAAAGCAGCAGCAGCACTGTCGCTCGCTGCAAGCGGTCCACCGGGAGTTCCACGAAATATATACTTCGCCACGAGTGCATTCGCCGCGAGATCCTGCGTGAAGGCATAGGAATTACATGTAGCATGCAGGCCAACCTGGACAGCAGTATCGGCAAGGCTGTCTGACAGAGTAAATGCGATCTCCTGAGCTGCATTGGGATGGTCGGGTGGCTCTACGTAATGAATTAGCTCGCTCGGAGTAAGGTCAAGATCGGCTGTGACCCCATCCGCCCCAAGCACCACATCGACGACATGGGCAGTGTCGGTGCCAACCATCAATCCACCTTCGTAAAGCAGTTCCCTACCGATCGGCGTGATCTCCGCAGGGGCATTTCTCCACTCAAAGCCAGATCCTTGCTCATTGTTGAGAACATCATTATATCCAAGGCTGCCAATCGAAGAGAATGTCACTGTTAGATCATTCGCATTGAGATCAAGATAGGATGACTCAACGACAAAGCTGAAATAATCGTAATCCTCAGCATATCCAGCCACAGAATCATAAAAGAATACTCGAATCAAAATTTCGGTGTTGGGTGGAGCGCTATCGGAAATGCTAATTTGAAATGCAGCCACAGCATTAGAAACTTCCTGCATTGTGGCAACTGGCCCGAATGGTATTACGCTTTGCTTAAGCGTTACATAATTTGCGCCATTGACGACTTCGATCCGCGCCAGAAGCTGCTTGAGCGGCTTCAAATAATTCATCGCGTGGATGACAATACCACCGCTCTCCCCAGGGGCGAAACTTCCGATTCCATTCTTATCAGCAATAGTTACGCTGTCGATGCGAGCTGAAAATGTATTGGTGTCCGTAACAGCCCTGAATGCATCCACGATACCATGCCCTTCGAAATCGATCTGATCGCTATTGAGCCCAATCAACGAATCGCCGGTCACGCGAACTTGCTGCATCGCCTGCCCAACCGTCCACTGTGGAAAACGCTGAAGTACCAGCGCGACCACACCGAGCGCGTTGGGAGAAGCAAAGCTAGTGCCATCCCCATTCTGAGTTGTATAACCATTCCCTGGAACTGTGCTCATCACGCCTACTCCGGGCGCGGAGATATCGACGTGAGTATTATAGTTTGAGAAACTGGCATTATTGCCATTCTGGTCTACTGCCGCAACAGAAAGGACATGCGCATAAGCTGCGGGGTATAGGTCCTGGTATGGGTAATCATTACCGCTGTTTCCAGCCGCAGCTACTACGCCGCAACCTTTCGCATAAGCATAATTAATAACGTCCTGCTCGGCGTTAGAGCGACCGGTACCACCCCAGGAGCAGTTCACCAATCTGGCATTCATATCGGCCGCGTAAATGATACCTTCGAAGCCAAAATCGAGATTCGCACCGGCATCGTCACTGATCTTGATCGGAATGAAACGTGCACCGAATGCGACTCCAGCGATGCCGATCTCATTGTTACCCGTTGCAATAAAAATCCCGGCAGTCTGCGTACCATGCGTTACAATATTGCCATTCGTCCCAAGTCCAGGCCTAGGATCATTATCTGGAGTCGTCCCATACGTACCGCCAAAATCCCACCCATGCCAATTATCGATGAAACCATCGCTATCGTCATCGATTCCATTAGAACGTTTATCAAGGCCATGAGCATCTGTACCGATCTCACCTGGATTTTGACAGACGGCATCCGCCAGATCATCGTGGGTCCAGTCCGAGCCAATATCCGCGTCAGCAAGAATCATCGTCGAATCACAACGCACGACATCCCATGCATCGTAGCAATTCATCAACGTGAGTGCATACTGCTGGTTTAGATCCGGATCGTTTGGCGTATATAACGGTTGGCGAATAAACTTTGGCTCAGCATCCAGAACAAGCCTGGATTTTCGGGCGATCGCAGCTGCTGCATCACTAACTATCGAATCTGCGTAATAGAGAACGAACCAGTGTGCAATCTTCGATTCGGCAGTTCGCATCTCGGACAAATTCCCAGACTGATTATCACTCTGAATAGCATCCGCTGAGCCGAATAGTTTGGGATTCGAGCGCTGGCGAATGTCCTGGAAAGCCATACTATGCGTAGGGATAAAAGGCCGCAGTTTCAGCCCATGCAGAGTATTCGGCAAGCTAAGTAATCGGCGAATGATTGAGTCCTTGGTTAGAATTGCCGCATTGATATCGGTATGAGCAAATGTAGGGTCGCCGGCAGGTCTTGCACTGTAAAACGCAGATCCTATTGCGCTATCAAGTGAGGAAGCAACTCGAACGAGTATCACTCCCGATCTCTCAGGAGCTACATTGCCAGAGGGTTGGCTAGAACTTCTTTCGGAACAGAAAATCCCAACTATGATTAACGAGAAAGCAAGAAACCACCGCATAAATTACTTTATCGCGTAAATACGCATTCCGCTCGAAATAAAATGAGTGACCAAGCGTACAAGATGAAACACCAATCGCTTAAAAATGTTGCGTGGTACGGATTCTCCCGGTTCCAGTATCCCATTCTTCCGCAGCATCTCCATTAACATATCCCCTTGATTAGTCACACGAACAGTCCCAAAACCCACTTTGCGAAGATATTTCGCCATTGTTCGATTCGAAAAGTAATAAAGATGACCTTCGGGCATAAAATAGAACCAATCTGAACCGCGCAGCTTACGTTCAGGACAATCGTAGTTGCCAGTAGCCATAAACAGCACACCGCCTGGCTTTAGCCACCGGTGGATCGTTTGAAGTGCTTCCTTAGGATGGGGTAAATGCTCGATCACTTCACGCATCACGATTACATTCCATGAATTGTCGGGAAAATTCGCATCTTCGATTGCCTTGGTCTCCACTGGAATTCCCATGTTACGAACAAACTCCGCCGCGTAGCTCGATAGCTCCAATCCCGAGCAGTCGAAACCATGCTCCCGAGCCTTTGCAAGAAAAACTCCGGTACCGCAACCGATCTCAAGCAGTCGAGGATTTGCACTTTCAGTTTTTCCCAGCATCGATTTAATAGTATCGGCGTCCCAATCATTCAGAGTGTAATTGCTTTTTTGCCTGCCATATTGATCAACATCGCCGACGTAATCGATGCTTTTATCGAATCCAAGCCCCTCGAAATAATCAGCATCATATAGCTCACCGATCTTCTCGCCTTTCAGTCGTGGATTGGTATAGACCATCCCGCACTTCGAGCATTCGACGATCGTAAAACCATTTTTACGGTATCGAACTTGGGGTGCATCGGCACCACAAAAATCGCATGGAAGGGATTCGAAATCGGTAGGAAGGAAATTCACAGATACGATCGAGGATTATGTTTTAGGCTCCATCACCACCACCGGAAGAATCACCTCTTCCATCGAAATCCCGCCGTGCTGAAAGGAATCGCGATAATAATTAAGGTACTTGTGATAATCCGTTGGATAGACGAAATAATAATCTTCTTTTGCTATGATATAGTTCGTTGCATTGCCTCGAACCGGAAGTTTATATTCTTCCGGGTGCTTTATTATCATCGCTTGCTTCTCTTCAGCCTTTACATTGCGCCCATATTTGTAGCGAAGGCTCGTCGAGGTTTCGCGGTCGCCGATCACTTTTGCGCCTCGCAGGCTGCGAATCGAACCATGGTCAGTCGAAACAATTACTTTCAAGTTCGGCACCGTCGCAAGCGACTTGAACATATCGAATAAACTCGAATGCATAAACCACGATCGCGTCAGTGAGCGGTAGGCGCTTTCATCCGGTGCGATCTCTTTTAGGATAGGCGAATCGCTGCGGGTGTGGGCCAGCATGTCAACAAAATTCACTACGATCGCCGTGAAGTGGTTCTTCGCCTGATTCGAAATATTCTGCGCTATTCCTGCGCCATAATCGCGGTCGATGATCTTAATATATTTCATCTCCTGCCGCAATTTTATTCGCTTGCGATCCAAAAGCTTCTGCAGCATCGAAGCCTCATCCCGATTCAGCGAATTCTCATCATCTTCCTTCGATGACCACATATTCGGATATAACTTCCCAAATTCCGATGGGAACATTCCCGAAAAGATCGCATTCCGCGCATACGGCGTGGCTGTTGGAAGGATACCGAAGTGGTAGTTCCGCGTGATCTTAAAAAGATTACGAAGTTCCGCTTCCATGATCAGCCACTGGTCAAGCCGCATGCAGTCGATCACGAAAAACACCACGTTCTGCTTTGCTTCCAATTGAAGTTCCGGGATCACCCACTCTTCAACAAGATCGGGCGACATCGGCGGCCGGTTCGCGGCATTCGATCCAACATAGATCGTATTTACCCAATCGCGATAATGCCGCTCGACGAATTTCCCGAACTCCGCATTTGCTTCGCGCTTCTGATCGAGCAGCGTTTGCTTCAGGCCAAGACCGGTATGCTCATCGAATTCCATTTCCCAGCCGACGATCTTCGCATACAGCTCGGTCCAATCCTTCGCAGTCGAGGCATTCATCAGATCCAGCGAGATACGCGCGAATTCCTGCGTGTAATCTCGCGAGACGGCTTCATTCACAATTTGCCGGCCCTCCAAAAATTTCTTCACCGCAAGCAGCACTTGAGTCGGGTTGACGGGTTTCGTCAAGTAATCCGAAATCTTCTTCCCGATCGCCTGCTCCATCAGGTCCTCCTCTTCGGATTTCGTCACCATAACGACCGGCGTTTCGGGACGCACAGCCTTCAGCCGCTCCAGCGTTTCCAGGCCGCCGATGCCCGGCATATTCTCATCGAGAAACACCAGATCAACTGGCTGCTCCGAAGCGACTACAAGCGCATCCTCACCGCTCAGCGCGGTGCGGATGGTATAGCCGCGCCCTTCGAGCAGCAGAATATGCGGTCGAAGCAGGTCGATCTCGTCATCGACCCATAGAATATTGCCTTTAGTCATTGCATACCTTCAACGCTCAAATGCCAAGAGCGTTTCAGCAATGATTTTTACCAGCTTACTTTCTCCTTCATCCCTCATCCTTCCTCCTTCATCCTTGTCCCCAAGAAATAGGTGCCGTTTTTCTTTCTTGTGAGTTCCCGATGATTCCTCGTTTCCAGGCTGTTTTCGCCATTTGTTGCAACAAATTCTTTTCTCAAAGAACTCGTTCATAACGAAAACTACCGCCGACTGCCAGATTGTCAATGAACATGACACAAAACACTATTCTTACGGACACTTGGTGCCCATAGTCTCACACACCAATATACGACACTTTTCCCACCCGACACAAAATTCGAAAATTAAAGCATTTGCTGTGTCCCTAAAAATCTAGTACTCACCCTCGTAACGGCTTTCCCATGCCGCCCGGTAATTTTGTATCGTTGTTTTTGACAACGCTAACAAATCACTTTTTTCAACATTAATTTAATAAAACAAATGAAACCACGATTCGCAAACATGGCAACAATAATTGTTGCAATAATGATAATGTTCGCAGGAATAGGGAGAGGCCAATCACAATCTGATAACCATAAAAATGATGGAAATGGATTTAAATGGACTCCGGACCCAACAAATCCTTGGAAAGCATTGGTCACAGTACCGAGCGGGATGGCCGTTCGATTTAAATGGCAGTACCGACCAAATCCTGGTTGGACTTGCGTACAAATTCGGTTTCCTGGAAATCCTACTAATTTGGCAGAACCGGCTAGTAGCTTTAGTGGGTCTAGGGGAACATATTCACCCGGAATAAATAATAGCGGTCATGATATGACCTACGAAGTATGGTGCACATCCAAGAATAATGCCAACAATGGAAGGGAACAGGGGCACGCCATATCATGGGAGCCACTTTCTCTTGACAGATCTCCATTTCCGGAAGATAAGAATAATTGCCTCCAAGTATTCGGATTTCAAAGTGGTGACGGAGATTGGAATTTAGCTCGCATAGCTGTGGAACACGCTAATTAGACAAACACCATGCAACACGAGATCGAACAAGAGATCGAAAGCTTCGTGGCGTTCCTGCCGGAGATCGAGGAGATGCCGCTTCGGGCGTTCGAGGAGCAGCTTCATGCGCGGCTCAATGCTATCGTGGCTCTCAGCGATAACTTCCCGCAGCAGCGGGAAGCATTCCGGCAGGCCATGCTCGACCGCACGGAATCCGAGATCCAAAAGGGCTTTATGAATCGCCAGATGCGGCAGAAGCCCTTTGGATATGCCGGTGATTTCCGCGTGATCGACTGGATGTACAAGCGCGTGCATGATATTGATGTTCTGAACGGGTTCTGGGATGATTTTTGTCACCGGCAGGCGGCGGCAGAATCCGTTCGGAACCGCAAGGAGCATTTGAAGAGCACGTTCAGTGCGCTTGTGAAAGACAAAGGCGGGCCGATCTCCATGCTCGATCTTGCCTCCGGTCCGTGCCGCGATCTTGCCGAAGCCATCGAAGCGGCGGGCGAGCTTTGCTACGGGAGCAAACTTCATTGCGTCGATATGGAGCCAAAAGCTATCGAATACGCGCAAACAGTTACGAAGCCTTACGCAAAGCTCGTGAATTTCAAATGGGAGTGCGGGAATGTATTTCGGTTTCGTTCCGACGATAAGTACGATCTCGTCTGGTCGGCAGGATTGTTCGATTACCTGAACGACAAGCTCGCGACCGCGCTCATTGCTAAGATGTGGAGCTTAACGGCTCCCGGCGGAAAGATGATCGTTGGGAATTTCCATCCAATCAATCCCACACGAAATTACATCGAGTGGTGCATGGACTGGGTGCTCATTCACCGCACCGAGGACGAACTCCGCGCCCTCGGCCTCGCCGCCGGTATCCCAGCCATCGCATCACGATAGACCGGGAACCGTTGGGGGTATGCATTTTTTTGGAGGGGAGAAAATGAACCCGTGTAGAACAGGCTTTCAGCCTGTCAACGGACTTTTAGTCCGCGTGCCGCATATACCGAAGGGCTGGAAAGCCCTCGGACAGACTAAAAGTCTGTTCTACACGGCGACCTTGCCGGTATCCCAGCCGATCGCATTGCGATCGACCGGGAACCGTTGGGGGTATGCATTTTTTTGGAGGGGAGGAAATGAACCCGTGTAGAACAGGCTTTCAGCCTGTCAACGGACTTTTAGTCCGCGTGCCGCATATACCGAAGGGCTGGAAAGCCCTCGGACAGACTGAAAGTCTGTTCTACACGGCGAACCTTGCCGGTATCCCAGCCGATCGCATCATGATAGACCGAGAACCTTTTGGGGTGTGCCTTTTGGGGAGGGGGGGAAATGAATTGTAGACCACAATAGTTATTATGACTTCGGATCTATCTCAATTAATTAACAATGACACTCTATGACTGTTACCGATTTTGGAACCTATGCAGCCCTCATTTCGTCACTCGGCATCGCAACACAGAATATCACTTTAACTCTTGCTTTGCTAGCGGGCAAAGACACTAGTAAATCCGGTAGCAAAGCCGAAAAGAAATGGGTCAGCATTGTGAACATTATGGTTGCTTTTGGGATGACTGGTTTAGCAACCGCCGCGCATTTGTTGCAACCGCAAGGCAGTTCACCAACACCCAAATTCGATCCGACATTTCTATTTTTTATCCTGGCGTTCGTCGTCTCCGGCACGAGCAAAGTTACACAAACGGTATCGAATTATATTGCGAGTCGGTAAATTTGGACATGGACAACCTTCTGATGCTGAACAGCGCAAACTTCTTTTGCGACTGGACTGATTCCGAGTCTACCTGGAAGACTGAACTGCTAACGACAGCTGGGTCATCCGCCTAGTATGTTATTATCCATTATTACCACGACCTCGTTTATAGATGGGTTCTTGCTTGGCCATACAACGTGGTACTGCGGGTTAGCAGGGGGGACGTGGCTGCCCAAAGCACCTCCACGTGAAATATTTATTGGACCAATCGAGATGGATAGCAGTGCGTCAGGCACATTAGCAGGTGTTCCATCTCCGGTAAGGTTTACATTTGTCGACCCTGCTGCAGTTGTGGCTGTTACCGAAATAGTTGTGGATGGATCAGTTGAAATATAGGTTAATGTCGTCATCTGCGTTTTTGCATAAAAAAACAAAACATGGTAGAAAACTTGATTAGTTCGCTTGAAAAAAGTCTTGATCTCCCTGAGGTTGAAACAAACAGATTTGACGATCCGCTGCACTTTGCAGCCGGCGCCTATTTCCAAGGGTTGTACGCCCTTCAGTCCAATTCATTAGAAAAAGCACGCGATATTTTTGTAACGCTCCATAACTCTTCGACAAAGTCTAATTCGGATCCAATGGAAGCGTATGCACGTGTTGGATTGACTCAGTTCTGCTTACTTCGGTCAAACCTACGCGAAGCAATCGAGTATCATCACTTAGCGCAAGAGAACTTAGCCAATAGCAAGGAAGAATTAAATTATTTAAGAACCCTTCATACATTATTGGCCGGTGAAATACAAGTACGACTTGGCGCGCTCGACTCAGCAACAGAGTATTTCGGAAATGCAATAAGGAAATCGACCGAATATGGTTTTCAAAGATTGAGAATTATTACATTACAATTGCTTTCAAACCTCCACCTTACATCCGGGAACTATGGTAAGGCTCTAACAATTGCGGAGGAAGTCGAATCATTTCTCGTAACTGTAGAAGCACCGAAAGAACGAATCCAGTCTGCCCGAGCACGGCAAATGACTATTTGCATTCAACTTGGTGAAGAAAAACGCGCTGAACAAATTGCGGTGGCACTTTTGAAAGAAGAATTGTCGGACATTCTTCTTGTCACTGTAGAAACGAGCTTAGCAAAACTCTTTTCAAAACATCGGGAAGATGCGAAGTTCTACGACCATATTGAAAGGGCAAAAGCTCTTGCATTTTCAACCAAAAGACCTCGACTCTTTACCAATGTCCTATCAGTCGGCTCCGAGGGTTTTCTCATTCGGAACGAATATGAGAAATGTATCGAATGGGGAGCACAGGCGTTTGCCTCTGCTACTGAAATACAAGACATCTATCATAAGATTGAGATTACAAAAACTCTCTATGAAGCATATAAAAAAATCGGTAATATCAATGTGGCTTTGGAATATCTTGAGCACCACCATGAACTAACAAAAAGAAATTCTCAAACCGAACTCGATCAGGCACTGGAGATAAACAGCATGAGAAATGAATTGGAAATGGAACGCAAGCGATTCGAAACACAAACCAAGAAATCCGAACTTCTCCGCATCAAGCTCGATTACAAAGAGCGGGAACTGACTGAAAAGATCCGTCATCTTATCATGCAGGCGGAAGCGGTGCGGCAATTCCGGAACGATCTGCGCTCTCTCGTCCGCCGCACTCCTGCGGACGATCCCTCGGTGAAGGATATTCGAGCTCGGCTGGCATCGTTCACTGAGGAGGAGATCAACTGGCAGGAATTCGAGAAAGACTTCAAAGAAGCACATCCGGAATTTCTTCAAACGCTTTCGGAGAAATATCCCGACCTGACAAAAATGGAGCAGCGCATCGCCGCTATGATCCGCATGGATTTAAAATCGGCGGACATCGCAAAACTCTTCTGTATTACGGAACGCGCGGTGGAGTTTCACAGGTTGAATTTACGGAAAAAACTACAACTCAAGAAAACCGATCAGTTGACGAAGTTTTTATCCGGGTTGTAACACTCCCCTACAGATCCGTCCTCAACCCAAATCGTACAAACGGAGTGAAATCCGGGCCTTGGTCGTCGATGGCAAAGTCGATGTCGTAGCGTTTAATATGCAGCCCAATGCCACCGGAAAACCCGCCGAACCCATTGCCGGTGGGAACATTAAGTTCGTGGCGCAGCTCGTTCTCATATCCGATCCGCAGGCGCACTACCTTGCCAAGAACGAATTCCCCGCCAACGGAGAAATCATCGAAGGCGTAGAAGAAACCGTGTCCTTCGAGGTTTCGCGTCAGGTTGTGAAAATCGAGCCCCAGCGTAAGCGGCAGATGCTCGGGCTTGATCGTAGCGCCAAGCTGGACGTCCGGCCCAACCGGTTCGCCGACGCTATCATACTTCGAAAGTTCCGATCCCAAATTCAGCGCCGAAAGCCCGAAAGTCATGTGCTCCTTCGCCCATTCGTAATACAACCCGAGATCGGCAGCCATCCAGGTTGCCCCGTAATTCTGCACCGATGAGCCGGAAACGAGGCTGGAACTAACCACTTTCGCGGTCGCGCCGTAGTGCAATCCGTTCGAAGCGGTACTGGAGTATGCGAGCAAGAACGCCACATCCTCCGTGTTGAACGTTCCGAGCGTCTGGCCGGTAGCATCCGCCTGCGTAGATGATCCTCCATCAAAATACTGCACCCCCGCCGCGAAATTTCCAGCAAACAGGAAATTCTCAGGAACCGGATGTTCGTACACCACCGCGCCTTCGTTAATATCGAGAATATAATGCGAATAACTTACCGAGATGTTATTCATGCGGTCGGAATCCGTGATGACAATGCTCGAAAGCGCGGCGGGATTGCTGAAGATGGTGTTCGGATCGTTCGGCATGGCAACGAAGGTATTTCCCAGAGCTGCCGCACGCGGGCTAAGCGGCTTATTCAAAATATCCGAAAGAAACGCGCGCGCGGACTCCTGCACATCCTGCGCGCTCGCAACAAGCACGAACGATGTCGCATGAAGTACGAAAAAAAATAGGGACGCAGCGATGACCTTGAGGCGGCGGAACATCACGCTTGTGGTTTGTTGCTTCATTAAGATGTCTTTGACCTCACTATTACAGAATCAGGGCATGTCAAGTTTCACCAGTTTTAGGGTATTTGTTTTTGACCTGTTCCTGCTTTCCGGCAATATAAGACCAATGCATCGTTTCCAGCATTCGGATCGCCAAAGGTGCTATCGCGGACAAATCCATCCAATAGCCGGTGATCGAACAGATTGATGTACCCTCCGAAATCGCCTTGAAAATCCAAGATGTAATCTACGGAATCAGATTCCAGATACCCTCCAATGTGACCGGCTTTCAGCGCAGCCAAAGCATCCGAATTAACGACGCCATCAATATTGACCACACTGCCAGCCCTGCTCGCAAAATATCCGTAATATCCAGAGTTGAATGACGCCACTTTGGAGTGTAAGGTCAGCCGTTCGGTTGTTGGTATCCCAATTCTCAGGACTGTGGCTTGCGAAGCATATTGCGGAGTTCGGAAAAAATAGAGCTGAAGCAGAATGACGATCGCAGCGAGCGCGTAACGTCCACTCGGCCTTGCTTCAGTCGATGATCGCTCATCCGCACCAGCATTGGCACAGATGCTAATTCCAAAACCTATGAGGAAAAGCGGGATCAGCTCTTCAATATACCAATCGCGGGTAAAGCCACGAAATAGCGAATGAACGACCAATAGCAACACGCCGCCAATCACCAATAAATAAATAGCTCGTTCAGTTGGTGAAAGATTCCTTCTGCGAACAATAGCCGCATATCCCATGGTGAGCAGTGGAATCCCGAACGCAGCGTACCAAAATGGCTTTAGTGCGTTTCTGGCAGCTTCGAGGAATAGATGCCAGTATTTCGTTGCGCCATAGACCACATCAAACTTGCGCATTGCAAGCATTGGGACCGCTTCCGCGCTGGATTGCACTATGGTTCCGAAATGCGCGTAATTCCACACAAGCCATGGCGCAATGATAGCGATCGCGAGAAAAATTGCAGGAAGCGCAACGTTCCACTCCGATCTGGAGCGCGTCACAAAACTATAAAGCGCAAGAGGGGCCAGCACAATGAAGCTATCCGTGCGCGCCAGCAACAGAAATCCAGTCAATAGCTCGAGCGCTGCCCAATCACGAAAGCGCCCGGTCGCCGTCCTCAAAAATGCTCGAAACCAGATCACAAAAAGAAGCGCCGTCACCGTCGTTTCTAATCCATTAATACTCCTTAAAATGGTGATAGTGCTCAGCGAGTAGATCAGCGCAGCCGACGCGGCGGCGGTTCTTCGGTTTGATTCCTTTGCACCAGGGAGCGCGTCATAAACAGTGCTTCCAATAAACCAAACAATGGCAGCATCGAGCAAGCTTTGAAACAACAGCACAGCATGAATGGAACCCCACTGTGATAAATGCAATAAAAAGATCGGAGTGATCAGAAACAACCACAGGGGGTGCATCCCGTTCGTGGGATGGATGGAATCGAAGGATATGCCGTGACCATGCGCAAGATTGCTCGCGATAGTAAAGTAGTATAATGCATCATCCGGTAAGCGCACGGTAACTAATTGCAGCGTGTGCGCTCGAAAGTAGATCCACGTGACGAAGCGCAGCGCCAATCCGGCAAGCGTTATCCATAGGAGCCAACGTTTATTTCGCATTATCCGCGCGGGTGAAAAGTCCGGTGCACTTCTTGCAAATAGGATCGATCGACATGCGTATAAATTTCTGTCGTAGAAATATCGGCATGTCCGAGCATTTCCTGGACCATTCGAAGATCGGCGCCACCTTCAATCAAATGTGTGGCGAATGAATGCCTGAACGTATGCGGTGACAGTTGTTTCTCGATCTTCGCGGAAAGTGCATACTCGCGAACAAGGTTCCAAACCGACATACGCGAAAGCGCGGTGCCGCGCTCTTGATTTAGGAAAACGGCATCGGTTCGTTTCCCGGTCCGAATGAAAAGCGGTCGCACCTTCGAAAGGTAAGTGTCCATGGCAGTCCGCGCTATTTTACCAATAGGGACGATGCGTTCTTTACTTCCCTTCCCAAATAATTTCACCAAACCATCCTTCAAAAAAAGCTGGGAAAGCCGGAGGCCCGTTGCTTCCGAAACTCGAGCGCCCGTGGCATAAAGGAATTCAAGAAGCGCAACATCTCGAACACCTTTATTGGTAGTAATATCCGGCTGCGCGAGTAACGCTTCGATCTCCGCGATGGAAAGCACATCCGGCAGCGTCCGCCGGATAGATTTTACATCCAAATTCTCGGTAGGGTCGCTCAGAATGATCTTCTCCGTAAGCAAAAATTTATAAAAGCCACGAAGACCGCTGACGATCCGGACAACGCTTGTTCTCGCCATCCCCGCCTCACCAAGTTCCCGAAGAAACTTCTGAAGATCGGCGTAGGATACTCGCGTAAGTGGAATCTTGGATGGCTCAATATACAGTTCCAACTTTTGAATATCGCGGCAGTACGCTTCAAGCGAATTGGGTGAGAGTCCGCGTTCCAACCGAAGATAATTCAGATAGAGGTTTATTGGATCCCGCGCCGGCCGCTGGATGGACATGTCCTCCATACCGCTGTCTAAGCCAGCGAGAGTTCTTTTCGATCGTTTCGGACGAGACGCAGCGAGTGCCATGGATTAGGTGGTGGCAGGGGGCGACGCCAAATTCACAGGCTCTGTTGAAGGATAAGCAATCCGTGGGTGATGAAGTCCCGAAAGGTGTCGTGCAAACACTGCTCGGATCATCATGAAATCGCGCACGGTTATATCCGATTGGTCGAATTGGCCTTGTTCAAAACGAGTCCGAATGAGTTGACCGATGGCTGCATCCACAGCTTCAAAGGACATTTCTTCCCCCTTCCTCGCGAGTGACCGCGAGATAGCCTCCGATGCATCGGCTAACATCACAATCGCAGTCTCCTTCGAATTCGGCAGTGGGCCGGGATAACGAAATTCATCTTCGTTGACCACAGCATCGCCCAATGCCTCCGTGACAGCTCGAAGATAGAAGAATGAGATCGGCAATGTTCCGTGGTGCATAGGAATGAAATCGATCACCCGTTCCGGCAAGCCACTGGCACGCGCAAGCGCCACCCCTTGCGCAACATGGCTCTTGATGCGCTGAGCACTCTCGCGAGCCGTAAGCAGGTCATGAACGTTCCCAGAATCCGCGCCCTGGTTCTCCACGAAGTTTTCCGGGTCGTTCAACTTGCCGATGTCATGATAATACGCTCCGATCTTCGCCAGCAAACCATTGGCGCCGATAGCAAATGCCGCATGCTCGGATAGCTGGGCTACCATCATCGTATGCTGGAACGTTCCGGGGGCTTTCGTCGCTAAAGACTGGAGCAACGGATGGTTGATATTATCAAACTCGGTTAATCGCAGATCGCTCGCGGTGTCGAACACCAACTCGATCGCATACAGCAACCCGAGTGTGGCCACAGGCGACACAAGCGAATTCCCAAGAGCGGAAATAAGCTCCATACCTGCTTCGGCTGCTGGGGTTCCTTGCTCCAGCGAAAGGGCTACGACCGAGACTAAATACCCAATGAAAATGTACCCAATGCTGGTAAAGAGCTGACCTCTATTTCGCAGATCGCGAACGGTATAGGCCGCGAACGCGCCCGCGCAAAGCCCCGCCAGGGCAACAGAATAATCATTCCCGCGAATTCCGGCGACGATGAGCGCGGCGCCAACCGTTCCATAAAATCCTGTGCGACTGTCGAACAAGATGGTCAGCAACATTGAAGCAACTGGGATCAATATGAAATATTGAAGCGGGAAATTGACAGGAATGACGACCGAAAAATAGGCCATCAATGCTGGGAAAAGCAATATCAACGAGATCAAAAGTATTTGCGCATTATCGTTATAGATCTTCCGTCGAATGAATTTGAGATACAGCACGATCAGCATCACGATCAGCCCCGCGTGGCCGATCGTTCCAGCAATGCGCGCAAGCTCAGCAACCATGCCGCCACGCTCCAGGCGTGCTTTCGAAAGGCTTTCGAGCGATGCCACCATCTGAGGAGTCAGCACGGTACCTTTCTCAGCGATCTTTTGGCCTTCGATCACAAGGCCATCCGTTCGTGGAACACGTTCTATGATCGCCTGTCGGCTCTCTTCGGTTAGTCCTGGGTCGAACACCACATTGGGAACCACTGCTTGCGTGATCATCGTCGAAAGCGGATGCAGCAACGGTGAATCGTGCTTTAATCGAAGTTCGAGTTTTGCATAGATCCGGTTCACAATCGATTGGACCGAAAGCAGGGAATCGCGGCTTATCATGGATTCTTCATTCGGTCGTGTCCGCAAAACGATGGTTTTGGAGTCACTTGCGGACTCTTCCATCTTCCCGGAGTATATCAGTCGCATGGATTCCACCTCGCCGATCTGGTGGACAATCGATTCTTCGAGATCTATCCAATCGTGTTGATCCCGTTCAAATGATTTCTGAGTTTCAGATCCGGCAAACGATGCAAGCGATACCCAATCATCCTTCGAGAGTCCGATCGCTTTTGCTGAATCGAGAAGCGCAACTTTAGAAAGAGAATCCGCACGAACATTCACCAGCATCCGCATGAGACTATCCCAATTCGCGCGAAAATGCTTTACGCTCACAGTTGCGGCGGTGGTATCTGGAACGTAGACCGGGTGTAGATCCTGCAGAGCCTTGTGCACATCCTGCGAATATCGAACTCCCTCCTTATAGACTGGAAATGTGAACGGAGCCGTCACATCCCCATTCGTCCAAAGCGAGCCTGCGGAATATCCGGATAGCGCAATCGTGTGGGCACTTGGAAAAAGTGCGGCGATCGCGAGCGTGAGCGCAATCCCTATCGTCCACCGGATCGGCTTGGATCGTCGCCATTTGGAACGAGCAAGTACCTCCCGCAGCGACCAGATGAACCGTTTCAGAGCGCTGGCCTTAGATCGTGAGTCCTTCATGTGCCTTCCAACTCACTACCAATGGCAAAAGGTGTCCTATTCGATCAATAATTAAGCTATTGGCCGTCGTCTATCATTAACAATTTCCAATTCCGTAATTCTTCTTGACCGTTTCCGGTTATTGGTTTGCTAAACTATCGGATCTACTCTCTTTCGGTGCGGAAAAGCATCTGCAATCTGCACTTTACACACTCCATAAGTACTTACCACGTGCGTTACCGCTGGCGGCTTCCGGAAAACCCTTCCTCAGAAATTGAGGGGTCATCTTTGGCGGATGGAGAACCATCCTCAACCAATGGGACGACGTCTTTGGAAAATTCCCAATGCTCTGCGGTGCAGGTATTAATGGATTCGATCCGCGTGCCGGAAAGCCTTGCAAAAATTCTTGTCGCTCGTGGCGTGCGAACGTTCGAGGAAGCGCGTGATTTTTTCAGGCCTTCACTCGACCGACTTCATGACCCCTTCCTAATGGATGACATGGCTCGTGCTGTCGATCGTATCAAGCGTGCCGCAGACGAAAGCGAGCGCATCACTATCTATGGCGATTATGATGTGGATGGAACTACCAGCACCGCGATGCTCGTCCTCTTCTTCGAATCCATAGGCATTCACGTCGAATACCATATTCCAGACCGTTTCACCGAGGGTTACGGGCTTTCGATAGCCGGCCTTGACCGATGCTTCGAATCGCCTGAAGGCTCACCCAGTCTCATCCTGACGATCGATTGCGGCATCACGGCCATTGACGCGGTGGCCTACGCACGTTCGCGCGGGGCAGATATTATTATTTGCGATCATCACGAGCCGATACGCTCCGGAACCAACTATCAGCTTCCGGACGCGTACGCAATTCTAAATCCGATCAAAGGTTCCTGTAATTATCCATATAAGCATTTATGCGGATGTGGCGTTGGGTTCAAACTAATTCAGGCGCTTGCAAAGCAATTCAGCTTGGCCGATCGCGCCTTCGAGTTCCTCGATCTTGTTGCGCTGGCCAGCTCTGCCGACATCGTTTCGCTCAAAGGCGAGAATAGAATTCTAACTTCGTTCGGACTGAAGCAAATGAACGAGCAGCCACGGCCGGGCATTCGAGCACTCATTCGGGCCGCGCAGCAGCGTGTCGGCAAGATCGGAACAAGTCAGGTCGTATTTGGGCTTGCACCCCGCATTAATGCCGCTGGCCGTTTAGGGGATGGTGGCCGTGCCGTGAAGCTCCTCATGGCGAAAACAGATGACGAAGCGCAACACTTTGCTGCGGAACTTGAATTTGTAAATTCGAGCAGGCGCCGCATCGATGAAGAAGCATACTTCGAAGCGTGCGGATTTGTCGATGGCATGTTGCAGAGAACGGCAGATGAGTCCACACCTCGCGACCGGATCATCGTGCTCCACAACCCTGCGTGGCATGCCGGCGTCATTGGCATCGTTGCCTCGCGATTAGTAGAACGTTATCACTTACCGGTCGTCCTGTTAACCACGATCGATGGCGTTGCCAAAGGCAGTGCTCGATCTATCATGGGATTCGATATTCATTCTGCCATCAAGAGGTGCGAAGCTTCCATCATGTCATTTGGCGGACATAAGTACGCAGCCGGATTGTCACTCAACGTCGATAAGGTTAGTGAATTCCGAACTGCCATCAATGCTGTTGCCGCTGAGATGATATCCGATGCAATGCTGGAACCCGAGCTGCGCATCGATGCGTCGATCAGCCTGAACGAACTCAATCCGAAATTTTACGCGATCACACGCCAATTCCAGCCATTTGGCCCGGATAACATGCGTCCGATCTTTCATGCCAAAGATGTCGAGATCGTCGGCGCTCCGAAGACCGTCGGCAAAACAACACCCCACCTGAAACTTCAGGTACGCTCAAGCATTCCTGCGCCGTTCAACAGCCAGGAACAGCTCGCTCCGAATATAAAGCCTTTCACGCTCGGTGGCGGATCCATCGAAGCAATGGGCTTCGGCCTTGGGGAGCGGATTAACGAACTCAAGGACGCTGATGGTAAAGGACGTAAAGATCTCGAACTTGTGTTCTATATAGAAGAAAACGAGTATAACGGACGCGTTATTCCGCAACTGGTATTAAAAGATTTCAGATAGACTTCTCCATTACTCATCGTTTTGAGCACCCGCCGCCGCCGCGCCCGCTCGATCATACCGAGCCTGTTCACCGTGATGAACCTCTTTTCAGGGTTCGCCGCGATCGTGACAGCGCTTGCCGGCAAGCACGGCGATGAACGTGATTTTGTGCTCGCTGGGTGGTATATACTGATGGGCGGCATCTTCGATATGCTCGATGGAATGATGGCTCGGCTCACCCATACCTCCAGCGAATTCGGAGTGGAGCTTGATTCACTCGCAGACATTGTAACCTTCGGCGTAGCACCAAGCGCGATCTTGTACAAGGCGTTCTTCTTTCAATATCCCGGTACCGGATTGTTGCTTGCTGCACTGCCTGCGATCTGTGGTGCGATTCGCCTCGCGCGCTTCAATACGCAGCTTGTGGGATTCGATAAAGATTATTTCCGCGGATTGCCCATCCCATCCTCCGCGATTCTTATCATTTCCTATGTGATGTTCCACCACATCCAACTTCCTGTTGTGGAGCGCCTTGCCGATCCGTGGATGTGGGTGGTTTCGATCGGAGCATCTCTGCTGATGGTGAGCACAATAAAGTATGATGTAGTCCCGAAACCATCGAAACGACAGATAGTCGCGCATCCCTACAAATTCGGAATTTATTTTGTCGGCATCGTACTTACGATCGCTACACGCGGGAGCGCGATCTTCCCGCTTTTTGTTCTTTTCGTTTTGTACGGAGTGCTTCGCTCTCTGTATGAGCGAACGGTTCGCTTTGTGCGAGAGCGCCGCGCAACCGCATTGCTCGACGAAGATGCGCTCGATCGCGAAGAGGAATCGACCTTCGGGATATGATCTGAATAGTATGCTTTCATCTGGCAATTGAAGAATCCTATCAGCGTAATCCGCCAAAATCAGCGTAATCCAGGTTCACATTAGTTATGAAATTTTTCGTTTATATCGCCATCGAACGTAAAGAAGCGATTCTCGATCCGCAAGGAAAAGCGATCGAGCACGCGCTTGGCTCGCTTGGTTTTCGCGAGATCGAGAATACCCGCGTCGGCAAGCTTGTACGGCTGACGGTCGATGCTGCATCCCCGGAAACTGCGCGCTCGTTGGCGGAACAAGCCAGCCAAAAGCTACTTGCCAATCCGATCATGGAGACTTTTTCTGTAACCCAGATCACGCCGATCGCATGAAAACCCGCATCATCGTTTTCCCCGGCTCGAACTGCGATCACGATGCCATGCACGCCGTGAGGAATGTGCTCGGCGAACAGGATACGCAGTTCGTGTGGCATAAGGAGGATTCGATCGGGAAGAACGTCGATCTTGTCATTCTGCCTGGTGGATTTTCATACGGGGATTATCTCCGCACCGGCGCTATCGCGCGCTTTTCACCGGTGATGAAGGATGTCATCCGCTATGCCAATGATGGCGGAATGGTGCTCGGTATCTGTAACGGATTTCAAGTGCTCTGCGAAAGCGGATTACTGCCCGGCGTGCTCATTCGCAATGCTGGATTGAAATTCGTGTGCAAAGAAGTTCAGCTCCGCGTTGAACAAACCACACGATTCACCCAAAACATTTCTGACGGAACCATCCTGCGCATTCCTATCGCGCATGGTGAAGGGAATTACATTGCAGACGATAATGTGATCGCCGATCTGGAGGCGAACGGTCAAGTCGTATTCCGTTATGTCGATAGCAATGGGAATCCTACGCCGGACGCTAATCCTAATGGCTCCATCAACAATATCGCTGGAATAGTCAGTAAAGAAGGCAACGTACTTGGACTGATGCCTCACCCCGAACGCGCATGCGAAGCGATCCTCGGAAGTAACGACGGGCTGAAAATCTTTGAATCGCTTAAGGCTTGGTTTTCCACTCGCCAGCCGATCTCACTCACCAATCAGCATTCCAACCTTTCCATGAGAATGCCCGTCCCTATGTAGAATAATGAAAATGGATATCGGTTACACTATACAGCTCATAATGTTCGCGTTGCTTGCGCTCGCGATTATCGTCATAGTTATCGGCGCGGCCATCGCGATCCCGCGCTCGAAGAAGATCAAATCCTTCCGTTATAGCAAGAAAGGCGATGAATGGATCACGGCGTACAAAAAGCCGTGATGAGCAATGACATTTTTTCCTAATCCTCCCGCAGTGCGGAGAGCCTAATGAAGGACAGGATTACACTTCGCTCACGAACCTTCTTTGCCTCATCGAAGTTCGTAGGTTATTAAACCAAATTCGGCGAAAGCCGTCATAAGTACAGATAAACGGAGTATATTCCATGTTTAGAAATGTCGGACCATTCGAACTCCTGATCATCGTGTTCATCATTATGATTCTGTTCGGCGGCAAGAAGATCCCCGAGCTGATGCACGGACTCGGCAAGGGCATCAATGAATTCAAGCGTGCTTCCCAGGGCGACCCTGCCGAAGCAGCAAAAACACCAACTCCTGAACCTCCAAAGGCATAGGAAATTTTTGCATGGGCCAATGGCATTGGCCCATATTTCATTCACGGGCCAATGCAATCGGCCCCTACGATTAAAGAATATTATGTTCGAAGACCTTGGTCCACTGAAGCTGTTAATTATCGTTGCGGTAGTGTTGCTCCTATTTGGGGGCAAGAAGATTCCGGAACTTATGCACGGCCTCGGCAAAGGCCTGAATGAATTCAAACGCGCTACCCAGGGTGGGGATGACCCCAATGCCATCAAAACCCCAGAAGCGCCAAAAGCGTAATCAGTACCGAGTAGTGAGTAACGAGTACCGAGTGAAAACTCGTTGTTCGCTAATCATATAACTCGGTACTCGGTACTCATAACTCGGTACTCAAGGAATGTTCGAAAATGTCGGTGGAGGCGAGATCCTCCTTATTATGCTGGTGATACTCATCTTCTTCGGTCCGAAGAAGATACCCGAGCTTGCCCAGAGTTTAGGTAAAGGCATTCGCAAATTCAACGATGCCAAAGCCGGTATTGAGACCCAAGTGAAAACTGCAATAAAAGAGCCGCTCGAAGCACTCACCGGAGCCAAAGATGGACTTCAAACCCAGCTTCGCAGCATTGCCGAGCCGCTTCATGCTGAATTAAAGATTCCTCCCGCACTCACCGCTGCACCGGTGCAACCTGCGCCAGCGCAGCCCATCGTTCCGGAAACACTTCCCCGCGAGGCCGGCGAGCCAGACAAAGCGTAACCCTTACCGCGAAATCTCCACTTTCGCGGATTGATTCCCCAACCGCAGGAAATACGTTCCGGATTCAAGGCTGGATACATTTAGCGTTGCGCCTGAGCCATCGTCGTTTTGCTCCAGCCGCTCCCGCCCGAGGAGATCGAACAGCCGCGCGGTGCCTGCTTGCCCGCTGAGAATTTGCAATTCATCCGTTGCAGGATTTGGGAAAACTTTGATTTGATTGATCATATTAAAAGCGTCGCTTACCGATGAAGTGGGATAGACCCAATAAGTAAAGCTCCACACTAAGTAATGACCATCCGTAGAATGAAAAACGAGGTAATGATGGGCTGTACCAGCAGTGTCAAGAGTTTTCGGAGTGAATTCGTAGTTTAATACCAGCGAATCATCACCGGGCATCGTATAGGGTAATTGTGGAAACGGATCGAACGAAAAATCGGAAAAATCACCTACCTCGTAAATGGAATCGATCGTTGCACCGCCGCATGTGCGTAAAAGTACCGGCTGATCGCCAGCGTCGGTTCCGCCATCTTCGGAAGGAGGCATACCAACCTTATAAAGCGAACCCAGCGAGTCGAACATTGTATCGGTTTCCGCTTCACGAGTGTAGGATGCAAACCCTTCGCCTGTTGTAAAGTCTACCCATGTGAATTCGTAGCCGTACATGGCTAGATCGGGCGCATTTCGAGCGTGAAAGATAATGGAAGCTGTTGCGGTAAATTGCCCATTATAATAAACAGTCTCGTGCATTGTGTCGTCACCTGTTCGCGTAGGTGAATAGGATGCGTCCCCACCAAAGCCGACATAGCCAAGCACATAATCGGGAATAACTATTACTTCTTGGTTAGTAAATTTGCTCGGATCTCCCTGGGGTACAATCGAATCGATGGTTAGTGGAACGCTCTGATTTAAGTTAACTAAGCCGTATCTAACGGGAATTGTGTTTTCAGTCTGACCATTACAAATATAAACGATTTCACCTGTATCGTCATAAGATGTGATATACAGTTGCCCGGCTTGTTGGGAATTGGCAATAGATACGACAAAAAGTAGGATGAAAAAAATGATAATTGATTTCATAATCTATCTCCAATAAGATATTCTAAATTACTTAACTTCGACACGTTTGGTAACAGTCTCTCCATTCATCTCGAACACGCAATAGTAATTACCTACCGAGGCGTCATTAAGTCCCAAAGTAACATTTCCCGCTCCATTCGTGATAATTCGACTCGTTGCGCTCACTGTCTTTCCAAGCACATCAACAATCGAGAGCTTCAAAAGACCAGGCCTTGGCGCCGAGTAGTTAAATTGAACGGAGGAAGAAGCTGGGTTTGGAAAACCGGACGAAATACTCAGAGATTGCTCTACTGAAAGGCTCCCTACGTCAGCGGTTGGACATTCTATTTCTGAAACAAAATCCTGCCAACAAGACGAGCTGCTTGGTTCACATGCTCCAGTTATTTTATTAACGCTGCAATAGGTTACGGTAACCCTGAACTTGAGCAGATCTTCCTGAAAGCCGCATACATCAAACGCAACAGGCGTTGCTCCGATGTCTCCGTCGCAATTGGATGAGGTGTTTTGGAATGAAATATTGTCAGCGAAACCTCCGCCAGGGCCTTCATCTAACCATGTCCACCCATCTGGCGGTAGAACGCAACACGTTGGTGGCGTGAGCCCGTACTCGATCCCGATGGTGATTTCGCATATCTGCATCTGCGGCGTACAGGGATCCGAAACAAGGAACTGCCCGCAGCAACATGGTGGAGGGTCATCCTGCGTTGATTCCTTTTTGTCCGTCTTGAAGTTGCAAGGGTAGGGAATAGGTATTAAAGTGGCAGTGATGGAATTGCAACAATCTTGCAGATCCAAGGGCTCATCCGAAGATTTACCGTCCGAGAGCGTTTTGATATTTGTATCTCCCGAGAAGTGAAAAATAATCGCAGGCTGCTTTTGTGATACGCTTTGAGCGCGGGAACCTGATGAATACGCAAAAAAGAAAAGCAATGCGACAAGGACAAGGCCTAAATTACCGAGCCGCGAGCCGCGAGCCGCGAGCCGCGAGCCGCGAAGTACGATGATGTCGTGGTGTTATGTTTCATGGTATCGAAAGAATAGTTGTACCAAATACAGTTTTGCAAACAAAAGACACGGGCGGAGGAAGGTTGCTGGCGATCGAGCGCTCGTTTATTTTACAAATATAATCAATCAATTTTGGCGATGCTCGAAATGTTGCTTTATGAAAAGTGTGGAAATGCTTCATCCCATCTCAGCGTTCCAAATAACCTATGGAGCACCCCGAACACGCCAACCAAGCATTCTCTCGCGACATCCTGGAACGCATCTCGCATGTTATTGCCGATGTCGAGCAAACGACGGGAGCGGATATCCGCGTCTCGATCCGTGACTTACGCGATGCCGGCGAGGCCGATCTTTCACTGCGGGCCATAGCCGAGAAGGAGTTCGCCACGCTCCGCCTGCACCAGCATGAAAAGCGGTTCGGAATTTTACTGCTCGTGCTCTATCATGAACGCAAGTTTTACGTCTATGGCGGTGAGGGCGTGCATAGCAAGATCCATCCCGAAGCGTGGGACGATGTCGCGAAAACGCTCGGCGCTCATTTTGCCAAAGGCGATTACGAAGGCGGCCTGCGCGAAGCGCTAAAAAGGATCGAGCATCATCTGAAAGGTAAGCTTCCGAGGAACGCTACTCCGGTTGACCATGCGCAGGATGCTGTGATGATGAGTTGAGAAATATCCGAGTCTTTACTATTTCATCCTGATTCTTTTTTTGTCATCCTGAGCGGAGTAATTCGACCGAAGGGAGAATTGCGGAGTCGAAGGATCTCTGGTCGTTCGCCACTGAGCCAAACTACACGCGATCCTTCGACTACGTTCGCCCCGACTTCGTCGGGACGAACTCCGCTCAGGATGACATCTTAGACTTGATCAGAAATACGCTGGTATAGCCCTTGCTCCGCAATATACTTCCCCACTCCATCCGGCACAACATAGCGAATAGATTTCCCCTCCCGAGCGCGCGCGCGAATATCTGTGGAGGAAATATCGAGTAATGGAATGCGCAGGATCATAACCCGCTCGAGTAAGGCCGGCTCGATCTGATCGAGCTTTTGCGTGGGACGCGTCATTACAACTACGGTTGCAGCCTCAAATATCTCCTCGCTCTTATGCCAGGTGTTGAACGTTGCAAGTTGATCGACCCCAATGAATAGAAATATCTTTTCGGGAATGAATTGGCGTTGTATTTCGCGAAGTGTATCGATCGTGTAGGATGGCCCCGGCCGTTCTAACTCGATTCGCGACACGGCAAATATATTGTTGCCTCGAATCGCGATCTCCGTCATAGCAAAGCGATGTTCGGCAGAACTTATCCTACCGCCTGCTTTATGCGGCGGAATATTTGCGGGAATAAAAAGCAGCGTGTCAAGCTGGAATTCCTCCACCGCTCGCTCACCTGCGATGAGGTGTGCGATATGCGGTGGGTCGAAGGTACCACCCAGAATTCCAATTCGGTTCACGCCACCTAAACGATTATTCGGGCGATAAGATTGTTGCTAAAAGAACACCCATGCGATTCCGACTTAAATCAGAAACAAATTCAACCAATTCTGGCATGAACCAGCCGGATACATCTCCTGATATTCCTTCCACCCCAAAGAACGTATGTCCTAATTGTGGAGCAGTCGTTCATGGGAGATATTGCCATAATTGCGGACAAAAACACCGCACGCCGCACGATTACCAACTGGCGCAATTCTTCAAACATGCGTTTCACGAATTTACGGATCTTGATTCCAAAGTTTTGCGATCGATCCGGTACTTGCTGTTCGCCCCCGGCAAACTAACCGCCGAGTGGATTGCCGGCCGCGAACACAGTTATGTTATGCCTATGCGGCTGTTCCTGTTCGTGAACATTCTCTATTTTATTTTTCTGCAATTCTTCCCAGTTAACACGATTGTTGTCCCGCTGGAGTCACAATACAGCCTGCAAATGTATAGCCGCACGATTCGCCCCATCGTCGATGCGCGTGTGAAAGCTTCCCACGTCTCGTTTAAGAAGTACTCCGAAGTGTACGATGAGCTTTCGGCAACACAAGCCAAAACGCTCGTGATCTTAATGGTTCCGATGCTGGCGCTGCTCCTTGCGTTGATCTATGTTCGAAAGCACTTGTATTTTGTGCAGCATCTTGTTTTTTGCTTACACTTCTACTCGTTCTTCCTGATCCTCATAAGTTTCGGGGCATATATAATGAATGCTCTTGTACTACTGATCTTCAAGTTGTTAGGACAAGATATCAACGCATTTCAGGTAAACTGGGATGTGATTATCACGTTATCCGATGGAACAATCATTCTGTTCTATCTCATCTCCGCACTTAAGAAGGCGTATGGCGGGGAGTGGTGGGCTAATACGATCCGTGCAGGGTTACTGACCTATAGCTTGATCTACATTCTTTTCCTCTACCGGTTCGTTCTGTTCTTCACCGCGATCTATTCGATGCCAGCCAAGTTGTAGAGCGGGTTAAATCTCGCGTATAACTATGACTTGATAAATCGGAACTCTGTCCTGCGATTACGCTGACGTCCTTCATCCGTGGCGTTCGAGGCCTTCGGCTGTGTAGCACCAAAACCCTTGGGAACCAGCTGTTTCGCCTTCACGCCATTCGCGACCAGATAGCTTTTCACCGCCTGCGCGCGTGCCAGTGATAGCTTTAAATTATACGCAGCCGTTCCGACGGAATCCGTATGTCCGTCGATCTCGATCTTGAGCACAGGATACTTCTTAAGCAGATCGACCCAGTAATTAAGCTCGCTGTGCGATTCGGGCCTTAGCGTAGCTTTGTCGAAATCGAAGAATACGTTGTGAAGCTCGATACCGCTTGTGTCTATTTGCCCACTTGCCTGACCGCCATTAGAACTATTGTTCTCGTTCATCAGAGCAAGCAAGCTGTCGCCACTGTGATCAACAGAGCCATTGTTTTCATTACTGTTTCCACTATTTTGTCCGTTATTCAACAACGCAAGCAAACTGTCGCCACTGTGATCGACATAGCCATTATTTTCATTACTATTTCCATTATTTTGTCCGTTATTCAACAACGCAAACAAGCTGTCGCCACTGTGATCGATAGACCCGATATTTCCATTGCGGTTCCCGGCATTTTCATTGACATTCCCCCTATTTTGCTCGCTATTTAGCAGAGCAAATAAGCTATCGCCGCTGTGGTCGATAAGCCTGTTATTTGCATTACCGTTCCCAATGTCAACCTTACCGTTAATGCCTCCCTTACCATTAGTGCCATCATTTCCTCCGGTGCCACCGTTCTCATGGCCCTTCCCAGCATTGCCCGCCGAGCCCGTATCATTCCCAACGATACCTGCGTAATTAGGAAGCCGCGTGAGCGGAAGATCGTGCGTGACTTCACGGTAAGAAATGGTATCCGGAACCGTATAGTGGTCGGAGAATGGCGCGTAGCCGGCGGCTGTTGCGGTAACGCCGTATTCCTTTCCAGTACCAAGCGTAATATAAAACTTACCCGACACTTTATTAGAGTGATACACGGCCACTAATTTATCCGTTTTGAGATCGTTTACATCGACCTCTGCCGCAAGTGGCTGAAGTGTCTCTTTATCATAGACCATCCCTGCAACCAAAGTAACCGGCCCGGGCCGAAATTCAAGCGGAAGTTTTGCTTCGTAGAGATTGAGTGCACCGTGAGCGGCGTTATCGCGCTGGCTGGAGTAAATGATCTTGTCACCGCTGGCAGGAATTGTCAGAAATACATCGTCGCCGTAGGCATTGATGGGTCGCCCAAGATTGACCGGCACGCTCCACGTCCCATCATCAAGCTTACGCGTCATGAACAGATCGTGATTGCCGAAACCTGGATGACCGTTGGATGAGAAATAGAGCGTCTTGCCATCGGCAGAAATAAAGGGTGAGCGCTCATTGAAGCGTGTATTGACCGGCTCACCCAAGTTATGCGGTACAGTCCAGGAACCATCGGTACTTTTGTAGGACACATAGATGTCCTCGGAACCTTCGATCGACCCCATGCGGCGGCTGGAGAAGTACATCGTTAATCCATCCGCGGTTACGGTTGGATTCGCGTCCCATGCAGTAGAATTTAGTGGGTGTCCGAGCGGCTGGGGTTTCGTCCAAAGATCACCGACCAAATGGGAGACGTAAATATCGCAATCGCCCATACCATCCGGGCGCCGGCAGAGACTCAGATACATGGTTTGTCCGTCGGCGGTCACGAATGCAGCGCCTTCGTCATCAACTGAATTCAGCGGCGGCGGCAAGGGCGTGGGTTTTACCCAATGGCCCAGCGAATCGCGATGTGACCAAAAAATATCTTCGCCATAATCACCCGTTTCGATTTCCTGCTTTGCATTCGTTCCTGGCCGGCGCGATGTGAAATAGAGCGTGTTGCCATCGGCTGTTTCCGTCGGACCGAAATCGTCGTAGTTGCTATTGAGTTCCTTTAGCGGGACTGGTTCCTCGGTGTTCTTCGGCTTTGCTTGTTCGACAATACATCCCAAATTGAACTTGATCCACCAATCGGCGTCAAACATTCTCGCGCTGTCCTCCTTGTTTACCGGGTCCATGCGCTTGATAAATTCTTTGAGTGCCATCACCGCACTGTCATATTTCTGGACGACATGAAAAGAGAGGCCGAGATTGTAATACGCATAGTCATCGAAAGCAGAATCAAGTTTTATCGAGCGCTCATAAGCGGAAATGGCAAGCGGATAATTTTTCAGCACCTGGTACATCCCGCCGATGCGCTCGACTGGATAAGGATAGGTCGTGTCCAACTTTGCAGCTGTATCATATTCATACAGTGCATATTTATATTCCTTTTTTTGCTCGAACTCAAATCCGGCGCGGGCATGCGCGAGCGCTGCATCATGATCCACTTTCGCGCGCTGCGCTATGAGGGGATTGGCAGAAAGAAACAAGGCAAATGCGCCCCAAAGGCGCGGATGAAATCGCATCGAATTTATAATAACCGCCGGAGTCGGCCTATTGCTCCGTTTGGGAGGGGCTGTGTCTCTGGATCTCTTTACAACTACGTCCCCAATATGCTTATGTTCCACCCGTGCACCGGACAGCACAACAAGTGCTACCACATTGGCGTACCGACAGCCTTGTTCAAGTTGTACTGGTTGAGTTCCATGGAGAACATAAGTTGGGCTTGCTCCAGTTTGGCTTGTTCTAATGCTTCCTGAGCGGTTAGCACGTCCAGGTTCGTGGCGGCGCCATTCTGATAACGGACTTGTGCAATGTCGTAGGCTTGCTGAGCCTGCTGAATCTGGACATCGGTCAGTTTTAACCGAGCACGACTGGACTGGAGATCTGCAAGGGCCTGTTCGACATCTTGCTGTACTCCGAGCTTCACATCTTCAGTTCGCGCTTGAGCTGCACGATACTGCGCTTCTGATTCATCCACTTGTGCGTGGTTGAGCCCACCATCAAAGATAGGCACATGAAGATCCACGCCGCCGGTCCAATTAAACTTTCCTTGTGTCAGATTAGGTAAATATCCATCCTTATATCCACCAGTGATATTTGCAGAAAGCAGTGGATCATTCCCCGCTTTGGATGCTTCGATCTGGAGCTTCGCGGACTGCTCAGCGTCCTTAGCCACCAGAATCTCTGGACGCTGCATTTCCGCGATCGAATCGAGCACGTTCACATCTTCGGGCAGCACAGCGGGCTGGGCGGGGCGAGTGACATGGAAAGTAACTGAAGGAGCCATCCCGAGGATCCTGCGCAAACCTGCAACCTGTTTTCGACGGCTTGCCTTGAGGTCGTCTATCTGGCTCTGGGTTTGAGAAATGCGAGCCTGAATATTAAGCGTATCGAGGGAAGTTGCGGTTCCTTGCTTAACTCGCTGTTCGGCATCCGCAAGATCCCCTTGAAGCACTTTCACCTGATCTTCTTCAACTCGTATTCCCTCATCAGTGGTCAGGATCGAATAATAAACCTGCGTGGTCTGGTAGGCAACTTGTGCCTTAAACTGCTCAAGATTATCTGTCGCCGAAGTGATGAGACTCTTGGTTGCTCGATCCTGCGCATCCAGTCTGCCGAAGGTCCAGATCGGCTGTTGAAGCGTGAATTGGCCGTTGTAGGCATTATGCGGTTCGGTTACAAATACCTGGTTTCCAAATGGGATCGATATGACGGGATCGATGCGAGTATAACTTGCATCTCCAAAAAGTTGAGGTTGTGCATAACTCGCAATCTCATTATATTGAGCTCTCGCCTGATCAATGGCAGCTTCCCCTTCTTCCAGATTCGGTGAATGCTTAAGCGCCATCTGAACCGCTTGCGAAAGCGTGAGCGTGTCCGCGTTTTGGGCCATCAAGCTGCTTGCGAATGCTATCGAGCATAGGAGAACAATTCCGAACTGCTTCATTTGTTGCTTCATAATTTAATACTTCACATTGGTTGCTTAGTGTGCTGAGGCCATCTCCGCCGTCGGCACAGATTTGCCCTTCCGAATTGTCAGAATAAGCGGCAGGCATACCACAAAAAAGATCGTCACAAAAACAAATACATCAAGATAACTTTTGACCATCACCTGGCGTGTCACCATACCGTCGAGTGCAGCCAAGGCTTGCTGTTTTGCCACGGCCAGCGAAGAACCTTTCGAAACGAATGTCTGGACAAGCCCATTTAATCGCGCCTGAGTTGCGCTGCCATACTGCGTAACGTGCGAGATCAACCCCATGCGATTATTCTGAATCCGATTGGCAAGAAAGGTATTCACGATGGCGATTCCAAACGATCCGCCTAGCTGGCGCATCATGTTGTTCAAGGCAACACCTTGCGGAATGTCCCGAGGATGTAAACCAGATACAGCAAGCGTCGTGATAGGAATAAAGCACAGCGGCAGGCCGATACCTCGGATCACAAGCGGACCGAAAAAGGTCCACCAGCCGGCATCGAGACTGATGCGCGAAAGCATAAAGGTATAGAGGGCAGTCATACCAAACCCTAAAAACATCATGAGTTGAGGAGGCATGCCCCTCTGCTGGATCTTACCGATGAACGGCAGCACAAAAAGTGTAATGATCGCCCCAGGCAAGAGCAGTAATCCGGTTTGCATTGCGGTATAGCCAAGCAGGCGCTGCGCAAAAACTGGTATCACAAAAACCGACGAAAACAAACCGAAACCAATGATAAAGGTCAGGAACGCACAAGATGCGAGCGTTCTGCTTTTGAGCACATGAAGCTCCACAACGGGGTGCTCCGTTGTCAGTTCGCGCCAAACAAAAAGAATCAGGGCAATGGCGGATGTAACTGCGAGCACCACGATCCTTCGCGAATCGAACCAGTCCTCCGTTTCACCGCGTTCGAGCACGTATTGCAAGGAAGCAATGCCAACAATCAGCAGCACAATACCTTCCCAATCGATCCTTCCGACCTTCCGCTCGTGTTTCGGTTCTTTTACATACGTCCAGGATAGAATGGCCGCCGTAATGCCGATCGGAATATTTACGAAAAAGATCCAGGGCCAAGTAAAGTTATCAACGATCCATCCGCCAAGTGTTGGGCCTATGGTCGGCCCAATAATAATTCCAAGCCCAAATATTGCTGCGGCAAAAGGACGTTCCTCGACAGTAAAAGTATCGAATAAGATTGACTGCGATGTCGATAGTAATGCGCCGCCTCCGATCCCTTGCAAAAATCTGAAGATTACAAGCTCCACTAAGCTGTGGGAATTACCACAAAAGAAGGAAGCTGCCGTAAAAAGCAGAATAGAAAAAACATAGTAATTCCTGCGGCCAAATACGCCGCCAAGAAAACTTGTCATCGGAATAATGATGACGTTAGCGATCGCATAGGCCGTAATGACCCATGCAACATCCTCGATGGTTGCGCCGAGCGATGCGCTCATGTCCGAGATCGCTACGTTCACGATCGAGGTATCGATCAACTCGATCACCGCCGCAGTGACGACGGTGATGACTATGATCCATTTTCGAAAACCCTGTTCTGCCATTTTTTTTTGAAGCGAATGCCTATTGGAAGCGAATGCTTAATTGGAATGGCTTACCACTTACCGGTAGTGACGGTCACATCCACGCTCATACCAGGACGAAGTGGATATTTCGTGTAATCACCACGATCTACAAGGATCTTCACGGGAACGCGCTGCGTGACTTTGACAAAATTTCCGGTGGAGTTATCAGGTGGTAACAACGAAAATTTCGCTCCCGTGGCAGGTGATACCGAAAGCACGGTGCCATGAAAAGTCTGGTCGGAATAACCATCCACCGTGAATTCTGCTCGCTGGCCGGGCTTGATATCAAACAACTGGGTTTCCTTGTAGTTAGCGGTGATCCATATATCGCCCTGCGTAATCGCCATCAGCGGCTGACCAGGCTGAATAAATTCGCCGACCTCAACGCTCTTCTTGGCTACGGTTCCAGAGACAGGTGCAGTGATCGTCGTATAAGAGAGTTGCAGTTTCGCATTGTCGATATTTACCTGACGCTGAGCGATCTGCGATTCAGCCACCGCCACCTGAGCATCGGCAGCAGAAGCCATATCAGTGGCGCTCTTCAATTGCGCAGCGGCCACATCATCTGCAGCTTTAAATCCATCGAGGTGCTCTTTGGTTAGCGCGCCGCCGGCAAAAAGTCCCTTAGCGCGAGCCAGATCATCGGCAGCCTTTTGCCGACTAACCTCCGCTGTCGCAACATTCGCGTGTGCAACCGATGCGGATACCGCAGCACTACGTGCCGCTGCCTGCACGTTTGCAAGCGCCGCTTCTGCAGATCGCAATTTTAAATAGAGATCGTTCGTATCCAGCCGGACAAGCACCGCATTCGAATCGACATGATCGTTATCATTCACATTGACGGTGGCAACATACCCCCCGACACGCGGAATGATCGGCGTAATATCCACATCGATCTGTGCATCATCGGTGTTCTCGTGAACCTTATTATATTGGATGATGTGCCATCCATAGAGTCCTGCGGCTATAAGGATTGCCACAAAAATAAACGGCAATGCTTTCCGCACTCCCGTTTTGGACGCCTTGCTTTGCTCTTCCGTATTCGTTTCTGCCATACTATTGTTGAAAAAGGTGACTGACTATAATTAAACGACTGCTGCTCTAATTTTTTTTCTGGGTCTCTGTATCGTACCCCGCGCTGCCTTATTCCGAATTTGTTTTCGCGCGTGTGGTTCTAAAATGCCCTCGAACAATATTTTGATCAAACTTTGAAACGCCACCTGCGCCGTGCAGGGTAATTCGCCGAGCGTTTGGGGAATCATCAGATTCTCGACAGCTGCGGTATAGCTGCGCAAAATAACCTCCGCCGGCACGTCCGATCGGAATACACCCCGCTCGATCCCCTCTTCGAGCAAGATCCCGAATTTCCGAAATCGCTTCTGCTTGAATTCATGGATCTCGCTCCAAACCTCTGGTGCATGGATGAATACATCCCGCAAAAGAATCGGTGAAACTCGCTGATGCTGAAATCCGATCATCGTCATAACGGCCTTCAGTTTATCCAAAAACGGCATTGCCTGATCGGCGAGGATCGTATCGATCTGCTTGGCCGATTCTGTGAGCTTCGGCAGCACGACGGCTCTGAGAATATCCTCTTTTGTCTCGAATTCCTTATAAAGCGTCTTTTTGCTAATTCCGATGGCCTGTGCGATCTCACTGGCGGAAACTTTCGAATACCCATGCTCCAGAAACAGCTCGCGCGCCGCGTCGATAATGCGTCCCCTAAGCGTTTGATCCTGCTCGATGGCGTTAGTTTCTTCCATGAAGTCCTATGGAAACCCAAAATGGGAAGATTGGTTTCCGAGAACGTGTTTTTTTTTCATTATCTCACTTTTTCCAACGCATTTGAGTGAATTTGAGGATATAACCTAAAATAGACCCCACGCCCCTGCGCGCCGAAAATGATCCACCGAAAGTGGCTCACGGTGCCCCTTCATCCCATATTTCAGCGATAGCGAATCGATCACGCGGTGCATGTACTCTGCATATCCGCCAAGGCCCGACATTCGCGTGCCCCAATTCTGGACCGTTCAGCTTTCCATTGCGTATCATTCGAATGCGTGTCATCACACGTCCGGCTTTTTCTGGGTAGTTCTTTTCTAACCAATTCGTAAATATTGGAGCTACGGCATAAGGCAATCGCAGGATCGTATGGGCGACCCATTTCGCGCCGTTCTCGCTTGCGCGCTTCAGAATTTGGGGAACTTCGTTATCGTTCAATCCCGGAATGATCGGGCCAACCATCACGCCGACCGGAACATTTGCTTTTGCAAGCTCCGACATCGCTTTGAATTTCCTATCCGCTGTAGAAGTACGTGGTTCGAGCTTGCGACGTAACTCGGGATCGATCGACGTGATAGAAAGCATCGTCCGCACCAGATTTAATCTTGAAAGCTCCTGGAGCAGATCGAGGTCTCGCAAAATAAGCGCGTTCTTCGTCAGAATGCTCACCGGATTTCGAAATTCAAGAAACACTTCCAGCAATTGCCGCGTCAGTTGATGCGTGCGCTCGGCGGGCTGATAGCAATCCGTGTTGCCGCTCATCATTATAGACTGCGGCATCCAATGCGGATTGCTAAACTCCCGGCGCAGCAATTCCGGAGCGTCATGCTTGACCATGATCTTCGTTTCGAAATCAATGCCGGCATTAAATCCGAGATACTCATGGTACGGCCTGGCGCGGCAGTAGGCGCAGCCGTGTTCGCAACCACGGTAAGGGTTGATCGAGTAGGCCGTCGGAATATCCGGACTATCATTCTTAAACAGAATGCTTTTCGCGTGATCCGGAATAAATTGCGTTTGAAGCACCGGCAATTCTTCGGCTAAGGTTTCCCAGCCATCGTCGAAGGTTTCGCGGCGCGTGGTTTCAAATCGGTTTTGTGGTAATAATATTGTTCCTCGCATATTACTTTACTTCCTAAAGAAATTGGTGCCTATCAAATCAATTGAATTGTGGTAGTGGCTCAGTTTGGAGCCTTTTCTGCGCGAAAGCGCAAAAAATATATAAGCCGCTTCGTTCGTGGCTTGGGGCGGTAGCTTGGGGTTTACTTTGCCTCGTTGCCTGCACTATCTGCAATCATTTCGTAAGGGCTACCCCTCGGTGCGGAGCGGAATCGAAACTTGGTATAATGTGCAATATCAAATACGTCTCTGTATTTAATAATCCCCCACATGAACAGACTGAGATCACGCGAATCCAGCATTGCCTTCTGATAATCGGCAATAACGAATCTTGGGGCAATAAAATAGGGATCGCCGGGGCTAATCGTAGCATAAGATGCACGACCGCCAACAATGGCGGGATCGAAATAAGAATTGTTGGTCGGCAAAATCTGCATTCGGAAGGAAGATTCGACATGGAAGGCTGGCGTTTGTCCAGTATTTTTAATAATATATTGCGTCCGAGCGGTATCGCGCGCAGATTGATCCTCGCCAAAAATAATACCGACATACGCCCTCAGTTGTCTTTCGGGAATGTCTCTCGAAAGATTGAGCTGGGAACTATCAAAAAGCCATTGGACGCTATCAGCGTGGCGAGAAAGCAGGAGCTGAGCATCTATTCGTGCAATTTGTTGACTATCGGTATTCCTTTGTTCTTTAAGAGCGTCGTCTTGTTTTGTGACGGCATCGCGGGTCACGCTAACTTGCCACATTCCGATACCAACAACAGCAAGCGTGACGGCACCAAGAAACCAAGTAGCGCGGACGAGTCTCTTTGTTTGCCAAGCAACCTCGTCTTTTATGGGAGCATTTTCGCCGCTCCCGTTCTGTACACTATCCTGTTTTGGGGTTCCGATTTCTTTTTCAATGGGCGGCGGAATAGGCTTATCAGTCATTCCGCAAAATTACGAACTATTTCATCAAATCCACCAAATCCCCAATATCCCAAAGACGCTTCTCAATCCCCGCTTCCATTGCAGGAGAACAACGGAGGGTCTGGTGAATCCTAACGTAGTTGTAGTGCATGAAGTAGATCGCAAGGGAGGCGATATGATGTTCAATGCTTTTGCTGAAACCGTTGGTAAGACGTGTGAAGCGACGGTTGTTCATTCTCAGGGTAAGGTTGCTTCGTTCAATGTAGGACGTGGAAATAAAATCCCTGTCTGGGTTTCCCATTTTGGGCAACTTTTCCGTTCCGGTGCAAACGGCTGGGCTGTAACGAACGTCTTTTCCTTCGTAACTTTTGCCGTATTTCTTTACGAGCATGGCATAATCAACACCTACATCAACGAATGCTTCACGAACCGCCGTGAAGTAAGCACTGTGCGCGTCGGTGGTAAGCTGAACTTTGTTTGCAAGGCGGTAAGCGACATCCTGCATGAACTGGTAAGCCGAATCCCCGTCACGAGTTCCCACAAGCCACGAAACGATGAGCTTGGAATCGGAATCAATGGCTGTCCAAGTCCAGACACTTCCAACCCCGAACGTGGCGCGTTCGCCTTCCGTGCAATTAGCGTCTTTCTTTCCAACGTAGCTCCAAATTTCATCACACTCAACACGTTTTGCCTTTACGCTCATAACGTGTTCGTCGTGGTATTTCTCACACGCTTCACCGAGTTCCAAAATAAGTTTCGACACGGTGTTACGAGCTACGTTCGTAATGCGCGACGTGCTACGGATGCTGTTGCCTTCGACAAGGCATTTGACTACTTCGATCTGTTTTTCGCGGGTCAGTTTATTCATAATGGTAATTGCTTATCTGAATACTTAAACGAACCCGCGCACGTACAAGTTTCAGTTTCAGGAATAAATCTTAAACAAAATAGCATTCTCTATGAATACGGGTTAGGGGGTGCAAAATGCGCTTAATCCGTTCAAAAAGCCGTAACTTTGTATTCGTGTTATTAGCAATAGGCGTAAACGTAGCGGCAAATAATCCTAAAGTGCAGGATTGGATTCCTCATGCAATGGACTGGGGTGTTATCATTTCCGCCGTTATTCTTATTCTAATGATAATTTTCCAGATTTCAAAGCGGGGTTGGAAGGTTATCGGACGGGGACTTAGTTACTTTGCGGAATTCATTGCGTGGCCTTTCCCGCGTTCAGGATTCGAAGCCTGTAAGACCCTAAAAGAAAGATATGGTTGGATTGACAATCCCCTGCAAATATGGCTCGAAGACCCTGGGACACAATCTATTAGCGGTTATTATAGAACTATTAGAGTTGCGATTGAGTATCGCGGCATTGAAACACGTTTTGTTGAGGAAATCTTTTTTATTTTTGACTATGGCCTTCGAGCGGAATTTGGATATGATGAAGATACTCAGGGCAGACATCCACAATGGGGAAAGAATCCGAATCGGCATATAGTGGTGATCGGAGGGGAGCCGCCTTTGAGGATTGCATTCGATATGCCAAAGCACATGTTCGAAAAGGAAAAGAAAGCCGCAGTAGTGGTTTTTTCAGACGGTAAATCCATTAGAACCGATAAGATCAGAATTGTCAGTCCATTCGACTCGGGATTCTGATGAATTACTATTTCTTTTTCCACCGCACTTTAGCGGCTTTCTTTGCGCTCTTGACACGTTCAGCTTTGGTGAGAGACTTAGCACGGGCAACTCCGCCTTTAGCCGCACCGAGCGCACCAAGAGCAACGGCGGCGGGGTTACGGGTATCTGGCTGTTCGGGTGGAAGTTGGATTTGGCCTGTTGCCATTCCTACGATCTGGAAAGCGCGTTGCGCGGGGTCACGGGGTAAGGATTTAGGTATTTTCATACCACCTATAACATTCGTACCCGCGCAAGCATTACAACATAAAGTATAAAATGGATTTCAAACTGAGCCACTACCTGAATTGTCATTTAATGAAGCGACCCTTTTTGTTCATGATTGCCATTTCCATCGATTTTTAGCCAATTTTCCTTTTCCCCATTTCATAATTCATACTTCATAATTCATACTTGCCATAGGTGCCCATCAAAGTAGTACCTAATATAGCACATTTTTAGTGAGGAAATTTGAAAACGGAATTTCGAGAACGGAGTTGCCCGTGATACTTTTCGTGTGGCTCAACTAATTCGGCAAAGCGGAGGTTTATATGTTTATGGACTACATCGAGTTTGACACGCACCTGAGCTCGGAGGGGACAATTCCTGTTCCCGATCAATACCGCAATGAACTCGCGCGGAAAAAACTGCTCCATGTGAAGGTCACCGTGCCACCCATCGGGGAGGATATTCCGACTCTACCGCGTCGGCCGATGCGCGAAGGCGAAGATGCTATCGAATACTATCTCAATAATCCTGTCATCATTCCTGGTATAAAGGCGCCCACCCGTGACGAAATCTATGAAGGACGATAATACGTGAACTTTCTGGATACCAACGTCTGGTTCTATGCGTTCACCGATAGCCAAGAACTTTCCAAACATGAACGCGCAAAACAATTGATCGCGTTAGGCGACATTGGTATTTCTCTCCAAACCATCGGAGAAGTATGCAATTCCTTGCTTCGAAAGGCTTATTTCGACGAATCGCAAATTCAAAAAATTATCCGTAGCTTCTGTAAGCATTATCAGCCGATCGTCCCAAACGAACAAGTCTTCCTGAAAGCCAGCGAGCTTCGCGATCGGTACCATTTTTCTCATTGGGACAGCTTGATGATCGCCGCAGCACTTCACGCGGGAGCTTCCGAGTTCTACAGCGAAGACATGCAGGATGGATTGGTCGTCGATGGGGCGCTGACGATACGGAATCCTTTTCGGTAAGTATCTTCATTAGTGATGGTCATCTCGCCCGAACCACACCTACTGCAATGGGTGGTGCCACAACACGATGGGACGATGAAGGCGGAACGAGAAGAGCGCGTAGGTCGAGCGTCCTCGCTCGACACTGCGGAATGGAACTACTTTGTGCTGTTGCTTCACCCTTTGCAAAACGGGCGCGCACTGCAATCGTTTGTGGAAAAAACCATTTCATAAAGATTAAGCATGTGAATAGTTTGCGTACGCGAACAGTTCCTTCTCTGTCGAGCGAGGACGCTCGAGCTACGCGCTTGCATCTTCGATATCGCAAAACAAATAAGCTATTGGGCGCTGGCGTACTCTATCCCTCCCCCAGTACCATGCTAATAGAAACATTTCAAGTATTCAGCCAGCAAAAGTAGTATTTTTGTGCTGGTTGTTTCATTAATTATTGAGAACATTATGCATCCTACCCTAACGATCGATACCGGAAATACCGGTTTTATGCTTCTTTGTACGAGCCTCGTAATGCTCATGACGCCCGGTCTGGCATTCTTCTATGGCGGGCTCGTTGGCCGAAAAAATGTGCTGGCGATCATGATACAGTCCTTCGTCAGCATGGGCTGGACCACGGTATTGTGGTTCTGCTTTGGCTATTCACTCTGCTTTTCGGGTGACGTCGGCGGCGTGATCGGGAACCTCGATATGGCGTTTCTGCACGGCGTGAACCTGATGAGCCCCTCTCCGATCAACCCCTCGATCCCGATGATCGTGTTCATTGCCTACCAAATGATGTTCGCGATCATCACGCCAGCGCTTATTACCGGCGCGTTCGCAAATCGAGTGACGTTCAAATCCTATCTTATTTTTCTTACGGGTTGGCTGCTCCTCGTTTATTTCCCCTTCGTACACATGATCTGGGGCGGTGGATTTCTTGCCCAATGGGGTGTACTGGATTTCGCCGGCGGAATTGTCGTGCATAATATCGCCGGTATGGCGGCGCTGGCCTCGGTGCTGTATGTTGGCAAGCGCCGCGCTGCCGATTCCGGGCCGCATTCGATCCCGCTCGTCGCGCTTGGAACCGGCCTGCTCTGGTTCGGATGGTATGGCTTTAATGCGGGCAGCGAATTCCGTGTCGATGGCGTAACGGCCAGCGCATTCCTCAATACCGATCTCGCCGCGAGCTTTGCTGCTATGACGTGGATGTTCATCGAATGGACTTCCTCGAAAAAACCCAAATTCTTAGGATTGCTCACCGGTGCCGTCGCAGGCTTAGCAACGATCACGCCGGCAGCAGGGTATGTATCACCCACATCTGCGGTACTCATCGGCGTCGTGGCCGGACTTGTCTGCTATTGGGCTGTAATGCTGAAGAACAAACTGAAATGGGACGATGCACTCGACGTGTGGGGCGTTCATGGAGTTGGCGGCGCGTTGGGAATCGTTCTGCTTGGCGTACTGGCCAGCGAGAACTATAATCCGGCCGTACACACCAATGGATTAATCCACGGAAATCCCGGATTTTTCGTCAAGGAGTTGGTGTCGATCTTGATCTCCTCCGTATGGGCATTCGCATTCACGTATGGAATGCTCTGGCTCATCAATAAGATCACTCCTGTGAAAGTAACGGAAGCTCACGAGATCGTGGGCCTCGACATGATCCTACATGGTGAAGTGGCGTATCTGGAAAACGTGAATTGAACGAATGCACGTCATTCGCGAAACACCGAGGCTCTTATTGACAAAGTTCACTCTGGACGATGTTGGATTATTTCATCGCATAACATCCGACGCGCAAACGATGAGCTTCTACCATGCTCCTTTTACGCTGGAAAAAACCGCTGATTGGATCGCCCGCAGCATCCAAAGTTACGAGGAGCATGGATTCGGACGATACGGAGTGCGACTTAAAGAGACCGGGGATTTCGTTGGGCTCACAGGCTACGCTCGCACCTCCGTGAATGATAAGCTCGAAAACGACTTGGGCTATATTTTCGACAGAGCCCATTGGAATAAAGGCTATGCGACAGAAGCTGCACAAGGTTGTGTTGAAATGGCGAAGGAGGAATCGTGGTTCACCAGGGTGATTATTCAAATGGCCCACGATCACACTGCTTCGCGGCGAGTTGCCGAGCATTTGGGTGCGAAACTGGAAACAACGTTCTTCAACGCGAAGAACCTTGATATTCTCACGAATCTATTCGTGTTGAAGATATAACCCCTCTCGTTATCAACTGTATTAAAGCTCACCTCGGAACGATTCCATATACTGTTTCACACGCTCGGTAAACTGGACGGCATAGAGCCCGTCGATCAGGCGGTGGTCATGGGTAAGTCCCAAGAACATCATTGAACGAATAGCGATGTAGTCGTTGCCTTCACCATCAGTTTTTACAACGGCGCGCTTAACGATCGCCCCGGTGGACATAATAGCCAGATTCGGCTGATTGATGATCGGCGTGGAGAGAATATTGCCGAACATTCCCGGATTGGTGAGCGTGAACGTTCCTCCGGAAATGTCGTCCGGCGTCAGCTTTTTCGTGCGAGCTTTGTTAGCAAGATCACCAACCGCGGATGCAATACCGGCAAGGCTAAGCCGATCGGCATGTTTAATAACGGGTACGATCAGTGCCGGAGGCAGCGGTGAGTTTTCCTGCTGCGGCATCGCAACCGCAAAACCGAAATTGATCTCGTTGCGAACAATAATATTCGTACCCTCGATCGAAGCATTGATGAACGGGAACTCGCGGAGCGCCTTAACCATACACTCGATGAAGATCGGCGTCAGCGTCAACTTCACGCCATACCGTTGCTGGAAGGTATCTTTATTCTTCTTTTGATAATTGACAATATTCGTTACATCGACTTCGCTGATGCTCGTCACATGCGGGCTGGTATGCACCGAGCGGATCATGTGCTCCGCGATCTTCTGCCGAATATTATCCATTGGAATAATCGTCACGGCATCTCCACTTGATGCAAACGTATTGACCGCCATAGCCTGCGGTGCGGCTGGCGCGAAGGATGGCGTTGTCGCAAACTGTGCACTCTGCGCCACGCGGGGAATGCTTCCACTCTTGCGAGCTTCGACATACGCGAGCATATCGTTCTTATTAACACGGCCCCCTAAGCCACTGCCGGGAATTGTAGCAAGTTCCTGAGCTGAAACGCCCTCGGTCTTCGCAATATTCTTCACCAGTGGAGAGTAAAAACGATCGTCTTTCACCGGCGTGGCCCATGCTTTAGCTTGGGTCTGTGGAACTTGAGGAACTGGGGCTTGTGTCATTTCCGTCCTTTTCGTCGTTGGGGGTGCAGCCGGCGCGGGAACCGCGCCACTACCATTCGAGGAACCTCCTGAAATAAACGCGATCGTTGCACCGACGGCCACAGTCTCTTTTTCCTGAGCCACGATTTTCATCAACGTACCAGCAAACGGAGCGGGCACTTCGGTATCTACTTTGTCTGTGGAAATTTCGAGCATCGGCTCGTCCTTCTCAACTTTGTCGCCCTCTTTCTTAAGCCAGCGAAGTACCGTCCCCTCCGCAATGGATTCACCCATCTTCGGCATCACTACAGCCTGACCGGCGCCCGCCTGTCCATTCGAGGATGCCGGAGCTGGTTGTGGCTGAGCGGCGGGAGTCGGGGCAGGCGTTTCCTGAACTTGTGCTTTCGGAGCAGGCGCAGATGCTGCCGGAGCGCTTGCAGCTGCCACTTCCCCATTCGCGCCAATAGAGGCTATTGGTTCGCCGACGAGCACGGTCTGCTTTTCCTGTGCTAAAATTTTGAGAAGTGTGCCAGCCACCGGGGATGGTACCTCGGTATCGACCTTATCGGTCGAAATTTCGAGTATGGGTTCATCCTTCTGGATGGTATCGCCTTCCTTCTTCAGCCAGCGGAGAATTGTGCCTTCTGAGATCGATTCGCCCATTTTGGGCATTACTACGTTCGTCGCCATTCGTAAAAATCTTTAGATAATCTGCATTTCCGATATGCGTGAATTGCCGTAACAACAATCCGGCATAAAGGCTTCCTTAGGAATGGAGCGGTTATTCCTTCGCCAATTTAACGGATTGCGCTTCGCCGTAGGCGGTTTGGATGCGAGCGAAGTATGTGCCAGATGGCAGCCCTGACAGCGATAGGGGAACCGATTTATTCCCCGGCTCGAACAAGCTTTCGAAACCAGCGGAGCCAACTTCATGCCCTAACACATCGAATAGCTCGATTTTTACATACGCCTCTTTGCTGATGCCGAACGATATTACCGTTCCCTCGCTCGTGGGGTTAGGGTACGCGGTGGGATTGGAGATAATTCCCGGCTGTGGCGTTTCACTCACGCTTGCATAAAACGCATGTTTTGCCAGCAGCGTATCGAGGCCATAACCAATTTGAGATAGCGTGGGGATTGTTGTATCGTAAGGGTAATGAATTCCATCTAACGAATCCTGCTGCCATAGTTGGAATTGTTCTCTGCGAATGTGTTGCCAATCATTCCATTCCGATGAAGAATCACAATCTGTGTTAAGAATCAACCATTTTAAAAATGCTACGCTCCCGTTAGAGGCCATAAAGAATTGCTCATGAGTGGTGTCATCTGTAGCATATCCAAACGATCCAAAAATTTGTTCAACGCACGCGCAAAAGTAGTCTGGCGCCGTCGTGTTCAAATATAGCACCGAGTATAGCCAAGCCCGATATTTTGCGTACACTGCGGAATCCTGAGGATAGTTACCTGCTGGGAGCAGATTTTGGATATCGACTTGCAACCCGCCGAAAGCATTTTGTGAATTCTGATAGAGAGGACACCTTTCAATGAATAACTGAAGCGTATCGTAAGAATCTTGCCAAACTTGGAATTGTGATAATTCCTGACCCACTTGCAAAAGGTAGTCGCAAGTGTCAAAGCTAACAGTGGTATCCATGATTGATAGAGATTTAGGTTCCTTCTTCTTTTTTTCTGAGGATGCCAGAAGCGTTACCCAATCCTGGCGGCCCGTTGCCCATGAAGGGAGAGATGATTTTGCAACGGTGGAACCGGAATCTGCACAGTAAGTATTACCATACACATTTGGCGCACCACTTCTCGGCGGCAATTTAGAGGTGTCCAGAATGAATGAGGCGCTGGAAATCGCGAAGACTACCAGAAGGACCAAAGACGCTGTTGTTGAAAGTCTTTTTCTCATTCGATAAGATGAGCATAGCATATCACGATGATTTCGAACACGGGAGTTCACGGTTTTCGTGCCATCCATTCAGGGTGCGCAGGGACCAGAGCTTCCATTTCTCAAAGAAATATTCGACCATTTTCAACATTCCCTTGACATCGTCCTTTTAATTGCGTAGATTGTATGTGCTATGATAGGCACCCCCTCTGGGGAAAATATGAAATATGAGAGATGAAAGATGAAATGGGGAGGACGGGGAAAAGATGAAAGATGAATCCGCCGCGGCGTAGAAAGTTGAGATGAGGAAGGGCGGGGTTCATTGACAATCGGCAGTAAGTGACTCAAATAGTCTACAGTTTATGAATTCCTAATACAAAAAAAAATATTAGTGGCTGAAATCAGGGGGTTTTTGGGGGATCAGCGGACTCAGGATGGTTAGCTTCGGCTGATCTTTCTGCCGGCAGCTTTGGCACGCTCCCAGATCCAGCGCAGCAATAAGGCCCAGCCTTTGCCGATGGACATATCGGCTTCGAGCAGGAAGTGCATGTCGCGAATATCTTCGTCGGACATCGGAAGTTGCGCCGGCGAGGATGCCGATTCCCCGCCGCCGCCGGCGGGCTGGTTTGCCGTTCCGAGGTACTCGGCAAGCAATGCGCGCAAGTGGGCATCCATCGCGTTCAACCGGTCGATCAGGGATTCATCGGTCTCGTACTGCTGAAGGAACTTGATGTGGTCGTGCAGGACGGCAAGCTTTTTCGTCAGTTCGGGCGTTAGGAACTCCTTCGCTTCTTCTTCGAGCGCTCGCGCGAGGGCTTCGAGATCGCCGATGGTTTCGGGGTCGGCACGGAACCGTTCCGTTTCGCTGATGTCATCGATATTAACATAGACCGATGAAAGCTGTTCTAACTCGTGGCCGAACGGAACCTTCCGCTGAGCGATCTGCGCGCGCAATCCGGAAAGCATTTGTTCGAGCACGTGCCGCCGAGCCGCACCCTCCGTTACGCGGAGCTGATGCTCGATCTCGGCTTTTTGCTTTTGCAGATCGAGCAACGTGCGATCGACGATCTGCCCGCGGGCTACCATATCTTCGATCTGAGCTTCGCTTGCGTAGACTTCGACATGACCGATCTTTACCGAGTGGATCAGTACATGCTCATCCATATTGGAACGAATGAGAGCCTCATCAAGCTGCACCGCGCCATCGGTGATGACCAGGATTTCCGCACCGGAAAGATGTTCCATTTCCTGAATGTCTGCCAATGCCTGCAGGAGCGCTTTTTGCAAAACGGTTCCCTCGCCCAAATGGGTGATGCGGAGCACATACCGCATGAGCGCCTCGTAGCTCGCCTGATCGACCGCCGTGTGCAGTTCGCCGACATGATCGTCGAACGTGCGAAGGCTGACATGCCCGAGTTCGACCTTATTACGTTTTAGGAAAATGTACAGGATCGCTTTGGCAAGATGGATACGATGATGCGCCTGCATCGAGCGTGAGGTATCGAACAGCACATAGACCTTTTGCTTTCGATTATCGAAGGAAAAGTTCTGGCCGGTGTCATCGACCGGCAGAATGACGCCGCTCTTTACAACGGGCATCCAGAGTTCCCGTAGTACCAATCGCTGGAGAAAGATCTCATCCGGAAGCAAGAATTGATTCGGATAAACGCGCGAGACATCATGATAGCTCTTGATCAGATCGGCTGCATAGCGGTCTCCAGCGGGCAGATACCGATGCTGATCTTCCGGTTCGGATGAAGGGGGATTCTGTCCGCTCAGGCCCGGCAGCTTCATCAGACTCGACAGTTTTTGCGCGAGCGGGCTGGTTTCATCTTCGAGCATACGCGCGATCTCGAAGACGGCCGTGAAATCCGCCGGCAGCTTCTCGTAAATATGCGAGAAGAAGCCGAACTCCTCCATCACCGGGAAAAACGCGCGTTCGCTGGACAATGTAATTACGAATTAAAAATGACGAATTACGAATTGGGGGAATAAGCTACATAAAATAGTATCGCAGAATGATTCCGGTTCCTGTCGTGGTCGTGAGGCTCCAGGTTGAACTAGTGGGTGGCCCTCCGATGATCTTTGTTCTCCCGGTAATTGTCGCGCCGGCAGAAAAATATCCCGCAACGCTAAAGTGTTGTGACCATTGATCGATCGCATACTCGGGACCAGCTACGATCGATAAGTTCGAGCTCCAATGTTGTTGCTTCTCTCTAAAATATTGCAAAGTATCATTGACGTAGGATTCCGCACCGGTGCTAGTACTATAGGCAGTCACCATAGCACGAGGGCCCATCGTAAAGTATAGATTGTCGAATGGAGCACGAACCTTCCATCGCATGTACGCACCGAGACCCAACGTAAGCGTCTCCGACACAGTATTAGAAGTACCTGAGTATTCATTGTCACTTGAGGAGAATCCGATCATTGGTTCCAAACGCCACGAACGGCCATACGCATTTTGATCGGCGCTTTGCCATGAAAAAAGCAGCGAGGTAGTGCTTGCGATCTGGACGCCCATGCCGAACATGGATTGGTCATTTCCATACGCACCACGGTCGGAATTTTGTGCATGAAGGGACTCAGCAATGATAAGACATAAGCAGCAGCTTAGAAAAGGTTTTTTCATGTTAATCGCCTCTAAAGTGTCCAACAAAAAAGGATCACCCCCAAATTAAAACAGAATTCTAAGAATTACAGATCAGACTAATGCTCATGATCTCTGGTGTGTTCCCGATGCGAATGGGGGGGCCCCAGGTACCAGAGCCACAGGAAACGTACACATGCGTTTTGCCCTTTCGCTTATAGCCCCAACTCACTTCATACACTCTTTTCGAAATGTAGCTCCATGGCCAGATCTGCGCATGGTGCGTATGGCCGGAAAGCTGGAGATCAATTCCGTGCTGCTCTGCTTCTTCAAGATGGAATGGCGTGTGATCGAGCAAAATGATCGGCTTTGACTTGTCGAGCGGAGTAACCAGTTCTTCGAGCGATTTTCGCTCGGCGTGTGCGAATTGCTTCACCGCACGATCTTCTCGACCCACTATGTACAGACCGTTAACTTCAACCGCTGCATCCCGGATCATCTTAATTCCGTGAGCTTCCAGATATGCACAGCTTATTTCTGCATTGCCGATATATTCATGATTGCCCGTTATAGCGAAAACACCATACGTACTTTCGATCTTTTTTAGCTCGCTGCCGAGATCGAGCTGCATCACTGGATGCGGGTTCCCATCCACCTGATCGCCCAGCATCAGTACCAGATCGGGTTTGATCGCATTGATCTTTCGTACCATTTGCTTTACCATATTTCGCCCGATGAGCGAGCCCATGTGCATGTCGGATATTGCGGCGATGCGGATTGAGTGGCCAAGTTTATCTATCTTGATCGAGAGGGGTTTAACGCGAATGCGTCGTGCATTCAGAAATCCAAGGATCATCCCAACGATGATTCCCAAAGCAATAATGCCCGTGACCCATTGTAGCACCTCAAAACCCTGAAGCGTTTGTATCGAAAACAAGGAGAACATCAGCCCCACGAGATCAAGTAGAACAAATATCGGGAAAAACCAACTGATCGCACCAAGCCAGAAGGAGCCGATCCACGTGAGTACACTACTTGCGAGATTGCTGGATCGATGTTCGAGAAATTGTCCGGCAATATAGCTAAGCGCAATAAATAGAAAAAAAGGTAGGAAGATTGGATGGAACCACGAATCATCAGGAACTGCGCGATTTAGTCGAACGAAAATGTAGGCATTGACGAGCGCATAAATGCCAAGGGCTACTGAAAAGAATGCAAGAAACGAACGACGTCGATCACGAGAACGCTCGCGACTTTCAAGAATGGGATTGGAGGGAGATGGCATTAAACTGATAATGATTTCAGACGAGTTGAACAAATATTTTCAGACGCCACTGACGGGACTATCTGATATTTATTGTCTTTCTTCTCGGGAGTTAGCTCCTGGGATAAAAGCTGTGCTCCCCGAGGGGATTAGACGTGGCGATCTGATTCTCAGAAATTCCAGGTTAGAAATGCTCAATATGGTCGGCAAACACGGACTTGATCTGCTGCTCCAAATGGGTCTTCAGAGTTTTCAGATCTTCAGTCGAGGGATGAATACTTTGAAGGAAACCTTCCGCGAGCCGGCGTTTGTGGGCAGCAGAGGGATCCGAAACACCAAGAGTTTCCTTCGCCCACGCGATGATGGATCGCCTTGTTGGAACTCCCTCAAGTTCTGCGAGCGGTTTGGACATCAGCGCCGGATCGTGGCGCAATTTCGCAAGCACGTCTTCAAGCGTCAGCAGTGCCGCTAATTGATCGAACGCCCCAGAAACCTGGTAGAGCTGTAGCAACGTATCGTAAGAGCGTTGAAAGAGAGTCTTTTCTTCTGGAATTCCAGACGTGCACAGCAACAAATGCAGTTTGGGAATATCCGTCTTCTCGGCATACTGCCGCCCATGAAGGAAAGCAATAGCTCGAAGGACATCAAGCGCCTTGGCTTGCGTGCGGGGGGAGATGTAAAAATCTTTCGTGCGAAGATGTGCTTCGTGCGGCCTTTCATGCAACAGTCTGTTCCGCTGTACTTCATAGTGGCGCACGACGAGATTCATAAAATAGACAAGATCCGGAGTAACCTGAATTTGATACTCTGGCACCTCACCGCGGACAATATGGGCTGCATAAGCCAAGTCGCCATAACGAATCTTTTTGGGAGGCTCTATCGCATTGCCGAGATTCTTCAGATACTGTTGCGAGATCTTATACTGGTAAAAGGCATCCTTGTCCGGATGGATAAGCGCCTTAAATAGGAAGCGGTCGAGCAGTGCCTCGGTGATCTCGGAAAGCCGGAGATAATTTGTAGCTGCAATGACGGTATGGACATTCGAATGAACTCGCTGCACACCGCGAATAAGTTCTCGTTCGTTTAAGAGCGAAAGTAACGCGCGGAGCGTGTAATCGTTGGCGTCGAAAATTTCGTCGATAAATCCGAACTCGCTTTCGACCAGCGAGCCATCCGTATTGTGAATCAGGCGGCCTTGCTTTAGCTCATCCAAAAGCAGTCCTCCAAAGTAGGTATCCGGCTGCTGCTCTTTACTGGCTTGCACCTTAAAGATCCTCGCGCCTTCGAACATCCGAAAAACCTGCTCGGCCAGAAGTGTTTTTCCCACACCGGTTCGGCTTTCGAGCAAAATATGCTCTCCCGTGAGCATCGCCAGGAAAATTTGCTCGACCACTTCTTCGCGGTTAACGACGCGCTCCTGCACGAATTCGATCGCGTCATTAATGCCTGCAATAACTGCGGAAGTATCCCGCGCAGCACCATTGCGGTGCACGCCGTTCGATAGCTCTGTGCTGGGAAGGGTTCTCGATTTGGTCTCTGACATGGGGGAATCGGTATCTCAAGCCAATATTAGAATGGCTATGAGTGACGGAAAGTTGCGCTGACTTCCAAAATATTCCATATCAGACAGTTGCACGCGGACTAAACTGATCTTTTCGCCGTTATAGTGTCATGCTTGAACTCATAAAAACCTATTACGCTTACAATTCCTGGGCTACGGATGCCTTGCTCGACATGTGCGGGGATCTGAGCCTCGAAGAATATTATTCCCTCGGATGCAGCGGTCATGGCTCGATCGGCGACACGCTTTCCCATCTGATTCTCGTCCAGCAAGGCTGGGTTACCTGGTTCGAAGGTTCATCAGAGATGCGGGATGCCGTCAAGGTAATGACGGCCGAAAAGCTAACCACTCTCGATGAGGCACGTGCGCGGTGGGCTACCGTACGTGAGCAGACAGACCGTTTCGTCAGCGGTTTGGCTGAGCATGCTCTCAGGGAAATTCGCACGTTCACTCGCATGAACGGAAAGCAAGAGTCTAAACCGCTTTGGATGTTCATGATGCACACCGTAAATCATGGTTCTCATACCCGAGCACAAATACTTGCTGCGATACGGCGAAGTGGCCGCGAGCCCAAGAATATTGATCTTTTGAATTACATCTTGAACCACGATAGTGCCTGAGGACGTAAAAACGCGCACACAGCGTAGTATCGCCGAGCAGCAAAAGGCAATTCGAGAAACCGGGCCTTATATGACGCTCGGCATTCAGCTGGTGCTAACAATTCTTGCTTTCTTTGGAATTGGCTATTGGCTTGACCAACATTTCAAAACAGGCTCCCTCTGGACCGCGATTTTCGCTGGATTTGGAGCATTTGCGAGCCTTACCTACTTTATAGTCACCGTAATACGTCTTCAAAAACTCGACAATATCAATCGTCAAAAAGCAGAAACGAAGGCGCGATAAAAAGCTGAAACGAAAGCGAGGTAAAAAGCATTTGGTGCGCCGCGCATGGGGATGTGGCTTTCCACAAGCTTTATGAGCGATTTTGGCCTTGAAAAGTAACAATAGAATGAATTTGCCGTAATTAGGCACACTAATTGCTACTCAAGTAAGTCCAGACACGAATTAGACGAAAGAAACACGCATTGAGCCCTAACCAAACATCGACATCTGCATCACACTCGGGGAGTGTAGCCGGTGTATTGCCTGCTCACAGAAATGCTGCTGACTTGCTTTTAAGTCACGAAGCAAGCCGCTACTTTCTTCAACGGTTTTTTCTAATGACGGGTGGCCTTTTGTTCGTAGGCTCCACGCTGATGTATTTCTATGCAAGTCCGGCCTTCATGAAGGCTTGCTATTTCGGAATGTCCCTTCCGATCATCACAAGTTTTGTAAGTTTTTTAGTAACAGAATGGGCTTTTGAGCAGCCCAGCATGGTGTTTATGATGGTAGCCGTCATGAGCATGGTTATTCGAATGTTCAATTTGCTGCTTGCATTTTGCGTTGGATATCTTATCCTTAAAATGAACCCTGCAGGGGTAATCATCGGATTGCTTGTGACGTATTTTTCCTACTTGACAATCGAGGTAGCCTATATCCACAATAAAGGGAAGATCCTGGGACAATAATGGCGGCTACGGACACACTCACTCAGTCAGCAAGTCCCGCCGCAGGAGCCGAGGCCGCGAAGCCTAACGTCTTTAATGAGATGTTCGGATTTCTCGGGAATCACCATTCGATCGATGCGATGCCGTTCGGCAAAATTTCACTCCCTTATCTGTTTTGGGATCAAGGCAGCTTCCATGTGTTCGGTAACGAGGAGGCAGTCATGCAAAGCGGTACTTATACCGTGAATAATGCCAATGAAGCGTCTCCTATAGCTGAAAAGGGTGGAGTTCTTCGAAAGGATGGATCGAGTGTGGGGCTTGATCTTTCTATGACCTCTAACATGGTATTCTTGCTTGTTGCCGCGATCGTGCTTTTTGTTATCCTGCGAATATCGGCAATGAAGGCAAAGAAATCCCTTGTGCCTACCGGAATTCGCAATCTTGTCGAGGTATTGATCGTTTTCGTGCGAGATGATATTATCGCCCCGAATCTTAGTGAGCCATTCAGCAGTGCGCTTCTCCCCTATTTTCTGACAGTGTTCTTTTTCATCATGACCGTCAATCTTGTCGGTCTGTTTCCATGGGCGCATACCGCAACGGGTTCACTTGAAGTGACTGCCGCGCTTTCGATTTGCACCTTCATAATTACACAGTTCGTCGGCTTGAAGGCAATGGGAATCAAAACGTACCTTTTGCATCTCACTGGCGGCTTGCTCGATATGGAAGTCTCAATTTTTATGAAGGGCTTTTTGCTCCTTATCATGGTGCCGATCGAGATCATGGGTCTGTTCACTAAGCCATTTGCTCTTGCCATCCGAACTTTTTGCGAATATGACCGCCGGTCATATTATTATTCTTTCGCTGATCGGCCTTACCTTCCTTTTCCATTCGGTGTTCGTCGGCGCATTTGTGACCGTGCCTTTTGCGCTCTTTGTCTTTTTACTTGAAATCTTTGTTGCTACGTTGCAAGCCTATATTTTCACGACGCTTTCCGCAGTATTTATTGGCATGATGGCGCATTCGGAACATGAAGAGCATGTGCAAGACCACGATCTGCCTCATGCACCCGATGGCGACCATTTGATCGCAACGGCGCACGGATAATTTTTTTTAATAACGCATTTCATCACGTAATCAGAAAGACAAACTACGACATGAATCCATCAGGATTAGCATTTTTAGGAGCAGGAATTGGCGCGGGTATTGCAGTGCTTGGCGCAGGACAAGGTATCGGCAAGCTCGTATCTTCAGCGATCGAGTCGTTGGCGCGTCAGCCAGAAATGGCCGGCGGACTCCGCACCACGATGATCATTGGTGCAGCTCTTATCGAGGGTATCGCCCTTTTCGCGCTCGTTATCTGCATTATTCTCGCAACGAAATAATAGAACCAGGATTCCGCGGATTAAAACGGATTACACGGACGATTTGCAGGATGTTGGTCATCCTAAAAAATTTTCCAGCGATCGACAATTCAGCCACCTTCCTATCTTGTGTGAGGGAATGCGAATTTGAATTGCAATCCCTAAATCGTCCGCGCAATCCAGGTTCACCATAAGCTATGCTTTCAATCAATCCAGGCCTTATACTCTGGACGCTCCTTATTTTTATCCTGCTGCTCTTTGTCTTAGCAAAGACGGCTTGGAAGCCATTGCTGGCGTCTTTAAAAACGCGTGAGAATGCTATTGCGGACTCACTTTCGCGAGCGGAACAAGCTCGCGCAGATGCAGAACGGCTTATCGCTGAGAACAAGCAGGAGCGCGCAAAAGCGGAAGAAGAAGTTCAAGTAGCATTGCGTGAAGGGCGTTTGTACGCCGAGCAAATGCGGCGCGATCTGGTCGAGAAAGCAAAAGAAGAAGCACAGCGAATGCTTGCACAAGCTCGAGCGGAGATCGAGCGTGATACGCAGCGAGCGATTCGGGAGCTCCGCGAGGAAGTTGCCGATCTGGCTGTCATGGCAACCTCCAAATTACTCGATGAGAATATGAACGAGGAACGGCACCGTAGAGTCGTTAATAAAATGATCGCTGACTTGAACACATCGACAGAAGTTTAGGAAAATTTTATGAACCGAAGAGTTGCTGCGCGATACGCTATAGCCTTGATGGATCTCGGTGTGGAGATGAAAGCGCTCGATCGGATCGCCGAGGATCTCCGCGACATCCATGGCACCGTGCATGGCTCGCGGGAGCTTTCGCTTCTACTGATGAGTCCTGTTATCAATCCCGGCCAGAAGCTCAATATTCTCGTGGAGATCTTTGGAAAGCGATGCAGCGAAATAACAATGAAGTTCATTACGCTTCTTGTGCGTAAGGGCCGTTCTGAATATGTGGCAGCCACCGCAGAGGAATTTTTGCAGATGTTGGATGCGAAGAACAACGTCCTTCACGCGAGAATCGAAAGCGCTGTTGGGCTTTCTGAAGAGGAGCAGCGTCAGTTGATCGCCAAGCTTGAACGCATGACCGGCAAGCAAGTTCGGTCGGAATTCAAACTGGATCCAACGCTTCGAGGTGGATTTGTTGCCCGCATTGGCGATGAAATGATCGATGCAAGTCTCAAGCATCAGCTTGATATTCTGCGAGAACAGTTCTTGCAAGGCGGTTCGCCCGTTTTGAATTAGCTCCACTTTGTTCATTGAAAATCAGAAGTCGATGACGTGTAGTGGAAGAATAGCGATGTTGCTTTTCCTTCCGGGACTGCTTTTCATAGGCTTGCTCCTACCGGTGTTGGTTTTTGCACAGTCGTCGGAACCGCACATTCATCTCAGCAAAGCTCCCACCTCAGGGTTTCAACCAACCTGCAACCTCGATTCCAATTCTGTCGGCTTTTATTTTTTCCCGCCGAATCTTGGCGCAAAATGGACGCTCCGGACGATCTCCCAGACTCTGGATCTCCAGAATAATATTGTTCATAGCGATACAACCTTCAGCTTTGAGCGCGTGATCTCCGATTCCAACCATTCGTTGCAAGGCTTACCGATTTTAAAATGCGAATCCTCGTTGCCGTATCATGCCGGCGGAGAAGATTCTGCAAAAGTACAGAACGTAGAATATTATGTTGATGACTCGGTGGTCATGACAGTATTTAATCACTCCATATCCAGCGCGCTCAATCATACGCTGATAGTGAATCCGCTTCGCATGGGCGCATCGTGGAAAGATGTTGCGGATGATACTATCCGAACGAGCGTGATCGCGACCGAGGAGCCTGTGAGCACCCCGCTTGGCGAGTTTCCAAGCTCGTTGGTTCTCCAAAGTCCTACCGCCTTCGGAGAAATGTCAAAGTATTTGGTCAAAGGTGTGGGAATCGTTAAAATAATATTCCGAGGATTGCTGCCAAAGCAGAATGGAACATTTGTCGTGACATTGGATCTCATATCGCTCGATCGAGGAGATCCGACTCGGAGTATCAAATATCGGTTTCAGCCTGCTAAAACCGCTAAACAAAAAGGCCACAAGTTGAAAAAGGGTACATCCAACGTTTCAAAATAAGGTTTCACAGTAACAAAGAACAATTATGTCATCAGTGCGTCCGGACGAAGTAAGCGCGATATTACGTCAGCAGCTTTCGGGATTCGAAAAAGAAGTCGATATTTATGAAGTAGGCACCGTCCTAATGGTCGGTGATGGTGTCGCGCGCGTGTATGGCCTGACAAAGGTCATGGCGAGCGAACTACTTGAGTTCCCGAATGGAGTCTACGGAATGGCGCTCAATCTTGAAGAAGATAACGTTGGCGCCGTGCTCTTCGGCGACGAGACCCTCGTCAAAGAGGGTGATACCGTGCGCCGCACCGGTAGAATTGCCTCGATGCCGGTTTCGGATGCGATGCTTGGCCGCGTCATTAATCCTCTGGGTATTCCGATCGATGGCGGCGTCGAGATCAAGACCGACAAGTATCTCCCGATCGAGCGCAAAGCGCTCGGTGTAATGCAGCGCCAACCTGTAAAAGAGCCGCTGCAGACTGGCATTAAAGCGATTGATGGTATGATCCCGATCGGCCGCGGCCAGCGCGAACTCATCATCGGTGACCGCCAGACCGGCAAAACTGCAGTCGCCATCGATACGATCATTAACCAGCGATACACGCATACCCCTGAAGCAGCAGCCCGTGGCGTTCAGCCGGTTTATTGCATTTATGTTGCTATTGGCCAAAAGGCATCCACTGTTGCATCCGTGCGCACGAAGCTCGAAGAGCAAGGTGCAATTGGTTTCACGACGATCATCGCTGCCACAGCTTCCGACCCCGCCCCACTCCAATTTATTGCTCCCTATTCGGGTGCAACGCTTGGCGAGCATTTCCGCGATACGGGCAGACATGCACTTGTAGTGTATGATGACCTGTCGAAACAGGCAGCTGCCTACCGTGAAGTATCACTTCTATTGCGCCGCCCACCTGGACGCGAGGCGTATCCCGGCGATGTATTTTATTTGCATTCACGCCTGCTTGAGCGCGCGTCAAAGCTTTCTGCCGAATTAGGCGGGGGTTCCCTTACGGCATTACCCATCATCGAAACACAAGCGGGTGACGTATCGGCATACATTCCAACCAACGTTATCTCGATCACAGACGGGCAGATCTACCTTGAACCCAATCTTTTCAATGCCGGCGTTCGGCCTGCTATCAACGTGGGTATTTCTGTTTCTCGTGTCGGTGGAAATGCGCAGATCAAGGCGATGAAGAAAGTTGCGGGTACACTGCGGCTCGATCTCGCTCAATATCGGGAACTCGAAGCATTCGCAAAATTTGGAAGCGATCTCGATAAAGCAACGCAACAAATGCTCCGTCGCGGTCAACGGCTTGTGGAATTGTTAAAACAAGGTCAGTATCAGCCGATGCCCGTCGAAGAGCAAGTCGTTTCCGTTTTTGCCGGCACTAACGGTTACATCGATGCAATTCCGGTCGAAAATGTTCGACGTTTCGAGCTGGGGCTGCTCGAAGCTATGCGTTTGCGCCATGCAGATCTTCTGGCTGAAATCGCCAACAAAAAGGAATTGACCGGCGAGATCACCACGCAGTTGAAAAAAGCGATCGGCGATTACGCAGCAACCTTTAAATAAGTTAAATTCGTGAAGGCTTGACCTTGTAAGGGTAAGGCGTCATGCCGATCACGCTACTTTTTAGACCCGGGCGTGTTATTGGTTAGGTAATTGAATACTTCCAATGACCTTTTCCAAAGCCTCCCAGCCTTGAAAAAAGCGATCGTTCTTTGTCAGCTTAGCTTTGCATGCGTATTCTTATGCGTGAATCCAGCGTTTGCGCAGCAGTTGGATAGCACTTCGAGGCATTCAGGCAGCGTGGCTGATTCGATGAATCATGCCACATTCCCGACGACAAGTACCGGCCTCTTCTTGCCAAAACGGCAGCGAACGATCGATCTTGCGATTACCGGAGGAGCCGGGTATTTCACCCAGGGACCGATCTCGCCATTTCAGGCGACCGCCAATGCGGATTTTTACGCTCAAACAAGCATCCTCGATCTTACCGCCGGATTTCACTGGGGGTTCTCGGATCCTTCCACGAAGGAACTGTCGATCGGGCTTCGATTCCCGGTTGATGTCTCGGACAACGGAGTCTCAGGATTCTTTGCCGATGCAGCTTTCCTAATGGTGGACGCCGGAGTCGATTCCGTTGCATTCTGGCCTGGTGTTCGAGCCGCGTTGGTGCAGCGAACTGGACCACTGGAATTTCGAGTTGCCGGGGAGATCCGTAGGTTTCCTTTCGATGGCGATCAATTCCAGGCATGGGGTGGACTCGAGCTTGGATTCGTGATCAATCTCTTAAGGGAAGATCTTCACGAACGGACGCCAAAAGATTCTCTTCGCGAGGAGCTGCGGTATCTGGCAACCGCCGATGAATTGGAGCAGCTTGACAAGACGGTTTCAAACGCAGACATTGATAGCTGGCTCGACAAATTCTGGAGCTCAAGAGACCCAAGCGGCTCTGCTCAAAACGAACTTCGTGCTGAGTACATGCGCCGCGTCCGGATCGCGAATGAGAAGTACGGAACTCCTCGAACCATGGGAGTTTCAACAGACCGTGGCAGGGTTTTTCTCTTGTACGGACAGCCCGATCGCATCGAAAATGTGAACTCGGTGAATGGCGCAGATCGTAAGTTTGAATTATGGGTCGAAGAAAACCGCGTGCAAGGCCACGAACTGGCTTTCTTCCTCTTTGTTTCGTCCGCGTACAGTGCTGCCCGAGGAATATATGAGGGACATGGTGACTATCGAGAGATCTACTCGAACGTTTCCGGCGAACCTTCGGAAGGTTTGCCTTCCGATCTTCCGGCTGCAATGCAGAGTTATATTGAAGGATTTAGATAGAAAAGATTAGATGGCTACATTACGTGAAATCCGCCGCCGCATTGCCGGCGTTCGTTCGACAGCAAAGATCACGCAGGCGATGAAAATGGTCGCTGCAGCAAAACTGCGGCGCGCCCAGGATTCTATCAACGCTGCCCGCCCCTACGCGCGTGCACTCCAGGAATTATTGCAGGATCTCTTGCAATCCGCTTCGCTCGAATCGGCGCAGTCGCCGTTGCTCATTGGCAGACCGCAGGACGATACCGAGAAAGTGGTACTTGTGGTTGTCACCAGCGATCGCGGCCTCGCGGGAGCCTTCAATTCCAACTTATTGAAGTTTACGGAAGCACGAATCCGCGATCAGTTCGCACAGCACAAGGCGTCAGGCCGGCTTTCCATCGTGACGCTTGGTCGGCGAGCCACCGATTATTTCACCAAACGTGGCTATTCAGTGACAGGGAAATATCCTGGAATTTTTTCAAAGCTGGAATTCGACACTGCTCGGACGATCACGCTTTTTGTAACGAGCCTTTATAATCGCGGCGAGGCCGACCGCGTTGAGATCATTTTCAACGAATTCCGTTCCGTTGTCTCGCAAAAACCCGTTGCAGAACGAATGCTGCCGGTGCTCGATCCCTCTGGTTTCGTTGAAGGAAAGAAAACAGAGCGCGATTATATCTACGAGCCTGACCCGATCTCTATCCTGAATGTGCTGGTGCCACGCCATCTTGAGACGATGCTGTGGCGCTCTATGCTTGAATCCAATGCCGCTGAACAGGGCGCGCGTATGACCGCTATGGATTCCGCCACACGCAATGCGAAGGAACTTGCGGGTGCGCTGCAACTATCTTTCAACAAAGCACGGCAGGCAGCGATCACAAAGGAGATTTTGGAGATCGTCGGTGGTGCTGAAGCACTGGCGAAGGGATAGCCCCTCTTGCTGCTCAACCACTATTGGCCTTGTCTGGAAGGCACAAGAGTTACAGTTTCATGGTTTCAAAAGTAAGCCATTATGATCCAAGAATACATTAAAGCTGCTATGCGACACGCCAAGTATGAGGTCTTGCCTGAAGATCATTCCTACTATGGAGAAATTCCGGAGTGCAACGGAGTCTGGGCGAATGCCGAGAACTGGGAAGACTGCCGTCAGGAGTTGCAGGAAGTTCTTGAGGAGTGGATTTTTCTTCGTCTTCGCAAAGATCTTTCAATTCCAGAAATCGATGGAGTGACGCTCGAATTACATGAGGTCGCATAATGCCTCGATTTGGGGCAATTCACCGAGACGATTTAATCCGGTCGCTTCGCCATGCTGGTTTTATAGGTCCAGAAGCGGGCGGAAAGCATCCGATCATGACCAAAGGGAATCTTACCATTCATATTCCTAATCCTCATCGTGGGGATATTGATGTTACGCTGCTAAAAAGAATATTGCGCCAGGCCTGCATAACTCGGGAAGAGTGGGAACAGATCTAATCCTCAAATTACATTGTGAATGCTGCTGGAAATTACATCAAGTTAGAAGAGCAGATTCACTCTATTCTCACAGAATGTGGCCGCACGTCAGGAATTCTGCTCCTTCCTGCTTCGAAAGCCCGAACTACGGCGACGGTACAGGCGCTGTATGATCTTGGCATCCGCGATTTCGGCGAGAGCCGAGTGCAAGAGCTTCTGAAAAAATGTGTTGAACTTCCCGCTGATATTCGATGGCACTTTATCGGTCATCTTCAATCGAACAAAGCGCGGCAAATAGCATCGTTTATCGAGTGGGTGCATTCTATCGACTGCATTGAACTCGCAAAGGAACTGTCGCGTAGGGCTGGTCAGCACACCAGAGCGATCAATGTGCTAGTAGAAGTTAATATTAGTGGCGAACCGCAGAAGAATGGAGTTAGTCCCGAAGGAGCACTTCCGCTGATCGAATTGATCACTGATGATTGCCCCAACTTGATTCTGCGCGGATTGATGGGGATGGCTTCCGAAGAAGATGACATCGATCGGACCCGCCCTCAATTCCGTTTGCTGCGAGAACTTCGTGATACGATTCGGGAACGGCACCCTGAACTAACGAGCTTTACGGGGCTATCTATGGGCATGTCCAATGATTATCAAATTGCTATTGAAGAAGGTGCGACTATCGTTCGCATCGGAAGCGCACTGTTCGGTTCACGATAAACATGGCAAAAACCCGCGCCCCAAGAAATCGCACCCTTTCGTTGGATGATGCCGAGATAAAGCATTTCAAGTCGCAATTGATGCATCTTGATACCGATGTGAGTTTTGAAGCAATAATGGATCGGACGATCCTGGGAGATATTCTCAATGTTGCTAAATTGCTTCCCAAATCGTTCGTCGATCTACTTATTCTCGATCCGCCTTATAATTTAAGCAAATCATTCCATTCGAATTCGTTTGCTCAGAGATCCACTGTTGAGTATAGCAAATGGTTCGAAGAATGGCTTGTAGCGCTGCTGCCAGTATTGAAGCATGATGCATCCATCTACGTTTGCTCTGATTGGCAGACCTCCACAGCAATTCATTCTATACTCGAAAAACATTCCATTGTTCGCAACCGCATAACCTGGGGTCGTGAAAAAGGTCGCGGTGCGAAAGCCAACTGGAAGAATAGCATGGAGGATATTTGGTTTTGCACAATGGCCGACAAATATTATTTTGATGTTGACGCAGTGAAGATCAGACGCAAAGTGATCGCACCCTACAAGATGGATGGTCAACCTAAGGACTGGACTGAAACTTCGAATGGCAACATTCGCGACACACATCCAAGCAATTTTTGGGATGACATCACAATCCCATTTTGGTCTATGCCGGAAAACACAGACCATCCAACGCAAAAGCCAGAAAAGCTTATTTCAAAGTTAATACTTGCAAGTTCGGCTCCGGGAGCTGTTGTATTTGACCCATCGTGCGGCTCGGGTACCACTCCGGTTGTAGCAAAAAAACTGGGTCGGCACTATGTCGGCATCGAATTGGATGAACTCTATGCTTGCCTTACAGAGAAGCGATTAGAGTTGGCTTCGAAGGATCTAAGAATCCAGGGTTTTTCTGACGGCGTTTTTTGGGAGCGGAATACAGCGCCATCCGGTCATTCTCAAACTTAAAGAATCGCATCCGCTGCGCCTGTTGTTCTTTGGATATTCACTTATCCCATTATTCAAGTCAAGTTATGCCTGACCGATTAAGCGCTCTCGACATCAAGAAAAAACTATTCTCGCAAAAAATGCGCGGCGACGACTCTGATGAAGTACGCGCATTCCTCGATCTTGCCGCTGCAGAAGTTGAACTACTCACCATTGAAAAGATCGATGCGGAGAATCGGCTCGCCAGCGTAACTGAGCGGCTCGATTATTACATCTCTCTCGAACAGATGATCGAAAAAACGCTTGCAGCCGCACAGCAGACTGTCGTTAAATTAGAAGATCAAGCCAGGCGCGAAGCTGAACTTATTCTTCGTGAAGCCACGCTCGAACGCGATCGAAGAGTCAACGAAGCGCGGGTGGAGTTGGACCGGATCCAAACCGATCTGCTTCGTGCCCGCGGCGAATACCAAAGTATGATCGCAAGAATGCGCTCGACGATGGCCGGATTCGAATCCTTTATGCAAACGCTGGAACAAGCATCGAATGGCTGAACCGAGATTTATGGGTTGCATGGCATGTGCGGAATGAGTAATACAAAACAATCCCATTGATCCCCCATGCATCCCAACCATCCCAGTTCAGAAAGGATCTGTGTCATCATCATCACTCGAAATCGCGCGAACTATCTGAAGGAGTGCGTCGATTCGATCTTAATGCAAGACCATCCAAACTTCGAAATTCTTATCGGTGATAATGGCTCGACGGATGGTACGATAAACTATCTCCAGGAACTTTCTCTAAGGGAGCCGCGAGTAACGGTAACCTTTAATGGTGAAAATCTCGGTTCGTGTCTTGGACGGAATTTACTTCTTCAGAATGCAACAGGCAATCTCTGGTTCATTATTGATGATGACGCAACTTTCCAATTCAAAGACGATCTGCGAAAAGCTGGTTCAGAATTCGAGAAACATCCCAAAGCAGGCGCGATAGGATTTACCGTGGTAAATGCCAACGATCCGAAAACGCTGAATTTATGGATGTACCAGGCTAATCCAGAATTAGCGCGTAATAAAGAATTTCGATCCGCACAATTTGCGAGCTGTGCTGTTTGCTTTCGGCGCGAGGCGATGGAAGATGCGAAATTTGCGCCGGGTGAATACTTTGTGAACTCGTTCTTTTATAGCTGGGATGAATTCCCTATTGCGTGGCGCTTGCTCGAGAAAGGATGGGAGTGCTGGTACTCCCCAGCTGTTGCCATCCGGCATTATGGCTCCGCGACGATCGATACCCCAACCGCGCACCGAGTGAATCTTGATGCCAAAAGCGTCGGACAATTTGCGGGGCTGATCCTGCCATTCCCTCACGGCTGGTGGAAATATGTGGTGCGTCTTAGTCTTTGGATGATGAAGCGCGCGTGGCGAACAAAAACGATAGCCGCTTGCCTCTCTGGATTTTTGCAGGGCATCCCGGCGTTCTTCTACGAACGTAGGAAGCATAGTAAGGTTAGACCTGCGACAGCGAGGGCTTTTATTGCCCTTGTCGAGGCAGAAAAATCTATTCGCTAACCTGCAAATGGGTCCCCGCTTTCGCGGGGATGACAATTTCGGATTTTCGAGGCGCGAAGCGCCCTACTAAACAGCTTCTTGTCATTCCCGCGAAAGCGGGAATCCAGATTAGACTTTACAATATTTTTCCTTTCAAATCACATTTTGTATCCAGAACTCAGAACATCCGTTTCCCCTGACGAGCGCGAGCATCTCGTGCTCGAATCGTGGAAGGATAAGAATATTTTTCGCCGCTCCGTCGAAGAGAGGGACTCGGAGCGTGTTTTTTCATTTTACGAAGGTCCGCCGACGGTAAATGGCACGCCGGGAATTCATCACGTATTTTCTCGGACTATTAAGGATGCCATCTGCCGTTACAAGACGATGTCCGGCTTTCGCGTTGATCGCAAGGCTGGATGGGATACGCACGGACTTCCCGTCGAGATCGCGATCGAGAAGGAACTTGGATTTCGACATAAGAACGAGATCGAAGCATATGGCGTCAGCAAATTTAATGAGAAGTGCAAGGAGCTAGTCTATAGCAACATCAGCCGCGATGCTGGCTGGCGCGAGCTTACCGAGCGCATGGGGTATTGGGTCAACATGGATGACCCATACATCACCTGCACAAACGATTACGTCGAATCCGTCTGGTGGGCGATTAAGAAGTTCCACGACGCGGGGCTGATCTATAAAGGCTTCAAAATTCAGCCCTATTGCCCGCGCTGCGAGACAGCGCTTTCATCGCATGAGGTTTCGCTTGGGTATGATACTGCGAAAGATCCCAGCGTTTATGTGAAGTTCCGCAGAAAAAATGTCGAGCAAGAAGAATATTTCCTTGCGTGGACCACTACACCATGGACGCTGCTTGCGAACGTCGCTCTTGCAGTGCATCCCGATGTGGAGTACGTTACGGTCATCAATAAGCGCAAGGATAAGACGGAGCGATTAGTCCTTGCCGAAGCATTGATCGGCAAACTTGAAGGCGAGGTTGAGATTGTCGGGCGGACGCTTGGAAAAGATTTGAAGGGACAGCAATATGAGCCGCTTTTCGATTATCTTTCCAAATCTGTTTATCCCGTTTTTGACAGAAAAAAATTAGAGAACGCATACAAGATCGTTGTCGATACTTACGTTTCTACCGAAGATGGAACGGGAATCGTTCACCAGGCTCCGGCATTTGGCGAGGACGATTATCGTGTAGCACAACGCGAGGGTCTGCCGCTTGCCATCACCGTTTCAAGTAATGGCGAAATAAATCTGGATTCTCCATACAAAGGAAGATTCTTCAAAGAGGCCGATCCTGATATAATGAGCGAGTTAAAAGAAAAAAGCTTGCTCTATCGCCGCGAGACGATCGAGCATACCTATCCATTCTGCTGGCGGTGCGATACTCCCCTGCTCTATTATGCGCGCGATTCGTGGTACATCCGCGTAACGGAGTATAAGCAGAAACTGATCGAGCAAAACCAAACTATAAACTGGCAGCCGCCGGAAATTCGTGACGGCCGATTTGGGAATTGGCTTGAAGAATTGAAGGACTGGGGAATTTCCCGCGAACGGTTCTGGGGAACTCCATTGCCCATCTGGGTTTGCGAAAAATGTAATGCGCAAAAGTGCGTTGGCTCCTTCGATGAATTTGCAAATGGAAAGGATAGGAATTTCGATCCACACAAGCCACATGTGGACGAACTCACCTTCCATTGCACATGCGGCGGAACGATGAAGCGCACGCCAGAAGTAATAGATGTCTGGTTCGATTCCGGCTCGATGCCGTTCGCGCAACATCATTTTATGGGAGAAACTCCGAAGCCCCGGAATTATCCCGCCGATTACATCTCGGAAGGTATTGACCAAACGCGAGGATGGTTTTACACCATGCACGCGATCAACACGTTCCTGTTTGGCGAGCGCGCCTATAAGAATGTGATCGTCAACGATATGCTGCTCGACAAAAAGGGCCAGAAAATGTCGAAATCAAAGGGAAATATCGTCGATCCGTTTTCGGTGATGACGAAATATGGCGCGGATGCCACGCGCTGGTATCTGCTCTCTGCCGCCGTGCCCTGGAAACCGCGCGCTTTCAATGAGGACGATCTTGGCGAGCTTGAACGCAAACTCTTTGGGACGCTCACGAATACGTATGGATTCTTCGCGCTCTATGCGAATATCGACAATTATTCTTACGATGCAAAAAAAATAATTCCGGCGCAAAAGCGCGCTGAAGTCGATCGCTGGATCTTGAGCAAGCTAAATTCTCTCGTAAAAGAATGCCGCGAAGAACTCGACGCATACGATCTGACACGCCCTGCTCGTGCGATCCAGGAATTCGTTATGGAGCAGCTTTCGAATTGGTACATTCGCCGCAATCGCCGCCGCTTCTGGAAGGGCGAGCAAGGCGAGGATAAGCAGGCAGCCTACGACACACTTTACGAATGCCTGCTAACCGTTTCGAAGCTTATGGCACCGCTTGCTCCATTCTTTTCTGACTGGTTGTATCAGGCACTGTCTGGCTCCGGTGATTCAGTCCATCTCGCGCTGTATCCAGAGGTGAACGAAAGTCTCATCGACGCTCCGTTGGAACACAGAATGGAAACGGCGCAGGTCGTTTCATCGCTTGTGCGTCAAATGCGTGAGCGTGCGAAGCTGCGAGTTCGACAGCCACTTTCGCGCATCCTCATTCCTGTCGCACGCCGCGCGGAAATAGACGAATTGCGAAAAGTCGAGGATGTGATACGCGATGAAGTGAACGTGAAGAAGGTAGAATATGTCGAGGCGGGTGACAGCGATGTCATAAAACTAAAAGCGAAAGCGAATTTCAAATCACTTGGCGCAAAACTTGGCGGCCAAATGAAGGCGGTAGCCGCGCGCGTGCAAAAGTTAACGCAAGATGAAATTCGGGCGTACCAAACCGTTGGCAGCGTAGCGATCGCTATCGATGGCACGGATGTAATACTTGGACACGGAGACATCGAAATTTTCGCGGAAGATGTCGAAGGCTGGCTCGTTTCCAGCGAGGGCGGCATAACGGTTGCGCTTGACACCGAAATGACTCCCGAACTACTGAGCGAAGGCATGGCGCGAGAATTCGTAAATCGCGTACAAAATCTTCGTAAGGATTCCGGATTTGATGTCACTGACCGAATCAAGATCTACGTTACTGCGTCATCCCGTGAACTGCTCGATGCAGTTTCAGATCATTCCGATTTTATCAAACAGGAAACGCTCTCAAATGGAATATCGGCAGCTATTCCAGAAAATACCGAATCGCCCTCGGGAGAGTTTGATATTCTCGGCCACGCGGTGAACGTCAGCCTTGAGCGAACCAGCTAAATTGACTGGATTTGGCCAATTTTGCCCTTGTTTCGATAATTCTTCGAATAACCGAATTTACGCGGATTCTTTCGGTTACAGGGTTGTTTTGACACATCTATTTTAAAAATTCCGGTCGTCCGAAGCCGCCACGGCGGCGTCACACAGGAGTTTTGAGTCTAGAACATCAAGGTAACCTATGGCAACAGCGAAGAAATCAAGCTCGGCCAAACGGTCGGCACCCAATGCCAAACGCGCAAAATCTTCAGCTACGAAAGCATCGGCTCGGGGAGTAATTAAATCCGTAGCCAAAGCTTCGAAGCCCGCGGCGAAACAGGCGAAGCCTGCTCCATCGCGTAAGGCTGCTGTTGCTACGAAGCCTTCAAAGGCAGCCACCGCGGTATCGAAAAATGATAGCTCAAAAAAAACTATCGCACCAAAGCTGCGTACAACCTCGAACCCGAAAGCCTCCGCGATCAAAGCGGTGCCAGTAAAAAAAGAAGATCCTCCTAAAATGCCGGCGGCAACAAAAGCAGCGCCATCCAGCGCAAGCCAGCCGTCACAACAAAATCCGAAAATGTCGAATATTAAAAAGAGTACCCTCAAAGAAGTAGCACCCGGCGGCGGTATCGTACAGCCTGCCACGAAATCCGCACCGGAAATGCGTTTGCTCGCCGATGACGCCGAAATTCTTGCTTCAGCAACCGAACGTTATGGTCGCAAGGATCTGGAAGCATTTCGCAAACTCATCGTCGAGCAAGTGCAGGAAGCGCGAGAAGAATTTGAGATCCTGAGTCAGAACATTCTCGATACGTCCGGCGAGTTCGAGGCAGATAACCAAACGTACTCCATGCACACTGCCGAGCAGGGAACCGATGCGATCGAGCGTGAAAAAACGTTCCTTCATGCCCAGCGCACCAGCGATTTCATCAAGAAACTCGACGAGGCGCTGGAGCGCATTGATCGCGGCACCTATGGCATCTGCGTTGTATGCGGCGGCCTGATCGAGAAAGAGCGCCTTCAAGCCGTGCCGATCACGCAAAAACATGTCGATTGCAAGAACCGAACGCAAACCCGCAAACCGGGTAGCACCGGAGGTTTCCGCGAGATGGAAGACCCGCTTCCTAATGTCGATTAATCTCGGTCTTAAGTTTGGAACCAGGAACTCCAAACACTTGCACCTACCCCTATAACCATGGCTGTTCTTTGGATTAGCGCAATCGTCGTATTGCTCGATCAGACCTCTAAACTGATGGTCAAGGGTTCACCTTGGCATTGGCTCCCATTCGAAGGCATTCCATACGGTCATTCACTGCCATTCATTGATGATCTGGTACGAATCACGTATATCGAAAACCCTGGCATCGCATTCGGTATCAATATCCCCGCATTGAAGGTCTTTTTCTCGATCTTTTCAATCGTTGCATCCGTGGCGATCTTGATCTATCTCAAGCGCAATTTGCACCGCCTGCGCCTTGGTGAACGCGTTGCGCTAGCCATGATCCTGGGTGGCGCGGTGGGTAATTTGATCGACCGCGTATTTTATGGTGTGTTTTTTCATGAGCAACCGCTCTTTTATGGTCGCGTCGTCGATTTCATCGATTTCGGTATGCATAGAAATATGTTCCCAGTCTTCAATGTCGCCGACTCATCCGTTACCATCGGGGTAAGCCTGCTGGTGCTGCTCATGATGAGGCAAAAGCCGGTGACTGTTGCGACCGCCGACACCCTTCCTGCCGAAGGGCCAACGCTGGACTCGTCTTCAGAGTCCCCATTAAGCGATACGAACACTCAGGAAGCCGTTGAGTCCACGCCGATATGAGCTCGGCTGACAATGCCAACGCAGAAGTTGCTCGGCATATTCTTAATATTGCGGTTCCCAAAGGCGAGCATCCGGAACGAGTCGATCAATATTTGGCGCGCGTGATCGCGAATAGTTCTCGCTCGAAAGTTCAACACGCCATTGCTGCGGGTGCAGTACTGCTCAATGGCATTCCATTGGATCGCGCATCCTACAAGGTACGCGGCGGCGATCTTTTTCAGATCGCGATTCCTCGACCACCCGCAACGCATGCCGAGGCTGAGGACATACCACTCAACATTATTTTCGAAGATGAAGCACTCATTATCATTAACAAGCCGGCAGGCATGGTGGTGCATCCGGCACATGGTTCGCGCAGTGGTACTCTGGTAAATGCGCTGCTTCACCACATAAGCGAATTTCGCAAGGACCACCCCGGCGGCGATCCAGAACGCCCGGGCATTGTTCACCGACTTGATAAGGATACCTCCGGACTGTTAGTGGTTGCAAAAACCGAAGAAGCCCATCGAAACCTGGCGAAGCAATTTTTCCATCACACTGCACAGCGCATTTACAACGCGATCGTCTGGGGAAATTTTAAGGAACGTTCGGGGCATATTCGGAACGCTTATTGGCCGCCATCCCCGCGATCGCAAGAGGTTTGCGGTGATCAACGAAGCACCGCTCTATCTGAAGGAAAAGGAAGGCGGCGGCGGTAAGCTTGCGATTACTGATTATGGGGTTCTCGATAACTTTCTCGGTTTTTCGCTCGTCGAACTTCGGTTACAAACGGGCCGAACACATCAGATTCGTGTTCACATGCAGCATATCGGGCATCCAGTGTTTGGAGATCTCGTATATGGAGGCCGTGCGATGAATGTAATGCGTCAGGATATTCCGCAATGGAGATCGAAAGCAGAGCATCTTTTAGAGATGTTGCCACGACAAGCACTGCACGCGCGAACGCTGCGGTTGCATCATCCAACCACTGGTGAGCTTATGGAATGGTCGGTGCCATTGCCGGAGGACATGGAACGGGTGATCATTGAGATGAAAACAATTCAAAAACCTTAGGCTAATCCTGTTACGATCTTCCACTCTTTTTCAGTCACTGGTGTGATTGAAAATCGGGAGCCTTTTTGAAGAATACCCATTTTTTCAAGACCTTTGGTCTTGCGAAGCTCGGCCAGTGTGATAGGCCGTTTCAAGTGCTTGACGTATTTCACTTCCACGCACATCCAGATCGGATTAGCCGGAGTCGATTTAGGATCATAGTGGCTGTCCTTGGGATCAAGCGCAGTTTCGTCCGGAATCGGCCCACTGGCAACTTCGCAGATTCCAACGATAGCCGGCTCAGCAGTGCTTGAGTGATAGAAAAAACATTTATCTCCAACTTTCATCTGATCGCGCATGTAATTCCGCACTTGATAGTTGCGCACGCCAGTCCAGGCGGTTGTGCCATCGCGTTTCAGATCGTCGATAGAGTAAGATTCTGCGTCAGTTTTTAGAAGCCAAAATTGCATATTGTGTGTCGAGAAAGATGACAAATATCCAGTGGAGTATACCAAGAAACGAGTTATTTTCAGGAACATTCCTTGCCACGAATGCCTATCGTAGTGGATGTATTTTCCTCCATATCTAACTTTATATTCTTCCGGTGAGCTTGCTCGCCGGGCTGAGCAGCTTACCGCCATGCTTGCGTCATGCGATATTTGTCCGCTCGACTGCATGGTAAATCGTCTGGAAGGCGAGATCTCCCGATGCTATTCAGCCAGGCTGCCAATTGTTTCCTCGTATTGTCCTCATTTTGGCGAGGAACCTGCTCTGGTGGGTACGCATGGAGTTGGTAATATATTTTTCGGTAATTGCAATCTGAAATGCAGCTACTGCCAGAACTACGAGATCAGCCAGCGATGGAAGGAGGAACGCAAGAACGAAATATCCATCATGCATTTAGCTGAAATGATGATCGAATTGCAGGACGCTCATGGGTGTCATGCTATCGGATTCGTTTCGCCAACCCACTTCGTACCGCAAATGGTTGAGGGGGTTCTCGAAGCTTGCAAGCTTGGCCTGCATGTTCCGATCATTTACAATACCAATGCTTATGATTCTGTCAAGGTATTACAATTGCTCGATGGCATCATCGATATTTATTTGCCAGACATAAAGTATTCTGAAGATGAAGTTGGTTACCGATATTCTGGTGTGAAGGAATATGTCCGCCATTCTCGTGCCGCGCTCATGGAAATGCACAGGCAGATGGGAAATGAGCTTGTTGTTGGCGAAGATGGACTGGTAAAACGCGGGCTTATTATTCGGCATCTTGTACTTCCCAACGATCTTGCCGGCAGCCGTGAGACGCTGGAATTTATCTCAGGCCATCTTTCGAATCGTGTAACGCTCTCGGTGATGTCCCAATATTACCCCACCAATAAAGTTTCTGATGAGCACGCCGATAAATTCGAATACCTGCAACTTCTAAACCGTCGTATTCGCGAGCGCGAATACGACAAGGTACTTGAAATGCTCGATGAATTTGGTTTTGAACAAGGCTGGGCACAGGAGTTCGAGAGTCAGGACTATTATCGTCCAGATTTTAGTGATCGCATTGCGCCTTTTAGGAAGTAAAGCGAACTCTCCCAGCGGGGAGAGGGGGGGTGGGGCGGCTGTCGCTACTTACGAATTTCGCCGGTCTCCATACTCCAGAAAAGCAGGTCGAGCTCGTCGATCGAAATATCCACACGATTGGCAAATCGCTTCCATAGCTTCTCGATTTCGAGATAGCGCTTCATGCTCAGACTGGCAGGTATTTCACGTATCACACCTAGACGCAGCAAGTGTTTCAGAATATGCCGGTCAAGAATAGCAAGTCCGCGCACACCGATATTGCGCAAGAAGTGTGATGCCTCTTTCATTCCCAATCCATTCACCGCTTCGAGGACAATGTCACGCTTTTGCTCTGCGGGTAATAGTGGATCGTTCAGATGCGGATGAAGTTCACTGAAAGAATTCCGAATCGCAAGTAATCGTTTTGCCTTGGTGTTGTGAAATCGTATGTAATGTCTCGGGTCACGCAAATAAGAAGTTGGATCGAACCCTCTCCCACTAAAATCATCGTTTGCAAGTTCAAGGATCGTCTGCTCTGCATTGACAGCGCTCGATTGCGGAGTGAGAATGCAGAAAGCAAGCTCATAAAAATACTGGGACGACGGAATAGCGGCAAAATCATCTAGCCTGCTGCAAATAGCTTCTTTTCGCTCAGCATAAATACTTTGCCACGGGTCCGGAAGTTTACTCGTTTGCAAGGGTGAATACTCCTTTCTTTGAATTGGCGATGAAACCCTCATCTTTCAGAATGGATAAGATGGATGTGACAAAAGGCGCAAACGATAGTTCTGCTGCCCTATATTTTTTTCTTAGATCAGACAGTAGCTCGCGCTTGGTGATGGATCCATTTACTGATATGAGTTTAAGAATCCTTCCTCGCCAAATTCGTCGTGGCTGTCCGAAATATTTCTTTTCATTTGAGACACGCTTTACAGGAATTGCCAATGCAAGCTTACCGGCTGTTTCGCAGTCATCCTTCAAAGGACAGACTCTACAATGCGGTTGTTTTTTGAAGCAGATGGTTGCTCCTAAGTCCATTAGCGCCTCATGCCAATCGGAGGAGTTGCCTTTCGGGAATATAGCAGCATCCAACTCATAAATATCTCGTACTGGAAGCTTTTCAGCGGAGTGCGTCATCGGTTTCCACCAACGCGACAGCACACGTTCAATATTGACATCGACAACAGGGATGTCGGCATTATAGGCAAAGGCAAGGACGGCACTTGCCGTGTACAGGCCAACACCAGGGAGGGAACGAAGCTCATCCAGCGTCTTCGGGAATTTCCCCTTTGCAGTAATAGCTTTTGCAGTTTCGTGAAGATTGAGCGCTCGGCGGTTATATCCCATCCCCTGCCATGCTCGGAGCACATCTGCGCGGGAGGCCGATGCAAGCTTTTTCATCGTTGGGAATTGCCGTAGAAACTCCGGAAGTTTTTTCTCCACTTGGCCCGTTCCTGTTTGCTGCAGCATGAATTCGCTAACCAACACAACATACGGCGAGCGCTTTGGACCTCGCCAAATAAACCTTCGTTTGTGTTGGTAGTGCCACTCCAGAAGCAGAGACACTAAATATTGCGATCGTATTCGTGTGGAATGGTTGATCATAGCGCTAGCTCGGAATTCCTTCAAGCATTAATCGCTCAAGAATTGCCGCATTCCCGGAAAGATGCAACAACGTAGGAAGTGTCTCTTGGGAGATCCATTCGATGCGATTAAAATCTTGATTCTGGAGATCACCTTCCCACGCTCGCACCACAAAATAGGAGATACCATACGTGATCCCGTTAGAATAAGTGGCGATCTCCGTTTCCCATAGATCGGCATCCAGAATTTCAATAAGAAGTTCTTCGCGTAATTCTCGCAGCAAAGCCTCGACAGGCGTTTCACCTGGCTCGACCTTCCCACCAGGAAATTCCCAATGAAGCGGATAGATCTTTTCCGCTTTACGCTCACCCATGAGCACGCGACCGCCATTCAGCAGAAGACCAACGGCTACAGCGATCGGCTCGGCGCTCATGCAAACCTCAACGCCTGGAGAGGCTGCATCTTGGCTGCAATGCGTGCCGGAATAAGAGTCGCAGAGAGCGCAAGTGCTAGTGAGATAACAGAGACCAACACGTAATGCTGCCACTCGATGGAAACAGGAACTGAGGACATAAAATAAATTTCCGATCTTAACTTGAAGAAATGGAAATATGCCTCGGCAGAGCAAAGAATAAATCCGAGAAGGTCACCAAGTAGTGTACCTACCAGCGCGATCGTCATTCCCTGTGTAATAAAGATCTGGGAAATTCCGGGGGTACTTGCACCGAGCGATTTCAATATACCGATCGATCGCGTCTTTTCTATCACGATAAGCAGCAATGTAGAGACCATATTAAATGCTGCGACAAGAATGATAAGTCCTAAAATAATTGGTATCGGCTTTTTTTGCAGATCGATCCAAGCAAAGATCGTTGGATAAACATCATAAACGCTACGCGCGATATAGGGATAGAACAAAATATGATTGAGCGAGTCGGCGATCGGCCGAGAAGCTTCCAGCGTTGATGTTTTTACATCATACCCACTCACCTGCGTGTTCTTGAAACCGTTAAAAGCTTGCGCAGCGTGAAGCGTCGTGTAGGCAAGCATATCATCATATTGCGACATGCCTGTGGCATACGTTCCGACGATACGAAAGCGATGGAGATTCGCAAGAATATCCTCGCGCGTTCGAAGCCGTTCGTTAAAACGAATCGCAGCGATATTCTTTCCGGTTCCGGTCGCAAGCTGTTTCGCCAGGCCGGCACTGATAATGATGGGGTCGATGGAATCAACTGGTGATCCTGCAAGGGGGTGACCGCTGACGAGGCGTTTCATCGCAAGCACGGTTGTGTCCGATGGCAAGACGCCACGGAGCTCGACTCCGGCAACGCCACGCGGGGAACGAAGAATGGCTTCGTGCTCGACGAACGGACTCAGCTGAACCATTCCTGGCACTTTCTTGCGCAGAAATCGAGAGGTTCCTTCATAGTCAGGTAATGGACGATTCCCGTACGAAGAAATTTCAACATTGGAGGTGAATCCCAGTACATTGTCGGTCAGAGTTTTTTCAAATCCACTCAATATCGATAGCGTGACCACCAAGGCGGCCGTTCCCAGCATAATTCCACCGGCAGAAATAAAAACGATTCCAGAGACCCACCGGCGTTTAGACGTACCAGCTTCCCGCGACTGACCGATCATGCGCTCGCGTTCGCTGCGGCGTGAAAGAAGATAACGAGCCGCTATGTAACGTGGGTATCGAATGAGCGTGAGAAGAGAAGTTCGTGATCCTACTCTTGGTCAATGATGATCGATCCGCCAACACTTGGCCCAGTTGCAAGGATGGTATAGTATTGTCCATCCTCGAAAAGCTGTGATGTTGAAAAGGGCACAACCTGCTTTGGATTATTCGAATTATCCACGCGCAGATAGATCGTATGCTGACCTTTTGGAATGAGGGCATATTCGCTGATCTGGAACGGCGGGGTGGATTGCGACTGTGCGTGTGGGAAAACCACGGCGCTATCGACTGTATCAAGATCGACAAAGAGTGGTCCTGGAACATCTGCGACGCTGTTAATCAGACGTATATAGCAATAACCAGGAGGCGGTGGTGTAAAACGCTCGGAATCGACGCTGTATTGTGGACGGAGCGTTGTGTCATACTGACCCGCTGCACTATCGACGAACGTGAACAGAGCAAAGGTATTAAAACTTGGACCTAATTTCGGAATTGGCAGCAATTTGAATCCACCCAAATTTGGAATATATGCATAAAGAGTCAGCGAAGTATCAGGACGGATCGGGATGTAGGTATTCGGGCAGGAATTCTGAGCAATTGCAAACACGGTTTTGGAATCTGCTCCGTAAATAACTATTTCCGTTGCCACACTTTGTGGAAACATGGAAACAAACCGAATCTGTGCCAGTCCGACAGTATCACGGATGGAATCGGTCACGGTGAGTGTATCCACTTTGGTCGCAGTAACCGGCTTCGTACACGAATGCATCGAAGCGATCGCGATAACACCAAGAACGAACGGCCAGAACTTTCGAATTTTCATACCAGACATAACACCATCCACGCCAAAAGATTTTTAACAAATTAAGAAGATTTTGTGTGACTTTCTGGGTGTTTTCCGTGTCTTATCTCGGATGGTCATGTTTAAGACTTGGTTGGGCGGGATAATCCTACTTTGCTTGCTGACGGCTGGGAGCACACCTGCAAGGGGGAACGTGCCGCTTGCGTTTGATTCGACGAGCCTTGAATTCGGAAATGTTGGGATCAGCTCGTCTCCAGAACTTGTGCTGGAAGTATGGGATACCGCTGCAACTCCTATCGAAATTGATCAGATTTCAATAGCTGGGCTAAACCCAGCGGACTTCAGTATTATTTCACCTGGGACCCCACTTGTACTTGGCCCTGGCACCGGCAAGAGCCAGATCATCGTCCAATTTACCCCTCAGGCCTTTGGCCCTCGCTCCGGTTTGCTCGTGATCGTTACGACCAGTGGAACGGTTACGCTTCCCTTAGCAGGCTTTGGAACTATTGGAGCACAGCTTTCGTGGGCAAAGACCACGATCGACTTTGGAACGATCACTCCCGGTCAAGAACGCGACACCGTCGTAGAACTATACTCTACCGGGTCGGACACTGCACAGATCGAGTATATTCAGATCGGAGCCTCAGATACCTCCTTTGTGGCTGAACTTGCGAGCGGTAGCTTCGCGCCGTTTTCGCTTGCACCTAGGGATTCTGTTCCGGTAAAGATCTCCTTTCGGGGGCTTACGCGCCCGGGGATACGTGTTGCCCAGTTAACTGCTTTTGGCTCGTCATTGAACTCACCGATCTGCGATCTCCTGGGTGACGTCGAATTTGGATCCTTTGAAATTCTGCCCGGGCCCACCATCGACTTCGGTGTGCTGTATGCTGGTCAGATCGTGGACTCGATGATCCAGATCGTGAATACCAGCGATGTAACTTTAGGATTCGAAGGTTTGGACTTAGCGCCTGCTGGCAATGATTTTATACTCCTGAACGCTCCACAAGTACCTTTTTCGCTTGCCGCTGGTGACACGTTATCGCTGGTGATCCAAGCCAATTCCGGGATTCATTCCCCACATCACGCATCCTTGCAAGTGTTTTCTCCGCAAGCAGGAGATAGCGCATACATGGAAGATACCATTAGCGACGCTGTGATCCAGCCCCCGATCCAGTTTCCCTTCAATCAGGGACTAGCTTATTTCTGTGCAAATGTTTTGCCCATTGCAGATACCATCTCCATTTCGAACAGCGGACCACAAACAGTTGTCATCACTGGGCTCGGAGAGATTAATTCCAGTGATACCATCCTCGCCAATCGTTCTTTTCCCGATACCCTCGCAGCAGGAATTTCGCAGTCCGTAATCGTACAGCTTAACCCCCTGACAGCAACAGCCGATACGCTGTTGCTGGCGCTTTTGGGAGGAGTGCAAACTATGGTCACGGATACCGTTGCCCTGCAACCCATGCCCATACAAGCCTCTGCTACCCTCATTCCAACGACGGGAGTGGGAACTGAACAACAGCAGATAGCTGTCGCGACAGCGAGTACCCTCAAAACAATCCGCATCGATTCGATCATACTTCATCTATCAGTCCTGAATCCGAACTTGGTAACCATCGACCCGGCGACCATTGCCCTCGCGCAAGGACTCTCTAATGCCTTCATTGCCTCCGTTGATTCAGAAGCAGGAGGCTATGCGGTAACGATTTCCTCCGACTCTCCGATTTCGGTTGCGTTAAACACCCCACTGCTGGTAATGCTGCTTGACCGCTATGTATCAAATAATGATTCCACTTCCATCGTCGTTTCCATCGAGACTCCTGAGCTTGGAGGCTGCCTCATTTGGACCGCCGATACACTCTCCGTCAATGGCGCAGAAATGTGTGGCAGTTCCGCTCTAAGGAACATCCTTTCTCTATCGCCGTCGAACATTTTTGCCATGATTCGCGAAAATCCGGTCTTGGGGTCAAGCGCCGATCTTACGCTGACGGCCGGTGAGCCAAGCACTGTTCATTACGAAGTAGCCAACGTCCTCGGGAAAATTCAATTGCAGGGATTCTTGAATCTTGTTGCGGGCACGAACGATTTTCAGCTTTCAACTCTTGGATTGCCGGCCGGAGTTTACAACGTACGACTGATTTTGCAAAACGGAATGGCCGAAAGCTTGCGATTTGTAAAGATCGTTTGATCGTTCCGCGTAAAAATTCGTTAAAGCGCTGGTTGAAAAGATGGAGCAAGAAAGCATTCAAGACGTGCGTCAGGATCTTCGTTCACGAATGATGAAGGCACGCGATGCGCTTACCCCAGCGTTTCGCAGCAGGTCAAATCAAGCCATCACTCAACAATTGCGAGGTTATCTTTCCGAGAAGGATTGCCATTCCATTCACTGTTATATCAGTTTCCGATCGGAAGTAGATACTCGCTCATTTATCGAGCTTGAGCTGCAAGATGGAATTCGCGTGACCGTTCCGATCGTTGAACGAATCGGAGAACTTCCTTTGCTCGCTCATACCGAGATCAGAAGCCTCGCCGATCTGGTGCCGGGTCCATTCGGAGTGGAAGAGCCTGCGGAGAGAATTCCTGCAGCTCTTGAAAACGTCGATGTGGTTATCATACCATTGGTCGCGTTCGACCGCCATGGCGCTCGGCTTGGATATGGCAGGGGTTTCTACGATAGATTCCTCCGGACACTTCCTCGCACAGTAGAAAGAATTGGCCTCGCTTTTAGCATCCAGGAAGCGGAGCACATTCCCACCCTTACACACGACGAGCCGCTCGACACGATCATTACCGAACAAGAAATCATCCACACCAACACGCCTTGCAGATCCTGATCAGACCTCGCACGGGCCGCATGATTTGCGGAGTTGCAATAGGGCTTGCCGAGCGCTACGGCGCACGTGTTTGGCTTGTACGCACTGTCATTGTTACAGCCTTTCTCGCCTCGCCAATTGCCGTACTCGTGTATCTGCTTCTCGCGCTATCAATACCGTCCGAACGTAATGTGGCAGGCCACCTTCGACTTGTAACATCTGCGCAGGCACGTTATCCTCATGAGCGCTTCGAACTTCTATCGCGGTTGCTCGTGGCACGGCTGCTTGGCAAGGACTCGAAATTCTCTGCACCATCCCCAGTATTCGGATTCGTTCTCTTTGTGTTGGCTGGTGTCTTAGAGCTCCGCCATCTTGGAGGCAGCGCATTTTTTACCATGCATTCCATTGGTGCAGGAGTATCGGATGACTTTTCAGAGATAGGAACTCCACTCTTGTATCTCAGCCTTGCATCTCTATTCTTATGGGGGCAGAGTAAACTTCCGTCGCAAGTTGTAATGTCGATTCCCGACCGAGACAGGTTCACGCTCGAACATGGTTCCGGAAAAATGATCGGAGGTGTCGTTTCCGGGATTGCGCCGGTTTTGGAATTAGACTCTGCATATCTTAGGGCTGCACTCATCATAGTCAATATTCTTACATTAGGACTCGCAGGCGCAGCCTATCTATTGATCTGGTATCTACAGCGGGCAAAGCCGTACTCAACAGCACCTCATGGACTGTTTGATTCAAGCGATTCTTCAGACAAACGATCTCCAGCGTTTCGATTCGCCGTTGCCAGTGTCTTTCTTATCCTAGCCTTGATCGATATTTCCACCAATCGCCATCTCTTTTTCTTCAACCAAACATTCGTTCAAGGCTTGGTAATGACCATCTTTGGCATTGCGCTTGTTTGGCACGGTGCGAAAGCACTTCGGGATCACTCCGCACTGCATCTTATTGGAGGTGCGTCGATTTTTTTCTTTGGATTTTACGAACTTGTCTCGAGCACCGCACACCTGCAGGTTTCCATTCCAAACAGCTTTGAAGTCTCAGAGATAATATTTGCTCTTTCGATTTTGTATTATGCAGTTATCTCACTCCGGGGCCATTCGCGAACGTTAGCGATATGGATTGCAGGAATGTTTGCGCTTTCTGCCCTGCTCATTGCCATCCATGTTACACCACCCATTTACTTGATAGAACTGGTCCGGTTCTATGGCTTTTTTTACCCACTGATCTTCGCCGGACTTGGGCTGTGGATCACCTTCGAACGTTAAATTCAAAGTCCGTATCCCGCATTGGGCCGATCCGCGAATAGATCGTTAAAAAGATTGATGCGCTTATCATGTACTTTCGAGAAGTCAATATCCGCAGAAATATTTTCTTCTTCTTGAGCTGAGGCTCTTGACAAAACTTCCCCATTGATGTCGATGATAGCACTCTCGCCTCGAAAAAGAAGTGTTTCTCCATTATTGGATTCTGAGCCGACACGGTCGGAGAACGCGAGCACTGTTTTATTTTCAAAGGCGCGCGTTTGGAGCGTGGTGTGCAGCATGCCCGTTGTCGTAACGATATTCGAGGGGATCGCAATAAGTTCCGCTCCTTGCAATGCAAGCTTGCGTGCCGCTTCGGGAAAACGCCAATCATAGCAGATGAGCATTCCTACTTTCACATTACCAGCGTGCGTAGCAAGCGAAAAGACCGGGAACCCTAAGTCCCCGGCGGCGAAAATTTGCGTTTCATAATAGAACAGATGCACCTTGCGATAATGGCCCACAAGTCTGCCGTCGCAGTTGAATGCCAGCGCAGCGTTATAAAATTTGCCTCCGAACGCTTCTAAAAATCCCGAGATGATCGCTTTATTTTGCTCCAGTGCAAATGCACTTAATGCGCGAGCAATAGGCCCGTCGATCGGTTCGGCGAGCGATTCAAGTTCGTCTCTCGAAATAAAAAAATATCCGGTCTGCGCAAGTTCGGGGAAAACGACAATATCGGCCTCCGATTGTCGCACAAAATCGCACATCCGATCCAGATTGATTTGGATATCGCGATATTCCGGCGCAAACTGCACACAGGAGATTCTCATGGCTTTTGGTTAAAACGTAAGCGTGACAGTGAACGTACCATCTGTAAGTGTGTAGTTATATAATGTCGGCTCAGATGAAGATACAACATCATCCCACTCCAACTTGGCTTCGAGCAGAAGCCCATTGAATATTCCGATCAGAGGGTTCTCAAATGGGATCAGTTTCGAAAGCGAAGCATTGAGAAATTCCCCGTTTTCTTTGCGAGTGCTATCACCATACAGCACAGCACCTTTCGGCCCGACCGCTGCTCCATAGCGCCTATGTTCATACGAAAAATCCAGGCCAAAATCAAGATCCGCAAAAATACGAGCGGTTGTAAAAACTGTGTACCTGCCCAGATTATAGGTGTATTCATCATCCGCGACCTGGGCCGTTGCACGGACTTTCTTGGAAGCCAATTGCGCACTCGTTACATACGCCCGAAGCGTCGGATTATAATTAAAGTCAGCCAGCGCGCCAAGGATCCACCGCTCGCCAAGCAGTTCGGCCATCCCGATCCCGTACGAAAATTGATTGAAGGCGGATTTAGCTGTTGCAGAAACCAATCTCTGCTTTAACACTGGCGTAATTTTGATAATGTGCCCCTTCGGTCCACGGGTGGTGTCGTATCCAATGGTATCCCCTTTCACAGCTTCGGAGTCAACTACAGTAAGTGGATTTAGATATTGCTTGAACCCGACGGCGCCTTCACCGATGATGATCGTGGATTTGCCAATAGCCATCCGAGGCGTTAGTGTAAATCGATTTTCTGTGTTGGAATAAACAGAATCGAACTGGAAATTGTCTTGAGTAAAGGCATAATTTCCTCGAAGACTTAGTGTCGGAGTCAGCATTCCTTCGACAGCCCCTCCGAACGTCAACATCTTGTTATTATTGGGATTTCCGCCGTAGACACCGCCGAAAAGAGAATCAAAATACGCCGAGTCGGAGGGCGAAAGGCCTTCCGTACCTATGTGGGAAGTAAAGGCCACCGGGACGGTGAGTGCGGTGGCCATTGTTGTAGCACCGGAATCATCAATATCCTCATGGATGATGGCGTCGTTAAATCCGAATTCTCTGAGTCGTGTATTCGAAGTCAAAAGAGTAAGGATCGGAGCAGAAGCGCTCACAGTCTCTGCTGCAGGCTTTGGCACAGTTGTTGGTATCGATGCCAAAGAATGAATAAGCTGTTTGGTCTCTACACTCGCGCCGGCAGGTGCACTTGGTGTAGGTGCGGTTGGAAGAAAGTCTGTTTCCGGTTTGGCTTGTTCGAGTGCGTGAATCGCGGTATCGAGGAGCGCGGTATCGAGGAGCGCGGTATCGATATGCGATGGGAGCGTGTGAGGCATGAGCGCGATGAGTGGAATGCGCACTGCCTTCAACTCAGCAACTACCGCCTCCGCAGTGCTCGCGCTATATCCTGCGGAATCAAGCAGATCTGCGATCGTCGAGATCACATCGGAAATGGAATCCCGTAGATCTTCGAGTTCCGAAACATGGGCTTTTGAAATTCCCTTCGGCGAAATATCTGTCGAATCAAGCTCTCCGCTTAAGGCATAGAGTGCTGTGGTCGCAGCATCTACTAGCGAATCGTTTCTTGACTCAACGTCCGATTTTGTATCCCGCGCAGGATTTGGTTGAGGTAAAGGAATATAGCCGATAGGATCCCGCAACGCCCAAGATCTTAACTCTGCTCGCTCCATTCTTTGAAGATGCGAAGTACGTGACGGCTTTGCTTCACTTTCGGAAGCATTCTCAATGGCCTCGGCGGTGATCGCATCCTGATTCGTGAGATAAAAGACACCCGTCGCACCAATCGAAGTTTCGTTGAAACTTAGCCCGGGATTCAAGTTGTAGTAATTCGGAGTCCACGAGCCGGTCAATGAAATGGTTGAAACCCCCGAAGGGTGAACATCATAATTTAGTTGGAACGCCGGCATCAGAATCTGGTCGGGCGCAATGGTATCGAGGCTCTGCACATTATTCGTGGTCTGACCTCCAAGCGAAACAGAACCCGTCAGCTGTGCATGAGCCGTGCCTCCAAGACCTATCCCGACCGCCACAATTACTGCTATCGCGAAACGCGCTAGCACACGTTGATAAATTTTACCAGGCAATAACTTCACCCTTGTTGATCTGAAATGATTTGGAAAAACTAAACGTCAGGCTCCATGTAGCAGCGCCTGATACAACGCACCATAGCTTGCAGGTTCCAGCGTGGCCATAAGCCAGTAAAAACCCCACATCGTGGCTCCAATCGAAACAGGAACGGAAAAATTGTCATCCAGACGGAGCCGCACACTCGCAGCCTCGGATATTCCACCCACAACAGCCGCAATTCCACCGATGAGATACTCTACCGACAATGGGCCTGCCTTGGGGGTGATGGCTACTACGATCCAAGCAGTGATCACGAAGGCAAATGTCCCTTCGAGGCTCTTATCCAGGAAGCGATGCCTTCCGAACGCACGCCCGAACAACGCACTGGAGCTATCTGATAGGATAAGAATCGAAAATGCGGTAACCGCAATGATCTTCGGAAAAATCGCGACGCATGAGAGCGCACTGATCAACACATAAGTAGCGCCACTGAGCAAACCCGCACGGCGCTCATGCGGACGGAGGATGGGATCGAACAACTGAGCAACCACACGGTGAATTGCAGGAACGTAATGCCTGCCGACATCGATCAGGAGCGACAGAACCGTAAATGGCAGCAATACCTCGATGGCGATCTGTTTGGAAACATAGAAATACCCGATGGGTATCGCAAGCGACGCCAGGTGAATTCCTTTCCGAATTAGCTCGCTTGCGAAGGAGATCTGACCCTCAGGCTGTTCTCCTTCATTTCCAATCTTACGGCCGTTCGTCGGCCCGGAAGGAAAGCCCGCTGCCACTTTATCCTGATTCTTAATGATTGTTTCGGTGTTCACGATCTACAAAAATACTTCAGATTTGCCCAAATTCGATGAATAATCGAAAATAAGTGATTCTCTGGGAGCTGCTTCCTGTTTGCACCTGTCGGCAGGACAAGGTAACGCGGCTTTACAAGGAAAAAATACCATGATAATAAAGTAACAGCCAATTGCAAACCTTTATTCGTTAGAAGCGCGCGGAAACCCTATGAAACGTAACAAAATTGTTCTTTTCCGTCTAATGTTTCATTTGGCAACCGGATGCTTAATTAAGTGAGCTTCTCTTTTGTTTTCTACGACTGTTTTTCTTGAGAATCGATCATTTGAATCTATGAGATTTCGTTTAATCTGCTCTACCGTCAGTATTTCTATTGCCTCTTTTGTGGGCATCAGTGGGGCTTTCGCCCAGACTCCCGCCAGCCAATCGACACCCAGCACGGCGAACATTCCTCGTACCATTACGTTGGACGATGCGATAAAGCTGGCAATGTCACGTAATTATTCCGTTCAAATTGCTCACAATTCCACTCGAACAGAGGAGCTGGAAGTGACGCGAAACAAAGACAATATGTGGCTGCCAACCGTAAGTGCGTCAGGCTCCTGGAACTACGATTATTCGCTGGTACCGCTTGCCGAACGTCAATATTTAGTTCCACAAACAGTAGAGGTACCTACGCGCGCTGGCGGCGATACACTTGTTTCTGGCGTGGTACTGAATGCTCCTGCACAGCAGGTTACACAACCCGCTGGCTCGAACACTTTGAGCTACGGCGTTACCGCAAACTTGAATTTATTTAGAGGCGGAGCCGATGCCGCACATGTCAATGAAGCAGAATCAACTCTCGGGGCAGACCAGAACAATGCTGCGTGGACACGCCAGGTGACTGCCGATAATGTGACTCAAGCATATCTTGCTGTCCTTCTCAACAACGACCTCGTCGATGCTGCAGACTCCACGCTTGCTGAAGCTCTAGCTCAACTTTCACTAGTCAAGGGACAATTCGATGCGGGCGTCGTTCCGATCGTTCAGTTCTACCAGCAAGATGCAGTAGTTGAGCAGGATTCGCTTGCGCTTATACAAGCTGTCAACAATTATAACAACGCAAAGATAGCTTTGCTCTTGCTCCTAAACATCCCCCCGGACGAGTTCAAGTCTTATTCATTCAGTATTGATGGGATCGATACTTCCACTTCAGCCGCCTCGCGCGCGGCTGTTGATACCTTAATCTCCTCGTCGCGTTTCAATGCCGCGCTGGATAAACGGCCAGATATTGTTGCTCAACAGCAATCTATCGATGCCAGTAAATACACAGTTGATGCAACACGCGATGCGCTGTATCCATCTTTAAATGCCTCTGTTAGTGTCGGAGGTTCTGGAACCAATCCAACGCTTTCTCAGGTCCATCTTGCGAATGCCTTCAGTGCTGGCCTCACACTCAGCATACCGATCTTCGACGCAATGCAGAACCGGCTCGCGATCGATGAGGCCGAGATAGCGGTCGAGACCCAACAATTGCAGTTGCAATCGGACGTACAAACCGTTCGAAGCCAGGCAGCAACTGCCGTGAATAATCTTCAGTCGGCGAGTCAAGCACTTGTTGCCAGCGATGCCGCGCTTGTGAGCGCACAGGAAGGTTTGCGTCTCGCCGAAGAACAGCTTTCCGTTGGAAGCGGAACGGAGGTATCGGTCGTCGTTGCTGAAGCAACACTTGAATCGGCACGGACGAGTCGCGTGAATGCAAAATACAATTGGGTATTTGCGCAACTCCAGCTTGACTACACACTCGGCAAATGGAATTATTGATCATAGAAATCCACGATTGATCTCCGACCCTTCTTTTCCTTTCGGATTCGCCTTTCTTCAAACTTCATCATGGCTGTAGAATCGAACAATAAACTTGACTCAGCACCCGCAGCAGCTAAAGCAGCTAGCACGCTTCAGCTGTCCCAGAAAAAGCGAAAACGGCGGATGCGAACGATCTGGATCTTGCTCGGCAGCTTCGTCGTGATCATCATTATCGTTGCGCTTGCTTCAGGTGGCAAGCAAAATGCGATGGTGGTGCAAACGGAAAAAGTGGGCTATCATACGATTACCGAAGAAGTGCAGGCCACCGGCAAGATCCAACCGCAAGTCATGGTGAAGGTTTCTCCAGAAGTATCTGGTGAGATCATTTCACTTCCATTTAAGGAGGGCGACCGGGTAAAAAAAGGTGATCTTGTTGCAAAGATCAAACCGCTCGTGTTTCAAGAGCAATATGATGCAGCCGAGGCCAGCTACAATTCTGCCAAGGCCGTGGTAGAGCAGCAGCGAGCAACAATGATACAGGCCCAGGCAAATTTGAAACGTGGGAAAAAATTGAATGAACTTCACCTGATGTCCGATCAGGATTACGATGCCGCAAAAGCCGCTTATGACGCAGCAGTCGCCGCAGTCAATTCAGCAGACTTTACTGCAAAAGCAGCAGAGGGACAAATGCGTCAATTGGAGGAATCTCTCAACTGGACAAACGTACTTTCGCCTATGGATGGCGTGGTTACTTCGCTCATTTCTCAGCTTGGTGAGAAAGTGGTTGGCACGGCAAGTTTTGCTGGTACTGAAATGATGGATATCAGTGACCTTTCGCTAATGAACGCAATGGTCGATGTCGATGAGAACGACGTGGTCAACATCAAACTTGGTGATTCCGTGAAAATTTCGATCGATGCATTTCCAGACAGAATCTTCACCGGAAAGGTGATCGAGATCGCGAATAGCGCCAAATTATCGGGCACAGGCACGCAGGATCAGTCCACTAATTTCACTGTTAAGGTGCGCCTGGACGATTTCGGTGCTCAGGACCTTCGGCCCGGAATGAGCTGCACAGCACGCATCCAGACGCAGACGAAAACAAACGTACTAGCGGTTCCTCTGATGGCCGTCACTCGGCGCGATAACGAAGATGCACAGGCCGCAGACTCGTTAAAAAAATTACGTGAAGCCAACAAAGGAACCTTCCATGAAGACGATGAATCGTACGCCATCGTTTTTATTGTGAATAAAGATTCCGCAAAAAGTGTCTCCGTTAAAACAGGGATCTCCGATAATAACTATGTCGAGATCTTGAGTGGACTCAAAGGCGGCGAAGAAGTCGTGAAAGGAAATTTCCGCGCCGTTTCGAAAGAATTAGAAAATGGAAAGATCGTAAAAGTCGATAATTCCGGAAAGTCGATATCAGCAAAGGACTAGCTTATGGAAACGAATAATTTCATCGCGGAGATGGGTCATACTGCAGAAAATTCCGTCATTTTTCTGGAGCAGGTTCAGAAAATTTACAAAATGGGAGAAGAATACGTTTATGCGCTCCGCGGACTCACCGTGGGCGTAAAGAAAAACGAATACGTTGCGATCATGGGGCCGTCCGGTTCCGGAAAATCAACGCTGATGAACCTAATTGGCTGCCTCGACTCCCCTACTTCCGGAAATTATTTTTTCAATGGGTTAAACGTTGCAGGATTGGATGACGACGATCTTGCCGAGATTCGTAATCGCGAGATCGGTTTTGTGTTCCAAACGTTCAATCTGCTTCCGCGTAGCGATTCGCTCCGCAATGTCGAGCTCCCGCTTATTTATGCCGGCGTTGCAAAAGAGGAACGCCGCACGCGTGCGCTTGAGGCGCTCCATCAGGTCGGCCTTGCTGACCGGGCGGGACACAAACCAAATGAGCTCTCTGGAGGCCAACGCCAGCGCGTTGCCGTCGCTCGGGCACTCGTTACCCGGCCTTCGATTATCCTTGCTGACGAACCCACCGGCAATCTCGATTCCAAGACCGGAGAAGATATTATGCGATTATTCCACGATCTGCGCGAGCAAGGCAATACGCTGATCGTTGTTACGCATGAAGAAGATATTGCTCGCCACGCAGAGCGGATTGTGCGCATCAAGGACGGTCTCGTTGAGCATGACGATTTTGTGCCGGAAGCCGAGCGCATTTTAGTTTGACCCCTGTTCATCACTAACGACAATGCCGCGCTTCGTTCAAGATACACTCGAGGGAGTTGCGATGGCACGTACAGCGCTGCGGGCTAATCCGTTGCGATCCGCACTCACGATGCTCGGCATTATCATTGGCATTGTGACAGTCACCATGATGAGCTCGTTCCTCACCGGGATCACCGATATGTTCCATGAAACGACGAGCTTTATGGGTACCGATGTGTATTACATCGATAAGTTTAGCTGGTCGGGCGGAAATTGGTTGACACAACAAAATCGCCCCAAGGTAACCGCCGAAGATGCCCGGCTGCTCCGTGAAAAAATGACGACCGCAAAAGCGATCAGCGTCTCGGCGAATGAAGATGTCAACCTAAAATATAGAACGAGCGAGCTTGAAGATATTACTGCCGTCGGCGCAGATGCAGCTTACGAGATTACTAACTCCGTTGAAATTGGACAAGGACGATTTTTTGCGACCGAAGAGTTAGAAAGCGCTCGTCCGGTCTGCATCATTGGCTATGATATTTGGAATGAGCTTTTTCACAAATTGGACCCAATAGGAAAGCAAATTCGCGCAAATGGCTACTCGCTCGAAGTGATCGGAGTCGCAAAGCAGGTTGGTGGTATGTTCGGGAATTTTACGCTCGATCATCAGGTAGTCATGCCGCTCAAAACGCTGATCAATGCGTATGGCAACCCTGACCGCTCGCTGACGCTGGAAGTTAAAGCCAAGGATGTACTCGCAAAAGAGGATACCAAATTCGAAGCTGGTTATCAAATGCGCATGATTCGCAAATTGAAGCCTGCTGATCCGGATAATTTCGGCATCAATAGTGAAGACCAATTTAATCAGATGTTTGACGCGATCACGAGCGTACTCAAGACCGTTGGGCTGACGATCACTGGCCTATCTCTGCTCGTCGGCGGCATCGGAATTATGAATATCATGTTCGTCAGTGTCAAGGAACGAACGCGTGAGATCGGAATTCGCAAAGCCATTGGGGCACGACGCCGCATGATTCTTATGCAATTCCTTTCCGAGGCTTCGATGCTTTGCCTTATCGCCGGTTCGATCGGCCTGCTGTTGGCCTATATTTCTTCCATCATTATCAATAAGGATGTTCTTTCGGGAGATTCGTCGGTTCATCTTCATTTTACACTTGGCCTGATCTTCATGGGCCTGGGCCTTTCCATGGCGATTGGAGTAGCGAGTGGAATCCTTCCGGCATGGCGCGCAAGCAAGCTCGATCCGGTTGATGCACTGAGGTACGAATAAATGTTAGAAAACATTCGTCAGGCATTCGATTCACTTCGCGCGAACAAGCTGCGGAGTGCACTCACGCTGCTGGGGATCGTTGTAGGCGTGTTTTCGATCATCGGGGTGATGACCGCTCTTGGCGCGCTCACGAATAGCGTGGATACTTCTCTTTCCCAACTCGGCGCCGAAACGTTTACGGTCAAGAAATGGCCATCCATTCAACTCGGCGGTAGCGATTGGAAAAAATACCTGAAACGCAGGCAGATCACTTACGAACAAGTAAAATTTGTCCGCCAGAATACGACGTTGCCGCTTGCGATCAGCGCGGAAAATATGTATGCTCCTCTGACCGTCTCGTTTGGGAATGAAAAAAGTGATCCTCAATTTCAGCTCTATGGTTCGGACGAAAATTACAGCGTAAATCACAACCGCGACATCGCGAAAGGCCGAATGCTGACTTCTGCCGATGTGCAATATGGTCGTGATGTTACCGTACTCGGGCAGGATATTGTTGATCGCGTATTCAAGCATGGAGAAGATCCAATTGGTCAAACTGTGCGCATGAACGACCATAATTACCTGGTGATCGGGGTGTTTGATAAGAAAGGTGGTGGCATGGGCCAAAGTCAGGATGGTTTCGCACTGATTCCGGTCACAAATGAAATAAAATACTTTATTCAACCTGCATATACCTCGCTTTCGATGACCGTTCGGGCGCGTTCAAAAGCGCTACTCGACGAAACGCAGGATGAGATCATCGGCGCCTTACGCTCTGTGCGCGGGGTAAAACCCGGAGTAGAAAACGATTTCGAGGTCGAGAATAATACTTCCCTCACAACGCAATTTGATTCGTTCTCAAAGTATCTTTCCGATGTGGGTTTTGGGATCAGTGCGATTTCACTCTTAGCGGCCTCGATCGGCATTATGAACATCATGCTGGTCTCTGTAACCGAGCGAACCAAAGAGATCGGAATTCGAAAAGCGCTGGGGGCGACTAAAGGCGACATCGCCGGTCAATTTCTGACCGAAGCGGTTGTGCTCTGTTTGGTTGGCGGACTTATCGGCATTGCGATCGGAATTGGTATCGGAAATATCCTCGCTGTGTTCATTCATGCGAGCGTCTATGTCCCGATATTTTGGGTTGTCGTCGGTCTCCTGGTATGCGCTGGCGTGGGCACCATTTTCGGAATGTACCCCGCCATCAAAGCCGCCAACATGAACCCCATCGATGCGTTGAGATTTGAATAATATGAAAAAAGCTATGTTTAAAACCCGTCATTCGGATGAAACACTGAAGCGATCACTCACGAAAACAATCAGTTATAGGGTAATCATTTTAACACTCGATTTCACCACCGTATATCTCTTTACCGGCAAGATAACGATTGCAGTAGGTTTTATGCTGGTTAGTAATACATATACGACGATTGGATACTTCCTGCACGAGCGGCTGTGGGATAGAATCAATTGGGGAAAAATATCGCCACAGCATAGTTAGCATGTGGTACGCGAAGCTGTTTCTGTTAGAACGAATAATTTATTGACGCCATCTGAATGACTTCTCCTCATCATGTTCCCGAACGTCATAATACGAATCGCACCGGCTGGTTGCGGGCAGCAGTGTTAGGCGCGAATGATGGGATCCTTTCAACGGCAAGCTTAGTGGTAGGCGTGGCCGCCGCCCACGCGGCTCGTGGTAACATATTAGTAGCTGGAGTTGCTGGACTTGTTGCGGGCGCGATGTCCATGGCAGCTGGAGAATATGTATCTGTTAGTTCCCAAGCCGACACCGAAACGGCCGATCTTAATGTAGAGCGGAGGGAGATCGCTGCCAATCCCGAGTTCGAGCATAACGAGCTCGCCAAAATTTATGTAGAGCGTGGATTAAATCCTACCCTTGCCAGACAGGTGGCTGATGAACTCATGGCGCATGATGCGCTTGGGGCTCACGCTCGAGACGAACTGGGTATCAGTGATACTGTAAAACCACGTCCCGTTCAAGCGGCGATGGCTTCTGCCGCATCCTTTTTTGCGGGGGCTGTTTTGCCTTTGCTGGTCGTTGTTCTCATGCCAGCTCAGATTATCATTCCCGCTGTTTCTCTAGCATCACTCGTATTCCTTGCTTTGCTTGGTGCCGTCGCGGCAAAAACCGGTGGTGCTAATATGCTGAAAGGCGCGCTTCGAGTCACGTTCTGGGGCGCACTTGCACTTGGAGTAACCGCCGGAATCGGGACTATAGTTGGAATTGCGGTATAGAGCAAGGAGCGCAAAATACTCTAATCCTTTTTAACCGGGTCGGTCGAAGTACCAGCGTCGGGATTTTGCCGCCAGTTGACCACAAAATTCTTTTCTATCGTTAAGCCCTTATCCGTCTTCGGCATTTGCACGAGCGTATCGATGGATTGCACGAATGTGCCTTCGATATGTACCCAATACTTTTTGCCCGGCTTGAGCACGAGCAGATACCTTCCGGATTCGGAGTTAGCGCGTCCGGCAGTCATTTCTTGAATGGCGCAGGTCGTAATATCATTAGAGGTATCTTCGTCGGCCTGGGTTTCGCCGGTCTCGTGGACTGAAAGCCGCACGGTTGCAGGCTTCTGATCGGCCGTCAATACACAGCCCTTTAGCACCACTACAGGGCGTGAAAATTGAGCGTGAGATGCCGATGAGTTAACCATCAATCCAATGGTGACTGTAAGAGCGACGACAAAATAATTCGAAAAAAAGTGTTTCATTTCAGATCTGGATTAGCACTGATTTAATGACATTAATGGTTAACCCTTGCAAAGGCGTACGAGTTCTCTTGCCGGGGCACCGCGATTTCGGCCATCGAGCATCCAGCATTCGTAATTTTGCCAACAGATCCTATTTCTGGAGTATCAACAGATAGCGCGCATCAATTCAAAACATGAAAGCAATCATTATGGCAGGCGGATTCGGAACGCGGCTTCGGCCGCTTACGATGAATCTGCCCAAGCCGATGGTTCCGATGATGAACCGCCCGATGATGGAGCATATCGTCAACCTGCTAAAGCGGCATGGGATGACGGATATCACCGCATTGCTTTATTTCCATCCGGATGCGATCACGTCCCATTTTGGGGACGGCACGGCGTTCGGGTGCTCGATGCGATACATCCGCGCTGAAGCGGATTTTGGCACTGCCGGCAGCGTTCGAAATGCTACAGAGCAGCTTGGGATCACAGAACCGGTGCTCGTCATTTCCGGAGATGTGCTTACGGATTTCGATCTTTCATCGGCAATTGCATTTCACAAAGAGAAACAGGCACTGGCCACCATTGTTCTTACGCACGCCAAGAACCCGTTGCAATTCGGTATAGTGATGACGAATCCGGATTCGGAGATCACCCGGTTTCTTGAAAAGCCATCGTGGGGCGAGGTGTTTTCGGACACGATCAATACTGGAATTTACATTCTGGAACCCGAGGCGTATGCGGAGATCCCTTACAAACGTGAGTTCGATTTCAGTAAGGAGCTATTCCCTGCCCTACTAAAAAAGCAGGGCGCGCTCGTTGGATATATTGCCGATGGCTACTGGCGTGATGTCGGGAATCTCTCGGAATACCACGAAGCGCACATGGATGCGCTGCATGGCCTTGTTAATCTGGAGATCGCAGGCGAGCGCCGCAACGGCGCGATCGTGGAGGAAGGCTGTGAGATTGCGGACGCGATCCTTCGAGGACAGAACGCGATCGCGCGCGGGACAAAGTTGGAGAATGGTGCAATGGTAACCAATTCCATTATTGGTGCAGGGTGCCATATCGAAGCCGGAGCGATCGTGGAGAATTCCATTCTGTGGGATGGCACACGCGTTGGGCGCAATGCCAGCCTAAGCCATGCTGTTGCGTGCTTTAATGTGCTCATCGGTGACCGCGCAACGATCGACGAGAATGTATTCATCGGTGAAGGCTCGCAAATTTCCGAGAATGCACATATTCTGCCAAACATAAAACTCTGGCCTGGCAAACGTGTCGAAGCAGGGGCGACGCTGCAAACGAGCCTTGTTTGGGAGGACCGTTGGAATCGAGAGCTATTTACAAACTCCCGCATTTCGGGATTATCGAATATCGAGCTCATTCCGGAATTTGCGGCGAAAGTTGGAGCGGCACTTGGAGCACAGGTGGGAATGGGGCAGCGCATTGTTATCAGTCGTGATAGCGATCCCGGCTCGCGTGTGCTTTCGCGTGCATTGGTCAGCGGACTGATGAGCGCGGGCGTGAACGTGGTCGATATGCAGCAAACGCCGATCCCGCTTACTCGGCATCATTTGCGCGACGCGCGGCAGTCGGGCGCGGTGCATGTCCGCAAAAATCCGATCGACCGCAGGCGTTCGGACATGATCTTTTTTGACGCCGGAGGGTACGATCTACCATCGAACAAAAGCAAAGCGATCGAGCGGTATTTTTTTGGTGAGGATTTTCCGCGCGCGCCATTCGATAAGGTCGGCACCATTGAGTTCCCTGCACACACCGGCGAAATCTACACCAAACGGTTCATCAATGCGCTCAATGTCGAACTCATTACCAAAGCGCAGTTCAAGATCGCCATTGATTACGCCAACGGCATTGCTTCCACGATCTTCCCGAATATTCTCGGCGCGTTCGGGGGTGAAGTGGTTTCCATCAATGCGTATCTGGAGCCTTCCCGGCTTACGAGGGGTCGCGAAGAGTTCGACCGCTCCACGCGGCATCTTGCCAATGTGGTGAAATCGCTTGGCTATCAGATCGGATTTATATTAGATGCCGGCGGCGAGCGCGTGGGTATTGCGGACGAGAGCGGGAATATCTATCTCAACAATAGATTGCTGACACTGCTGACGAAGCTCTTTATCGAAAGCGAACAGAAACGCGGACGCACGGTGAGTAAGATCGCGGTTCCCGTTTCGGCGACAAGCGAAGTGGAAGAACTGGCGCGCGAGCATAACATCGAGATCGTTTATACCAAGAACACCCACGCCGATATGATGCGCGCAAGCGGAGATGATGTGACTTTTGTCGGCGGAACGCTGGGCGGTGCGATCTTCCCGGATTATTTCTTTGCCGTCGATGGAATGTTTACGGTGGCCAAGACGCTGGAAATGCTGGCGGTGCTGGGTAAGAACATTGGCGAGATCGCAAGCAATATGCCGCGCCGCGCACAATCGCGCAAACAGGTTGCATGCCCCACCGAGGAACTTGGAAAAGTCATGCGTTACGCGATGGATCATTCCAGCAACATGCGAAAAGTTCTCATTGACGGCATCAAGTTCTATCCCAAAAAGAACAGCGAGGCGTGGGTGCTGATCCTGCCCGAAAAAGAGCGCCCCTATTGCACCGTCCTCACCGACGCCGCCACGCAGCCCGAAGCCGATGCACTCTCGAAAGAATATGCGGAGATGGTGGAGGAGTGGAGGAAAAGTAATTAAGAAGTAAGAATTAAGAGTTGTTTTAAGCCCCGATGAAACGCCACTTTTCTTTTGTTTTAATTTTGCCCAGCCTTGTCACATTAATGAGTGTGAGTAACGTCCATGCTCAAATCACGGCTTGGGGTGAGTATGGAGTTGATAGTCTGAACCTAAAGCTTGTAAGAACCGAAGGACTTCATGAGATCGATCTTATTGAACAGGACTCAGGAAGACCCCAATATAACACTTTTGACCGATTTACTAAGAGAGGCGATTCGATATGGGATTATTCAGAATACCAAAACCGCTTCGCTTCCGGTCGCCGTAGTATGCTTTATGACTCTGCAAATAGATTGCTATTCGAGTCTGATATTCACAATAACGATTTTATTTTTCAAGGGCGACAATCCTACTATTATTCCTACGACTCGTTGGGAAGAATGATCAAAAAATCCCAATTATCCTCTGTTGATAATCGCCTTACCACTGATATTCTATCATACAATTCCAGTGGCGATACCGTTGTTACATTAAATTACGATCAAGAAGGCAAGCTCTTTCAAATTGATACGAATGTGTATGATCGATATGGTAATTGGCTCTTTTGGACGTATCGCTATGAAGGATCCTTCGATACCTCACAACATGAAATTGCTCACAATATCTATGATGCTCAGGGACGACTACTCCAAGGAGGTTCGATCCCCTCCATAAGACCATCACAGGTTCCTCATCCATTCATGGATAAAATCGTATATATTGATTCACCAGGAGTTGAGAATAGCTGGGACTACCGTTGGGCTGACACTTCGTGGTCAAAGATTCCAGATGAGCATTCTCGGATGGATTCTATTAGCTTAAAACGCGCAACGGAATATTTTGATACGACTGGAGCTGTGGAAGCATCTCAGGTAGAACAATACGAGACTCTCAGACACCCTCTCCTTATTCGTTACGAAAAACCCAAGCTTCACTTCGTCCGAACAGAGGAGTGGACGTATGGCCCTCACGGTGAGAGAACGTCCTATACGATGCTCCATGGTGACCGGATCATTAATTCCGAAATATTTTCGTATAAGTATTCAAAATGAAGGCTATTCTTCTGAAGGCTAATCTTCTGTTTGTGCTTTTTCTTTGCTTTGCTGTGCTCCCCGCATCTGCACAATGGGCAAAACTTGGAACGGACGAAGATTCGCTTATTGCTCGAATCGGGAAGCCAGTCAGATCTGATGCTCGCTTCGATTATTTCCGGAACACCTATTTCGGGATCAAAGGCTGGCTTATTATTGAAACAAATCCTGCGAAAAATATTGAACAGATCCGTTGGTACTCCGACTCGGTTTCAGACAGCGTTCGAGACCTGTTGTACAAATCTTTTGAAAGTATTGGGGACTCCATTCCGAGAACCCGATTAACGGCATGTGGTTCCGTGGGAAGATTCGGAATGTGGCTCACACGCGATTCAATTGTATCTCTCATTAAATATGATAATGGCGTTGATTTTACTAAACTTCTTCGTTCATACTATTATTGCACTATTATTGATTCCGAACCCATTCAAGATTCATTTTTCACTGTGAGCGAATCCGCTTTGCCGCTCGACTCTGAAGCAACTCGCGTTGCAAAGGCGTGGAAACGATTTTTGGAGCTCCCTCCCTGGGATGCTGGTAAGTTTACATTGTGGTCTCGCTCTGATCTACTCGCAGGATTGTATTGGGGAATTCCTCAGTGCCCGGATTATTCTTCCGAAGGCTATCGAGCAAAACTTGTGGGTATCGAGTATGATCCACAATTTCGGTGTTATATTTTATCCACTGTATTTTCGCCGATGGATTCAGCAAACGGCCTATTTTCGTCTTCCTGGAAAAAGACGTCGAGGCAAATCACATACTTTGTTAATGAAGATGGCAACTGGAAAATCACCACCGCACTTCGATTCGTTACCAGTGATTGGAAATTGAAACGCTATGATTCGATTCAATACCACTTCCCTTCAACACATACATTTAACGAAGGAAAGGCTCATATAGCTCAACATTTTGTGGATTCGATTTCCACAATTTTTGGAATTCCATCTCCTCACCGCATTGATTATTATTACGCATTCCGATCAGACAATGTCTATTCCCCGCTCGGCCTCGATGTCGCAGTTTGGCCAAGGGGTATTCTCCTTGATGGTAAGTCGATCATTGTTACCTATGATACAAACGAAAATTTCACACACGAACTAGTACATGCCGCGCTCTCTTCCCTGAGTCGGCCATCTGTTATCGCTGAAGGAATCGCCGAATTCATAGGAGGTGATACCTCATCAAACAATATTTTCATAAGAACCGCCGGAGAGATCCTTCAAGACTCAGGAAATATTAAATTGAGTGAAGTATGGAGAACCAATACATTAGATAATTCCACTGCCGCGTATCTACCTTACGCCGCTGGTCTAATATTTTTCCAAAAAATCGCAGAACATGGCGGCATGAAAGATGTCGTTGCATTTTACAAAGCCAGCACCAGCTTGCCGGAATTCGAGAAGGCCGTAAAACGCTATCTTAACATCGATCCTGCGAACATCGATAGTTATTGGCGATCGGAGTTAGAGAAGGCATATCGCACGTTGAATCCGGGGGACACAAAATAATCTAGCTCGCAGTCTCTTCCCCTCTTGTTCCACAAAGCGGAGCTGCGATCATCCCTGGCAATGGCCTTATGCCAACGTTACCAATGCTTGATTTCATGCCTAAGCAGTTCTTCCATTACGGAATCGCTGATCGTGTGTGCCTAATGCGGCGTTTGGGAGGCGTGTTGGCTTTCGATCGCTTGACGGAGCCGGTTGAGGGAATCTATTTTCCGGTCGATCGTCATTTCGAATTCCGGGGCATCCCAATATCCACGGTCCTCGAAATATCCCTTGACCAGGAAATTGTGCTTGAATCCTTCCATGACCTCGGCAAAGCGCCCGGAGCCAAGCGCAAGTTTTGCCAGCAGATCATTCAGCGTGTAGCTCGACGCTACAATATTATCTGAAGCCTTCTTTGCGTTATTGTAAAGGTCATCCTTAGTGAGGAGTTTACCGATGGATCCTTCGCCGCGGTTGATCCTCCCAGTGATGGTATCGATCTGCCCGCTAAGCCGTTCGACGCTGCCTGAAATACGCCCAACAGCCATGCTCGCCGTATCCATCACGTTGCGGGCGCTTTGCACCATTTGGCTGGCGTTAGTATAGAGCGAGCTATCGTTGACTAACTTCCCAAGTGTTCCGTTCCCATTTGCGATACGGCTGACAAGCTGCGTGGCAACAATGGCGACGGAATCGAGCTGGGCGACGGTTGCAGACAGGGTATCGTAGATCTTGGTGAAATCTTGCGGGGCTTGCCCCTGTAGAATACTTCCGGGCAACACAGCGGGGGTCGAATCGCCGCCCATCGTGATAAAGACCACTTTATCGCCGATCAGGCCTTGCGTGGTGATGACCGCCTTCGAGTCGGTATGAATGAGTTTGAGCGCGTCGGTAATGATCTTCATCGACACGGTCACGGAATCGCGGGCATTGCGCGGCAATTGAATATCCTGCACGCTGCCAACATTGATTCCCGCCATATCGATCTCCGCGCCGCGCTGTAAGTTGCTGACCGTTTGGAAATGCGCAATGATCTCCGTCGTCGAAGAGAAGAGCTTTTCTTTGTTCCCAAGATAGAAAATAAACACGATGAGCACGATGAACGCAGCCAGGACGAACAGACCAATGCGAAAGAGCGGAACAGCTTTGCGTTTCATTGCGGTATCAGAAATTAAACTTGTTTCGGTGTGCTGAGTTCTGGTTTGGGAACTGACAACGTCCGACGAATGATCTCGTCATGCCGCGTCCGATCCAGGCGTGAAGCCCCGAGATACTCATGCAAAAATGGGTCGGATGACGCGGCTAACTCCGGAAGCGTGCCAGAAAAAATAACGTATCCCTCATTTAGCACGATAGCCCGATCCGCCACGGTGAAAGCCGTCGGGAGATCGTGGGTCACGACGATCGAGGCAATGCCCAGGCGTTGTTGCAGCGTGAGGATTTGCTCCGCGATCGAGGATGCCGTCAGCGGATCGAGGCCCGTCGTTGGCTCGTCATAAAGCATGAGTTCCGGCTCGATCACGATCGAGCGTGCCAGGCCCGCGCGTTTCTTCATACCGCCGGAAAGTTCAGAAGGCATCTTGTCGATGGAACCCCCCAGACCGACCATCTCCAGTGTTTCCATAATTTTTTTTTCGCGTTCCGATGGCTCCATATCCGTGTGCTTCACGAGGAACAGATCGAGATTCTCTCCTACGGTCATCGAATCGAACAAAGCAGCCCCTTGAAATACAAATCCGACATCCGAGCGAAAGGCCATGAGCGCGGATTCTTTCAGATCTGTCACATCTTTATCGTGATAAAAGATTTTTCCGGAATCAGGCCGGATGAGAGCAACAATAAGCTTCAATAAAACGCTCTTGCCGGTCCCGCTTTTACCCATGACTGCGACCGTCTCTCCTTGCTGCACCGTGAGCGAAACGTCCCGCAGCACGGGATGGTCGAAGGCCACCGCTACATGCTCTACACGCAGCATCGGGACACCATCCTGGCCTCCAGAGGCGATCTTATGTAATTTTCGAAACGATCGGATGTGCATGAATGATCAACTGGGCCAGAGCATGAAAGTAAGTTTCACGAATACGACGTCCAGTAAAATGATAAGGAGGGAACTGGTGACAGCGGCATCTGTTGCCGATTTGCCAACGCCTTCGGTACCGCCGCTCGAATGATACCCCTCATAGCAGCCAACGATCCCGATGGTAAAGCCAAAGAAAATGGTCTTGACGACACCGGGTAAATAATCGGTGAATTCAACACTCTGTACGACCCTGGTGATAAAATGGCTGATCGTCATGCCTGCTTCAACTTTCTCGATCAGCCAGGAACCGATGAGCGCAAGAAAATCAGCGTAGATCGTCAAAACCGGCAGCGCGATCATGCAGGCCAGAACGCGTGTGAATACCAACAACTTATATGGATCGAGCGCGGCAACATCCATCGCATCTATTTGCTCCCCGACGCGCATCGAGCCAAGTTCCGCTCCGATGCCCGCACCAACACGGCCCGCGAGTATCACCGAGATCAGAACCGGTGAGAGTTCCCGCATCACACTGATCGCAACCATGGCTGGAATGAATGCTTCGGCACCGAATTTTATCATGGTAGGCCGGCTTTGCATCGTTAGCACAGCACCGATCACAACTCCGACGACGGTCACTAAAGAAAGAGATCGGTAACCCGTCGCGTAGAGCTGCCGGACGACTTCCCGAAATTCGTAAGGCGGGCGTCCCAGGGTTTTCACAAAACGAATGGCGAACAGCCATAGCCCTCCAAGCAGAACCAACCCACTTCCCTTTTGAGGGACCGAGCGAGCATCTCCCATCGAAGAGAGTGGAGCTCCGTGACTTTCAGGATCGCTCATAGTTATTGCTGAGGCTGCTTCATCAAGCAGTGAATATTTCGAGAGCGCAATTCCATTCTTTCAAATCGAATCAGTTAGTTTAATGTGTCGGGGCTGGTGGAATCGGAGGCTGCGGAGGAAGCTGATTCGGATTGAGAATCGGGGGGCTATTCGCAGGTTGCCCTGGCTGAAGCGACGTACCTGTGTTTGGCGGTTGCCCGTTATTAGGAGTCATACCATTTTCCACTCCCGGTTTTTGTGGATTGGCGGGATTTTGAAACCCATTAACGGGTTGGGTTTGACCGGGTGTTTGCGTCTGTCCGTTCGGAGCAGTGCCGGGTTTCGGTCCGTTATTTACGAGTGGTGTGCTCAATATTTCCGACTCGATTCCAAGTTTCCTCGCTACGGGCAAGGTGAGATCAAACTTTGAATTGGTGTAGAGCAGGATAACATCCTTCGAACTTCGGTCGAAGACGTAATCGTAGTTACCGTCGGATGCGCACTCCTTGATCGCGGCAGAAAGCTTATCGTAGGCGGGCTTCATCAACGCTGCTTCCTGGGCAAAAAGGTCTCCTCCGTTCTGATCGAATTTGGCGTGGAGAAAGTCGTCGTGTTTTTTGCGAAGGTTCGTCAGTTCGAGTTCCGAAGCATTGCGCTCTGCATCGGTCATAATGAGCTTCCGCCGGTCGTATTCCGCTTGCTTGCGATCGAGCTCATTCTGCATGTCCGTCGCCTCTTTGGTCCAGGAGGAAGTAAGCTGGTCGAGCCTGGCGCTGGCATCCTTAACCTCCGGCATGCGCTTGAGCAGCTTTTGGGCATCAATGTAGGCAACACGAGTTTGCTGAGACTGTGCAACCGATGGAACGATGCATACCCCGAGAACGGATACTCCGAGGATGGAGAAACTGAAGATGAATACGCCGAGGCGAATAGCGGAATTTCGAGAGGTCATTAGCATTGTGATATCTAATAGTAATTCGAGGTTTCCCCTTGTACCCGCGCATGTAAAGAAAGGTTTCAAAACGGAAACGCGACCGCTTACGGAAAGCGGCCGCGCCCCTAAAACTCAGATCGGCAAACGGAATGTGCCTTCAAACACTCCAATGCGATCACTTACTGCTGTGTCTTCATGTAATCCTGGAATTTCGTCGTCACATCGATTGACTGATCGGCGAAAACAGTAGCCGTCTTTGGGAGGATCATGGTATAATGCTCCTTCTTGGCAAAGGCGTCGAGTGTATTCTGGAGCTTATCGGTGATGGGCTTCATGAGGTTCTGGCGCATCTGTGCAAGTTCACCATCCTGACCGAATTTTTCGGTTTGGAATTTAGTGAACGCATCAGCCTGAGCGGCGAGGTCGTCCTGCTCCTTCTTTTTCATCTCGTCGTTCGCAGTGGCGCCAAGCTTGGCGTACGTATCGGATGTCGCCTGATACTTGGTCCGCATGGCCTGAAGCGAGTCCGTATAGGTCTTATTCATGGCATCCATCTTTGTGGTTGCCGACTGATATTCCGGCATTGCCGCTACGATCGTATTAATATCGACCACGGCAATTTTCTGCGCATGCGCAGATGAGGTGAACATCGCGAATGCCAAGACCGCGGTTATGGCAGATCGTTTAACGATTTTTGTCATATTATGCTTTTCTGTAAAAAAACGAATGGTTGAAAAAAAATGGTATTTTAACCTTATCTTTACCCTTATAAAGACGGCTCGTACAAATCCATCTTCTCTTCAAATGATTCCGTTCCTTTTGCGAATTCTCATTTTTTGTTCTAATATTGGATAGTTTTCAGACCGTTGGACCGAACAGAAATCAGGCGAGATTCCAATTTTTTTCGTATATTTGGGTTATCGTATAACTTTTTTCTTCTGCTTATGAAGCATTTTCAGGGTTTCTCAGTCCTATTTCCACTTGTGGCTTCGCTATCATTGGGTATCTCAGGCTGCTCGGAACCGGAGCCGCGATGGGAAAAATCACCCGGGGTCGAGATCACCGCACAGAAGCAGTACGAAAATGGCAAGCCCTATCTTATCGTTTTCTACGAGAATTTCGGCGTGGACACCATCGAAAAAATTCGCTACCAGCTTATCACCGAAACCAAAGGACATATCGATTCCACCGTCCGTGAGATCGACCCGCCGGAACTCCTGCGGCCTAAGGATCGGCACATGGTCCCACGCCAGATCGGCGAAGATACCATTGCTGCCGATGAAGTCCGAGCTGGAAAGGTTTGGGTGGTGAAAAGGTAGCAAATCCCAGTCAATTTGGGCTGGTGTCCTATCGTGAAGGGTGACTTTTTATTTTTTTTTGCATTAGGAATTCATGAACTATATTTTACTTTAAGTAAGTTTTCATGAACACCAACCGAGTTCCGTAAATTGAAGAAAAATCTTAGATTGCTGTCAAATAAACAATTGAATGAAGATTTTTACCCTCCGTTAGGAAAATTGCCCATTGAGTTTGAGTATTTTCTCCCAAACGCGAACCTGCATCAATTTCGATCAAACAGAATTCATGGATTGACTATTTGATGCGTTCTGCGGTGATAGTTTAATTCCGTCGAACTATCGAAGTGTTTTCAATCAGCTCTTGAACGATTTACTACCATAAATACGAACGTTTTTGCCTCCAGGCGTTTTCACCTAACAGCCCTACGACGGCAGGGACGCGCTGCGCGCGGCCTTCTCTGCTCGGGAATTATCATTCATGGCACAACAATTAAGAACAATCGCCCTTCTTCTCTTGCTGATGCAGCAGAGCGGTTCCTTATTCGCGCAGTCTCAAGGGATTGGCAATGCGATTGCACACCATGGTCGCGGGAATCTCTCGGCGGTAGAGGAAGAGATGGGGAAAGTCTTAGATGACACAGAGTCTTGCGATTCCTTGCGCTTTAAGATATGGAACTATACTGGCCCGGGACAGGTGCAGCAATGTTACGATACAACCATGAAATTTATCGAAACTTGCTATAATGATTATTTCGCACCATCCATGTTTCAGGAGTTCAGTGCCAGCCGTCAAACACTTGAGGTGTCAGACACTTCTCTTTGGCTACAGGCCCAGCTATGGCTCGAATCGGTGCTCTATCTCAATACGACGAACCCAGAATACTTCTGTGCGTGTGTTGAAGCGATGCAGGTTGCCGACCCGAATGATACCGGTGGTGAAGAGCAGGGTTGGATTAATCTGAATAAAGCCCTTGCAATAGATGAATGGTTAGTTCAGAACACTACCTGCGATACGCCATTTATAGAAAATGAGATAAAAGGAGCCAGGGCATCTCAATACGAAGACTGGCTAAATGACACGTCGGTGCCGCTCGATACCACCATACCATCCATCGCTTCGCTTGGTCTTGGCCTCGACACGCTACTTGCAAAGCATCTTCTATATGAGAGCGTGAGTGAAACGCCACAACCAGGTATTATCTCCAACCCCACCGCGTACCCCAACCCCACCGGTTCGGGAACGGTAATATCCTTCGGCATCAGCAAAGAGGCGTATGTAAAGATCGAGCTTTTCGATGTGTTAGGGCATGAAGTTGGCTCCGCAGGTTTCGAGAGCTTATTTGAGCCGGGGAATAAATCGGTGCCCTTATCGCTGGCAGGGCTGGCATCGGGCACATACTTCGCGCGCATCCAAACCGCGTATGGCGAAGCGCAATCCGTTAAATTGGTGAAACAATAATTGTTCGCATCAATGGTGGCCCCTCACCCAACCTCTCACCCTGCTGGGGGAGAGGAGTTTATTATTGGCGTGGCCTACTCCACAGCATGGAGGGGCTTTTCCGGAAGCTCGCGGTAGCACAGAGGCTCAAGCAGAGCGATCAATTTCAGGCATTTTTTCCTGAACGCTTCAAGACTTTTTACTGGGTCTTCTTCGCTGCCGGAATTCTCGATGATGAGATCGGCTTCACGCTCAGAATCCTTGCTGTAATCCTGTTCGGCAAGCCGGGCCAGAGCTGCTTCACGTGTCAAGCGGCCCTCGCGTACTACGCGCTCCACCGAAGCATCACGCGGCGCTTCGACGAGCACAATATAATCGAAAATCTCGCGAAATGTGGTCTTGAGTATCAAGGCTGATTCCACCGCGACCGGACCTCCGGGACTCCTCTGAATTATCCTCTCTACCTCGTGCGTGACAGCCGGATGAACTACGCCCTCCAGCTTTTCCAGTAGCAACTTATCCTGAAAAATTTGGGAGGCCACATAACCACGATCCAACTTACCATCGAAGTATGCCTTAGTCCCCAGAATATCGGTTAGCTTCTTTCGGAGGCTCGGATCATGCTCCATCAGCTCACGGGCAAGGTCATCTGTGCGGATCACCGTAAAGCCATGCTCCGCCATAGCCTGCAGAAGCACCGATTTTCCGCTTCCGAGTTTTCCTGTTACTCCAATTCGAGCCTGGCGTGTCAAGCCACATTTAACAAAACTATCCCAAAAACGTCCACGAGAGCGGATGCTGATGCAGTTTGGCGCTTAGGCTCCAATTTATTCACTTGTTCATTAAGATGCCCGCAAGAGCGGAGCTTGCCAAACGTGTTTCAAGTATTAGTCGCGAGCAAAGCAAAAAGAAGGGCGTTTTTGCACATCGGGGAACAGATTAAGCCTTTTTTGCGCTTTGCAGTAAACAAAAAGAGCATTTTTATCGAGAAGGTATCCTGCGTGGTCAACGTTTGGGGGATGCCTTCTCCTTTTATTAGGGGAGGGTCGTGCTGGAAACAGCATAAGCGATCATTCCCCGCCCTACGGAAGCAATGGACCAGGAAAAGATATACATGACGCGGCAGCGTCTGACGGAACTCGAAGAGGAAGTCAAGAACCTTCGGTTTCATGGACGCAGAGATATTGCGCAGCGTATTGCCGAAGCTCGCGCGCAAGGGGATCTATCGGAGAACGCAGAATATGACGCCGCTCGCGAAGAGCAGGGGTTACTGGAACTTCGCATCCGCAAAATGGAGGAGGTTCTGGCACGCTCTGCTGTCATCGATGAGAGCAACATCCAGACCGATAAAGTCGGCATCATGACGCGCGTAACCGTCAAGAACGCCAAGACCGACCGGGAGAACGTATATCAACTTGTCTCCGCTGAGGAAGCGGATTTTGAGGGAGGCAAAATTTCCGTTTCCTCTCCGATCGGCAAGGCGTTGATGAATAAAAAAGTGGGCGAAACTGTTCAAGTGAAAGTTCCTGCCGGCACCTTGGAATTGAAAGTTATCTCGATAGGAAAGTAACTTGTTTTATTCTGTTATCCTGAGCGGAGTTCGTTTCGAAGAATGAGAAACGAACGGAGTCGAAGGATCTTTGGTGGGTCCAGAGATTATTCGACTCCGCAAATCTCCGACGCATCGTCTCCGATGCTTCGTCTCCGCCGCATCGTCGCCGATGCTTGGCTACGATTTGCTGGGCTCAGAATGACATTTTACCATCATCAATTCGTTATTGATCATTCGTAATTCGTAATTGATTTCGGCCCGAGTGGCGTAATTGGTAGCCGCAGCAGACTCAAAATCTGCCGTTCGCAAGGACGTACCGGTTCGAGTCCGGTCTCGGGCACATATGGCAAAGGTTTTATTGGGAATGTCAGGTGGCCTGGATTCCTCGGTAGCGGCAGCGCTACTCGTTCAGGATGGTCATGACGTTATTGGCATGACCATCAAAACCTATAAGTATGAGGATGTTGGTGGGAATAAGGCACAGGATACCTCCTGCTGCTCGTTGGATGGGATCAACGACGCTCGAAGAGTTGCTTCGAAGCTGGGGTTCCCTCATTATGTCACGGATATGACCGAGGAGTTCGGCCGGGAAGTGATCGGATACTTTACAGACACCTATTTGGCAGGCCAGACGCCTAATCCCTGCGTTCGATGTAACCGAGAGATCAAGTGGGCAGCAATGCTGAGAAAAGCGGATGCGTTGGGATGCGAGTTCATTGCGACCGGACATTATGCAAAGCTTCGTGAAGAAAAACTTGCCGGAAGCACTGCGCCACGAACGATTATTTCACGGGCTGCTGATTCTGAGAAAGACCAGACCTACGCACTATGGTCGGTACGACAGGAACATCTTAAGCGAACAATGTTCCCTCTTCAGCATTATTCTAAGCCAGAAGTGCGTCAAATGGCGCAAGAATTTGGGCTTGGTCTCGAACATAAGCACGAAAGCTACGAGATCTGTTTTGTAACCGACAATGATTATCGCAGATTTCTGCGCGAGACGGTGGGCGAGCTCGCTGCATTCGCACCTACAGGAGATTTTATGCTCGCCGGAAAGAGTGTTGGCCAGCATGACGGTGTTCCGTTCTATACCATTGGTCAACGGAAGGGATTGGGACTCAGCATTCCATCCCATCCTGCACCACTCTACGTGACAGGATTGGATGTTGTCAACAATCAAGTCTTGCTTGGCGACGATGATGACCTTTTGGCAATGGAACTCACTGCAAACACGGTGAACCTTATCAAATATGATGCGTTGCCCAGGGAAGGCTTTCGTGTCCGGGCTAAGATTCGATATAAGGACGAAGGTGCGGATGCGTTCGTTACTCCGCTGCCTGGGAACCGAATAAGCGTCCGGTTCGAAGCAGCCCGCCGTGCCATTACGCCGGGTCAGTCCGTCGCATTGTATGAAGGCGACGACCTCGTTGGTGGAGGGATCATCGAATGATCGGGAGCTAATGCCGGCGATGCTGGACACCTATCTTGCGCCATCGAAGATCAATCTTGGACTGGAAGTTCTGTATAAGCGGTCCGACGGTTACCATGAGATCAACACTCTTTTTTACCGAGTTGCCGAGCCGCATGATGTCATTTCGGTAACGCGTTCAGGATTCTTCCGGTTGACGTGCTCGGATGCTACGCTGCCGACCGACACCCGTAATATCATGACGCGCGCCGCGGAAGCCTACGCGGCACTTTCCGGAGAGCCTCTCCCACGGCTTCACATCCATCTTGAAAAGAACATTCCCATGGGCGCAGGTTTAGGAGGCGGCTCCAGCGATGCTGCGACCATGCTGCGCATTCTTCAGGATTGGCATGCATCCATGCACGAGAACACCGAGCCGGCACAGTACCCCACCCCGCTACCAAATGGAACGCTGCTAAACGCAGCCACCAAAATCGGAGCAGATGTTCCATTCTTCTTGCTTGGGTCCAGAGCAGCCCACGCACGCGGTATTGGGGAACAGTTATTGCCGGCAACTCTGGCAATTGGCGCCCAGGTCCTCATTGTTTTCGATCCCAGTATTCAGATCTCTACGAGTGATGCCTACGCATCGCTGACTCCGAGAGGTGCTGCCAATTCCTTCGACTATGCCAATTCCTTCGACTATGCCAAATTCTTGCAGCATCCCCAGCCGCTAAATACATGGAAAAAGCTTTTACAGAATGACTTTGAGCCCGAAATGTACCGTAGGTTTCCTCAGCTTGCGGAATACAAGCACGCACTGTATGCTCATGGAGCTAACTTCGCGCTGATGACGGGTTCCGGCTCCTCGATCTACGGATTATTTGATGACCCAAATCGTGCGAAGGGCGCCAAAATATTTTTTGAGCAGCGAGGACAGCTTGCTTTTCTCTCAGAGTAGAACATCCATTATACCTTCAGTTCCCCTTGTAGGATCGTGACGGCTTCGCCCAACATTTTCACTCGGTCCCCATCGACTTCTATCTTTACTGGACGGGATCTCGGCGAGTGCCGGAATCCAGTCAACCGTGTTTTTCCGAGGCGCGCGATCCAGAATGGTCCGAGTGCGGTATAGGCCCAACTTGCAACTGGCTGGTCCTGCCCGTAGCGCGGTTGGAGTTGCAGCGTACGGATCGCAAAATCATAATCCCGACCTGGTGCTGCTGGGGCAGTAATAATTATACCGTGAATGCCTAAGGAGTCGAGCAGCTTGAAAACCGGCTGCAGTTTCTTAAGCTTGGATTCCGAAGAAACATGCACGAAATAGTCATTGCCGCGTCTCCCCACAAATTGGGTCGAAGGATCGACCGCCTGAAGGATCTCCTCCGGTGCTTCGATTTCCTCAATGGAAAGCGCTGGGAAATTCACCTCGATCTGCCCTTCCTCATACGTCGCTGAAATGGGTCCCGCATGCGTAGAAAATGCGATGGTTCGCCGGGGATCGGCAAACCGATTGGCAAAGAGCACATGCGCTGCGGCCAAAGTCGCCGATGTTGCAAGATCAACTTCTAACGACCCGGCGACACATCTCAGATCGAAGCGGCTCGGGCTCTTAGCTAACAGAAATGCTGTCTCTGTCAGATTGAGCGCATGAGCAACAGAAGCCATCCACGCGAAATCTCGCGGCTTATCAAGAATGCAAACACCAACCACCATTCCTTCGAACGGGTTGGATGAAAAGGGATTGACAAGAAAAAATTGGTCCGCCATAATGTGAGTGTGCGCTTTGTCCTAAACCCCAAAGGCAGAGCCTTCGTTTTTTACGGAGAAAGGAACAATACATGGCTTCTCCGGCTTTACTCCCCGCAATTTCGTAGTCAAGGCAGGCTGCACTCCTGAACTTTCCTTCGAAATTCAATTGGCCCCTTCGACTAATGGTTAGGTCACCACCCTTTCACGGTGGCTGAACGGGTTCGAATCCCGTAGGGGTCACCACATGCGACACTTTCGCAGATTCAGAAGGTTGATCGGAATCTTGTGTCTGTAAGTCACTGAAATTATTTGAGATAAGCGAGAGTACGTCGTTGAGCCTGTTGGTTCGAAAACTCTGTCCATCGAAAACAAGCTTTCCAGGGAATAACGAACCTAAAATACGCTCCTTTTGATCGAGACTTGCTTGTAAGTATCTTGAAGTAAGATTCGTGAGCAGGTTCATTCCCTTGTTGAATTGCTCCAAAAGGACGCTACGAGATTCCTTGACCATTGCCAACTCCGAGCGAAGTTCCACAAGCCTCCCCTCGTGCAGTGCTCGCAGTCGCTCATAAGCCGCCCGATCAAGCGTGTCCTCAACGTACTTAGCCGTGGCCTTCGTCAACCTCTCCTCATAGTCCTCGATTTGCTTCTCAAGCCTTGCCACGTTGTGCCTTCTCTGCTTTGATTGGCTTTGATGAACGTCCGTGAGAATTTGTGAATACAACATCCGCACTTCCGGGTTGATCTGAAATTCATCAATGTAGTTCAAGAGTGCCTCCTCCACCTTTTTGAGTCCGTAACGTTCGCCACATAGCCTGTGACAATGATAATAAGAGTAAGACCCGCCGTTGCCCTTTGAGGTACTGGCGGTAAGTGGCTTGCCGCATTTACAGCAAATCAGTGTTCCTCGTAGCGGAAAACGAGAAGCGAGCCTAATGTTCTTCGAGCGGCGTTTAACGTTTTTATCCAGAATGTTCTGTACCTCATAGAATAATGCCTCGGGAACAATCGCCTCATGCTGGCCCGGAACAATCTCAGCTTCCTCTTTACCCCAGGCTGCAATCGAAATTTTGCCGATGTAAGCTGGTTGGCGAAGAAGTCGAAAGAACTGGCTCTTACTACAACGTAGTCCATCTTTCCACATCCGCTTTCGTATAATCTCGATGGGAGTTGTTGTCGAACTCACCTGATAGAATGCTCGACGAATGAGTTCAGCGTCCTCGTTCGGTACAAGAGCGCCTTTGCCATGCTCTCCAGGTATGATCGAATACCCAAGCGGTGCTCCGGAAACCCATCGGCCTTCATGTTGCGCTCTGCGCATACCGCCGCGAGTATTGAGTGATCGTCGGTCATTCTCCACCTCTGGTTGAGCCAGATAGAATGCAAGCATCAATTTGTTTTCCGGAATCCCCAAATCAAGAGGCTGCTCAACTGCTTCAACGGTAACCCCAAGCCCTTCCAATTCACGTATCATCGCATAGGAATCACCAGTATTCCGAGAGAAGCGATCCCATTTCACTACAAGGAGCATGTCAACGCTTCGCCGGTTCGCCCGCAAGAATTGCAAAAGTTTCTTGAATTCTGGTCGATTAAAACTCTTAGCTGAAGCGTCATCTTCAAAGTAGCCGACAACTTCGATCTTTTTAATCTCGCAAAAGCGATGTAGCTGTTCTTTCTGATGTCGAAGACTGTAACCATGAGCGGCCTGCTCATCGGTGGACACTCTTCCATAGAGTATCGCTTTATGCGTGGCTGATGGTTTCATAATCAATTTCCGCAAGTTTGTACAAAAAATCCCTAATAATGGATACGTCTTCCCTCGTGTAACGGTTTCCATTCCGGTTCAAGATTTTCTCACAATCGTCCAGCGAAAGAGAGCGGGTATTGCCGCCGCCGCTTTCCGCCTGTTTGCAGAATGTATCATGAGGCACGGTGTGCATTGTGCCAGCATATAATCACTTGCAAGGTCGGAAGTTCATTCCCGCGTGTGCCATAAACACAGCTGGGTTTCGAGCATCCCTTATATTAGAGGCGAGAGAATATATGTAATTAGGGGATGTCCAAAACATCCCCTAATTTTCATATCCGAGAACACCCAAAATCGAGGATAATTAATTCGTAAAAACGACTCACGAATGAGTAAATAATCGCAACGGATTAGCGGCGTCTGGTTTGTTTCTTTCGCTCAAGCCTCTCGATTTTCAGGAGGTCAGACAGATTCTTAATCGGGAGTTTCCCTGCTTGAATCCGGAGGTCATTCTCCATAATCTCGTATAAACCTGGTGAGTAGCGTAATAACCGTGAACGCATCTGCTGGATTAACTTGGGATTTGCGCCATACGCGATTGCTTCTTTCGTATCCTTCATAAGCATCTGCGAATGCTCTCCTTCCAGATCCACGAGCTTTTCGAGCAATCCTCTTGGATCTTCGACCTGAGAAAGGAAATTTAAGCCAGAAAACGCGCGACTGTGCATTAAGAACTGGTCAACCTCCTCAAAGCGAAGAAGGTGAATCAACTCCCAGATTTTCGGTGGCAATTTAACCATCCCGCTTGGGAAACCTGACGCTTGTTTGACAAGAACTCGGGTAGAGTGCTCGACCCTTTTGGCATCACAATAGGGATATGAATACCTGTACCATACAATGCCGTTATTGTTATAAATATATATTGAGAGCGGTGCGCTAACACGCCATGCGTCTATCTCCCATTTTTTAAATTCGCTTGCCGTCAATCTCACCAGCGCAGCATGTCGATCAGGAGCAACAAATCCCCTCCTTTCAATCTCAGCAAGTATTTCATTTGCCAAAGCATTGCGAGTTTTTTTCGCTCTTGCTTTATATCCGTTGATTTCCGCTTCTTCGAACAGCTTTGGCATGTCAGCTTAAATCAGGTGGGTCATAATTAATTAAGGTACGAAATTACGAAATTTTTAAGGTGGGAGGACATTATATGTGACAAAGCGTTCGCGCCACATTGCCGCCGTAATGCGTTGTGGGAGTGTTTTAGCTGTAAGGGCAGGTGCTTTACCGGACGGGCTTCCCGATTCGCTTTTGTGAGTCCTTTTTCAATCGCTCCCTGTACTTCCGCATTCGTTCAGCCGCAGTTGTTGCCTTGCCCGTCTTAGGTCGCCCAGGTGAGCGCCGTAGAAGCCGCTCCTCGATGAAGGCGAGGAGTTCGCGCTGAGACAAGGGCCGGAGCTTGTCGAACTCCCGCTGGCTGATTGTTCGAGGTGGCATCGCCTATCTAAGCCTCCGTCTCCATTGGTCCCATGCTCCCACGACGAACAAAATTATTACGATAATAATGGTTTTCATAGCTCGTCAATGATAATTCGGATTAGCTGCTAATTGCTTTCGTGATATTGAACACCTGATGGATGTCCCATCGGTGGCCAGTGCGGGATGGAATCGCATTATCATTCAGATACTCTACGATCGCGCGAAAGGAGAGCTTTTTCCTGAGCGATTGAATAAGCTTAACAACCTCCGACTCTTGAGCATTCGGTTCAAGGTGAATGCCATCCTCGCTAAGTTGATAGCCGAAAGGCACGGAGCCAACCAACTCTCCCTTTGCCTTCTTAGTTTGGAGCGCCGCCTTCGTCCGGGTGCGAATCATTTCGCGCTCGATTTCCGCGAAAAGATCGAACATCCGGCGTTGCATTAATCCCGAAAGATCGTCCGTACTGCCTTCACCGGCCACACTAACGAACGTTGCTTTCTTTGCCCGTATCATGCGCTCAACGGTTAGCGCGAGAAACATATCACGCGCCACGCGGTCACGTTTGGCGACGATTAGCACGTCCCCGCGTTTGAGTTGCGATAGTGCCGCCCAAAGTCCGGGACGATCCTCAATTTCGGTGGAACCCGAAAGTCCTGCATCGGTGAATGGAATCGTCTCGCTTGAGCCGAGTTCTTTTGCTTTTGCAAGACACGCATTCATTTGGGCTTCGAGGCCCAAACCGCTCTCCGCTTGTTCGTTCGTGCTTACTCGCGTATAGATTAGTGCTCGCATGTCTCCTCCTGTTGTTACAATTATACACACGTATTATTGTAACAATAGTTACGCCAACCGACCGGAAGCATCGGCGGAAGCGGAGTCCATTCACTTCGATCAAGCTCTCGCCTTCACTTCGGATTCAAATTTATCACAATCAAGAATTCCAATCCTACCTCCGCACTCCTCAAAATAAGCATTCTTGACATGATGGGCGCAAGGATGCGCAACTCTGAAAGCACTATGCCTACCTGCTCGGAGAACCTCAATGGGATGAAAGTGGCCATCAACTTTCTCCTCTTCCCAGTTGCCTTCAAATATGGGCTTTAGTCGAGACGAGGCTCCATAGAGTACAACCGTTTTTCGTTCTGAATTCGCGAAGAATTGTTTCACGCGCTCAACTCGTGGTGGAAGGTAGGTTTCTTCATAAATTTTGCGCTCAACTTCATAATCCTTGCGAAACTCTTTGTTGCTTACATTCTTACACGGCAGCGCCGATAAATCCGACCAGCTAATTTGAGTGGCGAGATCGCTTCTTCCGAAGCAGTTTTGAGCGTAGCACTTTCGCAAATCAAGTGGTTTCGCTCCCATAAGCATTACCATAAGGGAGCCAAAAGTCTTTATGCCATATATCCCGGATAGAGTACCATCCAAGACGAATCTATTCTCCTTGTCCAGCGCGTGCATGAATGGTGGAAGATCAACAAATTGCTTTCTATCTGTTGCCTCCCAAAACCGAATACGCTTGTCAAGGCCAGATCCACCGAACTCTGGACCTATAAAGATAATCTCAGCTTCCTCCCATGTCGAGCCATAGCCCCAAAAGCCATGGGGTCCCGCGTACTCAGACCAAATTGGTTTAGGCATGATGAAAGAATAAGATTCGGAAACGTCTCACGAAGTCCTCGCCGGGCTTGGAGGAATCTGCTCGCTGAATTTGCTATGCCGCCCCCCGGGGATCGAATAATCGAAATACTTTCCTTCATATCCCGCTAAGCGCAGAAGGAACTTGTTGAATAAATTTGTTATGTATCCAAGGTTGTCGAGCGAATCTTGTGCCTGACTTAGCGGGACGGTGTAGGGATTCTCAAAACGTCCATGAGCGAAGCGAGGTCTGAGTTTAAAGAACACTTGCTCGGTATCTTCGACCGGCACTTTGTACTCTCTTGAAAGAAACTCAAATTGCTCCTTTAGGCTCATTGCCGACATGGATTTGATAATACCAGCGAAGCGAGAAATAAAATGCGACTCCGCACCTGTGAGGCCACCTTCAATCGCTCCAACAACTGCATTCCTTGACTTCTCGAAGTTTTCGTTTTTCGGGGGATTGCAACGATTTAGTAGCTCCCCAAATAGCCCTTCGAGAAGAACGCAAACATGAAGGGTGCGCGAGCCGGATTCGAAGGGAGTGGGACTTATTAGATACACTTCGAGCAAATCTTCGATGGCCTTGTTTCCCGGCTGCCTTAGCAAAGCCTGAATCTTTGGAATCATATCATAACCCGAAGCATCGTTCACATAATGCAACGGGTCAAAAAGGGTGCTACCTGTTGTAGTCGTTGTCCGATAGAGAGATGTAATATTTCTGAGTCCGGCCTCAAACGTCGCTCTTTTATGAATCTTCGTCCCTGAGCAGTAACTAAGCGCCAGCAAAAGTGAGCGTTCGGTTGCTTCTGTGGCCTCGTCGTCGGGCTGGGGCGTCCGAGTTAACAAGTAATGATGATCCTCCCTACCTCCGGCTTCGAACTCGCCAGATGAAAGTTCAATTCGTCCATAAGGGTATGGTAGATTCAAGCGGAATGACTCTGAAACATCCCTATTCACATTCGATGGCAAGAAATTTCCCTTTTGCGAAGTTAGTAAGACACGGACAAAATCACCTTGTATTTCATCGGAAGAAAAATCGACTCGCTCCGGCGTTAGAACTTGCGCGCCTGAAGATGATCCATTTCCTAAGCTATACGAGATGGTTCCGATCTCCAGAGGTGATGTTTTGAACTTAAGACCGCTCTCAATATTACCCTCAGCAAATAGTTTGTGTTCGTCTTTTGTGTATGCGAAGGCCCTTCCACCAGACTGCCGCCTCATCAGTTCCATCGGGCTAAAGTCAAGCTGCTCTATTCGTAGCTCAATGTTATGCAAGTCTTCCTCCATTGCAAACAACCCAAGCCCATGACCAACGACATCTCCGTTCGCATCGCGCAAAATCATTTCAGGAATTCGCAGCGTCAGCTTCTTTGATGCGAACTCGTAAAGCAAGTCGAGGTGGCGCTTATCGTAAGGCATGTTCAGGTATGCTGTTCACCATAGCTTGTAGGCAACGCTATCAAGTTAAGAAGCTCACTAACATAGCTCTCTTCGTCCTGAAACAGGATATGCCTTTTTCGCATCTCTTCCTGGGTCAAATTCCAAACCATACGCAGCATGGAGAACGATGTATTCGAAACGATAAATGATTCAAGATGCACTTTGGGGTTTCCAAGGCGCTCCTCGATTTGCTTAATAGTTTTGTAAAACTCAATCTTGGGATCATTGGGGCCAATGTTTCGCAGTCCCTTTGGATCAATGAATACAACGTATTGCTTTTCACCGACGAGAAGCCACAAGATAAAGTCTGGATAGAAGTTACCTCCTTCAAAAAACCCCACACCTTTTCCACGGCTAAGATTGCGAAGGAGATACAGTTCCTTCCCTTCGAAGAAGCCTGCACTACTATCGCAAAATGCTTTCAAGTCGTTTACGAATTTCTGTTCACCATCATTCAGCGGTACTGGACTGATCTCAACTACGTTCGAATCGAGAAATAATAATGGTTGATACAGGTGTTGATTGAACAAGACCGTTTTTATTCCCTTGAAGGCAAAATCCTTCAATTTGCCAGCATCTATTTCGGCTTTTAATTCGGCCAACTTTGCTACGATTTCTTCTTCTGATTTGTCAATCAATATCTTATACTCCGAAATGAAGTTAGGATCGTCGATCTCCAAATCGCGATATTCAAGGTGCGGCAGTTCCCACTCTTGTTTTCGGAACAGGTAGTATTTCTCTGTGTATTTCTTGAGAAGTGACAAAGCAATGTCTTCCCAAAGCCTTACGCGCTCAAAGGAATCAACTGCAAGCTCCTCGGATGGGATTTGCAGCACATACCAACTTCGATCTTGCAGCAGCGTTCGGATGCTATCGCGAGTTAAATTCAGGTTGTACCAGCTTCGTTCGGCTTTGAATCTCTCAAGCTCAAAGTAGAGCCGGTCGAAATCAAGGAAGGCGAGTTGTTTGCTGGTAAACTGTACCTCATTCCTGTTACCTTCTGTATCACCGCCGATGAGTCCGCCGGATCTCAACGCCTGAATTTTTGGATACCAGTTTAGCACCAAACGATTCTTTTGCAGTTGTTCCGTGCTCTTCTCATTGACCGGATCGGGAGCCTTCACGGTTGGGATTGGCCCCAACTTTCGATATGCGTCACCGAACTCCGTGCTAACTCCATTGATCGTCTTTTTCAGACGAATCATTTTTAGCTTCTGACGACCGAGGTTTTTAATGGTTGGCAGAAGGAACTCGATTCTATCATCGACAGTGGGAAGCCCCTCTTCCTCCAGGAATGTTTTGAACTGAGCCATGTAATCCGCGTGAACGCCAAAAATGCCGAGCGTTTCCAATATGCCAATGTGTCTTGGCCGCTCAATGCCTTCTGGTAGTTGGGTCTTGCCACTCCGCTTGAGGCTCATATCGTAACCTTTTAGCCGAACGCCGCGTCCGAACAACTGTATGATCTGAGCGCCTTCGCCCCTGCCGACGTTCATCAGGCCCATCGTTGAGACGCGCCAGCTTGACCAACCCTCCGTAAACTTCTTCGAACCGATCAGCAAATTCACCGGCGAGTGTGGTTTGTTGATCTCATAAAAAAGGGAACTGGAGAATTCTCGATCGCCAGTCTCAATCCCACTATCCTCGCAAAGTTTCACGAGTTTCGCATCGTCACCTACGTTTATGACTCCAAACGCTTCGTTCTCAGCGCCAAGCCTGAGTGCGATTTCGCCTGTAATACCTGTTAGGTTCTCCACATAAAGCTGCCCACCGCCAGGTGCGTTGAACACGGTCGCAAGTGTTTCATCAAACACTTGAGTCGGGCTTAAACCGCAAGTATTGAGATACGCGAAACGTCCATCAAAGAGATTTCTTCCCGTCGCGGTTACAAGCCCTTCATTCAGGACGCGCTCGATCCTACGGATGCTACCAGCGCGATCTTTGACGTACCGTGCCACGAAATTAAGAATCTCAACGATGTCTGTTGCATCTCTTGTCGCGAGCGTAGCTGTAACACTCCCACCCACGAATACCCAAAGCGGTTTTTCGATCTGGAACGGACGGAACGCGCTCTCCTTGTCGCGATAGAGTCGTTGTTGCTGATAGAATGATAGGAGGCAAGCCACAAGATAAAGCTCCAGGTGCTCTCGCTGTGTTTGCTCGTCAAGATTTAGGATTTGGTAATCCTTCCCGAATCCGTCGTTGTAAAAGTATCTGTATGAATAGTCGAAGAGAGTGTTCTTAGCGTAAAGATCCGTGAGCGTCGGGTTGCCCTTTACTGCCTGTCCGAATGTCGCTGAGTATTCGAACGAAAAGCCGTTCTCACATAGGGCACTCCTAAAACGCATCCATGCACCCTCGCCTCCACCGGATGAACCACGATGCCCTTCATCAACCAGCACCAAATTGTTTCCCTCGAACGCATCCACAGCAATCGTTTTGTCGCCCATGTCATCGCGGAGCTTGGTGATCTCCAAGATTTCCACAGCGCGTCCGGCGAACAATCCTCTGCCATCCTTTTTGAATATCTCCGCGTCTATGCCAGCAAGCTCGAACTCGCGCATGTGTTGCTGAGATAGTCCTTCATTCGGCGTGAGCAGGATTATTCGGTTCAACTCACGCTGCCGTCCATGTTTCTTGAGGTAATGCTGAAATTGAAGGATATTTGCGTGCATTACGAGCGTCTTGCCGCTCCCTGTCGCCATCCAGAATGCCAGCTTGTTAAGTTGGGGCCATGCCTCAGCATTTGCATCGAGTGGCTTTACTCGATCCAATTCTGGCTTATCAGCATTGAAGAGCGTGATCTGCTCGTTCAGCACGGCAAGTAGCGCCTTCGGATCGTTGAAGTATCGGTCGAGATATATCTCCGTGAAAAGCAATGCAAGATACTGAAAATACTTCCAGACGACAGGCTCTTCACCACGAGTAATTCTCCGTTCGTTCAACCGGAGCGTATGCGAGACGATGTTCTGATCGTATTCGAGCAAAAGCTCCGTTGGCAACTGTGTGAGATTAAATAGCTGGGAGGTAAGCGCATGATGGAAATGATGAATGTTGTTTTCGTCAAGTCCTTCCAATGCTTCGTTGCGGAGGATTTCTGCGAGGTCTTCGAACTTTTTAACCGTGAAGAGCGAAAGCAGCCACTGATTCAAAACCAGCTTGTGCGCGAATGGTATTTGCGACTGATTGCGCCGAGGCCGAGCGGGTAACGGTTCCATTCCGGCTAAAGCCGTTTGGGTTGCAGGTGAATTTGTACGTGTTCTCGCCATTATAGAACTTCAAACCACTGTTTGATCTTGAGCGCCATCAATTTCCGCCGATCTTCGAGAAAGTCATCATAGTTTGGAACTTTGCCATCGAGCAAGCTCTCTGGAATGCAATTCATTCGGAGATTCTCTCGCAGTTCGGGTTCCGTTGTAATGCCGCCGTATTTTTTAGCGCCTCCGTTGCACTGCTTGAGCAATTCCGAAAAGTATTTCTCAGGTGCGGCATCGCTAATGGCAATGTTAATCTCGCTCTGCGCAATAACAAAATTCGCGATCTGATTGTAGCGCCCACGAGAAAGACCTTGCTTCTTTAGATAATTACTCGGATAGACATGGTGAACGTCGCTGCGATTCAGGAGGAGATCCAGCACGGATATGTCACGCGAAAGAAAGCCTTTATCTTTCAATTTTACTTGCGCGGCCTTGTACGAAAGGAAGTAGGGACTCTGTGCCGAGGACGTGTCCATCAACTGAGGAAGCATTCCCGTCCAAAAGCTATCCGGTAACTCGGTGGAGAACACGGATTCGACATACTTTTCGAGTCCGCGCTCCCCAATCTGCCGGATGTCAAAGTCGAAGGCAGTTTCCGGGCTGCCAGCGTATCGCCCACGAAGCGTTGACATGGCATACCAACGCCGCACCAATCGCTCAAGTGTGTCGGCGGATACGCCTTCTGCGCGCCCTCGCAGATAGACGATGTATGCAAAGTTCAGGGCGTTCATTCCTCCGATCAGATCGCTTGTTACGAATCCTGCGGAGCGAATAATCATCGTAAAGCGATCGAAGTGCGTTTTATTGATAAAGGCAAGCACTCCTTTTTTGAGACTTGCAAACGATTGCTCCGAAATTACTTCTTCATACTGTTTGGTTTCAAAATTTCTGCCCGATAGGAGGGCTACCAGGTCACGCAATCTGCCGCGACCAAACTCTGATGTAAACGCGACCCTTAGCATGTCGGTGTATGTGGGATCGTAAATGTCGTCATTAACGTCCTTTAGCCAACGCATAGCTGGCAAGAATTCAGAGGCAGCAAACGCCTTGTCTCCTTTCTCGATAAGTGGGAGGAACTCAGGATGCACCGAAAGATGGCAGAAGTAGTCGATGGCCTTCCGAAGCATGTTACCACCATACGTTTCATTCACGGCGATCTTCGACATTGCAAAGTCGGCCTGAGAAAGCTCGGTCCCGGCGGAGTTAACGCGGATGAAAATCTCTGTTACCGTCTCGATGTCGAGATCATCAGCCAACTCAATTACTCCTACATGGTTGTTGATAGTACCACGCAGCTTTTCGATGCTTTTAAATACCTCATCCTGTGATACACCGGGATTTTTCGTACAGTAGGTAGTTACCAAATGAAACACACTGTTCGCTGGAGCAAATACTTCCGCGACATCCTCGATCCATGCCACGTCTTTGCGGATGGCAGGGTTGGCGACTTCGAAACGTTCTTCCTGTGGGTGGAAAGCGATCCGTATTCGAACCGTTTCATAGTCCTTTGTTAATACTTCCCGACCAAGGAACGCGGCCATGAGCGCCGTTACTCGTTGCTGCCCGTCGATCAGGATTCGCTTACCAGCAGAAGGAGTCCCGTCTTTTAGCTTCACTATTGGATTGCGCCACGCGATCAAATAACCAACCGGATACCCTTGGTATAATGAGTCCAGCAAGTTCCTAACTTTTGTGGCTTCCCAAACGAATGGGCGCTGAATTTCAGGGATTGCGATTTCTCCCGATTGCACCCATGTCAGAAGAGTCTGAATCGGATGTGGCGTGACGGAATAGCGTTGTGTGGACATGCGTTAAATTCCCTCCGTGTCAAACATGAGGCGGTGGAAGTCCTCTTCGATGAGGCGCACTTTCCATTTGTCGTCAATGATTCTCAGATTTTCGAGATTGTTACCGCCGTTCACATAAATCAGATCGAACTCGCTATCCTTGCTGGAATAGCCTTGCTTCTTGAACCATTCATCGAGCACAAGATTATCCTCTTCGGGGTTGCCTGTAAGCTTGCGCCAAATTACAAGCGTCTTGCGGCCATCCGGCATTGTGCCGGAGACGGTTCGGAACCACCACGCACCTTCATCCCCCTGCTTGAGCCTTGATTTCAGTTCCAGCCTTTTCTCTCTGTCACGCTTGAATGTTGCGCTGAATGTTTGCGGAGCCGCGATATGCCGCACCGTGAGGCCAATAAGCCAGTTGAACGTCTCCAAGAGATCCACGTTTACTTCCCGGCTCTCGTCCGTGCCGGGGCGTTTTACTTTGAGCTTGTACGCAGTGGGATCGCTGAATTCCTGAACATTTAGCAAGGATTGACTTCCTCGCGCTTCTACATTAAGCATGTAGCGCAGCAGGTATTCCTCCCTGAAACCATCGGCATTCTGTGTATCTGCGGCTTCGAGCAATGTTTGCTGCGTTTCAGTCCGCCGCAATTCAAGATTGTTGAGCGTATCTTCGTAAGATTCAAGACGGACAACCTTCATCAAGCGCGGAGAACGTTCTGCTTCCTCTAAAGTGGCAAGGCGCTTTGGTTTTCCGTTTGTCCAATCAGGCGAAAAGGTTACCTTCTTGATGCGGGGAAGAACAACCGTGTCGAAGTATTCGCCCATCTCAACAAGGATGAACTTGCGCTTACCACCATCGCCACGATTTAGGATCGTGACCGCGTGTCCCGTAGTGCCGGAGCCAGCAAAATAATCTAAAACAAGTCCAGTCTTACTGTTCCCCAAGGCAGCGTCAATACAATCCTTTTCCGTGAAAATGGATTTTGGGAAAGTGAAGGGGTTGCCGGGAAGCATCTCATTAAGAATGCGGCTACCCCATGAGTTTGCAGAATACTTCGAATCCGTCCAGACTGTCTTGAAATTGAATCTTGATTTCGTTCGAATAATATCCCATAGCCCTGTCGTTCGGTCTTGCTTTGCAGCTAATTCTCCACGAATTCCTTCCACCGTGTCCCTCGCAAAAACCCATTTCCGCTCTTCATCACTGTTTCCTATCGGATATACCTCAATAGTTCCATCTTTCCTAACGATATTGCGAGAACCAGGGTGAAAATCATCGGGACTGACATCGCCAAAACCGAATATCTTCCCGTCTTTGACGATGATCGGATAGAAGCAGTTCGCGGCATCGGTTCGAAGATGCGAGCCTGTTGATACGTTCCTAAGCGGCCTAACATCAGGATTGTCCGTTCTATCTTCAAGCCCTATCCGGTAACCGTGAGCCGGATAAATGAAATAGGCATATTCGTGTGTAGCTGAAAAATTGTTGCCTTGTTGCCCTGTTGCATTGTGAACTATTGTTATGCAAGTCTTCGCACGATCGGTAAAGGTTTGAGAAAGGAGTAAGCCGAGGAATTCTTGCTCAACTTCATCTATTGCGGCGACGAATACTGCGTCGGGATCAAGGACTGTCGATGCGAGGTTCAGACGGCTATCAATCAGGCAAAGCCAGCTTGAGTCTCTATAACCATTCTTGTAGATGATTTCAGAGGACTTCGCATTATACGGAGGGTCGATATAAACGCAGTTTACCGTCCCGGCGTATCGGCCCTGCATTAGGCTTAGAGCTTGGAAGTTGTCGCCGTGGAATAAGATTCCGTCGGCAAGCTCCTCCACGTTGCCGATAGAATCAAGGAGGCGCGCCGTGAATTCAGCTTCAAAGTGTCCCGTGTCCACCACAAGCGAAGGGTGTCCTTTCAAGAACTCAGGTTTGATCTTCTTGGTATAAGCGGGAGTTGTGAGGTCGCCGGAAATTTCATCAATGGCAAGGAGCTTAATCCACTCTTTGTGTTGCGCTTCGTTTGCCGCGATCTCAGGTAAAAATTCCTCCGGGATGCAACCGACACGAATGCACCAAGAAGTCTCAACCACAAACTTTTTCTTGAGCCAAAGCTTTTTCTCGAAATCTTCGAGTTGCGCAAGGAATTCAATGATCTTACCAGCGATCTTGCGAATAACCTTGAGCTTCGAGAGATATTGCTCAACGCGCGGTGCAGTCTCATTCTGCACGTCGTCTAAGTGCATGACCTCGTTCTTAATATAGAAATCGAGTTCGTTCCGCAGGAATTTTCCGAGGTCTTTGTGTATGAAATAGTCAAAGGTATTCCGCGCTGTGTAGCGGCGAAGGTTCTTTATCAGCACCGTGCGATCTGGCTCCTTCTCTGCCGGGTCAAGTTTTGCCAATTCTGCAATCCAACCGGCGAGTGCTGAGTCCCGCACGGCAAGCACCCGTTTTTCGGCAAGCGCGGTCAAATCCTTCTGCGCCGGTGGTTTGCTTTTAGCGGCTCGAACATCCTCCGGCCAATCCGTAAGCGTTGCCGGACGATACTCGAACTGAATAACGAGTTCCTTGCCTTGCTCTCCGTCCTGTTCACTAATAAAGCTATTCTCGTTACCGGATGTTGCAAGAATGAACACGCGATCTTTACCATCTGCCGCTTTCACATTGCCGTGCTCGCCCTCTTCGGCATCCACCAATCGGAAGTGAACTCGCATCGGCTTCTTTGCATCGTCGGGCCGAAGGCGGAAGGCGTAGTCCCGCAAATACTCGTCAGTCTTGATGTAGTATTGATCTTTGTTCGCCCAATAAAGCGTGACCTCTTCTCCCTCGTAAGGAATGGCATATACACCCTGCTTGTAAACCCGCTTTGCAAGGAAATCGCCTTCGGAGTAATATCGGCGGAAAAAGCTAAACAGGTTTTCGTACACTTCGCTTTCGAGCGTACCAATATCAACGGCATCGGTTTTAAGCCGCTCCTTTAAGTGCTTCACCTTCTGTGTTGATTGAGGATCGACACCTAACTCCTCAGCTTGGGCGATTGCTGTGGCAAGCTCCTTTTCGATCTCAGCTTTGTCGGAAGTCTTGTACTGACTGAACGCAGCTTGCACTTGCGGGAGCAAATCGCTTTCAAGGAACTTTGTGACCTCACCGCTCTTAGCGTGCATAATGCGATAGAGGCCAAAGTCCAGGTCGGGCTGGTCAAGCTGGAACAGCTCTTTGAGTAAATTCTTTAGCTTTTCGAATTTGGGATTCATGGCGTCCTTCAACCGTTGGAATGGCGTGTTAATTCGCCTGAATTCTTAAACGACGGCCCAGCGAATAGTGAATAGATTCTCCGTCTCAGTTTTCTGTGCAATTCGCTTTTCGAGTTGGTCGATGAGTTGGTCGCGCTTTCCTATGATTTCGTCCTCGGCTTTGAAGATGTCTTGCCTCTGGCGCCGTTGCTGGCGTTCCAGCTTTTGCATCTTCTCTTGTATCTCCTGCTGCTCGTCTAAGGTCGCTGCCTGTCGTGCCTGTCGGCGCAATGCCTTGATCTGCTCTTTGGTATCCAAGAGTGCTTTCTCAGCCGAGAGCACCAAATCATCAGCCCACTTTTCGAGCTTCTCCCTTGCTTCACGGAATTGTGCGCTGTTCTCTTCAAGCGATCGAGCAATCGTCGCGCTGACGTGCTGTTTCGATTCGGCTAACAGCCGTTGTGCAGCGGGATTTGGGATGGAACTTTGATCTGCAACGTGACCGTCGCAAGTGAATAACTTCTCCATCGCTTCCTGATCCAGCGAAGCGCCTCCATCATCGAATCCCGAAAAGAGCAAATGTTCTTCGCGGTCGTAGGAGTCAATGATAAGACGAGTTAGCGTTAGCTGTCCTGATTTGCCGCGCAATGCCTCTATCACCGAGAGCTTCGTTGCATGTTTCGTGACATCAAAAACTATTTCTGCGGTGTCCGTCGGTAACTGCTTCGCTCGATCCACGACATGCTCGCCAAGTGGATGCGACAGACGATATAGAAAGCGATTCATCTCCTCGTTACTTTCTGCTTCGTCGCGTGGTCGTGTTTTGGATATAAGGTGATAGCGGCCTTTCAGGATGTCCTCTCGCGGAGGAAGTTCAAGATCGAACGTGAGCGCATCGTCGTCAAATGATGCGCTCTTTGCAAGCATGAAGTGAGTCAACGTCCAAAAGCGTTGACCGAGCCGGTCAAGATGCGCCTTCGCATCGGCAAGGCGCATACGCAGCCGCGCATGGACATCTTCATCAAAATGCTCGAAGAGTTTTCTTCGGGTGTCGTCAAGACGGGAACGGATTTGTTCATCCATCTCTGCTTGGAGTGCCTCGAATGCAGCATCAATTTCCTCCGTCGTTCGGCAGTTCTGATAGATTGCGAGGATTCTCATTTCGAAATCCAGCCCAGACTCGATACTCCCAAGCACTTCATCAGACGCACCGAAAACTCCGTTGAAGAGCGCGAACTTCTCCGTTAGCAATTCAAGTACGCGGCGGTCTGCCTCGTTGCGCTCATTGAGAAAATTGATAACAACTACGTCGTGCTTCTGTCCATAACGATGGCACCGGCCTATTCGCTGCTCGATGCGTTGTGGGTTCCAAGGCAGATCATAATTTACAACCAGAGAGCAAAATTGGAGATTAATTCCCTCCGCCGCTGCTTCGGTAGCGAGAAAAATTGTTGCCTCATCTCTAAAATGCTCGATAAGCGCGGTGCGCATATTTACGGCGCGGGAGCCGGTTGTTCGTCCAGTGGCCTTATTCTTTTCGAGCCAACTCTCGTAGATCGCGGTTGCCTCCAGCCCGGAATTGGTGCCGTTGAACAGCACTACCTTACCCGCGTAACCGTGAGATTCAAGGAAAGCTTTTAGATATTCTTGTGTGCGGCGAGACTCCGTGAAGAGAACAGCTTTTTGTGCAGCACCTGTTGTTGCCATTTGCTCGAAGCCGATCTCTAACGCTCTGAGCAAGGTCGCTGTCTTGGTATCGACGCCAATGCTTCGCGCCCATGTCGAAAGCTTTTGGAGCGTCTCTATCTCCTCAGCGAGTCTTTTCTTGTCAACTGCGGCAACAGGCTCCTCAATCGTCTCGCCTTCTTCATCTTCAAGAATCTCATCCAGCAAATCACCTTCGATCTCTTCTGATTCCACAATTTCTTCCGTAAAATCCACATCGTTGTGGGGCTGATCGTCGCGCAATTTCTCCAGTCGGATTCGCAGTTTGTCGAGCGTCCCCGCAATTGCTTCGGAAGAAGATGCGAGCAGCTTCCGAAGAATGAGAGCTATTAAGTGTCGCTGGCGGTGTGGGAGAGCGTAACTATTCCCGCGCTGTAAAAAGCTGGACACTGCTTCGTAAAAGGCATGTTCATCTTCGGTCGGTTTGAAAGGCCGTGTGAGCGTTCGCCGTTGAGTGTAGCGGATATATTCCGTGACATCTTTCCGCAACGTTCGCCAACAGAAGCTTGAAAGTCGTTGCCGCAGAGCATCGAGGTTGCTCCCCGCGTTAGCATATTGTGAACGGAATGAGTTCACATCTCCGAATAGGTGGTCGTCAAGAAGTGTTGAAAGCCCATACACTTCAAGGATTGAGTTCTGCAAGGGAGTAGCGGTGAGCAATAGCTTCCGACAGTCTTCCATTGCCCATCGAATGCCTTGACCAATTTTATTGCTGGGGCGATACGCATTTCTCAATTTATGCGCTTCGTCAATCACTGCAAGATCCCAGGAATGTAATTTCAATTCCTCTCGCACGGCATTCGCGAAATGGTAGGACATTATCAGAACGGAGCCGCTTGAGAATGGGTCAGAAGACGTTTGCTTCAATTCTTTGTACGCTTTTGCATCGAGCACGGTTGCGGGAAGGTTGAACTTCTCCGCTAACTCAAGTGCCCACTGCTTGCGAATGGAAGCAGGGCATATCACAATCAGCCGCCTCTTGCGCTCCGCCCAATACTGGCATAGCACAATACCCGCCTCGATCGTTTTTCCCAACCCCACTTCGTCAGCGAGGATCACTCCTTTCGAGAGCGGGGACTGCAACGCGAAAAGCGCGGCCTCGATCTGGTGTGGATTCAGGTCAACCGCCGCGTCAAACAGCGACATGGAAAGCCGATCCATCCCACTCGTGCTGCGTCGAGTGAGGTCATAAGCGAAATACTTAGCTTGGTGGGGAGTTAGGGTCATAGTGAGCTTAATCAGATCACAAAAATACGGTGTACATCTCGATCATCCCCGAAAAGCCCTCCGGCCAACCAACACCGAGTCGATGGAAATCCTGCTAAGCATTCTTAATGACATGCCGTTGTTACCCTTATTAGCTGCCAATTATGAGAGCGGTTCTATCGGAACCATTGTCACGATGAACACGCAAATCTTTGATGCGTTACGTCCCTATCTAAATCATTATGTTGAGGATTTACGCCGTGCCAAACCGAGTTCCGTAAAAGAGCTTAGGCACGCAAAGGGTCTCTATCTTTTGAGTGAAGTCGGGGTAAGGGGCAAGAATAAAAATCTCTACGTCGGGATTACTGGCAGCCTTAATAGACGGATTACTCAACACCAATCTACGAGTGTGCAGCAGGCAACTCTGGCTGTAAAACTGGCTCGAATAGCCTGCAAGACTCCGGCAATCTATACTTCTCGATCTTCCGCAGTGGCGCTATTTGGCAAGGGTGGCAAACGCAAACATAGATCCGCGTTCTTTGCAGCCAGGGCAAGAATCAAAAAAATGCAGGTTCGGGTCAATCCTCTGCCAAGAATGAAAGAGGATGATTTGCATATTCTGGAAATGTACGCAGCCAAGGCACTAAAAACGCCTTACAATGAATTCAATCTTCACTGACGGAACCCATTGCGGCTGCGAATTTAAACATCATCTTTCACTGATTCCTACTTAATTCTTCCCCAACAGTGCCAGCGACGGCGGTTTAGAAAGCAGCCCCGTAGCACGGCGAACGATTGCGGTATTACGTCTCCAAAGTTTGAAGAAACCGTACCCACCCCAAACGCCGTATGCTACATCCGCCTTGATGAGTTTCGGAAGCATCCAGGCAAGTTTTGCGGAGAGAAGCTTATCGGCGGTAGTATCGTGTGATCGAATGGAGTCAAGTGCCCATTCAACGAACTTTCGCGGAATTTGGCAATGATTCTCGAAGCTGTCAATACTAATATTGAATAGCCAGTCGGAATTCACTCGCAGATAGAGCGCGGCAGCACCTTCTACGGCATCCCCCATCCATTCGGGATAGAAGACCTCTTGCGAAACGAAGTAGTCCGGCACAATGCCGCTGGACGGAAGAACGCTCCTGCCAGCCACCGTCCTGTATGTGGGACAGTCTGTTTCGGAAACCTCACTATCAAAAACGTGGTGAGGATTATCGAAGCTTCCGAAATCGCGCCATTCTCCGCCGGTCAATTTGCCATTCCAGTACGGACGCTGAACCGATCTTCCCGAGGGGAGCATGTAATACGCAACTGCCAAATATAGGTGATCTTGATTCGGTAAGGTGAAGTATTGCATCACTAAGCTCTTGCCTACGGTTGGCTGACCCACTACGGTAGCTCGATCAAGGTCCTGCAATATGCCGGTGAACATTTCGGTAGCACTCGCGCTCGAATTGCCAACCAAAACGACAAGTGGCATTGTTGGATAAAGTGCAATGTCATTCAAGGAATACTGTCGAATATGGGAGGCAACCCGCGAATTCTGAATCACGGTTTGTCCTTCGGAATGTATGAAAAGATTTGCCGCTTTTAGGCACTCAGAAACGAAGCCCCCACTGTTGTAGCGTAAGTCCAATATCAGAGAGACCATCCCTTTACGGCGGAGATACTCTATTGCTTTTTGGAGCTTTGTGGCTGTCCCCGAATGGAATCCAGTAACTTCCACATACCCAATTTGCGAGTCGATCATAGCCGCCACAGGAACGCTCGTATGTTCGTACCGGGCTTTATGCACCGGAACGCTCCAAGTGCTATCATTGGATGCTCGGTAGAGTTGAAAAGTAACCTCGTCAGTCCCCAAGAGCACGGAACGTACAATGCTATCACTACCGCCAACCGTCTTTCCACTGAGGGCGAGGATTTCGTCGCCCGGTAGGATGCCCATATTCTCCGCAGGACTACCATAGGCAGTCGAAGTTATGAGGACATGCTTTAAAACCTCTCGAATGTGAATGCCAAAGGAGAACTCTTCATCGTCAACCTGACGCATGAATCGCTCGTACTGTGCCTTTGTCTCATAATAAGAGAAAGGATCTAATCTGTTGACTATTTCCTGAATCGGTAGCGACGAATCGATGGTTACAGAGTCGAGGTATTCGTGAGCAATGATGCTAAGGGCGCGAGCGCGCACAAGCATCGAATCGTTGAACCGTAGGAGGCGTGGGGCCGAATCCGCTTCCTGAGCTGGGCTAACGTAAGGCGCGGCGAGTAGGATGGCTCCGGCAAGCGGGATTGCCGCAACGAGGAGGCAAGGGTGTCCACGACGGTGTTTCATAGGCGTAGTTGAATAATGTGGTTCGTTCGTTTTGTGTGTATTCCAAATCGTATCGAATTTCCATCTTCACCTCCGTCTAAATGAGTGTACATTAATGCTTACTGACAGAGCCTCATAAAAGTTACATGCCAGAATTGCAAAAACTTCGCTTGCGGACTAATCAAGGTGGTAGCCGGGGGGGGCGGGGTGTCAATTGGATTGCCGGGGGTATCGAGAATAGGGGACCCTATTTCCCAGAATGTGAGATTGCTTGGATTTCAGAACCCAGCGCCGCGCCTCTCTTTGCCACATTAGTTAACTTCCATTGAAAAGGGTGGTCGTTGTTTTTGAATCGGGGCCGGTCGTTTTTAGAAATGGAGCCTCTTTTTTCAGGAGTGACAAGTCCCGGAAGGATTCCAAACCATCAACCGAGGGGTATGAACGCACGATGCTCCGCAATAATCGAGCGGGAGCAGTTCGCATGTCAGTGAACGCTCCTCCGCAAATTGGCTCAATTTCGAGGATTAGTTGAACAGGCGAGCGGCTGTTCAACACAAAATGAGAAATCCAAGTAAAGTAGTGTGCTCAATTAATAGCAGCCCATCCGCCAATCGCCGTTATCCGGTTCCCAAGAAGCATCCACTTTCATTATATCACGAATTCGAGCTTTCCCCTCAGCAATTTCCGTTCGGCGGTCGCGATCTCCTCATCAATGAGCATTCCGACTTCAACATTTTCTCTGGCAGCGTCAATCGTCTCACAAAGCAAGTGGAGTTCGTTCTGGAAGTCTTCCGAGGAGGGATTAGATTCATATTGATATAGGTAACGCGCCATTTTATTTTTTAGGAAAAAGCAAATCTATTACTCCTGCAATCGTATTCGGTGCGTTGCCTTCGGTTCGGTTATTAATATACGTGTAAAGCCCTCGATGGGAAGCTGTGGATTGCTTGACAACCTCAGCGATGCCCTGCCGCAGTTGTGGTAGAGCGAATTGCGTTCGATTGTAGGGTTCGAATTCTTCCACTGCGGCGTTATGCTTCACTCCCGGTCTTACGAGCGCACGGATCACACTGAACGACGCGGGAAATATCCCAGGGACCTCAAGCTGTTCCAAAAGCTCCGGCATGTGAGTCTGTTCGTTCAGAACATGCGCGACTCCATGATGTTCGAGGCAATCGAAATAACGAGGGAATGCAATCAGTTCAGGGTCTCGCACTTCCACAGAGAGCTTTGCGTCCGTTTTCGGGATGAGCGATAAGAATTTGTGAAGGTCTTTGACGAATTGAAGTGGCGAATAATCTAATTGCCCATAGGGTCTTCCAAAAAAGAACGGGGAGAATTCGAGAATGATTGGGCCAAGTTTTTCCCCAAGAGCTTTCACGGTTGGCTCGAAAAAGTGTTCGGCGTAAAGCCGCGCATCGAGGTATCCCGCGTTAGGAACGCCTCTATGGTCTCTCCGCTCCGAGATCGAGTTCGTTACCTTGATCGCAAACCGAAAATCGTCCGGGACTTGCTCCGCGTATTTCGCAAGTTGTTTCGATTCCGGGAACCTCCAATACCCTCCGTCAAAACACACAGTTGGAAAAATGTTCGCAAATTCGGATAAGCATTCGGCCTCGAAACGCTTCTTTTGTATCTTCGAGCGTGGTCCGGAATAATCTGCATTATAGACCTGCCCGATCCATCCCTCGTATTTCCACGAAGAGGTTCCAATGTAAATTCCTTGTTTTTCCAGCTCCTTTAGTTTCGGAGCCGTTTTTTCCACTGAGAATTCCATATCAGGAAAACAACACTTGTTCGAATTCATTCATCATCACATTTAGGATCGCTCCTGCTCCCCACAGGCACCTGTTGTCTGACCCACACTTACTTTATTCTTTCCCACCCTGAGAAAATCTTAGTCGATTTTGAAGCAGGTGCCCGTTTTTGTATTAGATTAGATATAGCTTTGATAGGCACCTATTTCTATAAGCACCATAATTCGAATGGAAAGCCATATTCTACATCTCGATCTCGATACCTTTTTCGTGTCTGTGGAGCGGCTTCTTGACCCGGCGCTAAATAAACGTCCGGTTATCGTAGGCGGCAATCCATTTGGACGCGGAGTGGTAGCGGGCTGTTCTTACGAAGCGCGGGCATTCGGTGTACACTCCGCAATGCCCATTAGGAGAGCATACCGGCTGTGCCCGGAGGCTGCATATCTGCATGGCAGCTACATTCACTATGCAGAGTATTCGAAACTCGTTCGGGAAATGCTCACGGAGCTTGCACCTATATGCCAGGCTGCAAGCGTCGATGAATTCTACCTCGATCTCTCCCGCACGGGATCGCTGAAAGGTGACACGTATCGATGGGCGCAAGCAATCCGAAAGGAAGTAAGCGGAGAGACGAACCTGCCTCTGTCCTGTGGTCTTGCCTCGAACAAACTCATTGCCAAAGTTGCAACGACCGAAGTTGCCAAGAAAGGAGAAGAACGGCATTTCAAAGTTGCCGGTGGGCAAGAAGCAGGATTCCTCTCACCGTTCAATATCCGGGCGTTGCCAGGAGTGGGAGCGGTCAACGAAAATAAGCTAATCCAGCTTGGAGTGCAACGTATTGGACAGCTTGCCCAAACGCCGGTGCCGATCCTGTCTCGATTCTTCGGTCGCAAAGCTGGGAGCAATCTTCACGAACGCGCTCAGGGCATAGATCACTCGCCCGTGTCGCCAACAAGAGAGCAAAAGAGTTATTCCCGAAACAGGACATTTCCAGAAGATCTGATGGAGCAGGACAAACTCTATTCTGAACTTCTCGCTCTCTCCTCTCAGCTTGCCAGCGATCTTCGAGAAGCAAAATTACTTACCAAGAAGCTCACACTCACACTGCGTTACTCAGATTTCTCCACCTTCACGAAAACACTTACTTGTTCATGGACGAATAAAGACCACGAGATCTACCAGCTTGCTGCCAAACTCTTTCGAGACCTGTGGACACGCCGGATGCGAATTCGGCTATTAGGGCTTGAAGCAAACACGCTCCTCGAAAACCTCGAACAGCAATATCTTTTTCAAGAAGAGAAAGCTGCCGATCCACTTTATAGTGCGATTGATTCGATTCGGGATAAATATGGAAAGCGAATCGTAGGATTCGCAAGTGCAATCGCGGCATGAAAGTAAACGGCATGACAGACGGAATCTTTATTGGAGTGGAAGGACACGGCCTATTCGGAACCGGCTCATTGCCGCGCTTTCCTACACTTGAATTTTCATTCAGCGTTCATAGTCTGCCGGAGCTAAGTATCATAAACAAAGTTCAACGAACGATCGCTCGCCCGGTGTGGCGGGTGACGATTAGTGATTTTGAATCCGAACATAAATACTTTCTTCATTCGTCCTGGCCCTTGTTTGTCAATGTGCTCGATCCTCTCAGGGACACGCTCATTCTGTCATTAGAACGATCCTGTGAATACGACTCGAAGCAGCTTGACACATTGTGCGAAATAGTAGATTCTCTTTACCCGCTCCGCTGCTTTTTAGAACTCGAGCATCATTCGTGGTCACATTGCAAGGAAGTGTTGCGGGGAGCGAAGAGTCTCATTGTCCAGCATGACAGCCCTGAACTTCCGGGAATCATAAAAGATTTGTCTTCGAATGGCAAGCATTCATTGCTTAGGCTCCTCGGAAGAAACAAGCGCACTTGGTTCGAGCATCATCCAAACGAGCGGTTTGTGTATCAGTATGGCAGCGCGGAGCTTTCTACCATTGCCAAAAGAATTTGCTCACTTAGGGAAGAATCCGATTCGGTAACCGTCATCGTCGCAACGCACCCGTTACTTTCCGCGCTCGAAACAGCGATCACATTAACATCCACTCTTGCCAACTAACCATGTTTACGCACTTACACGCGCACTCGTATTACTCGTTCAGTCGCGGCACAATTCCACCGGAACGGCTAGTGGAGCTTGCAGCGCAAGCGGGAATGACTGCCATTGCACAAACGGACACGAACAACCTAACCGGGGCCGTAGAATTCTATATTGCAGCCAAGAAGCGCGGTATCAAGCCGATTATTGGAGTGGAGCTAAGAACAAGGTTTGAGATTGCCACGCTCATTGCTCGAAGTGCGAATGGTTACAAAGAGGTATGCGACACTGTAACGGCGGTGCTGGAAGCAATTCCCCAAATCAAACCGAAGTTCACGCTCGAAAGTGAAGAGCCGGGAAAAGCGCATGACCGATCATACGCTGGTGCTGACCGATCATCCCCTGAGATCATTGAAGAAGAAACAGAGTACAAACCGCTTGCTCCATTCCTTCGGGAGTTGTCTGAGAATGTGGTTGTGCTTTCATCAAGCATTACACTTCTCGAACAGCTTGCCCCTGTGGTGAAGACACCGAATCTCTTCATCGAGCTAACACCTCACACTCGAAAGGAATGGAAACCGCTTCGAAATATCTATCGCCGGTTTGGGTTGCCGTGCGTTGCGACGAATGATATTCTCTTCGAGAAAAAAGAAGAGCATGGCTTGCACTTGCTCCTTCGAGCGATCGGCACGAATACGACGATAACAATTGTCCCTGCATGGGAGGTTGGGGCGGAGAGCCAGCACTTTACTTTTGAACGGGAACTCCGTAAACTACTTTCAGGAATCGGAGAGGATGCTTTCTTGAATGCTCAGAAGATTGCCGATTCGTGCAATATCGAGCTTGACTTTTCCTATTCGAAGTTCACAAAATATCCTGTTGAAGACCCTCCTGCATTGCTGCGGTCCCTTGCGGAGGAAGGGTTCAGGAAGCGATTTCAACGACCCACAGAAGAACATCATTTGCGATTTTACAATGAATTAGCAATGATAACTAAGCTTCGAGCAACAGACTACTATCTTGCAGTGTGGGATATGATTGAGTTTGCAAAGAGCAAGAACTTCCCGCACTTAGGGCGCGGCTCCGGCGCTAACTCGCTCATCGCGTATTGCTTGGACATTTCAAATGTTGACCCGATCAAGAATAGCCTTCGCTTCGAGCGGTTCCTGAACCCCGAACGGTCTATGCCCCCGGACTTCGATATTGATTTTTCGTGGAAAGACCGATATGAAGTTATCCACTACATGATCGACAAGTTCGGCAGGGATCGCGCTGCCATGCTTTGCACGGTGCAGTGCTATCGAGGCAAGGGAGCGATTCGTGAGACGGGGAAGGCGTTGGGATTTACTGATGCTGAGATCAATGAGCAACAGGCACACGTTCGAACGGCTTACGTTTCAGGCAAAGCGGTCTCGCGGTCAGAGAAGGAATTGAATCGGTTGGAAGACATCAAGCAATGGATGCTATGCGCCGCACGAATTGAAGGGTTCCCTCGAAACCTCAATATGCACGCCGGGGGGCTTCTGATTGCAGACAAGTCCCTCGCGCATTATACCCCTGTTCAAATGACTCCAAGCGGGTTGCCGATCACGCAGCAAGATATGTACACGGCGGACGATTGGAAACTTCCCAAAATTGATATTCTTGCAACTCGTGGACTCGGCACCTATTGGGACACCATGCGAATTGTTGAACAGCGAACAGGAAAGCGTCCCCCGGTAGAAGATGAAAACATTGCAATTAACGATGAACAAACGCGGGCGCTTATTCGCAATGGCAAAACGAGAGGTTGCTTTTATATCGAGAGTCCGGCAATGATTGGATTGCTCCGAAAGCTCCAAACCGATACATTCGAAAATCTTACTGCTGCTTCGTCAGTCATTCGTCCCGGTGTAGCTCAAAGTGGAATGATGCAGGAGTTTATCGCCCGTCACCGGGACCCCGCACGGAGGAAGAACGCCGATCCTCTCCTTGCGAAGCTAATGCCAGAGACATACGGCGTTATGGTCTATCAGGAGGACGTGCTAACCGTCGCGCATGAAGTTGCTGGACTCACTTATGGAGAAGCCGATCTAATGCGCCGCGCAATGAGTGGAAAGACCCGCTCCCACGAACGAATGACTGATCTGGAAGGACGATTTTTTCAGGGCTGTAAATCGAGAGGAGTTTCGGATAAGGTTGCCGGTGAGATTTGGCGGCAAATTGTATCCTTCTCGGGTTACTCGTTCTGCAAAGCGCACTCTGCGAGTTATGCCGTGCTCTCGTTTCAGGAAGCATGGCTGAAAGTTTATTATCCTGCTGAGTTCCTTTGTTCGGTGCTGAATAATCAGGGCGGTTTCTACCGTCACCAAGAATATCTGAACGAAGCACGGTTACTTGGAATAACAGTGAAGCTCCCGGACGTGAACCTGAGTAGCTTCGAGCATACGGTTGACGATGAACAGGCAATCCGTTTGGGGTTCCTCTCCTTCAAAGACTTATCCCATGCTTCCGTTGAACGCTTGTTATCGTCGCGGAAGGAATCCCCGTTTACATCCATAGAGGACTTTGCAATTCGAAGCGGCGTGACAATGGAGGACGGCGCACTGCTCATAACGCTCGGAGCTTGTGACTCCTTCGGCCTGAGACGTGTCGAATTGCTTGTGAGATTTAGGGCCGCTATGCTGGGATCATCTCATTCTCAAAAACTAAAAGGGCAACCAAGTTTGGGGTTCAGCGACGATCTTTCCCACTTTTCGCTCTCGCACCTGAGCGACTACGATCCTCTCTACCAATTCCGTTTGGAGCGAAGCACGTTCGGTTACTCCGTCACGAATCATCCATGCGATTTTCTTGCTCGATGCTCGGAACGGGAAATCGCTGCTTCCGATCTTGCGTGGCATGTTGGTAAACGCGTAACCGTTCTCGGAGCCGTGGCAGCTGCGAAGAGAGTCACCACGAAGCGCGGCGAGAACATGCTAATGCTCAACATATCCGATCATTCAGGAATGATGGACACCGTTGTTTGGCCTGAACAGTATCAGAAGTATTACATGGAGCTTTCGACGGCGGAAGCTTTGCGGGTTATAGGCAAAGTGGCTGAAAGCTTTGGGGTGTGTACGCTCGAAGCACAAGCGATTGAAAAAGTGGATTTTAGATAGGATCGACGCTCATAATCCCTATTTTCGCGTGGACTATACCACGCAAAATGTGAAGTTTCAAACTTCTCACAATTTGAGTGTCACTTGCTTCTTGCAGCCATAAACCGCGCGGTTTCATCCAACACGCGCTTCAACTCCGTTAGGCACCTGTTGATCTCTGCGGCGTCGGGCTTTCGGGGGAGGCCAGCACGGAGCCGGTCCTCAACCCGCGCTATCTCAATTGCTATTAGCTTGGCCTCCCATCGGTCATTCAGCATCTTCCCGCCGATCATTCCGGTTAGATCAAAATACCGCATGTGCTTCATCCATTCAGCTTCGAACTCCTTTGACGACATCGGGCGTAGTGGCCGAGGTCTCTTCGGGAGTATGCGAGGAGTGGTTGCCCCGGATCGTGTTGGGTTCGGTAGTAGCTTGCTTGCCATTGCACTATTTTGAACTTTTCAAACCCGAGATGAGTGCCACCACGATTGTGTACCAATCCGAGGTTGGTACATGAATTTAACCTTCAAGGATTACGATTGGAATTGTGCTTCTATTGCACTTAAATCTGCACAAAGAAGGAGTATTGCATGTCGCGACGGAAAGTGCCCGGATTGACATATTCGGGTTTAAGCTAAGCCAAAGGCGGGATACGTGATTAGTGGTCGAAAAAACTTGGCGCAATATAGGTATGTAGAGAAAAGAGTTGAGGAGAAAAAATATCTCACTTTGCCTCGTTGGTACTAATTCTTCCGCGCTTCGGGAAACCCTTCATAATTTAACGCCTCACATTAACTTTGTCACGCGCTGGAACGTTATACATTTCATGGTTAAAATACAACCAGCAATTAATGAGCGCATTCGCACTCTATTGTGGCGAAAGCATTGGAGTGGTAACGAGCTTGAACGCCGAGCAGGACTCAGTCCTGGCTATCTATCCCAGGTATTGCAGGGGAAGCGAGTGCCCTCACTTGGTACCCTTGATCGCATCGAGAAAGCTTTAGGCGCACCGATTCTTGCCATAGCTGGCAGGTTGCCCCAATTTACTCGCTCAGGCCAATCCTACGCTCGTAGGAATGATCCAGAGCCCTTGCCCGAGGAAGAGCGGGAGTGGAAAGAAGTCGAGCGAATCATGGATGAAAGCCTGACTCCTTCCGTACAGCGAACAAGGCCAACCGTTCTATACCGTTGATCCTCAATGGTAACCGTACTGTTGCACCGCTATTTATCTGAAAATGACATTTGCTGATTGAGCTTTGGAGCAACAACGATTGGAGCGCGCAAGGTGGGAAACATAATGCCTCCGAACCTTCATCCTCCTTCCCTACCCTGCAAATTCCTCGGTTTGTAATTCAACTGGGAGTTGGTTAATCCTCTCATTTGACCCGCTTTTGAGCCGATAATTGCCAGTCTCAAGGAAATCAGCAGCGTCAGCCAAGCTCTTTAGATCAGAGAGGAATTGGTTCGAAGAGTGACTCATAAGGGTCACTCTTCAAACCAATTGCTTTCTGCTGATCCATTATCCTCCCACTGCAGCAATTGATCAAATAATGTTGCCCAATGCCACATTAAGGAAGGTGGCGGTTTACCGCTCATCATGATCAGAACCAGAAAGTTTTGGCGAGAGATGAGCCGCTAGGAAGTCAATTGCCTCTGCCGCCGAATGCACCTCTGAAGTCGTTAGCTCATCAGAGTTCGGTAGCTTTAGCGCCAACCGAACGGTGCCACTCTTATACCCACACACTTCCGCGATGCGGCTGCTCCAGTCCAGAATTACGCCTGTGCTGGACTCGGACCGAAACCCAATGCGGAAAAGCCCCCTGAAGATTCCAGGGACATCCGGGAGTGCAGCGACCGGAATCACCTTCAGGCATTCAGTTGCAGCACTGGCTTGCAAATGCTCTTTCGCCGGTTGTTTCGGACCGTTATATTTCACGTGAAGTGCCGCGCCGATCTCCAGGGCACTCTCCGAAGCCGCATGATCTGCAATGACCAGCACGAATGGTTTTGAGGAAAAGTTTGACCACTGAACCGTTTGACCGAATTGATCCTCAGCTGGCTCTGTGGCGAGCATACCAAAAATTCGCATCCATTGTAACGACAGAAGCAGAATCGAAAAAAACATGCTATAGTGATATTAAGATGAGATGACGTGCGATGAACCAGGCAACGAGTAAGTGCGACCTTTCCACTCCGAGGGTTTGCCTCGAAGGTGACGCAAAAAAGCCTTCCATTGAATGAAAAGAAGCCCCAGAATTCCCGAGGGATGCAATACTGCAGCAAGGAAGGGTTGATGGAACCGAATCGCAGATACAAAACGAGGAAGATAAGCGAAGCACGCGGCTAACACGGCGACGATCGCTGTAATAGCAGTTAGCTTTTGATAAAATCCGAGCAGAGCAAATGGCATTACCTGCCCGAAGAGCAATACCGCGGACATTGGTCCTATGGTGGATGGAGCAGCAATACCCTCGACGGCATTCTTTCCTAGCCCGCGCCACGTTTCTGCATTGCTGTGATACATGCGGCAGCTTGCAATATCCGTTGCATCGAACAGGTCCGTAGCAAATCCGGCCTTGCGAAAAACACGCGGAAGTTTCAAGCCATCATGCAAGGAATCCCGGATCATGGCATGGCCCCCGCTTGCAACGTAAGCATCCCGCCTCGCGATAAAAAGTTGCCCGCAACCGGCTGACATCGTTTGGTATTTCGCAGGCGCGGCATTCGTGCGGCGCATTTCGCGCATTGGAAGAAAGCCGAGCAAAATAAAATGGATGAGGGGGATCAGGAGTCGCTCGCTAAAGGTACCAAGTTCCTGATGTGGAACGCCACTCGCCAAAGCTACATTTCTTGACTCAAGAAATGCAGTCATTCGAGTAAGTGAATCCGGTGAGAGTCGCACATCCGCATCCATGAAAACGAGCAGGGGATTTCGAGCTAGTGTTGCAAGAACGGAACAGGCGTGTTGCTTGCCGCACCATCCTTCCGGCAGTGGTGGCGCTGACTCTAATCGAACTCGATCATCGAGTCGAGCAATGTCCTGAACCAATTGGGCCGTCTTATCGGTGGAATGATCGTCGAGCACAATAACCTCAAAGATGCAATCGCGATTCGATAGGACCGATCCGAGTGTCGCAACAATATTCCGTTCCTCGTTGCGAGCGGGAATTAAAACGGAGAGTTTAGCTCCAACCGTGGAAACAGGCATTTTTGATAAAGGACGATATATGCCCAAGTTCATCAAGAACAATCCGGAGGAGAAACCTGCGAGCACGAAACCAATACAAACCAGGATGGTCAGGATCATTTCACTCCATGCTCCTTACTGAACTGTTTTCCGCTTACCTTGGCCTGAATACTGCGCCACCAGTCATATACTCCGCCCTGACCAGCGCCCCCGCGCAGGATGGTCTGAAAGTTCTCAGCATTCCGCTTCTTAGATTCAGTGGATAGTGTTTCTTGCGTGGCACGCAACTGTTCTTCCAATAGTGCAGTCCACTGATCCGGTAGCAAAGTTTTGCCAGTTCCGAGATCACGTTGAATACCTTTTAGATCGACGGGCTCACCGAAATGTAAAAGAATCTCTGGAAGACGTTCTTCCCAGAATACATACTCCACGGCGCAGGGAATGAATATACCACCGTGAAGTCGAGAGGCAAGATGGCCTATCCCCGCTTCAAAATGCACCGGCCGTTCGCGCACATCTGCAAATCGGCCTTGGGGCGTGATAACGAGAAGGTTTTTCTCCGATCGAAGAATTGCTTCTGCAGTTCGAACAAATTGCAGAGCGCCACGGGCGGATCGTGGTTCCACGCCGAAAAAGCCAAGCCGGCGGAACATCGTATATTTTTCCAGCATCATAGCGTCCATCGGAGCATAGATCCTGCGCTCTGGCAGGAAGTGGCTCATCACAACTAAGCAAACCAAAGGATCCCACCAAGACGCATGATTGGAATATACAACAATGGAGCGAGAGTTGTCATTATGATCCTGGATGATCGATTCAGATGGAATGTTTGAGCGCAAGACTCGCAGCGAATGGAAATGGCGGCGAATGTACCGTCGTGAATACTTCGTAAACCATTGAATGAAACCAGCCGATACGGCCGGAACTCGCTTTGCGGCTCCCGTGTCATTCGGAACGTTCCGGTTCAAATTCATTCCCAGCTGGTTCATTAGAGCTTCGAATACTTACTATCTGAGTTCGAAGGATTGGGATTTGCAATCCCGTCTTTATCAAGCGTATCCGCCGCGATCCAACCGCTCATGAGAACCATTGGCATCCCAGGCCCCGGATGAGCTGCGCCGCCCGCCAAATACAGACCCCGCAAGTCTGCGGAGCGATTGCTCGGCTTGAACGCGCCTAAAAACCGGCCATGACTTGCGAGGCCATAGATCGCTCCACACAAAACATGATAGCGGTCTTGGATGTCCTGCGGAGTAAGTGCCCCTTCAAAAACAATTCGATCCTCAATATCTTTCATGCCCCCAGTGCGCTTTAGCTTTTCGAGAATGGTCTTCCGATAAGTTGGAAAGAGCTTGCTCCAATCATGGTGGGGTCGTAAGTATGGGGTATGCACCAGCACATAGAGCGCTTCGCCACCGGGCGGTGCGGTCGTTGGTTCTGTTCGGGTCGTCGCAGCAATGTAGCAGGTCGGGTCCGGTGCAGGTTCGCCTTTCTTGTAGATCCAGTCGAACTCCTCTTCCGGATCTTTACTGAATACGAAATCGTGATGCGCCAAATGCTCGTATGTACGGTTCAACCCTAAATACAGAACGACGCCTGAGCATGCAGGCTCATAGGAGCGTCGGCGTTCAAACTTTGCTGCAACCGTCCCGCCAATAAGTTCTCTGTGGGTAAGTACGGAATCGCTGTTGGAGACAATCGCCCTAAGGGGAATTTCTTCACCATTATCCGTGCGAACGCCCGTGATCATTCCAGCATCTGTAAGAATTTTCGAGATGCCCGTACGCACTCGAAATTCTACTCCAAGCTCAGATGCAAGTATTTCCAATGCTAAGGGAACGGCTCGTGTGCCACCGATCGGATACCATACACCCTCATCGGTTTGCATATGGGCTATTCCGCATAGCACCGCCGGTGATCCATAAGGCGAGGATCCTACGTATTGCGTGAAATGATCTAGCATTTGAGCAACGCGCGGATCCGGAGTGAAATCCCGAACGGTCTTTGCAACCGTACTTCCCATACGCATCGCCATAACGTCACCCAATATCTTTGGATCGAACGAGGCTTTGGGGTCGAACATATCTCGCAATCCGCCGATCGGTTTGTAAAAGAAATGCCGCTCGGAGATGCCATGAAGCCGTTTGCTCAACTCGATGAAATCCTGGTAGTGTTTCCCGGAGTGAGTCCCTGGTGCGAATGCATCCAGCGTCGCGATCATTTTGCTGGTATCTTGATTCAGATCAAGCACCGAGCCATCGTCAAAAAAACACCGCCATTGCGGATCAAGCCGGACAAGCTGAAGGTAGTCTTCCATATTTCGTCCGGCCTCCTCGAAAATGCGCCGAAGGACTGAAGGAACCGTTAGAATGGTAGGCCCCATGTCAAATCGGAACCCTGTACCGCCGGAGAGCTCCGGCGAGCTTTCCAGAACAGCTGCCTTTCCTCCGAGCCACGCATTACGCTCGAACAAGATTACTTTGTAACCGCGAGCCGCCAGTGTACAGGCCGCAGCAAGCCCACCAAGGCCACCCCCAATTATACCAATGCGTTCGTTTGAGATCTCTTTCATCAGATTTTCTTCGATTGATTGAATGCTCGGCGCACGATGCTTCGAAAAAGCGAAACGATTGCAGAAAAGCCAGATGCAACACCTTTGCCATGTGCGAGCTTAAAGTAAGCATCAAACATGTTTTTATCTTCCGGGTGTGGCTTCGCAAACGCCGGACGGAACTTCCCTCTACTGATCGTTACCACTTTGGGAGTTGTAAGCTCCAGAAGGCCTTCACGACCACGAGTAACTCCAAAACCGCTATGACCGCGCCCTCCGAAGGGAAGTCGGGCATCAGCGGTAGGAATGATTAGGTCATTGATCGTCACGACTCCCGCACGAATCCGAGCTGCTAACTGGTGGGCGGAGAACTCATCACGAGAGAACACTGCTGCCCCCAAGGCAAACGGACAATTATTGGCTATTTTAATAGCATCGTCATCGTCTGCAACAGTTATGACAGCAAGTATGGGTAGGAAAATATCGTCTCGCAACACGCTTGCACTTGGCGAAACATTCGCAAGGATGATCGGAAGTTCAAAGCTTGCTTCGCCATTAACCTTTCCGTAGATCACGCTGGCACCCCGATCGATAGCATCCTCAAGAAGCGATCGGAGGTGCATCTCGGTCGGGGTAGCAACGGAAGCTGCTTTCGCAGTGATAGAAGGATGAGAAGGTTCATCCTCTAAACGGTTTTGGATTGCCTGAATAAGCTCTCGCTTAAATGCTTCCAGGTGTGCCCCGGAAATGAACACACGCTTTGGCACCATGCAGGTTGCACCCGCATTGAGCATTAATCCGAAGGCTACAGCGCTCGCGGCCAGTGCAATATCGGCATCGTCTCGAATGATGACTGCATCACAACCGCTAAGCTCCATCGTGGCGGGCACAAGATGCGGCGCAAGTTGTGAAAGAATGATCTCCCCCGTAACCGCAGATCCCGTGAAGAGAACTTTGTCGGGACTCAACTGGATCGCCGCGTGAGCCGCTTCTGCAGATTCCGGCAGTAGTGTGATGAGTGCTGGGTCGATTCCTGCGCGAAGAATAAGATCGACCAACAAGCGCGCCACCTTGGAACCACCTAATCCCGGCTTCAAAATGACGGCGTTTCCTGCAACAAGCGCCTGAACAAGCTGAACTCCGGGAAGTAAAAGCGGATAGTTACCAGGGCCGATAATAAGGATTATTCCAAGAGGATCGCGAGAAACTTCGCTCCGAATCCCGGCGAGCCAAAGCGGAAGCCCTCTTCTCCCCACGCGGCGCGTTGCCAGAATGTCGATGGCCTCGCGTTCAAGAAATCGACAGGCTTCCGCTAATGGGACCACTTCAGCCGTCAGCATTTCCTGCATGGGACGCCGACGAGCAGATGCAGAAGCTTCTGCAAGTTCCCAGCAGTGCTGCGCGATCAAACTGCGTAGCTTGCGGATAGATATAAGACGCCCAGAGAGTGGGGTTCCAGCCCATCGCGCTTGGGCCATACGCGCAGAATCCATCGCTTGGCGAAGCGCAGGAAGAAAAGCTGTTTCTTCCTCCTTGCTGCTATCAAGTTTGGCAGCGATGGGCTCTGATGCTGGTTCGCTCATTAGTGATGATGTGATCCCGTTTCGCGCAAAGCCTGATGATAAAGTCTGTCGGCGGCGGATGGCTCAACCGTGGGCCTGAGCATTGGCCCCTGCATCCCGAAATCTTCGAGCAGCACCTTGCTGCTCATTCGAGCGCTCTCAAAAATGACCGGCAACCCGCTCCCCGGGTGCGTACCACCGCCTACTAGGTACATCCCATCGACATCCTCGAAACGGTTATGTGGCCTAAGATGCAGCATTTGATCCAGCGTGTGTGCCAGGCTAAAGGTAGCACCTTGATAGATCTCGTATTTTGAATCCCAATCGGCCGGTGTGACGATGTGCTCGAACCGGATGCGTTTTGCGTCGATGTCATACCCCGCTTTTTTGATCTGGTGAAGCATGAGGTCTCGATAACGCTTACGCTCCTTCGACCAATCCACGTTGGGGTGCTGGTGCGTTACGGGAGCAAGCACATAGATCGTAGAGTGCCCTTTCGGCGCAAGCGTCGGGTCGGTAACGGTTGCGTTTTGAACATAGAAGCTCGGGTCTTCGCTCAGAACATGCTGGCGCTCGATCTCATCTAAGTTCCTGCTGAAATCTTCAGCAATATGGAAGGTATGATGCGGAAGATCGAATGAGCCTTCCACACCAAGATACATCATAAAGGTAGAGCAAGAGTATTTCTTCTTGGCCAGTTTCTTGTTCGTCCAACGCTTTCTCAGGGTGTCGGGAACAAGGCGCTCCATCGCGCGCGCAAAATCAGCATTAACCACAATAGCATCCGCGTGATAATTACGCTGCTCTGTTCGCGCACCGATAGCTCGTTTTCCTGCAAAAAGGATCTCGTTAACCGGCTCGCTGAGCCGGATCTCCACACCCATCCGTTCGGCTACACGGGCTAATGCCGTCGTAAGAGCGGAGCATCCGCCAACAGGATGGAAAACCCCGTACTCATACTCAAGAAAGGCAAGTATCGAGAAGAGGCTCGGGCAATGAAACGGCGACATCCCAAGATATTTCGATTGAAAACAGAACGCGAGCCGCACGCGCTCGTCGCTGAAAAAGCGCCGAAGATACTCCTCCAAGGACTGCGTTGGATGCAGAAACGGTAGCATCTTCGCCAAATTCATCTTAAGCAGATCCCACCATCCGGCGAATGGGTTCTCAAGGTACGGCCTCATGACATCGAGCTTTGTCCGATTCTCATCCAGGAATCTTCGCAATCCCGGAACATCTGCCGGTGATAGCTTGGCGATCTGTCGCTCCATGCCTTGAATATCTGGAGTGCAATCCACCGCTCCACCGGATCCGAACATTATGCGATATTGAGGATCGAGCCGTGCAAGCTCCACTTCGGAAGCAAGGCTCGTCCCCGCGATCTGGAGGATCTCATCCAATACTCTGGGATAGATAAATATCGTTGGACCGAGATCAAACCTATATCCCTGAGCTTCGATGCTGGATGTACGTCCGCCGACGATCGGCAAACGCTCGAGCACCGTGACCTTGAGCCCCTGCGCTGCTAAAAGAATGGCGGAAGCCAGGCCTCCGGGCCCGGCTCCGACAACGATCACTTGTTTGGTCATAAATACTGATATCCTACACTCGTCTCGCGGTGAGTGGCCTCTGGCTTCCCCGGACTTGTCCCAGCCCGGCCGACATTCATCAGAAGAGCTGTTTATGTATTGTCTAATTTTCTGGTAAGACCCGCCTAAAAGCTAAAAATACAAATATTCCATATTTAGCGTAAAATAGTGGATTATTTCCTGAACAAAACCTAATGACAAAAACGTTCTATGTATTGTTCAATTATTGTATAAGTTAATGAGTCAAGCTTTTCACAACATCGAGGTCGCTTCTCAGCGCTCTGGCCTGAGCACCCATGTCATTCGCGCATGGGAGAGGCGCTATCGAGCAGTCGAGCCCTCGCGGACAGCAGCACAGCATCGTCTTTATTCCGACGAGCAGATCGAACGGCTTGTGCTCTTAAATGACATAACGCGCTCCGGGCATCGCATTGGGAATGTAGCAACCATGCAGACGGATGAATTGCGAAAGCTGCAACAGGAGACCAAGTTCGCGGTCGCCAGGGAGGGCGGGCTCGCTTCTCCATCCCAGCAGCGAAGGAAGCCGGCAAAGCCAACCACGCCAGTAAAACGGCTGCTCGATCAATGCCTTGCCTGTGTGCAGCAGTTCGATGCCTCGGCACTGGAGCGTGTGCTGGAAGATGCCCTGCTTCAGCTCGGTTCGCAGGGAACGCTTCAACTTCTCATCGCCCCGCTTGCCCAGCAGATCGGGGTGATGTGGCGCGAAGGTTCGATCACATCGGCCCACGAGCATTTCGCAACGTCTGTTATTCAAGTTTTTCTGGCTCACGCAGCGCGGGCGTTCGCCGCCTCAGAAGCGGCACCGGTCTTGATCGTTGCAACACCGACGGGCCAACTGCATGAGTTGGGCGCACTTCTCGTCGGAGCATCGGCAGCAAATCTTGGCTGGCGAGTAATTTACCTCGGCGCAAGTTTGCCGGCAGCAGAGATCGCCGGCGCTGCGCGGCAGAATGGCGCACTTGCGGTGGCACTCAGTTTGGTCTATCCGGAAGATGATCCAAAATTGGAGCAGGAACTGCTTTCGCTTCGAAGCATGATGCCCGCGAAATCAGCACTGGTCATTGGCGGTCGTGCCATGGAGGCTTACAAAAAGGCCGTAGATAAGGTTACCTCACACCAGGCCAAGAATCTCTCCGATCTCAACACCATACTTGACGCCCTGCGCAAGCCGGCAACAAAATAAAGGAACCATATTTATGAAAAACTTTTTAGCCCCGAACATTGAAACAAAGGGACGGCTCATCCGGGCGTTCATGGCGCTTATCTTTTTTATTGGCGCTGCATTCGGATTTTCTGTTTCCTTCTGGCTTGGAATGCTATTGGCGGTTTCCGGAGCCTTCACGCTGTTCGAAGCTGCCCGCGGCTGGTGTGCGATACGCGCCTGCGGCGTGAAAACACGCTTCTAAAGAATCCACAGTGGTTTTCTCTCATGCGTGATCTGACAGATCCGTGCACTGGAATTATTTACCAAAGAGCTCATCCCGCTACACGCGCTGCGGTTTGAGTAACCGGAATCCCTGTTCACACAGAAATAGGTGCCGTTTTTCTTTCTTGTGAGTTCCCGATACACCCTCGAATATGAGCCAATTTCGCCACTTGTGCCTCCCAGAATATTTTTTTTTGCATTAGGAATTCATAAACTGTAGAGTATTTGAGTCACTTGCCGCCGATTGTCAAAGAACGCCGCCCCTACCTAATTTCATCTTTCTCCGCCGCGGCGGATTCATATTTCATCTTTGCCCCGCCCTCCCCATTTCATCTTTCATCTCTCATATTTCATCTTTTCCCCGAACAGGTGCCTATAACCTCACACACCAATATACGGCGTGAATTTCCGGAAGTCAAGCGATTCCTGAAAATAATCGAAAATAAATGACCCCTGTAGCGCAGGCGTCCTCGCCTGTCCCCGGATTGCGATGCGATCACAGATGTGGGGACAGGCGAGGTCGCCTGCGCTACAATATTCCCCATTTCATCTTTGATCACGGAGGCGGACGACACAAGCCACGTGCGTAGGTCGGTGCTTCCCCGCGTAGGCCGGTGCTTCCCCGCGTAGGTCGGTGCTTCCAGCCCGACCCCCCAAGTGGCTGAGCCACGATGTACCCGCAGCCCAGAGCCTGCCCTCAGCTTGACTGGGGGGTGAAGCAAGCATCGCCCACGATGCGCGCGGAACCCTGGGTAAACGAACACGACTCGTTCCAAAGCCCTGTAAGAGCCTGCCCTCGACCTGATCGGGGGGCGATGTTGACCGCCGGGGATTTACTCCGTCCTTTCAGGACTATGGGAATCTAAAACGCACCTGAACCTGGGGTTCCGCTCGCATCGTGGGCGATGCTTGCTCCACCCCAGGCTGCGAGTACTCCGTCGCGCCGCGACTAAATCCGCCCAATTGCCGATGTAGTACGGATCGGTGGTGTCGAGGATGGCATAAAGCCGCTCGCGGTCTCATTTTTATTCTCCCCTCCCGCACCAGCGGGAGGGGCCGGGGGAGGGTGTCGGCCGGAGACGATAGTTGTTAAAATTTTCAGAGTTCAGTCCTCACACACCCTCCCCCATTCGACAAGCTCAGGGCAGGCTCTAACCCCTCCCGCAGGCGGGAGGGGAATAATTACGAGCCGAAACTGCGAGTGGGAATTAAAAATACAAGCGCAACGAAGCACGAAAAAGAGAAACAGGAGATTCCGGTTCGTTGCATGGTATTCAATTATTAACGCGCGCGATGCGGACTACACAATGGATTCTGCTAAAAAAGCCGAGATCACACGCTATGTTTTAGGCGCGTTTTGATCAAAATAATACTCAGAAAGAATCCGCTCGGCATATCTCGCAACGCGTGAATCATTTCGTGCCATTGTCCCATTAAGTAAATACCTAACAATTTGGTTCTTGGGCGTGTTACTGCCAAGATCAACCTGCTGCATGAAAGCTATCCACCTTTCCCGCGGCTTTTGCTCACCAAGTTTTTCAAGTATGCGAACATCCCCTGGCAAAACTTTATCAAGATAGGTCATCCAACGGTCAGGCGACTGAGCCTTCAATAGGCGTTCGGCTATCGGCACTGCATTCCAGCAAGTTCCGTACCTGTTGCCTAAACAAACGCAAAGAAGCGCGGTGAAGCAAGGCCCTAATGCAGGAGCGGGGATTGCACCTAGCTTCTCAAGGGCAGAGGTAGGTGCCTCTTCGGCGTAAAAATTATTCAGCCCCTCGTGAGCGCGAATTATAGCCAACGCGGCTTGAATAAAGGTTTGAGAGCGAAGGGTTTCTGGCACAAAATCAAAACCCCGAACTTTGAGCAACGCGCTCTTTAGGCCTGAAGTCTGAATTTGCAAACCGTCAGCATAGACTTGTGAGTAGGTTGTGCCTACAAGCCATTTTTCGTTGTCCTTAAGATTTGGCCAAAGTAAAGGAAGGAGAAGGTTCAGGTTGCCAAGAACGCGCTCAAGTTTGGCACCAGTGCTTGTACGCGTCGCATGAAGCAAAACGGTCAAACTCAACCTTTGGAAAAAATATGGCAGAGAAGGCAATTCTTGCAGATGAGGGCTATCTACAGTAAAATTCTCTTGTTCGAGTGCCCGTCGGAAGTCTGAGAACTTTTGTGCAACAGAAATTTGCGGTCTTCCAAGCACAGTTCGTATGCAATTAGTCAAAATGCCGATTGCTTCAATGGCCTCCATCGGTTCGTCGTCCGCACGTGCCTCCCGCTGGGCGAAGTGAGAAACGAGTTCCTGGGAGTGCCGTAGCCTGATCGCCTCTGTCGGCGACACAACCCCTAACTCTGCAGCCAGTCGTATCGCCTCTCTTTCGCTGATGACTTCTAATACGTCATCATTTTCTGAGATGTCAGTTCTCCCAAGAATCTCTGCTAGAAAGCTAAGCCCTAAACTGCCAAGCATCCTCTTAAGTGAGGCCATCGCACGCCCCCATACGAATGGGGTCGCCAGCTCAAAAAAACCACTCTGGTATGCAGCCGAAACCTGGTCCCTCTCGTGTGGTGAAAGTTGCTTTGCAAATTCAACAATTTTCTCAGGCGCCGTAAGATTCGGCGGAAGCGGAGTTATCTCCGTTCCACCCCAAAGAACTAATTCCGTTGACTGACTCATGCTATTATTTTCTTAGTTTGCTGGTTCCATCCTGTGACCTAATGTAGCAGGCAACTATCCCTCCTGGCTTTCCTATCTCATTCTCTAAAGCTTTGAATGCTCGATGCCTTGCACCACCAAATTCGGTGGCCGATCTAACTTTAATGAATGTGTTGTAGGCCAACAAATGTCCACGCCGATCAAAGATGACAATACCATCACAGGCGAACATTCCTCTTATTACACTTTCGGTAGTTTGAAGAAGCTGAACTTCCTCCTGATCTCCCAGCACAGCCTTAACTGCCTCGGCAATGTCGAGCGGCACCAAGAGGCGCACGCCATCTTTAAGTTTTTTCGGGAGAGTTGTACTGCGTGCGACAGCGATCAGGACTCCGTGTGATTCGCGTATTGCCCTTGAAAGAAGCCCCGTTATATATGACTGGCAACTAGACGACAAAACCGGGTCGAGTTCACTGCAGATTACCTTGGAAAGATCGGCAATATCCTTCTCAGGGTCAATCGCGGAAGCCGTCGCGTTTGTGAAGTGTAGTATTTTTTCTAGGCCAGTATGCGCAAGCACACGAATTACGCCATCGCTTAACTTTGTAAGGCGTATAAATTTCGCATCCCCGACATCGGGTGGCCTTAGGGTTACATCAAATGGAAAATTCAACGGATGCCCTGAATCGCGGAAGAGCCCATATTCAAGCTCAGTGCCATCCGTAGAAAAATAAATCATCCACCCATCCTTGGCCAATGGGGCCACTCTCTTCAAGGCGTTCCTTATTCCAGGCTCTGTTGGTTCTGTGCCTCCAATTTGCAGTTGTCGTGATCCAGGCACCTGCTCTGTTATTCGCGTCAGCTTATCGGTCACGAATGCATCCAGAAAAAGCTGTTTGCCTTCCTCTTTGTAGTCGATTAAAAGAGCTGCTATATCACAGACGAGCGAACATGTCCACGTTGCCCCTAGCGTTGCGTCTTCAAATACGTCGTTTAGGGCGCCAGTCAGATGGGCTCGGAGTGTTATAGTTTCTGGCATATTAGAGTAATTTCTCCTGCTCCGCCCCCATATCCTCCACGGCCGCGCGTTTGAATGTGGAGCGACCCAGCGTTAGGCTTGCCCTGAGCTTGCCGAACGGGTCCGGAAACCGGGGGCGTTCGGTGCCGTTCATGAGTCCTTCGATGGTGAGGATTTGCAGCTTCGGGTATTCGGAGCCGAAGCGGGGCGCGTCGTAGAAACCGGCGGAGACTGCTTCCTCGAGCATCGGCCGCCCATGATCGGTCATGGCTGGTTCGGCCAGCGTGACAAAAAATCCCATCGCGGCTTTTTCGCGATCAACGACACCCTTCAGGTCTCGTACCATCGTAACATTCACATTCTCGCCGCCCTTGACCGATACCACGATCTTCCGTGGATGATCGGTCATCCACTTCGCGCCGGATTTATCGTCGTGGAAAAAGATGAGTCCGTCAATGCCGTGAATTTTAGTCACGGAGTGACGGAGTACTCGCAGCCCAGGGTGCAGCGTAGCCGCTTGCGGCGAAGCGGAACCCTGGGTAACGAACGACCCACGATTCAAAAGCCCTGAAAGGGCGAAGTTATTCCCCGTCATCATGCCACAAATATTTCGGATCGTATTCAACACCGGCTGCCTTCAACATATCCTCGAATTCTTCCTGGAATGTTTTTGTGCGATGATGTTCTTCCTGATTTTCGATATACCCGACGACATTCGCTACATGACTCGGGCTCACGCTGAACACCCCATAACCCGATTGCCAACTAAAATTCTTTCCGGTCCTTTTTCGAAGCCACGCGGATGATTTTGCTTTGATCTCTCGCAATAATGTTGAGATGGATGTTTCGCGTCCAAGATCAATTAGTAAATGGACATGATCGGGCATCCCGCCTTCGGTGATTAATCGGGCTCTACAATCTTTGAGTATCGGCGTGATGTATCGCGCGAATTCGGTGTGGATCTCTTTGGATAAGAGATTTTCTCGATGCTTCGTGCTGAAGACGATGTGGAGATAAACGGGTCCGTAGGATTGCGCCATTCTGACTGCGCCCTTTCAGGGCTTAAAAAATAAAATTGCTTTCCGTTCCCAGGGTTCCGCTTCGCATCGTGGGCGATGCTTGCTTCACCCTGGGCTGCGCGTACTCCGTCACTCCGCGACTATGGTTCAGGTTGGCCATCATGGTGAGATAGGCAGCATCGCCGACGATGCATCATGTCGTTAGTGCCGAGGAACTTTCGGAGCGCGATCATCATCTCGGCCACCTCGGTATGCTGGCTTTGCTCGAGTTCGGAGAACTCGCGCTCGGCCTGTTCTCCCCAATGCCAGCTATCTTCAAAGGCGGTGATCTGCGCGTCACCGCATGACCGATCATGCGCGTGTCCCTTCGGCGTTTTAAAGAGCACGGAATAATCGCGCTTGGAATTGAACGGCGGATCGAGATAGATAAGATCGACCGATTCATCCGCAATGTGCTCGCGGAGAATATCGAGATTGTCGCCGAAATAGAGTTTATTCACTCGGATTTATTGGAGTAAGATAGGATTTGAACAGGATTTTGGGAAGTGGGTTCCGTCTATCTGGCTGAGGTTCGGGCTGGGCTTTTCTTATTTCGTCATTATTAGTATTGCTGGGGGAATTCCGTTTGGTTTTTTCTGTTCTTCTGCCTTAGAAGATTTTCAGTTTTCCATTCCATCATGAAATTCATAGCACAGATCAAGCCCCTGCAGGACACCCTTGCGAAAGTCATCGCGGTGATCCCAAGTAAATCCACGCTACCCCAACTCGAGACCGTCCTTGTCGAGCTAAAAGGCGATTCTCTCACGTTCACCGGCACCGATCTTGAGATCACCGTGAACGCTTCGATGGAGGTCAGTGGCGTAAAGGATGGCACTGCGAACATACCGGCCAAGCTTTTTTATGAGATCGTGCGCGCGCTTTCCGAAGGCGAGATCACGTTTACGCTGGATAAGACCACGCGACGCGCTACGCTCCAGACCGCGCAAGGTAATTACCAGATCGCGGTCGATGAAACGGCCCAGCTTCCGAATGCCGCCGCCGATTTCAAACCCGAAGGCTCGATCACCGTCGATGCTGCTACGCTGAAGCGCCTGATCTCGAAAACGCTTTTCGCCGTTTCCACGGACGATCTGCGTCCGAGTATGATGGGCGTGCTGTTCCAGTTTTCACCGGATGGCACCCGCGCCGTTGCAACGGATGGTCACCGTCTGGTGCGTTTCACAAATTCGCTGCTCAAAACCGATTCCGAGCTTGATATTATCGTACCGTCGAAAGCGCTCGGCCTGGTTTCGAAATCCTTCGACGATACCGACTCGATCACGCTGAAGTTTAGCTCTACTCATGTGCAGTTTCAGTCCGGCGCTACGACAATTCTTTCGCGCCTGATCGATGAACGCTATCCCAATTACGAAGCGGTTATTCCTCGTGAGAATGATAAGCAGCTTGTCATTTCTAAGGATGCCATGCTGCGCTCGGTGAAGCGCGTCTCGATCTTTGCCAATGCGAATACCCGGCAGCTTCGCTTCCAGCTTGCGAAGGATCAGATGTCCGTGCTCGCCGAGAATTACGATGCCGGCAACGAAGCGCGCGAACAAATTCCCTGCGATTATTCCAACGATGAATTGACGATCGGCTTCAATGGCCGATTTATCGAAGATGCGCTGAACCATCTTGACACCGAGGACATCACGATCAAATTCTCGACGCCAACGCGTGCCGCGATCGTCGAGCCGGTAAGCACGAACGAGGAAGACCTGCTGATGCTCGTGATGCCCGTGCGGTTGAACGGGTAAAATTCTTGAACCTGGATTACGCTGATTCAAGGGGATTACGCGGACGATTTTAGGGATTTTTGTTAGATGTTTCATGGATCAATCCTTAAATCGTCCGCGTAATCCATCCCGATCCGCGTAATCGTGGTTCTGGATTAATATGCGCGCCGAGTCTATTCATCTTCGCAATGTTCGCAATCATGTTGACACGCTTGTCCCTGATCTTGCGCCGAAGATCAATGTGTTTGTCGGCCCGAATGGGGCAGGGAAGACCTCCATTCTCGAAGCGCTCTCACTTGCTACGTTAACCAAAAGCTTTACCTCGACTACGGATGCCGTGCTCATCCGCCAGGGTGAGCATACGCTCGACGCCAACGTGAAGTTCATGAGCGATCTTGGAGTGGCATACCATGTTTCGGTTCAGATCGAAAGTATGCCGCGGATGAAAAAAACGATCGTCGCGAATAGCGAGCGCATTCGTTCCTCCCTCGATCTTGTAGGCCGAGCACCCGTTGTGGTGCTTACTCCCGATGAGAAGATCATCACCGGCGGACCGCCTGCTGAGCGGCGAAGGTTCCTAAATATGGTACTCTCACAAGCAAGCCGCTCCTATCTGGAAGATGAACTTGAGTATCGGCGCGCACTGAAGCAGCGCAATGCTATCCTTGCCGATGCGCGCCAAAAGCGAAAGCCGTTAGCTGCTGTGCAAGCGTTTCTTGCACCGTGGACGGAACTAGTCATTAAGCACGGGGAACGGATCATGGAGCGGCGCGCCAAGTTTACCATGGAGTTCCGTCCAAGATTGCTGAACGCTTACCGCGTACTGTCGCAAAGCCGCGAAGAGCCATCGCTCGAGTATTTACCCATGGGATTGGGCGACACCTCCTCTCCCCCTAACCCCCTTTCCCTGCTGGGAGAGAGGGGATTTTTATCGGGACAAGCAGTACGCTGCGAAAGTGAAGAAATTCGCCGAGGCACTACGCTCTTCGGTCCACATCGCGATGAACTAATGTGTTACATCAATCCGGGTCAGGAAGCGCGGTTGTATGCGTCACAGGGCCAGCACAAAACGCTGCTTGTCGCGATGAAGCTTGCCGAGTTCGAATATTTGAAAGATGCGGCTGGCGAAACGCCGATGCTCCTCTTCGACGATGTCTTCAGCGAGCTCGATCACGACCGCGCGCGCACTGTTCTGGAACTTGCTTCATCCGGTGAACTTGGGCAGACGTTTATTACATCTACTGAACGCGAGCGGTTCGCTGCGATGCTCGGACAAAAATCTCCAGATCAACGCATTCTTTCCATCGAACGCGGTATGGTTGGTTGACGTTAGACTTGCTGTTGTTATTTATCCGATGCCTCAACCTCAATCGCTCCAAAACGTTATTTCCGAAGTCCTGAAAGAATATGGACTGGAAAAGAAAGCACGCACCTATTCTGTGATTACGGATTGGCCGCACATCGTTGGCGAAAAAATAGCCAGCGCAACCGAAGCGGAAAAGCTCGATAAGGGAATTCTTACCGTGCGCGTGAAGAACCAGGTTTGGCGATACGAATTAACGATGCAAAAAGCATCGATCCTGGAGAAGATCGCGAAAGTGTGTGGCGCCGGCCTGGTGCGCGATATTCAGTGGAGAACGTAAACGTGATCGTAGGGGCGAATGTCATTCGCCCATTCTTTCTCAGCACCACGGGCACATGCCATTCGCCCATTCTTTCTCAGCATCACGAGCACATGCCGTTCGCCCATCCTATCTCTGCACCAAGGGCGAATGCCATTCGCCCCTACGTTCTTTATATTACCTGATAAAGACCACCGCACGCGAAGCCTGACGCTCACCGAGGAACGCCGTCACATAATAGACGCCGCCGGAAAGCCCGAGCGATTGTGCATCGAACGAAAACGATTGTGTCTGCCCCGCGCCGGTCTCTCGAAGTTCCGAAGTATAGACCTTTCTGCCGAGGGCATCATGCACCACAATTCCGAGCGCGCCGGCATCCGGAGAAGTAAGCTGGATCGCGGTGTTCGAGGAAAATGGATTTGGCGAGATCGAGAGAGCAGCAACAAGCGCGGGATCTTCACTCACACCGCCGGTAGGAATATTAACAGTTCCGCTCAGTGATTGTGTGATGGACATATTAGGATTTTGTCCCGTGAAATACACAGTAAGCGTTGCACTTTTTGTTCCCGCCGGAGGTGCAATCGGAGTAAATTTGACGCTGATCTGTTCTGTGCCATTCGGTTGCAATGTCGTTGCTGCCGATCCACTCGTTATTGCAAATTCCGACGCGTTCGCTCCCGTAATATTCGCCGAATCGATGACCACAGCTGTGGTCTGCGATGTATCGCTGACGGTGAAGGCTAACGTTGCACTCTTTCCAGTATCCAATGTGCCAAAATTGGTGGTGGTTACATTCTGCCATGCAATGCCGCCATAATGCGGCACGACGGGAATGGTGTATGGCATGTACACCCACACCGGCTGAAGTTCCTGCGCGTGCGGATCATTATAGATGAGCGTTGCACTCTGTCCGCCCGTGGCGTAATCGTACATCCAGATCCCAGAGAGGCTGTCGCGCTGGCTGCATTCGTCCGAAGTCTCATGCGTGACAAAAAGCACGGAATCTCCGCCAACCGAATTCACGAATACATCGCCCGCATTGCCGCATTGGGATACAAGCGGACCCTGAATGTTCTCTTGATAGGGACCACAGTCCTGACCGGCAAAAAAATTCATGTCCGATGGAATGATCGATCGCGGAATTTCCAGAGTTTGGTTGGAAAGATCGAAGTTGGCGGAGAAATAAGGGTCTTGATAGAGATAGATTGAATTGTTCTGACCTGCGGGGGTCAGCCCAATGAGTGCGTTTTTCCCGTCATTGTTGGGGATGACCGTGAAGCCGTAAAGGCTATCGGTGTATTCACTGCTGGGTGAGGCTGCCAAATTATTCAGTTGGCTGTGAAATTCCGTGCCCTCGACCTGATCTGCGCTTTTGCCGTCCCACGCAAAGAAATAGACGAGGGCATCCGTCTTTGGGTCCGTCGAATTCACCCCGGTATAGGCCGTTGCAAGCATCGTATTGTTCTTGGTATCCAGTGCAATGTTGGACATTTGGAAACCAGACTCCAACTCGAATTGGAACGTCGTCGAATCGATCGTGCCAGAACCATCGCAATTCCCATGATAGAATGTAAGCGGTTCCGTCCCTGTCGATGCGGTCGAAAAGGTAACCCACCATTGTTTTCCATCTGCAGAAAGCACCCCTGCAGGACGAAATATCCCTGTGACAGGAAAGGACAGTAAAAATGCGACAGTATCCTTTTCGAAGTTAGCCAGCGTAAGCGGCCAGGGTATGGCAAGCAGTCCCTGAAACTTCGTAAATGTACTACTTGTGGGATCGATGTAGTATACCGTTGCAGCGATGATCAGACGGCTAGCCAAAGTGTCCATGCCAATAACGGCAAGCTGCCGAACGGAATCGACGACGAACGTTTTGCCGGTGACTTGAGTGACGATTGCAGCGAGATCAAACGCTTGCACCGGCGAGTCAGCCTCCAACTGCTGGATAAACAACGAGTCCCGCGCGGCTTTCACGAACGCCACAGCGGGGCGCATAACGGTAGTTTGGGCTTGCGATGATGCAGCAAGCGCCAAAAATATCACAAAAACAATGATGACGGAGGTTGATCTTTTCATAATGAATCCTTTTGATGCGAAAACTTGCCTTCAAAAATACGAAAGTTTTGTGCTCATCCATGTAAAACTCAATAGTGGCTACCCTGAAATACCCCTGCATAGGCGGGGGACATGTTAGTTAATGAAATTCTAATGTAGTCCTGAACATGGATTCCCAGCGTATGACCGATCATGCGTCTTTGCGAGAAAGACACGCATGTACGTTTGGGCAGTTAGCGCAAGGATTCCTACGTTTGTCATCCCCTCGAAGGAGGGGATCCAGGACTTAATCAGAATATCCCTGACTCAATATCTTACTCCTTGGGCGCCTCGCCGGTATCGAGATAGACGACGTCATCCTTGGAGCGGTAACCAATAAGCTCAGCGAACCGGCCCCAATCAATTACGGTATCGAGTAGTTGCGCTGGCTCCTCGTAGGGCATTCGGGTGGCAAAATCTTCGATGAGAACTTCGTAAGGTACTTCGCCATCATTTTGCCGCAGCGTATCGAGCAGAAGTTGGAACGTCCGGAGGCCGCGAAGCTGGTTATTGAGCAGAATCTTTTGCTCGTTGACATCTGCCTCGACGATCTCCTTTCCGAGCGGGGTGATAACCACATCCTGCCCGGGAGATTCGACCAACGACAGCAGCTCCGCCGCTTTAATAATTTGGAGCGTCTCATCGAATCGCCGGCTTGCGGCCTCGGCAAGATCGCCGGCGCCGAGCCGGCCCTCCGCTGCAAGGATCCCCAGCAATCCCAAAATTTCCTCGATATTTGCTGCGGGAAGAATTTCCGTTTTTGAAACTGCCTTGGTTTCCTCAGTAAATGGCAGGACTGCGTTCGTGATCAGCGCATGGATGCGGCTCGAAAGATCGAGATACTCTTGCGAGCGCGGATTGCGCGGATACGGCATCGGATTGGCAAACTCCGCTTTGATGCGCCCCGGGTGCGCATCCAGCACAATAATGCGCGAAGCCATTTCTACCGCCTCATCGATGGAATGGGTGACCATCACTACGGAACTTAATGCGGATGATCGATCATTCGATGACAATAAGTCATCTGTGGTTCCGGCATTGGCGTGGAACAGATCGAGGACTTCGGAACGTAAATTTTCCGCAGTCAAAGCATCGAGCGCGCTAAAGGGCTCGTCCATGCAGAGAATGAGGGGCTCGACGACGAGCGCCCGCGCGATACCCACGCGCTGCTTCATTCCACCCGATAGCTCTTTTGGGTAGGCTTCCTCGAAGCCTTCGAGTCCAACCTGATCGATGGCGTGCTTCGCCTTTTCAGCGATCTGTTCGTGGGGCGCATGAAGCGCATCGAGCCCTAAACTGATATTTTCTTCCACCGTCAACCATGGCAGCAATGCGAAGGACTGGAATACGATGGCCGTATAGGGATTATTCCCTCTCAAGGGCTTGCCTCCGACGGATACCGTTCCTATCGTTGGCTTTAGCAGCCCGGTCATAATGCGAAGGATCGTCGATTTTCCCGAACCGGACGCACCTAAAATACAAAGGAACTCATTCTCTGCCACATTGAGATTGATATGTTCCAGGACGGGCAGTGGCTTACCGTTCGGCGTTGTAAACGTCATGCCAATATCGCGAAGTTCGATCAGATCCTTCCCAGGAGGCGGCGGCACGACCTGCGGCACAGGGATACGCGGAGCGCGAGTTGCAACGGGGGTGATTGCCATACGATGATTGGATTATGCGTTACGTAAAATTTTATTTTCAGCTATCGAGAACACCGCAATGATAAAAAACAGCACATACGCCACTGCGCAGGCATAGCCCATAGTATCCGCAGATTCAAATGCGTTAGAATAGACCTGATAGACGAGCGTAGTCGTGCGTCCCAGCGGACCGCCGCGCGTCATCACATATATTTCTGTAAACACCTGGAAGCTTTTGATCGTGTTCAGTACCAGCGCAAACAGCAGCGTAGGCCGGATGAGTGGAAGCGTTACCGTAAAAAACTGTTTCCACTTCGGTGTTCCTTCGAGTTCTGCGACTTCGTAATAATCTTTCGATACTCCTTGCATCGCAGCAAGAAACAGCACGGCGTAATATCCGATCGAGATCCAGATATCCATCGCCATGATCGCTGGCAACGCAAGCCCCGGCTCCAACAGCCAGCCGCGCGCAGGCGCTCCAAAACCCGCCATCGTTAACAGAGAATTAATATAGCCGCCGGAGCCATACAAATTCGTGAAAATGAGCGCAATAACCACAAGGGACGTAACGCTCGGTAAAAAAAGTGCGGATCGGTAAAAATGTTGGAATCGCTCGACCCGTACTAATAGAGCTGCAAACAATAGCGCAAAGATCATCGTAAACGGAATTGTCCCGATCACAAATATTCCGGTATTCAACAATGCCTGCCAAAAGATGGGATCGTGCGCCAATTTTATGTAGTTCCCGAACCCGATCCACACTGTTCGATTCGTCAGCGTGTAATACTTCGTGAAAGAAAGATACAGCGCATAGATCAGCGGATACCCCCAGAATAGCACCAGCGTAATAACCCACGGCGCAAGCAGCAACCAGGTTTCGACGCTCCCCCTCCTAAAGAAGGAGGGGGAAGGAGGGTGGTTAGGTGTGATAGACATTGCCACCCCCTTCCCCCTCCCTCTTTAGGATGGGGTGAAAGAATAGATCCGGCGCGAATGATTTCAACGCCAGGTACAAACTGCACAGTGGCAAACCTACTACATTATAATAATCGCCATCGATGCGCTCGACGAACACCGCGCCGAAATCTTCCTGAATGCCATACGCGCCTGCTTTATCCATCGGTGAACCTGTTGCGATATAGTCCTGAATTTCGTTTATTTCAAGTTTGCGAAAGGTCACGTCCGTTGCTTCGACAAAGGAGAGTTCCTGCTTCGTTTGGATGTCATATAAAGCGACTCCGGTATAGACCGTATGCGTCCTGCCGCTTAACGCAAGCAGCATGCGCTCGGCATCCTCCGCATCGACTGGCTTTTCGAGCATCGTGCCAGCGATCCAAACCGTTGTATCAGCGCCAAGCACTATTCCTGGCGCGCCGCTTAATTCCTCTGAAACGCTCAACTGCTCTGCCACGCTCAACTGCTCGGCCACGCTCAACTGCTCGGCAACGCTCTGTGCTTTATGCCTCGCCAGCCGCTCGACATTTTCTGCAGGTCCCTGCGCAGGATCCATCACCTCATGCAGGTTCGCCGGACGAATGTTAATCCGCTTTACCCCAAGCAGCTTCACGAGCGAAGCCCGACGTGGCGATTGCGATGCAAGAAAAAGAGTGCGCAGCATTATTCTGCAAAAATACGCTTCTTCTTGCACGGTCTGGCTGAAATGCCCGTCGCGGTGGATTAGCATACATCTGGCACAGCAAGAGCCAATCGCATAAATCCCTCAATAATATCGAGTTCACTGAATCCCCCCGCCTTTCCAAGGCGGGGGTTGGGGGGTGGTTGGGTGCATTTGGATGAAATTGCGATTGCGGTTAATTCAGGACCCCCCCTGCCCCCTCCTTCTTGAGGAGGGGGAGTAATTCAGTGAACGCATCTCATGAATCTCAGTCCGGGTAGCGGGCACTTTTACCTTCCCGCGCGGCTTTCCATAGCATATCGCCATGTTCCCGAAACGGCTTCTTGTACTCACCCTCTTCGCCGCGCTCGCGGTGATGCCGCCGTGTGTTCTGCGTGCGCAGTGGGTGCAAACGAATGGGCCTTCGATGGGAAGTGTGGGTTGTTTTGTTTCGAGCGGTACGAATCTCTTTGCAGGAACTTACGGCGGTGGTGTTTTCCGTTCCACTGATTCAGGGATAACGTGGAAGGCAATTAATAATGGCTTGGCAAAGGGACTTGGAGCAGCGCTTATAATGAGTGGGAATTATCTATTCGAGGGGTCGAATGATGGGATCGTCTCCCGTTCTAGTGACACTGGAGCAAGCTGGACCGCCTGTCCGATGGGATTGGGGTCGCCTATTTATTCATTTGCGGTTAACGGGCAGTATCTCTTTGCAGCGACTTTCGGCAACGGTATCTTTCGCTCCTCCGATAACGGCATGAGCTGGATAGCATTGAATACTGGATTTGATTATGAGCGTATTGAGGCACTTGCTAATCTAGGCTCATATATATTCGCCGCAACGGAAGAGGACGGTATCCTCCGTTCCTCGGACAATGGTACAACTTGGAGTCACGGCTCTGGGACATATCCCCCATATTACACGATTGCCGTGAGCGGCACGAGCCTGTTTACAGGGACTTCTCCGTCAGGCAGTCAATCTGAAATTTCTGGCATATATCGCTCAACGGACAGTGGTTCAAGCTGGATCCAAGTTTGGAATGGTTCGATATCCCCCAATTTAAGGTCACTCACGATCCAAGCAATCGCCGCATTTGGGACAACGCTTTTCGCAAGCTCCGTGGGCACGGGGATTTACCGATCAACAAATAATGGTGTAAATTGGTATCCGGATACGAGTGGTTTGCCAGACCATTATATTGTTGACTTTGGCCAGATTGGTTCAAATCTGTTTGCCGGATCCGAATATAATGGAGTCTTTCGATCCATTGACAGCGGTGCTACCTGGACCGAAAGCAATAAGAATATGGCAAATGCTGATGTTCTTGCTCTTGTCCAGACTGACACTTTCCTTTTTGCGGGTACTGAATATCATGGAGTTTTTCGTTCTTCAGATGATGGTGAAACTTGGGCCGAGGTGGATAGCGGCTTGACGAGAGGATTTGTAGATGCTTTTGCAGCGCGTGGCGCGACTATCTTCGCGGCTACTGACGTTGGCGTCTTCGCTTCCTCGGACAACGGTTCAATATGGGTTGCACGCGAAAAAGGCTTGCCTGAACTTCGAGTTTATTCTCTTGCTGTTAATGACTCCTTTGTCTTTGCGGGAACTGATGGTGGAGGTGTCTTTCGTTCCTCCGACGATGGCAATACTTGGGCGCAAGTTAATAGTGGATTGACCGACGACACAGTATACTGTCTTGCTATCTATGGGCCATATCTGTTTGCAGGTACCTACAGCACTGACTTCTATACCGGCGGTAGCACACCGGGAGTCTTCCGTTCGAGCAATAACGGCGCAAGTTGGGTGCAATTTAGTACCGCACTGGTTGATAATAATATATACTCCCTATCTGCTCTCGGCAGATATGTATTCGCCGGAGGAAACGGAGTTTGCCGCTCCAGCGACAGCGGCGTGCATTGGGAGAGCGTTGACAGCGGATTGACTTATCTTGGGGTGGTCACCCTCAGTGTGGTTGGATCTAATCTCTTTGTTGGAACTAACGCCGAGGGCATTTTCCATTCTACTGACAGCGGTTCGACCTGGACACCATTCGATAGTGGTCTCATAAATGAATATGTATATGCACTTGTGGCAAGCAAAACTAATCTCTTTGCCGGGACGCTTGGTGCAGGCGTTCTCCGCAGTCCCTTGTCTGAATTAGGAATCAGTTCAGTGGCCCAAACTCCGACGAACAATCCGGCCATTCGTTCCTACCCCAATCCCTTCTCTCAATCCACTGAAATCACCTTCACCTCGCAAGCTGCCGGGTATGCGGAGGTATCCATCGTGAATATGCTTGGCGTGGAGGTTGCGCGGCTGTTTTCGGGGGAGTTGGGTGCGGGTGAGCACAGCTTTATGTGGGGCAAGCCCACAGGCTTGCCCGATGGGGCGTATGAGTGCCTCGTCCGCATGAATGGGCAGATGGATGATCGCTCATCCACTGTGCAAACGCTGCCGGTGGTGTTGATGCGTTGATCGAGAGGATGCAGCCTACGTTCGCTTGCGCCAGTACCCTGGCTTCCGTTTGGCATGAGCAAAGGCATATACCCTCACAGTATCGCCAATGCATTCGTAAATAAGGACGAAGGGATATGGGGCAAGAACCTTCGATCGAATGTTCTTTTCAGCCTTTGCAAATCGCTCCGGGAACTCGGTGATTTCTTCGAGCGCCGCAGCGACGGAAAGACGGAATTCGTTGGCGACGCCCTCGCCGAATTCTAGCGTTGTGTACGCTTCGGCCTCCAGCAATTCCCGCAATGCTTCAGGATCGACCCGGAGCTTCACTGATTCGCTCGCTCGCGGAGGCCACGAATCACTTCATTTCCATCGATACCCTCAACAGATCCAGAGTCCCAGGCGGCCTTCCGGCGCTCAGCCTCACCCAACCATGAGCGCATAATTTCATCTCCGGGCACACTTTCGTATAACCTCTCAGCAATTTGCAACCGTTCTTCGGGAGGTAACTGCAATCCTTCCTGAATGATGGTTTCTACTTCTCTAAACATAGAATCTCAACCCTTACATGGGTTGGTTAGTGCCGCATCATGGTTCAGACATTATCCCCTTCCGAACGAAGCACTGCCTGCGGCGCGTTATCTCCAAATGTCATTCGAGATGGATGGAAATGCGGATGATATTCGCCAGCCGAAGGGATCATCGGTGGTGCGGCTATCGCGTATCGAGCTTGCGAAGCTTGGCGAGGAGCATGCTGCGAAGCTTGTGGCTTCGCTGGGCTACCGCATCGTGAAGAGAAATTTCCGGTTCGGTAAAGTAGGCGAGATCGATATTGTTGCCTACGATGGCGAATGCTTGGTTTTCGTCGAAGTGAAGGCACGTCAGGATCATAGCCATGGCACGCCGGAAGCTTCTGTAGATTTTCGGAAGCAAGCGCAGTTAAAGCGTGTTGCCCGAGCGTATTATTACGTGAATGCCATTCAGGAAGCCGTCTGCCGATTCGATGTGGTGGCCGTTGATATTTTTGGAAAGAAAGTGGATATTCGTCATCATAAAAATGCGTTTTATTGATCCATGACTGCCCAGTTTAATCCATGACGGACGTTATTATGCTCTCCGATATTCTCGTGCGGAACGGGGAACTCCGTATTCTGGATGGTTTCGCGCTTCGCGTCGAAAAGGGAAGTTTGCGTGTACTGCTTGGTTCCGGTGGCTCAGGAAAAACGACGATCTTCAAGCTTTTGTCCGGCGAGATAAACCCAGAGCGTGGTGAAGTGATCGTTGGCGGCGAGGATGTAACCTTGCTTAAGCGTAACAAGCTCGCAAAATTTCGACGGTCTGTTGGGGTGATCTCGCAGGATGAACCGCCGCTTGAGACCCGAACGGTCGAGGAGCAAATCGCATTACCTCTGGAGATCGATGGGATGAATGCGGCACGGCGTCATGCGCAAATCGAGGCAGTGATCGAACGGTTCGGATTGCAATCGGCACGGACTCGAAAGCCGGCTTCGCTTTCGAGAAGCGAACGCCAGCGGGTTGCGATAGCGCGTGCTGTCGTTCGGGAACCGCTTGTATTGCTCGCCGATGAGCCGGCCGCACATTTGGATTTGAAAGATTCGCAAGAGATCGCTCAACTATTGCTTCATGAAAATCTGCGTGGCATGACGGTTCTGATCGGCACCAGCGATGAGCATTTTGCTTCGAATTTCCCGCAGGCAGCGATCCACCACATGGAAGCTCAGAGCTTACAATCTTAAAATCGACCTTTTTAGCACGGAGCCGAGTAGTCATTCTGGCTGTTCAACAGAATGTCATTCGACGAAGCAATCCATTGAGATTGCGTTTGCATTTATGAGATTGCTTCACCGTCCATCTTGGATACCTCGCAATGACGATTTTGAGAATCACTTAACTATATTTTCAGGGATCAGGAACTCATTGGAAACTTTCAATCGAATAAAGGGTGTGCTGGATGGCCGCGAACTACGTGTGGGCATCGTCGTGAGCCGTTGGAACGAAGAGATCACGAACAATCTGCTAAATGGCGCTTTACGTGGCCTTATCGCATGTGGCGTGCCCACCGATCAAATAACCATCCTCGAAGTACCCGGCGCGCTGGAAATTCCGATTGCCGCTGAACGAATGGCCGCAATGGGGATGGATGCTGTGGTCGCAATAGGCTGTGTGATCAAGGGTGAAACAGCCCATTTTGAGCATGTTAGCAGGCTCGCCCTCGATGGCATCGCTGCAATTTCCAGGGACTACGAAATACCCGTAACTTGCGGGATTCTGACCACGTATGACCTCGCTCAAGCAGTCGCGCGGTCAGGCCCGGACGAGGATAACGCCGGCAGTCAGGCAGCGCTCGCCGCGGTCGAAACCACAAATCTTCTCCGTTCGGCGGAGATTGGGAACTCCGCCTATTTATGATACTTTTCAGATGCGCATTTTATTAGCATACGTTCTTACACTCCTTCTCATCGTGCCACCGTCGGGTCGGTCGCAGACGCTGAAGCCAGGTCAGTGGCAGACCTACACTTCCATGCGCGCTGTGGCAGATATTGCGATCAGTGCCGATTCGAACTATGTGTGGGCAGCGACCGGCGGCGGAGTATTCCGTGCAGATCTGCACAATGCGCAGGCGGCGCCACTTGCGCTTCACACCACTGAGGGACTGACCGAGAATGATGTTACCTCCGTTGCAGCAGACACCCATGGTAATATCTATTTTGGCGAGGGTGGTGGCGGATTCGATATTTATGACACCGCAAGCGGGACGATTCACCGTTTGAGTGACATCAAGGATCAGAATTATTCCAATGCATCGATCGACGGTATTACTATTTTCCGCGACACTGTGTATCTTGCGACGGCTTATGGCATTACCGTTTATCTTCCACAAAAAGGAGTCTTCGGCTACACCGCGACCCAGCTTGCATCGCTACCGCAGCAGGATAGTGTGCGGCAAGTCATCGACGATGGCACCTTTGTGTATGCTGCAATGCATGAGGGAATTGTCTGGGCACGGAACTCCTCGGATCTCCATGCCAGCACAAGCTGGACTTTCCTTCCCGATACCGGCGGATCCGTGCGTGCGATTGCGAATTTTAACGGCAAGATATACGCCGGTGCGCTCAATGGCCTCTTTGCGATCGTGCCCGGCATCGATTCCCTTGTGAGAGTTCCACTTCAGAATTCGCTTGGTGTGAGCCGCATGTTGGTGGCTAATGACTCGCTGTATCTCTTGGATACTGCCGGGAACGTATATTCCACACAGGATATGATCCATCTTTCAACTGGTTTGATCAATCCGGTTGCCGGTGAGACGGTGTCGGCAATTGCCTTCTGCTCGAATAACGGCATTATTACTGGTTCCCTTGCTAATGGTCTCTCGTTTTCGGTGGATCAATCGGTTCGAAATAATATTTACCCGCCGGGCCCTATCATCAATAGCACCGTTTTCCTGCATTTCGCTACGGCCACCGACCAGCTTTACGTTACAAATTTCAGTGCAGGTTTCGATGTGTTCCAACCAGCCACTGATGTGTGGCAAGACTATCAAAGTGGAGTCGGCACTACACCGTCGAGTTCCTACTATAAAGTATTGTATGATTCGATCCGTCATGTAACCTGGCTTTCGACGTTTCTTGGCCCACTCTACAAAGTGGACTCGCTTGGTTCGAGTTCGAGCCAGCCGGTCTGGACCGGTTTTGATGGCACCCAAATTCCAAACTTCAGTGGGCCGGGTAGCAGCAGCGTAACAAGCGGAATGATGTTGGATGCTGCCGGAAATTTTGTAGTAACCGATTGGGCTGCGAGCGGTCAGGGCCTTTGCATTTCAAGCGACGGGAGCCATTTCAACTTCTACAGGCTTGGCAATACTGGTGCGGAACCCTGGGGTTGCGTAACTCAGGATTTTAACGGCAATTATTGGGTGGGCAATGAGGAACACCAACAACCCGCATCGAATGGTTTGTATTGGTACGACACTACCACAGGCGCCGCCGGAAATCTCCAGGGCGGTTCCAGCGGGACGCTCGGGCCTGCCGTGGATGGAACCCAGATCGTGAATGCCGTTCTCACCGATCAGGATGATGGCATTTGGTGCGGAACCGAAGGCGGCGTTGAGATCGTATCCGATCCTGAATGGATCGCTCAAGGCGTAAATCCAACTTCCATTCGCAGCGTACAATTTACGGCAAATCAGGTGGTGCATACCATGGTGGTCGATGGGGTCGGCAATAAATGGGTGGGAACCGAAAATGGTATCTTCGTAGTCTCCCCCGATGGCTCCGACAGCATCGCGCATTTTACTGCAGAGAATTCCCCACTGATCGACGACAAAGTTGTTGCACTGGCAATCGACCCCATTCGTGGGGAAGCCTACGCCGGCACTGCCTCGGGTATCTCCCGATTCAGCACCATTTTTAAGCAGGGGCAGCCTGACTATACCCACATTCGCGTATATCCTAATCCTGTCGTCCAAACGGCTGAGCAAAGCCCGATGGTGTCTATCGATGGCTTGGTGGCCGGATCGACCGTACAAATTTTCTCGCTCGCGGGGAAACTCATCAATACTATCGATGGCACAGCCCTTGGTTCCACCGTGCTCTGGAATGGTCGCGATGCGCTGGGGCGTCAGGTTCCCAGCGGCATGTATCTCGTCAGTGCAACCTCTCCACAAGCCGGAGGGAATGGTGAGACCAAAGTGATCATCGTTCGGAAGCCTTCCAATTGAAAGACATGGATTAAAGATCGCACGACACATAACCACCCTTGCCACTACCGCTGTTTTTATCTCCTACTATTGCCATCGAACATGCCGACCTACGAATACCGCTGCAAGTTCTGCCATCAAGTATCTGACGCATTCCAACGCATGTCGGATGCCCCACTCCTTAAATGCGCCCATTGTGGCAAGGACGGGCTGGAGCGCGTGGTCTCCGGTGGCGCGGGCGTCATCTACAAAGGTGAGGGATGGTACGTAACCGACTACTCCAAAAAGTCCTCTGGTGGCAGGGAAACGGAAGGCAAGTCTCAAACCAAGTCTGATGCTTCTAAGCCTGATGCAGCTAAGCCTGATGCAGCTAAGCTTAACAGCCCTAAGCCAGATACCCCAAAAACCGAAACTACATCCGCCGAGACAAAGTTCGACCGACCCTATTTCCAAATGAAATAGATGCCATTTCTCTCGGAAAAAGCGGATGGATTGAGCATCCTTGCAACGGAGATGGAATAATTCGATAAACTCCTGAGGATTGCCGCACTTTTTCCACGGTGGTTGCTGTTGTCCGCTCCTGTTTACTCGATATTCGGTTCATATTTTAATTACGACAGAAAGTTTGATTCTATGCCAGTAATGACTAAGATGCGCGATTCGATGCCGGTGGTTTTTGCCGTGCTCGCCGGCATCTTCCTGATCATGATCATCTTCCAATGGGGCGGCCAGGGGACTATTTTTTCTCCTAAAGGCGAAACCGGGGTCCTCGGGACTGTCAACGGTTACCCGATCACGCAGAAGGATTACAACAAATCCCTGGATGCGATAACCTCTGAAATGAAAGCGAAAGATAAGGACTCGCTGGAAACTTTGTCCGAGAAATCAGAAGCAGAAGCAGAGGATAACGCGTGGGATCAATGCGTTTCCAATGCGATCATGTTGCAAAGCGCGGACAAGATGGGCATCATGGTCACCAACGATGAAGTTCGCGACATGCTGTTTAATAGCCCTCCAGCTGACATCAAAAAAGCGCTGACAGACTCGACCGGGCATTTCGATCAGCAACTGTATTTTAAAGAGCTTCGAGATCCTCACAACGATTCCATCGTGCGCGTCATGGAAGAAAATGCACGAGATCAAATTCGTCAAATGAAATGGCAGCAATCCATGGCCGCCACCGTTCGAGTTACCGATACCGAAGCATTCCTCCGATACATGTCCGATAGCGCCAAAGCGATCGTGCAGGTCATCAAGATCCTTCCGCAGCAGAACCCTCAAATGGGTGGTAGTGTATCCGATCAGGAAATTCAATCCTATTATGACACGCATTCGTGGTTGTACCCTCAGCCGGAGTTGCGTAGGTTCAAGTTTGTCCGATTCCCTCTCATACCGAACGCTCGCGACACAGCATTGGTCATGGAGACAGCAAATACTCTGAAGTCGCGCCTGGCGGAAGCCCCCATGGACAAGATCGATACAGTGGCAAGAGAACTCTGTCAGGATTATAGCGACCAGCCGTTTGCGCCACGACATGTCATCACTATGATGGAATTAGCTGACGACACATCCTTAATGTCGGCCAAGGCGGGTTATGTTGCGGTCGCGAATGTGAGCGGAAAAATAACGGCGCTCCGAGTGCTTCAGGTATTCGATACATTAGGAGACACGTTGTTCCGCGCTCGACATCTTACCGTCGAATATCCGCAATCCGTGATCACTCCCACCCAGCAAGAGAAGGATAGCCTGCGGGCCGTTGCAGACCAAATTCTTGGACAGCTTAGAGCAGGAGCCAACTTCGCAGAAATCGCTCGTACCCGCTCGACAGATCCCCGAACATCGAACAAAGGTGGTGATATGGGTTGGCAGCACCTGACCCTGTATGCTCCTTATATGCAGGAGGGAATTCGAACTGCAAAGCCCGGTGATTTGCTGGGACCGTTTGAATCGCCGCGAGGGTACGATATTGCGCAGTTAGTGCGTAGTGCACGAAAGGCTTGGGCCGTCGTGGGTGTTCCCTTGCAGGTTAAGCCGAGCCATCAAACGCTCGATCTCGAATCTCAGATGGCCAACATCTTTCGAGAACAGGCACAGAAAAATGGCTTTGACCAGACCGCTACTTCTTCTGGCGATCATGTCATCACGGATGCCCCTCCTGCCACCCGTAAAAGCTCGCCGGTTTTTGGAAGTCATCTTTTTGTAGATTGGATCTTCAACGCATCTAAGGGAGATATCTCGCAGCCCTTCCGGCTCGTGAAGACAGGTGCAATTATCGTTGCACAACTTACGGATATCGTTCCGGCCGGCCCGAAACCTTTCGCGGAGGTTAAACAGCAAATTGGCCAGAGTCTTGCGCTCCAAAAGGCTGTTGCATCGCTCGCACCGCGTGCTCAGCAAGTGCAAACTATTGTTGCTTCCTCCGGCGATCTTTCTGCCCCGGCAACAACCTTATCTGACCCATCTCTAACCCCTGTGACCGTGTTAATGGGACCAACAGAATCCGTGAATGGATTGCCAAGCGCTGAGTATGTTGTAAATAACTGGGCGTTTTCGGCACAGCCTGGATCTGTTAGCCCGATCCTCAAGGGTGAGCATGGATATTACATTGCAAAACTGATGGGACGAAGTATTCCAACCCAGAAGCAATTTGCAGACGCAAAGCTAGCGATAGTAAAGCAGATCACCCAGGAAAGAGAGCAGCGACTGCTTATGGAATGGATAAGCAATCAAAAGGAGCACGCAACGATCGAGGACTTTCGCTTGAGGAAGTAGATCGGGTATGGCGGTCGTGTGATCGGATCACGATTCAGGGATTTGGCGTAAGACTAGCGGAGGGTAATGCCTGTGAACTGCGCTCAGCCTGGAGTTCAAAGTGCAGGCCATCGCCATTCGCGTGAACATCTCGAGGATCGCGGGCATCGCCCAAAACAAATAGACTCTCGCCCTCCTCAACGGCTTCTCCCGCCAGGTGAACGAGCCAATCCATGCCGAAGATCGATTTGAGCCAACCACTTGCAAAGAAGTGCTGAATTTTGTCACGATCATCCTCAACAATGTGGTAAAGGTGGGTTGGCAAATGCGAAAAGCGCACAAGAAAGTGCTTGTGATCTTCGCTGGTGAGCGGCAGATCGACCTCAGCTCCGAGTAGATCCAAGGGGATATATTCGTGCTCAAATGAACCAACTGAAGCAGCGAGCATCGCATCCGCGATCTCTCCATGAGAGATGGTAAGCGCCTCAAAATAGATCTCGTCGAAGGCTTCTTCCGGTTGTACACGACCATTGAACGCACCAAATTCCTCGCTTATGATATACGCGCGCATGTCATAACCAAGACGAATGCCCTTCGGAATTAACAATGAGAACGGGAATGGAATTGTCCCGCGAGCATCGCGGTCCGCTCGCATCAGCGGTACTGTTCCTGAATCTTCAACGCTTTGAGCTGCGCAATTGCTTCCAGCAGTCATAACGATCGCTATCGATAGAACTGAAAGCGCCCGCACATGCTTAAAGTTAACCACGAGTTCCCTTCGTGGATGTGTGATCAGTTGCAAGTACGCTTTGCAGAGACTCGACTGCTAACGGAATGACTTTTTCGAGACGCGCGAGCATGTCACGACGCTTCTCTTCCGTGCTCGATCCTTCTGTGAGCGGACTCTGAAAGATTTGAACATTCGATAAGTAAAAACATGATTCCTGAACCGTCCCATTTTCGTTAGTCGGCAAGTGGCTGTTGGATTTTCCTTCCGTTACGATGATCGCTCGCCGCTTTATCCTGGACCGTGTAAATTCCATAAACTCGGACATTGCAGAGTTTGCAAGTGCTTCGCGTGAGGGCGTAAGAACGATCATTCCTGAAAACTCGCCTCGGTCGATCGCCTCCTTTATTCTCGAGGCCTCTAACACAAGTGACCATCCATCATGGATCTCGGCTCCAAGCAAAGCGGTAAGTCCAAACTCCACGGCACTGGAACTCAGTTCGGCTATGGATGGACGAATACCCACATCGCGCTGTACGATCTCCTCAAGATGCTTCAGGCTATCGAGGTGCAAAGAGCTTTCCGGCACCGTGGGTGATGCGCGCTCTGCTTTGCCATCTGGATCATTAACACTTCGGGCAATAAAGATCCTTGAGCTAAGCAGAGAAAAGCTTCTGCCGGAAGCATCTACATGCATAACATCCAGCGGATCGACCCCCGGTTTAGTGAAATCCAGTTCGTTCTTCTCCGAATTTAAGAAACGAATACCAAGTGCCGCCGCCGCACCGAGACCGGCATCGTAAGCAATTGGTTCCTTAAGGCCAAGTAGAATGGAAAACGCTCCTTCGTCTAACGCATCCTGAATGAGCTGTCCGATTCCAGCGGTCGTGCCGGGATCACCGGGACGCGCCACTCCAGCAAGGCGAGCCATCTCGATCACAGCGAGTTTTCCATCCTCGCCTGCAAATCCAAGCGGAACGACTACATTCTCCCCGTTCGCTCCGGACGCCTCAACCTCGAGGAATGAACCGAGCGTGGTTGAAACAAGGAAGTCAATGGTTCCTCGTCCACCATCGACCATCGGAAGCTGAACGAGATTCGAACTGTTGAGCGTACGGTCATGAGCGCGCACAAGGCGAGCAAGCTGCGATGCAGCGTCCGTTGAGTCGCAGATCGCTGGGATGGGCAGTGTGAGCAGTAGTAGTTTGTTCGGCATGGTTGTCTTCGATTAAAACCTATGGAGCGATAAACAAGCAGCTACCGATCCAAGATAAATGTTCCTTGAGATGGGAACGGCCCACGAAGGCGATAGTCACCAAGCATATACTCATCCACGAAGGTGTAGCGTGCGTTCAATCCGGTGTATTGCCAGATTTCATAGGGCTTTTGCATCGCTTCCATAGGATGGCTATCGATTAGGTCCGGCTGGCCGAGTGCAATATACACCCGGCCTCGGTCAGTCTTCCATCCAGGTTGATAACTGGAACCGAAATGAGCATTTGCGTAAGCGACGCGCGTGTAGAATACTTCCATTGGCCGATTTACGTCCTGCGCCGATGATTGTGATCCGTTTGCTGACATGAACTTTCGATTCCAAAACGCGATGATCGCACTACGCTTCTGTTTTGGGGTACGCGCAGCTAGAAGTGAGTCCTCCTCGGTGGGATCAGCGATAAACCGCAATTGCTCAATTGCTTGATCGAGGTCTTTTGCAGTTTGCGGAATTCCTCTGGCAATGCGAGCCTGGATGTTTCGATCCACTTTGAGCATAGCTCGGCCATCGAGAGCCGCAGGATCGGTCAGGGTTGTATCGGCAACAGAGGGAAGGATATACATGCGTACGGTATAATGGCTCTGCCAAAGTTCATCAAATCGTAGTGGGATCAGAAGCGGCATTTCAGGAATCATTGTTGGTGCCGTCATGCCAACCGAGCCGGCGTGGACGGTTCTGAACGTTGAAGAAGATTTCTCGATCACAATCGATTGCTTGGATGCTTCCTCATCGGTCGGTTGTTCCTTCTGCATGATTTCAGCTACCACTCCAAGTGTTGAATCGGCAGGCAGATCATACAACTCCGCAAACAAACCCGCATCATGGTTGATACTTCCATCCTGGATGGCACCAGTCTCGACTATTTCTCCGCCCATTTCAGTGCCGCCGGCGCTTTCAGCCCATTCCGACACATCGGAACCGATCGCCGGAATGATTCTCATACCCTTTCGATCGCGATAGATCAGAAGATCGCTTACAGAAGTTGTATTCGGCGGGAAGCTCCTTAAAATAAAGGTGACCGTTGTATCAAAATCGCGCCGCGATGACAGATCGTGTACGTTGAGGCTCATTTCTAATTTTCTGGACGGATATTCACCTCCAGGCAACATCTGAAATGAGATTTGTTCCGCATCTGCTCGCATCGCCGACTTCATCGCGGGCGATGAAGCATTCATCGTGGGCGATGAAGATGAGGATGCGAACGCTCCGTGCGAAACGCGCGCCTTATGCTCGTCCAATGTTTCGAGCACATTATACGATTCATATCGATCGATCAGAATGCGTTCGCCATCGCGAATGGTGATTCGCACAGCATAATCTGCCACATACTTATCAACCGCATACAGAAACTCTAATGAAGCATAGGGCACAGCGATGTAAAGATCCATTCGAGTGCTATCGAAGGTTTTTCCGGAGTCTTCGAAACTGGATCCTTTGAACGCCAGCAGATCGAACATTGCGCGCGGCACTTTAGCTGTCAATTCTTCGCTTCGGAATTCAGATGGCATTCTTCTTTGTGCGATCAGAGATGCCGCATTGCACAAAAAGAGAACTGCAAGGAATATGCTGAGGAGCCTGCGGGTCATCGCTTCAGATAAGCACAGCTTCGGCACATAGCTCATCGTTCTCGACGCCTGTGAAGCGAGCTCCGATCATCTCTCCGAGCGCAAGCTCCCTGTTAGACCTTACGCGAACTTCGCCATCGACTTCCGGCGCCTGTGTGGCGGTGCGACCGTAATAGACTCCGCGATCATCAAGGTCTTTACGTTCGATCAATATTTTGTCTATGGAACCAAGCTTCGTCGCAGATTCTACCTTTAAGAGATTCTTCGCAAGAAATATCTCCGCCTGAATATCATACAGACGCGCTTGCCGACGGCGCTTCTCCTCTGCCGGCACCGGATCGCCCAGCGGATGCGCCGTCGTGCCATCCTCTTGACTGTACGTAAAAACACCGAGATGGTCAAACTGCATTTGCTCTACGAATTCCTCCAGTTCCTCAAATTCGCGATCGCCCTCTGCAGGATAGCCTGTGATCAGCGTCGTGCGCAGAGCAATACCAGGAACGCGATCGCGAATTGTGCCGATCAGTTCTTCGGTGGCCCGGCGGGTAATGCCGCGGCGCATCGATTTCAACACAGCAGTCGATGCATGCTGTACCGGTATATCCAAATACGGAACGATCTTTTCCTCGCTCGCCATGACATCCAGCAGATCGAGTGGGAATTGTGCCGGATACGCGTACATCAGGCGTATCCATTCGACGCCCTTTACTTTTGCCAATCTCGAAGCAAGCTTTGCGATACTTCGTTCGCCATAAAGGTCGAGACCATAGTTGGTGGAGTCCTGCGCTATGAGAACGATCTCTTTCACGCCCCTCATCGTCGGCGATGAGGTCATCGTCGGCGATGAAATCGTCGGCGATGAGTTTGATGCGAGCATCATGGCCTCGAATTCCAGCTCTTCGATGCTACGCGAACGATGGCTGCCGCGCATGATAGGGATAGCACAAAACGAACACGGATGGTCACAGCCTTCCGAGATCTTCAAGTATGCATAATGGTGCGGCGTCGAAAGCTTCCGCTCCAAAAGTAACGAGTCGTGGGAACCGCAATGCATCGCCGACGATGCTTCGTTACTCGTTACTCGTCCACTCGTTACTTGTTGGAGTATTTGTTCGAAGTCCTGCGTGCCGAAATAGCGATCCACGACGGGCCCAGCGTTTGCGCTGAACTCCGCCTCCAACTCACTGCGATAACGTTCCGATAGACATCCAGCCACATAGACGTTTTTTACAACGCCAGCTTTTTTCAGTTCCAGAGCTTCTAAGATCGCGCTGATGGATTCTTTTTTTGCATGGTCGATGAATCCGCACGTGTTGATGATCACCGTCTCTGCCGGTGATGCATCCGTTTCCTGGGTGATCTCATCGCTGACGATCTCATCGCTGACGATCTCATCGCCGACGATCTCATCGCTGACGATGAAGCCACGCCGCGTAAGCATACCGGCGATCACTTCGGAATCCACCGTGTTCTTCTCACAGCCTAACGAAACCACGCAGACCTTGCCTAACGCCCTTGGGCGGTCGTTAATGGCCATCGTGGGGTCTTTAGGCGCCGTCACTGGCAGCGTAGAGTTTGTTGCGCTTATCTTCATGGATGCTCTAACACTGCCGCATACGCTCCGTTCCTATTCCTGCGCGAGCTAATTTGTCCTTTTTTGCCTTTCGATAGATTTTCGGAGGTATATTGTATTCATATTATTAATCGTCCCATTAGCCTATGTTGCATCGAAGACTTTTTAGAGACACACGGGGGATCTTTATAGCCGCCGCGCTTTTCGCGCTCATCCTGCCCGACAAGCTCAGGTCTCAAAATGGGGTCGTGATCAACGAGATAATGTATGCGCCTAAAAGTCCTGAGCCAGAATGGATCGAACTTTTCAACACAGATAGTATTGCCATTGACCTGACCAATTGGGAAATTGCAACGGCCTCCAAATCGGGAGTTCTTCCTGACATTACGATAGCTGCTGGAGGTTACCTCGTTATTACCAAGGATTCGCTTGAATTAATCACACTCCGGCCCGGGAATTATGCTCCATCGTCGGCGATGGAACTCTCGCAAATCGCGTTGCCGGATCTTGACAATATCGGCTCAGAAGTCATACTTCGAAATGCAGCACTTCAAACAATTGATAGCTTAGCCTACCTTCCTTCGTGGGGTGGTTCGACGGGCAGTTCACTCGAAAGGCGAAATGCGCTTACATCGGCAACTGTCGTAAGCAATTGGGGCACATCCAAAGCAGCGACAGGGGCAACGCCCGGCGTCCGCAACAGTCTTGCTGGGCCAGACTCCACACCGGTCATTATTGCTCGGCACCCGCTTGATATAGTTCTGAACGAGGTCATGTTTGCTCCGGTCAGCCCTGAGCCAGAATGGATCGAACTGCTAAACACGACCCTTGATACGATCAATATAGCAGGGTGGATTCTTTCCGTGCAAGGACACCCGTCCGTTACAATTCCAGCGACAAATACCGTTGTTCCTCCTGATTCTCTGATCGTCATTTCCGGCAATGATACTGAACTGGCTGCCATTCGAAAGGTGGACATTCAGCGCATCGTTCGTATCAACTTACCTGATCTGAGCAATAGTGGCTCGACGCTTGCGCTCCACGATCCAGCCGGGAATTTTATAGACAGTTCCTATTATGAAGGGAACTGGATCAAGGCCGATGGCTTTTCGATCGAACGCATCGATCCATACGTCATTGGTTACGAATCCTCGAATTGGAGTACCTGCAAGGATACGAGCGGCTCGACAATTCTTCGCCCAAATTCCGTCCGCATACGGAACTATGATCTCGCAGTGACAGATGTTAGCGTATCCGACACGTCTGCTACGGTTACGATCGTCAACATGGGCCTTGATACGATCCATCGCACCGAGGTTGGTCTTCAAATAGGCTTAGCATCGTCGGTCTCATCGCCGGCGATGCAGGTGCAGTTCACTCCAGTCATTCAGCAATTATCACCCGGTCTTGCAAGTCGTGACTCTATGCGGGTTTTTTTCGATGTTCCGCAAAACCTCTATGGCCTATTTCCTGCAACGGCCTATATTTTGGATTCTTTAGATGAGAATCCCTTGAACGATACGCTTCGGTTTAGTATTGCGCCACTCATCCCGGAAGATAGCCTGGTTATCAATGAGATCATGTTCGATCCGCAGCCAAACGGTTGTGAATGGATCGAGCTGTATAACCTTTCGGATAAGTGGATTTCGATGGATTCGACGCGGCTACTCACCGGAGAATCACGTCCGGGCGAATATACGCATGTGATCCCACCACTGTTGATAGCACCCGATTCATTCGGAATTGTCACCGCTAACGATTCCATTTACTCCATCTACCCAGCGTTGGCTGGGCGGAATAGCATAGCGTCCGTTGGCGCATCTTCGCTCGATCTTGGCAAAGATTCCAGCTCCGTCGTTTTTCAAGCTCTGGATTCTTCCACAATTGATTCCGTTCTCTATCTTAAAACATGGCAGCAAAGTATTCTTAAAAAGACGTTCGTGGGAATTTCTCTGGAGCGCAAGAACCCGCGCGGCGGGAGCAATGATCCACAAAACTGGCAGGCATCGCTGGATAGCGCTACCCCACTGGCGCAAAACTCCGTCGATACATCTTCAACAGCAACAACGCCTCCGCTCGGAACCTTATTTACCGCAAGCTTTTCACCGAATCCATTTTCGCCGGATGGGGATGGCTTTCAAGATCTTAGCATACTCACGGTCCAAACTGGGAATAGCAGCCAATGGGCTATGCAGGTGCAGATATTCGATGCGGGCGGAAGAATGGTGCGCTCGCTGGTAAATGCGGTATCGGTCTATCAAACCGCAACAGTAACATTCGATGGAAAACGCGATAACGGTCAACCGCTTCCGCTGGGATTGTACACAGCTTTAATCCAGCTTACGTCTGCATCGTCGGCTATGAAATCTTCATCGTCGGCTATGAACGCAAGTCCCGAACAGAGCATGAGGCAAGAGACGGGCATCGCGATCGCAGGCAAGCGTGCCCACTAAGAAAGGAGCCGTGCTTCTTCACTTAAAAGGATGCCGGTGAGCATCGATGCCGGTAAGCATCAATGCTGGTGCATCGGCACGGATAAACCCTTTATAGGAATTGAGAAGCCTATAAAGGGTTAGGATCACTTAGCAAGGATAACGCGCTCAGAGCATACCATCCCACCACCCTGAAGCCGGATGAAATAAGTGCCCTGCTGCAACCCATGAGCATCGAGGATGATACGATAGGTGCCCTGGCTGAGTGCAGCATCGACGAGTGTTCGGACGTTTTGTCCGAGTGCGTTAAAGAGCTCCATCTTCACGTTCATCGTGGGCGATGAACCATTCATCGTGGGCGATGAAGCGTTCATCGTGTTGGAAGCATTCCCGCTGCTGCTCACAGTTGTCGAGTTAATCGTTGGCGATGAAGCGTTCATCGTGGGCGATGCAGCATTCATCGTTGGCGATGCAGGAACTGTATATTGGATGAGGGTGGTGCCGTTGAAGGGGTTAGGGATAGCAGGAGCAATGGAAAGGATCTGCGGTTTGGTACCATTGCCAACGATTGTTGCACAGGAATCCATGAAGATAACCCTTCCACCATTGAGAAGGCCGGCAGGCGCAGGCAGCGTAATGGAGTAATTGGTATCGCCGTTGGCATCAATGCCATCGGAGACGATGGGCATCCCGACGACGTCGTTGCCTCCATTATACAAGACCTGCTCGCCGCAAGGATCGGTTAGGACGTTGATATCGGCCTCCTGCACACCGACACTCTTCGCGGCCTGGAACAGCAGATATCCAATGGTGTCGTGCAGTTGCAGATCGGTCAAGGCTGGGCCTTGTCCACTGATGGTGTACGTTCTGTTCCCGTCGTTAGCATCAGAGATATTCCACCCGGCAGCGACATTGGTGCCGGCGGGGTTTACATTGGCGGTTCCGGTAAAGGTCAGGAGGTTACTTCCGGTGATTTGGAAGGTAAACTGGAACTGATTGAGATTCTTTTTGCTAAGTGGGAACGCATCGGTGGAATCGAGATAAATGGGAACCTGGAATGCGGCATTAGAAGAGTCGATGCCGGTTGCATTCATGGCCAAGTTTTGGCGATAGATAGCGATGGGCAGGGTATCGGTATGGAGCGCCTGCACGGATGTGTCAGTGGATTGCCTTCCCCAAACATCGGACGCTAATAGGGTTCCGGTCGCGGAGGTTTTTGGATCGATCAAACCGAGATCAAACGTAAGAGAAATGGCAGGTGAATCTATTCTGGAATAGTTGGACAGGTTTTGGGTGAGCGTATCCCAGACGCGATAGATACCCCGGTCATGCCTTCGCAGATCGGTGACCGTAACGGCGATGGAATCGCAGACTATTGAATCGTATTTGAGATCGACAAAAGCCGGAGTGGAATCGATCGGGAGGTAATAGGTCCAGCAGAAGGTATCGCCGGCGCAAAGCTCATTTCCGGCGCCATCGACGGCTTGCCAGCAGATCTTTGCCGGGAGCGTATCGTGCGCAAGGGTATCGGTTACGAACAAGATCACGCTGTCGAATTTGGTGTAGCGCGGGAGTCCTACGCCTGGGAACGTATCTTCCTTGATGGTATGAATGGAGCTAATGGTACCGTGGTACAGCATGGAATAATTATGGACGTTTGAGAACCAGATCGAGTCAATGCCGTCGTCATAATTGATACTATCGTGAATATCGGAAAAGAAAACCTTGATGGTGCCGGAAGAGTCTAAGACATAGATAGTGTCATGCGGGCAAAACGTATCTGCGAGACTATCCTTCACGACTCTTTGCTGATTATTAAAGTTACCCGCACAATCCCATGCTTGGAGCGTAAAACCTGCACTCGCAAACGTATCCCTGATCTGAATTCGGAACAAGAATGTAGCTGCGCAGTTAGGTATGGGGCGAAGGCTGCACGTTGTATCGTTAATGCTGTCGATCAAATACAGCGAAGGGTTCGCAATGGGCCAGCAATTCTGGATCCTCGAGACCAGCACGGAATCCACTCCAGTATCCCAGGGCCTGTCGTCGGTAGCGGAGACGGACCATCCACCTGTCTGTGTCTGGACAACCACGAGCGGCGGAACAGTATCGGGGATCGAGCAATAACGGATAGTGTCATACGTCGGAACATTACCAGCAGAATCGATCGCTTCAATAATGATATTCCCGCCAAGCGACGACATAGAATCGGTGACGCAAACCGTAAACGTATCCTCTTTCATCCCAAGCGTGAGAGGATGCAACTGCGTGAAATTCATATTCGAAGAATCGACCACAATGACGGAGCGAAGCCCACCATCGTGCTGAAGACCGGGGAGCGGCTCCTCAATCGAATCCGTAATTACCCATTCACTGCACTGGAATTCACATGGCGCTCCCGAAGTATCCGTGTAATTCTGATCATATCGTTTCAGGAGCCGGAAACGAGGCGGAAGCGTATCGAATGGCACCGGAGGCGAACAACTTTGAAAGCAGAATGTGTCGTAGCTAACGTTGGCCGCGCAATCCGTGAATGTGAAATAGACGCAGGAAGAAAGCAGGGAATCGACTTGCGTCACAGTTACCTTGACGCTATCGGTGTGGTCGCATTGCGGGTAAGTCGCAATGGTAACTTTATCGGCATTCGGAGGAACCACCTTCCATGTGATGGAATCTATGCCCTGATCAATCGCTCGGCTATCATAAACGGAATCGACGAATGTCGTATAATTCCCACAATGATTGGTCGCTCCAACGCCGACATGCTTCGTATGGCGTGGGGCTAAAAGATCCCTTTGCTGACAATCCACGATGATCGGGCAAATATATGGGCTCGAGCTACAGGTGGTAGGACCAACCCCATTTGCACCAACGGAAAACGCAATATCATATATTGAATCGGTGGAGCAATTCGTGAGAACACTCTGAAGAACCGTATCTTCCCATGTAATAGAAGCTGAGCTTTGTCCAAGAATCGAGCCTAACCCTCCTGCGCCTGTAAGCTTGTGGTTCTGTGTACTTACGAGAGCAGGCGGAGGATTGGGAGACTCGATCATCACGGGGAGATTTGTGGAAGCGCCCGTGGCATCGTTGGTGATCGTCTGTGTACCATTCGCGCTCGTCGCAGTGAGAGTATTGAGATTCCAGACAATTCCATCGACGGGAAAATGGTTGGGAACATAAGTCGAAAGGGTTGGATCCCAAAAAACATGGTCCGGATGAACCAGCATCGCGTCCAGGTTACCGAAGCAAATGGGCTGGCAAGCCGCGCTGCCATAGCTAAAGCTTCCCAGCACTACGGTTTGTCCCTGATTGGCGCCGCTATTCGGCCATTGAATAAGCAGGGCCTCATCTCCGATAGTTGGGTATTGCGTTCCCTTATTTGGCGAGCCAAAAGTGTATCCAGTTACTATTTCTCTCCAATCGGTGTATGCAAATAGCGAAGGCTGCATGAGTCCCATTGGTTCTGGCGCAAGGCTGTCATTCAAATATCCCTCGGCGATAAGCCCTGGAAAGACCTCGCCGGGGACATCGTTATTCAGATCCTGCAACGTCGCAATAAAATACGGCGGAATGGAATTAGCCGGTGGATCCTCAGCCCATTGTGTGCTCCAGTACCCATACCGTGTGGTAATAGGTGCATTATCATTTGAAGGAGGTGGATTGCCACCCGTAGAAAGATCGACGTCCAGAAGGTATTGTGCCTGAGCCGACAAAAACCCGTTCTCGTGACTGATCAGTTTGAACTTGAGCACTATTTGCCCTGTACCAGAAATTGGATAACCGGTGGCAAATTCGACGGGATACACATCCTGAATGATGTCAAAACCATTCGGACCCTCTGGCTGCCAGTCCGTCTCGATCGTATCCCCGATCTTGCGCGTAACACCGTTGTTCAGGAACGATGGATATACCGGTGAGGCCGAAGAACTCAGGCGCGAAACATTATTGGTAAAATAAGTTCCATTCACGAGGACGGTCAGGAACGACGTTTGAGCCGGAAAAACGATCGCATCGTTGTGGCTCGCCGGCGTGGTGTTGAGAAAAATTGAAACCAATCCATCGGTGCTCGAAACATCGGCCTCGACGTAGGCATTGCTCGTCACGAAGGTCGATTGCGCGCGCGCAGTCGTGGAAAAGGTCAGAAGTGCCATCGCAAGTGGTAGGCACAGCAAGCCGAACCGGCGGAGGGGCCACCGTTGGGTGGCTCGGTCACTCAGAAAAAGGAAGAATAACTTTAGAAGCATTAGAGGTGGAACGAGAGGAGCCTTGGAAACTCCGAACGTCGATTGGATCATGAAAACCGAAGCCCTTGCGTTCGAAAGAGCCCGACCTGCCTTGCTCTATGACCGCCAAACCATGGGGATGGTTCCGGCAGGTCAAGAACATTGCTGCGAGCCGCGCGGAGAATGTGCCTGGGATACAAGGAACAAGGGGGCATCCGTTAGTTCAGTTGAAATTTTAGAAGTGCAGAAGCATACAGCGTAGCAATCCTCCAGGGTGAGCCACCGGTATTGCCGGCTGCTGTGAGTGGAAAGTCGTACGTGATCAGTGGCGAGAACACCGAGCGCTCCAATACCTGAATATTATATCCCGCCGAAAGCAGAAGCCCAAGCCTCAACGAGGTTATCCCAGGTACGGCGCCAGATTGAATGGTTTCGGTGAGCGTGCCGTTCGTGAAGGTTAGATTATTGAGTGGCACGCCGCCAACGGTAACGCTTTGGCCAGCTGGTAATTGGCGTGTTTGACTAAGGCTGTTTGCAATAAGAAACCCGAAATCAAGTCCTGCTTGAACGAACGGCCCCATGCGGAAGAATTGGTATTGTGCATAGGGTGCGAAATCCAGGTAGGTGGTTTTGATATTGGCAGTCCGGCTCACGTTCATCGGCAGGGTGGTATCCTGGCTGGAGTTCGGAGCAGCAACTACAACAAGATCGGTGGCAGGCGCTACCGTCGAAAAATTCTTAAAGTCAATCCCTGCTTTGATTCCGATGGCCCAACTGTAGTCAAGAGGAAGTTCAAAAAACAGTGAGGCGACCAAGCCGTCGCCACTTCCGCTTTTAAACGAGGAGCCGCAGTCGCAATCCAGGGTACCGATCTCGGCATGCTGGCCGATGCCGATCTCAATTCCAGCAAGCGGTGGTGGTGCGCCCGGGCCAAAAAAGATCGCCACGGCTCAGAAGCTGCGCGCGAGCTACGGGCAGAAAAGCCCCGACTGATAGTGCTTCGGCAGCAACGATCAGCAAAGCAGACATTAAGAAACGTTTCAGAATTTCATTATTCATACTTCCTACCTCCATGACTGGGGCATCAGTCCTTTCTTCCCACAATTTGAACTTCCACACGGCGGTTTTTCGCTAAATTATTCGGATCGAGCGGTTGTGATTTTCCAAATCCCTGAACCACTGCGATCTGATCGCGCGGAATGCCTTGATCAAGCAAATAATCCGCAACGGCCTTTGCGCGATGCTCCGAAAGTACCTGATTGAGGCCTTCCGATCCGGTCGAATCGGTATGGCCGTTAATTTCGAAACGCACTTCCGGATTTTCTTTCACTTGCCGGACAAAGTCAGGAAATTTCGAAAGTTCTTCCGGCTTTATGTCATACTTGTTGACATCAAAAAAGATCATAAATCCTTGCACGGCCTCGGGCGTAAGCCGAATTTCCTTTTCGATCAAGACCAATTTCGCGCGCCCTGCCGGAACATCAACCTTATCTTCGTATGGCTGATAATCGGCAACTTTTGTAGAGATCCGATAGGTAATAAGGGGGTTCACGTTGAAGGAATAGGCGCCCGTTGCAGGATCGGTCTCGACAGAAACGGGTGGCGCCCCCCCTGCTAATTGTTCCAGAACAACCGTAGCTTTCAGCGGAGCCTTATTGTAGGAATTTATTACGTGACCATCGATTCTGGCACGGGAGGGAGTCAGCGAAATATCCTGCGTGATCACCGGTTGAGCATCCGTCGGAGGGGCCTGGATTTCAAGCGAGTTCGAAACGAAATTTTCAGCGCCCGCACTGATATGCACCAGGCTTCCCGCCAGCACCTTAACGCTGTATGCGGGCCCCGTGGCATCGTTCGTTAGCTGTTGGCCATTGTTCGAGAACGTAATCGTGATCTCCGGTTTCGTTGTGATCGGCTGATTCGTTTCCGCATCGATAAGACGCCCTGAAAGCGTCACATACTTCGCCTTTGGAGGCGGCGGCTGTACCGACAACCGATACAGATCGAAACCTCCGGATCCCCCAGGACGATTGCTCGAAAAATAAAGTGCATCTTCTTTGCTCGGTATGCTAAAAAAAAGCTCGTCGTACTTCGAGTTTACCGTTGGCCCAAGATTCTTCGGCTCGGACCATTCATTTTCCCCTTGGCGATGCGTGACATATATATCGTAGCCACCCATTCCACCTGGAAGATGGTCCGCAGCAAAATAAAGCGTCTGATTATCCGGTGCAATGAACGGCGATAACTCATTACCACCTGTATTAAAGCTCAAATTGACGGGAGCGCCCCATTTGCCGTCCGCCGATTTGGAGCACATATAAATATCAACCCCGCCATGTCCGCCTTTACGATCACTGGCAAAGAAAAGGAGCTGCCCATCCTGGCTGATACACGGCTGGCCCTCCCACCATTCCGTATTGATCGGCGCACCAAGCGGCATAAAGTTCTCAAGCTTGCCATCGATGATCTGGCCCTGATAAATATCGCACGAAAGTGCGATCGCATCCGACCGATTACAGATCCCCATGATCGCCGTCACGCCATCACCAGCGATAGAAAGTGAACTGATATTCTGCTTCTCCGGTAGTTCGGCGAATATTTCCGGAGCACTCCAATGGGAGGTATGATCTTTTGAATCCTGCGCCGGAAGACGCTTTGCAAGGTAAAGACACTGCTTTCCTGAACGCGCACTTGTAAAACACATCGAGCCATCTGCCATTATGAATGGCGTGGCATCATCGAACATGGAGTTGAGGTCACTGAGATTTTCGAAATGAACCTCCTCCTTGGCAGCATTAAGCACCTTATTCGTGCTGGTGTCGGATTGGGAAGCGAACTGCGCCAGAAGCGGCGTTGCTCCAAAACTTATGAACACAAGACATGCCACGGCACAAGAAAGAACCGTTCGCACGGAGCACGGAATATGGAGTTCAGGCCAAATTGTTCGCCACGGCGAGTCGCCAATGCGCGTTGCCCTACGAGGGGTCGGGTTCAGAAACGTCAGTTGAGGCATCGATTGCAATCACGATAGTCCATGAAGAACAACACCCAGCGTCCGAGGGGGCGAAAAAGCACTCAAGAACCCGCGAGGGTCTTTGTTGGGCAGTGCTTTTTATGCATCAAGGAGGATGCGCGCGACGCTGAATGCAGCATTCGGGGCTTCGGACCTTCCGAAACCTTGGGCTGTATAACAATAGGAAAGCAAAAGCGTTTCGGGCGTTATCGCAATTTCAAATCAATGCTTGCACGCAGTCGTGAAGGTAAAAGCATACGCACCGAAGCTTGGAGTGCTCGCGGTAAGCTTGAGCTTGTGGCGCGCAAATCCCTGATTATTGGTGATGCGGTACATGCGGGCATTTTGAACCAAGATGAAAGTATGCCCGTCGGCCTCCTGAATATCTGCGCCGCGATCGGCTTTTGGCACAGGCTTATCATCTTGTGTCACAATTAGCTTGAAGCCACTTTCTGCCAGAGGATGAATCACGAGATTAGCCTCCTTCGCCTGATAATCAAAGAGGAGGCTGGCAGGAGCACTCCCGCTGGGCTGAGCATATTCTTTTCGAACTGTCCACTTCCCATCGAGATAGAGCAAGTCTTTCTTCAAAAGCTTCGGCGCATGGAAATCATGCGAAATGTTGTCGGTATCTTCCACCTCATTACCTAGATGATTTCGAGAATAACCGACATACGTCTCTGGTGTTGCCCTGTAGCATGCTGCTCCGGGCTTATCCGTCTCCCGGACCGGCGCCAGCGGCACCGGCAGATCGATCGTGCTATCGCGTTCGAGCAGGATCTTCTGAAGAAATGCTTCGAATGCTTCGTAATCACCTTCTCCGAAGTGCTCAGCACGAAGCACGCCATTTTTATCGAAAAGATATTTCGCCGGCCAATACTGATTTGCCAGTGAATTCCATATCTCGTAATCGTTATCGGCAATGATCGGATAGTTGAGCCCAAATTCCTTCACAGCACTATCGAGATTTTTCGGATCTTTCTCGAAATCGAATTCCGGAGAGTGGACTCCAATCAACACAAGCCCCTTATCCTTGTATCTTTCGTTCCAGGCCTTTATATAAGGAAGCGTCTGAATACAATTAATACACGTATAGTCCCAAATATCGATCAGAACCACTTTCCCCTTCAGTGAATCGCGAAGATACTCTGGCGTTACATGAATGAACCGATCTGAGGCATAAGTAATCGGCAGCGGCGGCATGTGGATGTGCTGGCCGCCTACATCCTCGATCTCCTTTGCAAGAACCGCACGCTCAGGGGGAAATTTATCGTTCGGCACGCCCTGTCCTCTTCCGCATGATGAAATAACGATACTACTTACCACGACGAGCAGCCATTGGCTTGCCCGGTATAGCTGGTTTGGTGCGCGAGATATATTCATTCCCGGTAATATAAAATCTCCAAAGATGCTCCTGAGCGACATTGATGCCTATACGGGTGGAAACTGCTATATGATTCGTCGAGATGGGGCTTTCCCCACGAGTAAGGAAGAGTGACTCGCTTTCGATCAGGTCGATTCCATTCTCCTTGCGTGAAAGCGACATCGCCTGACAAACTTTGCCAGGGCCATTCGTTAGGTCGCGATCGTGAATCGCCTTAGGACGCATTTTGCGCATTGTTTCGATCCCCTTCACCGGCTCAACGGCGCGAACGAGCACAGCTTCTGCTAATCCCTCCATATTTGCTGTAATATTAAAGCAATGGTGCATTCCATAGGTGAAATAGACGTACGAAAACCCTCCCTCGCCGAACATCACGGCATTGCGCGGAGTCTTGCCGCGATAGGCATGGCACGCTTCATCATCAACACAGTAAGCCTCTGTTTCAACGATCTTGCCGATAAGTTCTCTGCCATCGAATACGCGATGCAAGTACGCGCCAAGTATTTCTTGGGCAACGATGGTGGCTTTCTGTTGGAAGAAAGAGCGTGAAAATCGTTTATATGTCATTGCGAGGAGTCTTTTCTGAGCGAAGCCGTATGACCGATCATACGCAAGAAACGACGACAAAGCGATCTCTCGTTTGAACGAACGGATTGCTTCGTCGAATGGATCTCCCTTCGGTCGATCCATTCTCCGCGCAATGACATAAAATGATCTTCCTCATCTAATTCCTCCACGCCTTGACAAACTTATTCCGCTTCGGATCCCAGATCAGCCCATACCAATAATCGCGGCTGCGATACACGCTATACATCACGCGCGGTGAACTAAATATATCGGATGCTTCCGCAGAATGGGGATGCAGATCGGCTTCTGTAACTTGCTTGATTATCGTATCAAAATCATTGGAATCGACTACCTCGAAATTCTCGTTGGCGAAGAATACGGTGACCAGCGCTCGCAATCGCTTGAGCTTAATACTATCGGGTAAATGATCTGCTGTATCGAAATACCCACCTGCCAGCCACGAATCTTCGAATAAAGTCTTGCTTCTTGATTTGATCGTGAAAGTCAATCGTGTATCATCGACTTTCCCTTTAACATATCCTTCAAACCGGAGCACTTCAGGAATGCTATCGCCGGTAAGATCGAGAGAACGTTGCGTAGCGAGTTGTTTTGTTCGCTGGAAGCGGCGTTCAGCTTCAAGCTGTAATGCCCGGTCAATGGAATCGAGCTTTAGGAGAGAATCGATGTAATGTTCGGGTGCGCGAAGCGAATCGGTTGCAACGTATGCATTGGATGGAGACTGCTGTGCAATAGATTGTGAAACAAAAAGAATAACAGTCATTGCGAGAAGGAATTGCGAAGCGGAGCGGAGCAATTCCGACGAAGCAATCTCCGGATAGATCAACGAGAGCTTGCATCGTCGAATAAATCTCCCTCCGTTCGATTCATTCTCCTCGCAATGACAGGGAAAAACCATTGCCTTCACTAACTGTGCCAAACCACCACAAATTTCTTTTCTGAAGGCAGCCATACAATCCCCTTCGAGCCGCGCACACCCTCATAAAAATCAAACATGGTTCCTCCGGAGCGTGCGAGTTCCGACATCTCCGCCGACCCTGGCTGAACTTCATCCCAATGCGGCCATTGCTGATAGTTAATGGAGTCGGTACGAACGAATGCGCCGGCACTGAAAAAGCGGTCAAGCTCTGCCCGAACGACCCGCTTGCGCTCATCGCCACTCAGTTCTGGTCGGCCCTTGAAATATTCCGATAGTGCCCACTCCTCGCGATACTTCAACGTGTCATGCCGCGTGATTTCAAAGATAACGGAATCGCGATTGATGTCCGGACCAGTACGAATAAGGCGCAGCTGGTCGGGAGTGCCATTGTTCTGAAGATCAAAACGGCGCTGGCGTTCGAAATGGCGCGCGCTGTCTGCGGGTTGCCAGGCATCGACGTCATCACCCTCGCCTTCTTCATCTACGCCGTTCGGACCAACCCAATAAAGCGTGTAATCGCCAATGCCGACGGTCGGAGGGTAGCGGTAAACGATCTTTTCCGAGCGCGCGCCAACAGCAATGAAATATCCCTTGCCGTTATCGTTGCGATACAGGTCGATTGGATCGATCTGATTGGGAATGTAATTCCGAATGGAGTCATAAAGATACGCTTCCGTCGTCTCGGGATAGCGGTGCTTAGACTCATAGAAAAAATGTAACCCCTGCTGAATTTGCGCCATGACATCCCGCGCCGTCTGCACCGAAGCCCGACTCTTCGCCGAAACATCGATCTCGCGGAAACCAATGTCCTTGCAGCCGGAAACGCCAAGCGCGGCAAACAGCAAAATGGCGAACGGAATCGAAAAATATTTCATCGAGGATTCAAACGCAGATAGGGCGATGAATCATTTCAGATATTACTATCACTTGATTGTGAACCGTAAAATCAGCTCTTCCGTCATCGACTCTCTATCGTGCCGCCTTCGCTCATATTCGACAAACCCCATTTTGTAATAAAAATTGCGAGTTCGATCATAAGGTGGGTAATCAACAGAGTCGCCCAAAGTGCTTACCTCGATAATTGATACATTACCTCGCTTCATTTCATCGACTAACTCCTTGAACATAGCGGTTCCCATTCCCTGGCGTTGATTGCTTGGTAAAATACCCATCCAACCTATGTGGGATATTCCTTGATTGACAAAATAGGTCAGAAACCCAACAATATTCGAATCTTTCTCGGCGACAAAGCCAAATTGATATTTGCCATCGCGCTCGATCATTTCTCTTCCCTCTTCGGTGAACCATTCGGGAAGCAATTCAGCAATTTTCTGAACAGCAGGTCGGTCGCTGGGAATTAGTTGGCGGATCATTAACCTTCGGCAAGCAATTCCTCTAAAGTCTTTAGTTTCTTCCTGCCCTGGCGGTGCGATTTCACTTCTTGGAGCGCCTCGGTGTATGAAGAGCGGAGATTTGTAAGAAACTCCGCCTCGCGGAGCCGCTGCTCGACTTTTTTCCAGTCTTTCATCGGTATCTGAACCGCTGTGTGTTTGCCCTTTGAATCGCTGATATAACTAAGGCTGTACGTCATGCTGATTTAACCAACAATGAGGGAATATTATTCCGTTGAGCGATGAATCATTTCGCTACGATCACAAAAGGCTGCACTTGCCCGCCATGCTCCGTTTGCAAGCGGGCGAAATAGACGCCACTCGGAAGCGATGCCGGCAAAGCAACACGGCTCGTGCCAGCGCCAACCGAAGCATGGTAAACCGTAGCACCCAGCGCGTTCGCTACTTCGAGCGTGCCTATTTCTTCATCCACGACAACAAGGCTGGTGCTAACGCCATCATTCACCACGCGGAAAGTGGCTGCGGGAACTGCCTGCGGTGCCTCCTTCACCGCATCAGCGCACAGGCCGAAGTAATCGCAGAGAACGCGAGTGAGGAAAGGTTGATAATATTTGAGATACACTGCATGGTGCATCAAAGCATGAATGCTTGTATCGGGCGGAATCCAGGCAATCGCATCATCGAGTCCACCGTCAGTTTCTTCACCGTATAGAACAGGAGTAAAATTCCCACGCGGGAAATCGGTTCCAGGGCCCTCAGGATCCAAAGTGTCATAAGAATTACCAACATCAAATCCATTCGTGAATTCGGAATCCACACCAAAAAAACGTTCAAAAGTATATACGAGGTCATCGACACTCTCATTTTCTAATCCTAAGAATCTTGCCAAAGTGTCATGGGGCGTATCCTGAAAAAAATCTGTAAGGAAATAGTACCCCTCCCAATAGAACTTTCCGCCGTTGTGTATGTACGCAATAAGACGTTGCTGATCCAATATTGACATGGTGCTAGAATCCACGCGGTTCGGTGTGACCATCAAAATCGCATCATAATCAGATAAATTGACCGGCAATGAATATTCGCTATCGACTTGGCCGGTGTAATCTGATTTAAGGGCAGCTTGCAAACTTCCATCGCTATTAACAAGTGAATCGCGGAGAAGCAAAATCTTCCCATGCAGCCCTTGCGCGCCAACCGGCGCGAGCGGAACCATTAGAAAAAGAAGAAGCAGGATGAGTTTTTTCATAAAAACACCTACCTTGCAAACACCCTTGCCGCAGGAAGGTTGCGGCTGCAAAAAACACCAACAATGAACGAGCATCCCACCTATTACTCGTGGTTCACAATTCGAGCGTTGTGTCGCTGTGACTGTTAAGTCACGGTGTAATAATTTCTCCGTACCCTAAAAGGTACGGCTATGGGTTTCCGTTCTTTGCTTTCACATCTTCGGAGCCGAACGGCGCTCATTTACGTTTGAGGCGTTTCATTTATGGAAGTTCGCAGCACCCACCCTTGGATTCACTGGTTCGCTATTTTTACAGCAGCGTGCTGTTTTATGCTGCTATTTATCGGGGGGTTGGTGACAAGCCATCAGGCGGGGCTTTCCGTCCCCGACTGGCCGACAAGCTACGGGTGGAACATGTTCACCTTCCCAATGAAAGATTGGACGGGTAATATATTTTATGAGCATACGCACCGGTTGTTCGCTTCGTTCGTGGGTTTTCTGATTCTTTCGCTCGCGATCGTTCTGCAAGTTTATGAGCCGCGTAAGTGGGTGAAGCGCCTTGGGTGGTTTGCGCTTGGTTGCGTGGTAATGCAAGGCGTGCTCGGTGGGATTACTGTGCTAATGTATCTTCCTCCTGCTGTTTCCAGCGCACACGCCGGGCTTGGACAGACGGTGTTTTGTTTAACGATCGGTATTGCAATGGTTACCGGCAAACGTTGGGAGCAAACCACCAAACGGATCGAAAACTCAAAATTTGGAGTGCGAACACTTTCGCTGATCACCGTGATCGCGATTTTTTGTCAGCTAATGATCGGAGCTGTGATGCGCCACACCTTCTCTGGGCTTGCGATACCAACGTTTCCATTTGCTCCGAACGGCAGTGTGATTCCCGATTTCTCTTCGTTCGGCGTGGCGATTAACTTTACTCACCGCGTGGGAGCATTTGTGGTTACGGTCATGATGTTCCTGACTGCTCGCAGGATCTTTCGTTGGTATCCACGGGAGCGCGCATTTGTGTTTCCAATGATCTTTGCCATGCTATTGCTCGGCATTCAGATCATGCTTGGCGCAATTACGATATGGAGCCAGAAAGCGGTTACGCCAACGACGCTGCACGTCTCCAGCGGCGCCGCAATATTGGGAACGATGGTTTATATAATGGTAAAGAGCCGGCATTTGCTCTCGCCAGTGGCGGCGCATGCGACCCATATGACCGATGGATCACACGCTGTGCAAGAGAAGTTGGTTTCCGCCGAGCTCAACTGAGATGGAAAACACTGCGAGACTTAACACCCAGGTTGCACCACCATCGTTCGATTGGCGGCAGCTTCTGCGCGATTTCTACGATCTCTCGAAGCCGGGCATTGGGTTCTATTCTTTGCTCACAACTGCAACGTCGTTCTGGCTGGCTTCTATTCAATTCAACCTTCCGCTTTTCATTCACACCATGATCGCTACCGGGTTGGTGACGTGCGGCGGTGGCGCGCTCAATCAAGTGATCGAGATCGAAGCGGATTCACAGATGCGGCGCACCGAAAAACGTCCGCTTCCATCAGGGCGCGTCTCAGCAACGACAGGGCTTTTATTTGGCGTTCTAACTTCCCTTGCTGGCGCGATCTATATGCTGATGTTCGTAGGCAGCCTTGCAAGCATCCTTGCCGTTGCGACCCTGGGCGGATATTTGTTCGTCTATACCCCACTCAAGAAGAAAACGCATCTTTCGACATTAGTGGGAGCTTTTCCCGGAGCGGTTCCCATTCTGATCGGATGGGCAGCGGTGCGTGGCTCGCTGGATCTCGCGGCGTGGTCGCTGTTCGCGATTCTGTTCTTGTGGCAAATACCTCACTTCCTTGCCATTGCCTGGATGTATCGTAAAGATTACGCTCGCGCAGGTTTCCCTATGCTGGCCGTCATCGATCCTGAAGGCTCCCGCGTGGCTTTTCAGGCATTGAGCTACGCGCTGGCGCTTATTCCAGTTAGTTTGCTTCCTTCGCTGCTGAAACTAACAGGTCCTGTCTATTTCGTAGGTGCGTTGCTATTAGGGATCGGATTTGTAGTGGCCGCCGTTCGAATTACAAATGCGCGCACCAATACTACGGCGAAACAACTGCTGTTTGCCTCTATCATCTACTTGCCTGTCCTGCTTGTGCTGATGGCCTTGGATAAGGCTTGAGCGTGTCCTTTGTGCACTAATACGGGGTGTGAACGAAATCAGGGAATAACGGCTTTCACCTTTCAGATATACTATGATGGAAACCCTCGAACAACGGGCTACGGTGCAAGACTATGAGCGTCTGGAAGAAGGCGCCCCATACCAACTTATTGGTGGAGAATTAATTATGACCCCAAGTCCTACGCCGTTTCACCAATCGATAGTGCTGAATATTGGCTCAGTATTAAGTCCTTTCGTCGTCAGAAATCGACTCGGAAAAGTATTCGTATCGCCGATCGCTGTTTATCTAAGTGAAGAAGATGTCTATCAACCCGATCTCATCTTTATTCGAGCAGATCGCGTGCAGGGAATTCGCAAAGATAAGCTGCGGGTTATGCCCGATCTCGTGATCGAAGTGCTTTCTCCATCCACGGCCTATTATGATCTGACGCGAAAGCAGGAAATCTACTGCTCCTCTGGTGTGGCGGAATATTGGGTCATTGACCCCGAAGCCGAGACCATCGAGATCCTGGTCAAGCGTGGCGATCTCTACCAAACCGAACACCTGCTGCACAAAACAGAAACACTCCGCTCGGCGATGTTCCCCGGATTTTCCTTAAATGTTGAGGATGTATTCGAGTTTTGAGCACCTCTCAAATGTATACGCATTCACGAACCACGACAGGTTTCCGCATGTTTGAAAAACTGTCATTATGAAACGCAAACACATTATAGCTCTCGCGGTAGCCGTCGCATTTATTGGTATTGCTGCGTTCGCGCTGGTTGATAACAAGATCGACTATTCCGATTTCGAGAATGCCGCCTCGAGCGGACGCCGCGCGCAGGTTTCCGGCACGTATGATAAGGAGAAAGGTTCTCATTACGACCTGAATTCCAATACCTTCTCGTTCTATATGAAGGATCGCGCAGGCCACGAGATGCCCGTAAAATACGCAGGAATGAAACCAAACAATTTTGAGATCGCGCCGAGCGTGGTATGTGTGGGCAAGGTCGAGGGCGGAGTATTCGAAGCCTCTGACATCCAAACGAAATGCCCTTCGCGCTACGAGGGATCAGGAAAGATGCAAAATCCTGCTTCGTAGGAATTGCTTAGGTAGATCGCTGGAAAGTAGATCGCTGGAACCGTCCAAAGTCATCATCCTTTTTCTTAATACGCTATGCTTGGTAATATTGCTCTTGCGCTCACATTCACCGGCTCTGTAGCGGGGATGGTTCTCTATACTCTTGTGGCGCGTGGCCGCGTAGAACTTACACAAGCCGCGCGTACATGCACCCGATTGGCGTTGCTTGGGATGTTCGTTGCGTGCGGCACTTTGCTCTATTATATCTTCAATTATCACTTCGAGATCAACTACGTGTATGAGCACGCTTCTCGCAAGTTAAGTAAATTCCTGCTCTTCTCCACATTCTATGCGAGCCAGGAAGGCAGCTTCATGCTCTGGGGATTGTGGACTTCCGTCATTGCTATTTTCCTCATCGGGTACGCACGGCGCCAGCGATACGAAGCACACGTGATGGCGATATTCCTTTCTGTGCTTGTTTTCATCTCTATCATGCTGCTTGCAAAGAGCCCGTTTGAGACGATCTATGCGGCAAACCCAGGTGAAGCGGTCAAGGGTTTTATTCCAGCAGATGGCAAAGGGTTAAATCCTTCCCTGGAAAATTTGTGGATCGTGATCCATCCGCCGATGCTGTTTCTCGGTTTTTCTCTTCTTGCCGTACCGTTCGCGTTTGCGCTTGCCGGGCTTATCAAGCGTGATTATCAGGGGTGGGTCGTTACCTCAATGCCGTGGACATTAGGCGCGGCGATGGTCTTAGGATTTGGCGTAATGCTCGGTGGATTTTGGGCGTATGAAACACTCGGCTGGGGTGGTTTTTGGGGATGGGATCCGGTTGAGAATGCCAGCTTATTGCCCTGGCTTGTCACGGTCGCTGCGGCGCACACAATGCTTACCCAGAAGCGTACCGGCGGGTTGATTCGAACCAACATCGCTCTCACGCTGCTTGCGTATGCGTTGGTGCTGTATGGTTCGTTCCTGACCCGTTCCGGCATTCTTGGGGATGCGTCGGTGCATTCGTTTGCCGATCCGGGTAATCTTGCGTTCACGATGCTCGTTGTTGCGCTCGGGATCTTTATTGTGGTTCCGTTCAGCATTTTCTTCTGGCGTTGGCGCGAAATGTCGGGCTTCGCTCAGGATTACAAAATTCTTTCCCGCGAAACAGGGCTTTCGATTGCATCGGCGCTGTTAGGATCAAGTGCACTTGTGGTTTTTATCGGCACCAGCGCACCCTTGCTTAAGAAAAAGGTTGAGACCGGGTTTTACAATAATCTTCATATCCCGCTCATCACGGTTTTGCTTGTGGTGAACGGGCTTTCGCTATTGCTCAAGTGGCGGCAATCGAGCTGGAGTGAGGTGATGAAGAAATCGGTCACCGCACTGATCGCGGCGGCTATTTTTACGGTTGGCGTTGTGTTTCTCGGAGTTCGCGACCCAAGTTTTATTGGCGTTTGTGCGGCAGCGTTTTTTGCGCTGTTCGTCAATCTCGAAATTGGCTGGAAGATCCTGCGCGGCCATTGGCATGTCTCGTTCGATCGATCGTCACCAACGCGACATGATTATCTTCGGCGGCTCACGACCGCGCTTTGGATTACTCTATTGCTTGCGCTCGTCGCTCTTCTGGCCGGTACCGCCGGCGATTACAATTTATTCGGTTCGGCGATCACGCAATTCTGGCCTTATTTTGCGATCCTTTTTGCTTTGCTGATCACGGCCTTTGTGCTGGCTGGTTATCCGAAATTTATTTTCGATACTAAGTTCCTGGGAGCATACGTTGCACATATCGGGCTTGCGGTATTCGTGATCGGCGTCATTGCCGCCAACGGATATACCAAGCGCGATGTGATCCGATTGCCGATCCATAAGCCGGTTGCTGCATTCGGTGGCAAGTACACGCTCACTTTTCGTGGGATCGAAAGCGCACCCAACGAACACACCTATTGGCTCATCGATATTGCGGATCCGCACGGGTATTTGGGAACTGCGCGCCCGCTTTCGTTCATGACGGATTTCAACCAGCATCAGTCGCCGATTTTGAATCCCGGCATTGTGAAGTACGCATCCCACGATCTTTACTTTACGCTGATGGCTGCCGAATATGAAGGCGGTGTCCCGAAAGATACTCTTGGCAAACTTCAGGAGGCGAACGTCCTGGATGGCAAGCTCAAAATCAAATTCATCAACTTCGATTTTTCGCCGGCCGAGCGCGCGAAAATGATGTCCCAGCAGCCATTTCATGTGAAAGCAACCGTGGTCGCAAGCGCTGCTACAAAGCCTGCCGGCGACACGCTGATTCTCGGTGTAACGCGCAATCCCGTCACCGATGAAGCGCAGGAAGACGATGTGCTCGTGCCCGGCACCAGTTTTCATGTCCAACTCGGGCAGTTAATGCCGGACATGCAGAATCCTGCGAACTCGAAAGTGGTCCTTCGCTATTTCGACGATCAGCATTTACCTCCTCCACCCACAGAGGTGATAACGGTCGAGGCATTTGTCAAACCTTATATCAATCTGGTGTGGGGTGGAATCCTCACGCTGGTATTAGGATTTGGATTTTCGGTAATCCGCCGCCGGCGCGAGGCGCTGGTAGCTCTAGACCGCGCGGAGCGCATGTATGAAAAGCTGGTCGCAAGCGATCATGCCAGGATGAGTCCGGACGCCCCTGCGCTCGAAAGCCCTCGAAGCCCAATAGTCTTAATCAAAAAGAAACACGAGAAAAGGGCGTAAAACTAAAAGATGAAGTGTTGAAGGCCTTCAAGTAGTGGATAACGGATAGTGGATAGTGAAACCGAGCTCTCATCGGATTCTTTTCCTTCGTTATCCACTACAATCTATTCACTATCCACTACGTAGATGAGCTTCGTACGCGACGTTTTTAGCCTTCCACGGCGCCTGAGCTATGCCGACCTCGTGGTCTTCGGCATTCTTGGCGGCATGATCTATTGGCTCATGCTGGTTTCGCGCGAGTGGTCGCAAGCGCTTCAGCCGCACACGGTCATTCATTCCGAGTTTATCTATTTGCCGCTGTACACGCTGTATTCGCTTGCTCGCGGGTTGGGAGCTTATGTGCTTTCGCTGCTCTTTACCATCGTGTATGGCTATGTGATGGCCCACTCCAAGCGCGCGGAGAAATTCATGCTCTCGCTGCTCGATATTTTGCAGAGTGTCCCGATCGTCGCATTTCTACCCATGTTGGTGCTGGTGTTCGTCACGCTTTTTCCGCACGCAAATTTCGGTTTGGAGATTGCTTCCGTGATAACCATTTTCACGGGTCAGGTCTGGAATATGACGTTTGCCTTTTATCATTCGATCAAGTCGATTCCGCAAGATTTACAAGATGCCTCCCAAAGTTACCACCTGAATAAACGCGAAACACTTTTGCGATTGGAACTGCCGGCCAGCGCCATTCCGCTGATATGGAATTCGATGATGTCCATGGCGGGAGGATGGTTTTTTCTCTCGTTAAGCGAAGCCTTCCAGTATGGCGGGAAGGATTTTCGGCTCCCCGGTATTGGCAGTTACATGGCGATGGCCGTCGATCAAGGCAACGTCCCGGGCATGATCGGTGCTGTAATCGCGATGGGCCTGATGATCATTTTTCTCGATCGCGTGCTTTGGAAGCCCCTTGTGATTTGGAGCCGAAAATTTCGTGTCGAGGAACTATCGAGCGAGCCGGAAGGAAAATCCTTTATTCTTACGATCGTCCAGCGATCCGAGTTAATTCAATCCATCAGCCGGTGGATTGCCCGCCGGCGGCGCGAAAACGAGGGAGCCAGCGAAGCGGCGTTCCTGGCCGCAAAGGAGGAACTAAACCATGATGCCTTCGACCAAAAGGTCGAAGTAGAAACTCCGTTGCGCAAAGCTATTGGCATTGGTTTGATGGCGGTCATTTTGGGATTACTCGCCTACGGTGTTTTCCGGTTGTACATCGTCTTTACACAGGAGGTAACGGGCGCGGAATGGCTTACCATCGTCGGCGATTCGCTGCTGACCTTCCTTCGCGTGCTTGCTGCGCTGATAATCGGGGCAGCGTGGGCTGTGCCGATCGGCGTTATTATCGGCATGAATGCACGGTGGTCGCACCGGTTGCAGCCGGTCGTACAATTTATTTCATCCTTTCCTGCCCCGATGTTTTTCCCGCTTTTTATTTTTCTTTTCCGGCAATGGGGTATTTCGATCGAGTACGGTTCGATCGTGCTCATGCTGTTAGGCACACAATGGTATTTACTATTCAACGTCATCGCAGGCGCGAGCGCCATTCCAACCGATTTGCAGGAAATGTCAGCAAGTTACAGGATCACGAAAAAGTCGCTATGGAGAAAGTTACTCTTGCCAGCGGTCTTTCCCTCGGTGGTTACCGGTGCGATCACAGCGGCTGGCGGCGCGTGGAATGCGAGTATTGTAGCGGAGATTGTGGCGTATGGCCACGAAACGTTTGCGGCGCATGGTATCGGCGCCTTGCTTTCCATGGCATACGACAAAGGTAACTATGCACTTTTGGGTGCGGGCATTTTTGCGCTATGCCTGATGGTCGTCTCGATCAATAAATTCGTCTGGCGTAAGTTATTTGCCATCGCGCAGGACCGGTTTGCTCTGAATTCGTAAAGTGGAACTAACAAGAACGGAATGCGATTGTTTCTCGAATGAAACTTTTCACTCTCTCGACCATTGTTCTCCTAAGCTGCGTCGGCTGTACGGTCGAAGTTCACGAAGCTGAACTGCTTCACCCAAGCAGGGCATCTGTTCTCCCAGCAGACTCGCTATCCTTCGGAGAACTTACTGGTGAAAATATTAGCATAAACATGGAGCCTGGCGTCACGCTCCGAGGCATTCTCCTCCGAAACCCCTCCTGCAAGAGAACGATCATTTACTTCTATGGAAATGGCGGGGAGCTAATACATCAGGACATACGCACCACGCTGGATAGCCTGTCGATAATGCTCAATGCGAATCTTATCTCTTTCGATTTCAGAGGGTACGGTTTCAGCGATGGCGACGCCTCACTCTCAGCACTTATGACAGATGCATTGAAAGTTTACGATACCGTAAAAGCTCGTTGGAGTGCAGATATGCCGATCTATGTGTTTGGGAGATCGATTGGGGCAGCGCCAGCAATGCTTGTCGCAAGCGAGAAAAGTTGTGCGGGGATGATCCTTGAGTCCCCACCAGCGTCGACGTCTGAAGTCATTCCTGAGTGGTCAGGAATGCTTCCATGGTATGAAAGCATTTTCATTTCGACGAGGCCAGACAGCGCTCTCGCTAATCTCAAACCACAGACTACCGATCTCGCCAGCAAAATTAGCGTTCCTGCTCTAATTATTCACGGCTCTAAAGATGATTTTATATTACCGAAGTTTGGCAAAGAACTATTCGAGAAGATCATGTCCAAAAATAAGGACTATATCGAGGTTCCGGGGGCTGGTCACTGGGATTTAATCCCCTATCGATCGCCCGTGGTTGACAGCATACGTTCATTCCTGGACCGTTCCAATTAGTCTTCTAATCGCATAAGCTCTCACTTTTCCCGCTCGATGACATACTGTGCAAATAGTCGAAGCGCTTCGCGAGATGGGGATTCCGGCAATACCATAAGCGCTTGTGACGCAGCCGCTACTTGTTCTTCAGCCTTTGCTCGTGCGTAGGCAATGCTTCCATTCGAGGTAACGAACTCCATTATATCACCGTAGGATTCTTTCGCGGCTTTGCCACTTTTTACAAGGCTGAGCATCCGCTTTCTATCGCTGTTGGATGCTTTGGAGAGCGCATGGATGAGCGGAAGGGTGAGCTTTTTTTCTTTTAGATCTGCTTCGACAGGTTTGCCGATCTTACCATTCGACGTTTCAAAACCGAAGAGATCATCTCGAATCTGGAATGCAATTCCCACGGCTTCGCCATAATTTCGCAGGGCATCATGATAAACCTTCCCAACTCCTTCATGCTTATTTGGATAAATGCTTGCACAACCGAGTTCGCAGCAGGTACTTATTAGCGAAGCCGTTTTGTCCGCGATGATGCGGAAGTACGCTGCCTCATCAATGTTAAGCTGACGGGCTTTTTGCAGTTGATACAGCTCGCCTTCCGACATTCTTCGCACTGCGTTCGACGTGATCTCTAAAAAATGGTATTCGTTCGTTTGGACGGTACGCAACAAACCCTGGGCCAGCAGGTAATCCCCCATCAGCACACCAACCTTATTTTTCCAGAGTGCTTTAATACTTGCAAGCCCTCGGCGGAGTTCTGAATCATCGACTACGTCATCGTGAATAAGCGTAGCTGTATGGAGTAGCTCTACAAGCGTAGCGGCACGATAGGTTGCATCGTTGACTTGACCGCAGGCTTTCGCAGAAAGCAGCACCAGCATTGGGCGAAGTTGCTTACCCTTCGTTCGAATAAGATATTTCGCCACCAGATTTACGAGCGGAACGTCCGAGATCATGGCGCGACGGAATTCGGCATTGAATTCCTTCATCTCACGTTCGACGGGCTGAAGTATTTCCTGGAGTTGGGACATAGGATCAGATCAAGACATGGCAGCGGCTTCGGCCTTGCGCCGCTGCCGTGCCGCAAGCGCCGTGGCTCCGATAGAAAGCTCGAAGAGCGCCCACAGCGGGCCAAACAAAATGAGTTGCAATATGGGATTTCCACCGGGCGAGAGCACAGCCGCAATAGCAAGCAGGATCACGATCGCATGGCGGCGATAATGCCGCATGAACGTTGGATTAAGAATTCCCAACCGTCCGAGAAAATAAGCCACCAAGGGAAGCTCGAAAACAATGCCGGATAATAGGATGATCTCCAGAAAAACGGACAGGTACTTATCGATCTGGATCATGTTCTGCACATTGCCGATCACGAATCCCATGGAGAAGCTGAGCACCATCGGAAGCATCACCCAATACGCAAATGCAAGACCGCATAAGAAACTGAACACGGTAAAGAAGGTGATCTGGCTTACATACTTGCGCTCGTTCTCTTTAAGTCCGGGAGACACAAATTTCCAGATCTGCACCAAAGTATAGGGGAAGGAAACGATCACCCCACCCCATAGCACGATCGACATCCACACCGAAAGCTGACCGTACACCTCTGTGTTTAGCAGCTTCATCGGAGGATTGGTTTGCATCGTGGGCAGAAGGATCACGTATTCCATGATCTGATCGAAAAAGATAGCACACAGCCCCATGCCAACACCGATCCCGATTACCGCGCGGACGACAACCCAGCGCAGCTCTTCGAGATGCTCCCATACGGACATCTCCTGGTCGGCTTTATTGGGTTCGTTGTTATCCTTTTCGCTCATTGCCCGCGATAAACGCGCAGGCGAGGGCTTTCGTCCCGTTTTTCCCGCGATCTCCCCTCTCGACGGAAAACTACGTTGTCATCGTGTGCAACGCTTCATTTATTTTGAGAATCGAGCGTGAACGCTCCCACTCTCCTTGATCACCACCTCATAGCCATCTGCATTTGTGGGCAATTTGGATCTTAAGCTATCGGTTAGAACATCTACGAAAATGACGATGGCCGGCTTGCCATCGTTTTGTCCTTCGCCGGTTCCGGTCACGCCCGGAATGCTCACCCAGCTCGCAGTGTGGTTAGCGAGGACTTCCGAGATCGGCTTGAGCGAGTCACGCAAGGGTTGGCTGGATTGGATCTGGGCTGGACTTGAAGGCTGCACATTCGCCGGTTTCGGAGCACACGCTCCGATGAGCAGTACGAAAAATACCCAGACCGTTTTCATGCCTCATCTAAAAAAAATGGCTCCTGAAAAGCAGGAGCCATTTGTTAAAATTCCAACTCAGGATGGTCTAATTAGAATGACTGTATGAAGGTCAGCCCGAAATCCTTTGCTATGTGATCCATTCGGTTCATGAAGGAAGCCTTGGAACTACCGGCGAAATCCAGCCCGACCGGGTCGTTGTTGGTGCTGCCCGTACTATTAACCACTGACATCGATCCGCTGTCGCCAGACTCGATGTAAGTTCCGTTATCTACATAGAACTGATCGACAAAGACTGCATTGTAATTCTGGTATCCCACCGTAATCGTCACGTTGATCGCGTATATGGAGCCGGTGGTGTATCCAGTAGTTCTACCCGTCTTTTTGATCGCCATACCTACACTCGGAGCTACGGGAGTGTTTGAAGGAGTATAAGATAATTTGTACGGCTTGGTATTCGGATTCGACATCATTGCAGGAGACCATCCTCCAGAAAGATTAGGATTGCACTCTGCAAGCGCTGCATCGTAGTAATTCTTCGTGGCGATGATAGTATTCCACGAGTGGAGATTGCCAACCGCTCCGGCTGAACCGCAGCTCTGATCGGCACGCCCGGGCTGAACCTGCTGCACCGGCCCGTTCACTGAATCTTCATTGGCAAAGACGTGATTACAGCTTAGCATGTAAACGGGAGTTTTTGTGCCCCAGGAGAACTGGTTGTTATACACCGTCATTTTGCCGCCATAGGTGGCTGTTCCGCTCTTGGCGAGCGTGCTGTTCACGAGCGCCCCGATCGAGCCCGCAATACAATATTCGTTCGACACCAGATTGGTATCGCCTACTGTGACACCGCATGGAAGGGGTGAACGATAGCTGCCGGTAAACGAACGCGCAGTCACCTTCCCTACCATCTTGATATCGGTGTTGATGCCTTCGATCGAAGCGGGAATTCCCTCGACGCCATCGCGGCTGGTGAATACGACGATCGTTGCCTTGCCTGGGTTCGTCTTATCGATGCCGACGCCATCACCGATCACGCCGGGAATGGCCATCAACGACGCCTCATGGCGGCCCTGAACAGCTATGGCTTGCTGGATGAATACCGGCTGCCCCGACCATTCGGTCGCTCCGGTGGATGGACCAACGGACGAGGGCAGCGTCCCCGAAGGCGAATTCGGCGCCCCGCTCTGGTCACAGCTTCCCACAACAAAGGAAATGATAAGGAGGCTCAAGCAGAGACTCGAGCGATTCAAACGTGTAATGTTAGCCATAAGAGTGATAGAATAAACACTAACTTTCAGATTGAGGATGCCGAGCCGTTTGTAGTAAGACTCATCATTCATCAAACAGAAGGCGAATGTGTGAACGTAAATTTGGATAAGGTAATCCTCGGAAGCAACAATTTTTCCACGAATGGATTCCCTCAGGATTCATAAAAGTTTGCTTACGATATTGTTACCCAAAAGGGCATTTCCTGCACAAAATCCCTCAACAATCCGCTCCCCGCTAGGTGAAGAGGAATTGGAAAGAAACTCCTCTCCTCCAGCAGGATGAGAGAAAAAAAAACTCCTCTCCCTCTTGTGGGAGAGGTTGGGTGAGGGGCCAGCAGTGCTGCGAACAATTATTCCTTCACCAATTTAACGGATTGCGCTTCACCATACGCGGTTTGGATGCGCGCGAAGTACGTGCCCGAGGGCAGCCCTGCCAGCGAAAGCGGAACCGATTTATTCCCCGGCTCGAACAATCCTTCAAACCCGGACCCCGGACCCGGACCCCGGTTCCCGGAACCCGAAACAAGATGCCCCAACACATCGAATAGTTCTATTTTCACATACGCCTCTTTGCTGATGCCAAACGATATTACCGTTCCCTCGCCCGAGGGGTTGGGATACGCGGCGGCGTTGGAGATAATGCCCGGCTGTGGCGTTTCGCTCACGCTCTCATATAGAAGATGCTTTGCAAGTAGCGTGTCGAGGCCAAGACCAAGCGAAGCGATGGATGGTATGGTGGTATCGAGCGGCACCGACGTGTCATTTAGCCAGTCTTCGTATTGAGATGCCCTGGCTCCTTTTATCTCATTTTCTATAAATGGCGTATCGCAGGTAGTGTTCTGAACTAACCATTCATCTATTGCAAGGGCTTTATTCAGATTAATCCAACCCTGCTCTTCACCACCGGTATCATTCGGGTCGGCAACCTGCATCGCTTCAACACACGCACAGAAGTATTCTGGGTTCGTCGTATTGAGATAGAGCACCGATTCGAGCCATAGCTGGGCCTGTAGCCAAAGAGAAGTGTCTGACACCTCAAGTGTTTGACGGCTGGCACTGAACTCCTGAAACATGGATGGTGCGAAATAATCATTATAGCAAGTTTCGATAAATTTCATGGTTGTATCGTAACATTGCTGCACCTGTCCCGGGCCAGTATAGTTCCATATCTTAAAGCGCAAGGAATCGCAAGACTCTGTGTCATCTAAGACTTTCCCCATCTCTTCCTCTACCGCCGAGAGATTCCCGCGACCATGGTGTGCCGGCGCGTTGCCAATCCCTTGCGACTGCGCGAACGAGGAACCGCTCTGCTGCATCAGCAAGAGAAGAAGGGCTATCGTTCTTAATTGATGTACCATGAATGATAATTCCCGGGCTCTGGGCTTGTTCTGTGTACTCTATTATCAATTGCTGGTTATTCCTTCACCAATTTAACGGATTGCGCTTCTCCGTAGGCGGTTTGGATGCGCGCGAAGTAGGTGCCGGAGGGCAACCCTGCAAGCGATAAGGGAACCGATTTATTCCCCGGCTCGAACAGGCTTTCGAAACCAGCCGAGCCAACTTCATGCCCGAGCACATCGAATAGCTCTATTTTTACATACGCCTCTTTGCTGATCCCGAACGAGATTACCGTTCCCTCGCCTGTGGGGTTGGGATAGGCGGCGGCGTTGGAGATAATTCCCGGCTGTGGCATTTCACTCACGCTTTCATAAAACACATGTTTTGCCAGCAGCGTATCGAGCCCATAACCAATTTGAGATAGCGTGGGAATTGTTGTATCGTAAGGGTAATGAATTCCATCTAACGAATCCTGAGACCACTCCTGAAGTTGCTGCTTTCTAATGCTTTGCCAATCAGCCCATTCCTGAGATGAGTCGCAATCAGTGTTAAGAATAAGCCATTTTAGAAATGCTATGCCTCGATTTTGATCCCTGATTCGTTGCTGATTCGTGGTATCATTGTTGACGTAACCGAAGGATCCAAAGATTTGACCAACGTCGGCGCAAAAATATTCTGGGACAGCGGTGTTCAGATACAGCACCGAGTAAAGCCAGGAACGGTATTGTGCGTAAGTGGATGAGTCTTGCGAATAGTTACCGGTCAAGAAATTCTGCACGTCGCTGCCTAAAGCTCCAAACGCCTGCCAGGAATCTGTCCCATAGGCACATCTATCTATGAATAATTGAAGCGTGTCGTAAGAATCTTGCCACTCCTGAAATTGGGACAACGACTGGCCCACACCAAGAAGATAACTGCAGGTATCGTGATTAATAATGGTATCCATGATGGATAGAGTGTTATTGCCATTTTTCTTTTTGGCAGATGTTGCAAGCAAGGTAACCCAATCTTGACACCCCGTTGCCCATGAAGGGAGAGATGATTTTGCAACTGTGGAACCGGAATCTGCACAATAAGTATTACCATACGCATTTGGCGCACTACTTCTCGCCGACAATTTAGAGGTATCCAGAATGAATGAGGCGCTGGAAATCGCGAAGACTACCAGAAGGACCAAAGACGCTGTTGTTGAAAGTCTTTTTCTCATACGTTAAGATGAGCGATGCATATCACGATGATTTCGAACATGGGAGTTCACGGTTTTCGTGCCATCCCTTTAGGGTGCGCAGGGACCAGAGCTTCCATTTCTCAAAGAAATATTCGACTATTTTCAACAATCGCTTGACATCGTCCTTTTAATTGCGTAGATTGTATGTGCTATGATAGGCACCCTCTTGGGAAAAGATGAAATATGAAAGATGAAAGATGAAACGGGGAGGGTTCGGGGAAAAGATGAAATATGAGAGATGAAAGATGAATCCGCCGCGGCGGAGAAAGATGAAATGAGGAAGGGCGGGGTTCATTGACAATCGGCAATAGGTGACTCAAATACTCTACAGTTTATGAATTCCTAATGCAAAAAAAATATTTTGGGAGGCACAAATGGCGAAATTGGCTCAGAATCGATGGTGTATCGGGAACTCAGAAGAAAGAAAAACGGCACCTATTGCCACAAGAAAGGGGTTGCATGACATTCAAAAATGATGAGCCGCCGCAACAGATACTTACTTGCCATACTTACCGGGCTTTTACTGGGCCTTGCGTTTCCTCCAACCGGTTTGGCGGGGGGCCTGCTGGCATTCGTGGCGCTGGTACCGCTTCTCGTAGCGCTCGAAGAGGGCACACGGCTTCGTGAGGCATTCAAGCTTGGCTGGGTCGCTATGTTCGTGCTGGGGCTGGTCTCGAATTATTGGGTCGGCGGGTGGAAATCGATTGGCGAGGTCGATCCATTTTTGATGGTCGGCGGTGTGCTGCTGGCGATCGTGCATCCGTTCTTTCTGGTAGTTCCCTGGCTGTTATACGATTCGGTTCGGCGCCGGTATGGGCGCACGGCAGCGCTGTATTCGCTGCCGATCTTCCAGGCAGGCTTTGAATATGCACATTCGTTCGGCGATCTGGCGTATCCGTGGCTGAACCTGTATAACACGCAGACGTACAATCTGGCGTTCGATCAGTTCATCGAGTTCACGGGACCGTATTTGCTGAGCATGGTCATTGTGCTGGTGAATGTGGAATTGTTCCAACTTTTTTTTCCTTCGCGCAGGACGGATGGGCCGAATGGGACAAGATGGGTTATCCGGCATTCGGTGGTGCTTGGGCTTTTGATTTTGCTGCCTTATCTTTACGGGGTGCTAGCAATGCAAGGGCATGAAGATTCCCGCTCCTCGCTTCGGGTTACGATCGTGCAGCCGAATATCGATCCCTGGGCTAAATGGTACACAGATGAAGAGCGAACACTGGATACGAATTTCGAGGCAACGGTTACTGCAATACGGGCTAATCATGATTCGACCGATCTTGTTGTATGGCCCGAAACAGCGATCACGTTCTACATTACGTCTCCTGCGAAATCGTATGAACTTGGTGAACTGAATAAGTTTGTTTCCTCCATGCACCATGCATTGTTGACGGGTTTCCCGGATCGAGAGACCTATTTGGCGGGGCAAGATTCGATCCCAAGGGATGCGACACCTGTTGGAATCGGCGGAGTTTATTATCGAAGCTGGAATGCGGCAATGATGCTGTACCAATCACCAGATGGGACGATGCACCGCCAGGCGTATCATAAGCAGAAGTTAGTGCCACTTGGGGAGCATATTCCTTTCGTGCAATACTTTCCATTTCTCGGCAAGTGGTTTCAATGGGGCGTTGGGATCGGAAGTTGGAACTACGGCACTGGGTACGAGCCGCTTGCGCTGCCGATTTCAACTGCGCACGATACGCTGCGTATCACACCGACGATCTGCTATGAATCGATCTATCCAAGCTTTGTCCGGCATTTTGTCGATCATGGTGCGAACATGCTGGCCGTCATCACGAACGATGGCTGGTATGGCAGAAGCTCCGGTCCATATCAGCATGAGCAGTTCTCAGTACTTCGAGCGATCGAGAACCGGCGCTGGGTAGTTCGCTGCGCGAACACCGGTATTTCAACGATGATCGACGATCGGGGGCGGTACGTGCAATCGCTACCGCTGTTCACCTCGGGTTCCATCACGGAACGGGTTCCACTCATCGAGCGAAAGACGCTTTATGTGCAATGGGGTGATTACATAGCCGTTCCGTCAGTGATCTACTCTATTCTGGTATTACTTTTCGCATTAGGTGGAAGGATCCGGTTGCGATTCGTAGTGCGAGGGGAGAAGTGAGCACGGTGGGCAAACGGCTTGCGATCGTCACACAGGATCCAGCCAATTATGGCGGAGTCCTTCGATTGGTGGAATTTATCTACCGTCGTGCTGAAGCGGCCGGCATGGAACCGACTATCCTTCATTATGCGAAATTCTCGGAACATCCGGAACTGCATTGTTCGATCAGTAATCTTTTTCGAGGGGAGTTAAATCTAATCGCACGAGAGAAGGAGTACGATTTCCGAGGAATGAGAGCATGTGCCATCGGCGCATGGATCCCCGAGTGGGAACCGCAACGAATTCGATCGAATCGCACATGGCGAAAGGTACTCGATGAGTATGATACCTATATTCTTGTGACTGGCTCGGCCCAGACAGGGCTTCCGCTCGTGCAAAGTGGGAAGAAGTTTATCGCATGGGTTTCGGCGGCTGTTGAAGACGACAGACGCAAGCGCCTATCGGGAAGCCTCACTATTTCCGCGAGGTTCGAAAAGCTTGGCTTACCCACGATTTTGCGCGCCGAGAGTCTTGTACTCGGGTCTGCCTCGCACTTAATGGTGGTAAGCAATGATACTCAGCAGCAGGTTTCAAGAATTTCAGGAGTACGCTCAGAAGTCTGGCCATTCCCTGTTGATACTGTTAAGTTCTCACCCGGTAGCGAGCAAGCAAGATTATCATCGCCAAATTTTCTTTTTGTTGGGCGAGCAAATGATCCTAGAAAACGGATCGACCTGTTTCTTTCTGCTGCCGCAGGCCTCCGCAACGCACATCCTGAGCTTGATTTTTCCTTAACGATCGTTTCCTCAGTTCCACCCGATAGTAAGGAGGCTTATTTTCGAACAGAAGTTCTATCGCACGTCTCAGAAGAGCAATTGATAGCGTTATATCGAAGATCGACTGCATTGATTCTCACCAGCGAGCAGGAGGGTCTGGGTATTGCAGCCATGGAAGCGATGGCTTGTAGCCTGCCTGTAATCTCCACCCGTTGCGGCGGCCCAGAAACATTTATCGAAGATGAGCTCAACGGGTTTTTCGTATCAGACGATCCGGAGGCAATCGCCAAGTATATGTATGAACTGGCGATAGATCCATCTCTGCGAACTCGCACTGGAGCCGCAGCAAGAAAGCGAATCGAGGATGAATTTAGCGAACAGGTTTGGAATCAAAAATTCGAAGATCTATTTCGAGATAATTAAATTGCAAATGCGCGTGAGTTCTTGATGTATCGAGTGTTTTAATGTTGTTTGATCGCAAGATGAGCGAACGCAGGAATGTATTTGGCTGTTAAATTTTATTCTAAGATCATCCATACCATTCCTTTTGCCAATATTTGAATGGTTAAACCTGAGTGCTCCATCATCACTCAAAGATCCGAATCCTCCAGCTTTGCCATTGCCGATCATTCAGCCTTACCACAAAGCTCGTTATTCTTTAATAGCCACCGATCCGTTATGCCAACTCCTAACCGGGGAAAAAATAAGCTTCGAACGTGTTCCGTTTTACTTTTTTTCTGCATCCTTCTGACACATTCGCAAGCGAACTCGCAACCAAGCGAGGCCTTTGAATTTGTCCGTGCAGACTGGCATTTGGCTGGGATCTCCGAGTTTCATGGCGACTGGCAAGCTGCAATTGGGTACTATCAAAAGGTAATACAAGAAAGTCAGTCATTGCCGATCGATGTCCGTGAGTGGTACCGGGGCACTGCTCAGTACGGTATTGCGCGATGCGATTGCAGGCTGGGGAAAGATTCGGTCACCATTCGTACAGCATTATCGAAAGCATTCTCTCACCATTTTTGGAATTTTGCCCTTGCTGGAACTGATCCACAGATCATGCTCGACTGTGGGCGAAGGTGGCTGGACTCGCTCTCAAGTCTGTGGAGCAGCATTTCAAACGAGGAACGCCCGCTATGGCTACCGCAGGCCCCGATCATTTTTTATCCGGTTGGATATGATTCTACATCTCGGTGGCCGCTCATTCTCGCATTGCATGGCGGCAATGACAATTACGAAAGCTTCGCCGAGAATTGGCTTGGGATGGCTACTGATCTGCATGCAATTATCGTAGTACCAGCCGGAGTCATTCGTGAATCTCAGATCACCAACTCATGGGGATCGGACATGGGCGTGATCGAAAAGCCGATCATCGATCTTGTGAAGACGTTCACATCAAGACATCTGGCCGATCCAGAGCAAGTCTATCTTGCTGGCTTTTCGCAGGGTGCTCAAGCTTCGCTTGAACTTGCTGTTCGGAGACCTGACCTTTTCCATGGCACGATTGCTATGTCCGGATTTGTAGATAGTCCAATAACCGATTCAATGCTATCGCAGGCTCATCATCATGGGCTGAAGATCTATGCTATCAGTGGTGAGAATGAAAATCAGACGTTTAGAGCTGAACTCAGTTCTTTTGATTCATCCTGCACCAAAGCAAAAATCCCGTTTGAGATGGAGACGATATCTGGTATGATCCACGAGATCCCACTTGATTTTCACACGCAAATTCTTCAAGCATGGCAGTGGCTGCGGCCAACCACCCAGGCAACCATTCAAGGCGAGAAATAAATCGAACCCTCTCCAGCAAATCCACGTTTGACGCCAACGCCCGCAAAAGTATGCAGGCAGAAACGAAGATTTTAGGCTAGAATATGGCAAAACAACAAACTTTCGGTGATAAATTAAAGAAGCAATCCGTCGAGCGAGTCGAATTCGTACCTCAGCTCGGCAAAAAAGCGAAATTAAGCCCAGTTCGCCTTATTGGCGTATCAAAAAGCGCTGCTGGCTATAAATTCGAGGATCGCATTGCACGCATCGCTGAACCTGAGGGTGGGGGCGAGGCTATTATTATCTAAATAGCTCGGATTATAATAATCAACTCCAGAATCTAGAAATTTTCTTACCCCAGAAACGGTTAACTGGCCTCCCATCCTACAGGATACCAGAAGAAATTATTTTATGGCTCAACAACGAACAACATCGATGACCGGTGGCCGGAACGGGCAGTCCCGACCCGGTAGCCGTGATTCTCGCCAGGGCGGCAATAATCCAAATGCGTACGGACGCAACCAAAACCAGCGTGAGCCGGTCAAGAATAAACCAGATCCGCTGAAACTGCGTGACATCACCTATCTTGATTACCGCGACATCCGTATTCTGGAGCGTTTTCTGAACGATCGGGGCAAGTTGCTTCCGAATCGCATCACTGCGGTCAGTGCGAAGGGTCAACGAAAGCTTGAAATTGCTGTGAAGCATGCCCGGCATCTGGCACTCTTGCCATTCGTAGCCGAAGGAATGAAATAAGAATTACGATTAGAAAAGAAATATTATGTCACGAGTCTGCGAATTAACGGGTGCGAAGACCCATGCAGGTAACCACGTATCGCACGCGGTGAACCGATCGAAGAAGCGCATCCTTCCTAACCTCCAAACCAAAAGGGTGTGGGACGATCAAACTGGCAAGTTCGTTACCATTCGTGCAACTGCGCGAGCATTGCGAACGCTTGATAAGAAAGGCCTTCGCGCAATGCGCGCAGCGATTTAAGATTTTCTTCGATTGCGACTGAACCGTCAGTCGATCTAATAGATGGCGCGATGCATCCCAAGATGCCGCGCCACTAGTGTTTATGGCAATTCCTTCGCTTAAACCTGTCGAATTGCGCTTTCGCAGGGCGTTCCTTTGGTGCTTGGGAAGATTGGGCCGATCAAGACAACAAGCGAGTAAGACTATTCCCAATTCCCCTTCCATTCTAATCCTGCGTCAGGATCGACTTGGGGATGTGCTCATGAGCACCTTCTTTCTTGTAGCATTGCGCGAAAAATATCCGAACTCACGAATTGCGATTCTGCTTGGAAAGAATAATGAGCAAGTTATTCCTTTGCTCCCATTTCCGTGCGAATGTTTTATCTATCGAAAGAAAATTTTCGAAGATATTGCGACAATCAACTTAGTACGCCACAGTCACTTTGATGTCGCGATCGATATGACAGATAAGGCGAGCGTGACTTCCTCGATCTTGCTGAGTGTGATCGGTGCGAAGATTCGGGTGGGTATCGAGAAGGAGAATAGTGTAGTCTATGATATTACAGTTCCACGTCCGAGCCAGACAGAAGTTCATATTACGGAACGCGTTGCGGAACTGCTTAGTCCTTTTGGAATAGATCCAGCAATGGTGGATCGCAGACCACGATTGAATTTATCTGTTAAAAGACACAATGGGCGAATAGGACTAAATGTGTCTTCCCGTACAGCTGATCGCTCCGCGCCAACACTTTCAAGCGCGCAAATTGCGAAGGGCACTTTAGATCTGGGCTTTTCCGAAGTGCTGGTGTTTTCGGCACCTCATGATCGGCAACGCGGCGAAGAGACTGTCCGGCTTTCCAACGATCCGCGCGTCATTCTTGCTCAAAGCAAGCCAACATTTGCGGAATTCGCCGAGCAGATCGCAAGCTGCGAATATCTCATTACGGTCGATACTTCTGTCATCCAGGTAGCTGCAGCGGCAGGAATTCCAATGGTGCTCATGTTCAAACCAATGTTCGATGAGCACCCGTGGACACCCATCGGGGTACCATTCGAGATTCACACCCAATATCCCACTCTCGAAGCCCTCGAACCACAGCCTGTCCTCGACCTGTTTAAGAAACTTATTGCCCGCTGACACGCTAAAGGTGTTCACACTATAAATGCTTATCCGCCTATACAAAAAGCTTCTACCTTTCGCGAAACCGTATCGCGGAAAGATGATTCTGTCTTCTATATTAAATATCCTCAGCAATGCAGTTGGCAGTGTTAATATGCTTGCGTTGCTGCCGATCGTGAGTGTTATACTTGGCGAGCAAAGTGTAATGCCAACCGGCAATTCTTCCACACCGACTATTCTCCAACGATTTAGTAATCTTTTTATTATCAGAGATTCCCATGCTGTGCTGAATCAGATCGGATCACTGGGACGCATTTGCATTTTTATTTTTGCTACCTATGCTGTTAAAAACATCTTCCAATATGCAAGCGGGTACTTAATGGCGCTTGTGGAAAATGGCATGGCGCGAAGCTTACGAGATACTGTTTTCGAAAACCTCTCGAAGCTTTCGCTTGATTATTATTACGATCGCAAATCCGGACATTTACTCAGCCGACTCACAAACGATGTGAGTTCGGTGAACGCAACCCTTTCAAGCAGTATTATGACCGCCGTCGGTCAGCCGGTTCAGATCGCTATTTTCATAACAACTATGGTCCTCATCAATGTCAAGATGACGATCGTATCGATTCTCATTGCGGCGCTCTCGCTTTATCTTGTTCGTCTTTTTAGGACAACGATCAAAAAAATGTCGCATCGCTTACAGGACTTGCAAGGTGACATCCTAAGCGTTGCACAGGAAATGATCTCCGGAATTAAGGTGGTGAAATCCTTTGGTATGGAAAAATATGAGGTACGCCGCTTCAATGCCGAAACAGCAAAGCATTATGACGGCAGCCGCCGACTTGCACGGATAAGACTTGTTACCAGTCCGATCAATGAAACGCTTGCAACACTTGGGTTTATTGGCATTCTTTGGTTCGGCGCGAATGCCGTATTTGCCCATGAAATGATGGGAAGCGAAGTTATCTATTTCCTCGCTGCTCTTATATCTCTGATGCAGCCGATCAAATCGCTCAGTGAGTTAAATTCTCGCCTCTATGAAGGCTCAGCAGCGGCAGAAAACCTATTTGCGATCTTAGAGGCAGAGCCAAGCGTAAAGCCCGGTAACCTTTCAGCATCGAAAATCATCAGCCATCCCATTATTTTTGAGGACGTCACCTTCCGGTATAAATCCGTGACTGAAAATGCGATCGATCATATCGACCTGGAAATTTTTCCGAACGAAGTGCTGGCGCTTGTCGGCCCAAGCGGGGCGGGAAAGACTACGCTTGTCGACCTGCTCGTCCGCTTTTATGATCCGACCTCTGGCACAATAAAGCTTAATGGACACGACATTCGTGAGTACGATTTCGAAAGCCTTCGCGCACTTTTTGGCATCGTGACACAGGATACGTTATTATTCCATGATACAATCCTAAACAATATTGCCTATGGGAACCGCGATGCTTCGGCGGGAATGATTCAGAATGCAGCAAAGGCCGCCAATGCGCACGACTTCATCATGCAAATGCCCAACGGCTACGAAACCCTAGCCGGCGACCGCGGCGTGCGCCTTTCTGGCGGACAGCGCCAGCGCATCGCCATTGCACGCGCACTCTTGAAAGACCCTCCCATCCTTATTTTCGATGAAGCCACCAGCGCGCTCGACACCGAAAGCGAAATGCTCGTCCAGGAAGCGATACAAAATTTATTGCACCATCGAACTGCGGTTGTTATTGCACATCGCCTTTCGACGATTCAGCAGGCCGACCGCATTGTGGTTATGGATAAAGGCCGCATCGTCGAAACAGGCAGTCATTCGGAATTATTATCGAATCAGGATGGGCTGTATCATCGGCTTTATACTATTCAATCGAGAGCTGGAACAGAAGGGGTGATTTTGGACTGAACGCTCCTGTTCATCATTCCCTTGTTGCTCGTTCGATCTCTTCACGCTTCGATTGCATGGCACCAGCATGAATGCCACACGGAAAAACTGCTGCGTGGTAATCCATTGATTGCAACCTGCGAGAGTAGTACCAGTCCTCGCCAGCGTAATTTCGAATCCCTTCACCAATGGGAGGCATCCCAAACTCTCGAAAAAAGTTTGAAGAGAACAGATTGAACTGACCGTTGAACGACGCTCGTATCTTTACGTCTGCCATCCCATTCGGAAGTTCAATATGAACCTGCTTTATCGTCGGATGATTGCGTTCTTCAATCTCATCATCCGTCATACTAATGACTCTGACATTATCTGATTGCAATGCATGGAGTAAGGTGATCGCGTCATCAAGGAATGGTCGTTGGACCGTTGTATCGTCGTCCATCCAGACGATATAATCTGGCGATTCCATGGCAAGTAATCTCAGTGCTTGATTGATGGCGAAACTTTTTTGCCATTGAGGAACTTCATTGTGCCTGTTAAGGAGAACTTTATTTATATATCGCTTGTTGAGCTTTTCAACAAGTAATTCGCAGGTTCCGTCCGTGCTCCCGTTATCGATAGCAAGAATAGGAAGCGCGGGCTCGTGAAGGTGTAACGATTCGATTGCCCGTTCGGTTAGCGATTTTCGATCATAAGAAAAAACAATAGCCCAAATATTCCTTCCCTCCGGATTCTGATGAAATTCTTGCACTCCGTGCACAAGCCGGTTCTCAATCCGAATAAAAGCATTATCCACGGAATGCTGCATGAATTCGCGGCTCCGGTTCAAAAGCCGTTTAGTTCGCCGGTAGTAGAACCATGTCGTGGTGAGTACCGCCAAAGTAAGTGCCGATAAAGCTATTGCGATGAATGTCATTACAAAATATCCTTTCCGTGCATGATGTTTTCCTCAACAAGTTCTTTGACGGCATCGAAAACTTTTCCAACAGGAATAGTAGAAACTGGCTGACCATACGTCGGAGTAAGTACACGGTTGGGGACTTTATAGGGCGGCCACTCGTGATGGAACGGATATAGACCGACCACCGGCCGGGATTCCGCCGAAGCGACATGAATTACAGAAGTATCCGGCGATATAACCAAACTTGAGCCACGTACAATACCGATAAGTTCATGGATTGACCGCGTCGGTTGAAAGTGTATTCGTGCTATCGAATGCATCTTTAAAAAATCCTCTACGCTCTGCGCAACAATAGGCGACGCAGTCCAAATAATCGAATGATCGAAGAATTTACCTAATAATTGCTTCGACAGTTCCAGGGAATTAGCCAGCCCAAATTCCTTAAATTCCATCTTCGCATCGAGATTGATGTGGAAATAATTACAGTTTTTATCGGCATCTAAATGAATACGAAGCAAAGACTGCACAGAACGAATCGCCGATTCATCCGGTAAGAGCGATGGTCGCCATTCTTCAGCTTTGATGTTCATCTTGAGCGTCCGCTCAAGATGCAGACGCATGAGATCGAGCAGAGGCCCATCGTCAGGCCGAATGGACGTAGGAACACAGATAGAAAAGAGTCTTTCATACCGTTCGGCAGGATCATCGGCAAGGAGAACCATGCTGGAGAGTGCTCGGGAAGCAAACAATTTTGAAAGGATGGCCATTTTTGTTTTCTTGTTGTATATCATGGGGAAGACCAGATCCCAATCCTGTTTTCGTGTATTTCGAGCAACCCTCCATACTTCACCTATAGATGTACCATTACATTCAAACCGGTAATCGACATCGGTATCATGAGCGACCACAGGCATATTGCGAACGCTGCCAACGATACCGATCTTTATATGCGGATACTTTTGCTTGAGGATCCTCCAAAAAGGTGTGGTTAAGACCATGTCGCCAATGGCGTCGTTGCGAATGATGAGGATGTTCTTGATCTTGTTAGGATCAAGCGGCGCAACAACCTCTCGAGGATCGATCCATCGGCTTACCATGCGAAGAAATAATCGTTTTGCTAAGTGTTCGATCCGTTTGCCCAAACGGCGTTGGAAGGGGTCTGTGCGCAAATGTTCTTTATGCCGCCTTCGTTTGCGATACGTTTTGCGAAGCTTACGTTCGTTCACTCTGTCCATGGTGATTCCGTTTGAAATAGCAAAAGTATCTTGTATAAGCGAGTATTTCTTATGGAGCCACCGTAACCGCAGGCTCAAGTAATAATTCCCTGCACGCTTCGAGTACTGCTTCGACCGGAATACTCGAAACGGGTTGCTCTCGTTCCGCAAGCAATAATCTGTATGGTGTTTTATACGGCGGCCATTCATGGCGAACCGGATACAACGCCACGACCGGCCGCTCGAACGCCGATGCAATATGCACGACCGAGGTATCCGGTGTAACCACCAGAGTAGCTCCTTTTACCAGCGCGAGAAGTTCGTGAATATTGCTTGTCCTAAAATAGTGAATTCGAGGAAGGTTGTGCTCTTTCAAGAACGCTTCTATAACCGGTGCAGCCTGTGGTGAAGAAGTCCAAAGAATTGATGTTCCCGGATATACCTCGATCAGCTTTCGTGAAAGTTCGAGCGAAGCATTCGTGCCATATTCCTTAAACGCAGTCTTCGCTTCAAGATTGATGTGAATATATCTCGTTGCACCGTCCGTTTGCAGCAATAGTTTCGTGCGCTCCTCAACGTGATGCGCTGGTTCAGGATCAGGATACAATATGGGCTTCCAGTCATTGGGATCGATCTTCATGTCAAGCACACCCATTAAATGGATTCGCATTTGCTCGATCATTTCTATGTCTTCCGTTCGATATGGCGATTGGACGACGATGGAAAAAAGCTTGCTTCGTTTCTCCACACTTTCGCCGGGTTTAACGAGTGTGCTCGATATGCTTCCAGGCGCGAGGAACCGGGAAACGACCGCCATCTTTGTTTTGCGATAGTACATCATCGGCATCACAACATCCCACTTCTCCTTGGCGATCACCCTTTTCGCATTCCACATCGCTTTTAGGTCGCCCTCTGTTGCATCGAAGATTCTGTCAACATTGGGATCGTGGTCAAGCAACGCACGATTGCGAAAACTCGCTGCCACTCCAATGCGAATGTGTGGAAATTGTTGCCGAACGGCATGCCATAATGGCGTCGTCAGTATCATATCTCCGATGGCATCGTTGCGAATGAAGAGTATGCTCTTTATGGAATTGGGATCAAGCGGCGCCTGTACATGCCTGACGCCAAGCAGTTTCCCAAGCAAGCCCGTCCATAGGGCCTTGTTCACCTGTTCTATCGCACGAATGATCCGTTTATACAACGGGTAGCCGTAGAAAAAGTCCTTATGCCGGCGGCGCTTAGAATAGATTTTTTCGTGCTTGTCGTCGGAGATCATTTCTGCGTTTGGACGCTTAGATAGTTCGTCTGCTGAAGACTGATTGAACGCCAATGAAGGAAGGGAAGTTTGCTTTAGAACTCTATGGGTATTCTTTCTCCTTTTTTGGAAATCCGTCGGCGACGAAGGACTCTTTCTACGCTGGACTCCCCTGTCAGGAAAACGCTGCGATCCTATGAGGCGCGTGCTAAACTCGCGCTAATGGGAGCCTTGGGTAGTATACTTCGGCCCGTCAAGGAGCCGTTGCCTCTCAACCCTATGGAAACGCGTTTCGTCCTCATCCTCCGCTATGATGCTCTCGGGGATGCGATTCTAACTACTCCAGTTTGGCATGCGATCAAGGCCGCAAACCCGAACATTCATATTGGCGTGGCTGGCAGTGCGCGGAATATCGCATTTTTGCGAAAGGATGAGACGATCGACTCCAGCTATGTTTTTTCACGCGGAATGTCACCACGTCTCTTGAGGGAACTCTGGAAAGCACGTCAGAAAAAATGGGATGTCGTCATTAACCTTTTTTTTCATGACAAAACTCGGGGAGCAATCTTTGCTAAGCTTGTCGCACCACACGCTGCAAGCGTAACGATGGTCCGAGACAACGGCGAAAAGTACGAAACGATCTATACCTGTGTGGGAAACCGACCGCGTGAACTCACTCCGATGGTACTTCAGAACATCGCTGCGACGAAGCTCGCATTGAAACTTCCGATCGGGACCGAGAACTTCGTTCCGACTCTTCCGGTAAGTTTGACACATTCGTCCGTATTCGAACGCTCTCTACCAACGAGAGATTACATCATTCTTCACGTCGAAGCCTCGCAGGATTACAAAGAATGGGGAATAAAGCATTGTTTAGAATTTACAAAAACTGTCTTAGCTCGGCGTCCAGATCTGATTATTTTGTGGACTGGCTCCCCTGCGCGTTCTGAAACATGTTCGAATGCGCTCTCAGAATTTGATCCAACAAGAGCACGCTATCTTTTCACACCTTCGCTTGAAGAACTTGCTACAGCAATAGCACATGCTCGGGCTATCGTGAGTCCTGATACTTCCGTGATCCATGTCGCGACTGCCCAGGAGGTGCCCGTCGTCGGTCTCTATATGGAACCCAATGAATTTCTGCCGTACAAATCTCCTTCCAGGGTCCTGTTCGCGCCTGATGGGAAACTGGCATCGGGAATACCGATCGAGGATGTATATGCCGCACTTGAAGACCTGCTTTCCGAACCCAGCCGAAAAGGATAAATCACTAATAATATAAGACATAGGACCGGTACACCTTTTCATGGGAGAAACACCTGTGGAGCTTCTTGGTTAGGCTATCCCATAAGGCAATTTCACTTACCGGTGGATGAAAGAATCGATCTTCAAAGCGCGTGATCACCGCTAATTCTCGAGCCGAATCTGCTGTGCATTCCAACGAAACAGAGCTGTCCCACGTCATAGTCCGAGATGTCTTGCCGGGTATCCAACCGAGCGTCCAACCGTGTGTGTAGTACGCGAGCTGTGGTGCATATTTCTCGTTCGGAAAATTCGGGTGAATGACCAAAATTGAGGATTTTTCGGGAAGCAATGTAGCGATCGATGCGACGCTTTCTGCGCCATCTTGATACACATGTTCTTGGGTCGAGAACAGATGAAGAAATGCGAGGGAAAGAAGCAGTACCGAAAAGCCAACGCTGATCCTGGCATGGTTCTCTGAGGACATCGTTGCGGCAATGCCCAGCGTAACAGCGATTCCAAAGGCAACAAGCCCTTGGGGCACTGTTATGAATTCACGCCACCTTATTCTGTGAGTAAATAGTAGCCTAACTTGCTCGCTGGAGGAATAGGCGATAACAAGAAGAAGGACGGTGAAAAAAAAAGCAGAAAGAGCGTAATGAGATTTGTTGCTCTGTCCGCTGAGGTCCGCGAGAGTGGTTCTGTTCTTTAATAGATCCCAAATGAAACCGATCAGAACTGCTCCAGGAGCTAAAAGTAGAAATGCAAAATGCGGCATCCGTGTACCCACCAACTGGAGCACAACCAGAAGAGAAAGAATCCACCCAATCGATGCACGAATGGGACGTCCGACACGAGTTATAAAAACTGCGGCCACAATTAGCGGCAGCCCAACCAACAGGCGGTTCAAGTAGTACCACCAAGCAAGCGTAGATGGCGCATAGTTCCCTTCTCGGAGTGTTTCCAATGAGCCATAAACATGGTTCCAATAGTCCGGGTGGCGCAGAGTCATCATTACAAACCACGGAGCGACCACCACCAAGGCAACCACAAATACTGCGACCACATATCGAATGGTGCGTAGCTTGCCAAGTGCCCGCGGTAATAACAGTATGAAAGGTAAGACGAAAAGTGCCTCCGCAAACTTTGTGAGCAGCCCAAAGCCAAGTATGACGCCTGCAAGTGCAGCAAATTTCCAACTATCACGATCCAGTGCTATCAGCAAAAAGTAGATCGACGCGAGGCTGAAGCATAGGACCATGCACTCCATTTGCGCCCGATGGCTAAAGAAAAGAAAAAGGTCCGCTGTAGAAAGTGAAACCGAAGCAACCAAAGCTGCTTCCTTTGACGAAAACTTCCGAAGAATCATCCAAAGCAGCGCTACGGAAACAGAGGCCGCAACCGCAATTGGTAAGCGAATGGCAAAGGTAGAATCCCCAAGCAGAAATTTGGAAATAGCAATAAGCCAGACCCCAAACGGCGGGTGAGTTGCAGAATACAATCCTCCGACCGCGTATTTTGTCTGATCGAGCCAGGCACCAAACTTCAGACATGACTCTGCACGAATCACGTACAATGACTCATCCCACGGTTGGATCTCTCCAAGTCCCAGCCGAATAAATGGCAATATGCACGCAATCGTCAGTAGAGCAGCAGGAATTCGACGACCCATTTATTGAATAACAAGCGGTGAAGGTGTAAAACAGATCACAAATAGTAGAATCGCGAAATATCCTATGACTTTTCGCCGCACATCGAGAGTACTCTCGTCCTCACTTGGCGGATGCCGGAACCGAATAACGAACGTTGTGATCAACGCCCACAGCAGCCACGTTTCGCCCCCAGGAATAGAAACAGCGCGAAGCCAGCCGGGAGTTGGGTCGATAAATTGCGAAAGAACGGAAGGAATCGAAATGCTGAAAAGTACAAGCGCAACAAGCTGACCCAATCTTCGGTGCACCCTTCGTCCGAACAGCGTATAGGTAAGATGGCCCCCATCGAGCTGACCGATCGGCAGCAAATTAAGAGCAGTCACAAAAGTCCCGAACCATCCAGCACAGAGCATTGGGTAGTGGTATACCTCCGACATTGGTGGAACATAGCTACCTGGATTACGAAATAGTTTTTGCATTCCGCTGAAAAAAAGTGTTTTCCCAAAGGATAAGTCTAATTCCCGAGGGATGATCGTTGGAGCAGTCGGAAGCGTACTAAATCCAACGGCGAGTATGATAATACACGCTATAAACCCTGCAATAGGTCCCGCAACACCAATATCGAACATGATCTTGTTCGAAGGAACCCGCGAACGTGTCCGAATAACGGCACCCATCGTTCCAAAGCTAATAGAACCATACTGCGCTCCCGGAAAAGGGATGTAAAACGGGAGTGTTGCATCTACACCGTGAATTCTTGCCGCTATGAAGTGTCCGAACTCATGGGCTGTCAGGAAGAACAGAACGAGCGTGGCGTATTCAAAACCCAAGTGAAGATTAGATAGGTCACCAACATCCTGAACACCAAGCCATGATTCACCGGCAAGCGTTGTCGTAATGAACGTCGCTACAAAAAGCAGGATGTGAAGCCACAACCGCTGCTTCCCAAGCAGGCGATCAATGAGTCCATCGAGCGGATGTGGTGGATTAGAAATCTCGGACATCCATTTGTAGTTTAAGCTGGCTCACCTTCGCACCAGCATCAGTACCGGCCCATGATGCACCGTAATAATATTCGAGTTCCAAACCAAGCGCACCAAAATCAGAGGACATGCGCTCAGCACGAATCCCCCCCGCAATCGATGGCCATACCGGACCATCTCCGCTGGATATGAACATTGACACGGGATATGATTTACCAATCGGCCCATACGGACCTTCTCCAAAAACACCTGCAATATCAACAAATCTCCAACTCAGGCTGCAAGGGGAAGCAACCCATGGTTCTATTTTTGTAACCTGATGAAAATATCCCCGGACTCCAATCGTCCATGTTATTCCGTCGTCAAACATATTGCGTAATGGAACTTCCCTCATCAGCTCGACGAACTCCCTGCTATACCTGCTGCTCGATCCTCCAGTAATGCTGTCTGTGCCATCCACCAGATGGGAAGATATATGGCTGATTCTGAAGCGCCAAGTGGCATTGGCGTCGTGCCAATCGGCAAAAGCACCGAAGAAATAGTCAGCTGTCTGGACAGGAAACCGGAACTGTGAGAGGGTTTCAAGCCTGCTCCAAACAATACCTTCCAATCCGATGCCAACTCCATGTAACTCCATGAAATCCCTCCCAAATCCGAGTTTTAGCCACAGCGATGGATCAAGCATCTCTTTTTCAAAAGCAAAATTGTTGGGTTCCAGAAACAACTCGGGGTCTTGAACCCATTCGTGCTTATCATAAGGAGGAGCGAATATATAATCCACATGAACATTTCCTCCATCTTGTGCATGGCAGCGTGATAAACCAAGAAATAGCATCATGAGTGAAATCAACCATTTCAATGCTTGTACACCCTTCCCTTCCATTTCACATTTTTTTGCGCGATCATGATGGGCATGGAAAAAACGAAGAGCGCGAGATATACTTCGTAAACTGGAAAATACTTGAGAAGCGATAACTTTCCCGTCCGCGTCAGAACTGGAACGATGATCAAAAGATCCGCGAGCCATTTCAGTCCGATCACTGCAAGTGCAGAAACGACTGGCAGAAAAATGAAGGCCGTAACCATGGCAATGTGGGCCAACATTCCTACGATAAAAATGACATACCCAACGAATTTCAATCCTTCGCCACCCTTCACCCAGCGATGCTTCTGGCGCCACCAAGCGCGAAAGTCGGGGCATGGTTCGCTCATCACGGTAAGATCTCGGTGCAAGGGAAATCGAACCTTCCATGGTTTTCTTTTCCAGATCGCCTGAAAAAGCGCATAGTCTTCCGTAACGCTGAACGGAATATTGCGATAACCGCCGACATCCTCATAGGCCGCACGCCTCAGAGAAATATTATTCCCTATCACCGAAAGCGGGATATTCATATTAGCGCTCGCCGCAGCCATCCCGAGCAAGAAGGACCAATCCAGGGATTGCACACCATCCAAAAAGTACTTTTGATCGAGCAGTGTAATGCTTGCGACCATTCCGGTATCGGCGTTATAATGCTTCAAGTATTCTATTACCCAATTCGGGTGAACATGAGAATCGGCATCTGTGATCATGACGAATTCCCCGGTTGCGGCATCCATGCCCTGCGCAAGTGCGTTAACTTTACCTCGAAGATTCAGAACTTCCTCGCCGGTGCGAAGCACTTCGAGATTCGGCATCCTCGATTTCCAAGTTTCTAGGATATCCGGTGTGCGATCGGTCGACTTGTCATCGACGATTAGGACCTGAAGCTTGTCCTTGGGATAATTCAGAGCATCAAGCGAGGCAAGGCATTTCTCAATATTCTTCTCTTCATCGCGTGCACAAACGAGGACCGTGCACATCGGCATTTCGGATAGCTGATCGATGGGATTGGAAGACTCCGGTTCGAGCGTGGCGCGATAAACGCCGATCACGTAAATCACGTGCTCGATAAAATAAAGAAATACTACGAGAAGGAAAAACCCAGTTACGGTTTGAATCACGAAGCGGATAAGGAGGAAAGATAGAGAAAGATTTCAATTGAATCGATGAATGATTTCATCTCTTTACTCTCTTCATTTTTCATGATTCATGATTTACTTTACTGCCACTCTGTTACTTGCGCATGAAAATCAAGTAATACCTCATCCGGGTTTGTGGTATGGAGTTGCATCACGATCTTATCATCGACTTGAAGCGCACCCACACCCTTCGGAGTGCCTGTGAATAGCATGTCCCCAGCCTTTACTGAAAAGAACTGCGAAATATATGGCATTAGCATTTCCGGTGAAAAGATCATTTGATTCGTCGAGGCTCGCTGGCGGAGTTCATCGTTCACCCATAACGAGAATCCAATCTCCTCGAACGGCGGTGCCGACTCAAATGGAATAAAATGGCTCACTTGCGCCGCGCCATCGAATCCTTTAGAGATCGTCCACGGCAAGCCCTTACGCTTAGCCTCAGTCTGAACGTCGCGCATCGTAAGATCGAGGCCGATGGCATAGCCTGCTATGACGTCTGCGGGTGAAAACGCTTGAACGTTGCGACCGCCACCACGAAGAAGCAGAACCAATTCACCCTCGAAGTGTAGATCCTTCGTCAGAGGTGGGTACTCGATCAAATTATAGGAACCATGCCGCAAGGCATTCGCCGGCTTGACAAAGATTATTGGATCCTGCGGGACATCCTGCCCCAGTTCCTGGGCGTGCTCAACATAGTTCCGACCGACACAGAACACGGTGCCGGCCTCGAACTCCTCCTCGCTGTAACCATCGAATAGCAGTTTCATAGGCTACGAATATAACACCTTTCTCTGTGAGAATGGTTGGAATCCTACTTTTTATTTTCTGCGACTATATCAACATGCCCCATTCGCTGAATGAATGCTGCCATTTCTAGGCCGAATACGCTAGCTGTCTTACGGCAACATATGTACTTTATTTTTTACATGTTCATTCAATGAACTCTGCGCAACGTTTATTGAATTAATGCAGCGTTCCGCAATATTTCACTCTTAATGTTCCACCGATAGCTTTACCGATTGCCCCATAATGCCATTCGATCCGTGCGCATAATAAATGCCGCTTGGAAGATTTGCGCAATCAAGGTAAGCGCGTAGGTCGAGCGTCCTCGCTCGACTTTATTGTCCGGCACCTCCAAATGCGGTAAATGCCAGCGCGAAACGGTGAATTCTCGTATCGGGTCAAGCCATTTCGGCGATTCTGGCGTGGGCGTCATTACGAACGTTTTTTCTCACGTCGAGTCGAGCGAGGACGCTTGACCTACGCGCTTAAAACTCATCTTATTATAAATCGGGAACTTCCCTCATTAGAAAAAAGGAAGTAATGTCCTGAAGGGAATCCACTTATGTCGAAAGAACCGTTCAAAAGCTTCCATGAACGAATGCGCTGCCCCGACTCGTCAAAAAGCAAGGCATCATGCAATTCACCACCGCTTATTTCAACGATGCCCCAGGCCGGGTCCGGGAAGAGACGGATGCCCGAAGCCATTCCAGGAATGGCACCAAGAACCACTCCCGCCAAAATTGTTATCAGTCCATCATCCAAGCTTAAATCTATTAGCGGGATTGTACCCATATCGTTCAAAACGGAATCGAGGCACAGGTAGGAAGAGAAACCGACACCAAATATTGAACTACCGGGCCCTCCGATTCCGCTCTTGGGATAGGCCTTCCGAAGAACGAACGAGCCATATTTCGCTTCAATTGCGCTGAACCCGGAACGAACGGATGGATAATCCGTATCGATCGCTTCCCATGTCGTTTCCACAACGCTGTCAACGGAATCCGCAGGAATTCGCAGAATATCGGAGTCAAACGTGACTCCGATCCAATGGGTGATATAAAGTTCTCCGTAAGTGGCGGAAGAGGAGCATGTGTCTACTCGAACGGAATCGGGGTTATGGTTAGGTTGCCAGCGGTTGCCTGTGCCTGGGTAACCGGGTGGGGGTCCCTCCGCGTAGGTGGGGATCGTGTCAAAGTACACTAAGCACGTATCCACCCCCTGCGCCCCGGCGTGGCCTGTCGTGGCGAGAAGTATTAAAACTGCGAAAATGGCTTTTATCATAGCATTTCTCCTCAAATCCAAAAAAGTAAATGCGAATTCCTACGTGCGAACACACAAACGCCGGATAGGTTGCGGCATACATCTCAATCTCACCGCCAATCTCGACCGGCTGATCATTTTCACCTGCCTTGCGGCGGCTTTTATAAATAAACGCTTGGGGGCTGAGGGACGAACGGTGACAAGATCAGACCCTAGCCCCGCCGCATTATGCGGTATAAAAGCCCCTGAGGGCTAGGTATCCTTGGCTCGGATTCGCAACCTATTCCAGCTATTGCTCAATTCCAAAACTAGCATGACATCGCACCTCCGCCCGGACATATATGAAATAAGACCCCATCTTGAAATAGACAATCTCTGGCATTACAGTCCCGCACATTCGTGATTGAACTATTTCCGTGGATGACCGCTTTTATGATATCTAATGTCAATTGCACCAGAAACATTATCACCTACAACTGAAGCATCCGTTAAAGTCAGTGTTCACGACTACTGGAACGCCAATCCGTGTGGCACACAGTTTACCGAACTTGAACCTGGAACGAAAGCATTTTATGATGAAGTCGAGCGATTCCGCTATACCTCGCAACCGTTTATGGAGCGGCTCTGTAAGTTCAAAGAGTTTCGCGGGAAAAAACTCCTCGAAGTCGGATGTGGCATGGGAACCGACGCTCTTCAGTTCGCGCGCAATGGGGCGATTGTAACGGGAGTCGATCTCACCGAAGAAGGACCACGCCTCGCCGCCGAGCGTTTTCGCGCTGAGGGTCTCACAGGCGAGTTCCGAACCGCCGATGCCGAATCGCTCCCATTTCCAGATGCCTCGTTCGATGCAGTCTTTTCCTTTGGCGTACTCCACCACACTCCGAATACCCAACGCGCGATCGATGAAGTCTATCGCGTGCTGAAACCGGGTGGCGAAGCAATCATCATGCTCTATCATAAGCATTCGGTGCATACTTGGGTGGGGACGCCCATCTATTTTCTGACTGGGCTCTTGAAAGGAAAGTTTCGCGGATATAGTGAATGGGTGCGTGTATATGATGGAACCTCGAACCCGCTCGGAAAAGCATATTCGCGTCGCGAACTGCGGCACATGTTCAGTAAGTTTCAGAAGGTCCATTTTGCAGTCTGTGATTCTATTCGCCGGCGTTGGCCCAGCTGGGCCAACCAATTCAATCAAAGCCTTTTCGCCAACTGGGCCGGGTTTTGGATGATGATTTACGGAACGAAATAATAATAGCAACTCTACAAATATCTCTTCTTGAATTGCGGATCAGACCATCTTAGCGATGTATTGACGGTCAATAGTCATAGACTTTGGAGAGAATTGTATTGCAAAACGCTCAATCAAAATCACGACTCATGAAGTAGATAAGTCCAGAGATTTACAGCGTCTGGCATATTTTGTAAATGCGTCATCAACCACAATTCTACTGAGTTTCTAAGGCAATGTCTGGAAGTTTTCCTCAAGAAACCGCTTGGTCGATAATCACTTCCACCGATTTTAAATCATGCGAATGTTATTGGCATAGTTGGGGTTACTATTTCATGGGTTGGCGCAATATTTGGTGGTTATACTTGGTACCGCTCCTCGCAATGGGGGCAGATCGTGTGCATAGCCAATGGAGGATTGTGGCACCAAAGATTACGAATGTGTCTCACTTTTACGGAGCTATGATTTTTCATGACGGCTTGCTCTGGATTGCAAACAACAATATTCTCTGTCTGTCAACAGATACCGGCGTCTCGTGGATAACAAAATCTCTTCCCGATGTGGATTACGACATTGAGTTTTATAACTCCCTCAATGGGTTATTGTCTGGTTCTGACGCTGCTTGGATCACGCGGGATGGAGGAACAAGCTGGCAATCATTTGCACCCCCTACAGCAAGCGGATGTTTCCTGAATGACTCGAATGGTGTCGCGCTTGCGGGCAAATATGGAAATTCCATTGGAATTACGACGGACGGAGGAAGTTCCTGGCGAAACATACCGGTTGAGGGATCTAAGTTTTATGTGAGATACAAAGCGGGAACGGTGTATGAGTTGGGTGGCGACTTCCCCAGCTCTCTTATCTCTACCTCTACGGACTTCGGTCAGACCTGGAATCAGAACTTTTCTAAGTTCGACATGGAATGTTATTCTTTTGCAATTGATTCGTGCGATCAGAATCGCATTTATGTCATCCATGAAGACCAGGTAAATGAGACAGACCCCTATTCAAAGATCTATTTGACAACCAACGGAGGAAGAACTTGGCAAACTATGGTTTCTCGTCCGACACCCTTCTTCAGTGGATCGATCGCGGAGGGAACATCTGTCATATACTGTCAGTCATCCTCCAATGGCGTGTTTCGCTCGACTGATCGTGGCATGACATGGACATCAATTGGCGGTCCCTCCATAACGTTCGATACCCGCCTGATTGCCGCGATTAACGATAATATTGTGCTGGCGCTGGATGACGACGGGAATGTTTGGCGGACCGATAATAGCGGAGGTGACTCGGTGACAACAACACAGTTCTCATCTGCCAATGTGCTCATCCTTCCATCGCAACCTGCAACCCTCGACCAAAGCTCGTGTACTCCAGCAGATACATTCGTTACTTTAGGTATCGTCGGATGCGGAAGTCCAACCGGAACTCTCGATTCGGTTTGGCTCACTGGTTCTGGGGCATTTAGTCTGGCGGATTTGCGCAATGTGCCTCGAATTCTCTCCGCAAGTGACAGCATCCTTGTGAGTTATTCAGGCACGAGCGGACCGGATACCGCCACGCTGCATATTCGATACGATCTTGGTTCCGGTGCGCGTGATACTATTTTTATGGTGATTGGCACCCTTGCCTCGCGGCTTCTCAGCCAGCCAGAGCAACTTCACCGCGAGGCAGCCAGCGCATATTTCGGTCAACTCGATACGCTCACTCTTGACGTCGATGTTAACCCCTCGATCAACCTCGATTCGCTCTGGCCATATCTGACGGACATTCAGGCGACCTACACGTGGGATTCATCCGTGGTGACGTATGCCAACTATCTTGTTCCCTCCGGGTGGTCTCTGAGTTCACTATCAAACCGAGAGAATGCCTTAGATTTAGAGATTCACAAGCTGAGTGCTTCCGCCGTTCAACCACTCTGTCTCGGTACGGCACTTTTTCAGCCGACAAATGACGAACTTGCCACCAGCTGGGTGGAATTACCACGCCTTGTGATAGTGGCCGGCGGCAAAACGATCTCGCTCTGCGTGACAGATAATGAGGATAATCACTGGGCCGTGAAAACGCTTGGGGTGTTCAATGGTGTTGATGAGCAAGGAACTGGCGGGACGGATGCGGCGCATGAGACGACGTTTGAGGTATATCCGAATCCAGTGGAAGAAGAATTATTCATTCGCAACACACTGGAAGCCCCAGCCTCGATCACGATCTACGATGCGATTGGCAGATTGGTACTCACGGGAACCGCCGCGGCAGCAGCCACTTCTGCAATAGACACCCATGCACTTTCATCCGGCGTGTATTTCGCTCGGATCGCTTGTGGCGCCGACATTTCATCGAGAGTCTTTGTTAAGCAATAGCTCTCTTGTCCTCGCCAGCCTTGTGTAGGATCGCTAAAAATAGCTCGATATTCCGAAAATAAAACCACCGGTATGTGACGGAGGATCATTGAGAATATCGTACTGCTCCATATATCGGTAATTTAATCGGAAGACCGTCTGTGAAGTGGGGCGAAAACTGATTGCGGGCATGATACTCCATAGATCGTCGCCGATATTCATTCCCGTTTCAGCGCCTGCATTAACGAACGTGCCAACATTCCAATCTACATACTCCATCCGCAAGGCCAGCGAGAAGGTTGCGTTCTCCCATCCAAGCAGTGAATGGGAATAAACAGGTTGGATAATGTCCAGGAACCCTCCTTGCTGCGCACTGCCGTACTGCTGTGTGTACGTCGGTGGAATATCGACATGGATCCAAGCCCATTCCGCTATAAGATTTGTGTTGGTCCACGGAAGTGTCACGTTGCAATCGGCATCGAGCACTCGCGCGCTGCGCTGAACATCAATGACGGTCGCATCGGTATTCCATGTGTTATACACACCTCCCATATAGGATAAACCGAATTCGTTCAGCGCGCCGTGGCCCACAGAGAGTTTCGCTGTAACAAGCGGCTCGCCACTTGTACTACTGATGAAACGAGTCGGATTGGTTTTCGCTGCTGGTAAAAACGTTTTGTTTTCAGAATTGTTGATGATAGAGTCGTTGAACCCTCCGGTAAGATAGCATTCGTATCCGAACATCCAGTCATTCAAATATTTCTTTCCATAAAGCCCGAAGCCGGCGTTACTCCAGGTATCGGGCAGCAGATCGGTCATCGCAATTGGACGGTCTGTAAACTCCCATTTTGGGCCATCGTGGTTTTCATTAAAGGAGCCGATCGGATTGACGATCATTCCACCACGAAAATTTAGCAGCGGATCGAGATTTACATCCAGCGCCGCATATTCAACTTCGACCTCTGTTTCCGGGCCAATTTGATTATCGTTATCCTGGAGCACGTCGACATCATTCTCAAATTCTAACTCAGTAATAAATTTGATCCTGGGCGCGATCGAGGCAGCAAAGAACAAGGATACTCGCCGAAATTGGAACTGCTGCCCGTTGGAGGCTCCATCGGTCGAGAGGTTTTGCCAGTTTGCTTCCATATATCCGCCGATGGTGATCGGTAATTTGCCGGTATTGAGAACTGGCCTATTATACAGTGCATCCATGCTAAGCGATGGTCTAGCGGTATCTTTCACAGCAGTGCTATCTCGCGCAACGGGAGCCAACAGCGTTGAATCGATCTGTGCGTTTGCAGCGATCGCGTGAAAAGTAAGGATGAGAATGGCGATGGGTAGAAGTTTATTCATGATTTTTTCAGCGATATTCTTAAACATCCATTTTCCGTCGAGACTGGGAACGATCGTAATGCTTCATCTGCTGGCCCGTTCAGCACTGCACCGGTCGAGGTGAATGCACTACCGTGTGCGGGGCATTCCAATCGGTCACCAAACACCTGAAGTTCTGCCCCCTGGTGTGTGCAGCGCATCCACAACGCGGAATATGCACCTTCAGAAAAGCGATAGACGCAAATGGGATATTCCAGCTGTTTATTATAGACGACCACAGAATCTCGGTACTTTAGAGTTCCCTGAACGATAAAACTATCCAGCGGCACGAGAATGTCCGTTCCTGAAATTTCACACGTCAGCATGGGTGGTCCGGAACAACCGAGCAAGATCGGTGTCAGGAAACTCCCGGCGACACACGCGAGACCGCAAAGCTGAATAAACTCTTTCCTGTTCATCTAAAGTGATTGGAGAAAAGTAAGTAGCGCATTGACATCATCCGATGATAGCTGATCGAAGTGGTTCACACTGGTGGCCGCTTCGCCGCCATGCATCTGGATCGCCTGCTGAATACTATGAGCACGTCCATCGTGAAGCAGGTAAAGCTGTCCACCCTGGGAATTCTGTGACAGGCCTAAACCCCACAGTGGCGCAGTTCTCCACTCTGATGTTTGGGCAGTTCCCTCGGTGTAATGGTCGTCCAATCCGGGTCCCATATCATGTACCAGCAGGTCAGTAAAGGGGTGGAACTGTTGGTAGGAAATCGAATCGACCGGGGAAAAGCCGGTAGTCAACGTCTCGCGATGGCAGCTTGCACAGCCGGTTTGTTCAAAGACGAGCTGACCGTGCATCACCGTCGGATCCGTTGGATTGCGTTGTGACGGTGGGGCAAGTGCTCGTAGATAGAATTCGAGCGCCTGCACCGTATTGTCTGATATTTTCGGATCTACATTTCTCAAATAATAGGTACTCAAAGGATTGTAGGTAGAGGTGATCCCGATATCCTGATTCAAGGCGTTGACCGTCTGCTGCAGAAGGCTGTACACGCTTGCCTTTTTTCCAAAGCGGCAAATATATTTCCCATCGCTCCGAACGATGTCGTTGGTGTTAGGTGTACTATAAGCTGGAATGCTATTCCAGTTAGGATGTCCACGAACTCCATCGGGATTGTTAGCATTTTCAGCAGCCATTGCCAAAATAGAATCGTCAGTCACGGCTTCGATGAATCCCAAACCTGCAGTAATCGGCGGCGTAAATTGCGAGAAGGTCGCGCCGATGGGCAGTTGCTCCGGCAGATATCCGGGAATTGCACGGTTCTGCAATTGCGGACCTCCTTGAGCTAAAAAGTGATTCCCGGTAGTGTCACTTTGGCCAAAGCGCGTCAGTGTAGTAAATGGAACCCCCTTGCCATCTCCAAGATGGCAGCTGAAACAGCTGGTTGCATTGAAGATCGGCCCAAGGCCGTTCGATGCCGTAAAAACCAACTCGTTAAACGCCTGATCGCCGGCTACGAACTGGATCAACTGACCATCAGAAAGCCCGTTTATTTGTCCAGAATTGATTAACTCGTTGTTCGGTGGAGCGGAGGGTTCTAGTTGTGCGCACCCAAGCAGGAACAGCATACTAAGGAGCAAACTGCGGTGACAACCCGAAAGATGATCGATCGCGTGGTGAAATGAAGTGGATGCGAAAAAGTCTCTCATATTAATAGATAGACTGAGTCTTAATAGAGTTATTATTAAGACTTAGTCTCAATTATAATTTACAATCAGCTGAGTTGATATAGTATCAGTTTAAATGGGATTGCGTTTCCTTACTCGACCCAGTCCGCTACAAAAATATTGGTGTTGTGCGGATGGGAACCGTTACGATTGGAACAAAAAACGAGCTTTTTGCCGTCGCGAGTGAACATAGGAAAGCTGTTGAATCCACCGCCATAGGTGATGCGCTCGAGGCCGGTGCCATCCTTCTTGATCATGAAGAGATCAAAATTTCGGCCTTTGGGATCGAGATAGTTCGAAGAGAAAATGATGTGCTGTCCATCCGGTGCCCAATAAGGTGAAAAACTTGCCGCATTGAGGTGCGTGACTTGCCGTTTGTTTGATCCATCTGCATTCATCACATAAATCTCAAGTTTGGTCGGCTTGACAAGGCCTTGTTTCAGAAGAGTCCGGTACTCGGTTAGCTCATCGCCAGTCGGGCGGGATGCGCGATAAACGATCTCACTTCCATCCGGAGAATAATATGCGCCGCCATCGTACCCTTCCTCATGAGTAAGTTGTTTGGGGTCTGTGCCATCGAGCTTCATTGAATAGAGATCAATATCGCCGGAACGTGTGCTGGTAAAAACAATGCGATCCCCTTTCGGAGAAACAGTGGATTCGGCATCGTAGTACAACGTATCAAACGTGATCTGGCGGATTACCTTGCCATTGGTATCGGCTACATAGATATCGTATCCTTTGTAAAGAGGCCACACGTAACCTTTCGAAAAATCGGGTTCCGGTGGGCATAAGCCGCTATACATACCCTGGGTGGAAGAGTAAAGTATCTTATCGTTGCCAGGAAGAAAATACGAACAGGTTGTTCGGCCCGCGCCGTTGGAAATACGTTTCACGCGGCTTCCATCGAGTGGCATCATGTAGATCTGATCGCACGTTCCTGGATTCTTCCCATGCGCCTGGAATGTGATGAATTTGTCGTCAGGGCTAAGATATGCTTCCGCATTTTCACCTTCGAACGAAAGCTGCTTGACGTTCTTTTAAATGCTTCTCACCTGTATAATAACAGGAATCGGGCAGAGGACGCGCACCAGGAAACTGCCGCTTTAGATCGATGGCAGCATTATCATGCGAAGAAAAATCGTAGATGGGTGACATACCCAGCATCCTTGCGGTAAGAACATGCTTCTTCGTGGTATCTGCTTTTTTCGCTGTATCGGTTATTGGTGATGTGACCTGTGCCCCTGCTACAGAAGCAACAAAAAACGAGGCAATAAAGCCAACGTAGAGATATTTCATGAGTTCTACCATTCAAATATTGGGTTCGTGGTTCACTGGTTGCGTTGTTCCCGAATTTTCTTCAAAGGAAGCACTCCGCTTGAGCCGGGCGAACCGGTTACGAGTTGCGCGTGAATGCCGGGCTGTCTGGAGAGGCTTTCGGTGTGATCTATAGACTTTCCGGTCCCGCTGGTTCGGCATTCAAGGCAGAGGCCGAAAATCTGAAACGAATGATACATCGGAGAAAATCCGTAACGCGCACAGGCATCATCCTGAAGCCTCTCAACGCGGGCATTTTCGAACTCCACGATCTTTCCGCACTTGGTACAGACCATGTGATCGTGGTGGGGGCGATCCGTGGTTTTTTCGTATTGCGCGTGACCTTGCGAGAAACGGTAGCGCGAAACCAGACCGCATTCATGCAGAAGCGCGAGCGTTTTGTAAACGGTCGCGCGAGAAACTTTCGAGCCGTTATTCTTGAGATAGATAAACAGATTATCGGCGTCGAAATGATCGTTCCATGCCAGAACAGCATCCAGAACATCGAAGCGTTCTGGCGTAATGCGGTATTGCCCCTCTTGTAGGAATTTCCGGAAATGTTCGTGCGGCTTGAGCGCCACCCGCCGAAGCCCAGTCGTCCGGAGGGCTGCAACAGGCTTTTTGCGAGTACTGGTGGAATTGGCGCTCATTCTGCTTATTAAGATTAAGTCTTAATACAATTACCTCGGCGATTGTGTTCCCTTTATATAGCAAAAATAGTCCTAACAAGCTTCGCAGATCATACGAAATACTGGCTCATTCCATTCTAAAGGTTAACCCACGCCGTGCCGTTATAGCCTTCGAACGAGCCCGTGGTACTATTGAAGCGAATCATCCCTTGCACAGGGTTCGCCGGTCGTTGAGCGGTTGTACCAACAGGAACAATGACCGCATCTGTGGCTGTGACATCGAGCGTCGCTCTCGGAGCTGTTGTCCCGATACCGACCAGAGTGTTGGCCGTTGCATTGAGGACCCCACTGATCGATCCGAGAACAAGGGAATTACTTTGGGTCACCTCGGCATTTGCACCGATGGCGGTGGCGTTCATGAGGTTCCCGATGCCGAAGCTTCCAGCATTTGCGTCATAACCAATGGCAGTATTATCCGAGCCAGTCTTGTTAAGCCAACCGGCCTGGAATCCAGAGAAAGTATTAAAGCTGCCGGAACCGTTGTACGAGCCGGCCTCCGCTCCGGTGAACGCATTGTAACTCCCCGTTGTGTCGCGGTATCCGGCACTATCTCCGAGAAAGGTATTGCCATTAGCGGTGGTATTGAACTCGCCAGCGTTGTACCCAGTAAAAGTATTGTAACTGCCCCAAAGATTGAACTGGCCAGCAGAGTACCCGGAGAAAGTATTGTTATTTCCTGTCGAGTTAGAATAGCCAGCATTCACTCCAGCAAAGGTATTACCCCCGCCGGCGGTATTGGAATTACCGGCGCTCGACCCCAAGAAGGTATTAAGACTTCCCGTATAATTGGAATATCCGGCACCAGCTCCTGCAAACGTATTATTAGTTCCCGAGGTGTTGGTATATCCTGCGTCCGCACCCACAAAGGTATTATAAATGCCGGTGCTGCTAGCTCCGACCCCCTCACCAACGAGAACATTGTCTATATCCGCAGACAGCACGGTAGCCCCACCAATCTGGAATGCTGTCATTGTGCTGATATTTGCTCCACTATAGGAGAGTGTATTCCCGTTATCTGCGAGCTTCGAAGTGCTTTGCATAGACGTGCCTGTCCATAATGGAATGATACCGCTCGTTCCCCTGCCAGTAATGCCTTCCACGGACGGAGCTAAGCTAAGTGCAGTCGTTGCGGTTCCTGCGATCCTAGCGGAGTCGGCAAATTGGCTGCTCCACGCAGTTGGGGCGGAGCCGAGTTGCGTCCTCGGCGTAAGCTCTGGATTATCATCGATCGCAACACCGAGATAATATTGCGGGGCCGGAACCGATCCAGCATACCCACCGGCATTGAATATCGGAAGCGGGTTTGTTTTCTTGGAACCGATCAAAATGTTGAACATTCCATTGGTGAACTGAACGGAGCTCTGGGTTTCCGCGTATATGGCTGCTCCGCCAGTAGGGGTGGTATAGATCGAAAGTGTCAACACATGCAAGCCTTGAAGAGGCGTACCGTTGTTCAGCCCCTCCCCTTGATAGGAAATGACTTGCTGCGCTTTGGAGGGACACACTGCCACCATAAGAAAAAAGAATGCACATAACGCACGCATCGAAGGTATAAAAAGACTGTTTCGTGTTTTCATGATTAGAGAGTTTACATTGAACAAAAAGTCGTGAACACAAATATACGACCAAAATAAATTGCCGCTTCGAAAATGAAGGGCGCGCGCTACTTATTGGAAAGCCAATTTAAAGTGCAATCGTTCTTAATTGCACGGAAGGCTATGCCAGCGCAATTTAGTACGACTGGGCGTGACACAAGTCATTTGTATTGGCTCATCCAAAAAATTGTGCCTTCTCATTATTAACCATCCCCCAGAGCTTCCCTATAAATTCCTTTCCTAGGAAAGGGGTGTTATGCGATTTGGAGTAGATATTCGAATCAGAAAATCGCCATTGCTTCGCGGGATCAAAAATAGTCAGGTTCGCTCGTTCGCTCTCTTTGATCGTAATTTTCGGGAGTCCAAGCAGTCTGCGCGGGTTCGTTGAAGAGCACTCGATATATTGTGCAAGTGTGAGTTTTCTTGCGTTTACGAGATGTGTCAAGCCAAGCGGAATTGCAGTTTCAAGCCCAATAATTCCCATTGCAGCGCCAACCATATCGGTCTCTTTTTCGTGGGTAGCATGTGGGGCATGATCGGTTGCAATGCAGTCTATGGTTCCATCACGCAAACCATCGATAATGGCGTCAACATCTTCCTGCGTCCGTAATGGAGGGCACATTTTTGCCAAAGTGCCATGATGCTCGACGGCTTCATCCGTAAGTGTAAAATGATGCGGTGTTACTTCGCAGGAGACAGCAAGGCCACGCGCTTTTGCTTCCCGCACCAATCTCACTCCGCCTTTGGTACTGACATGCGCCACATGGTACCGAACCCCACCGATATATTCCGCAAGCAAAATGTCTCTTGCAATAATAATTTCCTCGGCAACACTGGGCCAACCGGGTAATCCAAGTTTGGTCGAAACGCGGCCTTCGTTCATCGCTGCGCCAACCGTCATAGAATGCTCTTCGCAATGCTGGGTTACCAGGAGATCGAACATTTTGGCATATTCGAACACGCGGCGCATGACCTCCGCGCTCCTCACGGCGGCGCCATCATCGGAGATCATTTTCACCCCCGCTTTAGCAAGTGCAGCCATCGGGGCAAGTTCTTCCCCTTTGCGATCTTTCGTCATTGTGCCGCAAATCGCCAGATCGACAAGATGACCTGCAGCTTTTTCCTTGATGTAGCTCACGACGAACGGATCGGAGATCGGCGGTTCGGTATTTGGCATGCAGCACACACCAGTGAAGCCGCCTGCCATCGCTGCGTTGAGTCCTGTCTCGATCGTCTCTTTATATTCCTGTCCGGGTTCCCGAAAGTGGACGTGCATGTCAAAGAAGCCGGGCGCAACAATGGCTCCTGCAAGATCGCGCACTTCGCCATCCGATTTCAAGCCCTGGCCGATGCGTGTGATAACACCATCGCGAATCTCGAGGTCGATACCCGACTCATCCAGCTTTAGCGAAGGATCGATGATGCGCGCGTTGCAAAGAACTATATCCATTCTTAATTCTTAACTATTATTTCTTCATTAAATATCCATTCCATTACAGCCATCCTTACCGCAACACCGCGTTTGACCTGCCGGAGAACCAGTGAGCGTGCACCATACACCATTTCACTTTCGAGCTCCGTTCCGTGATTGATCGGGCCAGGGTGTAAGATCAATGCATTGGAGTTTGCCATGCGTTCGGGAGTCATGCCATAAAGCTCGCGATATTCTTCGAGGCTTGGGAAAAATCCGCGTGCCTGCCGCTCCAGTTGGATACGCAACATCATGATCGCGTCGGCAGTCTTCAGCACAGTGTCCAGATCATGAGTAGTCTCAACTCCGAGCACGCTTGCAATATCGCGAGGCATCAAGGTCTCCGGGGCAACGAATGTGACGTGAGCGCCAAGCTTCTTAAGCAGCCACGCATTCGAGCGAGCCACGCGGGAATGCAGAATATCGCCAACGATCGCAATGTGCTTGCCTGCAAGATCTCCCATTGCCGCACGCATTTCGGCGGCATCGAGCAAAGCTTGCGTGGGATGTTCATGTACACCATCCCCTGCGTTGACAACATGAATATCACTCGGAAGACGTTCGGCAAGAAACTTCGGAACGCCAGATACATTATGCCGGATAACGAATGCATCGACTTTCATCGCCTCCAATACACGGATGGTATCCAGTACGGATTCTCCTTTGGCAAGACTGCTCACCGCAGGTGTAAGAGAAACTACATCTGCACCAAGCCGGCGTTCTGCAAGCTCAAATGATGTGCGAGTGCGTGTGGATGCTTCAAAAAAGAGATTTGCTATCGTGTAGCCTTCCAACATCCTGGACTTTTGGAATGGGCCGTTTTGTTGGAGAAATTCTATGTAATAGTCACTCCTGTTGAGAAGATGGAGGATGGTCTCGACAGGCAGGGCCTCGATGGTAAGGAGGTCTTTCCGCTTGTTTGAAGAAAAATCTGCGACATCAGGCTCGAAGGCCTTCGCAGCGGATGGTTTTCTTTGCGTTTCTGTGGGTGGATTCAATTGAAGTCGCGTGTGAAAGATTTGTTTCGAGCCGATAGTTCCGCACATTGGGGCAACCAACCTTTTTTTGTAACTGTTCTGCCAAGTTGGCCATGAAAATAGTAGTTTGGAACGCCTATTTTTTCTGCCATCCTAAACCAGAGAACCTTGGGAAAAAAAGCGATTAACAAGCCGGTGCAAGAGGTGGTATTACTACCCCCGACAGCAAACGATTCCATCATCGTGCGCGGTGCGCGGATGCATAATTTGCGGGGAGTAGATGTCGATATTCCCCGCGAGAAATTGGTGGTTATCACAGGCATTTCAGGTTCGGGGAAATCCTCGCTGGCATTCGATACGATCTACGCGGAGGGTCAGCGGCGGTATGTGGAATCGCTTTCGCCGTATGCACGCCAGTTTCTGGACATGATGGAGCGGCCGGATGTCGATTATATCGAGGGGCTTTCACCAGCCATCTCCATAGAGCAAAAAACAATTGGCTCTACACCGCGCTCGACGGTGGGCACCGTTACGGAAGTTTATGATTTTATTCGATTGCTGTTTGCACGCACGGGCACACAATATTGTGTCGATTGCAATCCCCTGGCTTACGACGGCCCGGTTGTAAAACAGACGGTCGATCAAATAATCAGCGCCCTCTTGAAATATCCGGAGGGCACAAAGATCACCATTCACGCGCCGGTCGTTCGTGGCAGAAAGGGACAGTTTAAGGAGCTTTTCCGAGACGTCTTGCGACAAGGCTTTACCCGCGCCCGCATCGATGATTTCCCCAAAGAGCTTAGCGAAAGTTTAGAACTCGACCGATATAAAGCGCATACCATCGAGATCGTTATCGATCGGATCGTGCTGCAAGAAGGAATTCGTGAACGGCTGACCTCCTCAATAGAAACAGCCCTGAAAATGAGCAAGGGAACGATCAGTGCCACGATCGAGCAGGGCAAAACCACTGAGAGCGTTCTCTTCAGCGAAAAGTATAGCTGCCCGAATTGCGGGAGATCGTACGAAGAGCCGCAGCCCAACACCTTTTCCTTCAACTCTCCAACAAATGCCTGCCCGGAGTGTCACGGTCTTGGTGTTCGGCGGGATTTCGTGATCGAACTTATCATTCCAGATCGAACTGTATCTATTCAAGATGGTGGCATAGTTCCGTTTTCCAAGCAAAGCAAGAACTGGCTTTGGGCTCAACTCGAATCGCTGTTTGAGGCTAACAACATTCCACTTTCAACACCAATCAGCTCGCTCCCGGAGCCATTCTTTGATATGCTCATGAATGGCTCTGGCAAACAGAAATTTCAGGTGCTTTGGACATCAGGTTCTGGCCGCACCACAAAATACCAAACCAAATGGGCTGGGGTGTTCGAAACGCTTCGATATTGGTTTAATGAATCCGGTTCAGAGGCGCAACGCGCATGGGCTGAGCAGTTCATGGCTGCCCATACCTGCCCGGCGTGTAAAGGCGGTAGATTGAAACCGGAGAATCTCGCGATACGGGTTCAGGGTAAGAATGTCCGCGACATCGTAATGCTTTCGCTCAGCGACACGATCGAGTTCTTTCGAAGCTTGTCTTTCGAAGGGATGAAGCAAACAATTGCCGAGCCGATCTTGCGCGAAATCATTCCACGTATTGATTTTCTTTTGCAGGTCGGGCTTGGATATCTTTCACTAGATCGTTCCGCACAATCGCTTTCAGGTGGCGAGTCGCAACGTATTCGACTTGCTACGCAGATCGGGACTCAACTCGTGGGTGTGCTCTACATCTTGGATGAACCAAGCATCGGATTGCATCAGCGCGACAACAGACGGCTCATTCATTCGCTTGAGCAATTGCGCGATCTTGGCAATACCGTTATTGTCGTAGAACACGACCGAGAAATGATGGAATCGGCTGATATGCTTATTGATATTGGCCCGCGCGCCGGCGAGCATGGCGGGAATTTAGTCGCTTATGGGCCGCCAACGATGTTCTTATCCCCCGACCAAGAAAGAAGTGGGACAAACGGCTTTTTTGTTGGTGAAGATTCGCCTACCGCAAAATATTTAGCGGGAATTTCTTCTCTTGAAATTCCGGAGGAGCGTGTGAAGCCGAACAAGAAAAAGGCTATCGTACTCGAAGGTGCGACAGGAAATAATCTTCGTAATGTAACGCTCCACATCCCGCTGGGTACTTTCACTTGCATCACCGGTGTATCCGGTTCCGGAAAATCCACGCTTATTAATGAGACGCTTGCTCCGATTTTACAGCGGCATTTCTACGACTCCCATGTGGTTCCTCTACCATTTGAGAAAATAAGTGGATTAGAAGCGATCGACAAAGTGATCGAGATCGATCAATCGCCCATTGGGCGAACGCCACGCTCCAATCCCGCCACATATACCGGGCTTTTCACCTACATCCGCGACTTTTTTGCATCGCTACCGGAATCGAACATTCGGGGATATAAAGTTCGGCAGGTTCTCCTTTAATGTCAAGAGTGGTCGTTGTGAAGCGTGTGAGGGCGATGGCGTGAAAAAGATCGAGATGAATTTCCTGCCGGATGTCTATGTAACTTGCGACGTTTGCCATGGTAAGAGGTACAATCGAGAAACGCTCGAAGTTCATTACAAGGGCAAGTCTATCGCTGATGTTCTCGCGATGAGCGTTACAGAAGCCGAAGAATTCTTCTCGGAAATTCCGCGCATCAAGCGAAAATTGCTTGCGCTTTCTTCGGTTGGAATGGGCTATGTTCGGCTTGGCCAGCAGGCTCCCACACTTTCCGGCGGAGAAGCCCAGCGTGTAAAGCTTGCTACAGAGCTTTCAAAAGTGGCGACGGGCAAAACGCTTTACATCCTGGATGAGCCGACGACCGGGCTTCACTTCGAGGATATCAAACATCTAATGAATGTATTGCTCGAACTTCGAGCCCGTGGCAATACCGTGATCGTGATCGAACACAATCTCGATGTCATTAAAATGGCGGATTGGATCGTCGATCTAGGTCCGGATGGCGGAACGGCGGGAGGAAACATCGTCGATGAAGGTACTCCGGAAGAAATTGCACGTCGATTTAGCACCAGTGGAAGTCATACGGCTTTCTATCTTCGGAAAGAATTGGGTCTACCAATAGACTAAAATTGAATTTGGCTGGAATTCGTAGGATGGAATAGTGTTCTGCATCTCAAGAATAAATTTATCCCATAAGCGAATCATTTTGCGACTCCTTTCATTCTTTAGGACTCAACAACGCGAGCGTTACCTCGCAGCCCCCCATTCTTAATCCGATTTTCTGCATTGTTTCAATACATCGTTCGCCGCATCCTGCTCTATTTGCCGACGCTGTTCATCATTACAGTGATCTGGTTCGGGATCACGCGTATGGCGCCTGGCGATCCAGCCGAGCTTAAAGCCGGTGTAGGCTCCGAAGGCGCGCAACGTGGTAATCAGCAGCTTAACGAACAGATCATCAATCAGATCCGAGCACAGTGGCATCTCGATAAACCAATTTGGTATTGGACGCTCTTCACAGATGACAAGGACTCCACCGGTCAGCTAAAACCTCTTTCAGAACGAACGACCTTCCGCTGGAATGGCACGAATAACCAGTACCATCTATGGATGTCGGAGCAACTTCATGGAGATTTTGGGGTCTCTTTCCAGGATCAGCGGCCGGTGATGGACAAGATTATCGAGCGTGTGCCCATAACCGCTTTCCTATCGCTTACCTCGATCCTGATCTCTTTTCTTATCGCGATACCGATCGGAATTTATTCGGCTGCAAAATCGAGAGAGAACAGCACCGTGGATCGGGCAGTCTCAACCACACTTTTTATTCTATACTCTTTGCCTTCGTTCTGGATCGCAACCATGCTCATCATTTTCTTTGGTGGCGGAGACTTTTTCGCGTGGTTCCCGAATAACGGTCTGCACGGCAACGACTATCCGTACCCGACTTTCATGGCTAACATGGGAGACCTTCTATGGCATCTCGTGCTTCCGATGGTATGCTATACCTATGGCTCTCTGACGTTCCTATCTCGCCAAATGCGAGGCTCGATGCTCGAGGTCATTCGGCAAGATTATATACGTACGGCGCGCGCGAAAGGGCTTTCGGAAAAGATCGTGGTCTATAAGCATGCCTTACGAAATTCGCTCATCCCGATCGTCACGATAATGGGAGGTATTCTTCCTGCAATCGTCAGCGGGTCGATCGTTCTGGAAACGATCTTTACCATTCCGGGGCTAGGGTTACTGGAATTCAACGCGCTCACATCGCGCGACTATCCAGTGATCATTGAAACCGGCCTTATATCATCCGTGCTTACGCTAGTAGGTATATTGCTCAGCGATATTTTGTATTCGATCGTCGATCCGAGGATCGCGTTTACGAAAAAATCCGCATAGGAAATTTGATGGACGAGAATAACGAATTTCGGAACGAGGGCTCACTGGAAGCCGAAAGAACGTCGGCGGAGACGGTTGGCGCGTTGGACCGCGTCCCCGTCCGGGACGAATATCTCATGGGACAGCAGAATTCACAGACAGCACCTACTCCGGAGGAAATTCCTTCGAATTTTGAATCGGCCTCAGAAGCAAAACGCATTGAATCCCGACGACTGGTTACACAGACCTTTTGGTCGCTGGTGCGCCATCAATACAAGAAGAATCGCATAGCAGTGTATGCTGTGTATGTGGTGTATTTCTTGTTCGGGATCGCGATATTAGCGGATGTGCTTGCGAATGATAAACCGCTGTTCGCAGTGTATAAGGGCACGGTCTATTTTCCGGTATTTAAGCAATACCTGGCAGACCTTCACATTAGCCGCTGGTCTCCTGATCTGGTGATGGCCGACTGGAAGGATCTGGAAACAGCCGGAGACGTCAAGACTGCTATCTGGCCTCCGATCAAGTATTCGGAGTCCGATGAGGATTTGGCAAACACACTATCTCCACCGTCAAGTGCACATTTGCTGGGCACCGATGGCATTGGGCGAGATGTGCTCGCGGGGATGATACATGGCTCTCGGATTGCTCTTTCCATAGGTTTTGTATCCATGTCATTCGCGATCGCCATAGGAGTACTGTTAGGTGCGCTAGCCGGATTTTATGGAGGGTGGATCGATAATCTGATCTCCAGAATGATCGAGGTGGTTCTCACCCTGCCAACCTTTTTTCTTATCATCGCGATCGTCGCGATGGTGCAACAAGGCTCCGTATGGCTGATCATGGTACTCATCGGCATAACGAGTTGGCCTGGCATCGCGCGTTTCACGCGTGGTGAGTTTCTCCGGATCCGAAATATGGAGTTTGTTTCGGCAGCGTCAGCGCTTGGCTTTAAGAATTCTCGGATAATACTGCGGCATGTGCTCCCGAATTCTCTGGCACCGGTGCTGATCTCTGCTGCGTTCGGCATTGCCAGCGCGATCCTGATCGAAGCGGGCCTTTCGTTTCTCGGATTTGGCGTTCCGCCTACAGTTGTCACCTGGGGCAGCGTATTGAATGATGCCCGTAATGATATTCATGCTTGGTGGCTCGCCGTATTTCCTGGATTTGCTATTTTTCTTGCAGTCGTGGCATATAATCTTGTTGGAGATGGGCTTCGGGACGCCCTCGACCCTCGGCTGAGGGACTGAGATCGAACTGCCGGAGTGAAAAAATTGATTATTTGCCGAACGAACGGAACCAAACAACCCCCAAAATCGCATTAGAACTTGTAATTTAAGAATGGAGCGACAAAGGCCAGCTTTTTTGGCCATTGGATAGGCGAAGACCCACAACGGGTTGAATTGCCCTCGCTCCGAGACCCCTTGACTGAATTACTTCAATTTTTCCCATGCTTTGGACCTCAGAATTAGCTGAATATTTACAAGACGCTCCGTGGCCTGCTAATAAGGCCGAATTGATCGACTATTGCGAACGCATCGGCGCCCCGCCGGCTGTCGTCCGGAATTTGGAAGAACTCGAGGACGAGGACGAGCAGTTCGAATCGATAGGAGAAGTCTGGCCTGATTACTCTCCTGAAGACGACGAGTTCTATTACGACGACGAACTAAACGAGTATTGACCGCCGGGCTGGCTCATATCCTCGCAGTCTTTATTGTTGCGGAATACCCAGTCGTTTGGTACACCGCTCGCTCCGATTGAAGGAGGTACGGAAGAACGACCAAATGAATGCGAGCAACTCCACCTATTTTCCGACCCAGGTACGGCACCTTACTTGCTTGCATCTCGTAGTTCTTTCTTCGCTATGTATTTGCTTGTTAGCATCTCAAGTGCAAGCCCAGCCCGGCAACGCAGATTCTGCGGGCGTGCCTGAAAATATTGCAATAGGACAGGTAGTTGCGCTAACTTTTGTCGGAAATAATGCCTTATCGAGCGACGAGTTAGCAACAGTTATTTCTACCAAAGTCACAGGCGTGCTCAGTCGCTCGCTTCATAGTGTACTTAACTCCTGGGGATCGGACTATCAGTTATTATCCCTAACAACACTCGCACAGGACACCGCGGCGCTAGCTCTTTATTATCACCATCACGGTTTTATCGATGCATGGTGCACCTATTCGATTCGTGCGAACAGAGATGATCTCCACGCCTATTATGAACAGATCAGGCGTGAGCGACTCACACAAAATCCAGGGAATAAAGGCGCACCACTGCCGGAAGTTGGAGATACAGTCATCTTCTCAATTCACGAAGGTCCGCCTTACACGATCTCGCGTGTATCGATCGAAGGACTCGAATCCCTTCCGAATGAGTTTCAAAAAGACCTGAATGAAAAGGTGACTGTAAAAACGGGCGATCGTTGGTCTCGAGTGGCTGCAGCGAGCGAAGTGCAGCGGCTGATTAACATCCTGGTTGAGAACGGTTACCCCAATGCCCGAAGTGATACTATCATTGTCCAATTCAATCCTAAGCTGCATACGGTAAATGTGCTGTTCGATTTTTCAGCGGGGAACCGTTATCGCTATGGGCCAGTGAACATCGTCTATGATACCATCTCCGTAGAAAAGTCTCGCGTGGCAAGCAAGGTTATTATTTCGCAGCTTTATATTGATAGCGGCCATTGGTATAAACTTTCGGAGATCCAACGAAGCGAGGCCGCCTTGAGCAAACTCGGGACCTTCGACCTCTTTCGCATTTCGCTCGATACGGATTTTATCAATCAGCTACCATATTCCAAGAGAGATTCCGCTGTAGTGCCCGTACAAGTGTATCTTCGTATGAAACAACGACTGGAAATCCCATTCGGTGTTGTTGCCGGCACAAGTACGCAGGGATTTGTTCTAGGTTGGATTGCTGGCATCACAGACAGGAATTTCACACAGAGCGCCGATAATCTCAGTGCTCAGATTTCTTGGCAACCTCTTCCAACCTCATTAACAAGGTACAGCGGCAATCTAGATTATACGCTACCCTATGTTGGACTTGGTCGAGTTCCACTCGTGATGGGCATTGGCACCAGTAAGCAGATCGAGACGGACTCTCCAATGTTTACATTTTACTCCGCCTCCCTCCATTTGGGCACTAATTGGTTTCCAAATTCACTAGATAATCGAACGACATTCATTCCCGATTTCCTCATTTCCTATGATAGCACTCAAACCAAGGATTCTCTGATTCGAGCCACGGCACCACCACATCAAGTGAATCTCATTCCTTCTCTGGGCTTCCAAAAAGATCGTACCAATGACCTCATCAACCCAACAGGCGGTTATCTGCTGTCCGCTTCTACAGAATATGGCATCCCAGTGAGCCTATTTAGCTCCGCAAGTTCGGCGTATTGGAAGATCGTCCCACAAGTAAAATATTATTTCGATCTTTCCGATCGAGGAACTGCTGTTATAGCGACACACCTGCGAGTAGGTTACACGCATTTGTTTTATCCGGATTCCAATCGCGATCCATCGCTTGATCGCCGATTTTATGGGGGTGGTGCAACCTCGAATCGAGGCTGGGGAGAGCAGGCGTTGCTTGTTTCAAACTCCTCCGCAAACAGTCCTACGCAGGGGGGGTATAATGATCTCGAAGCAAACATCGAATTTCGTTTTGCTCCCTTTCAATATCCCGGTGAATTTACAACATGGCAATCATTCTCTTCCCCTATTCGGCTCGTGCTTTTTTACGATCTTGGAAATGTCTGGGATAATGTTGCCTGGACTGATCCAAATCAGGCGCTGCAATTTAAAATGATGGCACAATCCATCGGGTTAGGTTTGCGATATAATACTTTTTTCGGTGCACTACGCGTCGATTGGGGGTTCAAGCTCTATGACCCATCCGGTTTATTTGACAACCCTGCCACTCCATTAGCTATCACGCCCGGAATGACGGGCGGGTGGCTATTCAAACAAAAGTTTCTTTCAATTGGCAACACCAGTAATTTCCATTTTGGAATAGGTCAGGCGTTCTGACATTGCATGCTATCAAATCGCACGAACCCGAATCACCCCTGGACGGGTTATCTACCAACAACTAATCCTTAACCTTTATTTAACGAAAGGAATAACTGCTATGAGTTCGCAGATCCGAGATCTTGCTCTCGCCGGACACGCTGGCTGTGGCAAGACCACTTTAGCCGAGGGTATTGCTTTCGCCGCGGGGGCTATTAACCGCCGCGGCACGATACAGGAATCCAACACGATATTCGACTATCATCCCGATGAGATCGCCCGAAAGCACTCGATCAATACCTCCCTCATCTCCCTCAATTCCTTAAATACCAAGCTTAATATTCTCGACACTCCTGGTTATGCCGATTTTACCGGCGAAGTACGTGCTGCCCTGCATGTGGCCGATACTGCGATGATTGTGATCGATGCACAGCATGGTGTCGAAGCTGGGACGGCGCAGGTTTGGGATTATTCTCAGCATGATCAAAATTCTGTTATTTTTATTGTAAACAAAATTGATCATCTCGAATCCGATTTCGATGCGGTGGTCGAAAGTGCAAAAAGCCGATTCGGGCATGAAGTAGCAATAGTTCAGTTTCCCCTTAACGAAGGCGAGGGCTTCAACGCCATTGTGGATGTGATGAAGATGAAGCTCCTCCGGTTCTCACCTGATGGGAAGTACACCGAAGAGGATATTCCAGAGAACGTTCGCGCCCGCGCGGATGAATTGCACAAGCAACTGGCTGAGATCGTTGCAGAGAGTGACGATACCTTGATGGAGGAATATTTTGCGAACGATGGCCAATTGGATGAATCCCATTTCGCAGGTGGAATTCACGAATCACTGGCACATCGCAAACTCTTTCCGGTCCTTTGTGCATCGGCAGAGAAGAACATCGGCGCACGACGCATTATGGAATTTTTGGTAACCAATGCACCGGCTCCGGAAGATCATCTTGCAGACGTAAAGGGAATTAATCCGGATACGAAGAAAGAAGTAAGCCTCAATGGGGCTCCCAAAGATGCAACAACACTCTTCGTTTTCAAGACCGTAAGCGAGCCCCACTCGGGGGATCTCTCCTTCTTCCGTGTTTATCATGGTGAACTGCATTCAGGTACGGATCTCGTTAACGAAGCCAATGGCAAAAGTGAACGCATCGCACAACTTTTCGTGATGGTCGGCAAGAATCGAAAAGAAGCGCCATCGGTTGCCTGCGGTGATATCGCGGCAGCCGTAAAGCTGAAGGACACGCATACGAATAATACGCTTTCCTCGCGCAGTTTCCCTGTTGTTCTGCATCCCATCGAGTTCCCCGCACCTATCATTACCAGTGCCGTCGCGGCAAAGAATAAAGGTGATGAGGAAAAAATGGCAATTGGTCTTCACTCACTTCATGAGGAAGACCCAACATTCCTGGTTCGTCACGATCCGGAACTCCATCAGATGCTTATCGAAGGTCAGGGTGAATTACATCTGGATATTGCGATCAAACGACTGAAAGAGCGCTACAAAGTGGATGTGGAGATCGTTGAGCCTCGAATTGCATTTCGGGAAACGATCAAGACCAATGCTGATACCCGTTACCGTCATAAAAAGCAATCGGGTGGCGCAGGCCAGTTCGGCGAAGTTGCCATCAAACTTCAACCGAGGCGTCGAGGCGAGGGATATGAATTTATCGATGCGATCGTTGGTGGCGTTGTGTCGAACAAGCACATCCCAGCCGTCGATAAAGGCATTCACGAATTCTTAACAAATGGACCATTAGCCGGTTACCCTGTCGTTGATGTTGCCGTTACACTCTACGATGGCAAGGAGCATCCGGTCGATTCCAACGAAAATGCGTTCAAGACTGCTGGAAAAATGGCATTCAAGGAAGCTTTCCTTTCTGCAAAACCCGTTCTGCTCGAACCGATCTATGATGTGGAAGTTGCCGTGCCCGGTGATCACATGGGGGATGTGTTAGGCGACCTTTCCTCGCGTCGCGGTAAGATCGTTGGGATGGATTCCCGTAATGGATTCGAGGTCATCCGCGCGCAAGTGCCACTTGCTGAACTTTATCATTACTCTACGCGCCTTCGCTCCCTCACGCAGGGAAGGGCCACCCACAAACAATCCTTCAGTCATTATGAAGAAGCCCCGCGAGAATTCGCCGATAGGGTAGTGCAAGAACACGCGAAGCATCGGGTTGCAGAAGTGGAATAGCGGCTTGCATGGCACCGGAAAAATATTTCCGGTGCCATGCGAAACAATTTATTTGGAATGGACCCAATCCGCGTTGCGATTCTCTGGCATCAGCATCAGCCGTATTATCGTGCGGACCACCGGTTCATGTTGCCATGGGCTTGGCTGCATGCCACGAAAGATTATCTTGAGATGGCTGAGCATTTCGAGCGGCATCCTGGAATGCGCGGCACGATTAATCTTGTGCCTTCCCTCATAAAGCAGTTGCAGGAGTATATTTCGGGGCAGGCGGTCGATCCTGTTGTTGCTCTCATGTCGAAGCCCGCCGAAATGCTAACGGCTGCCGAAAAAGCCTTTATGCTCGATAATTTTTTCCATGCACAAAAGGAGCGCCTGATCGATCGGTCGCCAAGGTTCCGGGAATTATACGATAAAGCGAACGGACCTAATCCAAGAGGTCACTTCCAACTTGAGGATTATCGCGATCTTGCCGTTCAATATTCACTCGCATGGACCGGGGAAATTTCGCGAGTTCGCGAACCGTTCAAATCTCTGGTAAATAAAGATCGTGGATATTCCGAAGAGGATAAACGAACCCTTGCAAAAGCGCAGATGGAAAATGTCTCCCGCATCATCCCGCTGCATCGAGAGCTTACAAGGCGCGGACAGATCGAACTCACGACCTCGCCATTCTATCATCCGATCCTACCACTGTTGATCGACACAGAAAGCGCAAGAGATGCGATGCCGGATGTGGGTTTGCCTACGCATAGATTTCAGTCTCCAGAAGAAGCGTATGAGCAAATTCGTTGTGCCCGTGAATTCTTCGAGGCCACATTTGGGAACCAGCCGGATGGCATGTGGCCCAGTGAGGGTAGCCTTTCGTGGGATGCGCTTGCACTTATTCGCAAAAACGGTTTTGCATGGACAGCTACAGATGAAGCCGTTCTTGACCACACCGTTCATTCGACGGCCATACTGGTCAGGAACACTTCTGTTAAGCCGCAGCACGCAAAGTATTTTCCTTGGAACGCAAAGACAGCCGAAGGCGAGATCGTTGTTTTCTTCCGCAATCACGGGCTTTCTGATGACATCGGCTTTATGTATCCATCGTGGAATGCCGAGCATGCGACCGAGCATTTCGTTGGGGATATACTCAACATTCGCTCCGATCTCCTTGGCGAATATGGCGAGGATATTTTGCAAAATGCCTGCATCTCCGTGATCCTCGATGGCGAAAATTGTTGGGAGTTTTATCGCAATAACGGATATGACTTTCTTGACAGGCTCTATTCAATGCTATGCTCTGCGCCAGAAATTCAGCCAGTCACCTTTGGCGAAGTGGTATCAGAAGCAAAACGCGATTCACTTCCACAGTTATCGAAACTCAGCGCTGGCTCTTGGATCCATGGCAATTTCCAAATCTGGATCGGACATCCCGAAGATAACGCTGCATGGGATGCCCTCTTTCTGGCAAAAAAAGCGATGGATGAGGCGCGTGCCATCGCGAGAAAACTCCATGGGACCGCCCATACCGAGGCGATTGCTCGGATCGAAGCTGCCCATGAAGCGTTGAAGATCGCTGAGGGCAGCGATTGGTGCTGGTGGTATGGAGATGAGAACGTCAGCGACCAAAGCGATATTTTTGATGAGCTTTACAGAATGCACCTAAGTGAAGTGTATAGAATTTTGGGATTGAATCCACCGGAAGACCTTTCCCATCCGATCTCCGGGCGCTTTTCATCCAGCTCTGCCTCCTCGCGCTATGGGGCGATGCACCGAGCGAATTAGGTGCTTCCGCCCCAATCCGTTAACCGATTGATGGAGCGAAATACGGCTTTCTTGGATTCTATACTCTCGATGAGCAAACCCATGAGAACCGCAGCCATTATTCTATTCCTCATTACAGGCGCGCCCATTTCTCATGCTTACCCAGTTGCAAGAATAGTGTTTCATGGTAACACGAATATAACCAGTGGACAGTTACTGGATGCCATTGGCGACAACGTTCTAAAACGCAACATTGCGAACAGGTCTGAATTGCTCTTATTAGTGGAACAGGCCAAGCAGTCCATTCAACGAAATTATTCCGAAGCGGGCTATCTTTATGCTCGTATTGATTCTTTTCAACTCGCTCTTGTGGTTCCCGGCGATTCTTCACAAGGGTTTCAACTATCTTTCTATCTTTTCGAAGGATCGCAATATCGCGTTGGTTCCATTTCGATTCGCGGAAGCACCATCCTTTCCGAGCATGATTTGTTGAGCAAAATGGCAACAATTCCTGGCGCGATCCTCGATCAGTCTGTGCTCCAGGAGGACATTTCAAAACTGCTCGCACTCTATGAGCAATTTGGATACCCGCTCGCCAAGATCACGATCGATGCGATCACGCCGCACCCAGACACTGCAACGCAGGAGGGCTTTCTTGCCATTCAGCTCCGTATTTTAGAAGGCCCACGCGCAAAAATTGGCAAGATCGTCATAATTGGGAATGAAACGACAAATGAGAATGTCATCACTCGCGAGCTGGCTCTTCGTGCCGGCGAGTATTACAATGCTGACGAATTGCGTGCAGCACGCGCACGTGTCGAGCGGCTCGGATTCTTCGAATCGGTATCCAATCCAGAACTCTATCTCGATCGTGACTCAACCGTCATTGTGCTGCTTCGTGTAAAGGAAGCCAGCACCAGCGCCATCGATGGCGTGCTGGGATATAACCCGCCTGCCAATGCAACGCAAGCTGGTTATCTCAGTGGACTTGTCGATCTCAGCTTGCGCGATATTTCCGGCACGGGACGCAATGCTACGCTGCATTACGATCGCACCACCGCCTCGACGCAAACAATTCAGGTCAGCTACCTTGAACCGTGGCTCTTTGGTTACCCCCTGAATCTTGCAGGTGATTTTGCACAGCGCCAGCAGGACAGCACGTTCACGCAAACGACTGCATCCGGTAACCTTTCTCTTGCGCTTACGCAGGATATTCGCATCATTGGCACACTATCGTACCAACGTGTCATTCCAAGCAATGAGGATAGCACGGCCTTCACTACCTATGACAGCCGCACCATCACGACTGGCCTTAGTGCAAGCATCGATACTCGAGATAATTCCATTGCCCCGCGCAGCGGCGTGGTCGGATTGCTCGGCGCCAGCTATGGAACTAAAGCCATTTATGGTCCTGCACAATACATTGATTCCGCAACGCCAGCCTCGATCGGCTTGAGCACCGTTTCGCTCGATGCAAGTGGCTATCATACGCTTTTTTCCCAGAAGATCGTTGGCGTGATCGGGGTTCATGCCAAAAGCATCACAGCGAACAATGGCCAGCTCGATGCCAGCGATCTGTTTCGCATCGGCGGCATTTTCACCATTCGCGGATACCGCGACGAGGAACTGATCGGCTCCCGTTACGCCTATGCAAATCTCGAACTGCGCTTCATGATGTCCCAGCTTTCGTTTTTCAATTTCTTTGTCGATGGCGGATATTTGAAAAAAGATTCGACCGCTTCATCGCCTTCGGAATTGCCACAGTATCCTTTGAGTTACGGTATGGGCGCGCAGCTCGAAAGTCCGCTCGGCATCCTCGCGGTTTCCATTGGACTTGCTCGCGGAGAACCGATCTCGCAAGCGATTTTTGCATTTGGACTCGTTAAGCAATTTTAAGGTTACGGGTAAAGGGTAAAAGAGTAGAAATGATAGCGACATTCGAAGGATCAGCCGAGTTAGAAGTGGTAAACGATCAACCTTTAACCTTTACCCCTTACACTTTACCATCCGCAAAGCGTGAGCGCAAGCCGCTTTCCTGGAAAATTGAACGCGCGCATTGGAAGAAGGGTATTTTTTCCATCATGGGCGTCGATGAAGCAGGTCGCGGACCGCTGGCAGGGCCGGTCGTTGCAGCCGCCGTGTATTTCGATCATGATAAATGCAAAAATTTCCCGAAATCTCTTCGCGATCTCAACGATTCCAAGCAGCTTCCTGAAGAAGAACGCGAGCGCTTTTATACGCTGATCCTTAAACATGCTCGAAGCTGGGGTGTCGGCATCGTTTCGCACGAAGAGATCGACCGAATCAACATTCTGCAAGCCACGATGAAAGCCATGACCATCGCAGTCGAGCAGGCGGCAGAAAAACTTGCCGCCGATGAAATTGCGCCCGATCTTCTGCTGGTCGATGGAAATTATTTTCGCACCAAGCTTCCCTACCAATTCCAAACCGTGATCGATGGCGATGCCAAATCGCCGCTCATCGCAGCAGCCTCGGTCATCGCAAAAGTTACCCGCGACCGCATCATGGTCGAGCTTGACCCACTGTACCCGCAGTACAATTTCAGATCGAACAAAGGCTATAGCGTCCCCGAGCACTTGCGCGCATTGAAGGAGTTTGGCCCAAGCCCCATCCATCGTCGAAGCTTTCGACCCGACCGGTTTCAGGAGGAGTTGAAGTTTGAAGTGGTGATGGAAGATCAATCGTAGGATAAAATCTTCCTATTTCCACCCTTCTATTCTTTCCGCAAGAAATAGGTGCCGATTCTTTTTCTCACAGAGATCCGACCACCCTCGTTTCCAAACCCATTTCGCCGGTTAGACGCATGTCAATATTTTTTTTTGCATTAGGAATTCATAAACTGTAGAGTATTTGAGTCACTCACCGCCGATTGTCAATGATCCCCGCCCCTTCCTCATTTCATCTTTTCCCCGCCCTCCCCGTTTCATCTTTCATCTTTCATCTTTTCCCCGAATAGGTGCCCATCAAAGCAATCACTAATATATGCGCTAAATTTGCCAATGTCAAGCGTTTTTGAAAAATAATTGATTTTTCTTCGTGGTGTGCACGGAAGCGCCGCTTCCGTGACCATTTCCGGGAAGCGGCAGCGCATGGTCGATCATGCGCGTTCCCGGCACATCGCTAATTCCCCCCATAAATCCCAATAATCCCATAAATCCCGGTTCAGACATTTCGGGCACTTTTGCCTCCCGCCGTTCCTTTCCATAGTAACCCGCCACCATGTTCCCGAAAAAGCCTCTCGCACTCACCTTCTTCGCCGCGCTAATCCACAATAATAATGGCTGATGCTCTTTTCCCTTGTCCGTTCCTTGACGAGAATGTTCATCTCACCTCGGAAAGGATAGATCATATTCGAAGCGGGCATCCCGAGTTTCGTGCAATGGACCTAAACGTAATGATAGAGGCGATTCGAATAACAATGGAGCAGCCTTCCATTGTTGTATAGTCGAGAAAAGATTTGAACGGAATCATCTTTGGTAGATGGGAAGCTGCCCTGTATGGAGGCAAATATGTGGTTGTAACCGTCATTACCTCGCGTGAACGAAACTGGGTCATTACGGCTTTTATTTCAAGGTATCAACCGAAGGGAGAAGTATTATGGACACAGGGCTAAAATTCCACTACGATCGCATTGGCGACATTCTGTATATCAATAAGTGCGACCCCTATCTTGGCCAGGAGTCCGAGATGCTGGAGGACGAGATCGTCGTGCGCCTGAACCCGAAGACGAATGCCGTGGAAAATCTCGAAATTCTCTTTTTCAGCAAGCGCATGGAACAGACGAGCGATTGGAGTATCCCCATTCTTGCCGAATTGCGCCTTGCTGCCTAAATAGCAACGTTCCCATGTTCCCCAAACGGCTTCTCGCACTCACCCTCTCCGCCGCGCTCACGGTGATGGAGCCGTATGTGCTGCGTGCACAGTGGGCGCCAACGAATGGACCGTTTGGAGGAACGGTTAGTGGCATGGATCGAATTGGCACGAAGCTCTTTGCCACGACTGGTTTCGGTGGCTTCGAATCGAGTGATTACGGTAACCAATGGAGCGAGCCCGATTCCACTTTCGTCGCGAATTTCATTTTATCCAGAGATTCCCTCCTTTTTGCCAGCACTGGAAATGGATTTTACCGATCGACCGATAGCGGCGCAACTTGGGATTCTATTGCCTTCGGGTTCTACGATTTTCTGGGGACACTTGGAGCAACACCGACGTGCTTGGTGCTATCCGCAGATACCATTGTATATCGTTCGACCAACAATGGGGATACGTGGTTTGCTATCCCAGATATGGGGAATGCCTACGTCACAACTTTTTTTACGAATAATTCCACAATTTATGCCGGTACAGGTGGCGGTGTTTATATCTCGAATGACGATGGCTTGACTTGGCAGTTCCTTGGCAATGGAATCCCGAATACAATTGTAAATTCCGTTGCAGTTGCTGGTTCGAAGCTCTTCGCCGGAACGGATTCTGGATTGTTTTGCTCCTCCGATCAGGGGGTGTCCTGGACTGGAGTTGGAACGGGGTTGACCGCAGACACCATCTATGCACTTGCCGTCGTTGGATCGCACTTTTTTGCTGGGACCGATAATGGGATCTATCTATCCACCGATTCCGGTATGGCATGGACAAGCTCTGGACTCTCAGGCCGGCAAATTCTCGGGTTCGAAGCGGATGGGCAAACACTATTAGCTGGAACATACGGTGAGGGGGTTTATCGAACCACAGATTCTGGTAACAGTTGGCAATTTTCCAATGCTGGTTTGGCTTGCGCTCAACCCTGGGCTCTTGTATTCATGGGAAGCGAATTGTATTCGGGTACGATGGAGGGCGGAGTCGTGCGCACTGGAGATAATGGAATGAATTGGCTACCGGTGAACCAAGGACTTCAGATACTCTATAATCAAGTACTCGCTTGCGACGGGCAAAATCTCTATGCGGGATCCTATTACGGCCTATGCCGCTCCACCGACAGCGGAGCGCATTGGGTTTCGTTCAATGAGGGTTTAACGGATAGCTCGATCCGATCGATGGTGGCCACGCGGTCATTCCTCGCGGTCGGTACATACGATAGCGGTGTATTTGTTAGAACTCCGGAAGACGGCCGATGGAGGCAAGCTAATAATGGCCTTGATAACGGACTCAAGAGTCGAAGCGTGTCTGCAATGATACTGACTGACTTCGGTCTCTTCGCGGGCCCTGAATGGCGGAATTGTATTTCGAACGACCAACTTCGGGCTCAGTTGGAACAGATGCGATTCACTCGGCGAAGCTATCTTTGCATTCGCGGCGGAATCCAACAACATTTTTATTGCTTCAGATTTGGGTTTTGGGGCATGTACGGTTTATCGGTCCACGGATTCAGGTGCAACGTGGTCCGAGACAAATTTTGGCACTACGGGGTACCAGTCAATTTATACACTTGCAATGATCGGCAATAGTTTGTTTGCCGGAGCTGAGAATGGTGTGTATCTCACGACGGATTACGGTCAGAGTTGGAACTCGGCCGGCAGTTTCAACAACTACGTAAGTGGGCTTGCATGGAATAGTAGCTATCTTTTCGCTGCGGACGCCTACGGCGTCTGGCGACGCTCCCTTTCTGATTTCGGTATTAGTTCCGTTTCGCAAACGACGGCGGCAACCCCTTCGGAAATTCAAATCTACCCCAACCCCTTCTCGCAATCCACCCAAATCACGTTCTCTTCGATAACTGCAGGATATGCGGAGGTATCCATTGTGAATACGCTTGGCGTGGAGGTTGCGCGACTATTTTCAGGGGAGTTGGATGCGGGTGAGCATAACTTTATGTGGGGCAATCCTACAGGATTGCCCGATGAGGTGTATGAATGCGTCGTCCGCATGAATGGGCTGGTGGATGATCGCTCATCCACTGTGCAAACGCTTCCGGTGGTGTTGATGAAATAATCCGAACCTGAACCAGGATTTCGCGGATTTGGATGAATTACGCTGATTTATATTTTGTAGGGGCGCAATGGCATTGGCCCGTTTTATATGACGAACGGTCTAAATCCAATAGACCCTACAAAATTATCGAACCAATCTTTCTAAATCTCTAAAGCTTGTCCTGAGCCTGCCGATTGATCACGGTTCAGATTCTCCTGGGGACGAAATTCCTTAGCTAATCGTTGAAGGCTGTTAAGGAAAAATATGGCAAATACTAACGGAAAATCAACAATGAATGGGGGCACGCTGCCGGGGTTGGCAGCTTCCACGCGAGCCGCTTCTTTTGAGGAGAGTAAGGAATACCAGGAAGCGTTTCTGCTTTGGAAAGCAAAAGCGGAGGCGAGTCCGGAGACAGGAATGAAATTCACGACGCTTTCGGGGAAGGCTTTGGATACGCTGTATGCCCCGAAAGATGAGAGTGCCGCCGATTTTATCGAGAATGTTGGTTTTCCGGGGCAATTCCCATATACGCGTGGGATTCATCCGAATGGTTACCGTGGAAAGATTTGGACGATGCGGCAATTCGCCGGATTTGGCACACCGGAAGATACCAACCAGCGATTCAAGTATCTTCTTGCTAACGGTCAGACGGGGCTTTCGACAGCGTTCGATCTCCCCACGCTCATGGGCCGCGATGCCGATGACCCGTGGAGCGAAGGCGAGGTAGGTATTTGCGGTGTTGCGATCTCGTCGCTGAAAGATATGGAAACGCTCTTTGCCGGCATTCCGCTGGATAAAGTTTCCACTTCCATGACGATCAATTCGCCGGCTGCGATGATCTTTGCGTACTATCTATGCGTTGCCGAGCAGCAGGGAGTGCCGTTCAACAAATTGCGCGGAACGTTACAAAACGATATATTGAAGGAGTATATCGCTCAAAAGGAATTTATCTACCCGCCGGAACCATCCATGCGGATCATTACGGACATGATCGAGTTCTGCACTACGGAAGTTCCACAATGGAATCCGGTTTCTGTCTCAGGCTATCATATTCGCGAAGCCGGCTCGACGGCTGCGCAGGAACTGGCCTTCACGCTTGCGGACGGATTTTGCTACGTCGAGCATTGCGTCGCGCGAGGAATGGATGTGGATGAGTTTGCGCCACGATTATCCTTCTTCTTCAATTCCCATATCGATTTTTTCGAGGAGATCGCGAAGCTCCGCGCCGCACGGCGCATTTGGGCCGACGTTTAAAAGAGAAGTATGGCGCGAAGACTGCCAAATCGCTGTCGCTGAGGTTCCATACGCAAACGGCGGGTTGCTCACTGACAGCCCAGCAGCCAGAGAACAACATTGTCCGCACCGCGTATGAAGCGCTTGCCGGTGTGCTTGGCGGGACGCAATCGTTGCATACCAATTCGATGGATGAAACGCTTGCATTGCCAAGCGAGAAAGCGGTGAAGATCGCACTGCGAACACAGCAAATTTTGGCCTATGAAACGGGTGTGATTAATACGGTCGATCCGCTTGGTGGTTCCTACTTCATCGAATCGGAAACGGATCGCTTGGAACGCGAAGCGAATACCTACTTCGATCAGATCGATGCGTTAGGCGGAGTTATTCCAGCCATCGAGGCGGGATTTTTCCAACGCGAAATAGCAGATGCGGCATATCGCTATCAGATCGAACTCGATAAGAAGGAGAAATTCATTGTCGGCGTGAACGAGTTTGTCGAAAAGGATGAAAAGATCGACATTCCGATCCTGCAAATTTCACCGGAAGTAGAACAATCGCAGAAGAAAAAACTTGCTGAGGTGCGCGCGAATCGGTCGCAAGCTGCGGTCGATGAATCCATTGAAGAGATTCGCGCTGCCGGATTTGGACATCAGAACCTAATGCCCTTATTCATCAAAGCAGCGCGGAACTACGTAACGCTCGGCGAAATGGTAAATACCCTGAAAGTTCCGTTCGGAGAATATACGGAATCGGTGGTATTTTGATCCAGTCTAATTCCGATATACCGCCACCCCACCCATAGCAAATGAAGGAACCCACACCGTCCACGCGACCACGAGCGGATGCTATGGGAAAGATCGAGAACCGGTGGCTCCCTTGGTTGATCGGAGCTGCGACGGTATCAGGGATCGTCATGGCGATCGTTGCACCGGTCGATGGGGACGATGCCTCGTTCCATTTGCATTGGATCCCAGCATTCTACGCGTTGCTCCACGATGGCGTTTGGCTTCCCAAATGGCTTCCGGATGGATTTCATGGATTTGGAGCACCAACGTTCTATTTTTACCCGCCGCTTACAAATTACATTAGCTCTTTAGCGATCTGGATTACTGGGGTCCATCGGCCGGAAGCGATCTTCAACTTGGTTGCGCTTTTTTCAACCCTTGCAAGCGGAGCGGCCTGCTATTATCTTTTGAATCGGCTTGGCGCTTCGAGATCAAGCTCGATCCTGGGCTCGCTATTCTATGCGTTTGCTCCCTATCGCCAGTTCGATCTTTATACGCGGAGTTCGCTCTCGCAGCCGATGGGATTTATTTTTCTTCCGCTGATCCTGGCGGGTCTCATCCAAATTGTAAGATCGAAGGAGAACCCGGAGGGAATCGGTCGTATCAAGCCGAATGTGGTGTTGGCATTGTCCTGGGCTGGATTGTTGCTTTGCGCTTTTCCACTCGCGTTGGCTGCCGCAATGACGATCGTGGTAATGTGGTTTGCATTTCGGCATCATGTTCGGAAGGAGCATCTCATTCCAATCGGAGTAAGTTTGCTTCTCGGCACAGGAATTACCGCTTTCCACTATATTCCTTCTCTCCACTTTATGCCATTCGTGCAATCGGATCTTTACTTAAGTGGCATACCAGATGGCAATTGGGTTCCCGCATTGCTTCGCGGCACTCAGCTGCGATTTGTGACGCAGGATATGTTGATCTATGGGACTCAGATCGCACTGTTGATCTGGTGTTGGCGGGCATCTCGCGGGTCTCTTAGCCGGTCCGCGTTGACGGGAGTAGCCACCGTCCTTACATTTTTTATCATTATCGAAACGCCGTTTCTTTCCAGTCCTCTTTGGGATTATGTACCGCTCTTCCATGTGCTTCGATTTCACGCTCGCTTCAGCATCTTCGCCGTATTGGCACTCACCGTGATCGCATTCGAGCCCGGGTTCCAAGTTACTTTGAAACCCTTTGCGCGTCGTATAGCAGCGATGTGGAGCGTGATCGCGGTGCTCTTATCGTTGACGGTCATTTTCCACATCCAAGGACACCAGCACGGCACCAGCCTTTGGATGGATCCGCCGGAATATTTGCCCAAATCAACCGTACCGGCCAAGGTAGCCATGGAGGATCTTTTTCTGCCGCATGTCCATGACTTGTTCTCTGATGTTTCGCCAGAGCTAACCAATGCAGAATCGGTTCAGCTCATTTCGAAGACGGCACGCAATATTGCATGGTCGGTTCATGCCAGCTCGACACACCGGCTGACCCTCCATCAATTTGCTTGGCCGGAATGGAAGTGCTTGTTGGATGGGCAATCGGCAAAGCCTGAAGTTGATTCTATTGGCCGCATGGTGATCGATTTGAAGCCGGGAAGTTATAAAGTTACGTTGGAATTAGTAACTTCGACCGCAGAAAAGCTGGGAGATTATGTTTCCGCATCGTGTGCCGTTGTCCTTCTCTTGATCGTGGGTGCAATCCGAGGACGCAAATCTTTAAGCCGGGTGGGAGAAACCGGATGAAGGTGAAAAGCTGGAAAATAGCAGATCCATTACCCCGATTACCTCGTGCGCTGGTATTCCTTCTGGGGGTTGCAGTAATACTGGAACTTATCGCACCCTTTTTTGCCAAATCTTATGGAGTCGATGGCCCAAGCCAATTAAATCTTATCAGCCAATTTACCGGCCTTGTCTCGCGCGGCGTGTTATTCCCGCGATGGGCACCGGAGGGCGTATTTGGATTTGGCATCGGGTCGTTCTATTTTTATCCGCCTGTCACATTTTATATTAGTGCATTCGTTCGCTTGATCACCGGCGTTACAGACCCGCCGTTTCTCTACCAAATGACGGGGCTTTGTGGAACCGTTCTAAGTTTTTTTGCTGTCAGACCGCTCCTTCGTTTACTTGGCGCTTCAAAATACGGCGTCAATTGGGGGGCGCTGCTATACGCTTTTGCGCCTCTTCGCATCGCAGAGATCTATTCGCGATCATCGATTTCCTCTCATTTTGCCTACACATTCGTTCCGCTCGTCTGGTTCGGACTTATTGGAATCATTCAATCTCGCGGCGCCTCACGCGGGCGGTGGATTGTAATACTTGGTTTTTCAGCGGCACTTCTTGCTCTTTCGAGCGTACCGCTCGCACTCGCTACCGGGCTTTGTATTGCGCTCGCAGGAGTTGTGGCATGGCGTAAAATCACATTCCTTGCATTGCTGGAGGTCGTGCTGGCAGCGTTGCTGGCGCTTGGCATTTCAGCATTTCACTTTTCGGCGGTGCTCGCTGCAATGCCTTTTGCGCAATTGAGCGATCTTACTGTTGTGAATCCAGAATTTATTTTTAACAACCTCATTCATTTTTCCAATGTCCCAGCGTTGTACCACGTGGGGATTCTTTACCTGAGCTGGCTGCTAGTCTGCTTTGCTTATTTTTGGACGCGCCGGAGTGAAGTGCCGCTTGCCTCGAATGAGGAAATGCTCGCGCGCATTTCAATTCTGGTTGGGATTTTTTTCGTTCTGTTGGAAATACCTGCTCTTAGTCATCCCTTGTGGGGACAAGTTCAACCGTTTAAGCTGATCCAGGGCTGCTGGCGCTTCTATATTCATTTCGTGCTTATGGGTTCGGTCGCGGTAGCAATTGCAAGCACACCTCGCATGAGGCAAGTGGCACGAGCTATTTGCTGGCTCCTGGTACTCGGGGCGATCGGTCCGGCCCTTTTTGTCGTTATGAATTGGCACCTTTATTCCCACGGAACGGGTCCTGGAGGGGATCCCACGGAGTACCTCCCTATCTACACCATCCATGCCCAAGTGGAGGGCTACGCACGTTTGAAACAGCATGCCTTTGATCCTGAGATGCTTGCCTCTCTGCACCCTGGCGAATTTTTACAAATGGGCTCTGAATTGCCAAACAGACAGGATATTGTTGTCGGATTGGATCAGCCACAGCTTGTAACATTTCACCGATTTTACTGGCCGTACTGGCATCTCTATGCAAATGGGAAGGAAATCACGTCTAACCCCGACTCCATAGGCCGCGCCATGGCTGTACTTCCGTCAGGGCGTTACACTGCAACCTGGCAATTGAAGCGTTCGCCGCTGGAGCGCACTGGGATCTGGATCTCTGCGTTAACATTGAGCGGTGCGCTTCTGTTTGGTGCAGGAAGTTATTGGCGTAAGAACACCATTACGCGAGGGAGGCCTAATTGAAAGTAGCGCATTACCAGTCAGCCCCGGACCATAGCATGGAGTCCGATTCCTTTCAAATTCCCAAACTGCTTCTTGTTCCTTTGTGTCTTCTTTTCTTTATTGCCCTCTTAACCCCGATCATCACATCCACGTACGGTTTAGATGGACGCTTTCATTTGTATTGGATACAGCAGTTCACCCAGTTCAACGCCGAAGGAGTTTTATTTCCACGATGGATACCATCGAGCTTTTGGGGATTTGGCTCGACCGCTTTTTATTTCTATCCCCCGCTCACCTATTATTTCGCCTCGCTGATCCGCAGTATTTCTGGTATCACGACCCCGACGACACTCTTTCAGATCATCAGTTTTCTTGCAAGTGTTGCCAGCTTTTTCTCGATGCGCGTGCTGCTGAAATCGATCGGTTCCTCAGGTCGGCAACGAACTGTTGCATCTGCACTCTATGTAGTTGCACCGCTTCGTTTTGCGGAATTATATCATCGCGGTGATCTTTCCACCCACGTTTCGTATGTCTTCATTCCCTTGGTCTGGTATGCGCTTGTTCAATTGTTTCGCAAAGATAGGCCCTCCCGCGCGCATCGTATTGTATTACTTTCAATTACTGCCACACTGCTGCTATTGACAAGCGTTCCGGTCGCAATGGTTACCGCCATTTGCGTACTTGCTGCCGGCATTACGCAGTGGAAAAAACTGCGAGCGGAGATCATTGTTGATATTTCGATAGCTGCTGTATTAACGCTTGCACTTTCGGCCTTTCATTTTGCGGCAGCAATTTCCGCTTTGCCTTTTACCTGGCTCGATCTACCGAATTTTCATTTACTCTTCAACTGGCATACCGCATTCTGGCCGATTAATTGGCTTGCTGTGTATGAATTATCTTTTGTGTACGGCCCGGTGGGATTGATTCTTATTGCCTTTTTGAGAAGTGTTCGAAAGCACGAAAATCTGACTGAATCCGAGTCCACGGTAGGAATCGCTGCTGCGGGAGTGCTCGCCTTGATCCTTTTCCTTGAGTTTCCACCGTTAAGCAGAAATCTTTGGAACACGCTGATGCCACTTCAGGCCATTGGATTAAATTGGCGACTGTATTCCCAAATTCTTATCGGGGTGTGTCTCATTGTAGGCACTGCCCAGGCAAAACGATTACAAAGAGCGGCCATACTAAGCTTAGGAATTCTTCTGTTGGGAGCATTAGTGCCAGCGTTTCTTGCAGTTTCAAATCAACATCTCTATCCTCATTTTTCACGTCCATTGGAAGACGCCATGGAATATCGACCGATGACGGCAGGTTGGAGAGCTGATTTCGAACGAAGAATGCCCGCGCACCGTAATGACCCTGCGGCTATGGCAAACTTCCAATCCGGCGAATTTGTAGAGCGTGTTGAAGCACCAGCAAATGTCGAAGTTTTCAACGCCTCGCTGACCGCGCCTACGCTTGTTATTTTTCACCGATTCTACTGGCCTTATTGGTGCCTTTTCGTGAATGGGCAGAAAATACCGACGATGCCAGATAGTCTTGGCCGTGCAACGGCCACGCTTACGGCAGGTCACTACCTCGCTAAGTGGGAACTTGAACGAGCTCCACTAGAACGCGCTGGCCTTTGGATATTCGGGGTCACGGTAACGGGGCTTCTGATTTTGTCGGGAATAGGTCTTATACGTCAGCGTGTTAGGAAGAAACGATCTGAAACTTAGCGTGATCTCATTCAAAACCGTACTTCGCCTTCTTCGACCCAAGCAATGGACGAAAAATATTTTCGTCTTTCCGGCGTTGGTTTTTTCAAAGCAGCTATTCCAGCCTACCTCGGTTGGGCTATCGCTAAGGGCTTTCTTTGCGTTCAGCTTTGCAGCAAGCTTCGTCTATGTAACCAATGATATAGCTGACCGTGAGCGAGACCGCGCCCACCCGGTAAAGCGTTTTCGGCCAATTGCATCCGGCGAGATCTCGCTGCGGTCCGCCTTTCTCCTGGCTGGCCTTATGCTTGCGATCACTGCGGCATTTATGGCTGGACTTGATTGGCGATTTGTCGCATGTCTCGTTACATACCTCTTAATGAATGTCGCATACAGTTTCTATTTAAAAGATGTTGTTTTGATCGATGTCTTTGTGATCGCCATTGGATTCATGCTCCGCGTGATCGGTGGGGCAATGGTTCTGGACGTCGCAAGCAGTTCCTGGTTGATCCTGACCACAATGTTCCTTTCATTGTTCTTGGGTGTTGCAAAACGCCGGGGAGAACTTATCACGCTTGGTCTGCCAAGCACTTCAGGTGAGAGCGGCTTTCAATCGCGAAAGGTGCTGGAACAATACACCGTAGAGTTTGCTGAAGAAATGACGACCATCTGTGCATCCGGATTTGTATTTAGCTATGCGCTCTACACTGTTTCGGATCGCACCGTGAATATGTTTGGAACGGAAAATCTTGTCTTTACTACTCCATTCGTTCTGTACGGTGTTTTTCGTTACCTTTACCTGCTCCATAAGAAACATCTCGGTGAAAATCCCACGGATGTCGTACTTTCGGATCGGCCCATGCTCTTGAATTTTGTGGCGTACGCTATCGCGATGCTCACGATCATTTACTTGCGATGACCGCTCGACCCGCCCGCGACCCGCTCCCACAACGCATCGGGCGCTACAAAATAGAGTTTTGGCTGATCCTTGCAGGAATAGGCGTCATGGTCGGATTTGCCACTCTACAGAGAGTTCTCCTTGCTGGACAAGTATCACCCAATCTTCATTTACTCGGCGTCCCGCTCGACGATGTATACATCCATGCGAAATTCGCAAAGAACCTTTTGAGCGGCTTTAGCTATTCGTTCCATCCGGGACAAACCTTGACAGCAGATACCTCACCTCTTTGGGTCCTTCTGATCGCGATGTGTGGACTATTCACCACACATCTTGAATTGGCAGCAATTACCCTTTCGATGCTATCGTATCTGTTATTAGCACCGGGTGTCTATCGTGTATCGCGAGATGTTTTCGAGACTCCAGAGAACCTCGCACGCATTGCTGGAATCGCCACAGCCCTTTCATCGAGATTGGTTTGGAGTGGAATGAGTGGCATGGAAACTGCGCTTGCGGCGCTCCTAATGCTCCTGGTGATCGAGGAGCATATCCGCTCACGCAAGCGACAACTTCTGCGTTCTCGCGAAGCAGTCTGGCTCGGATTGGCGTTGCTCGTCAGGCCGGAATTTATGTTCGTGGCGCTTATTCTATTCTTTGATTGGGCAATCACCAATTTTCGACGTCAAGCGGATGTTGCCGCGGCTCCAACCGCGATAGTGCTTCTAGTTACAATTGCTTCCCCGGCTCTACTGCTACCATTGATAACACGAAATAGTATGCTATTCCATTCAAGCGTTGTGCAAGGTGCCGGAATATCAATTCTCCCAAATATTTCTTACCTTTGGTTTACATTAAAGATATTGGCCAGCAATAATGCGATAGTATTTCTGCTCCTTATTGCAGGGTTCTGGTTTTTGTGGCGCAAGCCTGAATATTCTCTGCTATACATCATTGCTCTCGGTTTGCCGATACTGCAATCGTTTATTGCTCCGCAATTCAGACATCACGGACGGTATTTCTTTCCCGTGATTCCGCTAATCATTTGGACCGCAACAGGTGCGTGGCAGCAAATTGAATCGAGAACTCACCTTAGCGGTACCATTAAGAAATTAACCATTGCACTTATCATTTTTGGAGGGCTGATCGAAACCGGCCGCTGGTCAATTATCGCAGCTGAATCCGTTCGGAATATTAACGATCAACACCTGGCGGTCGTTGGATGGCTTCAGAAGAACATGCTTCCAAACGATACATTAGCAGTTGATGATGTGGGTGCAACCGGATATTTCCTCGATCACCAAGTGATCGATCTCACCGGTCTCGTTACGCCATCATTATGGCCGCTTCAACACGATCAAGATTCAGTCTGGTGTAAAGCTCGGAATATGGGAGCGAATCTTTTTGTGATCTATCGGAGGCTTAATCCGACATATTACAACAACCACAAGGATTCCCTTATCATTCAACAGGATTTCCCAGTTCGGCTTCCACTCGCTTCCGCAGCTGATACGATCATGAGCATTTATCGAGTGAAAGGTAAGCAGCCATGACGCGAGAGAAAAAACTCCGGCTCATAACCGGCACCACGCTCGCGATTGTAACGCTTGCAACACGCCTCCCAATTCGGGCAAAGACCTTTTTCGAATTCGATTCGATCAACTTTGCTGTTGCGATCTTCCGTTTCGACCTTGGGCAGGTTACACCGCAAATGCCGGGTTATATCCTTCACATCCTGTTCGGCCGATTGATGTATCTGTTCACCGATGATCTCAATAAGGCATTGATCTGGGTGAGCGTTCTGCTTTCTGTGGGTGCAGTACTGTTCCTTTGGCGTGCCGCGGCTGCGCTCCGCGGTGAGCGTGTTGCGCTCATCGCCGCTTTGCTGTGGCTAACCACTCCCCTCTTCTGGTTCCACGGTGCTGTGGCTGCTATTTACGCTGAGGAAGCATTCTTCGCGAGTCTTTTACTTTATCTTGGCGTTAAAATCATAGCGAATTTTGAACAACGAATCACGAGTGTAGTGGGAATATTTAATACAAGTGCCTCAAATTCCGCAACACTCTACATTCTCTATTCCGCAGCGTTCTCACTTGCCGGGGCCGCGCGGCCAACAAGTCTTCTCTTTTTCCTGCCTGCGACCTACCTGCTAATTCACAAGACAAATCCTTCCAAGCGGGTTATACTGCTTACAATAGCCACTTTTATTCTGGTGACCGCCAGTTGGACACTCCAACTGTTGCACGAAGCAGGTGGGCTTTCCTCGTACTGGTTCTATCTTCTGAAAGAAAATAATTTCAAGACCCAGTCTGTCCTGTTTGGAAATTCATGGCAGAGCCAGCTAGATACGATTGAGAAAGTGGTGTTTTACTTGCCGATCTCGCTCGGTGCTTCCTTTATTGCGATCGTGGCAATTGCAGTTTGCTTCCCACAGCGTGTTGTTCGGATGATGCGATCTTATTACCAAAACACCAAAGTTGTATTTGTAATTTTCATGGCGATTCCTTCACTTCTGTTTTATTTGGCTGTATTCTTCATGAAGGCGGGTTATTTGCTCAACGTCATTCCCTCCGCAATTCTGGTGATCGCTGTATTGATAGATCAAGCGGCGATCTGGGTTGCGGAGAAACAAAAAAGCGGCATGGCAAATAAGGCATTGCTCACTCGACCAATGATCACGCGTAATGCTATCATTCTAACCTCGGTTGTGATAATAGGTAATGTTTTATGGTTTTTCGTTCCATGGCCGGGAACGGATCAGAGTTTTTATAATAATGAGGATACGCGCAATTCATTTATCCACGGAGCGATGCACCGCTATGAGCATTCTGAATCGCGGGTTCTCACACTGGCAAATCGCGCCTTTGAATATACTAATACTTCAGGAATTCACGCCGTCGATAGCTTAAACAGTACCACGCTTGCCTCTTTGCTTGCGAATCACGCCGATCGATCCGGGCAAGTCATTCTTGCATCGTGGTGGTATCGGTGGTGTTATCTTCAGTTGCCCCACGCTGAGACGTATGACTTAGAACTTGATCCTGTTCACTCCGGAGCCCTTTGGGTTGGGAGGGCACATGAAATGCAACGAGTGAATTTATTCGATTCTGTAATTCGATTTCATTCATCCGCTCCCGTGCTTCTCCTGCTGCGACATGACCGTCCAGATTTCGCGGAAGTTTCCGGGCAAGTTCATCTCCAGCGGCTTCCCTTGCCAGAGTACCTCGATATTTACAAGATCCTCGATTCCGCTTTCGTGCTTAGGTGGGGCAATAGAGTATTTGTGTGCCAGTAGAGGACGTACTTTCTTAAAGACACAAAATTCTAATCAATATTCGTTGAAACAAGTATCGTTGCGCCGCGTAAATGGTTGTTGTAACGAATTTTTATTTTACTTTTTGATGGAGATTAGCTTATGAACTCAAATACTGATGTTTTAGAAGCTCCGGTACAGGAGCAAATTTTGGAAGCAAGCCCAGTCGAGACGGGTCTTACGACATGGAATCTTGATGGTGCTCATTCTCGGGCTGCGTTCGCCGTTCGCCACATGATGATCGCAAATGTTCACGGAGAATTCCGCGAGCTTTCAGGATCGCTGAGTCTCGATAAGGCCAATATCGAGGGATCGAGCGTGAACGTGACGATCAAATCGGCAAGCGTTCAAACGAACGATCCCCGACGAGACGAGCACTTGAAAAGCCCAGAATTCTTCGAAGTCGAAAAGTATCCTGATCTCTCATTTGTCTCGACAAAGTGGCAGCAAAAATCTGACGATGAGATCAACGTAACTGGTAATCTCACGATTCACGGCGTGACCAAAGAAGTGGTGCTCAAAGCCGAGGGCCCAACGCCCGAGGTGAAAGATCCATGGGGTGGAACGCGCATCGGATTTGCCGCACGCACCAAGATCCATCGTAAGGATTTCGGGCTCGGCTGGAATGTTGCGCTCGAAGCCGGCGGATTCGTGGTGGGCGAAGAAGTTACGATCACGCTCGAAACGCAGTTCGTGAAAGCCTAACAAGGACTTACGCGATTCAAGGGAATGGCAGGATCGATCTCAGAAAGAGATGAGTCCTGCCATTTTATCTTCCGAATGTTTAATGTATCACGCTAAATTGAGTAACTTCGAAGTTAGTCGATGTACTCATTACGGCAAAATAGATTCCATTTGGCAGGTCTGAAAAATTGAAAGGCACGACTTGTTCACCACTCCCGATCATGCCATCGTAAAGCGTTTCTCTGGTGCGGCCCAATGCATCCATCACGGTTATCTTCACCTGCACTGGATCAACGCTCGAAAAACTAACATCACCAGCTCCCGAAGATGGATTGGGCACAACTTTAATGCTTTCAGAGCTTCTATCAATCTGAGTTTTGACATCAGCAAATGTGGAGTCCCATGACCACATTGTAATTCCTTCGATGCCACCGGCAACAAATCCACGCAATGTATCCGAGCCGACAGCGACTGGCCCAGAAGCGGAGAAGTCCCAACCGCTGTTATGAACCCTGTCATAAGCGCCGCCAATGTCGTTATAAGGCGTTGATTCCTGCCAAAGTATGATCCTTCCGTTTGCGGCGAGATTGTTTACGGTGCCACCATCATCCCAAAAAGTTGTATCGGAAAAAAAACTATATCCAAAGATTCCCCCTTGATCCCAGTCTTCAATGGCGTCATAAAAACCAGCGGCATAAAATATGGTGTCCGGTGTAGTTGAAAATACCATCGGTGCGTGGTACCCAGCAGGAAAATGTTTGGTTTCCCTGATTGTATCGACAAGCGAAAGATCAGAGGTATTATATCGACCTGCGGTTCCATTCTGATTCCCGTCCCAGAAAAGTACGATGCTTCCGTCCTTTGAGAAGGCGGTCGGATTAAGATCTCCCGGTACAGATCGAATCCATAACCCCGTGTCAACATCCGTTTGGTAGCTCCAAAGAACCGAATTCAGAGCCGCATAAATATTGTCAGTTTGATTTTGAAACACGATTTGCGTGGTTGGATTAAAACCGGTTGCTTCATGAGGTTGGCTCTTAACCGAGCGTACATTCATATCATAAATTGATAGAGTTTGCGGTGTAAAATATCCGATCTTATTAGAGCTTTCGTTGAAAGCAATTGCAGCAACCGTACCATCGGCAGTGATGGAATCCCTCACTGAACCATCTTTCAGATTCAACAGATAAATGATACTGCCTGCCGCGGCTGCGATTGTTAGGTTGTCTGGGCTTATCGCAAGCAACGACGGAGAAATCGGCTCATTGCCAAACCTTGCAGAAGTGTTGCTTTGAATGTCATGTTCGAAAACCTCTTCGTTCGCTCCAACATAAAATGAGTGATTCGGATTGTGAGGGGGTGCAAATGTGGTGTTTCGTCCGCCCGTCCAATTGAGTGTTGAATCGTCGCCCCATGAAGCACCCTCATTATTGTATAGCCCGATGCCATTAGCAAGATCGACAACAACTTCTTGTTCGGCGCTTGTGGTGTAAGCTGCGATCGAACCATCCGCCGAGATTCCTGCCGCCGTCATAGTAGCGGATGGGAACAGATTATAATTCCAGGTATGAGGGGTTGCCTGATAGAGAAGCTTTGCATTCCCTGGTATCGTGACATCCCAAACTTCAATAATGCTTGGATCGAAAAGCAGTAGAACATTGCCATCCGCAGAGGTCGTGAGCGATGATGCGAAAATATTAGTTCGACTCCACGCAACATGAAGAGACTGCGCACTCAATCGAGTTGCAGTCAAACAAAGTAACAGAGCTATCAAGCAGCCTAATCGTTTCATTCCGTAACTATTGGGATATATCCGAACAAATTGATGAAACTTTAGTTTGCGCCCAAATTCAAGTCATTCCAATGTATATCTTCCGATTTCATCCTCATGGAAGCCATATCCTCGCAACTCCTCTGCCGCAAAGCCGATCAACTCCGGTTCCGAGTAAAGATGCAGTCGCGTCTTCGATTCAACGATTTCCCTCACTTCTTTCACAACCGATAAAACTTCTGCCGCCGTGGCGTTACCTGTCACATTCAGCACCACAACCGGTTGCGTTGGGTTTAGCTGCACGTCCCCACGTCGAAATCCCTTTAGTCCACATGCTTCAAGAATGAATGCGCTTGGTATTTTTATCTCCAGATTCTTGCTATGAGCGCGGATCATACTCAACCTCTCTAAATGCTCGGGTAAATTTTCTTCGAATTGCCGTTCAAGATTCGTGTATTGATCCTCGGCCAGCAACGAATTCTTGAAGAAAGAACCGGCATTGCCCTCGATCGACTCTGCGGGAAATGGGAATTTGCGGTCGCGGATGGTTTTGATCGCTTCGCGAATTTCCCCCAGCGATGGTTCGGGATTGCCTTCGAACCACTTCTTTACATCTGGGTAAGAGAGATTCCGATTTGGAGTTACACTTAATGCAAGCGTCGTGTATAATATTATGTAACGATTTTTCGCGCTCGTATTAAAAATACTTTTGCGATACGAGAATTGGCATTCTTCATTCGAAAGCGTGAGGAATAATTTCGTCATGCGGTCGAATACTTCGACATTCACGAGCACATCCTTAATTTCCTGTCCATACGCTCCCACATTTTGCACAGCAACAGCACCGGCACAACCGGGAATGCGCGAAAGATTCTCGATGCCCCAAAGGCCGTGTTCGACTGCGAATTTTACAACATCATCCCAGACTTCGCCAGAGGCAACTCGTATCGATTCTTCTCCGGGTAACGGGTCAGGGGAAAATGGTAAGATATTTTCAAGATCTTTCTTCTCTCCCCAACCCTTGACCCTTTGCCATTTAACCGCTACCCTAATTCCGCGATTCGCAATATGAATTACCAACCCATCAAAACCACGATCGCTTACCAGCATATTGCTACCGCCACCAATGACCAGGATTGGCAATTTGCGAGATTCCGCAAACTCAAAAGCCTCGGTTAGTTGCTCAGGATCGATAATTTCGGCAAAATACCGCGCAGGCCCCCCGATCTTGAAGGTAGTGAGCGTTTTCAGCGGCCAATTCTGTTCTAGGATAAGCACTTTGTTGGCCGCGTTAATGGTTATTGAAATGATTCGCTGAAATGGCTGTTATTTCGCAAATTCAACGAAATCCCTCAAATGCAGGTTCAGTTTGATTCATGCAGGAAAATCTCGACATAGCATTGACCAATCCACTTTCGACCGCTGAGAAGCAGCGAAGGGATGTTCTACGCGTTAACGAAATTTTTTATTCGATCCAGGGTGAAGGCTCACGAGCGGGCGATCCATGCGTTTTCGTGCGGATGACCGGCTGTGGCCTTCGGTGCAACTACTGCGATACGGAATATGCTTTTTACGAGGGTGAGGACCTGCCGGTTGGTGAGATAATCACTAAGGTCGAATCTTACAATTGTAAACTCGTCGAATTTACAGGCGGCGAACCGCTTGAACAAGAGGGGGTTTATTCGTTAATAGATGGACTGCTTGAGCGCGGTTACGAAGTAATGATCGAAACAGGCGGGCATGTTGATATTTCTCGAGTCGATCAACGCGTAAAGCGAATCGTCGATCTGAAGACACCATCGTCAGGTATGATGAAGCGGAATCGCTATGATAATATCGAGCAGCTTACTACGAAAGATGAAGTGAAATTCGTGATCGGCTCGCGCGAGGATTACGAATGGTCAAGAGCACAAGTTTGGAGATATGCGCTGGATCAACATGCCGGAACGGTTCTTTTTTCACCAGTCCATCATGAAATAAAACTCGCGGATTTGGCTTCGTGGATTCTCGAAGATCGGCTGCCCGTGCGATTGCAGACTCAATTGCACAAGCTCATTTGGCCCGAAGTATTAAGAGGAGTATGACATCAAACAAACCCGAACTGATCGTTTTTCCGAATCCATATCCTGAAAGGGAGTATGAGGTAACGCATGTAAATCCGGAATTCACTTCTGTGTGCCCCGTCACAGGCCTTCCTGATTTTGGCGAAATAACGGTGCGTTTCGTGCCCGATAAATTATGCATCGAGCTGAAGTCGCTGAAATATTATTTCATCAGCTTTCGAAATCGCGGGATCTTTTATGAAGCAGTGATCAATGAAATTCTGGAAGATCTTGTAACTGTAATGGAACCTCGTTGGATGGAAGTTACTGGAGAGTTTTCGACGCGCGGTGGGCTTCACTCGAACGTCGTCGCAAGGTACACGAAAACTACTGACGCCTTACCAAAGTCCGAAAGAGTAGTTGTGAGGAAATTTGAAAAGGCGGTACAATAGACCAATGCTTACTCGCATCGCAAAAGATTTCCGTTGGGAAATGGCGCACCGGCTGCCGGAACACACTGGCGGCTGCCGCAATGTGCATGGTCATTCCTATCGGATGTGGGTGGAGCTTGCTGGTGAGCCGGAAACGGATGATCGGTCATCCACGCAAGGCATGGTCCTCGATTATTTCTTACTCAAGCAAATGGTCGATCCATTAGTTGCCGAGATCGATCATGCTTTCCTATGCGACCGTACTGACACACTAATCGCCAATTTTCTCGGATCCACTGACCTAAAGGCAGTATATGTTGATTTCCCGACTACGGCGGAAAATATTGCGAAGTGGTTCTTTGAGAGGATTAAAAGCCTGTTTCGTCCTTCGGAGAACCCCGCAGCCATGAAACATTTGTGCGAGCTGCGCGTGCGTATTCAGGAGACGGAACGCACCTACGCAGAAGTCAGTGGCCTTTTGTAAGGGCGCATGGCTCTCGGCCCTTACAATAGCATGAAATCCATCGTTTTACTCTCCGGCGGCATGGACTCCACTCTTTCAGCCACGATCGCATGTCGCGAGGCGGAACGGGATGGGCTATCATCCGTTGCAGCGCTCCACCTCAATTACCGTCACCGGACGGAACGGCGCGAGCTGAAGGCATTTGAAGATGTTTGCAACGCGCTCGGAATCACGGAACGGCTTGTCGTCGATATTGAATTTTTGCGAACCATCGGCGGATCGAGCCTTACTGATTCTTCGATCGAAGTGAGGAAAGCCGATCTCAGCAGCGAAGGTATTCCGAGCTCCTATGTGCCATTTAGGAACGGAAATTTTTTAGCGATCGCGGCCAGCTGGGCGGAAGTATTGGGAGCTAATGCCATCTATATCGGCGCTGTCGAGGAAGATTCCTCCGGCTATCCGGATTGCCGGCGTTCCTTCTTTGATGCGTTCGAACGCGCGATAGAAATGGGCACAAAACCGGAAACCAAGATCCACATCATTACCCCGGTCATTCATCTCCATAAACGCGAGATTGTGCAAGAATCCATTCGGCTTGCAGCGCCTATCGAAGCAACCTGGTCATGCTATCAATTGGAGGATATGGCCTGCGGCGTCTGCGATAGTTGTGCCCTTCGTCTGCGCGGATTTGCAGAAGCGAACGTGCCAGATCCTCTTCCTTATAAAGTGAGGCCGCACTACGCATGATTCGAGTATGCACTAGCGCTCTGTTGGTGATATTCGCACTATGCGGAGCAAATTTGCTCCGCGCTCAAATTGCGCCACCGCCCGTCGATAGCACGGCACCAAAGCTCAAGCAGATTCGTCCGGGCATTCAATTCCCAGATTCGCTATACGTAGCACGCGATACCGTAAAGGGAGATATTGATACCATCGTCCGTTACACAGCAAAAGATTCGACGGTCTTCGATATTCCGAACAAACGGATGATCCTGGTGAACAACGGTATTGTGGAGTTCGAGAATCGGGAACTCGACGCGTACACCATCGTCATGGACTTCGCCCACAATTTGATGACAAGCTATAGTTATGATGTCGATTCCGTCGTAGCTGCGACGCTTGCACTTCGAAGGCACATTCTTCGCGATACCAACCGCGCCAAAACGCGCGGCGCCCCCAAACTGACAGAAGGTGCAACAGTATATGATGGCGAGGTTATCGTATATAATTTCAAGACCAAACACGGAACTGTTCAGCTTGGCACTACGGAAATGGATAAGGGCTTTTATTATGGTGAAAAGATTAAACAGGTTGCGCCCAAAACGCTCTTTGTAGAGAATGGGAGGTACACAACCTGTGACGCCGAAATTCCGCATTATTATTTTGAATCCCCAAAGATGAAAGTGATCATGGGCGACCAAATTTTCGCGGCGCCTGTCATTCTTTATGTGGCCGATGTACCGATCTTCGTCTTGCCATTTGGCGTGTTCCCCAATCACGAGAGCGGCCGCCATTCGGGAATTATTATGCCCAGCTACACCACCCAAGGCGACCGCGGGTATGGCCTCACCCACGCGGGATATTACTGGGTATTTAACGACTACCTCGACGCACGCGCTCAGGCGGACGTTTATACTGTCGGCGGATACAACGTCGATTTTATGGCAGAATATATGAAACGCTATCTGCTCAATAGTGCTGCATCCATCGAATATGGTTTTGGACAAACACGCTATTCCAGCGGCGATCCATTTGTAAAGAATTGGCTCATCAAAGGTAACCTGCCAAATCTTATCTTGGGGTATGAGACCTCTTTGTCGGCCAATCTTAGCTTTCAAAGCAGCGGATATTTTCAGAACAACGCCACGAGCGTCCAACAATACTTTACTCAGCAAGTCACTTCCAGCGCAAACTTCAGCACAGGATGGCAAGATATCGGTCTCAGTCTGGGTATCGACTATCAGCGCAGTCAAAATTTGCTCGATGGAACCTACCAGGAGAGCAGCCCGCAGATCAACCTCTCGAAAACTGCGTGGTATCCATTCCAATCCAACGACGGTACGCAGCCAAGTGCTCTAATGACCGCGTTAGGAATTCCCACATTGAATATCGGTTATTCGTTCAGCGCAAGCCATAATGTCAGCAAGGCGACTAACACCCCGAATTTGGTGACAGACTCAACCGTCTATACCAACACCGAGAATTACAGTATGCTGCACAATCCCTCGATCAGCATTTCTCCAAAACTCGGCTATTTCACGATCACGCCAAGTTTTGGTTATCAGGAAGCATGGTTAGTACGTGAACATCTCCTGAGCAATTTCAGAAAAGAATATTTGAGGGATTCCACCGGCAAGATCGTTGACTCTATGACTGTCGCGGATACCTCGACGATCAATAAATTCAATCGCCTCTATACTTACAATACAGGCGTACACATCTCGACAACTATTTACGGAATTGCAAATGTCGGCGCCTTTGGTATTGAGGCTATTCGGCACACCATTCAGCCATCCATCGGCTTCACGTATCAACCAGATCTTTCCGGGCAAAATTATCGCTCGTTTCTAGATCCCACAACAGGCCAGACCAATTACTTTAACATCTATAATAACGAACCCAACGGCACTCTGGTAGGGCAAGGTAAATCCGAAACGCTCTCGATCGACCTCGCAAATAATTTCGAGGCAAAGGTCGATCGTCAAGTCAATAAAGATTCCAACACGGTCGACCATGTGAAGCTTTTCAATCTCGATGCTTCCACCGGGTACAATCTTGCAACGAAGTTGCTGAACGACCTTAACCTGAGTGCCAGTTCATCCATTGGGACGCTATTTGGTCTCAGCGGTAATGCCGCATTTTCCTTTTATCCAGCCAATTACCAAGGCGGCGATTCAACGACGTATTCGCTGGCATCTCTGCATGAGGGTCTTATCCGTGCACAATCGGTTTCCGCAGGGTTGAGTGGCAGTCTTTCGGCATCGAAAACTACCGAGGGTGGTAATTACGATTCGCTCCGCCATCTCTTCAAAATCAATTCCCCGGAGGACGAGCGGCAAATGTTCTTTGGTGGTAATTATCCCGGAGCCTATCTCGATATTCCATTTCGGCCACAGTGGAATCTTACGTATCAATTAAGTTACAGCCAGAGTTTTACGCTAAACGGCGCTCCTGAACGCGATTTCGGAGCTAATCTCACACTTAACCTGCCGCTGACGCTGAACTGGACTTTTCAAACCTCAGCAGGCTACGATCTCTTAAGCCGAAAGATCATTATACCGCAATTAACCGTCCATCGCGATCTGCATTGCTGGGTCATGGATTTCACCTACCGCCCGCCTGGATCCAACATTTCCGGTTTTAATCTGACTATCCACATTAAGGCGCCGCAATTGCAGGATGTCAAATTAACACGGACAGAAAATAGCTACGGAGAATTCTAAGTCTGGATTTTGCTGAATTGGACTCTCTAACGAACCGGACTAACAGGGCACTCGAATCGCTCGGAGTAACGAGCGATTCCAAACTTCTTATTGCCGTCAGTGGAGGGCCAGATTCTCTTGCCCTGCTAAGCGTGGTGCATGCGTTGCGGAGCACGGGCTCATTCGCAAGCTTAGCTGCCGCGCATGTGAATCATCTTCTTCGGGAACCCGCATCGAATGTTGAGGAAGCAGCAGTTCGAAAGTATTGCGAAGCGTGGGATATCCCCTGCTTCGTGAAGTCTGTTCATACACTGGATATCGCTCAGGAGGAACGAACAGGCATCGAAGAAACCGCGCGCAAGCTGCGATACCATTTCTTTGAAGAATTGGCAGAAGCTCATCCATTCGATTTTGTACTAACCGCGCACACCTCGAATGATCAAGCTGAAACCGTCGTGCTGAATATGATCCGTGGTGCTGGCGTGCGAGGGCTTGCCGGCATTCCACCGAAGAGAAAGCTTGGGGCGGCCTACGTCATTCGTCCGTTCCTTGATGTTACCAGAGAGGAGATACTCTTGTATCTACATGAGCACAAGCTTGTTGCTGAGCATGACACATCGAATGATGAATTGACGTATCAGCGTAACCGTGTGCGACATCAGGTAATGCCGGTGCTCGCGGAAGTTTGGCCGGAACGCTCACCCGTGAAATCGTTAGCTGGCTTGGCTTCCCGGATGCGCGAACTTTCGCAATTCATTGACTCAATCTCAAGAGAAACACTCGCTAATCTGGAATGTGATGGAGGGCTGCTTCGCGAAATACTTAAATCGTTGAATGGTTTTCTTTTACATGGGGTGATCGAGATGTGGATTCATCGAGAATTTGGGCATTATGGCCTTACCTCCGATGAATCTGCGCGCATTAAAGCCTGGCTTGACGGTAATTCGCCCCGTATGGAGCTTCGACGTGGACTCAGCCTTCGAAATGATGGTCCTGTCGTACGTTTGGAGAGCGATGGACGCCAGATGATCTACCACGAATGACGATCTCAATGGAACCGCAATGCTCCTTACGTTCTTACAAGAATTATGCACTTTTGTAAATTCTTAATTTCCGTATTACTGGTTTCCGTTCTTTCGATGCCAGTTCTTGCCCAATCGGGAAGCACACTCGATGCGCGCCGCGATATTACCAAGCGCGACCAGCGATTCAACTTGCAATCCGCTAACGGGAGTGCCTCCTTCACGATCAAGAACGTCGATATTACTCATTTTCCTGAAATGGGGATCATCTTCTCTGCACTTGATCGTCATAATCGTTTCATACGGACGCTTCAGAAAGAGGATCTAATAATTCTCGAAAATGGCATCGAGCGGCCGATCCTTTCACTCGATCTTGTCAGTGGCGAGAACCGGGTTCCTATAGATATTATTTTCGTGATCGATCAAACGGCATCGATGACCGATATGATCGGTACGGTCAAACAAAACGTTACGCAATTCGCGGAGGAATTGGTGCAGCATGGCTTCGATTACCGGCTTGGCCTCGTCCGCTTTAGCGATATTGTGGAGTGGAAAAGCCCCAAGTTGACCGATGATGTTTCGGAGTTCGAAAAATGGGTAGCCGATATTCAAACCGTCGGTGGTGGGGATCCGAAGGAAAACGCGCTCGAAGGGCTTCATGCTATGCAAGATATGCCGTTTCGTTCCATAGCAATCCGCATGGCTGTACTGATCACCGACGCGCAATGCCATCAACAAGGTGAACAAGGAGATGGAACTTCCGATTTTACCATAAAAACCATGGGCGATTGGCTCTATGCGCGCGACGTTCGTCTTCTAACCGTTACCCCGCCGGAATACCCTGAATATCACGATATGGCCAACGCTACCGATGGTGCAAGTTTCGATCTCGGTACAAGTTTCGCAAACTCTGTGGAAGACCTTGCGAAGAATGTCACAAGCCTATACTCTCTTAAGTATCTTTCCCAATCGACGCTTGCTCCCGATTCTGTCCACCTGGATCTGCTGCGGGCTGAGGACCACTCCATCCTTGCGAGCCGAAAGCTACTCGCTGTGGAACCGGGCCGGCGCTTCGTGTTTGAAGATCTTCAATTTGCGCCTAACCAGACCCAACTTCTGAGTGAATTTATCCCAGAACTCGAACGTGTTGTTCGCCTAATGCACGTAAGGCCATCCATGAAAATTCGGATCGAGGGACATGCCGACTCCACTGGATTACCCGAACTGAACCTGAAGCTTTCCGAGCAGCGCGCCATTGCCGTTAAACGGTACCTTATGCAATCTGGAATATCGCCTGATAGAATAGAAACCCAAGGATTTGGCTCATTGCATCCGGTGGCGACCAACGCCACCGAAGCCGGGAGACGCCAGAACCGGCGCATCGAGTTCGTTATTCTTACAAAATAACCGTGCGATTGAAGTGATGGATCGTCACAAATCATCTATCACCCCTGCGCTTGCGTTGAACGCATATCAGCAGGGATTTTTTCCGATGGCTGACGCAAACGGCGGAATCGGCTTTTATGCATACGATCCGCGCGGCATAATTCCTCTCGATGATAGATTTACAATTCGCCGTTCCCTTAGGAAGATTCTTGCTGGAAATCACTATCGTGTCACCTTCGACACCGCTCCTAAGGAAGTACTACGTGGATGCGCACGCTTTGCTAGACAGGTTCCAGGCGATGAACGATGGCTCTCCAAAGAATTGATCGAGTTATACCTTCAACTATTCGAAATGGGAATCATGCACACTGTCGAAGTATGGAACGGCGAAATGATCGTCGGTGGGCTTTATGGCCTTTCCTTTGGCGCTGCATTCTGTGGTGAATCCATGTTCTCCAAAGTGCCGTATGCTTCACAAATCGCATTGGTGCGCCTGGTGGAACGTTTGCGTCTGAAAGGATTCCAACTCCTCGACGCACAAATGCCCAGCGAACACCTTCAACAATTCGGACTCTACGAGTGTACGCAGGAGGCTTATCTCCCACTCTTTCACGCCGCCGCTTCAATGGACGTTAAATGGTGAGGCGATCAAGACGTACAGCGAGATTGAACCGCAGGGAGCAACCATCATGGATATACCGTGTTCGTTTATAGAAATTCGCTTTTGCTTCTGAGGATTTGAGGAGAAATGACGTAATAAATGCCTATTTCGCCGGCTTGATTTATCTCGCCATGACGATGGAAATTCACACCTCATATTTTTCGACACGATCCTTCTGTGGGTGCCATCACCGGGTGAACCCAAATATGTTCTTCATGGAGGAATCCCTGGAAATCCTAATTTCACACTCCTAGACCTGCCTCGTCATGCGCGATGAACCATTCTTTCACAAGCAAGCGTAAAAATGGCTTTCAGCCGGCCTTTGAGGTTTTGCCCGTTTGGCTCAGAATATTGCCGCAGTTGGAAGTCCTCCTAAAGGCTGATGACCCGTTCCGCCAGCCCTGTTATTGCTTCTCTTGCTCTGCGAGCTTATCACGGAGTGCGGCAAGGGAGTCCGATAGCGAATAGCGCGAGGCTTTGCTGGTGGCGCGGTAATCCTTTAGCGCGGTCTGCTCGGTCTCGCGTTCGGCAGCCGAAAGCGAGAGCGTGATTCTTGGCTTCGAATCTCCATCGGACCTGCCTTTGCGTTCGAAATCAATGACTCTGAGTCCTTCGATGGGCTTGCCAACTTTAAAGGTCTCCTCGAGTCGCATAGGGGTGGGATCGTTGGTAACTTCACCTCTGGGTACAAAACCTTCGGCGCCGTGTTCGAGCGAGATGACCAATCCTCCGCGTGTGATCTCTTTAATGATGCCGTTGTGATCGCTTCCTCGCTTAAAGGTATTTTCGATCACTCGCATCGGGTCTTCAATTAGCTGTTTCCGGCTCACCGTAATGCGACGGTCACGAGGATCGACGGTTACAAGCTTTACCTCAAGCTCGTCCCCAATGGTAAAAACATCGGAAACAGAACCGATGCGCTGCCACGCAATTTCAGAGATCGGCAAAAATGCGAGCAAACCATTCGGAAGCTCTACTTCTGCCCCGGAATTTTCTATGGTTCGAACAGTGACTTTCTGCACTTGACCGGAAGCGAGTTCGGCATACTTCGCGATTTCCGGATCAGGAGTTAGCTGCCGGATCCCAAGTCGTACTTCTCTGCGGTTTCGATCGAGCGACAAAATTTTAGCAGTAACCGTGTCTCCACGTTTTACAACTTCATAGGGCTGATCCACCCTTTGCCAGCTTAGGTCGCGCAAAAGAATAACGGCATCAATGCCGGTGCCAAGATCGACCTTCACGTTGCTGTGGTCGAAATTCTTTACTTTGACTTCGAGAATATCGCCTACATTCAAATTCTTGATCGCCTCTTGGCCGGCAGCGCGCGCTTCCTCATCGAGCACGGCACGATGGCTTAGGCTGATCTCGGGATTATCCGATCCCGGCTTCGCCTTGATGTTCGTAATTTTTACGGCAAGCGTCTTACCAAAATAATGCGCAATGTTACGATTCGGGTCATGATCGATATTATCGTTCGGCAGGAATGCCTTGATGGCCGATTGTCCCTCGATAATAGGATCGACGATCTCCATTTCGAGGCCGTTCTTTTGCCATTTTACGACGCGGGCGTTTACGGTGTCCTTCTGGCGCATTTTGGCGCGCAGTGGTTCCCATTCGTCGGTGGGACGGGGTTTGCGTTCTTTGGGCGGTTCAGTGGCAACTGAAGTTTCTGCTGCAGCCGGGGCTTCCGGCGAGGCAGAAAGGGATTCTGGCGCTTCCAGTGCGGGGGCTTCCGGTGCGGGGGCTTCCGGTGCGGGAATAGATTCGAGGTTCGTCATATACGCCTGCACAACCGCGAACGAGAGAGTCCGGTTGCCCGAAAAGTAACAATCAAGCCTTTTCCATTGGGTTTAGACAGTTGAGAAGATTATCGCTGATTTAGCTTCCTCATTGCCTCGAAAAGGGGTGGTGTTTTCACGATTTCTGGCTTAATGGGAAGCCATGCTTCTGGTATGGGTGTCGTTCTCTCTCCACAGCCCAATAGTACATCACGCAGGAATGTAAATATCGAATCGCGCTCCTTTATTGAGTTCGCTGGTTGCAGTAATCATACCATTATGATTCTCCACGATCTTTTTTACGATAGCAAGACCGATTCCGGTGCCAGCATATTCTTCTTTGTCATGAAGTTTTTGGAATACTTCAAAAATGCGATCGTTAAATTTGGGTTCGAAGCCAATGCCGTTATCGGTCACTGTGATGTGGCAATATTTTTTGTCAGGTGAGAGCTTTTCGTTGTTCAGATGGCTACCTTTTTCGATCGAACTCGTAATAATAATATGTGGAGGTATCTGAGGAATGGAAAATTTAAGTGCATTTCCAATGAGGTTCAGCATCAATTGGCGAAATTGAAACCTGATCACATTTGCCGGACATACTTCCGTTACCTCGATGACCGCGTGTTTCTCCTCGATGCTTTCCCTTAGTTCGGACTTTACTTCTTCGATAATGATGCTCAGGTCGGTGTTGACGAATATTCTTTCCGCGGTATTCACGCGAGAAAATGCGAGAAGATCCTCGATCAGTGTTTGCATCCGTTTCGCGGATTCCTGTATTCGGTGAAAATAATCCCTGTCCTTCTCACTAAGGTTTGTTACCTCACTTTCAGCGATGCGGCTTACAAAGGTCTGAATTTTGCGCAGTGGTTCCTGGAGATCGTGGCTCGATACATAGGTGAATGCCAGAAGCTCTTTATTGGCAATGCTTAATTCCTCGGCACGTTTTTCTTTTTCGTCATTTTGAAATTCGAGTTCTTTGTTGGCAATAATGAGCTCAGCGGCCCGCTTTTCTTTCTCATCATTTTGGAACGCAAGTTCTTCGTTGGCGATGATCAGTTCAGCTGCGCGTTTCTCTTTTTCTGCGGCTCTCTTCTCTTTCTCATCGTTTTGGAAAGCAAGCTCTTCGTTTGCGATAATTAATTCTGCGGCGCGTTTCTCTTTCTCATCGTTTTGATAGGCCAGCTCGATGTTCGCAATATTTAGCTCTGCGGCGCGCTTTTCTTTCTCATGATTTTGAAATGCAAGTTCGATGTTCGCGATGTTTAACTCCGCAGCGCGCTTCTCTTTGACCTGATTTTGGATGGCAAGCTCTTTATTGGCAACAACCAATTCTTCAGCCCGCTTTTCCTTCTGATCGTTTTGAAAAGCGAGTTCCTTGTTCGCTATACTTAGTTCCGCCGCTCGCTTTTCTTTCTCTTTGTTTTGAAATGCGAGTTCCTTGTTGGCGACCCTCAGCTCCTCGGCGCGTTTCTCCTTTTCCTCATTTTGGAACGCAAGTTCCTTGTTGGCGACACCTAACTCCGCTGCGCGTTTTTCCTTTTCATCGTTTTGATAGGCAAGCTCGATGTTTGCAATGTTCAGCTCTGCAGCGCGCTTTTCTTTTTCTTTATTTTGGAAGGCAAGTTCATCGTTGGCAACAACAAGTTCAGCGGCGCGTTTTTCCTTCACCTGATTTTGATAGGCCAGCTCTTTGTTGGCAATGACCAATTCTTCGGCGCGTTTTTCTTTCTGATCGTTCTGAAATGCAAGCTCTTTATTTGCAATACTCAATTCAGCTGCTCGCTTTTCTTTTTCTTTATTTTGGAATGCAAGTTCCTTGTTGGCGATCCCGAGCTCCGCTGCTCTTTTTACTTTTTCTTCGTCTTGATAGGCAAGTTCCTTATTGGCGATCCCCAACTCCGCTGCTCGTTTTTCTTTCTCGTCATTTTGAAATGCAAGCTCTTTGTTGGCAATATTCAACTCTGCCGCGCGTTTTGCCTTCTCCTTGTTTTGAAATGCAAGTTCCTTGTTGGCGATAATAAGTTCCGCCGCTCGTTTTGCTTTCTCGTCGTTTTGGAACGCAAGTTCCTTCGTGGCGATGATTAACTTATCCGATTTCTTACTTTTTGCCCCATTTTTTTTGCTAGTGGCAACGATGGCGGCATCTGCTACCGCCTCGGCGACAGCTGCCTTGGCAACAGCTGCCTTGGCAACATCAGCCTTAGCTACCGCATCTTTGGCAACTATTGCTGTAGCGATTGCTGCTTTGGCTACCGCTGCCGTAGCTGCGGCCGCTGTGGGAAGTCGGTACGCGGATTTCGTTAATTTTGCTGTTTTCATAATGGTAAATTCTCCAGATCGCCTTTGATAACAAAGTTTTCTGTTGCCGGCTGGGTCAAATTATCTTCCGTCGCAAGCAGGAGAGCTTGGTAAATTACTTTCTTAAGTTGCGAAAATTCAGCGGGCTTGCGGATGTAATAATTCGCCCCTTTTTTGTACAGCAAGTTCACCACGTCTTGTTCGAACGACGTCGAGAAAATGATCACTGGAAGATGTTTCAATTTTTCATCAAGCTTTAATTCCGCTAAGACCTCGAACCCGTTTTTGCGAGGCATGTTGAGATCGAGGAAAAGCACATGTGGAGGCGGAGGCTCGAGTTTGTCTTCTTCAAGCAATCGCATGAGCTGCTCGCCATCGTGCACGGTGGTAAGTTTTGCCGTGATCGGCAGCTCGTCTAATGCATCTTTGAAAAAGAGGCAATCGTCTTTGTCGTCATCGGCCAGAAGTAGGATCACTGGATTTGGCATCATTTATAGAATTTGAAAAATCGTTTATGAATGTGAAATCGTAATTAGCGATTGTTGTAAGGTTCCAATAACAGAGCAAGTGCCGGATTTTTCAGTAGTTCCGGCTGTGCGTCCAGCCACGCTTGCGGTATTGGTGCTAGCCCATCGGCAACTTCTTGTTCTAACTTGCTTCCCGAGGAATTCCTCATGTATCGCGCGAATAACGTTCGATATTTATCTTTAATATCATCCTCGTTGCGTAAGCGGATTTGTTCTTCATCCCGTTGTAGCTGCCGTTGTTCTCGCTCTTCGCTTCGTTGCTCCTGAGTACGCAAACGCTCATCGAGAGCGGCCCATCGTTTTTCTTCTTTATCTTCTTTGATATGCCGGGATTCTAAGTCATCAGAGACCAATCCTTTTCGCATCACTTCGCCTTCTTCTTTCGTCTCTTTTACTTGTTGGGCCACAAGGAGTCTTTCTTCGGAAGCAAATTCCACTGTTTCTTTTTGAAGCCGGAGCGATTCATTTAATACTTCCCACCGCTCGTCTTCTTTTCGATCTTTCACTTCCCGCGCTTTTAAGTCGTCCAATGCTAATCCAATGCGCAGAACTTCACGCTCGTCTTTTACCTCCTTCATTTGTTGTGCGATCAGGATTCGCTCTTCTGACGCCAATACTCCTGTTTCCTTTTGCATTCGGAGCGATTCGTTAAGGGAATCCCAGCGTTTATCTTCTTTCAGATCCTTGACATGCCGAGCTTCAAGATCATCCGAAGCCAACCCCTTCCGCATGACTTCACCTTCCTCTTTAAGATCTTTGACCTGCTGCGCAACGAGCAGGCGTTCTTCCGAAGCTAATTCCACCGTTTCATTCTGAAGGCGAAGGGACTCATTTAGCAGTTCCCAACGCTTATCTTCTTCTTTATCTTTCATTCCGCGCGCCTTTAAATCACCTGATGCGATCCTTTGAATCCGCTCAACTTCCTCTTGTTCTTTTTGCTCCTTCGCTTTCTGAGCTTTCTGATGCCCATATGCGACTTCTTGTTGGTGTACCGCTTCCACTTCTTCACGCCTTCGTATTCTGGGAGCGCGGGCGAGCGTGATAAGATAAAGGGCCAGCGTCGGAGCAACCACTACGATGGCTGCAGTCAGCAGCCCTCGCATCAGGATCGAATCGATCCCGGTATTATTCAGCAGGTAATTATAAATGAAGAGCGATGACGTTAAAGTAATACCGATACCTTTCACTAAAAAGGCGGTGGGGAAAAACTTATGGGCGATCGTAAACAGGCTATGGCGTTTGCCCGGTGCGAGTGTTGGAAGCGGACGTTCCTGCCATTTTAGTGACATGGTTGTTAGAATAAAGTACGTTTAGTAATTTGCAAAAGCCCCGCCATAGGGGGGAGCTTATTGCATTGCGATTTACCGAGTATCTCTGCCTCAGAATAATCCGAGGAAGAAAAATTGGAAATGGTCAAATTTTGTTTTCATAGCATTTCCAATTTCCGCGATAATCTGAGTGATGGAAAATAGTCGTCCGCCGCGCTAATTTAGCGAGCTGTGACATCTTTATTTTCTTTCACTACCTCTTTGTTTTGTGTCCCAACTGGTTGATCTCCACCGACGCTTTTGGGTGCCGAATTGCTGCTGCCAGTGGAACTGGATTGCCCCATTGGCTTGCTGCTCGATGACGAACTGCTATTCGATCCTGAGTTGTGATTCGAATCCGAATTATTATTCGAGTTCGAATTGCTTTGTGACCCGGAGCTATTCTGGCTCTTACTAGAGGAAGAATCACTTGGATTCGACGATGCTGTGGCGATAGGAGTTGATGTTGGATTGTTCATTGTATGTTTTTTTGTTTAAAGAGAGCATGCAATATTACGTGCCCTAAAAGTTGTAGTTGAATTGTGGGTAGAACAGTATCCCGCCGCAATATCGAGTAATGCCATACTGCTTATCAGATGTGGCAGCTACCGACAACGAACAACGTAGCTAGAACGACTAAAACGATTATAACGATATACATAATAGTTACCTTTCTTAGATTATTGAAATGATTTTATGATATTTATTTCTCAGGCGTTGATACTTTCGTATTGCGAAACCCAAGCGTCGATTTTAGGGGTAGAACCGCATTCCAGCGGCTAGATCTAAATCTACCCCGGCTGGCGAGAAACCGATGATGGGACCCATTCCTAAAAACATTTCGAGTGGAGTTCTTTCTGGAATTACGTTTACCCCAAACATCCCTCGCACCGCTATGCCCACCCCATTGCCGCCATCAAATTCGCGGCCGCCGTAGGGCCCGTTCCCTTCGCCAAACGCAAGGACGAGCCCCGGCCCGGCATACAATTTGACCACGCGATCTGTGGAAGGCATCGAAATGCCAGAGGTAATCGGCATCGAATCGGATCGGACCGAAGTCCGATCCGCCGATATCGAATGTGAATGCATTGACGGGATTGACCCAGAGCTTCACGGTGGCTCCCAGCGGATCAATCAGAACCAGGCCAAAGCCGAAGCTTCTTCCGTCAGGACCCTGCGCGCGGCATGTATCGGCGACGATGCCGTTGGAGCCGATGGTCAGGGTCACTAACAGAGCAGCTAATAGCTTTACATTCGTTAGAGTGAATGCTTTCATCATATTCATTCCCTAAGAATTGCGAGCGCATTTATTTATTGGCATGCCTGAACGACCATCACAGAAATGCGGCGGTTCTGCGCTCGTTCTGATTCGAGTTCCGAAGCTGATACGTCCGTTCGTTCGCGAACTGCGGGACGGGTATCGCCATAGCCGACGGTGCGGGTAATCTTGTCGGGGCTTACTCCTTGCGCGATCAGCCAGTCATGAATGCGCGTTGCACGACGCTCGGAGAGTTCCTGATTGTGCTGGGCGGTGCCTTCCTCGCTCGCATATCCCTGAACCTCGACTTTGAGATTCGGGCATTGATCGACCAACGCCTTGATATGGTAGAGATGGCTCATGTTGTTCGGCTCCGCGTTGTTGAACTGATCGGTGTTCACGATAAATAACGTTCCGGGGAAGTTGAATATCGTGTTCACCTTCGGATTCGTCAAATAGACGGTATCCGTCGGGTTCTGAATATACAGCGTATCGGTGTGATAGATGTTGTTATCCGTCCGGTAGTTGTTGGTGTTGTAATTGTTGGTTGTGTTACCCACTGACGCTTCTGGCGCAACCGGCACGTCCGGCGAAAAGATGTAATAACTAAATCCAAGCCCCATGGTCAGGTAGGCATCCTGCCGGTAAGAACTGTTCCCAACTTGAGTACCGCCAGAACCGGGGGCGGACGTATTACCCGAGGAGTAATCATCAATCCAGTCGGTGCCCGTCAAATGCAAGAGGCCCATTCCGTTGAATGTGATCTTCGGAGATAGATACATTTCGAAACCCACACCGAATACGCCCCCGATGACATTCTTGCTATAAGCTCCGGCTGCATTGCCTTTCAACGGCGACGGTGCCGCATCATCAGGCTCGAAATTAAGCGCCTCTAACCCGCCAATAAAATAAGGGGCAAATGACTGCGACGGAAAGATATTCCCCGACAGCATGAGATCCCACCCCCCATCGCGAGTATGGTCTACCGAGCCGATAGCTCCGCCGGAACTGCCAGCGCTGTTCGGGCCCCAGAGATTATTCTCATTAGCTATGCTTTGGGCTGTTGTTTTATAGGTCAACACCCCTCCATTATAGGCAGCATGCAAGGAAAGCCAGTCCATGATATTCCAACGAATGAACGCCATTCCCTGGAATGCGAACTGATCGCTGTTATTATTGCCGTAGAATTTATTGCCGCCGGCATTGAAGCCGAACGAAATAGCACCAGGAAGGACCTGTGCTTGAGTGTTCGAGCTGGAAAGCCCGATAATGCCGACGAGGAGCAGCGCAAGGCCGCGATTCTTTAGATTTAGATTTTTCACGATGATGTATTGTTTAAATGATTTGATGATGCACTGCGTGTTTGAAGACGCAAGCGAAGAATGTTTTTTAAAAATTGTTCTCATAATTCTCTAGTACAAAGTTACAGAAGTACGGTTTGGAATGTGTTACAAAATTTTAGAATAAAGTTACATAATTCACACATTCGGGGTCGTCATTCCGGCTTATGGGTATCTCCTATCCCCATAAGCCGAGGAATAACGAACGCAGGTCCCTGATCTTTATCGGATATGAACCCCCAAGACGACTTTAGCGTGGTGGCGACGGCGACGGCGGCGATGATGACGATAATGAGGTGCAACCCTGACGCCTACGCCTACTCGGACTTGGCTTGCAGTTGCGCTCGTAGTCCCAGGAGCGGTGAACTGCACCATTCCGAAGGCTAAAGCACAGAAAACGATCAGCCTGATTGTTAGATGTTTCATTTTGTAGTTATGATTTAGATATATAAAGATAATATTTGTATGCTGAAGAATGTTTTCAATGAATTCCTCTCATATTTCTTTGGTACAAACTTACGGATTGAAGACATAAAATGTGTTACAAAATTTTAGAAATAAGTTACATAATTCACACATTGAAGACCCCACCGGTAAGGTGGAGCCACCATGCCCCACCCCTTGTGCAATACAATACAATAAGTTACTATCGTTTTCCGCCGCCCTTGGGCGTTCCGCCGCCTCTCGAAGCACCACCACCTTTTGGGGCTGCGGCAGGCTTCACATATCCTCTCCCATAATTTAAATTCCTGCTTGGGGCTGGCATGGAAGGAGCGATGGACTTCATTGGCACTTCATGTGCTACACGATGATATGTCGCAGGCGCATGATCGTTCTGGACCGGCCGCTGCATGAACGTCACGCGGTTACTATTCTCATTGAATGCTCGTGGAACGAGCCGGTGACCCGGCGCCGTGTTCGTGACGATCCGGTTGCGAACGACAATGTCCGTGTAATTATCGTACCCATGGGAAGGATAATTTCTGCGATAATACCCCTCGTTCATCCACGGACGAGAAATATTGCGGTCGATGAGCACCATAAACGCACCGCCCAGGTCAATACCTGCATATTGAGGTGGCAAGCCCTCGCTGTAGATCCACTCGCCGTTGGGGCCAGCGTACCAGAACTGACCGTCCCACACGTCATAATACATATCGTAATCGGGAAGGTAATAATACCGAATGGAGCTTGTATTGTCGTAAGGAGGTGCCCACGATGGCGGTACATAGTTTTGAACGTCGATGGAAGCACCGATACGAATTTGGGCCTCGCTTGAGCTCGTATAGAATGTGAGCGCGAGCATGAGCGCAAGAAAAACGGGAGTTTTTCGTAACCGGATGGATAGGGTGGAATGTGTTTTCATAAGTAGTGAATTGATAGCTATTATAATAATGAGGCCGATCGCGTTTTTTAGATATGTTAACATCGCGTATTTTCAAAAGAATAGTTCTGGAATGCTGTCGTCGTGATGCTTGTCCACAGAATGTTGGCGTTGAGATTCGGAAAACGTCACATTATTTCTTGCTTCCAACATATCGTTCACTGGCTCTGGAGCCGGTGAACGCTGTGAACTTCTTTTCGGCGATTCTATAATCTCCGATCTGGAATTCCGATGCTGAGCTTCGTGATAACCCAAGATCTGCATAAGGCTTCGATTTCTTGAAGTACTATTTTTCATAATTTTTTACTTATTATTAATCAATAGAAAAATCGGTCGCCGGACTGATTCCGGATTTAATCTCGCTTTTCAGCGATTCGAGTTTTTCGGTGAAGGCATGGCTCAGTTGCTCGATACGATCTTCGATTGTTTCGGCTACATCATCAATAACGCCTTCCCCTTTGCGGCGAATAACTTTCCGCAACACGCTCCCTTTATATGGAGTGTAAAGCATTCCCGCCGCAGCACCGATGGCCGCACCGGCTAAAAGACCGAGCACGAGATTTCCACCGCTTTTCATAGAGTTCGAGGTGTGTCCGCAATGCTTGCATTGTTCCATTAGAGTACCCTCCTTCCACTGATAAGTCTCATAATGATCGCAATGATAGCGATGACCAGAAGGATGTGGATGAGCGCACCTGCGCCATACACGAGGAATCCGAGAGCCCAGGCAATAATTAGAATTACTGCAACCAAGTATAATAAACTTCCCATAATGATTGTTTTAAATAAGTGAATAAAAATGTATTGAAATGGCTCATTCGTAGCCGCTTTTGATGACCGTGAGGATCATTTTGAACCGCTCGTTCGCTCGAAAAATATTGGATTTGTGCGCCGGCAGAACGATACCCTCACCTGTTTCGAGCAAGTTCGATACGCCATCAATAACAATCTCTGCTTTGCCATCGATGATCTGAGCAAAGCTGTCGAACGGCGATGTTTTTTCCGTCAGACCTTCACCGGTATCCAGTGACATCACACTGATATTGCCCGTGGATTTTTTGATAATTGTTTTGCTAAGTACTGCATTCGGCACATATTCGATGATCTCCACTATAATTACTCCTTTAGATTTTTCTAATTCATACGAATTTTTACTGACAGCCACGTCTATCCTGGGGATGATGGCTGCTTTGTTGCTTTCTAATTTTATGGTTTCGCTTTTTTTCATTTTAATTAGAGAGAATGCTTTATTTGACTAAGAGCAAGTTGTAATTCAAAACGAGCACATCGCTGACTTTCAGGGTCCCAAGCAAAATAGATGGACGCTCGATATTGTAGTCCGACATAAATATGGGAAGCGATCCGCTGCATAGGAGCGTACCATCCTCATTGACCCGTACGGACGCTTTCAAGGTTGTCTCTTGGGTCACTCCCGCAATGGTAAGATTACCCTGGAGTAAGATCAGGTAGTGCTGGAAACCACTTGATTTGAACTTTGCCGAAGTAAGTTCAAAAGCAATATTTCCAAACTTATCGGCTTTTAGCGCTTTATAGGCACTTTTTTCAATTCCCTTGTCCTCACTTTTGAGGTTATACACGGGAAGGTTAAGCGAAAACTTTGTGATGGAATCCAGTTTCTCATCTGCCAAAAAGCGAAACGTTGCATTGCCCGTGAACGACCGTGCCGTCATGCCCCATTTATGCAACGGGGCAGTACCACTAATATTTATTACCGAATTGCTATCGACGGTATAATTCGTCTGAGCTATCGTGGCATGAGGAAATGCAAAGCAAACCGCAAAACCGGTGAGGAGGATAACTTTAAGTCTTACGATAGTGTCCGTTTTCATTAGATGGCAAAAATACGGAGATGTGCATCGGAAAGTGTTACAAAATTTTAGAAAAAAGTTACATAATTCACACATTTTTCAAATTACGATCACTTTGGTGACGGTTCAGGATTCTTCCCATAAATAATGACCTCTGTTTCGACAGGAGTTGTGCGAAACAACTCGTCAGCAGCAAACATCGGAAGCCGGATGCAACCGTGGCTCCCTGGTATCGAAGGGACGCTGGGCTCGCCGTGTACGGCAAAACCGCCCATAATGTACATCGGGTCGAACATGATCCCGAGTGGACTTTTTTTCCAGCCCGTCACTTTGTGATAGATCTTAAATTTCCCGCGCGGCGTCCTGGCATACTCATTACCTTTTCCGGGATAATGGAATCGCTGTCCTGTGCCTGTCGAAACCGGCAGAACATGTACGACCCGATCGGTCGAATCCACAACGAGCAGAACTTGATCGTTGAGATCGACTTCAAGATGATACGCATGGATAGAATCGTTTGGAACCGGAACAGAGGAGCGCATTATATCCGCGATCGTCGAATCCGTAAGCACTCCTGTTCGCGATAGGCCGGAAAGCTTCTGAAATGCGATGATCGCCTGACGGTTCGCATCTTCCTTAGGTGAATACGTCTTGCCGACCCAGAAGTGAAGTTCGTAAAGCTGTGCGATAGCATAATCAATCCTCTCGTTTTGCAGAATGTTCGCAGATCGCTTTGCTATTGCTGACGATGCCGGATCAGTAGGCGATGTGAGCTTCGCGGGCGATGACTGTTGAGCAATCACAGGATGACTCCAAAGTGCAAAAGAGAGTAAAAGAGCATACCACTTAGTTCGAAGCATCAATTCTTGAATTTATTGGAAGGAGATCGCTTGCAGCATCGTGGATGGTGTTATGGAGCGACATTCTCCGGCACGGGCTGACTCCGCTGACCACGCGGGCCTACCGACAGATCTTCACTCGCGATATAGATCACCATGGCAGTAACCATAAGGACTAAGAATACCCAAAAGCGCCAATCATGGTGAATGCGTCTCCATCGAGGCCGATGTGCCTCGATGGTGCTGTCGGTGCTCGGCCTTCCAAACTCGTTGTGATGATGTTTCGAATTTTTCATAATTATTAGCTTCTTTTTTTCATCCCGAATGGGCTCCTGCCGCGCAGATGCCAGTTGTATTATTAAACGTTAGCATTGCTAAAGTTTTATCAGAGATTTTACCGTCCCCTCACTGACAAGCATTACCTTGCTATTTTTTATCATATTATCGCCCAACTCTATCTTGAATGTGAGGTTGAGTTTGTATCGCACGTCGTCGCCCTTTTTCAACAAATCGAAAATTGTTTTACCCACCTCCAGAAACGATAGACGTACCGGGATAGTAAGTTCGGTAAAGCCCTTTGCTCGAATATCCGTAAGACCGGGAATGGCTCCCTCCACCCACTGATGGTTTTCGATCGAAAATCGATACGCAATGTTCTTTGCTTTGAGTGCAAAAGTATTTTGATTCGTTACCGCAAAGAGAATCCGAATAGCGGCCCTCGAAAAATTCAGTGAATCAATATGGTAATGCTCTTCCTTTATCGTAGGAATAACGATCAATGGGAGCTCCCGTTTGATCGTTAGATCGAAATGCTTATTAAAAAAGTTACTCGCATAGAACGATACCCGCAGACGATATTCAACGGAGTCCTTCTCGTTTCGTTTATCGGAGTCAAGCACCGAAACAAGATCGTGATTGAAAATGGTGATGGGCAACGAAACCCAGCTACTATCATTGCTTCCCAGCGTAAACGATTTTCGGTAATGATCCTTCGCCACCTCGACGTTATTGATAAAAAGCTTGTATTGCACGCTATCGGCAGTGAAGGAAAGCGGGATTTGATTTTTGATAAGCATCCGTAACGTCATTTCCGTTTTTTCGGCCGTGAGCGAAGTTATTTCGAGATCAGATAGCTCCACGCGGGGCAGCAAGAATGTCTTGTTTGGATCTCGATCATGCTCGTACCCCACATACCGCCAAATAAAAAATGTGGCGATAGCCGCGATGAACAGGAATAAAACCGTCAAAAGGATTTTCTTTAGCACGCTCTACTCGATTAGGCTACGTGACCGAATCTCGATCGATTGGCGATGGTAGGAACACAATCCAAGGCTCACTTGAATTGTGTCCTCATCGCAGCCTCGAATGGATTTAGGTTCGAATCACTAAATCAGCCTGAAGAATTTTCTTCTTCTCGTCATATTCTTCTTTCGTTATTATACCTGAAGCGAACCGCTTCTGCAAAATATCGAACGGAGAATCTTTTTTCATTCGCTGGCCAGGGATATTCCACGGTGTTGCGAAGATCCAGAAAAGAAGAATCATCCAAATGAACCACCACATCCAGTGCATACCCCAAAAGTAACTTCCATCTACTAACATAAGTCGTTTGTTTTAAAAGTGAATTAATATTCGTGTTTACTAATAATTTTCTTTATTTTGTGCTCCGAGGAAATGCTCGGAAGGTGTGGAAGCATAAAATCAATGCATCTTTCTGACCTTCATCTTACCGTGCGGTATATCCGCCATCGATCACTAACTCCGAACCGGTCACGAACTTCGATTCGTCGGAGGCGAGGTAGAGGATCCCGAAGGCAATATCGTCCGGTTCGCCCAAATGACCAAGCGGATGCAATGCCACCAATGCCGCGCGGACTTCTTCCGCTTTGCCGTCTGTCTTAGCGAAATTCTCCACCATTGGCGTCCAAATAAATCCCGGATGCACCGAATTTACCCGAATTTTTTTCTTGGCGTAGGTAAGAGCATCGTTCTTGGTCATGATCATAACAGCTCCTTTTGATGCATGATACGGCGGGACATCCGCGGCACCCACGAGACCGTAGATCGAGGAAAGATTGATAATGCTTCCACTACCCACCTTCAGCATATATGGGATGGTATGCTTTGTGCAAAAGAACACGCCTTTGACGTTCACATTCATAACCTTATCCCATTCTTGCTCCGTAAGCTCGTGGGTTGGTTTGTCCACACCGATAATTCCCGCGTTATTCACGAGTACATCTATTCGTCCCCACTTTACAGCAATTTCCCCAATTACTTTGGCAACTTGGCTTTCATTCGTGACATCCAAATGCCAGAAGTCTGCTTCTCCGCCTGCGTTTCTGATCGCGTCAACCGTGCCATTCTCCTGACTATCTGAGACATCCGTGACAGCGATTTTTGCGCCTTCTTGTGCCAACAATACAGCCGTTGCACGGCCGATTCCCGATGCTCCGCCGGTTACAATGGCTACTTTATTTTTTACTCTATTCATAATATTTGTTATTTCTTTAGTTTAGTTGTAATTTTAGATCATTTCGCTATTTTTCATTTTCACTCACCACTTCGCACGTCTTCGCGTAACTTTCCGGTCCTTGTACTCTTCATACTTCGAGGAAGTGGTTCGCAAAGCACGTCGTGTTGGGTCCAAGTGTGAAGGAGGCATCGCGGGTGATGCAGACTCATCATCCTGATCCGATGCAGGATCTGACTCTGGTGTGGATGTTGAGTTTTCCGCTAGTGGCGGAGTTTGGATTTCTTCTGAATTCGTCGATTCGTTGTTCATAGTGTTGATTTGGGTTGAAGATTGCGCTCGCGTGGGTTACGAAAGAGATCTTAAACCCGTTGAAACAATCACTAATTATTACAATACAAAACTACTGCAACGGCATTGCAAACGGGTTACAAAATTTTAGAAAAAAGTTACATAATTCACACATTTGGCATCGCAAACGTGAGACAGTGCTAAAATCCGACCACTTTCCCGATGGATTTCCTGAGGGCAAGCCAGATGAATTGAAAGAACTCTTCTTTGCTGGAATAGATATAGGTGGTGGTTCCGGAAAATGCTTTTTTATCTCCATCATCAACGTTATTTGTACGCAAAACGAAGCTGTTGGCCACGAACGTCGCGATCCCTTCGAGGATACCTCTGCTTTGTTTGGGGCCTGTTGCAAGCACGTCGATCGAGACGTCAGAATACTGCGGGCTGACGGTGGTTGTCGCGTGCCCCGAATGAACGTCCATCTGCAACGCTCCGCCTAAACATTTACCTTTTGTGATCTCTTTTCGCTCATTGGTTATGAGGTAGGAGTTCAGGGAGGTTACATCGAATGGTCCAACGGTGGCATCGATGTGGAGATCAAATTGCTTGTGATGAATGGGATAGATGACCGTTCCCACTACTTTTCCTTGACCCATAAAAAATGCAGTGACTCCGATATGGATGGGTTCACTAAAGAGCGGATTAGATCTATCCAAACACAATGGAGTGGCGATCACGCGAGCATGGGTAAAGGTCAGCAGACTTGCATGGGCGCTTCCGGTGACACGTTCACGGTGATGGATCGTTCCATTGCTGAATATGATCGAATCAACTGTGATATTTGCTTTGATCGAATTAATAATGGTATGAGGCAATACGGCATCCTTCGGGTGCGGATCGAGCGGTTTGCGCAGATCGCCATAGTAATCCACGAACCATGATTCTGCTTCGACAGAACGGACATGCAGCCCTCCGCCCGCGAGCAGCCTGGTGAAATTGATACCGCGAATATGCATCCCGGCGCATTGGAAATCGAGCCTGCCCTGCCTGAACCTGTACTTGTCCGCAAACGCTTGTTCGTTATAATTGGGCTTGTACTCGAAGCTATCGATCGTTACAAGGGAATCCGATAAACTTCCATGAATGCCGCGAACTTCGATGGAGTAGGTGCTATCGCCGATCGAATAGCTGCCGGTAGGGAGTTCGAATCCAGCGTTCTTAGAAAAGAGCACCGATTCGCCAGCGTTACGGCTTGGATCGAGAGAAAAATCGGTTAACCGGATCGTGATGTTTCGATAAGCCGGCACCATGTCGTTTCCAGATGACTTCGGCAGGAATACGCTGATATTACTTAAGACAATACTATCAAACGAAATGACAGGTACGTCTGAAATAGCAAATTTCTTAGTATCGGCGAATTTTGGAATGCGCGGTAGCGTAATGCCCGTATCAATATCGGTCATATATAGCTTTGGCGCATTCAACTCCAGGGCGGTCAGAGTCAGATCTTTTTGCCAGAGCACATCCCACCAACTGATGCCTTCGAACCGGGCGGAGTCGACCGTGATCCGTTCGAGCACCACGCCGTGCTCGCTGCTATCGTAGGCTATGCGAGAAAGAATGAAGGTATTGCACACGAGCGTCCCACGTTTGTAAAATATCTTATCTAAGGTCAGCGCGAATCTGCCATGCGTTGCTTTCAGCGTGGCTTGCTCGATCTTGGGGATGACAACTTTATTGAGTGTTCCTTCGAAATAGAAGGTGAGAAAGATCCATACTGCAAGCGATAATACAATGACGATCGAGCCAAGCGTGTAGAGAAGCGGTTTGAGTATTCTTCGTTTTTTCATCTATGTAATGGTGGTCTATTCAGCTATAGGCTGACCGACCACACATACAAAGATATGGAATTCAACCGGAAGACACGTTACAAAATTTTAGAAAAAAGTTACAAAATTCACACATTCTCGAATCAAGGTCGTTTTTCTGAGTGCTATGGCGCGACATTTACCGAAACGGACTGATGCCGAAGGCCGCGTGGACCAACGGATAAATCCTCACTCGCGATATAGATCACCATTGCTGTAACCGTATGAACTAAAAATACCCAAAAGCGCCAATCGTGGTGTATTTTCTCCATCGCGGCCGATGTGCCTCGATGGTGCTGTCGCTGCTCGGCCTTCCGAACTCGTTGTGATGATGTTTCGAATTTTTCATTTGTTGCTAATTTTCCCGATATGACCCGGAGCGACTCGCTCCGGACGTAAATATTATTGAGTATTAACTTGAAGGATCAAAGTTGCTTACGGACGGAATCCAATTCCTTTTGCCGTTTGGCAGTCGTTTTAGGATATTCCATCTTAAAACCTTCGAGCGCATCGAGAACAATTTGGGATACGATCAGCCGCGCATTCTCCTTATCGTCAGCGGGAACAACATGCCACGGTGCATGATCCGTGCTTGTTGCGCTTAAACATTCCCCGTATGCCTCCATATAATTCTTCCAATATCCGCGTTCGTGAATATCTGCCATGCTGAATTTCCAGTTATGTTTAGGATCGTCAAGCCGTTCGAGGAAGCGTTTCCGCTGTTCGTTCTTCGATAAATGAAGGAAGATTTTTACGATCTTGGCGCCATTGCGATGGAGATGCTGCTCCATGTCAACGATCGAATGATACCGCTCCTTCCAAATATTTTTCTCATCGAGCACTTTGTCAGGAAGACCCTGCGCATGGAGAATTTCCGGATGCACACGAACGACGAGAACTTCCTCATAATAAGAGCGATTGAAGATGCCGATCCGGCCCCGTTCAGGCAAGCGGCAGGTGGTACGCCAAAGAAAATCGTGTTTTAGCTCTTCGTCGCTTGGCTGCTTGAAGCTGAACACTTCGCATCCTTCGGGATTGACGCCGGACATGACATGGCGAATCGCTCCGTCTTTTCCTGCGGAATCCATGCCCTGAAAAATGAGAAGTAACGCATAGTGGCCAGAAGCAAAGTGCAACTGTTGCAGGGTACTCAGCTTTTCGACGTGCGTTTCAAGCAGCTTTTGATATTCCTTCTTTGATTTATAGATAGGTTCGACTATTGTCGGCCATTTGCTAAGGTGTATTTTCTCGTCGGGTTTTACTCTGAATTCTTTCGTATCAATTTTCATACTTTCTTCTCTCGGATCGTTGATAGTGTGGTTTGTGACCTCCTCTTATGGATGAGGTTGTTCTTCATTAATCTCTCGCTCGGCCTCAAGCCAGTCCTGATTTTGCTGACCTTCACCACGAACGCGACGCTGGTAGATTTGATAGGCTCGTAAGGCAATCTGCTGGCTAACATCGCTCGATTTTTTGTCGAGTAACGGTGGTTTGGCCGGGTCAAGGATCCGATATGCGAGCAGCTTCACGCGGTCGTTCACTAAGGCCCAGGCGATAGCATAGCCCCACACGAACGCAGCCCATCCCCAACCGATCGGTGTCATGAAAAGACCAAAAACCGCTATTAACGTCGCAATAATTTGCGTGCAGAGAACAGCCATCCAAAGTATCTTCGCCGGACGAATGGACCAGAACGGGCCACGTGTTCGTGTCAGGAAAATGGTTAGATGTCCTGCAATGGAAAGCTTCAGGTACATTAAGGTCTGAATGTGGTCTCTGTCGAGACGAAAAACTCTTTCCCCAAGATAGAATAAACCGAACGCGGCCACGACGCCAATGAGGCCAAGTACGGTTGATATCCCAAGCACCATTCGCATATTCCATGCTTCGGGCTTGTTTTTGTAATGAACGTTATCAAAAGCAATGGATAGAATTGCTCCATCGTTGAGCAAAGCAAGCATGACGATCATTACCGCTGTTACGGGATAGAAATTGAATACCAAAATTGCGAGGGTCATGAAGAACAAGACACGCAGCGTTTCGGCTATACGATAGATCGCATAGCTATTCATTCGCTGGAAAATGCGGCGGCTCTCCTTGATGGCATCTATGATTACCGAAAGGCCTGGAGCCAACAGAACGATGGATGCAGCAGCACGCGCCGCATCCGTTGCGCCTGAAACGGCGATACCGCAGTCAGCCTTCTTGAGCGCCGGCGCGTCGTTCACACCGTCGCCCGTCATGCCGACGATGTGACCCAGTTTTTGCAGCACATCGACAATATGGAACTTATGCTCGGGGAACACCTGAGCGAAACCATCGGCTTTTTCAATCGACCTCGAAGATTCCGCAGTTTCGGTCTTCTTGGAGTCACCCAATCCGCTGGCATTGAGAATGTTCGTTCCCATCCCAAGCTCTCTCGCCATTTCCTGTGCAATCGCAATAGCATCGCCCGTAACCATCTTGACTTCCACGCCCATCTCGCGCGCACTCGCGATGGTTGCTTTAGCCTGCTCCCGTGGCGGATCGAACATCGGCAGCACTCCAACGAACTGCCAGTTATTCTCCTGATCGGCATGAGCAACGCCAAGTGAGCGAAAACCGCGTCCGGCAAATTCATTGACAGCTTTTTCGGCGGCGTCCTTTACATTGGCGGAATTCGCCGACATTTGCAGAATCACTTGCGGTGCGCCTTTGGCCACAAAGAACTGTTTTCCGTCCGCTCCTTTCACAGTCGCTTCGGTGCGCTTATGCACGGGATCGAATGGCTGGAAATGGACCACCTGATAACTTTTCAGCACATTATTATCCTTCACGCCTCCAATGACCGCAAGATCGATCGTATCTTTATCCTCCGCGCGCGATGCGAGCGCTGCCCAAAGAATGACCTGATCGCCAGGAATGTTATTCACAGTGAAAGGATCCCCAAGCGTGAGTTTATTCTGCGTCAAAGTTCCAGTCTTGTCCGAGCAGAGAACATCGACCCCGGCAAGTTCTTCGATCGCCGATAACCGGGTCACGATCGCTTGTTTTTTAGCCAGCAGGCGCGCGCCTACTGCCATTGTCACAGATAGCACAGTGGGCATCGCAACAGGAATTGCGGCAACCAAAAGGACCAGCGCAAACTCCAACGTGGTGAGAATTGGATCGCCTCGGAAGATTGCCACAACCAGTATCAAGATGACCAACGCAACTGCAAGGATGATAAGATAATCGCCAATTTTCAGTACGGCACGCTGGAAATGGCTGACGGTATGCGCTTCCTGCACCAACTGCGCCGTTTTGCCAAAGTAGGTTTTCGTGCCGGTTGCATACACCATCGCATCGATTTCACCCTGGCGAATAATCGATCCGGAAAACACCGCCTCGCCAGGTTTGCGTGAAGCCGACAACGATTCTCCGGTCAGTGCCGATTGATCGACTTCCACCGGATCGCCAGCTAACAACCTCGCATCCGCAGGAACTATATCGCCCAGACGCAACCGGATAACATCTCCCGGTACTAACTCTCTCACCGCCGGACTGGTCCATTTTCCATCGCGCTTCACTCTGGCATTGATCGCGAGCTTGGCCCGCAGCGCAGCAATTTCGTTACCGGCCTGATGTTCTTCCCAAAATGCTACGATGGCGTTTGAAAAAAGCAGAAGCAGGATGATGAAAAAATCCAGCCAGTGCTGCACCGCTCCAGATAGTATCACTGCTCCTTCGATCATCCATGGGATGGGGCCCCAGAAGTAGGAGAGAAACTTGAGGATCGGATTCGCTTTCTTTTCTTCGATCTCGTTCGGCCCATATTGTGTGAGCCGCTTCGCCGCTTCGGCTTGACTAAGCCCATCCGGGGACGATGCCAATGTTTTCTCCAATTCCAACATCGGGACGGATTTAAGATCAGCCTTTGCATCCGCTAAAGGCGCACTATTATTCGTCGTCTGTGCGGAGTCTTTATGGTCTTGCGTAGCGGTATCCTTGCGTGAAGAAGCGGTATCCTGTTTCGAGGTAGAGTTATCATCCGGGATGGGTTCATTACTTGCCTTCGCTGCGATTTGGGTCTCTGTTGAATTTGGCAATTCCTTATTCATAGAGCAAAATTACAACATTCAACTTCCCCAAGTGTTACAAATTTTTAGAAAAAAGTTACAAAATTCACACATTCTCGAGACCGCCCATCCTTTTGTGCTTGATATTCTTAAAAAAGGTGGGAGTAAGTCCTGTGATCTTCTTAAATTGATTGGAAAGAGCCGCTACACTGCTATAATGAAGCCGATAGGATATTTCGGTGAGAGAAAGCTCGTCGTAAATAAGCAACTCCTTTGCGCGTTCGATCTTATGCTTGATGATGAACTGCTCAATCGTTGTACCTTCAACTTCGGAAAACATATTGGCGAGATACGTATAGTCGTACTTCAACTTTTCGGTAAGGTGGTTGGACCAATTTATTCTCAGCGCTTCGTCGGAATAATGGATGGACTCGATGATTACCTGCTTGATCTTCTCGATCAAAATGGCCTTTTTGTCATCCATCAGCTCCAGCCCGGACCGCTTTAATACACGGGCCAATTCCATCCGCTGCGCCTGAGATATAGTTCCTGGAATTTCCACTTCTCCAAGATCGACGGAGGTATATGGAAGGCCGAGGGTTTCTAACTCCGAGATCACCACCATCTTACACCGGATGCTCACCATGTACTTAACGTACAGCTTCATTCCGTTATTTAAATTATTATTTTACCCCAAGCCAAATACGAGTGGATTGGTTCGCAGAAAGGCTGAGATGCTTAATTCTGGATCATATAGGCGCTCAACCCCTGGCGAAGGCGTTCGGGTATCTTGCGTGGACGGAGTGAAGTCCGCCCGACCGTCACCAGGATGCAATGCCCGGTGACCAGCACTTCGCCGATCTTGCCTTTTACGGAATGCGTTCGCGTAATCTCGAAATGAAGCTCGATCGAGCTGTTGCCCAGATGTGTGGCCCAAAGCTTGGTCGTTAGCAGATCATCGAGGAAAGCCGGCGCCTTAAAATCGCAATGGAATTGGGCCCGCACAGGATAGACATCGAGTTCATCGAACGCACCAGAATATGGCAACCCCATCTCCCGATACATTTCCGTTTCTGCTATCTCAAAAAAGCGCACATAACTGCCGAAATAGATGATCCCGGCATGATCGACATCCGACCACCGAACGCGCTCCTCAATGGCAAAACGCTTTCCTTGCATGATAATGTGGAGTTAAATAAGGCGGATGGGAAACAGAGTTTCGGGAAAAAAAAACCCCGGGTGGTGAGAGTTACCCGAGGTCTGATTGAGTTGTGTTGTGTCTTCAAAAAGCCGGAGGTTGTCCCTAGACCCCGGCTAACTCTTATGCTATGAAAATTCTTCTGCTTTCTATCACTTTTACGCCGTCTCTTGACCGGTGTTACACTCTTTGTCGAATTTCTTCAAATCTTACCATTTTCTGAGGAAACTGTCAGATTTTTGAGACTCTGATGGAGTAAGCTACAATTCTCAGGCCAATCGATGAAGCCATTCTCAGAACGTTGGGGCTTGGCAACCAATTTACAGAATTCAGACAGAAATATAAACACAAAAATGCAAGAAGTGTTTCATCCGAACAAGCTCAAAATAGACTATTATGCAAAATTAATCTTTCTGAGTTGACTGAATGCAACTATCCCTCGTTCATGGTATAAGATCTTTTCACTTCGTCCAAAGTGTGCTGATACGCATCCTGTGAGACTAGTGGTCAGTTTTTTTGCAACGAGTCCCCTATAGTATTCCGTTTGTACGCCTGTGAGATCGCAAAAATCCGATCATTCCAGCAAGACCACCATTTGGGGGCTAACGCTGATCTGCGTCCTTATCCTGCCTGCGCTTTGCTACTACCCTTTTCACTCGGATCATGCGATCCAGCAGGCGATGGGTTTGGAGTTATATAGGTATGGCGGCTTGCCTTATATCGGGAGCTGGGATCATAATTTTCCGGGAACCGTCCTTGTCCACGCGACCGACATAGCGCTGTTCGGTAATTCAATGATTGGTTTTCGAGCCTTCGAGTTGATCTTGCAGATTATGATCGTGCTATCGCTTTATGGCCTTAGCCGACTCTGGCTAAGTCGGGGGCCATCACTCATAGCCTGTGGCCTTTATGCTCTGTTTTATGTTCACGGGCCAGTTCAATTCATGGGCCAGCGAGATGCGTTCGCGGTTCTGCCACTTGCGATTGCATTCTGGGCTACGATAGCAGCCTATCGATCGAGATCAGAGCCAACGAGGATGTTGCTTTTTGCAAGCTCTGGTGTGCTCTTTGCGCTCGCAACTTCGGTACGTCCTACGTTCGCCATTCTGCCGATCATCCCATTCATTACATTGTATGATCTCCGCGCGCCTGCAGGCCGGAAATTATTTGCCTGTGAGATCTTGGGTTTCTTGGTGGTCGTGATCGCGTGGGTAATTCCCTATGCGCTCACTCCTGATGGAATTCATCAGGTTTACCTATCTGCATTCCGATTTAATTTCGAAGTCTATAGCCATGCGCCGTTCCATTTCCACGATATTTCCAACCGCACGCTATTGGTGCTGGCATTTCTTTTATGGTGGGCAGCAATGATGGTGCTGCATCGAAGATCTGGCAAACGATTCACGGAAGCACCAAAGTCAAAGCCGGAACAGCGGTTCATGATTGCGTCGCAGTCTGGGTTGCTTTTAGGCGTGATCGTAATGCACAGATTCGCGAGCTATCACCTGCTCCCTTTTTGTGCATTCTTCATGCCCTTGCTGGGCGCTGCGATATGGGATCTAAAGCTCCGGTGGGGCAAAGCTGGTTCCATTGGCATGACTGCGTTTCTTGCGATTCTGGTTGCTGCGATCTACCCTTGGAAGGTTGTCTTCGGAAAGGATAGCCAAGCGATCATTTTCGGATCCGGACCGATGAGCACGCGTCTTAAGGGAGAACCGCTAAATGAAGCCGTCGTTGCATATATTAAGAAGAATACTCGCGAGAACGATGTTGCAGAAGTCTCTGCTTTCTTTCCCGATATTCGTTGGGAGATCGACCGCCGCTCGGCCACGCGATTTACAACGTTGACGGCTATTCTGCTTCACCCAGATCATCGCTCGTATACGGATTTTCAACGAGTGTGGCAATCGGAATATGTCTCCAGCATGGAGCAAAATCGGCCTAAGTACTACGTGGTCCTCAATGCGGTCGATAGCTCCGATAATATTTTTACCCTGCGGGACTTGATGGCCCTCCCAGGGCTGTCGTCCTTCGTCTCACGGAATTATATTCTTGATACAACAATGGGGCTGTATTATATTTATAAGAGAAATGACAATGGAGCCAGCACGATCAATTAACAATCTTACCGGATTGTGGAACAGAAGAGCCATTGTCGTCTTATTGCTGATTTCCATTTTTATCCTGCCGATCATTCTGCTCTATCCGTTCAACGGAGATAACGATGTGTATGAGGCGATGGGACAAGTGCTATATCAATATCATGGCCTTCCTTATTTGCATAGTTGGGATCACAATTTCCCTGCCATCGTAGTTTTGCACGCAACTTCAATCGCGCTTTTCGGAAAATCCATGCTGGGATTTCGGCTCCTGGAGTTCTTTTGGCAGGTTGCTACCCTATTTGCCTTATACCGAATTTGCCGGCTTTGGTTACCCGAATCTGCCGCGCTTCTTTCCAGCCTGATGTTTGCGCTTTTTTATATACATGGACGGTCGGCAGTAATGGGGCAGCGGGACGGATTCGCAATCCTTCCACTTGTGCTTGCGTCAGGTGCAATGATCGTTGCGAGGCGCAGCAGACCCGCCAAGCTAAGAGGAACGCTACTCATGATCGGAGGATCACTGTATGCCTTTGCGACTTGTTTTCGTCCAACATTTGGATTCCTCTTCTTAATACCAATACTAACGCTGTTCGGCATTCGCACGCCTGAGGGACGCCGAGCTTCAGGGTTTGCAGTCGCAGGCTTTGCACTGTTCTTGATACTCTGTGCGGTTCCTTTTGCTTTCCAATCCAACGGGTTGCAGGAGGTCTGGAATACAACGATACGGTTTAATCTCGACGTCTATGCGCCACTCGCCAAAACGTCCGCGTGGCTGAATCGATACCCCGTCCTTTCAATTAGCTTACTTGGCGTATGGGCTATTGCTGCCTTAATGTATTGGAAGAAAGGATGGAGCATGGGTGTTGAAACCCTTCCATTGCAAGAAAAGTACTTTATCATCGCTTCTTATGGAACGTTGTTGCTCAGCATCTTTGCGATGCGAACTCTTCTTACCTATCATTTTACCGTATTCTACACTTTATTCATGCCCGTACCGGCAATGATATTGCTGGATTTGAAACGGAGGTCAGGAACGCTGGGCCGATCGTTTTTTTGGGGGATGCTTATCCTCTACTCGTGTTTATTATTTCCATGGCGTATGGCGATTCCTTTTGCGCATGCCGGTGGGTCACTACGCACGGCTTATACGGAAGAAAATGCTGACACCGCATTCGGGTATCGACCCAGCGAAGAAATTGCAGCCTATCTTAATCGCAGCACTGACGCAAACGATTTTGTGGAAGTGATCTCATTAGTTCCAACCGTTCGCTGGCGCGTAAATCGCCAAAGCGCAACGCGATTCACCACGGCACGGCCCCTCGTCTTCGGAAACCCTCCCGGGACGTTCACGGACTATCAAAACCGCTGGAGAGCGGAGTTTGAGTCGCGATTGTCCGATACGTATCCTAAGGTTATAGCTGTAGTCAACCAATTCGACGATTTTGAACATGCACCGCTGCTAGCTCTTATAGAACAAATACCTGGGGTGGCTGACCTCCTTAAAAACCATTATGCGATCGATACCGTCATCCATCAGTGCATTATCTATAAAGCAAAAAAGGTGGTATCTCCTTAGAGAATACCCGAGATCCGACCTCCAGCAATGATTTCCCTGGAATTCTCTCGCGAATACGAAAGTTGAGCCTCGAACAGGAGCATAAACGTCATGGAACGGAACAGTCACCCAACGGATACGAACGGGAAAATGGAAAAAGCGTGGGGTAACTCCCCTGAACTGCGTGGCATCGGCGTGCCGCTTGCGAAGTATAATTTCCCAAAGGATAAGCGAAGGTTAGGAGGCGATTTCTCCGTGGAAGAAAATGTCGATCGGCTGCTGCGATTCTTCCTTTTCGAGCGAAATATGCTGCGAGCTATGGCCGGATGGAGCATGGGAACCCCGGAGTTCGAAGTCAAAGTCGAGTTTGGACGACACATTAACTATCACGCCGAGGCGGGAATGAAGATTCGCACGCGCCTCAGCGAACTTCGAAACGCCGAGGAAACTACCGACAAATTTCAATCGGATGAAATTGCCGAATTCTTCAATGAGCTGATTTATTCCGAAAGTCCGGCTCATTTTGTTGCAGGATTGTATGGAGTGCTTCTTCCGCACATGAAGCGTGCCTATCTGGAGCATTCGGCGCATACCGATCAGGTTGCCGATGCACCGAGCGTCCGGATGATACGTCAGATTATGCCGGATTACGATGAGATGATCGCCTGGGGCGCAGGCGCGATCGAAGCCTACATTCAAGGTGGTTATAATGAAGGCAGTCTGCACAAATGGCAATATAATATCGAGAGATTGCTGCGATCGTTCGGAGGAATCACTGGTGCAGCATTACGCGGCGCACGTCCGGAGCATTTAAGATCTGCGGGGAAGCCGCCGTTCGAACGATCATTTATTGCCACGCGAGATCCGCGCTTCGATACCTTCGAGGATACCTACGAATATCAGGCCGCCGATAATGGCCGATTGGAATACGAATCGGAATTCGACAAGACCCGCCTGAACCTCGTCCGTTCCCAGCGCGACGAAATGGATGCCATCGAGACCTTTGCGAACGTGCTCTACGAAATTCGCGATGTGCCGTTCGGATTCGACTACGATATTGCCCGCATCATCTGGGATGAAACGCGCCATACCGAGCTTGGCCACAAAGCGATGGAAGCGCTCGGGTACGATCCTTACGATCTGCTGAATCGCCTGATCGGAATTAAAGTGCGCACAAAGTTACCGGCGGTTTATTCGCTGGCGGAGATCAATCTGTTCGGCGAGGCTAATATTGTGCAGGAATGCCTCCGTTATGCGCGCGAAGCTTACGAACGCGGTGACGACCTTACCGGGCGCCTCTTCGATTTCGTCAATGCGGACGAACGCACCCACATCAACAAAGGCGTTCATTGGTTAAAATATATCTTCAAAACCGATTCCGTCCAGGAGATCGAGCAAAAAACGAAGCAAGCAGCCATCGAACGCCTACTTGAACTCGGCATTATCGATCACGAAGTGGCGTTAACGATCTCACACCGGGAATTAGCGAAGATTATCGGGGAATAAGTTTCAGCGATCCTTGTTGCTATTCTGACTAATGACTATATTTTGTTGTGTCAAATGGGAATAAAAATCGTGCGTAAGCGCCAGAAAACATCAATGATGAACCATTGCTCGAAAATTGCACCATATACGCGACCAGGCCATTGTCTTTATGAACCACCCAATTTGTATACGTTGTTGAGCCTCTGATGCCTGAATCGCTTGGGGTACCATAAACTGATTTTTCATTGCTAACAAGATGCCTATAATCTTCAAGCGTAGAGGAGGGATGGGTATTTAAGAACGATGAATTGCTCAGTAAAAACGACTGCAATATTCCAGATCGAAAAATGAGCATACCCGACAATGGTTCGTCAATCTGAGAAAAATGAAGTTCTCGAAATCGGATCCTACCATTTTTTGAATTGTCAATATCTAAAGAATCCCAAACCCATCCCCCCATCTTCAAGAGCCTTTCGGCTGAATCCAATGAAATTCCGAGTTGTAAATTGATTGGCAAGGCTACTGGAATCTGTGCAGTAGTCTTTGAGGTGCAATCAAGAGCAACCACCGATGCAACAAGAATGAGGATGTGCCAATTTTTCATACACTATCTAAGTTAGCTAACGATTGAAATGGTTTTTAAAAATGATACGACCCACTCACCAACGGGATCACTTCGAAGGGGGTGTTGAACACGTAGGTGCCTAAGGTCTCCATATTGCTGGCGCCGGCTTTGTAGAGCGAGAATACCACCGCGACATCAATCGTCAGATCATTCTGGAAATAACGGACAGAAAATATCGTTGGCACGATCCCGAAATCCTGAACGAAGTAGAGTTCAAGCGCAACCTTTAAGTTCTCACCGACGCGCATATCTCCTGCCACGCCGATAAATGAATTTTTCGGGTAATACAGCGCACCCGATGAATCGATCTTGCCGCTTTGGTAGGACATGCCGCCGAGCACCGTCATTTCGGATTCCCAGGTGCCATACGTCAGAGCAACGTATGGAAATGCAATGCGCGTCGTGTTAACGACCTTAGAATAAATATCCTGAAAACCGGCAGAAACATTCAGATCATCGGACGAATACGGAGTGACCTTTATCCCTCCGGTCAGGCTCGTAACGGTGGGAGTCAGAATGGGAATATCAACGCCGCCAGCATTAACGCTGATCCAATCCGTGATGCCATAATTGGCTTGCAGGCCTGCAAGCATGTAATCATTGAGGAAGAAATTACCGCCCCCGAACGAGCGCCCCGTGGGAAGGAGAAAATCCTGAGAAGATTCGGGATCTTTCGCAACATAATATTTTGCCGTAGCAAAATCTTCTCGCCTATCGTTCATCCCGGACCAATTATCGACCGCCTGCAAGTCCGGATAAGTAAAAAATAGCGTTCCGAAATCGGTTGCGAGCATCACATGAGCTGTATCGTCAAAGAGATAGCGATGGCCTTTGAAAACATCGAAATCTTTGGTATAGACGGTAGAAGTATCCGGCAGTTTCGGCCTGGTAAGAAACCTGGTCACTTCACTGTTTTGGGCATCGGTCGTGTTTTTCAAAGCCGCGCGCTTCAGATCCTCCTTTTGAACCCAGTTATAGCGATAGTCGACAACGGAACTAATGCGAGCCAACGGAATCTCCAATCGGCCGTAGCTCGTCTCTGCAAGAATGCGGTCCGGCAATGGCCGCGCAAGCACCAATATATAAAATTCGGATGAATCAGTAAGGAAGATCTTGACGTAGCTATCTGGAGTAAGCTGATCGGGTGTGAGCGTTTGCGCAGCCGATTGTCTCGAAAGCAGAAGCAAAACTACCAGCACTGTGGACAATGTCACCAACTGCCGAATGTACTGAATTGTCATCCTGAGCGGAGCAAAACGGAGCGCTAGCCGAGTTTTGCGCAGTCGAAGGATCTTCGGACATTCACCATTAAGCGGAACTACATGCGATCCTTCGACAGCGTTCGACCTCCCTCCGATCGGACGAACTTCGCTCAGGTTGACAGAAATAAAATTCGTTGCTCTCACTTCTTTATCCTTCCCGGATTCATTTCTATAAATTGCTTCCAGTTCTTTGAAGAGGTACGGCCGCCAATCTGTGAAGGTTGATTCGAATACCTCGCTGCGTGCGTGATCGCGACGGCCAGCGCATCGTATGCATCCGGTAATTTTTTATCAGCAGATCTTAATCCCAATAGTGACCGAACCATAAATTCTACTTGCTCCTTGGATGCGTTCCCGTTACCAACGACCGCCCGTTTTATCTCGCGCGGCGCGTATTCTGCCGGCGGCACATCTTTTAGCATACTCGCCAGCATGGCGACTCCTCGCGCGTGGCCTAACTTCAGAGTCGATTGCACGTTCTTGTGATAGAATGCCGACTGGATCGCAACCGCATCGGGATTGGCGCGTTCCATTACTGCTGAAAGCCGCACAAAAATAACACGCAGCCGCTCGGCCAGAGTTGCAATCCGCTTCGATTCGATGGTGCCATACTCCACCGCACGGAAAGTGCTGCCCTTGCCGCTGCCAGTTTCGATAACGCCATAACCGGTCACGAGCGTGCCGGGATCTATACCAAGAATGATCATTGTGATACCCTCAACTGATTTCGCAACCAGTACCCCGCGGCAGTATACATTTTGGAGCCATTCGAAACCCGTATCCGCTTCGCAAATACATTGTACTTCTCACGCTCGATCTTACGAAGGATCTGGAAATAGATTCCATCCATTATCTCCGCAGCAACCATGGAATGGCGTTCATCCGGGCGCACCAACGCCCTGGCTTTTGCATAATATTCTCTTGCTCGTTCAGTCTCGAATTTCATCAGTGCAACGAACCGTTCATCATAACGTGATGATAACAGGCTTTGCTCATCGTACCCGAACCGGCGCAGATCTTCCTGCGGCAAATAAATTCTATTCCGCGCAGCATCCTGTTTTATATCACGCAGAATGTTCGTGAGTTGGAGCGCATAGCCGAGTTGAATTGCATACTCGCGAGTTTCCTCGTGCTTGAAACCAAAAACCTGGATCGAAATCAAACCGACTACGCTTGCCACTGCATAACAATACTCGCGGAGTTCTTCGAAGGTTTCGTAACGTACCCTTTGTAGATCCATTTCTACGCCATCGATCAGGGTAAGCAAATATTGCTTCGGTATCAAATATTTCTGGATCGTCTCCTTTAGTGCGAGCATCACCGGGTGTGTTGCGTTCCCAAGATAACAGGCTTCGACCTCCGTGCGCCACGCGTTCAGTCGCGATTGCTTTTCCGGTATGCTCACTGAATCTTCGTCGGCAAGGTCATCCGTGTGGCGGCAAAAATCATAGACGCGCAACATGGCTTCGCGCTTCTGTTTGGGCAGAAGCATGAAGGAATAAAAAAAACTGCTGCGCCTAGAACTGGCCATCCCGGGTGACATCGGTTACCTGCAACAGCAACTTTGAGCGCTAAACTCCGCCGCCATTCTTGAATCCAGCAAGCAGCATCTGTAATTTTTCCATCGACGATAGCGTGGGCCGCGCCTCAATAGTATTTCCATTCATCGCGCGAATTTTACGGAGAATAATTCTTGCACCGGCAAGGACGGCGCGCAATTCCATGCGAAGCCGGCCACTCACATGCTCCGGAAGCGCGGCGCCATTGGTAAGTAATTGTTCAATTCGGTCGCATTCGTAGAGGATCAATCGATCCGTCATTGAAGAATGAAGAACTTCATCAGCCGTTTCGATGCCGAAGGATCGGTAGTCCTCTCTCGGGAAATAGCAGCGATTCGCAGTAAGATCTTCCTTCACATCCTGCAAAAAATTGAGCAGTTGCAGTGCCGTGCAAATATCGTTCGACCACCCTACGCGCTCCGCATCACGGTAGCCAAACAACGCAAGCACCAACTGCCCTACCGGTTCTGCCGAGCGCATGGTGTACCAATGGAGATCCTCATACGTCGCGAAATTTACGTTCCCGCGCGCATCGGATTCGAACGCGTCGAGCAGAAGATCGAATGGCTGAATGGCAAGATCGAATTTGCGAACGGTATCTTGCAATGCAAGAAAAATGGGATCGCTCGGAAGCTCATTATTGTAAATGGAACGAAGTTGCGTACGCCATTCACCGAGCAGATTTAGCCGCTCTTCACTCGAACGTTCAGGCAAATCGGCGAAGTCGTCCGCTGTGCGCATGAAGGCATAGAGTGTGAAAAAATGCTTTCGAAGCCTGCGCGGAATAACTACCGAGCCAACAGGGAAATTCTCGTAGTGGCTCGTGGCGATCTCTTTGCAACGGACGTACGCTTCGGCAAGGGAGGGATTTGTCACGACACGAAAGCGATGGGAGACTGAGTAAAGTTCAGTTCATCGGGGACGTTCAAATAGCACAAACAACAACGAGTAGCGAGCAAAATGCTCGTTACTCGTTACTGATCACTCCAAAATAGAGTTTACCAGCGTTTGCCGCCGCGGTCCCCGCCACGATCGCCGCCGCGATCCCCACCGCGACCACCACCACCGCGACCACCGCCACCACCATAGCCGCCGCGACCACCGCCGCCACGTCCACCTTCTCGGGATTCCATCGGGCGTGCTTCGTTAACGGTTAGGGTACGTCCTCCAAGTTCGGCCTGGTTCAGCTCCGCAATTGCTTTTTTTGCTGCTTCATCGTCGTTCATTTCGACGAAACCAAAGCCTTTGCTCCGCCCCGAATCGCGGTCGGTAATCACTTTCGCGCTCGCTACTTCGCCATAACTTGCAAACATCTGGGTCAGTTGAGCATCATCCGTTTGGTACGGAAGCCCACCTACATATATCCTCATGTATTCACTAATAAAGAAATAGAAACAAAACGTTACGCTTTGAGATGCTGAGACGGGAGGCAAAGCTGGACGATTGCTCATCCACAGACGATCGCTCGTCGATGCAAAGACGATTCAAAGACGGCAAACACTCGACGCTTGTCGCATGACCTAGCATGCGAGCGCCGCTCGTAAACTGACCGAACCAAATGCAAATACTTCTTCTTTCCACGAAACACACAACCAAAGGTAGCATGAATTCATTAGGATAAATGCCTTCGGAGCCCGATAAGTTCACCCCGTTCCCGAAATAATAATGATTTAATCCGGTGTGTAGGGTGGCTTTTGCAACCCCTCCACCAATAATGACTGTTTCACCAAACAAAAATACCTACATACCAAAATGCCGAAACCAAGCTTTTTATCCATCTTTATAATTGCTGTTTTTCTTATTGGATCATCGAATCCTTCGTATGCACACGTGCCGCCTGTAAAATCAAACGGTCCGCGTGTGCTCGTCGTCGACGCGCATCCCGATGACGAAGGGGCGTATGCTGCGACGATCTATAAGATCACACATGATTTCCATGGCACAGTCGATCTCGTCGTTATTACAAATGGCGAGGCCGGATATAAATATTCTACACTCGGCAATGATTACTACCATCTTAATTTGACGGATGAAAAGATCGGACGAAAATATCTTCCGGGAATTCGCCACAAAGAATTGGTGAATGCAGGAAAAATAATTGGGTTACATAAGATCTTTTTCTTTAATCAGCGCGATAACCGCTATACGCTGGATCCGCATGAAGTGCTCGATAGCAACTGGAACATTCCGCAAGTGAAATCGCAGCTCAATCATATTTTGGTGTCCGGTCACTACGATTTTGTTTTCACACTTCTGCCAAGTGATTCTACACATGGGCATCATAAAGCCGCTACGATATTAGCGCTCACGGCGGTTCAGAATCTGCCTAAAAACATCCAACCTCCGATCGTACTCGCCGGCGGCACGTCTGATCTCGGAAAGCCCGTACGTAACTTTACCGTACTCGACGGGTTTCCCATCACACGTATCAGCGATGGCGCGCCTGCCTACTCATTTGATTTAAATCAAAGCTTCGGCTTCCATCATGTCCTGAATTACAAGATCATCCTGGATTGGGAAATCACGGAACATAAATCACAAGGCAGCTTGCAAACCGGATTGAACCGCGGTGGCAGCGATCTTGAAGAATACTATTATTTTGACATCAATCCACCCGAAGGACGAGCAAAAGCAAAAGCATTGTTCGACCGGTTAGCAGTCAATGATTACCCAGAGCTAACCTATCCTGGCGTGAAGTGAGCGAAACCGCATCAAGAGCAAGTCCCGATCTTGTTCGCGGCGTTGGGTTCCGCGAAGCAACAGCGCTAAATATGATCGACATGGTCGGCATCGGGCCATTCGTAACGATGGCGCTCGTTATCGACATCATGAATGGCCCGCAATGCATCATTGCATGGGTGCTGGGAGCGCTGCTCGCCGTGATCGATGGAATGGTATGGTCCGAACTTGGGGCAAAATGGCCTGAAGCCGGCGGGAGCTTTGTGTTCCTTCGAAAATTATATGGTGAGAACACCTGGGGAAAGCTTTTTTCATTTCTGTTCATTTGGCAGACTGTGTTTCAAGCTCCGCTGGTGATCGCTTCGGGAGCCATCGGTTTTGCAGAACACGTTAATTATCTCTTGCAAATCACTCCACTGGAACGCAAAGCCGTTTCAGGCCTGCTGGTTGCACTCCTTACCATTGTTTTATATCGTAAAATCTCCACAGCAGGAAAGATCTCGGTAATCCTGTGGTCTGTGCTTATATTTACGATCTGTTGGATCCTCTTCGCGGGAGCGACTCATTTCGATCCACAACTTGCATTCAGTTTCCCAACCGGAGCGTGGACGCTTTCACCTATTTTCTTTGTGGTACTAGGGCAGGCGATGGGAAAATCCGTCTATAGTTATTTGGGATACTACAACGTCTGCCATTTGGGCGCAGAAATTCGCGAGCCTGAAAGAAATATCCCACGAAGCATGTTCTTTTCTATTGGCGGAATAGCCATCATTTACCTCGGAATGCAGCTTAGCATTTTGGGAACGATGCCATGGCAATCGGCGCGGCACTCCAATTTCATCTTTAGCAATTTCTTCGAGCACCTATATGGATCCTCGACCGCAAATGTCGCGACCGTGCTTATCCTTATCATTGCTGCAGCCTCGCTGTTTTCAGCTATGCTTGGATATTCCAGAATTCCCTATGCGGCCGCAAAAGAGGGTGCATTCTTCAAGGTTTTCGCCAAGGTCCATCCCACAAAGCATTTTCCGACTGTATCGCTTCTTGTGCTGGGTGCGATCGCGTTCGTGTTCAGCGTCTTTTTCGACCGGATGAGTGAAGTTATTAGTGCCATTCTTGCCATGCGAATACTCATTCAGTTTATTGGGCAGACCGTTGGGCTAATGCTGTGGCATAGGGATAGAGATCGAACCGCGTTGCTCCCCTACCGGATGCCGTTTTTTCCGCTTCCTGCGATCCTGTCCATCTTGATCTGGCTGTTCGTCTTCTACTTTACGGGGCTAAAATTTATATTGGGCGCAACGACGGTTATTTGCATTGGAGCACTTGTCTATTTCGTGTGGGCCAAGATGCAGCAGGATTGGCCCTGGAAAGCTTCTGAAGGCGGTCAGGTCAAAAATTAATCCCTACGGGACAATGAAGAGATTTGCCGCGTTCTTGACCTGTTGATATATCGAATGAACCTGCAAACCATCACACGAGCCTCACTGATCTGGATCCTCTCGGTTTCGAGCGTAGGCTTTGGCTTCCAATTACCAAAGAGCACTCCGAAACTGCTCGCGCCCGATGTGGTGAATCATTCTGGGATTGTAAATAAGTCGAAACCAGCTCAATTCCGCACTGCTGTCTCTTCACATGTACATTTTCCGAAGAGAAAATTAATTCCGCACCATCCCGGTGTGCGGCGATTTGGTCCAAGCGGCGTGCGGCATACTCATTCTGTCATCCTTGCTCACAACACATCGGTAACGTCAAATTCTGGAACGGTCACTCTTTCGGTTGACCTTGGAAAGCCAACAACTTCTCATTCGAACATTGCAGTTGCGAACGCCCCGAAGGGCTTGCAATTCTCAAAAGTTAGTTGGCATTCACTTGGTCGCGGTATGCCTGCGGGAGTCGTACTCCATTCGGCAAATGGTGGCGCTCCGGAATACCCGATACTCCATTTTACATTTGCAGTTCCTGAGAATGCAATCGGAATTACCCCGATCCTCAAAACCAGATCGAGCCTACCGCTCGGCACGATTCATTTCGTACCTTCGACAAAAATTATCAAGGGAAAAGTGCAGCGGGTTTACGATCCAAACACCTATGCAAATCCACCAATAACCACGATCAGCAAACCACGCACGTTTCGCTCGCTTCGAATGGTTACGGTTTCAGTACCGCTCGTTTCAACAAATGGAGGTGAAGCAACTGCCCTTGAGCAATTCACTGTTGGTATCAACTTCAGCATTCAGTCAGCTCCCAACGCGAAAATCTCTGCCGCACGCGATCCGCTGTTCACAACTCTTAATTCGCACCTTGTCGCGAATACTTGGGATCTTACATCCTTTGCAGTTCCATTGCGACACCAAACCTCTGAAAAGTCTCTCGCAGCAAGATCGGGCGTTCAGAAGAGTTTGAAGTTCACTTCAACCCTGAGCAGTAGCGATAGCATTTACAACTGGATCGATACAAGCGCCGCATATATTCGTCTTGCCGTCACGCGCGATGGGTTGTATCGCGTGAATGCAAGCGATCTCAATTTTCAAAGTCTGGGCTTCTCGCTTCCAACTTCTGGATGGAATTCCGGTAATTTACGATGCTTCAATCATGGTGTGGAAATTCCACTCTGGATCGATACGGATGCTTCCGGTAACATCACCGACATTGAATTCTACGGCCAACACTTGCGAGGCTTCCCCCTGCCGACGGTTGGAGAACCCTTTATCCAATTCGATAGCGAGGCACAGCGCTCGGAATACTACAACGTAGCGACCGATACCAATGTCTATTGGCTGACATCATCCAGTGGAATTAAGGCGCCACTCCAATTTCAGGCAAAATCTTTGACTCCGTCAGACTCTTCACTCGTTTCCAACGGAACCATCCTGATTCATCACGAGCAAGACCACAATTATTACTTGGGTGACGCGAACTCCGATCAAACGCAAACTCAGGAAATGACGGAATATGTGGCCGGTGAGCGGTTCGAGTGGGTAGAGCTTCATGGACTTTACGATGATTCTGCCGCATCCTTTTTTACCGATACATTCCATATCGCCCAGCTTCCGGCTGATACCGCGAACATGGTTGCAAGTTTCAAATTCTTGTTCCGTGGAATGACGCACGACCCTAACTATCTTGGTCCGAATGGAACCCCACATGTCGTGCGCGCCCAGATCAATAACGGCCCTCCAAGTCTTGCCAATGTATTCTATGAATACACTTACGACTCTCTCAAAATGACCGTTCCGATCTCTCAGCTTGTCAACGGAACGAATGTGGTTCGTATCAACGCATTAACAGGCGGAGCGCATATCGATCAATTCTATTTGGACTATTATGAATTAACGTATCCGAGTGCACTTGCGCCCAGCAACGATACCGGTATCGCGAAAGGTCAGTGGCTTTTTTCTGTTACACAGCCATCGAATAAATTCCAGATCGGAATGTCCGATGCGTCTGCGCATCTTTATAATTTGACCGACAACACCCGCATTCTTGATCCATCGGGGCAATATCTAGATTCTACTACATCCGCTCAACCTGAATATGCCGCAGCTACAAGTTCATCTCTCATGAAGTGCGATAACATTCAGCCGTGGAATACCGGGTCGCCCAATGTACTTTCTTGGCAGATCCTTAGCCCAAGGAATCAGGCGGATTATCTGGTAATTACGAATCCCGCATTTGAAACCGCTGCTCAACGGCTTGCAACGCTTCAGGGCAGTCAAGGTTTGAAAACAAAGATTGTGACTACCGATGAGATCTTCAATGCCTTCGATTATGGCAGTAACGAACCCGAGGCAATTCGCAGGTATTTGAATTATGCGTACTTTAATTATTCTGGAAACCCGGTTGGATTCGTCACGCTGTTGGGCAATGCCTCGTGGGATCCAAAATTTAACTTAGCCGGTAGCGTTCAACGCTCCTTCGTACCATCGTATGGCAATCCTGCCAGCGATTCCTATTTCACGCTGCCAGAGTCCGATGCCGATCTGGATAGCCTGCCGCTGATGCTGATCGCGCGGATTCCTGTCGCTTCAGAAGCGGCGGCTGAGAACTATCTTACGAAATTGAACGAATATGAGAACGAACCACCTGCGTCGTGGGATAAGAATTTCTTATTTATTGCCGGAGGTGATAGTGGCTCGGAGCATCAGGAATTCGATGCATTTTGCCGTGAGATATTTGCACCCCCACTTAATGCCCCTCCGATTGATATGAGGGATACCGTCCTTGACCGAACCGATTTTTCCAGTGGTGTCGACCCCACGCACATTGGCGAAATTGAGAACTTGCTTCTTACCGGCCAATCGATCATGTATTTTGCAGGTCACGGTGCAACCTTTACCTCGGATGTAGCTTTTCCAGATGCAAGCATTCTTCAAAACAAGGGACTTTATCCACTGCTTGTTACGCTCACTTGCCGAACGGGAGATTTCGCGGAGTACGATCAGATCGGTGTGAACCAATCCTATATCCAAGCGCCGGAAGCAGGTTCGGTGCAGGCCTACGGAACCACTGGGTTCGGCGAAGGCGATTACGATGACCTGCTGACGGAAAACTGGATCAACTTGATGAGGTCCTTCGATAGCACACATGATACCACGCACGCGCAGAGCATGAACATGTTGCAATTACTTACAACCGCAAAGATGGAAGCATCCAGCGTCGGGTTTAACGGCAATGCCAGCGTTTCTCACAATGAGGCGCTGCAAAATTCCATGCTTGGTGATGCGGCGGTTGGCTTCGTTCTGCGGCCACAGGCAGAATTTGCCGTCTATCCAAATGGGATAGATGCCTATGCTCCTGGCGATTCGCTGCCGCAGGTCACCTTTACGATTAGCGATAGTTTCTACACCGTCGAGGCTGAGATTTATAATTATGGCTATGCAGCCAACCAGCCTGTGGTGGTGCGCATCACTGATGCTGGACCAGTTGGGTTCCCGATCTCCCGATACGATACACTTCCCGGTCTTATCGATAGTGCTAGTGTTTCAGCATTGTTCGGGCTAAATACACAATCGATCGGCCTGCATACCATTACAGTTGCTATCGATCCGGATCATCGCCTGCCGGAATCGTACCGCCCAGACGATTCAGCCAGCATTCAGATCCAGGTAAATGGACTTTCCACAACAAACTTTTTCCCGTACGAGGGTGAACGTCAGCTTTGCGATATCAGCCCAAGCAACGTCCACTTCATTGTTCTTACCCCAGCCGGAAGCAGTCCCAACGACCAAGTCGAGATACAGTTGGATACGACGCAAACGTTCTCAAATGTTTTCATCGATCAGAAATCCATGATCAGCTCATCGTATTATGTTACTTTCGACATTCCCATGCCGGCAACATCGATCCCGCAGTCTTCGGTGTATTGGTGGCGAACTCGAGTGATTCACGCTTCCGGCGGGGATACCACCAGTTGGCAATACGCGACATTCAGTACCGGTGCCGCACCTCGTTCGGAATTCAGTTATACCTCGCCGCAGCAATTGTATTCTACGAATGTGAACGGACTCGGCCTTAACTCACAGGGAATGCTTTCACTTTTGCTTAAAGATACCATGAGACTCGAAGCTATCTCTCATGGGATCAATGACGTCACCTTGGATAAGACGTTCGCACCGTACGCGCAAGTATCATTGAATGGTATCCAGATCTGGCAAGACACGGAGATACTTTCTAATGGGTCGGTCTTCGATAACGGGTTTGCTATCCTTGTATGGTCCCCTGATGGAACACAGATCGACAGCGTATATGAATTTGAAATGCCTTGGGATAGCATAGGGCACCAATCATTCGAAACTCCGATGGCCGCATCATTTAATTCCGTTCTTTCAGCAATTCCATCGGGCAGGCGAGTCATGGTGTTGACCGTAGGTTCGGTTCAGTTCCAGCAGTATTTCTTCCCAGCTACACAAGCTCTGATGGAATCTATTGGATCCGACACAGGCATGTTCCCAATGGCCTACGATGGAAGTTATGCGCTCATCGGAGCAAAAGGATCGCCTCGGGGATCCGCCAAAGAGTCATTCGCTGCGCAATACTCAAATGGGGCCATGGCTTTCGATACGATTATTACCTCAGGCACATCTGGCTTGGCAGTAACGCCTTACACAGCAGTTGCGAAAGACTATGGCGCACTAACGTGGACCGGCAACCCGACCGATAGCGGGAATAACATTAACTTCGCGGTGCTCGGAGCAAGGCGGGACGGTAGCGGAGTGGATGTCGTTGATAATTTTAAAGCCTCTGCCGGCAATTCTTTTAGTTTATCGAACATTGACCCCCGAATCTACGATCGGCTGGCAGTGCAAATGGGCTTTATTCGCACGGCCAATAGTTCTCAAAGCCCGGCGCTTTCGGGGATAGCAATACAGTATGATCCCGCGCCGGAATTTGTATTCTCGCCCGATTCCATTCGCACAGTTCCTGGCATCGTCAATACTGGGGGATCGGTTGTCGCCGATTACTCGGCATCGACGCTTACTTGCACTCCCGCTGACTCTGTGATCGTCCAGCTATACCGCCAATACCAAAGCAAGATCGATACTCCTGTTGTTCACGCTCCATTCTCTCTCGTTGGGCGGTCGACGCATAATTTCAGCGATTCACTCCAAACGCAGAACGAACTTGGCACTGCCAAGCTGACTGCCATTATAAACCCGAACGAAGCGCAGAACGAACAGCTTCCTTTCAATAATACCATCAGCGGTTCTTACGCCGTCGCACGGGATACAATGACCCCCACCGCAGATATTTTATTTCTCGACCCAACCGATCAAATTCCCCAGCATCTCTCGGGATGCGGCTACATTTCAAATCGTTCAACCATCAAGATCCAATTGCTGAGCAGTAATCCACTGCGCGATACTTCGAGCAATTCGATCACCGCTTATTTCCTGGATGAGACGAATACAAGTCTTGCGTTCCCGGTTGCTGTCGGGAATACGCCGAATGGGATCCAGGCTAGTTTTCAATCATTTGCAGGAGGACAGGTGCAAGGGCAATTGACTATCACACCAAGCCCCACCTTTACGTTTGCAGCAGGAACTTGGCTGATGGATGCCTATCTCCGAGATGCGAGCGGCAACACGGATACGATCCAGCAGTGCTTCACGGTAAGCGATGTGAATGGGATTGAAGAAGTGATGAATTATCCCAATCCGTTCAAAGAGACGACGGATTTTACGTTTATTCTGAAATCAGATGCCTCGGCAGATATTAAGATCGTTGTTTATACGATTGCTGGGCGCAAAATACGCACGCTCACGCCAAGCTCGACCCATGCCGGCTTTAATGCCGTCCAATGGGATGGCCGCGACGAACGCGGTAACGAAGTGGCAAACGGCACGTATCTTTATCGGGTTGTCATCAATGGCACAAACGGCGACAACATTTCCGATGCGATAACGCAGACAGCAGTCCGAGCACGATAACGATCTCGCTTGGATAGGTTTCTTCTCTTTTACTCCAAAGGATATGCTACTATTCGATCGATCACCACGCGATGCTCTACGACAATATCATAATATTGTATGTACGTGATGAAGTAGTCGGTAGCGCTTGCGCCAACTTCAATATCCGCCCACAGGGTACCAGCTTTCATTGATTTTAGATCGCTTGCTGGGTAATCAATGATTCCGGATCTACCAAGAGAAACATCATTCGAATAGAAGGTCAGCGAATCGCTAATTTGCAAAAAACATCTCAACGAACTTGAACTTCCGGCGCTGGATTGGTAACCAATGTTTACACCATTCGCTCGGTGGATCGTTTCACCATAGGTTGGCGCAGTGATCGCGGCCTCGAGGTTTGTTTCGTACGTCGTGTCAAGTATGGTAAGCGAATCATAGACCAGCGATATAAAATTGATGGCGCCATTCGTATGGTACGGAGCAGCAGAATCAAAAACTGGTGCAAGCCCCGGCGCCGCGTGACGGTAGGCCGTATCCCCATTGACAATAATATACTTGAGCGTATCCGGATACGCCCTGGAGCTATCGCTGGAAACGGTTGGCGAAACGATCGTAAAAATGCGCTCGGCACCTGACTGCGAACGCTCCGAGATTTGGTGAACATCGAACGATGCATCGTACTCATAAATAGCGGGCGTAACACAACCAGAGCAAACACCAGTCATTGCTGCCAACCACATAAACATTATTTTGAAGGAACCGCAAGTGTAATCGCGGGACACTGACCGCCGGCCATGAAAAACATGAAATAATTCCATATCAGAACCAGAATCGAGCCGTAAGCACCTCATTGGTACTCCAAACGCTCTGTTGCTCTGAATTTGGAGAGAGATAGCCACTAAGTTCATTGCTGCCGATCGTGATTAATGGCGCGCCAAAACTGTAGTGGATGAACTGCAATTCACCTCCAATGCTAAAATGCTTCGAAATGTAATATTCTACTGTAAATGCAGCGCCAAGATAGAATACGCCATAATGAATGTCGCTGTCTGGCGCGGCGGAGGGATAGTCAACAGGAGTAGATTGATGCGTCTCATATTCTGAAGAAAGAATTCCAAGCCGCGTACCGATACCAAATTGGAAGACAGAATCAATCTGTTTCGTGTAAAACACGCCAAAACCCGTACGGACAATTTGCTCGTCTGCCGTTCTTCCAAAGGTGTTCGAGGAACCCACGGAATCTGGAACCTGCTCCTGGTAACTCTTTAAATATATTCCCAATTCCGGCTCGAACCTGATATACGGTCCGAATTGCATGGGTACGAAAAAGTCCGTCAAGCCAGCCTGCGTGAAATTCCCGCCAAAATACTGAGCATCACCAGGTATAGCGATCGGATAGTAGGTAACTCCCACGCCGAAGGTAATATTTTCTGGAGTCTGGGCGAGCGCTGGAAGTGAAATGCACACAAGGAGAAGTGCGAAAAGTACGGTTCTCATGTATAGAGATTAAAATTTAATGAAAGGATAAGCAAGGAAGAAATACACTCCCAAACTTTTCCCTCCACGAGTGATATCCCATTCCAAACCTGGAGCTGGAAGCTTTAGAAAATCTAAGGTTTGCCGCCACCAATTCCACTGCATCGACCCGTCAGGAAGGATTTTTACCAAATCGTAGTCGAGCGCAAGTGTAACAACACGCCGTTCCCCTGGATCGTCAAGATTCCTCGCGCCGTAGCCTACGGCGATATTCAGCCAGTTGGGCCAGAAACCCCAGCCGCTTAAATCTTTGATATTAGCACTAAACCAGAAATTCCATGCGCTATAATCATCAATAGGAGTAAGGGAACCGAGTTTTGGAGAGCCGCCGAACCAGCCAGAAGGATAGTAATTGAATTTCGGTGAAAAATCCTGCAGTCCTCGCAAGTACTGTGAGGCAGCGAAGTAAACGCAGCCAAGCGTCTGGGAATACACCTCGAACGGCGAAAGTGAAAAATCAGAGCCATAGCCATCTAAAACTTCGACATATGTTTGATATCCCAAACCCAATATTGCGCCGTAGATCGGGGCTAGTTTGTCACTGACACCGGAAGCAAGCAGCGCTTGTTCCGAAACGTATGAAACAAAATAGCCTCCATCGAAATGGCCTCCGTAATTAGCGGAAAGCGATTCATCGAAGTTATCGCGGATACGAAAAGATTGTGTATTCTTCCAGAATGTCACTTCCTGATAATAATGGAGTGCGGCTAGTATGCCGAAATACGCACCGAGGTAGGACCATGCTGCAACCGGTTGGATCTGGGTATAGCGGAGTGGCGGATCGCCGGTAAGCGTGTACATCTGATGATCGGCCCAGCGGTATTGTGACCACGGGATATATTTAGCGGTATCCAGCAAATACTCGTTGTTGGTATCGCCAACTCTTCGTTCTGTATGACTTCGCAATGAGTCCGGAAGAGCGAATATGACGGAATTATTATTGCTCGGAAATGATAGGGTAATAGCGCTTTGGAACGAAGAGTCGTGCACTAAATGTGGGGGTACGGAGCTATCAGAAGTCATCGAATGGGCGGGATTCGTCCACACGCAGCAGCAGAGCAGAAAAGCGGCGAAGCATCGATAAGTCGTCATGCAGGAAATTGTACGGGATTATTGAAAAATCGAGGCGCTTAACGTTTGATATCAGAAAAAAATCCCCGCGTTCAGATTAAGGAACTCTCGTGCGGAGGTTGCTGGTACATTATTGTAGGCAATTCCTAATTGTCCGAAAAAGCCAGAACTGCCACCTTCTCGGAGCCCCACGCCAGCGGAGAACATTACAGCTTGAAACAAAAGGTGGTTCGACCGATCCCCGAACTGGGGTCCTGAGCCTGCGTTCGCGAAGTAGAAAAGCGTTATTGGATCTGTGTCGATCGTTCTTTCGTACTCAACGACGAGCGGCGTGAATCCATCGACCCCTGCTTCATCACCAATACTTTGTGTGGACCATCGTCGGGTCAATTCCAACCCAAAGCATGCCACCTTCATTAATAAACGGAGTGCCAAACATGAGCTTCACGTTCCATAAAACATTCCCGCCGCCCACCGGAGTACCTCCAAGTCCAGAACTCAGTTGAAACGAAAGCTTTGACTGCGTTTTTATCGAAGGCTCGGATCTTCCAAGGCTATCGTTCGCCTGCGCGAATGGGCATCGCGGGAAGGTAAACAGAACGAGCACCACAATGACACATGCGCGCCCTATTTGAATAATTGAACCGCACTTTGTCATTGTGATGGGAATAGCTTCCTTAACCGTGCGTCTCTATCGTTGGGTTCTTAGAGTTTTGGTCATTAATTTCTACACTATCGATCTTGAACAATTTGAACAGGATCGGCAGCAAGATCAGATTAATCGCTGCAGTCAAGAGCAACCCACTGACAATGACGACCGCGAGCGGTTTTTGCGTTTCCGATCCAATGCCTGTTGAAAGGGCAGCTGGCATAAGGCCGATCATTGCCAACACTGCGACCATTACGATCGGTCGTACCCGGCTTAAACAGGCGCTGCGCAATAGATCGACAATGTTGTTGAACTCCCCTCGATGGTGCTTCACATACGTTAGCAAGACCACCCCATTCATGATGCTAACCCCAAAGAGCGCTATAAATCCGATTCCGGCTGAGACGGAGAAATGCAGTCCGGTTGCAAGTAACCCAAGAATTCCACCAATCGTCACGAACGGCACATTGGCGAGACTAAGCAACGCATAACCCCATGAGTCAAACGTCGAGTACAATAAAATCAAAATGAGCAGCAGACTGAGCGGGACGACGATCGCGAGTCGTGCCATTGCGCGTTGCTGGCTTTCGAACTCACCACCCCATACCGCATACGTACCGCCAGGGAACTTCACTGCTTTGGCAACCTTCTCACGCGCCTCCGCTACTGCGCCTCCCATATCCCTGCCGCGAACACTGAACTTGATCGCCAGATAGCGACCATTCGATTCTCGATAGATGAATGCAGCCCCCGGCTTCACGCTAATCGTGGATAACGCTGAAAGTGGAATCTTCGCACCGCTCGATGTCGAAACCAGAAGTGCACCGATCTTGTCAGGAGCATTGCGAAATTGTTCTGCAAGGCGGATAACCACATCGAAATGCTTCTCACCCTCATAAAATTGTGTGGCTACATGTCCGCCTATCGCAGATTCAATTAATAGTTGAACATCGCTGATATTAACGCCGTATTGTGCCGCCCGAAGGCGGTCAATATCGACCTGCAATGTCGGCTGACCGACCTCCGTGAAGACGCCAACATCCGTCACACCCACGGTTCGGTTAAGTATTTCGCTGACCTGTTCGCCCTCTTTCTGAAGCACGTCCAGATCAGGTCCAAATAGTTTCACAGAAAGTTCACCTTTCACGCCACTCACCCATTCCTCGACATTATCGGAGATCGGCTGGGAAAAGTTAAAGTCAATTCCAGGGAATGCTGCAAATTTCTCGTTCATGTCTGCAATAAGCGATTCTTTCGTGGAATGCTTTTTCCATTGTTCCTCTGGCTTTAGATCGACGAAAAATTCCGCGTTGAAGAATCCGGTCGCATCTGTTCCGTCGTCAGGCCGCCCTAATTGTAGTACAACATTCTTTACTTCGTCAAAGCTGGACAGCAAGTTGATAATGTGTTCCGCAGTAGAATCGGCCGTCGAGGGACTGACGCTGATCGGCATCGACGCACGAACCCATAATGTGCCCTCGTTTAAATGGGGTAAAAACTCGGTCCCGAGGAACTGACTAAGATAAAGGCTCACGACAAGGAGAGCAACCGATATTCCGAATATCAACTTGCCTCTCCGGAGTGATGCATCCAGCACCTTGACATACACATGATTGAGCCATTCAAACAGTGGACTCTTTTCATGGAGTTCGCCTTTCAATAGGTCTTGAGCGAGGACCGGCACAAGCATTAGCGAGAGTAACAGCGCTCCGACGAGCGCAAACCCAAGCGTATATGCGAGCGGAGAGAACATCCTTCCCTCGATCTGCTGGAATGTAAAGATCGGCAACATCGCAGCAATAATGATTATGATCGAGAAGAAAATCGGTTTGCTCATCTCCACGGAAGTGGATTCGACAACCGATTCTCGCTCCTGTTTGTCGGTGAGATGCTTAAGCGCCAAACGGGCAAAAATCGCCTCCACCATAATGACTGCACCGTCAATAATAACGCCGAAGTCGATCGCTCCGAGCGACAAAAGGTTGGCAGACATTCCGCAGAGATGCATGAGGACGAATGCAAAGAGCAATGAAAGTGGAACGATCAGTGCAGCGATAAATGCACTACGGATATTCCCAAGGAAGACAAAGAGAATGACGATGACCAATAACATCCCGACCACCAGGTTGTGGAGCACCGTGTGGGTTGTTAAACCAACAAGATCGGCGCGATCGTAATATGGAACAACTTTAACGTCACTTGGCAAGATCGTGGAATTGAGTTCCTTAACTTTTTCCTCTACTCGATCAATAACCTGCGAAGCATTTTCACCACGCCGCATAATTACTACTCCTTCGACAGCATCATGATTATATGGCGTTTCAACTTTCCCAAGCCGCACTGCGTGGCCGATGCGAACCTCGCCAAGTTGTGCAATTTTTAGAGGTGTGCCATTCAAATTAGCGACAAGCACATTCTGGATGTCATTTACGCTTGCAAGCAACCCTACGCCTCGGAAAACATACCCTTGATCGCCTTGCTCGATCAGCGAACCGCCAGCATTTGCATTATTGGCAGCAAGCGCATCGGATACTTGTTGAATGCCAATCCCGTAATATGAAAGCTTTTGTGGATCGATCGCAACTTCGTACTGCTTGGTTGGACCGCCGAAGCTAGTTACATCGACCACCCCTTGTACGGATTTCCACTGACGTTCGAGCACCCAATCTTCGATCGCTTTCAGTTCCATTGGCGAACGGCTCTTGCTCTGAAGCGTGTAGCGATAGATCTCTCCGGTGGGGCCGCTTTGCGGGGCAAGCGACGGCGTAACTCCATCGGGGAGGTCAACCGCCGCCAACTGCTGATTGACATATGTTCGGGCGGTAAAATCATCCGTTGCATCATCGAAGGTGAGATAGACCGTGGATAATCCGAATAGCGTGGTCGAACGAAGGGAAATGAGATGTGGAATGCCATTCATTTCCGTTTCGGTCGGGATCGTGACAAATTTTTCAACCTCCTCTGTGCTGCGTCCCGGCCACTGTGTGACGATCTGAACGCGGGTATTCGTCAAGTCGGGGTAGGCATCGATGGGAAGCTGCGTGAAGGAATAAATTCCTGCTACTACCAACAGAACCGTCGTGAAATAGACGACGATACGCTCTTTTAGGGCAAGTTCAACAAGTTTCTTTAGCATTGCTTCTTTCCTCGTTTCGAAAGTGTTTCAGGAATAGTTATTTCTGATCGGCTTGAAGTTCGTCATTGAGGAAAAGCGATTTATCTCCGATGATCGTGTCACCGGCATTCAATCCACTTGCAATTTGAACTCGGTCAGGTTCCGTTTGGCCAAGTGTGACTTCTTGTTTCCGGAATGTGCGCGGGGCAATCTGGAAGAAAATATAGACCTTGCCATCCGAGTCATAAAAAGCTGCAGAACCGGGAATATAAAGTCCCTGCCCATCAGCATGAAAGACCGTTGCGCCGACAAACATCGCTGGCTTCAGCAAACCGCCGGAGTTCGGCAGTGTGCAGCGCACTTTTGTTGTGAATGAGGAGGGATCGACGGTTGGAGAAATGTATTCGATCTTCGAGCTGAACGGATGATCCTCCAACCCCGCAGCCTTCAATACTACCGAATCGCCCACCTTGAGAGAGCGAAGATTCTCCGGATACGCATCGAGCGACACCCATAGGCTCGATGTACTGCCAATAGTAAATGCTGGGGTTGAGCCATCGTTCCGGACCTGAGAACCAGGTTGCGCAAGCCGTTCGACGACGGTTCCATCGATCGGCGCCGTGATCTGGAACGTCATCGCGCTAGAGTTCTCACTGCCGCCAAGAAGCTTCAGTGCGTCGAGGCTTCGGTTGTAATCCGCTTTTGCTTGTGCCTCATCGTTCTCCGCCTGCTGAACTTCCTGTTTCGAAGCGACTTTTGCATCCAGCAATTCGCGTTCACGAACAAGTGCTTTGTCAGATAGCGTCAATGCGGCTTTTGCTTTTTGGAAGTCAGAAATAGCACTCGCAAAATCACCGCTATATACATCGGCAAGCACCTGTCCTTTATGAACGACATCACCTTGCGTCACGTAAATATGACTGATAACTCCATTCACCAGCGGATCGACATGTGTGACCTCATTCGGATCGAAATCGATATGTCCTGAAAGCAAAGAGATGAACCGGATCGGCTCTGTCTGCGCGATAGCAATCGGCAATTGTGCAGCCATCTTTGGGCTGACAGTAATCACCTCCTTTGAGGATGCCTTGGATTCTTCTGAAGGTTCGGCGGTTTTATTCGAGCAAGCGCCAAACACGAGCAGCGCCAAAAATATGATTAAGAACTTGATGTTTTGCATAGTATTATTTCTCGAAAAGCTCCACGCCAACGGCGCGTTCAAGCAATGATTGATTTTTTGCAAGTGTATAGAGTGAACCATAATAGCTCGCGATCGCATCGTGATAGACTTGCTCGGAACTCAATAGCTCAAGCAGGCCGATACGACCCGAAGTATAGTTACGGATAGCGTTATCACGAACGTCGGTCGCCATCTTTACAAGATCAGCCGGAAGTCCGCGAAACACGTTTAGAGAATTGCGGTATTTTTCATACGCTGCATTGAAATCCCCATGAACTCCGATGCGGGCGTTCTCGTAGTCGTATTCGGCAGCACGTTCATTCGATTCAGAACGGTAAATATCGTCCTGATTATGATTGAAGATCGGGATCGAAATGCCGATCCCACCCCCAACATAGTTTTGGAAGTCCGGCCCATCTCGATCAAGCTCGATACCGATATCCGGCGCCGGCCAGGCATTCGAGTGAGAAAGATCGGACTGGTGCTGAGCAGCTTTTACTGCATGCTCTGATGCACGAAGATCGGCCCTCTCAGCATAGGCCACTTGTTCGAGCGAATCCTTAGGCATAAGATACCCAGAAGCCTGGAAATCGTAGTTGACTTTAATTGGCACCGATGTATCAAAGCCCATCGTCTGCTTCAATGAGTTCAATGCATCAAGGAGGCTCTGCTGGGCATCACTAAGAGCCTGGCGGTAGGTCAGCTCAGTTAGTTCGAGCTTCGTCAGATCTTCCTCAGCAATTGCCCCAGCGTGAAGTTGAGCTTTCGAGCCTTCAACCAGTTTTGAGAAGAGGTCGTAATTCTGTTGCGCCAGATTAATATTCATCTGAGCATAAGCCGCATCAATATAGCTATCCTTAACGGATGCTTTCGTCTGAAAAACCTGATTGTCATAAGTTTTTCTTGCGGCTTCTGTTGACTCCCTGGCCATCAGGATGTGGTTGCTCATCTGTCCAGCGATCGGGATGGTTTGATCGAGCCGATACGAAGTCGTTGCAAGCGAATTATCGATTGGTTTTTGAAACAGCCCATAGCTTGCCGCATTCACGGAGAACTCCGGATTTGGGAAGAGGTGGGCAGTCATAGTGTCCGCTTCGGCAGCATGCAAACGGTAGCGGTCAGCCGCGAGTGCTGCACTGCGCGCAAGCGCGATCTGACGTGCGGCATTGAGGCTTAGGGCCATTGTGTCCGTCTGACAGTAGCCCACACGAGCGCCGAGAAGCAAAAGCGAAATGGCGAAATTTAGTATTCTAATACGATATAGCATTGGCTGGATTTCCTCAGGTTGACCAATTAAAATAACGTGTTACATCAAGTAGGTACCCGATGCAAATATTCTCTCGCCGCAAAGCAGCGTGGAATCGAAAATGAACACAATAGCAATGTGCGACAGGAAATGTGCACATTCTAGTTGAGTTGAGAAGACGGCTAAATCAACAGACGGCTGTATGTTATCGTCCGATCGAGCGTTGTGACAGCGCTTAACTCTTCGATCTTGGCCTGTGTGTAATAGGACTTTATATCGTAGGTAAGATTCTCCGTTGATTCTCCATCGAGGACTGCTGGGCTATCGGCATCCTCAATGATCGTGGTCCCGAAAAAACGTGGTACCACGTGACGATGGATATTTGAAGCGCCACCATCGAACTTTGCGGCTGCAAAATAATTTACATGTGGTTGGAGCGCATCCGGAACAACGCTGGTTGAATCGGTGGCAGAATCGAGGATCAAAGGGTTATCGTCGAAGCGGATATCACCGATGATCGCGGCATAGAGTATATCCGCGTTGATCGTGTCGGCAAAAAAAATGAGGAGTGTGAAAAGCGCACCAATCTGCGCTAAATACGCGCCCACGCGCTGCAGCCTGCGCAACTCGCGCGCCGGTCGACCTGTAGCAATATGACGAAAGGCGGCAATCAAACTTAATTTTGTAAACTTAATTGCAACAATTGGGGTTCCGCGCAATCATTGCTGGATAGTCAACAGAATCCTGCTCAATGAGTTTCCATGAGAATAGGGTGGAAATAGCTCGGAAGTGAGAATTCTTTCCAGGCCACAGGCAGGCATAAAACGATTAATGGGTAGAATCTCAGCTTTCCTGTTCCATGCAATGATGTATTAGATCGTTCAGAATTTTAAAAACGAATAGAAATGAAAGCAACAAAACCAACCATCGACACACGCGAAGCTCTTAACCGCCTTGCTCAGCCCGTATTTTTCGATCACATTGAACGCCAGACCGCCTTCGAGATCGTCATGCGTGATGGCAGTGCCCTCCAAAAGGCAAGCGCCGAGCAAGCAGCAGCTATGTGGCCGATCGATGGGCTGAAGACGAAGGTTGCCGCATAAGGCGTTACCCAAAGAGCCGGACTTGTCGGGAATAAACTGGGCTCGATACTCCAAAGCTGTTTTTATTAGCGTGTAAGTATCGAATTCTCGAATCTAGAAATCCGTGAAATTCACGTCGTCACTGAATGAGCCGGAGTTTTCGAAGAGGATTGTATTCAAGCGATCATGTAATCCAGACTTCCGCTTCATCTTCGATCGATCTTGAGATGGAGCGCAAATTCGAGAATCAAATCGGGAGCTTTATTGGCGATTGAGTTAATGAAGTTTCCGGCTACTCGCAGCTCGCAAGGAAATTCCCCATCACTTGCCCATATTGCTGTGTTGCTTTGAATGGTGCTTCGAGGTGATCACAACCTGGAAAAATAGTCAATTTCTTATTCGCAACTGGGGCGCGCTGTATCAAGTTTACCATTTCTCCTGTGAGGATATGTGTTTCGTTCTTGCCGTACAGTATGACAAGGTGTTTTGCTTTAAAATTTTGAATATTCTTAATAGGCTCAAGGCTGTCTGATTCGATCGGTTTTATTTTATCATTCGGGTTTTCGTCCTTATAATGTTTAGCAAGCTGAGCCTGACTGGCATACGGACTTTCTGCAATAACTCCGGTAATTCCGGTTCGCATTGACCCTTCGACCAAAGCAAGCGCCGCGCCAAGCGAACGGCCATAGATGACGATCTTCTTCCTCGGGTGCATCTTCTCCGCATAAGAAACCGCCGCATCGAGATCGGTGAGATATTCGGGATGGCCGATCGCATTGGCGTCATACGAGAATGCCTGACTCGAACCAAATCCGCGATAATCGAAAAGGAGGACAGGATATTTCTCCGTCAGAATTTGAGCAACTTGCAGTTCATAGCTCATATTACCTGCATCCGTGCCTGGAAGAACAATGAGGACGTCGGTTGTATCTTTTGCCGGTTTGCAATACCATCCCGTAAGACGAAAATGATCGGGCGTTGGAATATTGAGACTGTCGTAGCTCATTCCATATTTTGTAGGAAGTGCGACATAATCCTTATATGGATGAATCGCGAACGCTTCCGTACTTACGATCAGAAGGCAAAATCCAAGAATAGAATTTCGAATCATAGGGAAATTAGAATTAATGCCTTTCTATATCGTATTTTTGTCCCATGTCATTCCTCGAATCATTATTTTCTTTGCAAAATAGAACAGCAATTGTGACCGGTGCCTCACGCGGCCTGGGCCGAGCGGCTGCGATTGCTTTGGCGAGTGCGGGGGCAAAAGTAGTGCTCGTTGGACGCGATGAAGCCGCATTGAAAGATGTGCATAACGAGATCGGCGAAGAACATGCATTCATCGTTGTGGGAGATGTGACCACCCCTACTCGTGCTGTCGAAGTTATCACTTCTTCGATCAATCGCTGGGGAAGCATTGATATTCTCGTAAATAATGCGGGCATCATTCGCCGGTCACCCGCACCGGATTATACGGCACATGATTGGAACGAAGTCATCGATACCGATCTGAATGCGGTTTTCCAATGGTCGCAAGTTGCAGGGAAAGCGATGATTGAACAAGGAAGCGGAAAGATCATTAATATTGCATCGCTGCTGTCGTTTCAGGGAGGACTGAATGTCGTTGCTTATGCCGCAGCGAAAGGCGGAGTTGCTCAGCTCACGAAATCACTTTCGAATGAGTGGGCGAAATATGGTGTTAATGTGAATGCCATCGCGCCAGGTTATATGATGACGAATAATACCGCTGCTCTTCGCGCTAATTCCGAACGTAGCACACAGATATTCTCTCGAATCCCGGCCGGACGCTGGGGCGAGCCGGACGATCTTGCAGGAGCTATCATCTATCTCGCTTCTGGTGCATCGGATTATGTCAATGGACATATTCTCGCAGTCGACGGAGGATGGCTGGCCTACTAATAAAGAATTGAAAATTAAGAAATAAGAATTATGGAATGGCTTTTTCGCAACACCGCATCCCAAAAGGGGCGGAACATTTCGATTACCCCAGAAACCTCGGCATTCAAAGTGCTTCATGCCGGACGTATTATTCTTGATAACGAAATTTCGAGAGTCCATGCGCAAAATCTCGGTCGTGAGACGACGCTTCTTTGCTTGCATGGTTCTGGGAAAGTGAAGGTTGGTGGGGATGCTTTCGATCTAGAAAAATTCGATGCAATGTATATTGGGCGTGGGGAAGCGTTTGAAGTTTCAACCGATGGCGAATTCGATCTTATTGAAGCTTCGGCTCAAACCGGAACATCTCATCCCACAAAACTAGTAAGCTATGAGCGGGATGTAAAACCGACTGAGTCTCTCGCACTCAAGGTCGGGAAAGAACCATATTATCGCGACCTAAATAAAGTGCTGTGCGAGAATATTCAAGGCTCCCGTATGCTTTTGGGATTCACAATGTCGAAACCGGGAAACTGGACTTCATGGCCACCACACGAGCACGCCGCTACGCGAGAAGAACTCTATCTCTTCTTTGACATGCCAAAACCCGGCTTTGCCACGCAGTTCATTTACACCAATCTCGAGAACCCGGAATTTGTGCAGCCCGTCTATGAGAACGATGCAGTGACCATCGTAAAAGGTTACCATCCGAATGTTGCAGCTCCCGGCTATCCTGTGAACTTCGTCTGGATTCTTTGCTCGCTCGAAGACGGAGTGTGGCGAACGCTCGCCGATGTGAACGTACAGCCAGGGTTTGAGGCGATACCAACGGGGCTTCGATAGGCATGACTAAAGCATCCATCATTCAGAGGATTCTCGACAAGAAGGTATTTGCCGTACTTCGGCTTCAGTATACTGAAGAAATCGAGCGTGTTGTCGATGCCATTGTGCGTGGCGGGATTTCGATCATCGAGATCACGATGAATTCTAAGAACGCGGAAGAGTGTATCTATCGTGTAGGCAAAGCATTCCCCGATTGCCTCATTGGTGCGGGAACAGTTATTGGTGTGGAAGCGGCAACGAAGGCCATTGAGAGCGGAGCAAAATTTCTTGTCAGCCCTGTGACCGATCTTGATATGCTCGCTGTGGCAAATGAAGTCGGTGTGGTTTCGATGGCCGGTGCGCTCACGCCAACGGAAGCATGGCAAGCTTCGCAGGCCGGCTCCGATTTCGTGAAGCTATTTCCCCTGGCTGGACTTGGGCCACAATATATTCGTTCAATTCGGGGCCCACTTCCTCATATTCGCTTCGTTCCTACTAATGGGGTGACCGCCGAGAATGTGACTGAATGGTTCGAGGCTGGCGCCTCTGCGGTCGGCATTGGTACGCCCCTGGTCAGTGACCGTGATCTGGAAGTCGGTGACTTAAATATCATTACAGAGCGCGCGGAAATGATCGTGGCATCTGTCCAACAATATTGGAATGGCAAAACAAAGTAAAGAGATTTCTTCTGAACCGCGTGCGCTCGTTCGGGTGGTTAGTGAATCATTTATCGAACGCTACCGCCCGGAATCGCAATCGACAGATTGGGGCCAATCCCTTGCAATGTATGGATTGCTACGTGGGCTTTCCATGGATGATAATCCAAAAGTTCGGGCATACTTGCGTCGATGGCTTGCATTTCACTTATCAGAAAAGCTATGGGTGAATTATTTTTGCGGATCCTGGAGCTTTGCATTACTCTATCCAGACGTTATTCGCGAGTTCCCGGAATTCCGAATGCAGCTTGAAGATACGGCACTCCGTATTTATGAATTTATGCGCGACAAAGCTCTTCGCAATGGCGAAGGTTTCTTGCTTCACAATATCGATCTCCCGCATATTTATATCGATACTGTTTACTATTCTTCCGCTCTGCTGGCGAAGATCGGACCGCATCTGGGAGTAGATTGGGAAGGTGAAGCAGTGAAACAGATCGTCCTCCATCTCGACAAGCTGCAAGATGGGAATAAGCCTTTTTTTATTCATTGCGAGGAAAATCATGGAGGCAAACGTTCCGAAGGAAGCTGGGCGCGCGGAAACGGATGGGTCATGATGACGCTTGCAGAAATGCTTCCACTACTCGACAAAAAATCTGCTCGATATAAAAATCTTCTCATCAATTTCGAGCAGCTTGGGTCTGAATTAGCAAAACTCCAAACAAAGCATGGCCTTTGGCGAACCATACTCGACGATAAGACCAGCTATGAAGAAGTCTCTGCTTCGGCTATGTTCCTTTTTGCTTATGTGAGAGCTCGCAAAATGGGGCTTTGGGATCACAGCGGAGTTATTAAGAAAGCAGCCCGAGGTATTGCTAATTCAGTGGACAATACTGGCCGGGTTATTGGAGTTTCAGAGGGTACCTGGCCAGGAACGCTCGAATATTACAAATCCCTCTCGACTGGCGAATGGTGGTGGGGAACAGGCGCGTTCTTACTGGCAATGACTGAATTGGCTACATAGTAACACAGCGATAGCCATGAGAAACCTTTGATAACCGTTGGAGTAAACCCCTCCGAACTCTTCTCCGCCTTTTGCGCTTGAAAGATTCCTCCTGCCATTCAGGCTTGGTATTGCATGTTTTTTCCAGAAATGTACTCTATTCCTTTATTTAAGCGATATTTCGCTGCAACCATTCTTATCGTATGCTTCTCGGCTTCGACATCAGCGCAGGAAACAGCTGCTAACGACGTCGTCATCCAGGCGATGAAATTGGAGCTTGCACGCGAGCAGGCATCGCTTTCGAAGCAGCCAACTCCGCCATATTATATGAGCTATAATATTGGCGACGAACAAAATGTGAGCATCGTCTCCAGCTACGGTGCAATTGCTAAGTCAGATTCCACTCGCCGGAGGACACTGCTCGTTGATCTTCGGGTCGGTGATTATTCGCTCGACAACACGCATCAGATCCGCGCTTCGAATGACATGTTTGCAAGAAGCGGAGCGAGGGCGATCCCATTCGAGGATAACGCGCTTTCTCTCAAGCTCGCGCTTTGGCGGGCAACCAATGAAAGTTACAACTCTGCTACCGAGCGCCTACAGCAGGTCCGAACGAATAAGACCGTCAAAGTTGCCGAGGAAGATACTTCCGGCGATTTTAGCAAGGCTGACGCAGCAAATCACTATTACGATCCCGATATATCAATGGCCGGTTACTTTCCAAACCGGAAGGCATGGGAGGCTCGGCTCAATAAATATTCGGCACTCTTTAACGGGCAGAAGGATATTTTCGAAGCCAAAGCAATGCTTGATGCCAGCATAGTGAGAAAATATTTTGTATCTACGGAAGGCGGTGAGATCGCATCCAATCAGCTCTACGTACGCCTGATGGTTTATGCAACCGCAAAGGCCGAGGATGGCATGGACCTCCCGCTCTATAAAAGCTACTTTGCTTATACGCCCGATGATCTTCCTCCGGACGATACTATTTTGCGCGATGTGCGGGATATGATCGCCATGCTCGAGAAATTGCGCGAAGCACCCATCGTGGATCCTTATGCAGGGCCGGCGATACTTTCAGGCGGTGCATCCGGGGTGTTTTTCCATGAGATCTTTGGACATCGGGTTGAAGGACATCGTCAGAAAAATGCGGATGAAGGTCAGACCTTTAAGAAGAAGGTCGGTCAGCAGATCCTTCCGAGTTTTATCGATGTGTATTTCGATCCCAATCAGAAGAAATACGGCAATACAGATCTGTTGGGATATTATCAATATGATGATGAAGGGGTGAAAGGCCAGCGCGTTGATGTGGTCGATAGCGGCGTACTGAAGAATTTTTTGATGTCACGCTCTCCGATCGAAGGATTTTCTCATTCCAACGGGCATGGCCGCGCTGAGCCGGGTAAGTTACCAGTAGCAAGGCAATCAAATTTGGTAGTGGTTGCGCGACAGACTGTTCCGGTTGACTCACTTCGTACTTTGCTTATAGCCGAATGCAAGCGTCAAGACAAACCCTTTGGTCTTATGTTCAAAGAGGTTGAGGGAGGCTTTACCCTTACGGGAAGAACCATCCCGAATGCTTTCAATGTGCTCCCGACGCTGGTGTATCGTGTATACGCGGATGGTCGCCCGGATGAATTGGTTCGCGGAGTTCGATCTCATCGGAACGCCGCTCTCCACGTTCGAGCGGATTATGGTTGCTGGGAATGACAGCGAAACATTCAATGGCATCTGTGGCGCGGAATCCGGATGGGTTCCGGTTTCGGCGTCAAGCCCGAGCCTGCTCGTAAAGGAAATTGAAGTACAAAAGAAACAGAAATCGCAAGAGCGCCTGCCGATCCTGCCTGCGCCGGATGCCATCAAAGCGAATAACTAAAATAACAGATTTTTTAAGCATGAAAAGATCCTTCCTTACAGGCTTGTGGTCACTATTAATTGTTGGCTTAGCTCAGGCACAAGTCTCTCAAAAAACAATCGAGGTCGTTCAAAAGGCAATGGCTGATGAGCTTACTCGAGCGAAAGCAGAACTCCATTTGCAGGGCCTCGTCGATCCGTTCTTCATTGCTTACACTGTTGCGGACCAGCAGAAGCTGGATATTTTTGCATCGAATGGCGCGCTCACAAAATCCAACGACCACCACGAGCGAAGGGAAACAGTGCGCCTGCTGTTGAATAATTACCAGTTCAACGACGAGAATTTCTCGGATAATACCGGATTTTTCAACTTCAGCAGTGCGCCGGATAATTCGCTGCCGCTCGACGATGATTATTCCGGAATTCGGCGCGCGCTGTGGCTGTCAACAGATGACCTATTCAAAGAGGCCAACGAAAACTTTTCAAAGAAAAAGGCCGCTCTCGAACATAAACAACTCTCTGACGACCTCAAGAACCTTCCCGATTTTGCACAAGCACCGGCCGTTCAGGTCGCAGAGCCACCCGTTACACTCCATTACGACAGGGCAACGCTCGAAGCGTTAGTAAAGGATCTAAGCATTGGATTCAGCTTGCATCCTGAGATCCAAACTTCGAGTGTTACACTCTCTATTTCAAATTCGTACGAATGGATCGCAAATACCGAGGGTACAAGAACGCGCAAGCCGGTAACGCTCTGCGAAATCCATTTGGAGGCTTCATCGCAGGCGACTTCGGATGGGCAACCATTGGAACTGTCGCGCACATTCGTTGCGGGTACGCCGGATAAGCTTCCCTCACGTGTGGAATTGCAATCACATGTCGATGAGCTTGCGAATGAATTGATCGCCTTGCAAGCTGCCCCGCTCTTCGATAAGGAATACACGGGCCCCATTCTTTTTGAGAATGAAGCTGCTGCCGATTTCCTAGCGGAGAACGTTATTTCAAGAATGTTCGCGGTTCGCGAAGATATTTTCGGGAATGATGTCTCTGCTATTTTCGCATCGGGCAAGCGTACCTCTCTAAAAGAGAAGCTGAACACGCGCATCCTTCCGGCCACTGTTTCAATAAACGATATTTCCCTTACGAAATCGCGAAACGGGATCGATTTTCTCGGATATTATCCCGTCGATGATGAGGGTGTAGTTCCACCTGCAAATCTGACGCTGGTAGATAAAGGCATTCTGAAAACGCTCTACATGACGCGCACACCTACTAAAGAAATTCTCGACCCTAACGGTCACGCACGTTCTTTTGCGAGCGGACTTCCAGGGCTTACGGAGAATGCACCAGCACCCGGTGTGGTCGAGTATAAGGATTCGAAGCCGATCAAACTTTCGGCAATGAAGCAAGAGCTGCTCGATCGAGCAAAGGATGATGGTTACGATTTTGGTTTGGTGGTTCGCTCGCTCGATCTTGGTGCACCGCCAGAAGATGCAGGTTTCAGCATTCAGGATCTGCTCGCCAATGGGAAGATGATCATTCCCGCGCTCATCTACAAAGTCTATGCGGATGGTCATGAGCAATTAGTGCGCGGCGCGGAGATCGGGCTGCCTTCTATCCGCGATCTGCGCGAAATAATCGCGTCCAAAGAGAGCGTTACTCGCAACATGCTGATCTCAGCAGGCTCTGGTGGGTTGTTCAGCTTTAGCTCGAAAGTGCCGGCTACACTAATCGCACCAGAGGATATCCTCTCGCCGGAACTTGAAGTGCAAAAGAAGAAAGCCGAAGCGTATCCATCGCTGCCGGTGGTGTCGAGGCCGTAAGATCAGCACATCCAAAGATGTGCAATGGCTCGGATGTTGTGACAATCTTCGTATTTTTGTATTGTGATTACATTAGACGGCAATTCCCTCACTATTGATGATGTCGCCCGCGTAGCGCGACGCGAAGAAACTGATATTCGAATTTCAGAAGAAGCAATAGAAAAGATCGCCCGATCCAGGCAGCTTGTGGATGAGTGGATCGAGCGTGACGAGGTTATATACGGCGTTACGACTGGGTTCGGCGAATTTGCCAACGTCAACATTCCACATGACGAACTCCGTCAGCTACAGCAGAATCTTTTGAGATCGCATGCTGCCGGCGTTGGCGAGCCACTGGTTCCGGAAGTGGTGCGAGCGATGCTCTTGCTTCGTGCGAATGCTTTGGTTAAAGGCTGCTCAGGAATTCGCCTTGTCGCAATCGAGCAGTTATTGAAATTCTTGGCTGCGGATATACTTCCCAACATTCCCTCTCGCGGAAGCGTGGGTTCTTCTGGCGACCTTGCACCCCTTGCACATTTAGCGCTTGCCTTGACTGGTGAGGGTCGCGTCACAGTTGGGAATGGGACTCACAGGGTAGAGCTCCCTGCCATGGAAGCAATCCAGCGTGCTAAGATGCAGCCACTGGTGCTGCAAGCAAAAGAGGGACTGGCGCTTATCAACGGCACACAAATGATGTCGGCTATTGGCGCAATTGTATTGAATCGTGCAAAGCAGCTTGCCGGCATTGCTGACATTGCTGGTGCGATGTCCTTCGAGGCATTGCGCGCAACGGATACCGCGTTTGACCCGCGCATCCATGCCGCACGCCCACATAAGGGTCAGCAATTCGTGGCAGCACGAATGCTTCACCTCATTGCCGGAAGCGAAATACGACAATCCCACCGCACCAACGATCCGCGTGTGCAAGATGCCTATTCCATCCGCTGTATCCCACAGGTGCATGGCGCAGTGCGGGATACCATCGAGTTTGTCGAGCGGACGCTTACAATAGAAATTAATTCAGCGACCGATAATCCTCTTATTATTCCGGCACCCGAAGAGGATAAAGGGCAAAGGGTAAAGGGTAAAGGGTCATCGGATACCACCCTTTACCCTTTACCCTCTACCCTCTACCCTGCTCATCTTGAGGGTGGTAACTTCCATGGCGAGCCTCTCGCGTTTGCGCTCGATTATCTCGCCATTGCACTCTCTGAACTTGCCAGCATTTCCGAGCGGCGCACGGAACGGCTCGTCAACGGCGCACTCTCGAATGGACTGCCGCGTTCCCTCACCGAGCATGGCGGGCTCAACTCCGGCTATATGATCGCGCAATACACCGCCGCCGCGCTTGTAAGCGAGAATAAAGTTCTCTCGCATCCGGCAAGCGTGGATTCCATTCCCACGAGCGGCAATATGGAAGACCACAATTCCATGGGATCTATTTCGGCACTCAAACTGCGAAATGTCGTGAAGAATGTCGAGACCGTGCTCGCTATCGAACTGCTATGCGCCGCGCAGGGGATCGATTTCCTCGCCCCGCTCAAACCCGGTAAAGGCACAGCCAGCGCGCACAAACTTATCCGCCAGCGCGTCCCGCATCTGGATGAAGATAGGAATGTATCCGAGGATATTGCAAAAGTGCTCGAATTAACGAAGGAGGAGGGATTTGTAAGTAAGATATAGGTCAAAAATTCGTCCCTACTGCATTATTTTCTTGGATTCTTGTTTTGCCTGTCATGAAATCCCGCAGTCTTCTTATTTTGGCGCTCCTGCTGCTTATCGCAGCAGCGCTTCCCTCGTGCAAATCGCCAACTACGCCTGCGCAATCTTCCGCATTCACATTGATATTGCCGGACTCAACCGTAGCATGGGGTGATTCCGCGGTGATGATGGTTATTCCCGCGAAACCGTTGAGTTCATCGTCGCTTTTTGCATGGACATTCGGAGATAGTTCCTCCCTCGTTTCACGCAGCGATACCATTATTCATTATTATCCTGATACGGGCGTGTTTACCGTGAAGGTCGATTTGAACGACACTTCGAATAAATCCCAACTCGGTACGGTATCCGGAACTGTCCACGTCGCTGCTCGGCATTTCAATTTGGCGTTGTTGCAGACAATGGGGTACGTGGATGTGAGTTGGCAATGTCGAGTGGACACCATTGAAACGAAAAGTGGGTCCCCATTATACAATGAACCTTGTAGTCCAAGTTCTACAGATCCATTAACTTGGAGTGGAACAAATTTTAGCGCCGGATCGAGCTATAGCCAGAAAAACCAGGGACCTTCAGAATATCAATTGTTTGAGGGCGGAGATACAGTCTATGGAAATGTGGATATGGAAAGGTCACAATTGCTTTCTTTTACAATAAGTGAAGGAAACAGCATTACGGTTGCAGATACCGACAATGGGTTTGTAACGGGCTGGGGAGAGAGCAATTGCAACGCAACTTTTAGCGCAGAAAATTTGCCTTTTAGAATGGAATCCGACTCCGATATGGTCTTCGAAGCAGAGAATAACTTTACAAAAAGCGATTCAGACAACCAGCAGTTGTACGATTCGGAACGCTTTGGGAACGAAACTTTCAGTATTAAATCGAATTTTTCAGATTCTACGGTATACCGATATATCCGTATCCGCTTTCACAAATGATTATGCGGCCTCATAGTATTCTCAGTCTCGTCTTCCTGCTACTTATCGCAGCAGCGATTCCCTCGTGCAAATCGCCGATTTCACCAACGCCTGCTGGGCCAACCCTTACGCTCATTCTTCCCGATTCAGCTCATGTGTTCGATACCGTCACCCTCCGCGCGCACTATTCCGATTCACTCAAACCCACATGGGATTACGCATGGCAATTCGGCGATTCCACCAAAGCATCGACGCGCGATACAGCCATCTCGCACATTTACGATAGCGCAGGAACCTACACCGTTCAAGTTGCGCTGACCGATACCGCACTCCATCAAACAATCGCAAAACAGATGTGGCAGATAAAGATCCTGCCTCCTAACTCCCCCACGCTTACCCTCACAGCGCCGGATACCAATTACTGGGGCGATTCCTGCGTGATGAGCGTTTCCAGTTCCCAGCCACTGAAAGCAGGATGGAAATTCTCATGGTCGCTGGGAGATAGCACCACCGTAACCGGTACAGATTCGGTATTGCATTATTATCCCACGCCGGGGAATTACAAGGTAACTCTCAGTTTGAACGATACGGTGCATCATATTCCTTTAACTTCGAAATCGGCAACCATTTCTGTAGTAGCGCGGCATTTCAATCTGGTGCTGTTGCAATCGATGCCGTATGTGGAATACACTGTTATAGGGCAATGGGTGGGAACAAGTTCTGGTAATTATAATTGTGGAGGAACTTCTGAGATCAGTATTAAGCCGTTAGTATGGAGTGGGACGGCGTTCTCTATGAGTTCAAATTATACGTTCAATAATTCAGTTCCTTCCGCCGGGCAGTATGATTCAGGAAGTGGCGGAATTTCTATAAACGGTACCACAGATCCCAACCTATCTCAGCTTGTGGGATTTTCAGAAGGTTCGGGATACTCCTCAGTTCTGTATGGGGAGAATGGAGGATATTATTGTTTTTATACTAGTTCTTCATCGTTCAACATTACGAATGTTCCGTTTAAGCAAGAATCGGATTCGGATGTGGTATTTGAAGCCAATGGGAATTTAATAAAAAATGCTTCCGACGGTGGCTCATGGACCTCCGACGCAAGAGAGGTGGGGCCAGCTTCGCAACAATCGCACGTTGTATTTAATGACAGCTCTTTCGTTACCATCCGCTTCCACAACTAATCGCGAATAACCCGTCCCAAATTCGGCGCGAACGCCCTCCCTACATCTGCGCGTTTCAATACGCACACCATGATTCGCAGGCTTTACAAGGAATACCGCATCCAGATCATTGTAGCGTTTACGCTCGTGATTCTGGAGAATTTCGCATATATTGCGGAACCGTACGTCTTTGGCAAAGCGATCGATGGCCTCCGTGAGGCGCACCGCGTTGAGGAAGAAGTGGACTCCAGCCTTTCGACCTTTCAGCGCCGGGAAATAGCGGATTCCATCCGTGCGCGCGTGGTCGATTCCATGAAAATGATCGATTCCTTGCAACGGCTGGATTCGCTCTCATCCAGCGTGATGCAAGACGAGCCTGAACTGGCTCCTGCTCGCACAGAGCCCTTGACGCCGCCATCCAATGTCTATCTCGCATCCTATTTCACCGGCCGCAAAGCAAGGGCCGCTGTGTTGGATACCGGTTTAATCCCTTTGCCTCCCGAAGGGACTCCCGAGCGAGCACGAATCGATAGCATTCGTCGCGCGCTCGCTCGCCACGATTCCATTCGGAGCCGTCAGAAACGCAGTAAACATCCTCAAATGACCCGCGAAGCAGCGCGGGACAGCATCCTAAAGGCACGAGCTTCTCATAAACTGGCTTCAAATCCCGGCAAACCTGCCGGCACAACAAGCCAGCCGTCAAAGCAGCCACTCGCCTTTTATTTCACGCAGGAAGTGGGGCCGTTCCTTCCACCGCTCATTCCGTGGGTATTACTGTTTTTGATCAACTCCAGCGTGGGCTCGTTCCGGCGCGTGTATGATACCCGTATTTACACCAAGATGTTTGCCAATCTTTCGAGTGACGTGGTCGCACGGCAACTTGCGCAGGGTGAGGATCTTTCGAAAGTAGCGGCTCGCAGTGCTATGGCCTGGCATAATATCGAGTTTTTCCAATATAATGTCCCAGAGTTTTTGGAGCAACTTATCGCAGTCGGCGGAGCAGTCATTGCATTAGGACTTTTTGATTGGCGGTTAACCGTCGTTGGATCGATCCTTATCGTACTCGTCACGGTGGGTAGCAAGTATTACATGAACTCGCTCACGGATATCCAATCCACGCTGCACGATCAGTATGAGGATGAATATAACGTGTTCGCCACGCGCGAGCCGGCAAAAATTCGTTCGTATTATTCTGGAATCGCCGACCTGGAGATTCGCTATTCCATACGTTCTACGCTTAGTTACGGTGCGATCCGGTTCTTCCTTCTAATTATGTTCCTTTCGACGCTCTACATATCGATCGATCTGGATAAATTCACCATCGGAGCACTTTACTCCATCGTAGCGTATCTTTGGAGTTTTGTTACCGCGACGGAATACATTCCCTATCTTTCTGAAAAGTGGGTGGAGTTGAAAGATGCCTCTCGCAGGATCACAGAACCTCTGCCGGAGGGGTAATGGTGTTGATCATTCTCTACGGCCCTCCTGCAGTTGGGAAGCTGACTGTTGCGGAGGCGCTTGCTGAACGGACGGGGTACACCGTATTCCAGAATAATCCTACCGTTCACGCCGTAGTGCCAATATTCAAATTCGGAACTCCGGAATTTATTCGAACCCTCGAACGGATTCGGCTGGTCATGCTTGAAGAAGCTGCTGCATCTAAGCTAAAAGGCTTGATCTTTACCTACTGTTACGACGCAAGTGAAGACGATCAAACTATAAGTAAAATGATCGAAGTTGTGGAACGCACCGGAGGGACCGTCCATCTGGTACAACTAACGTGTCCCGAATCGGTGCTGTTCGAGCGCATTGATAATGAATCCCGAAAGGCACATGGCAAACTCATGGATCACAATAGGCTGCGGGCCATGCTGGAAATATATGATCTTTTTACCCCATATCAGATGCGCGATAGCCTCACGATTGATACCTCCCAAAGTACAGTCGAGCAATCGGTGTGCGATATTATTTCAGCATATGGGCTTGAAAACACCGAAAAGTTGAGACTCTATTCCGCAATCCAGACAATCGTCCGCGTAATCCCCTTTAATCCCAGTAATCACGGTTCTCCCCATTCCACATAATCCAAGGCTTGCCCCTATTTCTTGCGTATTTTTGTACTATTAACTTTCTTACATACTTATGACACAACGAAAAAACCTCCTGACGCTGGCCACATTATTCATTTTTGCGCTGCTCTTCGGTAGTTGCGGCAAATCCGGTGGCCCGGCCAACGGGCTTTCTACCGGGAACAAGGTGGTGTGGTACATCGCAAGTGATGTCGAAAGCATCAACCCTCTGCTCGTTGGCGACGAAGGTGGCAATTACGTCGATGCGTTTATTTTTGAGAATTTAACTGGAGGAAATCCTCGTACTCAAGCCTTCATCCCCTCGCTTGCCGCATTGCCGATTGAGAGCGACGATCATCTGACCTTCACGTTCACGATGGATCCCGCAGCTCATTGGTCGGATGGAAAGCCTGTCACCGCCCAGGATGTGATCTTCACTTACAAACTCATGGAGAACCCCTTCGTGATCAATGCGGCGCCAACCCGAAGTTACTTCGCCACCCTGGATAGTTGCTGGATCCCGGCTGACCACCCCAATCAAGTGATCTTCCACTGGAAAAAGTACCGATACGATCTTCTCAAGATCACGAATTATGTTAAGATTCAGCCGCAGCATGTTTGGGATCCATCAAACCTCACTGCAAAGTTTTCGTGGGCTGAGCTAAAAGCCGAGACCCCAACCAATCCCGCAATTAAGCAATTGGCGGACATATATCAAGATCCCTCAGCACAACGCGATCCAGCGCACATCATTGGCAGCGGGCCTTACAAGTTTGAGACCTGGATCACGAACGATCGGGTAACGATGCGTCGCGATACAAACTATTGGGGAAAGAACAACCCTTGGGGTGAAGCATACGTCGATCAGGTAACGATTAAGACGATCAAAGATCCTAATGCCGCACTTATTGCACTGAAGCACCAGGATATCGATATTGACCCTTCCCTGACTGCTGCACAGTATCTCACAGGACTTGACCCGGCTCAGGATAAATACATCAAGAAAGATACGGTCTATGAAAACGCGATTTCCTTTGTAGGTTGGAATGGGGCCAAGCCGTTATTCGCCGATAGGAACGTTCGCAAAGCCTTGACGATGCTTATCGACCGCGATAAGATCATTCACGCCATCCTGAAAGATCTGACGAAGAAGATCGAAGGACCTGTCGCGCCATCCCAACCAGATTTCGATCCGACCGTTAAGCAGCCGGCTTATAATCCGGATTCCGCAAAAAAATTACTTGAAGCTGCGGGTTGGAAAATGGGGAACGAAGGTATTCTGGAAAAGACCATCAATGGAAAACTGACGCCGTTCACCTTTACATTCCAGATCCCAAGCGGCAGTGAAGTTCCGAAGCAAATTCTTCTTATTGTCGTGAACGATCTCAAAAAAGTGGGAATTTCCGCAGAGATTTCGCAGCTGGAATTCTCGGTTTATCTGCAGAACATTCGCAACCACCAGTTTGACGCCTACATGTCCGGATGGATAGGCAATGTGTCCGGTCCGCAAGGTATTGAGGACGAACTTAGCCAAAAGTGGGAATCGACACAGATCAAGAATAAAGGTTCTAACACCGAATCCTATGCTAATCCCACAGCGGATAGCCTGATGGAAGCGATCAAGGTCGAGCCAGACCGTGCGAAGCGGTTCGAGATGAGCCATCGCTTGCAGCATATCATTGTGGACGATCAACCTCAAACGTTCCTCTGGTCTTCTCCAGAGCGTATCGCCTGGATCGACCGGTTTGACAATTTCGAGTTCTTTCCCAGCCGTCCTCCATTCGCGCCAGCCTACTGGATGGTTCGCGGCTCAGGTGTTACGCGCGCGCCGCATGGAGCGGTCATGAGCATGGTTCCATCCGAGCGAAAAGATCCTCAGTGATCTTCCGGCGCTTTCACCATCGCCGGCCTTCGCGCATTTTTCGAGGTATCGCCTAAAATATCGGCGGGACCGCGAAACGTGCGCGGATGCTTACCCTCCATCTGGTGAACGGTTCTGGCGGTGGTCGCCGAATCCGCTATTGAGGCAGGTGGTGGTTGCTTCGCACAGCTGAGAATTAATAAAGGAAAAAATAAGAATGTCATCCTGAGCGGAGCATATTTTCCAATAGCAAAATATGCGAAGCCCAAGGATCTTTGGCAGCTTAACGCGCTGCTAAACTTTGAGAGATCCTTCGACTCCGCAATTCTCCCTCCGGTCGAATTGCTCCGCTCAGGATGACATAATAATAAAAACATGCTACTCTATTTAGTACGCCACGGCGATGCCGATACTCCGGCGTCAAGCGATGATGGGCGTGTGCTCTCGAAAAAGGGCATTCGCGTCACGACCGCCATGGCACGTTTGCTGAAGAATGCTGAGTTCGACGCGCCGGAAATTATCATCACCAGTCCGCTGCCGCGCGCAGAGCAGACAGCACGGATTATGCTTGAAGAGTTCGCGCCAAACGCGCAATTCCAGATCAACGACGGAATTCGTTCCGGCGGCAGTTTGGAATCAGCGATGTCCATCATCGCTTCGAAAAGAGATGTGTGCGACGTACTGATGCTCGTAGGTCACGACCCATTATTCTCACGACTTGCAAGCATTCTCGTTAGCGGAACCGAGCACGCGATCGAAATGAAAAAGAGCGCCGTCGCAATATTCGAGATCACACGATTTGAGGCGCCAAGAATGCGGGGAATGCTTCGAGCCTATCTGCCACCGAAACTGGGGAGCTGAACCTGGATTACGCGGATTGGAGGGGATTACGCGGACGATTTAGGGATTTATTCAGTAATCTCTGATGAGTATTATTGTATTATCCTGGAAAGTCGGAATTTGCTCTTGGGGAATTGACTCATTTGTATTTCCTTGAGAAAGAACACTTGGGCTTTATATCCTTATAATCGTCTGCGTAATCCCCTCCAATCCGCGTAATCCAGGTTCAGACATTCCTCTTCCACTCCGCGATCTTGAGCATCGCATCAATCGGGGTGAGGGTATTCAGATCGAGATTTCTGAGTTCGTTCGCAATCGCTTCTGCACGTTCATCTCCGAAGGCTTGCAATAATTTATCAGCGCGTTCTTCACGCGTCATTCGCTCCAAGAATGGAATTGCTCGCTGAATATTGGCTTCCGCGATCTCGAGCTCGGTTGCTTCAAGGGAACTCAATATCTCCCGCGCGCGGTCGATCACTTCTGGCGGGATCCCCGCCATCGCAGCCACTTCAATACCATACGAATGATCTGCAAAACCGAGTGCGATCTTGTGCAGAAAATGTACTTTACCTTCGGCTTCGCGTACTTCCACTTTTAAATTGTGAATACGTGGATTGCGGTCGGCCAGTGCGTTCAATTCGTGATAGTGGGTCGCAAACAACGTTCGTGCACCCTGCAAGTTATCATGAATGTATTCCGCGATCGCCCATGCGATCGAAATACCGTCGAATGTAGATGTGCCCCGGCCAAGCTCGTCAAAAAGTAACAGGGAATTCTTTGTTGCATTACTAAGAATGTTCGCCGCTTCATTCATCTCGACCAAAAATGTCGATTCGCCGCTCGACACATTATCGCTCGCACCAACACGAGTGAAGATGCGGTCGAGTATCGGAAAATTCGCTTTTGCAGCAGGCACGAAGGAACCGGCGTGGGCAAGGTAAGCCAGAATACCCGTCTGCCGCAAATAGACCGATTTTCCCGACATATTCGGCCCCGTAATAATATAAAATTCGAACTCTCCCGGCGAGAAGATCACGCTGTTCGGAGTGAAGCGTTCGCCGACCGGCATTAGCTTTTCCACAACCGGGTGACGGCCCAGTTCTATAACAAAATCTCCGGTATCATTGAATGCGGGACGTGTCCAATTATGCTTTGTGGCGAGCCAAGAGAACGTCGCGAGTACATCGAGCACAGCGATCAGCTCCGCATTGCGTTGCAGCTGCTGCGTATCTTCCAGAATTCGCGCGCGGAGCCGGTCGATCATTTCCCGCTCGATCGTCTGCATGCGTTCTTCCGCGCCGAGGATCTTCGCTTCGTAATCCTTTAGTTCTTGGGTGATATAGCGTTCGGCGTTCGTCATCGTTTGCCGGCGCTCGTAATCATCCGGAACTTTGGCTGCATTCGCTTTCGAGACCTCGATGTAGTATCCGAATACGTTATTGTAATCCACTTTCAGCGAGGAGATCCCCGTTCGCTCACGCTCGCGTGCTTGAATATTTGCCAGGCGTTCTCGGCTGTTTCGCGTGAGCGCGCGCAATTCGTCCAGTTCAGGATTGGCGCCGTCGCGGATAATTCCCAGATGCGCGATAGTCGCCGGTGGCTCGGGTGTAATGATCTTGTCTATTTCTTCTGCGAGTGCACCAAGCGGGCTTAGCTGGACTGAAATGGTTGATAGTATTTGTCGCTTCTCCTCGGGCGCGTCACTTGATAGCTGCGTAGCGATCTGCTTTATTTCAGGGATATGCCACAGGGAGAACTTCAACATCAGAAAATCGCGAGGCGAAAGAATGCGCGCACTCGCAAAGCGACCCACAAGCCGTTCGATGTCGCCTACTTCGCGAAATTCCATTCGAAGTTTATCACGAAGTTCACGGTGCTCCGAAAGCAGTTCGATTGCATCGAGCCGATGATTGATACGGTCTTTGCTTCTCAGCGGCCGCGCAAGCCACGAGCGCAGCAGCCGCGCACCCATCGGTGTTGCCGTTTCATCGAGCACGGCAAGCAGCGAAGCATCCTTCGCTTCGCCCATGATCGGCGCAAAGATTTCGAGATTCCGCCGAGTGGTGTTATCAAGCGTTAGATATTCTCCGGCATCATATCTGGAAATATGAGTAACGTGAGACAGGCTCGTTTGGGAACGAGTCTCGCGCAAATAATCAAGCACCGCACCGGCTGCGACAATGCCGGAAGAAAGATCGTCGATGCCGAAACCCTTTAGCGTTGTGGTTTTGAAATGCTGAAGCAGCAGTTCGCGTGCCGTCTCTTCGTGAAAGATCCAATCTTCGCGCCGCGTGATCGATGGTTTATGCGAAAGTGCGATAAAAAACGGGGCAAGTTCGATCTTGCTCACTTCTTTGCGTGCAACAAGAAGTTCCGAGAGTCCGATGCTCTCCAAGTGTTCTGCAAGCTGCGACTCCAGGATCTCCCCCGCGACAAACTCGCCGGTAGAAACATCTGCATACGCAATACCTGCCGTGCCGCCGTGCGTTACTATCGCGCCAACATAGGTATTCTTCGCGGTATCCAGTAACTTTTCGCTGGTCTGCACGCCGGGAGTAACCACCTCGACCACATCACGTTTAACAATCCCTTTAGCAAGCTTCGGATCCTCCAATTGTTCGCAGACGGCTACACGATAGCCTGCACGGATCATCTTCGGCAAGTAGGAATCGAGCTGATGATGCGGAAATCCTGCAAGTTCTATCTCGCTTGCCGAGCCATTTCCGCGTTTGGTGAGCACAATGCCTGTAACTTTTGCGGTCACAACAGCATCCGGGCCGAAGGTCTCGAAAAAATCGCCCATGCGAAAGAATAGGATCGTCTCCGGGTATTTCGCCTTGATGGAGTTGTATTGCTTCATCAAAGGGGTGAGCTTTTCTGAGGCTGTGGTTTGGGCCGTATCTTTGGGCATTAATAATAATAATTAAGTCAATTTCAACATCGCGCCTGTTTCTTCTTCTTGCCGATGCGGCCCATCGTTTCGATCTTCGTGATGTAATCAAAAGCCGAGGGCACCTTGCAGACCGTGCCTTCCATAATAACCGTGACTGTTCCGATCGCCTTTGCGATCTGCTTTGCACTCGCGGTCAGCGGCGCCACGTAACCGCCAACAGAAATGATAAATGCATTCATCGCATAGCGAACACGGTTCGGTGCAGCGTGGATCTCCTTCTTTACTCGGACCATTAGTTTTTCAAGTGCAGGAACATCAAGCTTATCATCCGACACCAAAGTTACCACGTTAGCAAGCGTAGTCCATCCCGCCGCCGCGATATTCTCTTTCGGTGATTCTATCCATTTCATTCCCACTTCCCACCCGTGCGGGCTTTCTGCCGCGATCCACGGGACCGTGTATTCTGCGATCCCCGCGTAGGATTTCAACACCCAGGTATCCAGATCTTTCTTCGAGATCTTTTTTTCGTCGGCGATCAGCCCGGCAAGATACATGGCGTCATAGTTTCCGGTTGCATAGAGTTCGAGCGAAAGCTCGTGATCTTTCTTTACTTTTTTAACGATCTTCTTCATGTCGCCAACTTTCACGCCAAAAAAAGGCTCGCGCGCACCGTGGTTCGCAAGCACTTTCTTAATCGCCGGGCTGGACATTTTGGATAATTCGTTCAAAACTTCATCTTTGGTCATGGTGCCTATCACTTTGTAATCTAATATATGGATAATTTAGACTGATGCCGCAAATTTGGTCAAATGTGAGCGTACTGATGACACAATTAAACGAGCCGGGAAGTTCAGAAATTTTTATTACTCGGCCTTAGTGGTGGATCCAGCCAAATTTTTGCCTGTCCGGCGTTGTTTGGCTGGGTTCGAACGCAAAAAAACTCAAGAATGGCCAAAGATCGCACAGAAAAGAATTCAGAAATAGCGGAAAAATCGCCTCGGAAGCGTGGAACACCAGTAATAAAGGCAACAGAATCCGAGGAGCGTATCCTCCCATCGGATTCGAACGAAGTCGTCCGGGAGCTGCCGGAGTGGGTGCCAGTCCTCGCGCTTAGGGATGTAGTGATATTCCCGTATATGATCTTCCCCGTGCTCGTTGGGCGAGAATCGTCCTTGGGCTCGGTAACGTCCGCGATCGGGCGTGAGCGCTATCTTTTCCTTGTCGCGCAGCGAGATGCAACCCAGGATGAACCGAAAGCCGATGAATTATACCGTTTCGGTACACTGGCAAAAGTGGTACGCATTATCCGCTTGCCGAACGGCCTGATGAAGGTTCTGGTGGATGGCCTGGAACAAGCTATGGCCGTCGAATATGGCTTTGCCGAAGGCCATATAGAAGCGAAGCTCAGCGTGCTTCACCCGCAGGAGATCGCGATGCCAGAACTCGAGGCCCTTACCCGCCATGCGAGCGATCTGTTCCGGCAATATGTGAAGCAATCGCGGCAGATACCGCCAGAGGTGGTCATGGCTTTCGATAACATTCCTGACCCTCGGCGCAAGCTATTCTACATGGCGGCCCATTTAACGAAAGATCTGGGAAGTAAACAGCATATCCTTGAGATCACCGACCTGCGCGAGCAATACCTTCATCTTACTGCGTTACTCGTCACGGAGCTCGATATTCTCCGAATTGAACAAGAGATCGATGAGAAAGTACAACAGACGATCCAGAAATCGCAGCGGAAATACTTTTTAAGCGAGCAGATACGTGTCCTGCAAAGGGAGCTTGGCGAGGATATTGATGAGCAGCATCCGGAGTTCGGCAAGCTGGTTGAGCAGTTAAATGCCGCCAACCTGCCAAAGCAAGCGCGCGCCCGCGCAGATGAAGAACTCGAACGCCTCACCAAGCAGCCACCGATGTCCCCGGAGGGTTCTGTTATTCGCACATACCTCGAATGGCTCGCGCAGGTACCGTGGAAAAAGCGTACAAAGGATCACCTGAATATCGAACACGTCCGCGAAGTGCTAGATCGCGACCATTACGGACTCGAAAAACCGAAAGAGCGCATCTTAGAGCATATCGCAGTACTGAATTTAGTTGAAAAAATGCGTGGACAGATTTTATGCTTAGTCGGACCGCCCGGTGTAGGCAAAACTTCGCTGGCGCGTTCGATCGCAAGCGCGCTCGGTCGCGAGTTCGTGCGCATTTCGCTTGGCGGTGTACGTGATGAAGCAGAAATTCGCGGCCATCGAAGAACCTATATTGGCTCATTGCCTGGGAAGATCATTCAATCCATGAAGCGTGCGGGTGTAACGAACCCACTGATGCTTTTGGATGAAGTGGATAAGATGTCTATGGATTTTCGCGGCGATCCCAGTTCCGCACTTTTGGAAGTACTTGATCCGGAACAGAATAATACCTTCACGGATCACTATCTTGAAGTCGATTATGATCTCAGCGGAGTATTCTTTGTAACAACGGCAAATGTACGGTATAACATCCCGCTCCCGCTCGCGGACCGGATGGAGATCATTGAACTGCCCGGTTATTTAGAGTATGACAAACTCGAGATCGCGAAGCGGCATATCATTCCAAGCCAGCTTCGCTCGCACGGTCTGCCGGAAGGCAGCGTTACGTTCGAAGATGCAGCGCTCCTGCGAATAATCCGGCAATACACCGAAGAAGCTGGAGTGCGAAGCCTTGTGCGGCAAATCGCCCGAATTTGCCGAAAGGTGGCAAGAACTATTGTTACCGATTCCTACAAAGCAGCAGCATCGCAAAAGAATGGTCACTTGAACGGCCATGCTCTGGAGACCTCCACTACTGTCTCAGCAAACGAGAACGGGATGCTTCAGACCGAAGCGAACGGCGAGCAATCAGATATAGATTTCGAGATCGAAGAAGCGCCACGCGAACCACTGCCAGTGCCCGAAGCATTTCATGTGACGGTCACAGCCGATTCCCTTGGGGACTACCTTGGAGTGGCTAAGTATCTCATCAGCAAAAGCGAGCTTGGCCCGAAGGTTGGTGCCGTCATGGGGTTGGCGTGGACTAGTACCGGTGGCGACGTCCTGCCGGTGGAAGCCGTCCTCGTTGATGGCACCGAGCGGCTAACCCTCACGGGCCAGCTTGGCGATGTCATGAAAGAATCGGCACAGGCAGCGCTTACGTTCATTCGCGCGCGGCATAGGGCATTAAACATCCCGCGCGATTTCACCAAGCGAAAAGAAATTCACGTTCACCTTCCCGAAGGTGCAATACCCAAGGATGGACCTTCTGCTGGAATCACGCTTATCATGGCCCTGATTTCTGCCGCGACCGGCAAACCCGCTCGCGGTGATATTGCCATGACCGGTGAGATCACCTTGCGCGGGAACGTGCTTGCCATCGGAGGATTGCAGGAGAAGTTGCTTTCTGCAAAGCGAGCTGGAATTAAAGCTGTCATCATCCCGGAAGATAATCGGCCATCCCTTTCTGAAATACCAGAGCGTATCCGTGAGGGATTGAATATTATATCTGTTAAAACCGTAGATCAGGCGATCCCGATCGTGTTCGATCTTACCACGCCTGCCGCAGCATTGAAGCGGAAAGAACCGGTGGAACGAAAAGAAATAGACAGAGCCGCTCGTAAACCGAGGAAAGCGAATACTGCTAAATCGAAGCAAAAGCTAACGGCGAAGAAGGCGCCGAAGTCTAAGCGTCGATAAATCCATCACCGCTAGGAGCGGCCTATGGAAGGCCGCTCCTACGAAGCATTTCTCGAACATCAAACATCGATGCTCTGTAAAAGACGCGCTGCAAACTTATGACCGCGCTCCTTACTGCCCAGATTTCTCGATGGTAAACTCTACGCGGCGGTTAAGCTGACGTCCTTCCGGAAGCGAATTCGGGAACTTCGGATCGTCGATACCGTGGCCTTGCACGGATACATTCGCCGGCAGGGATGTCATCGAGCGTAGCGCAGTAATGGCTCCGTTCGCGCGTGCTTCGGAAAGCGTTTGGTTGTACTCACGCGTACCGGTGGAATCGCAATAGCCATCGATCCTCACGCCGGTCGCGCCGCCACTGATACTTTCACCAATCAGCTCAAGCATTTGGCGAGCACGTGGGTTAATATCCGCTCGATCGAAATCGAACGAAAGCATCGCATATTTCTCAAGATTGTTACGATCGACCGTCTTTGCTTCGATGCGCGTCAGGCCGTCCGCTTTGGTGGTTTGGCCTTTGTCGTCGGTCACGGTCACCGCATAGTGAACGGGCTGGCCGACATATTGCTGCGCATTCGGTATGTCTTCGGTGGTCGTAGCCGGCGGAGCACCCGTGCCGGAAAGCGGCGGGGCAAGCTGCTCACCATCTTTATCGACGGTTATCGTCCAGTTCTTGTAGGTATGCTTCGAAGGATCGGGCGAAACCGTGATGTCGTATCGTACGGTGGTTGCACCGACGCTTAAATTCTGTCGGTTCTCGATCTTCACCGGAGCTGTCAGCCCGTGATCGTTCGACGTGATCTCCACGCGGCGATTCTCCGCCATACCGGCTTTTGTTACAGGATTGGTTGGAATCTCAGGTAAGTTCCGCTGATCGATCGTAATGCGGTTGGGGCTGATTCCCCAGGTTTGTTCGAGGTAGTCCGCAACGGCAGTCGCACGTGCTTTCGAAAGCTCGATGTTGTTCCTCTCATCGCGTGTGTTCGAGTTACAGCCCGTGACTTTGATCGTCATATTTGGATTATTCTTCAAACGGGATCCAAATACATCCAATGAGGCATGGTTGGCATCGAGTGCATTCTTCCCATTCAGGGCAGACTGCTCGCTAAATCCCGTGGCGCCGCTCTGACCGTATCGTGAAGGTATCGCGGATGATCCTTCATCGAAGAAAATATAGGGTAGTAAAGGCACCGAAGAACGGTTGTGTGTTGCTTGCTGCGGCGAAACAAGATCGTTCGTTGGAGAGCCATCAGGCAGCACACCGTGAGCCGTGATAGTCACCGTAACTGGCACGGGAGGTGGAGGTGGAGGTGGTGGTTCTCCGAGCGCGAACTTCAAACTGATTCCCACTGAGATCGTGGACGGCGAAACAGTGAAGCTGCCATTGCTCGCATAATTCGTGAGTGGATAATTGAAGAATGCTTCTGGCGTGATCCAAATATTGTCGTCCGAGTTTACCGGGATGTCATACCCCGCACCAATTTTTGCGTCGGCAAGAAATTTGGAGTACGTGGGAAGATTTCCAGTGACCGAGCCATTGGTGTAGGAAAGCGCCTTAATCGGCGTGGAGAGATCGAACCCTCCCATCAAATGGAAGTCACTGAACGAATATTTCACCATAAGATCTGCCCCGATATTGGCGATCGAAAGTAGAAGTAATTCGTTCGAAATAGTTGATCCGGCAGCCGGCGTCGATTGCTGATTCCAGCTCAAGCTTCGGTTGTTATACGCAATGCGTGGAGCGAACATCCAGTTCGTCCCGATCGGGATCTCGGCGAGAATATGAAACTCCGGATCGATCTCGGTCGAACCGCTTGTGTAGCCATAAGTGCCGTATGGATCGGTCGGAGCATCAGTGCCTGCAGTTCCGGAGGTTTGTGAATTTATATTCAGCGCACCACCAAATCCGAGCGTAAGCGTATGTGGCCATGTAACTTTAGCAGTATCCGACGAAGCACCACCCGTTTGTGCGCTCGCATTGCGCGTGGAGAAGAAAATGGTAAAAAAGGCGAGCGCCACAAGTGAGGTGGCAAGTCGTGATGCCCATCGACGGGGAATGATTCGAAGTATCGGTGATTTCATACTGCTATGTCCTGCGATTAGTTACGTAGAAGCCCACGCGGCGATCCTCGCACCCGAGCATGAATATCGCGGAATGGGTGAACCTGCCGGTTCGCTACCTCCGAAATACGCACACACGCAGGATAGATCCGGTGAGCGTTAATTATCAAAATCCTGCTCCGGCGCTTTGAACGCTCGGGAACCACAGGTCATCATTCAATTGCACTTGAATACTAAAACCGTCCACAAAAAGCGGGGAGCCGTTCAAAGCTCTCTGCCCTCACGATCGGAACATCACAGCGGCGGCGAAGATTTGTTCTCTGTAGTTAGCTCCGAAAAAGTTAAAATTTGCCATTCTTACATCTTGCAAGAACAGACCGGCAAAGCATTAACAAGGTGCCTCCGTATTTACGCCTCTCATAGAAAAGTGTTTCCACGACGACACTATTACTGACTTTGGTTATGGATCAAGCTAAAGTCATGCCACGAGATCAGAAGTATCCTTCGCCAAATCGAATTCCAGTAATGCATCATACAGCGGCGAGGATCGTGCGTGTTCCGCAACAAGATACGCCACGAGACAGGTCAGGATCAAGGCAAAAAGCTGCTCCTGATTGCCCGTCATTTCGAGAATGAGCACTATGCCCGTCAGAGGCGCACGAATCGAAGAGGTGAAGATAGCAGCCATACACACCACCGCATACGCCGCCGGCGTGGCCCCAACACTTGGAAATACTGCGGCGCTGACATGCCCGAACAACTGCCCGATGATGGCGCCAAATACCAGAAGCGGTGCAAATACACCACCAGGAATCCCCGAAGCATATCCTGCGATCGTCAGACAGAATTTGCCTACCAGAAGGATGATAAGAAAGATGGTCAGATTTGTTGAAGTAAAGTCTCCACGTAAAATACTTTCAGCGATACGGTGCCCACCACCAAGCGCGTCCGGAAGCCACCATCCCACAAAACCAGTGAAGGCGCCAACCATCGCAGCTTTTTGCCACATTTTAAGCCGAAGCCTGCTTGAATATTTCATGGCCCAAAGAAGTGTCCCATTGAAAAAGACACCAGCGTACCCAGCGAAGAGCCCCATCAGAGCAAAAAGTGGCAAAGCCGTGAGCGGTGGGAGTGGAAAACCTTGAATGTGAAACGAAGGCAATTGCCCTGTAAAAATGCGGCTGACGGCCACGGCAAAGACCGAAGCGATAAGGGAACTGACAAGAGTGAACGGCGAGATCTCTCGCTGCAATTCTTCGATCACAAAGATGAACCCAGCAAGTGGCGCGTTGAATGCCGCACCAAGCCCCGCGCCCGCAGCAGCCGCTATCAAATTCTTTCGAGAATTCCCATCGAGCTTAAGCACATCCGATAGCCCCGCACCAACGCATGCGCCCATCTGCACGGTCGGACCTTCACGTCCCATCGAGAATCCGGCTCCAAGCCCGAGAACTCCCCCTAAGAATTTTACCGGCAGAATGCGCTTCCAATCCAACGTACGCTTTCCAGCAAGCACAGCGCGAATGTGAGGAATGCCACTCCCAGATGCCGCCGGAGCGTATCGTGATGTTAAATAGGCTGCGATCGATCCGAGCATGGCCGCCATAACGGGCAATATGGCCCACCCCCAACTGATGTTACGATGAAGCATCGATAACAGTGCGATCCGGCCCTGTTCGGCATAGTCCAAGGAGACTTGAAAACCCACGGCGATCGCACCAGCCAGTACCCCAACGCCAGCCGCACGCAGGAAATGGACCCGGCGGCTAACCTCTAATAAATAGTTTCCATCGTCGTGACGAATGTCTTTATTTTCCAATTCCACAACATCCATTAACGCTCAACCTTCTAAAAAAGTAAAAAAGAAAATTATTTATCCCAATCAATCTGCACAACCACGATTCTACTGTGATTTAAACTAAGACATCAAAGTTCCTAAACGACTCGAAGAACTACCGGCAAACGTTCTGGAAAACACAAGGAAAGTTTTTGCTCTCTTCATCTCCGTCAATGGTTCGCTCCATAGTTCGTGAAGGACTCTATTCCCCTCGGTGTACAACTATGAATTATTTTGATGAAGATTGTACGAAAATGAGGCATTCGTCATTTTTCTGTCTGATTTTGAAAATCACTAAACAATTTAATGTACGCTTTCTAAACAGTTGTATGATTTTGAGTCTTACAATATCGTGATTTCTTGCGAATTGCGATGATAAATGAAGCTTTTCTGTAATTTCTTGCTTCAATTCTTCGTCTTACCTACATAGGATTCAGCGGAAAAAATTTTATTCAGCGAAATCCAATGATTCCCGGTGAGAATCATAGTTTAGTTGCATTCAAAATGAAACCCCTTTTTGCGACTATTGCGATAGTGATGGCGCTTGCCGGACGGGCAAGCGGCCAGAACGCTCTTGATGTGTCTCCTCTCTCTCTCCCAGCGAACTCTTGGTTCACCCAGCTTTCCAGTCACCTTGAAGAACCCCCTCTTAGTTTGATAAATCTTTCAGATGAACGCTCAGACCCCAAGTTCTCTCCAAATAAACATCTTCCTGACAGCGTTCAAGCGGCCATTTTCAAGCTCGTGGCTGACCATGCCAGTGGATCGACAGAGTTGCTTCGTTCCGGTGGCGTTATAGAGCTTTCTACCAGAATCGGCAACCTCCGGAGTGCCTTCGACCAGCACACGATCACAGTGCGAGTTTCCTACGATGCACGCCCACTGGGTGGAATCCTGAATATTCGGGTGCAACTTGTTCCTGTCTTCGATGGGATTGGCTCTGCACTCCGCCCAACAATAAGCAGGGAATTTGCAGAAGCGGTCGATTATTTCGACGATGATCTGATTGCTCAGACCATCGAGAAGCTTTCGAAAGAGATGGCAACGGAACTGGGATCGAGCGAATAAGTCTCCCCTACGGATGTAACAGACTGTGATACAGGAGTCAGCCCCTGAAAATGCAGTTTGTCTTTGCGTCTGTGTTCAGAAGCACGAATAGTCGCTTGGTATTATGACTCGCTCAAGAACCCACATAAAATAATGAGAAAGTTGGGTAGTTGCACAAAACATTTCGATGCATGTTTTGTTTGATAGCTTCTCGGCATAACTATTTTCGCCCTCAGACCCAAACACATGCAACGATATTTCCATGCACTTCTATACCTTATCATGACGGTCAGCGTGGTCTTTTTTTCGATCGAGCGGTGTTGGTCGCAAACACGTAAAGATTTCCTTCAGCCAGGGGAAGAGCTTGTGTACAAAGCAAAGTATGGTTTTCTCAAACTCGGAACGGTTGTAATGCAAACAGGAGCCAAATCGCCCGATGGCACGGTCAGTGCACACATGAGATTTTGGACCGCAGACATTCCCTTCATCGATGCCAGGACAACTGTGACCGATCAATTTTATACAAATGATCTCACGCTCCATACTTTCGAGGAACATTCCCAGAATGGCAAGGATAAGTCGGATAAGTATATGACGTACGACCGTACAACCAAATCATTGCTCTATTCCAATGAAAAGAAATCGAACGTCGTCGAACATGATGTTCAACCGTACGACGACGCACTCGGCGTACTCTTCAACATGCGAGCTTGGAGTGGTGCGGTCGGGCATAAATATATCTTCCTTATTCATACAAAAGATGGCGTCAAGCCCATCACCGTAAGTTTTACGAATGAATTTTCCGACGAAGAAGTACCAGCCTTCGAGGACAAAAAAATTCACACACGCATCCTTAAAGGGATGATGGACTTAGGTGGCTCCGCACCGCTCGGAGCCGATGGCTCGTTCACCGCCTACGTTACCGATGATGCCGCCGCCGTACCGATCCGCATTGATGTTAGCATTGCCATAGGTTCAGTTTCACTTGTACTTGAAAAGATCAAGCGCACCGGTTGGCCGGAGGAGAAATAAGAAAATATTATGGATCACATCACTATTGTCGGCAAAAGCAGAACCGGAAGATCCCTAGCACTCGCTATTCGAAGAAGCGCGGGAATTAAACTTTCCGCTCTGATTCCGGCGCGGCAGAAGAAATACCCACAGATCGACTCCGAAATAATCATCATCGCTACCAAAGATAAAGAGATCCCGGCCGTCGCAGCAAAAGCCGTTGCCGCAGCATCCAAAAATCTCAAACTCATCGTGCATCTCGCAGGCTCCCTACCGAGCACGATCTTGCCTGCTAAACCCGGCGTTTCTCGCATCACGCTCCACCCGATCCAAACATTTCCTAAGCCCAGCGCGCATCTTTTGCGAGACATTACCTGGATGGCTTCCTCCGATGATCCGGCTTCGATCCGCTGGGCTAAGCGATTCACATCAGCTTTGGGTGGGGGCGGCCTCTTGGTACTTCCAACTAAAGACTTGCCTCTCTATCACACCATCACCGTTCTTGGTTCAAATTTTGTCACGCTGCTCTATTCAGCGATCGAGCAGATCACTGACAAGCTCGGGCTGCCTCAAAAGCGAGTGAAAGCCGCATTGCGCCAATTGGCCCAAAAATCTCTGGAAAATGCGCTCACAAATCCAGCGGAATCCGTTCTTTCTGGCCCGATCGCCCGGCAGGACTTCACTACCATCGACAAGCATCGGAATGCTCTAAAGTCCCTAGATCCGCGAATCTTGGCCATTTATGAGGCTTTTCTGGAGTATGGCGTAACACTCGGAACTCCGAAACGTTAACTATACGCAGGCTGTTAAGCACGGCCAATTCACAATTATCAACTATCAATCAGGGTACGGCAACATCCGTCAGCCCTAAAAGGAGTAAACATGAAAAAAGGAATCCATCCAAATTACCACACGGTCACAGTGCATTGCGCGGGCTGTGGAAACGAGTTTGATACGCGCTCGACCTCGGCAAGCGATACACTTCGCGTCGAAATCTGTGCGAACTGCCATCCATTTTTTACTGGCAAGCAAAAGCTGGTAGATACCGCCGGCCGTGTAGAACGCTTCCAGAAGAAATTCGCCAAGCAAATTGCCGAGCGAAAAGAGAAGCTGGCCGCAGTTCCTGCTTAATTGCGAAGATCAATTTACGAATTCCGGGGGGCGCAATTTGCGTCCCCTTTCTTTTTAGGGAGTATTTTTGCATCACTTGCTCTTATCTCTTAACTGTTAATTCCTTAATTAAACGTGGCTCGAACATTCTCGAATATACTGATCTATGAGGACGCGGCGGCTCGCAGCAGGAAATTTCTGCCACTCACGTACACACGTTCGGTTGCAGAACTTCGTTCCGGTGCGTACACCGGCATCGAGCGCATCAAAGCGCACTTCACTGATGTGCGCATTTTTCTGCATTCGCGTCCCGAGCTTAAAAATGCGATCATCGGACGTTATGCGCTTCCTGTTAATGAGGTTCCTACAGGCCGCACGCTTTTCGTGAATGCCCGCGAGGCATTGAACTTCGATCCCAAAAGTGCTCAAATAGTTTTCGATTCGCTCCCGTCAGTAATAGCAGAGTCATTGAGATCTGGAGAGTCCTTCGAAGCTCCCGAAACCGTTCGCACCGATGCTCCCAACTCTCTTTGGGGTATTATTCATTCGAATGCAGCCACGTTCAAAAGCGATCTTATTCTTTGGAAGTACCATCATCATACCGTCGAAGGTCCGGTCTTCCCGAACAGCGCGATCATTAATCCTGAAACTCTATTCGTTCACCCAACAGCGCGCATCGATAGTGGCGTAGTACTCGACTGCACCGAAGGCCCAATAATTATCGAGGATGGTGTGCGCATCATGCCACATGTAACGATCACGGGGCCTGTATTTATTGGTAAGAACTCTACGATAAAGGTTAGCGCAAAAATTTATGGAGGGACATCCATCGGTCCCATTTCGAAAGTTGGCGGTGAGATCGAGAACTCCATTATTCAGGGGTGTTCCAACAAACAGCACGATGGGTACCTCGGCCACAGCTTCCTCGGAGAATGGGTCAACTTAGGCGCTGGAACTAATACCAGCGATCTGAAGAATGACTATTCGCCGGTTCGCGTCACGATCGAAGGGGAAACATTTGACACGAATTCTCTTTTTGTGGGTCTGCTCATGGGCGATCATTCCAAGAGCGCGATCGGCACCCAATTCAATACCGGTACCGCTGCTGGTGTTAGTTGCAATATCTTCGGCGCAGGATTCCCGCCAAAATGGATCCCTAATTTTTCGTGGGGCGGTGCAAGCGGATTCGAAACTTATCGCTTTAACAAGGCCATCGAAGTAGCGCGAGCTGTTATGATCCGACGCCAATCCACACTAAATGCGGAAGAAGAAGCCTTGTTGAAGCATCTCTTCCACAGTGACACCAGCCGATCTTCATTATAGGCGTTAAGCCTCGTCCGTAAGCACTGTGCCCAGTCGATTCAATACTTCCCTGATCTTCATCTTACTTTCAGGCTTGACGGGCACCAATGGAAGCCGATAGTACTCTTGAATAATACCTCTCATTGCCAGTGCGGCTTTCACCGGTCCTGGATTTGACTCGATAAAATTTACTTTCATAAGATCGAGCAACTCATAATTGATAGCGCGTGCTTCATCGATCTTTCCATCAAGTGCAAAACGAACCATTCGCGAAAATTCACTCGGTACAACGTTTGATGCAACACTGATCACTCCTTTTGCTCCCAGCGAGATAAGCGGAACGGTCAGATTATCTTCCCCAGAGAGCAAGTTGAATCTCACAGGAGCATTACGAATTATTTCCATGCATTGCGCAAGATCCGCGCTGGCTTCTTTGATCGCAACAACGTTTTCGATCTCGGCACAGCGCAGGCTCGTTTCGGCTGTCATGTTGAGTCCCGTGCGGCCTGGTACGTTATACATAACAACCGGCAGACCTACTTCCGCAACAGCGTTGAAATGTGCGAAAAGCCCGTTTGGCGTGGGCTTGTTGTAATAGGGAGTTACAACCAAAGCTGCATCGGCGCCAAGTTCTTTCGCCTCACGCGTGTTGGCGATCGAAGTGAGCGTATCATTGGTTCCGGTTCCTGCAATAATTAGGGCCCGATGATCTACATATTCGACGATCCATCGGAAGATCCTCGTGCGTTCTGACGCAGTAATTGTAGGATTCTCTCCTGTTGAACCTAGCGGCACCAACATTTCAACTCCACCATCCAATTGATGATCCACGAGTCGAGCCATCGACTCATAATCGACCGATCCATCGGCGTTGAAAGGTGTAACAATTGCAGTTCCCGTCCCGCGGAGTTTGTGATGCATGTTCATGTTCGCTGTAAGATGTCTTTGATATTTTCCTCGAATCGATATAATCCCTTTTTGCCCATGATCCATTCCGCCGCCCGCACTGCCCCGGTTGCAAATCCCCGGCGATTCTTTGCTTGATGGGTTAGTTCGATCGAATCCTCTTCTGAATCGAAACCGACTGTATGCATTCCGGTAATTGCCCCAGCTCGGATAGAACTGATGTAAAGAGTGTCAGGTGATGGCGCTTCGCCGCGCGGCAATTCAGAGGACACTTTCGTTTTTGACTTAAGTCCGGAAAGCACCGATTCACTAATACGAAGTGCAGTCCCGCTTGGAAAATCCTTTTTGCCGCGATGGTGTGCTTCCACAATATAGGCATCGTATCCGGCATCGTTTATCATGCTCGATGCATCCCGCACGATCTGTAAGAACAGATTAACCCCCACCGAAAAATTCGAGCCGATCACGCAGCCTATTCCTGCTTCATCAATCATCTCTCGGACTTTTTCCAATGCGCCATCCCATCCGGTCGTACCGATAACGATGGGTAAGCCGGCCTCTGCACAAAGCTTCACATTTCCTTCAACGGCATTCGGCTGGCTAAAATCGATCACTACGTTCGCACCAGATCTGCGAAGTTCATCAATTGTCACTGGGCGATCAATATCGAATGTGACAACAATTTGGTGTCCGGCTGCCAAAGCGGCAGCTTCGACCTCGCGGCCCATTTTGCCGTAACCGAGTATAGCGATATTCATGATTACAAAAATACGAGCGTCGCGGGATGATAGCGACTATCTTCTGGCAAGACCGATTGTAAAACCAACCGACATCCCGCTGCTTGTATGATTATTACATTTAGTAAGCTCAACAGTATTCGATAGAAGTTCCTTCGCAAGTTCCAACGCCAAACCAGGATCCGGTACGGACGAGGAAAGCTCTGGACCGCTATGCGCAGGCGAAAACTCCGGCGTGAGCGCCGGCCGATCGGAGTAGGAATCACGGGACAAGTTTTGGCCTTTCATAGTTCTCTTCTTGTTAGTATTTTCTAAGGAAGATTTTTAACCTCCCGAGAACCCCGATAAGTTCGCGATGAGCAAGAGAATCACAGGAAATCCGTGGCTTGCAAGCCGCCCATATTCTTTAATTATGATCACACTATTGATTTTGGTCCTGGACGCAGCCAACGCGCGCATACACACGTATTGGGACGATCTTGCAGAACCTCTCGGAATTGTTGGATTGGCGATCGTACTCGGGATTCTGCTTGAGCGTGTTGCAATTGGCCTGGGTATCAAATTTTTCGATCGGCGTAAATGGCCAATCGGCCGAAGGCTGCTTCGCTCGTTCAATGGTGTCGTCACAATCTGGTTTGGCTTAGCAGCTTTTCGCAGCGTTTTGCATGATTTTCCTCTCAAGCCAAGCATTCTGCCAACAATCGCTAATATTGCGACCGCTATTTTCATCCTTTCAATCTGTCTGCTTATTTCCCGAGTTATCGTGGCCTTCGTTAGAACCTATTCAACACAGCATGAACGCGCCGTTCAGTCCATATCCCTGATCGAGAACATCGTTCGGTCAATCATTTATATGCTCGGGCTGGTCGTGATCTTTCATGCCTTCGGTATCGCCGTCACACCCATTCTCGCAGCCTTAGGAGTTGGCGGCTTAGCCGTTGCACTTGCACTTCAAGATACGCTCGGAAATTTCTTCGCCGGAATTTCCATTCTTATTTCAAAGCAAGTAGAAGCGGGTGATTACGTGAAGCTCGATAGCGGCCAGGAAGGAGCCGTTCGCGACATTTCCTGGCGCGTTACGACCCTGCAAACACCGACGAACACACTCATCATTGTACCGAATTCGAAATTTTCCACGAGCATTCTCACGAATTACGACCGACCGGAGAAGTTTATGAACCTCATCATTGAGCTCCCATTGGATGCATCCGTTCCAGCCGCAAAGTTCGAGGGGATCGCGCTACAGGCCGCACGTGATGCCAAAGCGGCCCTGCCGAATGTGATCGAAGGTGAGCCGGTATTGCACTACACTGCGGTCACTGCTGCTGGTGCTACGCTGCAGCTCTCAATGCGCATCACAGATTTCAGCCAGCAAAGGGAAGTACGCCATGAAGTGTTAAAGCGCATTTACAATGAGGTTCCCATTCCAATGCCATCACAAGTTGTAGCGGCTATAACGTCAGAAAAAACAGAATCACCGCGAGCAGCATGACGGCCGTCGCGGCCCAACCCAGCCACCGCCAGCCTTGAGAGATCGTGAACGCGCCCATGATCTTTGGCCGCGATGCCATCAGCATGATCACGACCATGATCGGCGCAGAGATAATTCCGTTTATCACTGCCGACCAGAAAAGAGCACGAATCGGGTTCAATCCTACATAAATGAGCAGCATCCCAAGTAGGGTTGAAAAGATCAACACACCGTAAAATCGTTTAGCATGGGAAGGTTTCTCTTCCAAACTGGTTCGAAATTGCAACGCCTCACCGACGGCAAAAGCCGCTGACCCCGCGAGAACTGGTACGGCAAGAAGTCCCGTCCCGATAATACCAAGCGAAAATAATAGAGAACAGAATGATCCAGCGAGTGGGCGCAATGCTTCTGCAGCTTCCGAGGCCGTCTCGATCTGGGTGATACCACTCACATGCAGCGTAGAAGCCGTCGCAAGGATTACAAAGAATGCGATCAGGTTCGAAAAACCCATGCCCAGCAAGGTATCGCGTCGTATCCATCGAAGTGCTGCCGGCGCTTCTTCTGGATGCTCAAGCAGTGCATTTTGATCCTTGTGGGTCCGGATGTCCTCCACCACTTGCGAAGACTGCCAAAAAAATAGATATGGACTGATCGTGGTTCCCAGCAGCGCCACGAACGTTGCCATGTAGATCTTATCCCATGACATCGTCGGAACTAGCGTGGCTTTGATCACTTCGCCCCAGGGAATGCGAACAAAAAATACAACACCGATATAGGAAAGCAGCACGAACGTCAGCCACTTCAGGATATTCGAATACTTCCGATAAGGCACGAATACTTGTAAGACGATCGAAACGATCGCAAAGCACACCGCGAAGATATGCTCGCTTCCACCAAATAGCAATTTTGCTGCTGAACCCATCGCGCCAATATCTGCACCGAGATTGAAGACGTTCGATATCAACAGCATCAGGACTAATGGTAGTGCAATCTTTCTGCCATAGAATGTCCGCATGTTTGCGGCTACGCCTCGGCCTGTCACGCGTCCGATCTGGCCGCAGATCATCTGGATCGCCGACATTAGCGGCCAAGTGAAGAGCATGGTCCAGAGTATGGGATTTCCGAGCTGCGCGCCAGCTTGCGAATAGGTAGCAATGCCGCTTGGGTCATCATCTGCAGCGCCGGTGACCATCCCTGGCCCCATCCATTCCAAGAGCGAGGCTCCTTTGCGCAAAAGGGAGTTGGGACCTGTTTTTTTTGCCATTATCGAGAGCCTAACACATTTAGCTCAAAGATATTGCTTAATTGCACTTACTGAATTCGAAGTTATGTCATAAAGAATATTTCTTCCATTCGTCTCTTCACACGCAGATGCAAGTTGAAATCCTGGACGAAGCGATCTGGCCGCCCACTTCCCATCAGCTCGAATAACCATAAGGCCAGCTTGCATATCATCGGTGAGATGTCTATCTTGCGCGATTCGTGCGATGGCTCGTTCGCATGCTTCTTGCGGCTCGATGCCCTGCCGGATCATTTCAACAATATGAAATGCAGAAGATGCACGCATCATAAGCTCGCCATTGCCGGTTCCCACTGCTGCGGCAACTTCACCTGCAACATATAATCCAGCGCCGATGATGGGTGAATCACCCACGCGGCCTTGCATTTTGAAGGCAAGACCGCTCGTGGTGCAGGCTCCCGCCAAATGTCCGACTGTATCCCTCGCAATAATCCCAATGGTGTCGTGGGATTCATTTTGCGTTCGCCCCACTTTATCGCGGCTAAGTTCAGATTCACTTCCCTGTTCATCGACTTTGACGAAAACGTATTCATGCTCGCCTTCCTCGGCTCGTCGAAGTCGGACGTGCAGTTTATCTGGCTGGGCGCTCCATTGCTCCCAAAGTGCTTTTGCTTTATCGGTAAGCAGATCGATTCTTTCAAATCCTTCGGAAGCAGCGAATCGCTCGGCGCCTTCGCCAACGAGCATGACGTGCGGCGTTTTTTCCATCACGCGCCGAGCGATTGATGCAACATGCTCGTAATTCCGCACGAATGCCACAGCTCCGCAATTTCCTTCGTGATCCATAATTGAGGCATCGAGCGTTACTTCGCCCACGGCGTCCGGCAAGCCGCCGCGGCCCACGGACATGCAGGTCAGGTCAGATTCGCAATAGCGCGCGCCAAGTTCCACGGCATCGAGCGCGCTCTTGCCGCTTAGGATGGCATCGTAAGTAATTTGGTTTGGTTGGAAGCCGTGCTTCCAAGTGGAGAGGGAAATGGACATTAGGCAAGATTGAATTATTGAATTGCAATTTAACGATGAGCAAACATTATCAAATCCCTGAATGGTTGAATGTATATCGGGAATTTCAGACGATAAATCATGGTTATCTAAATAGTAATCATTACTAATTAGATTTTGAAGCCATCATCTCAACCTGGAAACTCACTGCCTCACCGGTCCACTCTGCAACGGAGAGCGGTGCTTCGTGCAGTCGAGAGCGTTCATTCTCATCCAAGCGCGGAACAGGTTTTTCACATTGTTCGAAGAAGTAATCCTCGAATTTCGCTCGCAACTGTGTATCGCAATCTCCATTTTCTTGCAGAAGAGGGGAAAATTCGAGAAGTACAATTTAAGGGTGATGTTATTCGTTATGATGGTATGCTCGAAGCGCACGAGCATTTTTATTGCACCTCGTGTGGCATGGTAGAAGACCTTCCATCAAACCTTCCAACAACTAAGCTCAAGCATCTCGCGGGTAAGTTAGGTGTGACCATCGAGCGATATGCACTCGATTATTACGGCCTTTGCAAAAAGTGTAAATCTCGCAAGCCATAACATGCTTGCCCAAACTTTATTCACTAACTCATTTTTTAATACAACAATGGCAGATCTCAAAAACAGCAAGACATTTCATAATCTCAAAGAAGGCTTTGCGGGCGAATCACAGGCAAACCGCCGTTATCTCTATTTCGCGCGTCAGGCGGACATCGAAGGCCAGCCCGATGTGGCAGGTGTGTTCCGCGATACCGCCGAAGGCGAAACCGGACATGCCTTCGGCCACATGGAGTATCTCTCCGAAGTCGGCGATCCCGCCACCGGACTTCCAGTCGGCGATACCAAAACGAACCTGCAAGCCGCGATCGCCGGTGAGACCTACGAATACACTGAGATGTATCCCGGCTTTGCCAAAACTGCTCGCGAAGAAGGCTTCGATGAGATCGCCGAATGGTTCGAAACCCTCGCACGTGCAGAAAAATCCCATGCGGGAAGGTTCCAAAAGGCGTCGGATTCTATTCCGGCCTAATCGTTTGAACGAAACGGACTGAATGGACTGATTGGATTATTTCTCCAAGAAGCCCACTTCGTCCAAAAATAAAGATGATGGTCTTTGATACCCACGATCCTCTCTATTGGAACTCCGCCGATCTTCAGGCGGAGTTCACACGCGTGCTTGATGTTTGCAACGGCTGCCGCTTGTGCGATGGCATGTGTCCGCCGTTCGTCGATATTTTCGATCGGATTGACGCAGAGGATGACAAACTGACAGCAGCAGGTCGGAAAAGTGATAATCCGGTGTTAGAGTTGAAAGGAGCGGATTACGATCACACCATCGATACCTGCTATCAGTGCAAACTCTGCTACCCGAAGTGTCCGTACACTCCGCCGCATGAGTATATGCTGGATTTCCCGCGCCTGCTCTTGCGCGCTGATGCCATCAAAAAAAAAGAGCACGGCAAGAGCCTCCAGCAGAAACTGCGCGACGAACTAACCGGCGATACCGACCGCTCAGGAAAAATTGCCGCCGCAATTCCCGGTGTTATTAACTGGGCTGCGAATAACAAGCTCGGGCGAAAGACTCTGGAAGCTGTCGCCGGGATCGATCACCGGAAAAAGCTTCCCGTTTATCAGAAGGAAACATTTCAAGCTTGGTGGAAAAAGCGACAGCGATCTGCTCCTTCAACACCACTTGACAAAGTGGCTATCTTTTACACCTGCATGATCGACCAAAACAAGCCCTGGATCGGTGAGCAGTATGTAAAGATATTAGAGAAATTCGGCATCGAAGTGACCGTACCGGAACAGGAATGCTGCGGAATGCCCGAACTTGGCACCGGCAATATCGAGAAAGTAACGAAAACCGTCGATCGTAACATTGCGCTGCTTTTGCCTTACGTCGATGCGGGAATGAAAATTATCGCGATGAGCCCCAGTTGCTCCATGATGCTCCGGCAGGACTATGCCCATTACGCGTCGGACAAATCCGCCGCAAAGCGGGTGATGGCTGCCGTGATGGATCCCCTCGAATATCTTATGAAGCTCCATCGTGAAAAGAAGATTACGCTCGAATTCCCAGTGAGCGTTGGAGAAACCATCACTTACCACCTCCCCTGCCATCTTCGTGTGCAAAATGTGGGATTCAATTCCCGCGACTTGATGAAGATGATTCCGGGACTAAAAGTTAACATGGTTCAGCAGTGCTCCGGGCATGATGGATCATGGTCTTCGAAAAAAGAATATTATCAGATCTCCCTTGATGTCGGCAAAAAGCTGTTCAAGGCTATCGACAAAGAAAAACCATCCCCAGTCGCCAGCGATTGCTCCCTTGCACATCTTCACATTGAAGAAGGAACCGGCGAACACGCAAAGCACCCGATCGAAATCATCTATAAAGCCATGGGATTATGATCACTCTCTCTGACATTCTTAACATCGCCGAATACGAAAAGCAACGCTCCGAATACCGTAAGCGTATGATCGAGGCAAAGAAGAACCGCCGCATTTCGGTTGGTCCACTCATGACGTTCGTATTCGAGAACCGCGATACCGTTCTTTTCCAAATTCAGGAAATGGTCCGAACCGAACGGATGGTCTTCGACAAAGACATCCAGCATGAGATCGATACATACAGCCAACTGCTACCATCGCACGATGAACTTTCCGCTACGCTTCTAATCGAGATCACCGAGAAAGAGCAGATCAAACCAACGCTCGATTCCCTCGTGGGTCTCACGAAAGCTTCCATCTATCTCATGATCGGCGATACCCAGATCGATACCACTTTTGATGAAGAGCAGTCAGAGGAAGGCCGCATCTCCGCCGTGCAGTATGTCCGCTGGAAATTAAGCCCAGCCGATATAAACCATCTCCGATCCGGTGTTTCGGAAGTGGGAATTCTTATCCGGCACCCGAATTATCATCATTTTACTCGCCTCACCAATGAAAATCGTGAGGCGATCGCAAGGGATTTGAGTGAATAAATAATTCCTCGTCGCAGTTTTCTAATTCACGACAAAAAGTCGTGATAAAGCTGTGTTTGCCGATCGGAGCGAATAGAGATAGGTCCCAGGCACGAGCGTATCGGCTGGAATAGTAAAAGTATGGCTTCCTGAATCAGCAATCTTATTCAATGCAATGGTGTAGACCGTATCGCCATAAACGTTAACCACATACAGGCTGTATGTTATGGATTGGCCATTCGAAAAACCAACAGTTGTTGCACCGCTTGTGGGGTTTGGGTCGGCAGGAAGGAGAATAGTCGGTTCTATGGTAGTGCTGTCTTTGACCGCATTGGTCGGCTGAGTGCCGTCGTTACAAGCCACAAGGCCAAAAGCAATAGCAGCGCTCGTGAGAGCTAACCAAAATATTTTCGAGTTTTTCACTCTCATGATTTTGAACTAATAACCTTACAGCACCCGAAGTTCCTTCGGCGATGTCGTCAGCACTTCGCAGCCTTCGCGGCGAATGACGACATCATCCTCGATGCGCACGCCGCCCATACCATCCAGGTAGATCCCTGGCTCGATCGTGATGACCATATTGGGTTCCAACTTGTAACGCTCGCCGCGCTGGGAAACTTTGGGAAGCTCATGTACTTCGATTCCCAATCCGTGCCCGGTCGAGTGCCCAAATTTGGAACCATATCCATGCAGTGTAATATAATCGCGAGCTACCGAATCCAGGTCGCGGGCGCTCATGCCGGTCATGACCTTATCAATCGCTCGCTGCTGGGCAGCACGTACGATCTCATAGATCTTCTGGAGTTCCGTGTTGATCTTGCCCAATGCCACTGTGCGCGTCATATCGGAATTAAATCCTTTATACACGCAGCCAAAATCAAGTGTCACCAGCTCGCCTTTGCGCAGCTTTTTATCGCTGGCGGCGCCATGGGGAAGCGCGGACCGCTCACCGCTTGCAACAATGATGTTGAAAGCTTCGCGCTCTCCGCCACACTTCCGAGTTTGGTACGCGATCTCGGCAGCTATATCGCGTTCGGTCACGCCCGGTTTTATTTCAGGTATCACTTTGTCATACACCGCATCCCCGATCTGGGCGGCCTTACGGATTGCGTCGATCTCATCCTCGGACTTGATCATGATAAGCTTTTCTACCACCTCGGTCTGCGGATCGAGCTTCACGTGCCGAAATTTGGTCCGCAAAAAATCATACATCGAATAACTGATGTGATTCTTCTCGAACCCGAGATGATCGTAATCGGAGAATAGCTGCTTTTCTACCAGCGTGTCCGGAATTGTACGATCACGATCGATGATCGATATTTTAGCGCCGACTACTTCGGTTTTGACCTGCGCCTTGTACCGGAAATCCGTAAAAAAGTGCGGTTTACCCTGTGCCGGAACAATCAGCAGGCCGTTCGAACCGGAATAATTGATGAGATACTGGATATGGGGAAGGTGCGTAACGAGCAACGCATCGAGCCCTGTGTCCTTAACCGTTTTTTGTAATCGTGCTAAACGAGCCATCATAAGCTAATAGAATTCGGGAAGTGGGCGTGCCAGGAAGGCTCACGCCGCGCCCTTTAACGCATCAGGAGCCACTAAAGCTTCTGAAACGATCTGCTCATCCCAAAAATCTCTTCGTTCATCCCATCCCAAGAATCTCCTCGTAATCCCATCCAAAAAATCTCCTCGTAATCCCATCCAAAAAATCTCCTCATAATCCCATCCAAAAAATCTCCTCATAATCCCATCCAAAAAATCTCCTCGTTAATCCCACGAATCCCAGTCCATCCCCGTTTCATCTTTCATCTCTCATCTTTTCCCCGTGAAATAGGTGCCGATTTTCTTTCTTGTGAGTTCCCGATACACCCTCGAATATGAGCCAAATTCGCCACTTCTGGCAAAAGTTATTCACATTCCGCTTTCCCAAAGAACTGGTTCATATAGAACACTACTGAATTGCTTGATTTTCAATGAACAAGGCTCCATCCCCATTGCTCCGCCGTGGCGGATTAATCCTTTTCCACGGAAATAGGTGCCCGTGCTTTCACATACAATCTACGCAATTAAGTGGACGATGTCAAGCGATTTCTGAAGATTCTTCAAAATAATAAAATATGGTTTGCTTAAAGACAACAACCATCTTTCACTTTTCAAGCATTCGTACTTTTTTTGTATTATTTTCGTAAAAAGCTTGCCGACGCATTCGTGCCCGCCGTTAGAGTTGACGGACCCTATACGCTGACAAACCGTCTTAGTCAAAGTAAATTGTTCACTAAACTTTAAGTGCCGTGATCCACAAAACACATAGCATACAAAGCAAACTAGTGATAATCTTTGCTCTCGTTCTTTCATTCACGGTGAGCGCGGGAGGGTTGTACGCCCAATCCTTTTCGCAGGTCAGCTATAATTTCCCATCCGCTGCCGGTCATGCACTTGTAGCAAAAGCATCAGACATAAGACCGCAATCATTTGATTCCTCAAGATGCGCATCTCTCGGTGCTGAGATGAGCGGATATGAGCAAATGGGTGAAACGCAACAGATATACGATACAGGCAAAGCTTGCGTCGAAAATTGCAATAGCGATGTCCAAGCTATGAGCGGCATTTTTGGCGATCTCCATGCCGCTGTGCAATCACTATTCAATACGGACACCAACATGTACGTGGAGTACCGCCAGTGGCTGGAAACCATCCTTTATCTTAATCACGATCCAGAATACTTTTGTATGGTTGCTTTTCAAATTTCTTATACTTACGGCTCCGCAAGCGATACTTCTGAGACTCTTTCCTGGGAAGATGCGAATCGGGGCCTTGCTGTGGAGATGTGGTTATATCATCATGGGCTTTGCGATACTGCCGGTGAGCGGGGGGACTCTATTTCCATACGTAGCACACAAAGGCAAGAATGGTTGAACGACACGCTTGTTCCATTCGACAGCACCGATCCCACGTTAGCCGATCTTGGTTTAGATACGCTTTTTGATAAGGAGTTGTTATACGCGAATGTGAGCGAACCACAATATCAAGGAATTATCTCCAACCCAACCGCCAATCCCAACCCCACGGGCGAGGGAACGGTAATATCGTTCGGCATCAGCAAAGAGGCGTATGTGAAGATCGAGCTATTCGATGAGTTAGGGAATGAGGTTTCCTCCGCCGGTTTCCAGAGCTTATTCGAGCCGGGGAATAAAGCGGTTCCGCTCTCGCTAGTGGGGTTGCCATCGGGCACATACTTCGCGCGAATCCAAACCGCCTACGGCGAAGCGCAATCCATAAAATTGGTGAAGAAATAACCAGCAAGAGATAATGGAGTACACAGAACAAGCCCCGAGCCCGGGAATTATCAATAATGGTATGAAATGAAAAAAATAGCCATTCTTCTGATACTGATTACCCTGAACGATTCCTCATTCGCGCAGTCGATTGCCGATGCGCTTGAGCAAAATGATCGTCGGTTGCTCCCCGCAGCAGTAGAAGCAGTGGTCGCTTTCAGACCGGGCGGGCCGACATCCGTACAACAAAATTCCGGTTGGCGTGAAATGGGGACTTTAGTTTTGGGTGATATCAGTAATAATTATTGGGTAGGTGGCTCCTATGGCCTTTGCTTTGGAACGACTGGAACCGGTGCTTATCTTTTTTCTAAGCCTTGGACATGGGGCTGGTCATGTTCGAGTGGATTGATTGCCCAGAAAAAGCACTCAGTTCCATTTTCCTCGCTCCAGGCAGACACTACTCCACCTTCGTGTGGTGATTTGTTTGGCCTCGGTTACGAACTGGAATCCGATAACATTGAACCGGAAGCCTATGATACACTCAGCATGTTCCTCGAGCAATGTCCTTTTTATGGAGACAGTGTTGAGAACGGCCCGGATAACTCCTGGGAAGCGTTTACGTTTATTGGAGGGGCCGTTTCCGGATGGACTGCTGGCGGCGCTGGGCGTTGGCCTGACTTTTTAGCTCTCTTAAAGAAGGTTCTGTATAATAATCCTGATACGAACTGGTACTGCAATGATGTAGGCGAGATGGTCTCGGCGGCGCAAAGTGCACAAGCTACTGAAGCTATTTGCGAATATATGATCCAAAGCGGAAAATGCCCGGGGTTTACAGCGGATTTTCAAACGGAATTAAATGCCTCTAAGAATTATCTTCACACAAGATGGAAGGATTCGGTTGTAAGACACTGGGATTACATAGACACGCCTTATAATCCTGAAAGATATATTTGGCAAATGGATTCCATCAACGCCGATACGCTGGCCCATCCTTTCGACACGACAGTTCCCACGCTATTCCAAGATAGCCTTGAAATTCTTCTCTGGCCGCAATACGCGGGTGTACAACAAAACGCGCCTTCGCCAATCGCTTCTCAAGCATTGCTTTCCGCGCAGCTATTGCAGAATCCCATCAATAACGAAATCGATGTATCCTACCAAATGGGCCGCAACGCGCTTGTTACAATGGAGCTTCGGGATGTGCTGGGCCGTTCGGTTCCTCTTAGCTATGCGAAATACCAATTAGAGCAACCCGGCTCGCATAACGCATCCATCTCCGCACCTAATTTACCGGAGGGAACATATTATCTCCGCATCACTACGGATGTTGGCGATGCTATTACGTTGAAGATTGTGAAGGAATAACCAGCAATAGATAATGGAGCACACAGAGCAAGCCACGAGCCCGGGAATTATCATTAATGGTATGAAATGAAAACGATAGCCATTCTGCTCATACTGATGAGCCTGAACGATTCCTCATTGGCGCAGTCGCAGTCGATTGCCGATGCGCTTGAACAAAATGATCGTCGGTTGCTCCCCGCAGCAGTAGAAGCAGCAGTCACTTTCAGCCCTGGCGGGCCGGCATCCGTACAACAAAATTCCGGTTGGAGCGAAATGGGGTCTTTATCATTCTTAGAGGACACGGAAAATTGTGACACCTTGCGTTTTAAAATCTGGAATTATCAGGGGGGTTCGCAATGGCAGCAACTATACGACAGCACGAAGAAATTCATCGAGACCTGCTATAACAATTATTGGGCACCATCGATGTTTCAAGAGTTCAGCGCCGCCCTTCAGCCGCTTGCAACGGCTGATTCCTCCCTCTGGCTCGAGGGCCGGCAGTGGCTCGAATCAGTACTCTATCTAAACACGACGAACCCGTCCTATTTCTGCGCCTGTCTTGATGCGATCGGAGCAACATTCAATTCTCCAAGTGACACTACGGAAACGTTATTGTGGGCGGAACAGAACAGACAACTTGCCCTTGCCCGATGGGAAATTGAGAACACAACATGCGACACTCCAATTCTCGAAAACCAATTCAATGACACTCGTATTTCGCAGTATGAGACATGGCTGAACGACACGACTGTGCCACTTGATACTACACTACCTTCTCTTGCTTCACTTGGCCTCGATACGCTTCTTGCACGGCATTTTCTCTATGCAAGCGTTAGCGAAACGCCGCAGCCGGGCATTATCTCCAACCCCACCGCGTATCCCAACCCCACGGGCGAGGGAACGGTAATCTCGTTCGGCATCAGCCAGGAGGCGTATGTAAAAATAGAGCTTTTCGATGTGCTCGGGCATCTTGTTTCGGGTTCCGGGAACCGGGGTCCGGGGCCCGGGTTTGAAGGATTGTTCGAGCCGGGGAATAAATCGGTTCCCTTATCGCTGGCAGGGTTGCCGTCGGGCACCTACTTCGCGCGCATCCAAACCGCCTACGGCGAAGCGCAATCCGTTAATTTGGTGAAAGAATAACCAGCAATAAATAATGGAGTACACAGAATTATTCCCCCTCCTTCTATGGGAGGGGGATTGCTCCGTTTGACCTGAGGCTACATTTATCTCGGTTTGCCCAGCTTTAGGAAAATGCGCAGGTATTTATCGGAGTGCGATACTTCGCTGGTGCCATCTTCGGTTTCCCATCGGTGGTACGCGAGGGTTTCATCGGTAAAGACAATGCCATGACCGAAATAGCGTTCCAAATAGGAGAGCAGCACATCGCGCAGGCCGGTATATCCATCGCCGCCAAGCGCATACCAATTAATGACGATCGTTCGCACCTTATGGTGAGCGAACTGCAATTGCAGGTATGCCGGCTGTCCGAAGATCCGGACAGAATCGGATTCCAGCAGAGTGAGCGAATCAACTGGGCCATCCACAGAAAGCGTGTCGCGCCGAAGCGCAATGCGCCGCATGATGAGGTACGCGGAATCATCCGTCATCCCAATGTGGAGTCCGGCAAACGCAGGCCGCGGCGGTGAAAGGTTGGGATCGGCGAAGCTCGGACGAACCAACGCAAGCGCGAGAAGAACACCGCCGGTCAGGATCGACTTCATAATGCATCCTTCATAATTAATCCGTGACTTATGCCGCTTGGCGAACCTTCACTACTCTTCCATTGGTGATTGCAGTGAACTCCACAAACTTGCCATCGGCACTCCAGCCGATCTGGCCGATTTGTTCGAACATCGGTGAGCGTTTACCATCGGCAACGACAAAATGCTTCCCGTGGCTTCCGACGGCAATGAACGCAAGCTTGGATTCATCCGGCGACCAGGCAGCGTCCAGGATGCCACTGGTTTTTGCAATGACCGATTTATCGAGATAAAATTTTGCGGATTCGAGGCTCAGCGAATACGCAACATGCTTTCCACTCGGGCTCATGAACAAAAGGATTACTCCGGGGAACGGTCCGGCATAGACCTCGCCATCATACACAACGACGGCGCGGCGTTCATCCTGGTCTTTATTTGTGATGGCTGGGTCGCATGCGAAGTACGCGAGGTGCTGACCGGAATCGTCCATCAGAAACTGAGCCGCCCATCGATACAGCCCCTGATTATGCCCTTTGAAATTGACGTACATACGCGCGGTATCGCCGGAGAGTGAAGAATACGCGGTCTTGTTCATCCTCGCGACATTCGTGAAATCGAAATCGTAATCGCGTCCTTCGAGTTTTTTGTGGTTCCAACTCACATCCGGAGTGTAGCGCCAGATGGTCGCATCGTACGTGGAAGTTTTTGAAGGATATGGCCACTGGTAAAGCAGCTTCGCGGTTTCCGTGCGATCGGTGACGAGATTTTCGTGAAGGAGATCGGTGGATCGATACGCCCAATGCTGTTCGTCATCCGAAAAAGAAAATTGCCGAGGTATGGGATTGTTCTTGCTCACAATTCGTCCATCGACGATAATAAGATCGCGGTCGCCGGGTTGCTCGGTGAATGCTCGCGGCAGAACTTCGGCCCAATGGTTACCGCTCTTAGAAAATTCTATCTGAGGGTAATCGCCAACACCTTTGAGCAGCAGTGAGGTATCGCGGTAAACATAGGCCATGGTAGAATCGAAGCCTTTGGTGGTGAAGGCATGCATCAATCCAGTCCAGATTAGGTGATCGCCATGAGGGCTGAGGCGCGTACCTGTTGCGGAGATCTCGTGATAGCGATCCGGAAACGTACGCCCATCGATCGTAATGTACTGCCAATGCGCAAATTCATCGACCACGTACCAATGAGAGCCATCGGGCGTGGCATCCATTCGTTTGATCGCACGCGCTTGATCGAGTTGGTAGATCGTATCCAGCTCGACTTCCGCCGGATGAAACAGTTTTTCAGCAGGCCCAACTTTGCTTGGAGGAGGCTCCGTTGCAGTATTGACCAAATGCTGCGAAAAACCAAGCTGTGGCAGAACCAACAGCAGTACAGCTGCGATAGAAAAGATGCGGTAAAGAATGTTCATTGGCGATTTCAAACAGCCAATACGGGCGCATGGCTCCAATGTTGCCAAAGCGGACTCGCGATTTGTCACGCGGTGCGAGTCCAGAAGTTCTTTATGGCCTCAGCATCAATCCCAACTGGCGGGCCATTTCTTTCGTGAGGGCTCTGCGGTCGAACGATTCGACGAATGGAATATTGATGTTTCTCGGAAGCATCGACTTACGCCACTTCCTGTAAAGATCGAGTATTGTTTCTGCAATCGTATGCGAGTCCTTCGGGGCAATGGAGATGCCGGCACCGTAGTCATTCAGCAATTTTTCCGCCTGGCTTCCCGGTGGCACCAGGCCAAGGACAGTTTTATGGGTTCCAAAATATTCATAGAGCTTGCCCGGCGCACTGATGGTGTCCGACATGGTCATCCACAAAACATCGCTTGCAAGAAGAAGGGCAAGATCCTCAATATGAGGCAAGTATCCGGTGGTGATCACGTTGTTTTCGAGTCCCATTTTTTGCGCAGCGCGAACATATTCGTTCTGCAAGATACCTGCGAATACAAGTTCGAGATCGTTTTGTAGATCTGGCTCTTGCTGCATAGCGAGTCTCGCCCCTTCGAAAAAGGGTATGGGCGAGCGCCCAACATAGAATGCTCCGCCGTAGGTCATTCGGAATTTTTCCGGACTGCGATATTTATCGACCATGCTGGCTGCCCGATCCAGATCTTCCGGATCGAAGCCATGTGAAATGATCGTCACCTCTTCATGGCCCAGGAAATTATAGTTCTTGAGCAGAACTTCTTTCATCGCGCGGCTCGCAACGGTGATCGCGTTTGAAGCGCGAAGGCAACTGTCCTCGAGTTTTCTGGCATACGCCTTATGAAACGGGGTAGCGTAAAAATTCAGTACAGGATTCGAAACCCAGGCATCGCGATAATCCATAAGGAAAGGCACATTATGACGCCTGGAAAGCTCTCTCGCGATCAGAAAATCGGTGTAGGGCGGCGCGGTTGCAAGAATGGCATCGATACGCTCTTCAGCGAAGATCTCCTCTGCGGCCTCCAGTGCTGGAGATTTCCATTTTATCCGGCTATCCGGTTGGTAGATGGTTTGGATAAGTTTGGAGCGGAGTCGCTGATAGCGAGCTGTCGGAAGCTTCAGAGATTTTCCCTCTCTTTTTGCGAAGTTCGCTCCGGGAGCGCCACCTTCTTTGGTGCGCACGATGCGAGCATAGCCGGAATCCATTAGCGGGTTCAATTCTTCGAGGAGCGAATCATCATGGGCGTAGTATGGCGTCTCGCCGGCGGTGAGTACGATGGGGCGCCAGCCAAAATCCGGCAGGTACTTTACGAACTTCATAGTTCTCTGCACGCCTGAAAGCCCCATCGGGGGAAAATAATAGGCGATAACTAAGACGTTCAGGCTTGGAGGGGCGCCTGGTTCAAGTAGATCAATGTTCATTACTGCAAATATACGGGTTCAAACAACGGAACGTCAGAAACAGGTAGCGAGTTAGTTTCGTACGGTCGATGGTCACGACCTTAATATCCAACTTGCCACAAGAGCTTTACACCGAACTTCTCTCACGTCTTTCTGCGCTTCGTCGGCGGCGGGAGTCGGTTGCGCTTGGCGTAGGAATTTCCAGCGGTATGACTTCGGTAGTGCTTGTCGCGCTTGTTGCGATCGTTTTGGAGATGCTCGGCCATTTTCCGATCGCAGGCCGAACATGGATATTCTGTGCAGCGTTTGCGCTCGCCTTAACCGGATTCATCGGCTTTACATTGCCACCGCTTCTCGTGCGATTAGGAATTCGTCCACGTTCTACGGACGATGAACTTGCGCTGAAAATTGGCCAACACTACCCGACGGTGAGCGACCGGCTCGTGAATGTTTTGCAACTAATGAGGCCGATCACTTCGACGCTCTCGATGGCCGACGGCTACACATCCTTGGGCTCGTCGCAATTTGCGATCGCCGCGTTTCAGAGCGCCTACGGAGAGGTGAAACAGGTCGATTTTAACGCTATTGTTGATGAACGTCCGCTGAGGCGCTCGCTCCTACTTTTTTTTCTGAGTCTTATTGTCGGCGCGGCATTTTTTATTGGTGCTCGGGATGAAATGCTTGCCGCGAGTTCACGCCTGGAGCATTTTCGTACATTTTATCAGAAGCCAGCTCCTTTCACATTTGTGATATTGCCGGGTGATGTCCATGTGATGCGCGGCGATTCCGTGATCGTCTGGATCGCAACGCGAGGAGAGCAACTTAAGCATATTCAATTGCGAACTCGCGAAGAAGGGCAAAAGGATTTCGATGCAATATCCCTAAGCACTTCGGCAATGGACTCCGTTCACGCAGCAGCGCTAGGAAGCAAGCTGGGATTTTCTTATGCGATCCATGCTCAGCATCCCATCGAGTATTTCGCAGAAGCGCGAGATATTGAGTCCCAGCAGTACAAGATCTCCGTTTTGGATCATCCTATCGTTCGCTCGCTGAATGTAGAAGTCGATCCACCCGCATACACCCGCCAAAAGCCAATTTCTTTAACCGAAAACATTGGCGATATTTCCGGCGTGACCGGTACGCGCGGAGTGTTTCGAATCGTTGCATCCAAATCGCTTCTTAACGCGAGCGTTCTCTTCTTTGCTGCTGATACCGGTATGAAAGGGAAGGATACGGTTTACAAAAAATATCCACTCTCCATCGCGGATTCGATTGCGACGGGCACCGTGACGTTTATGCAGTCCGGTAGTTATCATATCGAGCTGTTGGATCGTGATTCGGTAACGAGCGAGCATCCGATTGAATATGCCGTTACGATCACGAAAGATCAACAACCAGAGATCGTGCTCATCGAGCCTTCTTCATCGAGTACTGCACTTCCGGATAATCTTCGAATCGATATGCTGGCCCGCATCCGTGATGATTTCGGGTTCCGGGGCGTGCGGCTTGGCTATCGGATTTCGAAGTCGAAATATTTGAAGGTCGATACCTCGTACTCCTGGCTTCCTGTTCCGCTTTCGAACTACAACACGCAGGAACTGGACGTGCCCTATATTTGGAACCTTACTCCGCTTTCGATCGGCCCGGAGGATGAAGTATCCTTCGTAATGGAAGTGACGGATAACGATGCCGTTACCGGCCCGAAATCTGCGCGCACATCGGAATACACGCTGCGCGTGCCATCGGTGGAGGAGATCTTCAAACACGCCGACGAGGAGGATAACAAAGCTCAGCGCGACATGAACGAGATCAAGCAGGAGGCCCAGGAGCTTCAGAAAAAGGTCGATGCGACACTCGATGAAATGAAGCAATTGAAATCGAGCGATCTTGCAAAGCAGGAACAGGATTTCTCCAAACAAAAGGATATGCAGCAAATGCTCGATCGGCAAAATCAATTGAACGATCGCATCGATAAGGTCGCGAAGGATCTGCAGGAAATGACGCAGTCGATGGAGCAGCAGAACGCACTATCTCCGGAGACGATGAAGAAATACCAGGAGTTGCAGGATCTGTTCAAACAGATCGATTCGCCGGAACTCAAGAAAGCGATGGCTGATCTTCAGCAGGCAATGCAGAAGAACATCGACCCGAAAAAGTTTGAACAAGCGATGCAGAATATGAAGCTGAACGAAGATCAGTTTCGCAAATCCATCGAACGGACGGAGAATATTCTGAAAAAGATCCAAGCCGAACAGAAAGTCGATGAATTGATGAAATCATCGAGCGAGCTTGCAAATCAGGAACAAAAAGCAGCAGATGAAGCGCACCAGAAACTTGAGTCAGGCCGGCAAATGACGCCTGATGAAAAAGCTGCAGAAGCCCGCAAACAAGCCGATGCGCAAAAAGAGCTTGACCGGATGCGCGAGCAAATGAAGGATGTTGTGCAGCAAATGAAAAAACTTCCAGAAAGCATGCAAGCGCCCGAAGAAACAAAGGCTGCTGCCGAAGCGCTCAGCGATCCTTCAACCGATCAGGATATGCAAGACGCCGAGCAATCCATGCAGCAAGGTAACATGCAGAAAGGTGCACAGTCCGCACAGAGTGCTTCGAAGAAAATGAAGAATGCGAAGCAAAAACTTGCAGATTTGAAGCGCAAAATGTCGGAAACACAACGGCAGGCTACGATCCGCGAAATGAAGCAGATCGAGAACGATCTCAATCGGCTTTCGCAGTCCGAGGAGCAATTGAAGGATGAATCGAAAGAGGCGCAGCCAAATTCGAACGTGTTCCGCGATCTTGCTGAACAACAATCCGAGAAGAAGGATGAACTCGGCCAGACCGCTTCGAAGGCGATGCAGCTTGCTCAGAAATCTACTGACGTAACGCCCGAAATGGGCAAGGAAATGGGAGAAGCTTTCGCGGATATGCAGCAAGCAGAAGACGCGATGACCAGCCGCAATCAGCAAAGTTCCTCACAGAATGCCCAGCAGGCGATGACCGCGCTCAACCAGGCTTCCAGCGCATTCCAGAAGGCTGCTTCCAAACTTGGGAAACAGGGACAATCCGGTTCTAGTGGATCGAACGGTTCCGGTGGCGAGGGGCAGGATGGCGAGGATGGTTCCGGCTCCGAAGGCCAGGAAGGACAAACACCGGGTTCCGGCGGCGGAGAAGGCCAGGGTGCGCTGCAACAATTCATCAGCCAGATCAACAAGCTCGCGCAGCAGCAGGAGCAATTGAACGATCAGATGCAGTCCATGATGTCCGGTAAAGGCGGCGGCGGCGCGCAGAATGCTGAGAAAGAGCTTCAACGCCAGCAGGCGGAGATCAGCAGGCTCGCAGCACAGCAGCAAGCCGTGAAAAAATCCATCGATGAAATGGCCGACGAGCAAAGCAAGGCGCAGACTGGGATTCACCAATCAGCGGAAGAGCTTCGCAAGATCGCGGATGACATGCAGCAATCCATCGGAGATATGAAATCCTATGGAGTGAAGCCAGAGACGATCCAACGGCAGGAACGTATTCTATCGCGCTTGCTGCAAGCCGAGCATTCTGTTCACGAGCGCGATAAGGATCAGGAACGCGAATCGAAGCCGGGTGAGGATGTTGTCCGTGCATCGCCGCGCGATCTCGATCTAAAATCGCCAGAAATGCAAAAGGAATTGCAGGAAGAGTTACTGAATGCCAAAGTGAATGGCTTCACCCCGGACTACAACGCGCTCATCCGCAAATATTTCGAATCGCTGGAGCAGTCAAAATAGACTGGGTAAGTTGATCGGGAACAGTATGCCGGCAGCGATACGAATGTCGCGCGTGTACGTCGCGCCGCCGTAGGACTCGAAAATATTCGTGAGTCCATACCAATAACTGGCATCGCAAAAGAACATCAGTCCTGAATTTAATTTTAAAGAAACTCCCACGCCGATCACAACGGAAAAATCTAATGCACTCACCGTGGAATCCATCGAATACGTCGTATCGAGTCCATAGGGCGAGATCCCTTTCTGGGATATTGTGATATTTAAATGATCGCTGCCCGATAAAAAAATACCCACGCCCGGCCCCGCAAATGCGTAAGTTCGAATAACATTATTACCCCATATCGTTTTTTTCAAGAGCAGATCAAGATCAACGCTACGGGTTGCGATGGTTTCATTACCCGTTGTAGTAAATCCATAAAAGATTCCAGTCCCGGCTCCGTTAATATCCGCGTTGCGGCCCCCTTGAGCATACACTAACTGCTCGCTTAGACCCCACTGGGGGCTGAACCATCGCTCGAATTGTATTCCTGCGAGAACACCTAACCGATCGGAGAGCGAGACACCGCCCGGCTGCGACTCGAGCGATTCGTTTGCGAAATTGCCTCCGAAGGTTATGCCGATGTACTTTTGCTGCGCGTTGGCGTCCGGTACGTAGCAGGCAACGATGCTTAAAATGACCAAATAGTCAAGAGGTGCTCTCATAACAATTGCGAATTAATTCAGCGGGAACAGAATTCCGGCGGCAATGCGAATATCGCGGGAGTTTGTCGTGTTACTGCCATCGTAGATATTGACTAAACCCAGGGCATACCCTGCGTCGAGAAACAGTATTTGACCGGAGCTTAGCATGACGGAAATACCTGCACCGAACACTGCGGAGATGTCGGGCGATTTAACTGTGGAGTCAGCTACGGATTTGGTGCTATCGGTGGTTGTGGAATTGCCGTTGACTGAAATCGTGCTATTGATCCTCTGGCTCCCAGACAAGAAGAACCCAATGCTTGGTCCAGCAAAGATATAAGGTCTAATGTTCCCTGTTCCGAACGTAACTTTAACGAAAATTGGTATTTCAAGGTAATTGAACATTAGTTCATTTGTGCCAAAGTCGGAAAAGTCTGTACCTGATTCTCCAAAAGACTCCTTGGCTCCTCTTTGGTAATACAATATTTGGGCGCACAAGGCCTCCGAACTATCGAACCAATAATCGAATTGGCTCCCGATAAGAAGGCCGGGGCTTATTCCAAGGGATGTACCTGAGAAAAGTGATTCCGTTGTTTGATTCGCCAGGTTCGCGCCGATTCTTGCTCCAAGATACATTTGCTGCGCATTGACGTTCAAAGCTGAGCATGTGATGATGCTCAAGATACTTAAAGAACCAAGTATTCCCTTCATGAAATAAACACAGCGAAAATTGGTCATTGAGAACAAAGAATGCACTGGATGTGACGGTCGAAGATTCCGCAAGTTACAGGGCATAAATGAATACCTAACTATTTCATTGATTTCCCTGAAACATTCCGTCTAACCCACGTCGTCGAATGGACGAGGAATTGCAATATTAATTCAACGGGAACAAAATGCCTGCTGCAATACGGATGTCGCGGGATTCGGCCATTGTGTTACTCCCGTTTTGCGTGTTGAAGATGTCAACTAATCCCAGAGCATAAGCCGCATCGAGGAATAGAAGGTGACCGGAGTTTAGCTTAATCGAAAGACCCGCGCCAAAGACTCCTGAAATATCGAGCGTTTTTACGGAGGAAGAAGGAATCGATATGGTTGTATCAGAATTAGTTGGGATGATCACCCCTCCCGAAGACGAACTTTCCCTCGTATCGCTTCCAGACAAGAAAAATCCAAAGCTTGGCCCAGCAAACACATAGGGGCGAATGCGCCCCGTCCCGAAACGCAATTTAAGCAGTATAGGTATTTCAAGATAATTGAGGGTTATATTATCTGAGGCGGATGTTGAAACAATTCCCGCAGTCTGGTTAACATTCTCATCCGTTCCCTTCTGATCGTATAATGCCTGCGCGCTTAATCCCCACATGTCGCTGAACCAATAATCGAATTGAAGACCGGCCAATATTCCGGCATTACTGGCATTAGAGAAGCCCGAGGGCACTGAATCCCGCGATTCATTTGCGAGGTTCGCGCCGATCCTGGCGCCGAGCAGCATCTCCTGCGCGCCGGCAGAGAAGGCGGAAAACGTGACAAAAATCATTATAGCAGAAGAACAGATTCGTTTTTTCATAAAAATAGGCGCTTGGATGTTTACAAAGATACGATTTTTTTTACTCTCTACTAATGTAATCACTTCCGGAGTTGTTATTCAGACGTGAATTCCAAATCCCATCCCGGACTTCAAAACCCGGAGCCCCGCCCCGCCCTCGAGCACGCCATATTTTTCGATCGCGATGGCGTGATCAATGCGCGCATTCTTGGCGGCTATGTGCGGCACTGGAATGAATTTGAGCTAGCCGATGGTGTGGCCCAGACGCTACGGGAAGTAAAACGGCGCGGGTATCTCGCAATAATTATTACCAATCAGCGCGGTGTGGGGTTAGGAATAATGTCCGAGGCGCAGTTACATGTCGTGCATGAAGAACTGCAACGCGCAATGGAACGCGAGGCCGGAGTAATGTTCGACGACATCTTTTATTGCACGGATGCCGATAAATCCTCTGCTCGCCGGAAGCCTTCGCCCACAATGATTCTTGAAGCTGCCGAAAAATGGAATATCGATCTCGCAAATAGCTGGATGATCGGCGATTCGATGTCCGACATCGAAGCTGGCACTCGCGCCGGCACGAAGACGGCATATCTTGTAACGGAACACTCTGCGCATGATCGTTCAGCTGGTGAAGAGATTCCGAGAGCGACGAGGATCATTCATCGGCTGGAAGAGATACTTTTGTATTTGTGATGATCAAATCTATGTCATCCTTCGACTCCGCAATTCTCCCTCCGGTCGAATTGCTCTGCTCACGATGACGTTTGCAGTTGCGCACAAATATTATGAACTGATTTTTGCGCTCGGTCGGTTGTTTCGTCAATATTATTTACCGCATCAATTTCGGACTCTTGATCCCCCGCACATCCGCCGCAATTGTTTTTTTGGTGAGCATTATTGCTCTCCTGCTTATTACTTGTTCTGGCCAGTGCCAACCATTGCTGCCCTCGTTCAATGCTCGTTCTGCAGTTTTTCAGCCACCGATAGAAGAAAACGCGGTACATGCACTCAGTGAATTTCGTAAGCAAGGTCTTGAGAGCCTAAGCGCGGATGAGCTCGCAAGGATGCAAGATGTTGATCGGACTGACTATGCGCTGAATGACCCACTGCTTTCCCTCGATCTCTTTCGCTCGCTTGCTGCCTACGACCGAGATCTGCCATTCGCCGATGAATCGCGAATAGATGGATCGCTTGCGAAAGCTCCAATTGGAAGCCGTATCGAAGCGAATGCCGCCTTGTTAGGCACGCTGGAGTTTTACGCACACACACCGCTTAGCAGGAATGATGTTGAGTCTGGTCTGGCGCGATTGAATGATCTTACTTCGACGGGTGCAGTCACTTCGATAATTCAGACTGAAATTCATTTTTGGAAAGCAGAGGGTTATCGTGCACTGGATGAATTTGTGCCGTCAGAGGCCGAGTATCGGTTGGCGATCGGGAAATCGACTGACTCACGATTCAGTGCTCTCATCCACTTTCGCATTGCGGAACTCTTTGAGCGGGAGAAGCGCCACGGTGAGGCGGATACAAATTTTCATGCTGCATCGGCTTATGCAGAAAGCCCGCTCCGATTGCTTTCGCTGCTTCGGCTCGGCGCTGTGCAGCGTGCTGAGAAGAACTTTAGTGCGGTGCTCGTAACAATGAATGAAGCGGATTCCTTATTTCATCAGACGCAGCATATCATCCGCACTTCTGCTCGCGATCTTCAATATAGCTCACCAATTCTCGATCAGATGCATGCTGGAGGAGCGACCCAGGAACGAATCCTGGGATTTGATGCTCCATTCGCTGATTCCGCCAATGACAATCCCAAACAGCTGGTCTCGCCATTTTATATGAGTGAAGTCGATCTGCTGCGCGGGAGTGCTTTGAGCGAGTTGGGGCAATATGAGCAGGCTACAGCAATATTGGCGAAGGGAAATGAGTTGATCGACAATTCGAAAGATTCGATCAGGGGATCATCACTGCTCGAACAAGCGCGATTCATATCGGATGCACTGCGTTTCGAAAAGGGATGGTCGCTGTTTCAGCGCGGGAAATATCAGGATGCTTCCGCCGCTTTCCTCGAGCTGACGGTTGCAGATACCAGCCGCAGACATGATGTAATGCTTCGCGAATCGACGATGCCACTTCGTGAACAGGGGCTCTATTTCGATCCCTTCTTGAATGATTCACTGTCGAATGGGACCAATGCCGGGACTGATGGAACTCCGCAAGCACCGGTCGCAGATCGTGCGGTGCTCGGGAAGAGTACTGTCGATACCACGTTTTTTATCTACAATGATTTCCCCGAGCGAGCGCGATATTATTCCGGCGTAGCATTAGCACGAGCGGGAATGTTGGATGAAGCTGCAGATGCACTGGAAAAGTTAACTTTCGACCGCTCGATGCTCTATAGCGATAGAGCCATTTATCAACTTGCGCTGATCCGATTTGTGGAACATAGCTATGCTGCTGCAACGCTGTTGCAGCCTGTTGCGAAGGAGCATAGCGTGCGCGGAGGCTATGCTTCATTCATGCTCGGTGAGCTTGCGTATCGCAAGAACGATTATGAGCGCGCCGAAGAATATTTATTGAATGCCTTTGCAAATCTCCCGATGCGGGATACCGCAATTCGCGCAACGGCACATCTGGAGCGCGGGCTGTCGCTCATTCCGATGGGAAACTGGAGCGACGCTGCAGATGAACTCGCTACCTATCTCGATCAGGCACACGAGCATATTCTTGGTCGCACGGATGAGGCGCTCTTCTGGCTCGGGAGGGCATTCTTTCGAGCGGGCGCGTACGATTCCGCATGTGTAACGTATTCGCGTCTTCTATCGGAATATCCCGAAAGCGGTCGCAAGGAAGATGCGGAGTATTCCTACGCCTGGAGCCTTTTTGATAAAAATGATTTTGCTCACGCCGAGGCGGAATTCCAAAGTGTGCTAACGCTGGATTCCATCAGCCGCTATGCGTATGATGCGTTGGCACACGCCGGGGATTCTTACTATGCACTTGGCGATCTAAAGCAAGCGAATAAGCTCTACAATCTTGCGACCGACCGTCCGGGATTCAATCCGGTTCGAACAACGCGCGCGACGCTCATGCTTGGCGTTACCCGTATGAAGATCGATTCCGAGCGCAGCGCCATGAACGCGTTCGAATATCTTATTCGAAAGTATCCTCAAAGCGATATCGTCGATCTCGCGAGTTTTGATTACGCACTTTCCGCGTATTCGATCAACCAAAATGATGCTGCCGAAGAGATGGTCGGCAAGATCGTCAGCAAATATCAGAATTCAGCACTTGCTCCACGTGCGCTGTATGTGGCCGGTGTCGAGCGTGTTCGTCGTGGTGACGCACCCGGTTCTCTTCACTACTATGAGCGAGTGGTTCATGACTATCCACGCTCCAAAGAAGCTGGCCCGGCGCTTTTTGCATTGCAGGATGCCCTGGCGGAGCTGGATCAAATTCCCGAGGCATTGGCCGTTGCCGACTCCTTCGTTGCACGGAACCCGGATAATCCGATCGACCCCGTGGTGTTGTTCAGAGCAGGTCAGTTCCAGATGAAACAGCACGATCCAGCACGCGCGCTTGCTACGTTTCGGTCTTTCATTTCTGAGTATCCATCCCGACCGGAGCGTCCGCAAGCCGAGCTGTATGTTGCTGAAGCAGAAGTTCGAACGGAGGATACCACTGCGGCTATCGCACAGCTCGATAGCGTGATCGCACGGTATCCTTCCCTCGATGTTGCAGCGGGAGCATATCTTGATCGTGCGCGTATCATGCGCGATAGCAAGCAGTTCGAGCGCGCATCAGGCGATTTCCTTTCGGCATATCAGGATCGATATTATTCTTACGATGCGGCGCCGGAAGCAATGTTCGAATATGGTCAAATGCTCGCTGAAAAGAAAAAATCCGATTCTGCGATCCATGTTCTGCTCGTGCTTTCTACGATTTACCCGATCGAGGCAAGCATAAGTGCGCGCGGAGCGCTCCGAGCTGGTGAGTTACTCGATGCGCAACGTGATCGCGACAGCGCAAGATCTGTTTTTGCAACGGTTATGAATTCCCACCATAGCGACGCGCTTGGCGGCGAAGCGGCGTTCCGGATCGGTGACAGCTATTACGTTGCAGGAAGTTGGACCAAGGCAGTGGAAGCATTAGGTAAAGCGCGCCGAGACTTCCAATTGTCACCGGAACTGGACCGACGAGCGCTGTTCGATCTCGCTCGAGCGAATGTACACCTGGCACGGAAGGCAGAGGCAATTCGTGAGTTACGGGAACTTCTTGCAACCCATCCTTTGCCCGAATACGAACGTGAAAACGCAAAGTCACTCCTCGATACGCTTCTGCCGCCAGCAAAAAGAAAGCACAAGAAAGGAGCGAGCGAGTGAAGCAGATCCTGATAGCGGCGATGCTGTTCTTAGCATCGGCATCACGTTCGCAAAGCATTCCCGATCCTCAAGCGGATTCTTCTTTGCTGAAGGCGCAGCGGCCGTTACCGCCATCGATCGTTGCCGAGCTTCACCGCGCGCAGAAAAATCGCACACTGGTATATCACGATACGCTGCACGCTATGGATCTGGAGCGTGAACATTTTAATGACTCCGTATCGCGCGAATATGCGGATTCGGCGATCAACATGATCGATACAGCTGTATCGTTACCACATAAGGAATGGCTGGATTCTGAGCTGGTCGAGATTCCGGAAATCACTCGGTTGGGTTCACACGTACAGTACAACTACCCTTCGAGCCTTGTAATGGAGACGGATTTCCGTTCCATCTCCTTCGATTCCACTTTGGTGGAGAATATGAATCCCGTCACACGTGAGAACTTACCGTATTTCGACCAATCGCCGATACCCATGCCGATGCAGCCGCAATCGCGGTCAGAATCCTTTATCGAAGCTGGTGGCGGCAACGTGGCGCTGCCGCGGTTGGCGGGATGGTTCTCGCAAACACTCTCCGATCGATCCGTAATGAATGTATCCGGAGCTTACCAATCGTTTGCAGCTTCGCAATCGGCAATTCACAACGGGGGAAATCTAGTTGCTTCGCTAAATTCGCAGCTTGGCGCTGACCCGGCGCTCGACGCTTATCATTCCCAGGATCTGAATATTCAGGCTGGATATGGGGTTAAGAATGTCGCTACCAATAATATCTCCACGAACGATCACGCGCTATCGCAATTTACTGGGCTTGCTTCCTTCAATGGAGATATTTCCAACCGGTTACATTATGACGCCAGCTTTGTAGATCATGAGTTGAGTGATGGGCTTTCTTCCGGAATCACGGAAGCATCCCAGGATATGGCGATAGGTACACGCTTTGATCTTAACAATATTCGTGTTATTGTGGATGGTAACTATTCACTGGCCTCGCTTTTTTCAGATACACTTCCTGGCGCAAGCTTATTTGGAGTGGGCAGCACGCAGATCCATGCGCAGTCGGGGAAAGCCCTTATTGGTGAGCGTAACCATGGAAATATCGAGTGGTATGCCGGTGCGGAATATCTGGGTGGCAGCGGCGTGGATGGTTCGACCTATTCATCACTCTTGCCGGTGCTGCGTGGGCAAATGCTGTTGAACCCAGTAAGCACGCTCGGTGTGAATTTCGAGCCGCAGGTTCAACTTGCTTCATTACGAGAATTAACATCGCAGAATCCATTTTATGCTCCGGAATTGGTGCTCCAATCCAAGCAGAACAATACAGATATTACAGCGCCTGTAGATGGCCGTTCCGTGGTAATGGATAAAATCAACATTGCGGCTTATTGGAATTATATACTCTCGCCGGATGACGAAGTTCGCTTCGAAGCGCGGTATGTTACTCGCGATCACGAGCCGATCTTCATGGAATCGACGGTGAAGGATACCAATTCATTCACGGTTACACCGGAGAGCACTCATCGATTCAAACTCACTGTTGCTGGGAATCTCCTTGTGTTTGCTCATGATGTGATCTCTGGATCGGTCGAATGTTCATCTGCGAACCTTGCAACCGGCGGAGCGATTCCGTTCGAACCAAGTTTCAAGTTCGATGCCAATTACCATTTGAATTCGATCTGGGATCATGTACAACCATCGCTTGCATTGCAGGTCATTTCTCGGACGGGAGAAACATTCACGTTCCTCGATCTGAAGGTGGATGCTGAACTTTCGCGCGCAGTTGAATTAACCGGCAGTATCGAGAATATTCTTGGAGGAGCGAGCGATTTTTGGCCGGGATATCCTGAAAAACCGCGCTCGATCTGGGCGACGGTACGGTATCTGTTCTAAAAGGCAATCTCAGTGCTTCGAACTATACTAGAAACCCTCTCCGTTTCTATTTTCGACTATGGCGGAGAGTCCCAACCAATCATCACAAAGTGAACGAGCAGCCAAACTGGCTGAGCGGTTCGGCATGACCCGCGCGGACATCGAGCATCTGCTTACCCAAACGCACGCTGAGTATTCCGGCGGAGCACCTCCTCCCCCATCAGTGGTTTTGCCGGCAGCGAGACCTGCCGCTGCGATGCCGGCAGCCGAAGCAAACCCCGCGCCGATTATTCCACCCGCGTCACAATCGCGGCCGCAACCGCTTAGTGGAGGTGCGCTTGCGATCATTTTCGCCATTCTGCTGATCGGGCTTGGAATTGCTTTCTCGATCAATCAAGGATATTTTCAGCAACGTAGCAGCCGCACTTCTACAGCAGTAAATCCGACTCATCCAAAACCTGCCGATACTGTCAAGAATAATCCGAGTGATTCATCGGAAGATGAACCAACGCCGCCATTCCAACCGACGGCTGTTCCCCCTGGTCAGCTACCACCCGAAGCAGAGGTTGGGCCTCCAACGAGTCCAGCTCCAAGCAATCCCCCGAAGCACACGCCAACACATCATGCAAGATCCTCGGCAGCCCATCCGCTGCTACAAACTTCCAGCGAATTCGATGCAGAGGAACGCCTTGCCGATCTGCGAGCCGATGGTAATAGTAAAGCGCGCATCAAAGCAGTGCACAAGCACGGAACCGTTTCCTATCAAGTGCTGGCGAAATAGATCCTTCTATTAAAATCGCACAACCATTTCGAGTCCGCCGCCGCCAGGCTGCATGGTGGGAACGATGGTAGTTTGCGCAAGCAGTGTGTTAACGGTGGATTCGATCGCTCCGGTGGCCTTCTTTGGCGGATCGGGTACGCTGACATCCGCATTCGGATTAGGCGAACAAAGATCGCCGAAGCCAATTCCCAGCGCGATCGCAAGCGGGAAATCGCTCCACCAATGGACGCTCTGCGCTACAAGCCCTGCAGACACTCCCGCGCACACCGCATAGCCCACTGGATTGATCCATTTTTGCTCCGGATAATTATTGGCGATCACCGTGAGCGTGGCGAGTACGGTCGTGAGATGGCCGGATGGGAACGCATCGTAATGCGAGGTGTGATCGAAATATTGGATCTGATTGGGGAACCAATCCCAGCGGCCCGTGGGGTCGTAGGTGATGTCGATCGGGCTTTCCCGGCCTGTGACGTGCTTCAGTAGCTGCACCACACCGCCGGAAGCGAGAATCACTTCACAGACTTGCGATGCGCAGCGGATCGCCCGCTGATCGTCGGCAATAAATCCATATCCGCCGAAGAGGACGGCCAGCCCGAACTGGAACCTTCCATCGCCGACATCCACAAATAAATTGGAGATATATTGGAAGTTATCGTTACTATTATATTCTTTTTCCAGCGGTTTCCAAAGCTGATTATCGTAAATAATCAGTCCAGCAGTTGAAACCGCGATGAGAGAAACTTGCGGCCAATACTTAAGCTGGAAATTATCGACTTCCCAATCGCGCCAGTCGGTTGGCAGATTGGTGATGAGATCGAAAACACCCGGCTCGGCTCGGCGATCGACGCTCGAAGCGGCCCAATAATTCGATAGCATCGTGGTGTGCTGATCGGTGTCCACTCTGACGCCTCCTCCGGGTGTGGAAGTGGAATTGGAGCTGACTCGGTTGGAAGTTTGAGCGGTTAACGGATTGAAACCCCCTCCGAGTGCAGTGAGGAGAAAAACGAAAGAATACCTAAGTAACAAGTAAAAAAAGCTTTGAAAATGAAGCCGTAAAACGCAACCGGTGCGCGGATAGCTCCAACACGCTCATCCCCTGCATTCCGTCCTTAGCCTTCCTACGGAATTAGGTGCCGCTTTTCCTTCCGTTTCTGAGCTTCAAAGCAACCCTTCGTTTCCAAGCCATTTTCGCCAGTTGGACACCTCCCCATATTTTTTTTTGCATTAGGAATTCATAAACTGTAGAGTTTTGAGGTCAGTTGCCGCCGATTTGTCAATAATCATAGCATCCAACCCGCTTCACTTTTCGGGTCTTTATCACTTCCGAGTTCCACAAAACTCTGGAAATATTAATCTCTTTGCTGATCGATCAATATTACTGATGGCAGGCTACACTTCGGCTCACTTCTGGAAATGGATAGCAACGGACAATCGGTTGTGTAATTGGCGCATCACAAACTTACATTCGGATCGAGATCAACAGCGAACTCTTCGGAAAGCTTCTCGTTTGCAGAGAGACGATCTCCAATCCATTGAACTTTAATGAGCTACTTCCAAACCGGAGCGACCAACAAAGTTACGCCACAATCCCGTTCGGCAAGGCAAGAGGAACTACATTGCATTGGCGGAAACTGATCTGGACCAATCACTTAATGTCATGCCGTTACCTCCATACCTACAGAGTTGCTATAGCCAATAGATCATTGCTTAACCTTAGATTGATATATGCTTAGACTGGTAATTGCCGGATGGTATCTAATCGCATTGATTGCAATCAGTGAAGTAAGCAATGCTCAGCTAAGGAACTCTGCTCCATACCTTGGTGGAAGCGTCAGTGCTGGTCCGGGAGGTGTGGGGTGGGGTATCGAAGCCGGTCTGCGCTTCTATCCTTTTTATGCTGGTCTGGAATATGGAGTTTATTACCTATGGCCAACTTCCTCGTCAACTTCTTTTCCCGCTTTTGGCTCGATACCCCCTCCAACTGCGATCTCAAGCGCGCAATATGGTGGGATTCATGCCGGTTATATCATGAGCGATTCTATATTTGTAGGAATTGTTGTGCTTCTCAGTTCCCAGATATGGGATACGCCAAATTCAGTAGAAGCGGTAATATCGACAAAAACTTTTTGGGATTTTGGTCCAGATGTTCGTTATGCCGGAATTGATAACGGACACATGTATCTTGCCTTCGCGCTCACCTATCGGCGGGGGCTAAAGCTTGGCTTGGGATATATGTTTTGAACGATATTTTTCTATGCTAAGATTGGTAATTGTCGGATCATCGATAATCGCATTACTGACTATCACAGGTGTAGGCTTTGCCCAGGTAAGGAACATTGCACCATACTTTGGTGCGAGTGGAATTGCTGGACCGGGTGGTTTGGGGTGGGGAATCGAAGCCGGTCTGCGGTTCCACGCTTTTTATGCTGGGTTGGAGGGTGGAGCATATTCCCCTCTTTCAACCGTAAATACAGGGGCTGATGTTCCTATTGGCGAGATTCCAGCACCATTCGTGAATTCTGGCCAACAATTTTTGGGAATTCATGCCGGAATGCTTTCCCTGATTCCTTTTACCTCGGTATTGTGGTGCTTAAAAGCTCCCAACAGTGGGGTATTCCTGAAGGTGATACTTCGTACTTCGTCACTACAAGAAGGTATTTCGACTTTGGACCTGATTTCCGTTACTCTGGCATAAGCGACGGGCACATCTATCTCGCTTCTGCATTAACCTTTCGAAGGGGGCTTAAGGTCGGCGTTGGCTATATGTTTTGAGCGCGTAGGTCGAGCGTCCCCGCTCGACATAGGTGTCAGGCGATCCAATGGCACAAAGTAATTAACCCGCCTTTTCGAGCGAGGACGCTCGACCTACGCGCTCGCCAAACTGCGAGGAATAGATCATGCTGCCCATTCGGAATTTCGGGAACGGTGCATATTTCCTCGTGATCCATTCAGGAAACGATTCGGTGATCGAGAACATTATTCTATAATTAAAGTGAAAAATATTGCAATTACGCTGATTTTCATGATGGTTGTTTGCGATATTGCGAATGGCCAGTGGACGAAAATCTATCAAACTGATTCCTGCGACTGCATTTTGCAATCCGGGTTTCCATTAGCAGGGATGGGATTTTTTGGAAATGATAGCGGAGTAGTGTGTTCGGAAGGCATTGGCGCTGTGACGGCTGTAACTTTAGACGGAGGTTTATCATGGGATACGATCCCGATCGATCCCCGCGTGACCGAGAACATTTACCCTCCTCCTTATGAACTCGGGTCCACCTCCTGTTTTTTGGATGTAAACCATATTTGGTTTTGCAATGGAGCCGCTGTGTGCCATACCAGCGATGCGGGCAAAACGTGGGTGGTCGATTCTAACCGTGATTCGCTGGCGTATGGTAATTGTATTTATTTTGTCGACTCTCTCATTGGTTTCGAGGGAGGAGAGGGACTCTTAATGTATCGAACTTCCGACGGAGGAAAAAGCTGGAGTATCGTACATAGTCAATCGGGTGGGAATGGTTATAATGTCTATCAGATTAAGTTTTGCAATCCAAAACTCGGATTGGCAATTTGCGGAGATCTGGTTGGACTTATTTTGCGTACAACCGACAGTGGAATGACTTGGGCGCTAACCACCGATATTAATCACTTTGGTTACGGCCAAGCTGACTGTCTTTCGTATCCCGATCCACACAATGCATGGTACACGGACGGAGCATTCCTTAGACATTCTACAGACAGCGGTTTAACATGGGCCATCGTGGGCGCTGAATATCCGATTGGTGGGCAGCTTAATTCCATCTCTTTTATAGATTCCCTTCACGGCATTGCAACAGCACATAGTGGGACATCCTTTATTTTCGGTTACACTTCAGATGGCGGAAATAGTTGGCAAAAGAGCACCATTGATTCAGAAAGGTATGTAGGCCTTACTTCGTTCACAGACACGAACACTGCCTATGCTGGTGCTTTTGATGCGGTATTTAAGCTTGATGTCGGGGATTTGGGTGTTCAGCATACACCAATCTTTGATAATAATTTACAAATCTACCCCAATCCCTTCTCTCAATCCACCCAGATCACCTTCACCTCGCAAGCTGCCGGGTATGCGGAGGTATCTGTTGTGAACATGCTTGGCGTGGAGGTAGCTCAGCTGTTTTCGGGGGAGTTGGGTGCGGGAGAGCATAACTTCTCGTGGAGCAATCCTACCGTGTTGCCCGATGGGGTGTATGAATGCCTCGTCCGCATGAATGGGCAGGTGGATGACCGATCATCCACCGTTCAGACGCTGCCGGTGGTGTTACTACGATAGAATTACATTCGTTCGCTCAGCCTCGATCGCTTTCGATCGTCATGATAGATCGCGTGGACATAAACCTCGTTTGCTTCGATGGTATAAAGCACAGCGAATGGAAATCCCTTCACCCGCTTTTCCTTAAGGCCGAGTTCCACATCTCGATTACGATAGGGGGCTTCACGAACCTCATCATACGCCTTCTCTAGTGCGTTCGTGAAGCGTTCCGCCGATTGAGGTGATTCCTCCGTCACATAGAACAGCACAGACTCGAGATAATCAACTTCTGCTTCGGAACTAAGGTGCAGCGTCATTGCTGCTTGCGCTTAGCTTCTTCGATGATCGCCCTCCCTTTTGCAATGGAAGCTTCCGGTGTGACATAGGTTCCCTCACCTCGGCGATGTTGTTCCAGCCGTCGCTTGATCTCCCGCCTCCATTGGTCATCAAATACCGTCTCGGTTTCGGAAAGTTTTTCTTCAACCTCCTCTACAAGCCGGCGCTGGCTCTCGCTGTCCAATTCTAGAACTTCCGTGCGAATTTGTTCGAACGATCTATCCATGCAAAAGAGAACACCAAGACCCCTTCATGGTTCCGGTTTCTACTTCTTAGGAAAACGCGATCCATTGTGAATATGCTTGGCGTGGAGATTGCGCGGCTCTTTTCGGGTGAGTTGGGGGCGGGAGAGAATAACTTTGTGAGGGGAATCCTACCGCCTTACCCGATGGGTGTATGGTGCGTCCGCGGGAATGACAGAAATGAGGCTTTTGGCGCTTCGCTCCACGATTCCTATTCTTGTCATCTCCAGTGAAATGATTGGCCTCGACGTTATGGGGACGGGTATCCCGTCTTAACTAGAGATTCTTTAGTTGGAAGTTTGCGCAGAGCAAACCGTCAAAATCGGCCCAAAACCCGCTATTTGTTGCAACAGATATAAAAAATAGTAAAAAATCGTGACCTGCTGTAACCTTTTGGGTTTTCGCGGGTCTTCCTAATAGATGCAAAGGTCGTCAAAGATAGGATTTGGCATTCCCGGGGTTGGCAGAGCGAATAGCAGCGCTGCCGGCACGTCGCTGGGCCAAACCGGTCGCGCTGCGGCAACGGCACATGGCATGCCGGGTGACGCGCCACTCTCTGCGTCAAAATCGAACGTGGATCCCGATGAGCTTCAGAAACTTGCTTTCCTTGCGGGAAGCGATGAAGCATTCCTCGAGCTTTACGCGAAGTACGAGCATTCGCTTTTCTATTACTGCAAGCGCATGATGCATAATGAAGCCGCCGCTGAAGATGCGTTTCAGGAGATTTGGACGAAGATCTTCGAACTTCGTACCAAACGGCATGCTTCCATCACTCATTTTCGTGGATTGCTTTTCCATAGCGCGAGGAATCTCTGCTTGAATCACTTGCACACAGAACTGCATGAAGATAGCATCGAGGATAAGGTGTTCGAAGGCCAGGAGCAAGGGGAATTCGTACTAACGGAGCCAATGACAAGTGCGGCCTCAGGCCGCGAAATACAAGCATTGATGGTGCGAGCTCTTGCAAAACTGCCGTTCGATCAGCGGGAAACGTTCGTGCTTCACGAGTACTCTGGCTTTACCTTTGGCGAGATCGCCGAGATGATGTCAGTACCGGAAGCGAATGTAAAAGTCCGCGCGCATCGGGCGCGGGCGCGTTTACGAAAATTTATTCAGGGGTGGCTCGGCCTCGGCGAGGACGACGATCCGTCAAATTTTATTTAAAAAATAGTTTGCCTCTTACTATTATGGTCATGAAACAAGACGAACAATTGAACCGGTATTTCGAACATTCAATGACTCCTTCCGAGGAGCAGAATTTTCTCATTACGGTCGCCGCGAGCGATGAAATGCGGATCGCGTTTCGTTCACAACTCGAACTCATGAAAGCGGTTCGTTCGGATAAGGACGCGTTGCATGCAGGGATGAGCGGTCATCCCGGGATGGGTGGTCACCCCGTTGCACACGTTCGTTACCGGACCCTCGCTGCGTTGGGACTCTCGGCCGCCGCCGCGACGCCTTTCATGGATCATGAGCTGACTCGCGAATCATCCACGCAAGCCACGGAAGCATCGATGGCGTTGGTCGAACCGGCAACGGTATTTGAACCGGCGACGGTGATGCCTCGTGTTTCCTGGCTCGGCAACATCATGCGAACGCCAAAGCTGGCACTCACCGCCGGCCTGGCGCTCGGCATTCTCTCTACCACTGCTGTTGTGCGACTTACTTCCAACGAAGGGTTGCCAGCGCCCGTGGCTCAGAGCGTTACAGCACCGCCCACCGTTGTTCCAGTGAAAACGCCCAAAAATTTCGAGCCGAATGAAACAATACCTGCCCCAAATGGCTTGAATAATAGCAGCCATTCTGAAGGAGTGGCTGTGCATCAAGCATCGGCGTCGATGCCGGCCGTGCAATCTTCGACGGGATTAGGGCAAGCAGCCACGAATACAACCGTGGTACCAAACCCTATTCCTGAAGTGTCGAAAAGTAATGCCGGTACGATGGCTGCACATACTAAGATCAAACATCTAAACGATTCGGCAGCAGCGAAATAAGAATTCCCACCGGCTCGGCCGGTAGAAAGAACCATGAGCGTATCCCTCGCGGAACCCTGCGAGGAATGTCCGTTGCTTCCTGAATCCTGCTTCTAAGGGATGAGAAGGGTTGCTACAAACGCAAGGATAAGTAATTATCCGACATATCACCGCGCCTCGAAATTACGCGCGCAGTGGAAGTTTGTGCTGTTTTTGAGCATGATGTTATGTAGTGCAAAGGGCGCGCTCTTCGCCCAAGAGCAGAAGCCGTCGTTTTTTGTGGGAGCTTCGTTCACTTCTAATACCAGCCAGGCTAATATTCAGGCGTATGATGGGACTGATCTTTGCGGCGTATTTCATAACGGTAAAGAAGGAGCACCGAGCATGTTTGGTGGAATTACCTTCCCGCTCTCCGACAAATTCTCGATCGACGCAAAGTTGGAATACGATAATCTTTCGACATCGCTCAATCTGCTTGCTAATCCCACCGGAGAGATGCCAAACGCGTATGATCCCGCTACGGGCCAGACGGTTCCGATCACAAGAGAGCGCATTTACGATGCAAGCATCGACATGGCGGCAGGAGCTGCTCTTCTTTCGTATTCCATTTTTCCAATGCTTCGCGTTTCAGCCGGCCCATATCTTGGATACCTTGTCAATCGTTCGTATAATGAAACGGAAGAGCTAATCCCGCCGACGGATCCTTCGGCTGTGTACCACCTTTCTGGCACGACAACTCGTCCAATATCCAGCGGTTCTATAACCACGATTAATCGTCTGCAGGGCGGGATGGAATTTGGCGCGAGCTTCGAACAGCCATTCGAGCCGCATCTCGCTTTACGACCTTCATTTAGTGTAATGATTCCTGTTACCGCTTTTTCGTCGATATTTTCGTCGATTCCGACCGGCGGTCTCAATCTCATTCCCTTCGGAGTTTCACTCTCGCTCGTCTATCATCTATCCGAATCGCCAAAACAAGAGCCGCCACCGCCGGCCATCGTGGGTAACGTTCCCAACTCACAACAACAAGCTGAAATACATCACATTGAAACTCCAATTCCGACGCTAAATACGCCACCCAAGCGTGCAATGCTGAGTGTATCCGTCAAGGCCCTTGGGGTTGGAGAGGATGGCAAGGAAGTTTCGGAGCCGGTCATCTCGATCGAGCGGACGCATGTGACCGAGGTGTATCCGATGCTTCATTACGTCTTTTTCGACGATGGTTCATCTCAGATCCCCGAACGGTATCACCGTGAAACTGCTGCAACGCGTGGTGCATTCCATGAAAAGGATCTATTCACGGCCAATGCGCTTGAGATACATCACCATGTCCTGGATATTATCGGTGAGCGCCTTGCGGAAAATCCGAACACGAGTGTGACGTTGGTAGGTACGCGTAGCGAACATTCGCCGGACGACACCCTGCTTTGGAGCGTGATAGCGCTCAATCGAGCTCGCAGCGTCCAGGATTATCTTGACAGTGTTTGGGGAATTTCAAGAGATCGAATTCGCTTGAAAGAACGCTCGCTGCCGGACGCGGCTTCGGACGATCACAATCCGTTTGGGCAAGCAGAGAATCGCAGAGTGGAAATTATTCCGTCCTCGCCGGAAATTACCGCTCCGCTCTGGACGGAGCGAATCGAGCGAGTTGCCTCGCCGCCGCGCATCGACTTCGAGCCTGAGATCACGGCAAACTCGGGAATCCGAACTGCAACCATCACCGTGTACCAACATGGCCATGTGTTGCGAACCATCGATGCGCTCAGCGATAGTTCCGCCAGCGATTATCTTTGGACCATTGACGATCGCTCCATGCCTGACGATGCGCCCGATGCGGCGGATTCATTGCAATATGTTTTTTCCGCTGTCGATAGTTTGGGCGATACTGCTCAAGCGTCGGGCGTAATTCGACTGCATAAACAATCTCAGGATCGAAGCCGACATGTATCCGATACCTTGCTTGATAAACAGATCGAACGCTATAGCCTCATTCTTTTCGATTACAGCTCCTCCCAACTCGATAAAAAGGAATCGGAGGAGATCATTAACGAAATGGCTTCATCCGTTCGGAATAAGGTACACGTGACCCTTACCGGACATACCGATAAAACCGGCGACGAGGCCTTTAACGATCGCCTGGCTCGTGAGCGCGTAACGCGGGCGGCTCAAATGTTGGAAGCACAATTGAAAAAACTTGGAGAAAAGATTCCACCCCTGGCCATTGAGTCACGAGGATCGCGTGACAACCTGTTCGATAATTCGATCCCAGAAGGGCGAGTGCTTTCTCGAACGGTCCGCGCGATGATAGTGAATGATTTAAAATAACCCTGATGCGCAGCCTACGATATTACCGGTTCATTCACGCGATCGTTGTGATCGTCGTGAGTGCGTGGTATGCGCCAACGCTTCGTGCGCAGAACTGTTCTCGGAACATGCTTACGATCACCGGATCCAATTCCTACGTCGCAACACCAGGCGTTCTCGCTCTAAACCTGACCAAGGGATTTACGATAGAATGCTGGGCCAAGATAACCTCTGCTAATCCCGGCGCTGCGCTTGTGGACAAAGCCAGTTATGGGATCTTTTCAGAGAACGATTCCACGCTTTATGGGATGATCCATCACCTAACGCCGTTCTCAGAGTTTACTCCGCCGATCGATTCACCCTCGCAATGGCATCATTATGCGTTCGTTTTCACACCCGGCGATAGCATGAGGATGTATGTCGATAGCATCGAAGTGTCCAGCGAGATTGCCCCAGCTACCTCTCTGGATTCCAATACTGACAGCTTGCACATCGGCATGAGCTTGGCCGGGGAATCTTTTATCGGCTCGATCGATGAACTCCGAATATGGAATCTTCCACGCTCGCTCTCGAATATTGAAGAATCACTCTATCAGCCCGTTCTAGGAAGCGATTCAGGGCTGGTGCTCTACTATTCGTTTGACGATCCGGTTGGAGCGCCTCGCGTGCATGATTTTTCCGGACATGCGAGAGATGGATTTATTCGTGGCATAAGTGCAGAGATCATTCCCTCGAGCTCTCCCATGCAAAATGGAACTCCCGGTTTCGAGCTTGCGGCTGTTGAAAAAAATATCATGATACCCACCCGGCGATGCTTGCCGGAGTTCGACACCGAGATCCATGTGCGAAATCTTGGTCCTGATTCCATTTATGTCGATACGGTCGGGCCTCATTTAGGCATCGCGTTTTCTATCGTTCCTAATGCTCCGTTCTGGCTGCCGCCGGATTCTAACATCGTCAATGCGCTGCACCTGCATTTCGAACCGAATTCGGGCGGGGTATTTCAGGATTCACTCTATGTAGCAAGTTCCAGTATTTGCGGTGGAAGGATCGTGGTTGGACTCCAGGCGGCGTATGATAGCGTGGGCCTTGCGATCAGCCCGGATACCTTGAATTTTGGCGCATTCACACAGTGCCAACTTCCCACGGTGAGGAACATTACCTTGAAGAATACCAGCATTACCGATTCTGTAACCATTCTGAGCTTTCTCCCGCCTGATTCTGGCTTTCGTGTGTTGGAGTCGTTCCCAATTAGTTTGGCCCCGCATCAGGATACTGTCCTGACGGTGCAATTGCTGGGTGGTCATGCCGGCGCTGTGAACGAGTCGCTTGGTTTTGAACTCAACAAGTGCTCTCGCATTGTGATCCTTAATGTATCAGCCCAGCGAGAGGATGCCTCTCTTTCCCTTCCGGACAGCCTAAACTTTGGGACGACCCCGAGCACACTTGCGGGCGTCACGCGCGACACCACGATCATCGTGACCAATTCGGGCGATGTCCCGAACGCAATTGCCACGATCGGTGTGGCTCCCGACAGTGTACTCGAAATTATAGATGGGCGAACAGACATCTTTAAGCTCCCCGGTGACACGCTCGATGTGCGCGTTCGCATGCATGCAACAGGTTGCGGTCTTGTAACAGCGCGTCTGCGACTGACCAGTGTTGAATGTTCGGAAGACACAACCACAACCCTATCGATAACGCTCAACCCACCACCTCAGTTGACAACTCCCACGTTGGATCTTGGTGTTTCGTGCCTGCAGAGGGATACGACCATTTTTGTTTCGAATTCTGGCGATCAAGCTGTGCTGCTCGACACGATCACGTTTTCCCAAAATGGCATTTTTCAGAATGCACCATTCTTTCCAGATACGATCGCACCTCATGATAGTGTTCCCGTGAAGATCCGTTTTGATCCCACCGCAAATGTTACCTTTGCTGACACAGCATATCTGCTGATGTCGCCATGCGGTCTCGGGTCAGCTCTCTTTAAGGGACAATTGGGATTCCAGGGCCTTGCATTCAGCGCCCCTCTGTTGCTCCTTGGGCGAGGATGCAAGACCGATACCATCACTGAATCGGATACTCTTACGAACCGGACTTCCGATACCATCCGGCTTTGGACTAATTCCTATAGTGGCTCATTACGATTTTCGGTCACTCCTTTTGCGATACCGGTCATTTTGCCGCCGGACTCATCGAAGGTGATCTGGGTAACTTATGCACCCACTTTAGGGGCGCTGGATACCGGCACCTTCACATTCCTTTCGAACGATGGCTGCGCTGCCGCAGCGTTCCACTTGCGAGGCTCCCGCGAGATCGCGAATGCGGAATGGTCGGATGCCGCCGGCAAATTCGATACGGTGTGTCCGGGACATTATCGTGACAGGACTTTCGATCTGATCGATCGAGGCATTGACTCGATCGATGTTTTGAGCGCATCGGTCACCGGCCCCGGATTCTCCTTGATCAAAAGCCCATCCTCGTTAGGTGATAGCGGTGAATTCACACTACGATTCGCTCCCGACAGTGTTCAAGATTATTTAGGAGTATTGACGGTGGTTGTCGATAGTTGTGGCACATCGTTCTCGCTACCATTGCAAGGATTTGGAGGCCCAAACCCGAAAATCGCGCTGAGTAGTGCTGCCCACGATTTTGACAGTATTCCAGTCGGCGACTCGATCACTTACTGCATTGCGATCACAAACCCAAGCTGCCAGCCCATCACAGCAGTGATCGATTCATCGGCGCTCGTCGGAACTCCTTTTAGGATCACGCAAATTCCATCTTTTGCCCCGATCTTGAACGGAGATACCACCTACCTCTGTGTTCAATTCAGCCCCAAGACATACGGAAACTTCAGCACTACGATCGCTATCGATGCGGATAGTATCTCGTCCAGCACTATTTCTCTTAACGGCGTAGGACTTGCGCCGGATGTGCGCTTCGGTACACACCCCGATCCTCATCTCCTCGATTTCGGATATGTACTCATCAATAGTAGCAAGACCATGATCGTCAGTGATTCTAATATGGGTAACCTGGCTACTGCCATCGCAGAGTTCCATGATTCTCCTGTATTTGTTGTGCAACCGCCTGATTCACTCGGGCCACTAATGAGCGATTCCATCGCTGTCACTTTCAATCCGGTGCTCGGGACAGAACTTGTCTATGATACGCTCCGCTTACGTTGGGATGGCCATACCGACAGCATCGTTCTTCGCGGCTTCGGAACCGAAAAAGGCTTGCAGTTAAGTGCGGTGGGACTTGATTTTGGCAACGTTCACGTTGGGACTGATTCCACTCTAACTCTCTATCTGTTCGCTACAGATAGTTTCCCAACGATCGACAGCATTAGCATGCTCTATGCCACTCCAAACCCTCGCGACACGTTTTATGACACTGCAAGTTCAAGCCTGCCATATACCATTAGAAACGCTAACGATACCCTTACGCTTCGCGTCACATATCACGCACGATTGAATCAACTTGACACGGACTATCTCGTGATCCATTCAGGAACGGAATCAGCAAATGTTTCACTAACCGCGCAAGGCGTGGAAGCGCATCCGTGGAGTTACCCTGCCTCGATTGCTTTCCCGCCGACAGAACTTGAGACTCCAAATAGAAGATGGCCAGTGAAGATCGGGAATGCGGGCGATTACCCACTCTATATTGATTCAATTTTCACCACCGATCCTGCGTTCGAAGCAAGTCCCATTGCTCCAAGTGAAGGTATTCTTCCAGGTGACACGCTCTTCGATACTGTCACGTTCACACCCACACACACTCGGCCAGTTTCGGCTGCGCTCGGATTCGTGACATCCTATCGCGATAGCATACTTACGGTGCTTCTTTCAGGTTCAGGCATTTACTCTCCATTAACCGGGCCGGATTTTGGATATAACATCCCGGACCGTGTCGAAGAGCCAGGACAGAACGATTCCATTCCAGTACTCCTGACCGGCACGCGGCTTGCACAGATCAACGACGATAGCGTTATCCTTGACATTCGTTTCGATCCACAAATGGTCGTGATGGCAGGAGCAGACGCTGGTACAATCTTCGATCCGGTTTCAAGGTTCACGCATCTTGACGACAGCACGATCGAGGTCGCTTTTCCAATGAGTACTTTTACCAGCGGAACCATTATGCGTTTATACACTCAGGCTTTGCTCGGTCCGCACGATTCCTCATATATCTATGTCATCCAGTCCGTATCCGAGCCCCTTGCAGATCAACCTTCGGGCGAGGGATTATTTGCAGTATTTGATTGCGGCGGTCCCGTGCAAGGCGTAGAGTTTGCAGGGCCATATAAAACAAATGCTATTGTTCCCAATCCAGCCCAAACGAACGCGTCGCTCGCATTTGAACTCGGCTGGGATGCGCCGGTTACGCTCGATTTCTATAATGCGATCGGCCAGAATGTGCGGCACATCGATATGGGAACACTGAACACCGGCTCACATACACTATCGCTGGATGTTTCCGATCTGCCGCAAGGTAGCTATACCTATCGCCTCAGAAGCCTCGATTACCACGCCGACGGGGCGCTCGTAGTTTTGCGGTAATTTTGAAGTACGTATCCTACGAGACCTCTTTGCCCAGAGATATGTGGACATGTTCTTCCTGCAATTCCGCCAGTGCCAATTGTCCGCACGCAGCCTCGATATCCTTGCCGGAACTGGTGCGCACGAGCGCGGTCACCCCTGCATCTTTGAGTAACGAGATAAATCGGTCAAACTGTGTTATGCTCGCGGGACGCAATTCTGCGGCAAAACCTGTTGGGTGTGTAAAGTCGATGGGATGAAAGGGAATGATATTCACGCGGCTCGGCACGCGGCGCGCGATCTTGGCTAATCGTGCGGCATCGGCAGGTGAATCGTTGAGGCCATCGAATACGATATATTCGTAGGTCACCGGGCGTCCAGTGATCTTATAATATTCCTCCATTGCAGAAAGGACTTCTTCGAGTGGATATCGTTTGTTGATCGGCATAAGCCGCGTGCGAAGCGCGTTCGTCGTCGCATGAAGACTGAGTGCGAGTTTTACATTCAATCCTTCTTTCGCAAAAGATCTAACAGCATCTGGAATACCGCTCGTCGAAACCGTTATGCGACGAGGGACGAGCATTTCAGTTTTGGGATCGGTGATAATTCGCAGGGCGCGAACCAGGTTGTCATAATTCAACATTGGCTCCCCCATTCCCATAAATACCAAATTGGTAATTGCTTCCCCGGTAATTCGCTCGACTTCAAAAATTTGCAGGAGTATTTCCGCTGTCGTAAGATTGCGTTTGAGCTTTAGTGAAGCCGTTGCACAAAATTTACAATCAAGCGGGCATCCGACCTGGGTAGAAACGCACAGCGTTCGGCGTGGTGATCGCTCACCCCGCATCTCACTTGGTATCAAAACCGTTTCGATGGAGCGACCGTCTTCCAGACTGAAGAGAAACTTCTTGGTTCCGTCGCTGCTCTCTGAGACATGCTGTGTCGTTAGCGAAGGAATAGAAAATCTTGCTTCGAGTGCCTCGCGCATTGCTTTTGGCAAATTCGACATTCCCGCGAAGGATCGGACACGGCGAGCATAGAGCCAATCGTAAAGTTGATCTGCACGGAATTGCTCGGACTTAGAAAATTCGGCGCGCAGAAGCTCCCAGATCTCTTCACGAGAGCGTCCGAAAAAATCTGGGGTAGCATCTTTGCGCATAATCAGCTCACAACAGTAAATCCCATCTGCAATTCCCCGTCCCTGACGCCGCAGCCGTTACCGGCACGATGGGAGACCAATGACATTTCATGAAAAATTTGCATTTTTCATGAGACTGAACTCATTTGGATGTATATTATGTATCTAATATACTCAATTTGGCTGGTGTATTTGCCGGTCGAACGAAAGCAGGTGTCACATGGCAATTGCAGCGGAAAGAAATTCGAACGGAATGGGTGATCATTCGGGCCCGAGCGGTCACGGCGGCGTGATCGACCGTGCTGGCCTTGTTGTGCATCCCCGAATGAATACCTCTGCTGAGGCGGCCGGGGGAGAACCATTTTCAGGAGAACCTTCCCCGAATTCGATTCATCACAGCGATTTCGAACCGCGGCCTACCAGGGTCATTACACAAAAACCGCAGCTCGCACTCAGCAATCAGGAGTTGCGTGCAAGAGTCCAATGGGGCCATCGTGCAAGTGGACATTTCCACCTTGCCTACGATCGCACTTCATTCAACGAAAGCCGCGCTGCGATGTTGATCGAATCGCTCGAAATTGCTTACACGCTGATTTTCCATTTCACCCACGAATCTTTTACCGACAGGTTCCAAGTGTATGCTGTCGATCAGCGGGCGACAAGTCTGTTGGGAAGGCATGTGTCACCTCATTTCAATCTGGAAGAGCGGGCATTCTATTTGGTAGAGAGTGGCTCCCGAAATATCCACTCCGAGTTAGCCGGCTTACTCACCCATGCTATGCGTCTTCCAAGATATGCCCGGCATTACTATGCCACCCCAGGCTGGGCGGCTTTGGAAGAAGGCTTCGGACTATTCCTGAGCGAGCGGCTTTCTACGCAGCCGGATCTGTTCCCGTTTTTCGGCGCCGAGCCAGACATCATCGCACACCATATTTATCATCACCATGATCTTCACTTGCCGGCTATTTGGAGTGCCACTCCTGACGCACTGAAAGTCCAGGAGCGTATCCTGGCTGGCGCTTTCATGCTTTATCTTGGCGACACCTTCAGCGACGATCGAGTCGTAACTTTTTCGAAAAGCAATGATGCCATCACCGATGAAACGTTCCTTACATTTTTCGGGCATTCACTCGCCGAATTAGAATCCATTTGGGTGCAACACCTCCCGCTTTCGTTAGTGGCTCTTACCGAAGATGAGCAACAAAGTCTGATCCAGCATTGGGATCGTGCGATCGAATCGATCTGTCACTAATTCAATACATCTCTTCCTCGTCATCATCTTCGGTTGGCTCATGCACTGCCGTTTGCTTTGCGTCTGTAGCCAGCACTTTGGGAACGAGGAAGTAGCCATCTGCGGCTTTTGGAGCGTTTCGCAGGGCATCCTCAACAGGTAGTGATCCCCGCAGCACGTCAGAACGCAGCGTGTTTGCGCCACCAGGTAGTGTTCCTTCAAAAGCTTCGTTCAAATTCTCGAGCGGCGCGACGTTTGACACGTCAAGCTCCTTAAGCTGATCGATATAACCTAAAATGTTATTCAATTCTCCAGTAAGCGATTCCAGCTCGCTCGGAGCGAATTCCAGCTTTGCAAGATCTGCTACTTTTTGTACTTCGTCTTTGGTAACCATATTAATCGTAGGTGGGTTTGAAGTTGCCTATGACTACATTCTGTGGACGCCCGATTAGAATACCCGTTTGATGGTTGCTATGCATCATATATTCGTCCAACGATTCTTCGCTGATAATTACTTTTCCCATTAAACTTGAGGCGTGCATAAAATGTATCCGGCCATCCTGCATACGGACTGCAATTCCTGTATGAGAGCAATCGAGACCTTCGATGTTTGTCGTGATGCCAACAATGTCGCCGGTTTGGATTTTGAAATCAACGGCTGGCACATCGTCTTTGAGGATGTAATCAAAATCTTTTCGGGCGAGAATTTTGCTTTCGACTTTTTGCATCGCGGAAAACTCTGCATCGTTGTTGGCAAGCTGCTTATAGAGTGAACGATGTCCCGTCATAAAATTGATCTCTCGGTTGTCATGTGTCACATATTTTCCCCCGACAAACCGGGTGACATCGCATAGGATTTCCTTGTGGCAGGCATCGTAGAAATAATCTATTGTGTAATTTAAGCGGGAGTGAAAGCCGTCAATTCTTCCATCGCGATAGCGTAAATGCTTCAGTTCATCCCTAAAATTCCCCATGGTCGGATTTGGATATTTTTTAATGATCCGTGCAAATGCAAGCATATTCTCATAAAACGTCACACAATCGAAGCCGCGAAGATTTACAACTAATTGTTCTTTCGTCGCACCAGAGTCGAGCGTATGGGCAACATACGGTGTTCCGAGAAAAAGCTTGCCCATTGCTGCAACGCTCTCGCCTATGGGGAGGGTATCTATTTTCTCCGCTTTTGCTTGTTTGATCTTCGCGGCAAAAATGGAATCATCCACGTGCGACACCTGGCAAAATGCCGAATACGAAAGAAGAAGCAGAAACGAAGTAACGGCGCTCACGAGGAAGCGCCCCCCCCTATCCGTTATCCACTTACCACTATACACTATCCGTTACTATTCAATATTCTGAACTTGTTCGCGCATCTTCTCAAGTTCTTCCTTAATATGCACCACGTGATGCGCAACCTCGGACGAATTTGTTTTGGATCCCATGGTATTGACCTCGCGATTCATCTCCTGCAGGATGAAATTGAGTTTCCTTCCCGCGGATTCAGGTGCGTCCATTGCCTCGAGGAAGAATTTCACGTGCGAGCGGAAGCGAACAAGCTCTTCCGTAATATCCAAATGTTCAGCAATGAGTGCGATCTCCAGTTCCAGCCGCTGTTCTGCAAGGACTTGGGTATCTTTTGTTAGCTCGAGAATTCTTGCTTTCAGCTTATCGTATTCTTCGTTTGCCGCGAGCTTGGATAAGCGTTCGATGTCATTGGATCGTGCTTCCATCGTAGCAAGGCGCGCGCGTATATCGCGCTCCAGTTCTCCGCCTTCCGAGCGGCGCATTGCATTTAACTGCTCGATCGCTTCATCAATGGCCTTTTGTGTAAGTTCCCACTCCATCGCGGCAACACCCGAGCCGTTCTCTTCCACGGTAAAAATATCGCCAAATGCAGTGAGGTCGCGAAGTTGAATTTCCGCGGTAAGGCCTGTTGCCGTGCGGAGTTGATCGAGTAACTTAAAATATGCTTTTGCGACAGCCTCATTGACCTGAAGTGGAATGTCTTCACTTCCCTGCCGGTCGATCGATACATTGAGTGAGATCTTGCCGCGTTCGAGCCGTTTACGAAGCAGTTCACGGCATTCGAGTTCGCGCTCGGAAAGTGTGCGCGGCAAGCGGACGGCGATCTCGATAAAGCGCGAGTTCACGCTGCGCGCTTCAACACTCACCGTAACCGAAGCGCCTGTCCCTTCGATCGTTACTGTCCGTTCGCTGCGGCCGAAGCCGGTCATTGAAATTAGCATGATGCGTAAACGGTGTAGCGCCTAACTTTAGTTGGGTGAACTTAAATTTGTCAGTCGGAGCAAAACATCATCCGCTCCCTCCATGCGCTGAATACCCTTGAGCTTGAATCTGGGTGCGTCACTCATCGTGGGAATTGCCAATGACCCTACCGAGGGCTGGGCATCTCCCCCGAAGATCGTTGGAGCGTAAAAGATTGCGAGTTCATCAACGAGCCTTGCCGCAATAAAGCTCGAGGCAAGCGTCGAACCTGGCTCAACGAGAATACTTGCAATGTCTCGTGCCCCAAGTTTACGAAGCATTTGCGACAGATCAATTCTTTCGCCGCTCCCATCCACGGCTATCATTTCAATGCCTATGGTGTTGAACGTTTCGCCTTTGGAGTTCATCGCTTCCTGGGTCGTAATAATCTTAGTACGATCGGAATGTTCATCTGTGAATATTTTGAGCCTAGGCGAAAGATCGAGCCGCGCATCAAGTACAAGTCTCCAAGGCTGGCGGCCTTTTGTTAATCGCACAGTGAGTTCTGGATCGTCGAGAGCCGCCGTTCGCGTACCAATGAGGACTGCATCATGCTCTGCCCGCATTTCGTGAACTTTCGTACGTGATGCCTCCGATGTGATCCATCTGGATTCTCCATTCGAGAGTGCACTCCTGCCATCCAGCGTTGAAGCGAGCTTCATCGTAACATAAGGAAGCCCGCTGGTGATATTCTTGATGAAAAACCGGTTCAATTCTCGTGCTTCATCCTCCATAAGCCCAACCTCTACATCTATTCCAACTGCTCGCAGCTCACGGATTCCTGCGCCACTTACTCTTGGATTGGGATCTTCCATTGCGATGACACACCGAGCAATTCCCTTCTGGATCAGCAGCTTGGTGCATGGCGGTGTCTTTCCAAGGTGTGCATGAGGCTCAAGCGTGACGTATGCCGTTGCGCCATGCACAGCACGCCCTTTCGATTCAGCATCACTAATGGCATTGGGTTCGGCGTGTGGTTCTCCAAAGGCAAGGTGAGCACCTTCGCCAAGAATCTCTCCACCAGCGCTCATGATAACACAACCCACCAGAGGGTTCGGGCTGACGCAACCTGCGCCAGCTCGTGCAAGCAGCAGGGCACGTTGCATCATGGTTCGGTCAAGATCGGAAAAGGCCATGTGCTCTTAACAATCCAGCCAGCAAATCCTTCCTTCCGACACGATCGCGGTAAAAAGAGAAAGGGGCTTCTTTGCGGAGAAGCCCCTTTAACTTTTTCTCAACCGAATTATTCTTTTGAGAACGAAGGAAACAAAAACCCTCGTCCCACAATTCGTTTTTACTTGATAACCACCATTTGACGTGTAAGCGTTACGCCGCCCGCTGTCATCTGATAGTAATACGTGCCGCTCGCAAGGCTCTCCGAATGCAGCGTCACATCGAATGTGCCCGCATCGAAGTGCTGATTCAGCACCGTCTGAACCACCTGACCCTGCACATTGATGATGCTTAGGTTCACCTGACCACCAACCGGCAACGTGATCTCTACATCGCTCGAGCCGTTGAATGGATTCGGGTAATTCTGATCTAAGCTATACCCGTTCGATGCCGTTACAGGATTCACGCCTTCGGAGCTCGCCGTGCCATTGATCGTCACATTGATCGACGATGCCTTGCCCACCTGGTTCGGGAAGCTGACAGTCGCATTGTTTGTACCGGACTCCGTCGGACTGTAAGTGAATGAATCCACTGCTGTGCCGCCTGGAGCTATTGCCGTAGTCCCACCGCTCACATAGGTGAAGGCCGCATCGGATGATTTCGCGCCTGCGCCGGGTGTCCACGGGCAGGTACCATTATTTGTAATGGTTACAGCAAACGGTGCGGAGGTCGTACCAACCTGGGTGGTCGGTGCGGTTCCCGAACCTACGATCACTGCTGCTCCACCTGTTGCCGAAAGCGGGATCAGCGGAATTTGCTTATCCGACGTGCTGATCAGCAAAGAAGCCGTTTCCATCGTCGTCAGCGTCGGAGTAAAGACGATCGTAAACGTCGCTGTGCCTCCGGGTGCTACGTTCTGCGGAGTTGTTGGCGTCACCACGAAATCCGCGCCATTCGTGCCCGAAGTCGCTGCCGTGAAGGACTCCAATTGATTGCCCTTGTTCATAACCGTCACGATCTCGGTATCCGGACCGCAGCTTGTCGAATGGAACTCCTGCGTAATGACCGCAGAATCATTGGTCGAAACGCCATAGACCGCAAGGCCGAGAGATGCCATCACCGGGGTCTCATTGCTGGTGCCAACGGCTGTCAGCAGAGCGGTCTCCGCACCGGTATCGCTCGGATCGGCGCAAAGCTTAAAGGTCGCACTGGAATTACCTGCAATCGTCAACGGAAGTGAATAATCTCCGCTGAAGTCCAATGCATTCGCGCCGGTGATCGTCACGGAGTTGATCGTGAGAGCAGCGTCGCCGGTATTCCAGAAGGTATCGATCACGCAACCGGCAGCACCGCCTACTGGCACACTGCCATTGGTTGCCGGACCGGTAATTGCAAGTTTGCCGGTCGGCACGCCAATGCCTACAATGTTAACAACGAACGTGCTGGTATCACTGGGCGGAGTGGTCAGGGTGTGAGGAATATTGGTGTGGATTCGCAGCGTTGCTACACGGGTTCCCTGCTGCACCGGCGCGAAACACACTTGAACGTTCACCAAGCCTCCGGGTGGTATTAAAGAATCCAGTTTCGAGAGTGGTGATACCGTGAAATCAACATCCGCGCTCTCGAAGAAATTTTGCTCTATGGCAACAGTATCCGAACCGGGGTTCGATAATTGGATCAAGAGGCACGAATCGGTGCCAAGCTTGACAGAATCAAAGCTAACGGAAGCAGGCCTCGGATACGATTGGTCGTTATTAATTACCAAATGTGGAAGGATCCCAATGCCCTCCATAGCGACAGTGTCGGACGGCTTATTCACTGCATTGCTGCTGATCACCATGTGGGCATCCGGCTGGCCTTCAATATCAGGGTCAAATCGAACACCGATCGAATCCACGCCACCGGGAGCAATTGGCCCCGAAGGCTGATGGGTGATAAAATATGCTTTTCCGCCATCCAATCCGACGAAACTTATACCAGTTATAGATAGCGGCCCAATTCCTGTCGAATTGAGATACAAATAATGCACACCCGGCGCTGTATCGGTCAACTCAGTGTTCACGCCCAGAAACATGCTCGATGAGCTGTACGAGACGGTCGGAATCGCGCCGATGCCGGTTAAACTAATTGATTGGGTTCCAGAATCAGCACCGCTCGTTTTGAGAGTGAAAGTGCCGTTGAGCGTGCCGGATGTGAACGGCTGGAATTGAATACCGTATTGGACGGAATTGCCAACCGGAATGATCGTGCCATTGACCGGACCGCTCACAACGGAATACGCGGATGAACCAGTAAAGCTGGTACTGGTAATGGTCAGCGGAGCTAAACCAACGCTCTTGACTGTCGCATAAAGCGTAACGGGCGTATTCGGCGTGGCGGTTCCGAAGTTCATCGTCCTTGGCCATGTGGCAGGGATCGTTTGAAGCGACAGTTCTGGAGGCGGCACATAATATCCGCTAATCGTCACATTGTCGATCGCCGCATCGGACAACCCGAGCGAATAATCAGGTACGGATGTGAAGACGACCGTCGCCGAAGAGGTCCGGTCCACAATTGGAAGCAGGAGGTGATAATGCTTCCAATAAGAAGAGGAGGTCTGAACGAGGTCATAATTAAAATCACTCGTATTGTAGTATGTATAGAGTTGAGCCACCGTGCCCATCAGCATGTGATCCCCGGTGACTCCATCCACCTCGAACTCATCCTGATTGCCGATTTCAGCATCATACCCATTGTATTCCCAGAAAAGATCGAAGTCAACCCAGACGGAATCGCTCGTATTGGCATACGCACTCAGATTCATGGTCGGGGTAGAAAGCGAATAGTCGGAATAGTCCCAAATATCGTCTATTGCCGATCCATTAGTACCTCCGTTACCTGGGGAGGTCCACATCCACGAGGAGTTATCATTATCTTGCACAATTAACGTTGACCACGGCCCAGAGCATGACCAGCCACTCGGAAGCACCCCGGAAGCGGTGAAGCCTTGTGTGGAAAGAAGTGTTGTATATTGAGCGCTGGCGTTCGTTACACAAACTGCGGCAAACAGTAATAGAGCGAGCGTGCTCATGCTCCCTCGAAAAAACCTGTCTCAAGTAATCATATAAGTATATGCAAAAAGAATGGTTAGAAGAATATCGATCGAACAAAGGGATGTTCGAGTTGTATAGACATACCATTCCTAAGAAAAGTTTAATTATTTTGCAGATTTAATACACAAATTAGGATTCTCCAGGAGATCGATCAGAATGTGCTTTCTGAGTGCACATTGTAACCCAATTTTCGGAGTCCTTCGATAATTCCCTTCTCGCCGGCGAGATGCCCCGCACCTACGGCAATGAACGCATGGTGATGATCGATAATAGTGGGTAATTCATTCAGCCATTTCTTGTTGCGATCATACAGCAGCGAAGACATTTCATCCGGCGATATTGCGCCGAACGATGGGTCATCTAAAATCTCTGTGATCTTTCCTTCACGGTACTCGGTCAGCATGGTATCCATTTGCAGCATCGCGGTTTTCGGATCGTCGAGAAGTCCCATCAGCTCCTCAATTTGCTCATGGATCGGGAGGGAGTCAATCACTTGCTCCTGATCCTGCGCCGCTTCGAGCCCGATCACTTGTCGGCCATTTTTTTGCGCCTCTTGTTGAAAATATAGATCCATCGGTATGCCGGTCTTGTGATTTTCAGGATGGGCCTCTTCATACATACCCTCCATGATCATCGAGTAGAGAATGATGGGTTCGGCATTGTTGATAAGGAGTAATGGCACAGGCGAATATTTTTTTACTGCCTCGGAGACAAGGTGATACTGTTTTGTAGTCAGCACACTATCGAGTGGCGGACCACCAAGCAGACCTTGCAGTGCATCACCTGTGATCGCACTATCCAACACCAATTCACCCACCACAACATCCGCACGGGTGAGCGCCGCAATCAACCGCTGCATGGTATCAACATATCCACCCTCCAGCAAGTGCAGCGTGCCAAAAATATAGGAAGTATCCGATGAACCGGGCTTCGTTACTTGATAAAATGGCAAATGGGACGAATCCGCAGGCTGAATTGCCCCGTGTTGGAGCGGAGCCATAGTTAGGAAAGCGGCTATCAATAGGTAGTTCATGCGTTGCTGCTAACACCGATTCCCAAGGTTATACTTCGCTATGTCCTTAGCAAACTACCCGTTCAATAGTCCACGGTGAATTCAGGCGTAACCCTGGAAAAGAGGTACAAAGTTTGCGATTCCGTCTGCCCCGATGGAATTCTTTCCAGCGTGCGTTGTTCATACGGCCTCACTCAAACCAGAGCCAAAAGATGTTTACCTTAATCGTACTGTTGATCGTATTAGTTTGTATCGTAATGACGCTTATCGTATTAGCGCAATCCTCAAAAGGGGATGGGCTTTCGGGCGCGTTGGGCGCACCCGGATCCGTTGGTGCCGTGTTTGGAGTTCGCCGTGCCTCGGATTTTCTCCAGAAAACCACGATTTGGCTCGGGGCCAGTTTCGTTGTGCTCTGCATTTTCGCTAATTTGTTCTTTCTGCCAACTGATAACAAGATTCCAAACGTTGTTTCCGGTGGAAAGGCGCCTTCCTCTCAGCAAGCTCAGCCACAGCAACCCGCCGCACGACCTGCTACTTCCAGCCCGGCGGCTCCGGCTGGACCTCCACCTGCTCCGGCTGGTGCACAGCCTGGTACTGGCCAAACCAACCCGGATAACTCCCCAATGCCCAGACATTAGGACAAGGAATTGAACCAGCATTTTGAGGATTTGAGTGGATTGCGCGGACGATTTCCGAATAAGGTTCTAGCCGTGCAAAGATTTGCCGAATGAACTAGGATCATGTTTTTTTACGCAAACCGTCGTGAGTATCCGCTAAGTCGTGAGTATCCGCTAAATCGTGAGTATCCGCTAAATTGATAGCGTAATCCAGGTTTTCATCTGTATGAAAGTCGAATTCTATAAGCACCCGCTCGGTGAGCCAGAAATTGCCAGCCTCACCGAGGTAATTCATTCTACCTTCCTCACCTCCGGCCCGAAGACGAGGGAATTCGAAGCAGCATTTGCTTCGATGATGGGAGCGAAATATTGTGTTGGTGTCACAAGTTGGACCATGGGTGGATTTATTGCGCTAAAAGCTCTCGGCATTGGCGAAGGAGATGAAGTCATCACCACACCGATGACGTTTATGGCGACCGGCAACATCATCATCGAAGCGGGGGCTACACCCGTCTTTGTGGATGTGGAACCCGAAACGGGGAATATCTCGTGTGATGCCATCGAGCAAGCGATCACGCCGCGCACCAAGGCAATACTTCCCGTTCATCTGTACGGACAAATGTGCGACATGCGCCGCATGCGCGAGATCGGCAAACAACATAACCTTGCTATTATCGAAGATTCCGCGCATTGCGTCGAAGGCGTGCGCGATGGGATTAAACCGGGAGCAGCGTCTGACATGTCCGTATTCAGTTTTTACGCGACGAAAAATCTTGCATCCGGCGAGGGCGGCGCAATTATCACGAACGATCAAGCGCTTTATGAAAAGCTCATGGTACTGCGCCAGCATGGGATGAATAAATCTGCAGCAGACCGCTATTCCGCACGCTTCAAGCATTATGACATGGAAATGCTTGGCTACAAATGCAATATGTTCGATCTGCAGGCTGCGATGCTTCTGCCTCAGCTTCCGATGCTCGCAGATCGCCTTGCTCGGCGCGAATATATTTGTCAGCGTTATGAGGCAGGCTTTCGTAATGCCAAAGGCATTTCATTCCCAATCGTCCTAAACCATTCCGTCTCTGCGCGGCATTTATTTACAATATGGGTCGATCCCAACATTCGCGATGCCGTTTTGAGCGATCTGCAGGATCGCGGCATTGGCGTAGCCGTTAATTTCCGTTCCATCAATCGGCTCACTTATTACCGGGAGCATTTCACTATGCCCGAAGGTACGTTCCCTAATGCCGAGCGCATCGGCGATTCAACGATCACGCTCCCGCTCTATACCAAGCTTACCGAAGAAGAAATTGATTATGTGATCGCGCAGACGATCGAGTCGGTGCGAATGCTTTCCTCGGTCTGAACCGGGATTACGCAAATTTAGCGAATTTCTCGGATGTCGCGATGTCATTCCTGCGAACGCTGGAATCCAGATTCGTACATTGCAACTAAGCGCATGGATTCCCGCGTTCGCGGGAGTGAGAATAGCATCTTCTTCATCTCTGAAATCTCTTAAAATCAAGGTTCAGACAATCATCCCGGTTCAGACAAATGCCTGACATCTTCATCTCATACTCCCGCAAGGATTCCGGCCATGCCTTGGCGCTTGCCGAGCGGCTGCGTGCGGAAGGAATTGAGGTTTGGATCGATCAGCATGGCCTTGAAGCTGCCGCGCAATGGTCGAAGGAGATCGTGGAGGCCGTGGAGCACTGTAAGGCGTTCGTTCTGTTGCTTTCGAACGATTCGCTACTCTCAAAGAACGTTATAAGGGAACTCTCGATCGCCAGCGAGAGCGATCGCCGCATTCTTCCCATCGAGATCGAGGACATTACGCTTCCCAGCGAATTCAAATATCAACTTGCCGGCATTCAACGCGCACAGCTTTCAGATTTCGAGGGCATTCTGCGCTCGCTCACGAAATTGGGCGTCGATCGCAGCGATAGCGCCATCGCGGCTGAAGGTTCTGCCAATCACCCAAAACAAGATACCCGCAAATCGCTGATGGTTTTGCCGTTCGAGGATCTTTCGCCCGGAAGAGATAACGATTGGTTCGCGGACGGACTTGCCGGTGAACTTATCGACGCTCTGGGGCACATTAAATCCCTCCGCCTTGTCGATCGTAAGACCACTATGGATTTCAAGGGGTTTCACGGAAAGACTTTGGAAATCGCTGAGGAACTGAACGTGCGGTATTTCATCGAAGGCACGGTTCGCAAGTTCGGCGATCAGATCAAGATTTCCGTTTCGCTGCTCGATGTAAAAGAAGGCGATTATCTCTGGCAGGAATCTCACAAAGGCGTATTTGCCGATATTTTCGAGATTCAGGAGGCAGTTGCGGGCAAAGTCGTTGGTGGTCTCAAACTGCTTCTTACGAAAGATGAGAAGGAGAACATTAGCGATCGAGGAACAGAAAATACCGAGGCTTACGAGTTGAATCTTCAGGCAGAGAGTTATCTTAACCTAAACACGCGGCAGGGCCACCTCCACTCGATGCGTCTCCGGGAGGAGGCGATTGCGCTCGATCCCTGTTATGCCAATGCGTACGCCGGGCTTGCAAACGATTGCCTGCAAATGTATCGCAGTTATTCCCGCGAAGCTCCATTATTGGATCGAGCGGAAAAGGCCATTGCCGAAGCATTGCGGCTGAAACCCGATTTCGTTAACGCGCATAGCATGAAGGGCATACTGCTGGTCTACCTGCAGCGCCCGGAGGAAGCGATCGCTGCAGCAAAAAAGGCCGTGGAACTAAATCCAAGTGCTCGCGGTCCGCATTTCCAGCTCGGCTTCATTTATATGGAACTTGGGCGATCCAGCGAAGCGGCGGAAGCATACGAGAAGGCCCTCAAGATCATGCCCGACGATCTTAATGCTCACTTCAATCTCGCGCTTCAGTATCACGCACTCGGCGAGCTGGAGCGCCGGCGCGCCGCATGTATGCGCGCGCTTCCCTATTATGAAAAATACGTGCGTCGGCATCCCGACGATCAACATAAACGGACGAACTACTCCATCCTGCTGTTCTTTGCAGATCGCTTCGAGGAAACGAAAATGGAAATGGAGGCGATCTTCACGCTGCCAGATTTGGACGGTGGTACGTGCTATAATTGCGCCTGCACCTATCTATTAATGGACGATCATTCCCAAGCACTCAAATTGCTCGAAAAGGCCGTGGACCTGGGCTTTGCTAACAGAGAACTCTTTCTATTCGATCGCGTCTTTGAACCACTCCGCACCACCAATACTTGGCAACGCATCCTGACTAAACTTGATGCCGCCGCGCAGAAGGAGAAAGCATCCAATGTCTGACATTTTCATCTCCTACTCCTCGAAAGACCGCGCGCAAGCCGATCAACTGATCGAGCTGCTCGCTTCTGCTGGGCTTTCTGTTTGGGTTGATCGATCCGGTATCGAGGCCGCTACAAGCTGGTCGAAGGAGATCGTGCAGGCTATCAATGAATGCAAGGCGTTCGTCGTGTTGCTCTCGCCGAATTCGCTGTTATCGAATAACGTGATAAAGGAGGTTTCGCTGGCTTCCGAAAAGCGAAAGAAAATATTGCCACTCGATCTGGAACCCGTACAACTCACCGAGGACTTCGAATATCAGTTAGCCGGACTTCAACATGCGTCGATGACGAATATCGATGCTGTCATTCGCGCACTCGGGAGGCTTGGACTCGAAGCAACGCAAGCGCCATCCATTACACTGGTTCACGAGACCGATGCGAGAAAAAGTTTGATGATCCTTCCCTTCGAGGATCTCTCGCCAACCGGAGATAACCAGTGGTTCGCCGATGGCCTTGCCACGGAACTTATAGCCGCGCTTTCGCCCATCAAAGCGCTACGAGTTGCCGACCAGCAAGCGACGAAAGATTACAAGAAATATCAGGGGTCGCTGCCGAACTACGCCAAAGAAATGTCCATCCGGTATTTCGTGCAAGGCTCTGTCCGCAAGTTTGGCGACCAAATAAAAATATCGGTTACCCTTCTCGATATCGAGTCCGGCGATCACCTCTGGCAGGACTCAATGAAAGGCACGATGAACGACGTCTTCGATATGCAGGAGAAAGTAGCCGAGAAAGTCGTCGAAGGTCTGAAAGTGCATCTTGCCCAGGACGAAAAGAAGAAGCTTGCCGAGCGCGGCACCGAGAATGCCGAGGCATACGAGCTATTTCTCAAGGCGTTTGAATATCGTGCTCGCCAGACGAAGGAGGGCTACCAGATTGCCGTCCAACTCCTTACCGACGCGATCAAGCTCGATACAGGCTATGCACGCGCGTATCAGTTCAAGGCTCATACTCTTGCTGGGTTGTACCGGGGTTACGACCGCGATCCGAATTTGTTGACAGAAGCTGAACAGCTTGCAAATCGGGCTTTCGCAATCAAGCCAGATCTTTGGAGTGCTTATGATGCGCTCGCCCTTGTCTATCGCTTTCAGGGAAGGTTAAGTGAGGCCGAAGAAGCTGCGAAGGAATATGTCCGTCGCGCGCCGGAGAATAGCAATAGTCATTTCTGCCTCGGATTCTTTTATGATGGTACAAACCAGCCGGCGCTTGCTCTCGCACCTTATGAAAAATCGCTCGAACTGGATCCGGCCGATCGTACTGCTTATTTCAATCTTGTCATCAACTCAGACCAAGCTCGCGACACGGCGCGAGTAGAGAAATGGTCCCGCTTGGCGCTTCCGCATTTCGAGCGGCGGCTGCGCCTCGCGCCCGACGATGAAAATGCGAGAGTTCACTATGCAAACCTGCTCCGTTATGCTGGCTATTTGGAACGTGCGGTCGAAGCACTCGCTCCGCTCCTCGAAAAGCAAGACTTGGACGGCAATTCTCTCTACAACATCGCCTGCCTCTATGCCAGCATGAACGATACAGAGCACGCGCTGGAGATGCTCCGGCGTTCGGTCGCGGCGGGATTCTCGGGTATCGAGATATTCCGGACGGACCCCGATCTCGATCCGCTTCGGGAGCGGGAGGATTTTAAGGTGTTGATGGCGCAATTGTCGGAAGCGGGATCAGTATGACGTTTGGGAGGAACGCACTATGGACGATGGTCCTCGGCGTTGCGGCTGCTGGAATTTTCCTCGCGGAGTGCGCACTGTTCCACTTTCCTTTTGCGACAGGACTTGATGTGCTTTGGCTTGTTTGGTTCATTTTTGTGATTGGTGCGATTGTGGTGCTCTCGTTGCGACAATTCTTTTCTTTGGAACTTAGTGCACACGAAATCCTATCGCTTAGCTGTGCGCTGGGGTTTGGAGTCTTTCCAACGCTACTTACTCTGCGACACGTTTTTGGATTTGACCACTTACAACCTCCATCCCCAGCCATAATTGATGGTGTTTTCGCTGCTCTCATTGCTATTTTAGTTACCAGTTTAAGGCGAGCACCAAGAGAAGAACATGAAAGGCTATTTATAGGAATAAAAGAAGTATGCATCTTCACCATCGGTGCGCTTCTTCTTTTTGCCGCATACAATCTCCAGCAATTTCATTATGGCGGCGATGGCTCCATTATCACACGTGGATTATTTGGCGTCGATATTCCTTTCCTTGCCGGAGAAGTACATGGTATCCGTGATTTCGGCATACTGCGCGACCTTCATCAAATGGCACAGCCATGGCAATACCACGATTGGACATACCAGCTCCTTGCGCTTCTGCCTCGCGACCGAACGCTGTCCGATCTGGCGCTTGCCGCGCCGCTGGTGGGATACACGATGCTGGCTCTTTCCATCTCTGCACTTACATTTCGCTTGACGAGCAACAAATATTTATCCTATCTATCAGTAGCATTATGGTTCCTGATAAGCGGACTTGGGGCTGGGGAGCTTAGCAGCTACGCGCTGAGCCCTTCATTCGTATTTGGCAGCATGATTGTCGTAAATATAGTGCTGGCACTCGATCTTCGTTTGAAGGCAAAAGATCCTAAAAAGCAGTGGGTCTTTTCTGCGATTCTTCTTGTACTGTTGATCGAGCTTTCACAAACCAAGCTATCCTCTTTTCTCGTAATCATGTGTGGAATGGGAATTTTGGGGCTACTGATTCTGCGTCGCCAGCGGAGAAATGGGGTGGCATTACTTTCGATATGTGTATGCTCTTTGTTGATCGTCCTATGGCAAACGGGAAGGCCAAATCCTCTTATGCCGGGTAGTGATTTTTTGATAGGTGCTCCGCTGCTTGGCTATGCGAACCATCTTGCTGCAATTCTGCATGTCCCAGTTTCTACACTGAACCCTGTAACGCATGGCCTGTCATTTCGATGGCAAAGCCTTCTGGTCGTTCCGTTATTCCTATTTCACTTCTTTCGGTTTGCTATTGTCGATCCAAAAATTCTTTCAGCCATCATTGCAATTATCGTTCTAAGAAAATCTATTTGGGGAGATTCGCAACCGGTCATTGCTCTTCTTGTTGCTATAATTCCGCTCGGTTTTCTACTCCCTGTTCTGTATTCCCCATCGTGGTATCCACTTGCGCTCTCGTTTTATGCGCCGCTTGTGAGCGTGCAAGCCGCCATGCTTCTTACGATATTTGGATTCTCCCGATTGTCAAACGATGTTGCCTTCGGTTCGCCACGCATCGCGAAGGCTGCCTTCGGAATTATTTCCATATTCTTGCTTATTGGAGCGGCCCAGGCGGTGCATCGTGTTATCCAAGACGATGACTCCATGCCGGGAACTGTTAACAAGTCGCTCGTTCACGCCATGGAGTATCTGCGATCGCATTCCAGCGATACGGATATTGTCATCACTCACAGACATGATCTCAGTGCCGCTGGCGATGAATCCTTCTATTGGTATAGCGCACTCTCTGGTAGAACGATCGTATCCGAAGGAGCAAAGTATGGCGCACTGCTTGGCGCAGTTGCTGATGTGGATTCTGAAAAGGGACTTCATCGAGCCATGCCTGCAGAACGAATGCTTCTTTCGCGCCGTACATTGCTTGACACGATCTATACTTCTCTGGATAGTATCAACTTTTTTACCGCAACTGAGCAAACTCACGCCAGCTATCTACTCGAAACAGGGAGTCCCGGGGAGCATCTTTCATTCGAAGCATCTCACGTCGCTTCTCGCGTTTTTGTGGACGGAGACATGGTTATCTGGCGGTTGAATAATTCACAGTTTCCGTTGAACTTCTTGAATAAGTAGGCTGTTACCGCGCTTCTCTTGCAGGAAAGCGGGGCACTGGAAGCCTTATTCGCTCGGCTACGCTTCACTACTGAGGGCATCACAAAGGACTACGAATGGCAAACGAAACTGATACGAATTCAACAAAATCTTCTCCTGCAAATGAGCGGGCGACTTCACTAACGAAGGTATATGTAGGCAGCATGCCCTACGATTGGACTGCTGAAAACCTCGAAGAGTTATTCAAACCCTTTGGCAAATTGACGAGTGCGACCGTCGTTGCTGACCAACTTACCCGCCGTTCAAAAGGATTTGGTTTTGTGGAATTCGAGGCTGCAGATGATGCAAAAAAGGCCATCGCTGAGCTTAACGGGCATTCTATCGAGGGTAGAAGTCTTCTCGTCCGTGAAGCGCGGCCACATGTTGAACGCGCAAATGATCGGGGAAATGGGTCGCGCGCTCCGCGCGAGCGTCAGGCTGTGTTGCTCGATAATGCAGAGACCACAGATACCACCGGACGCACCTATGGTAACCGCCGTGGATGGTGGTGAGCATACGCTTTTGTTACCAGTTGTGTAATGTGTTTTCACTCCGTTAGGATCTTAGTGTTTGCATGAATCTCCATGCTCGCAGCTAGTCACTGCTGAAACTTAGGATCCCGAATAAGTAACCGTTCTACCGGCTTCCCATTTTGGATGTGGGATTCCATTATTTCCGGGACGTCCGCTGGGGTTACGCCACCATACCAAATTCCCTCCGGATACACAACGACTGATGGCCCGAACTCACATGCGTCAAGGCACCCAGACTGATTAGCGCGAGCAATGCTGCGCAATCCCCGCTGCTTAATTTCGTGTTTCAATGCGGTCCGAATCGCAGCAGATCCTTTAGCCGAACAACAGCCTTTGGGATCGCCTTCAGGACGCACGTTCTCACAAACAAAAATATGGTGTTGAAATCTAGCAGGCATCAGGTGCGCACTCCATATCCAACGCCACGCTCAGCAACGATAAGGCGGTCCGACTCGTCACGATCTTCATCGATCTTCTCCCGCAGACGCTTGATATAGACATCGATAACGTTCGAACCCATCGCGAACGAGTAACCCCAAACATGCTGGGTGATAATAGAACGTGAAAGAATGCGGCCCTTGTTTCGCATGAGATATTCAAGCAATTCGTATTCCTTAACCGTGAGCGGAATATGTTGCTCTTCATTTGTGCCGGCTTTCTTCCGTCGAGCCGTGTGCTTTACGGTATCCAAGACGAGATCCCGAGAAACAAGCTGTGTTTTCTTTTCAATATCCGAGCGCCGAAGAATAGATCGTACTCGCGCTGCAAGCTCTTCGAACAAAAATGGCTTCGTCAAGTAATCATCCGCACCCGCATCCAAACCCTCCACTTTTTCGCCGATCTCGTTCTTGGCTGTCAGGCAGAGGATCGGTACATTCCGCTTCGCCGCGCGAATCTCTTTAATAACTTCAATGCCAGATTTTTTCGGCATCATGATGTCGGTAATGATGAGATCGTACGTATCCGAAAGCGCGCGTTTAGCGCCCGCTTCGCCATCCAGAGCGACATCGACATCATACTTTTCTTCCCGGAGTCCCTGTTCGAGAATGCGGGCTACCTTCTTTTCATCTTCAATAACAAGAATGCGCATAGGCGTGTCTTTCATTAGCAATGAGGATCATTAAATGACGGATGTAACATTGTGAAAGGATAAACCGCAAATAGCTGAATCTCATCTTAAATTCCCGTTTTACAAACAACCATCATCATGATTAAGTTGTTTGGCAACTTGAGTCTTTTTTTGAACCCACCCAGTGAGTTCTACTCGCAATTTGTTCTGGCGATTTTTGGTTAATGCGAAGGATCGAATGCGATGCGCGCTGCTACAGGCCCATTCGGAAAATTCGTTTAGAGCGGTGCGAGCCATTACATCGCGCTGACACATGATTCGCTAACGATCCCCAAATCTCGTATAGATCACTTGAATCCCGATCAACTGAAACTGGAAATCGAGCGGTACCTCGCAGATCAAATTCCTTCAGAGCCGCGAAGTCTGTATGACCCCGTTCGAGCAGCGCTCGCTTACGGCGGAAAACGCGCGCGCCCGCTGCTCACTGCAATTTGTTCGGGAGGGCTCGCCAAGAATACGAACTGGCTCCCGGCCGCAGCCGCTGTAGAGTTGCTGCATACGTTCACACTTGTCCACGATGACATCATGGATAACGCAACCATACGCAGGGGCAAGCCGGCAGTTCATGTTGCTTACGGTCTGAACGCAGCCATTCTTTCAGGTGATGTGATCGTTGCACTCTCAACAAAGTGCCTCGCTAAAGTCGAAGTTTTGGAAACAATGCTGGCTGAATTCAGCTTGGGATTTCAAGGGGTCTGTGAAGGACAGGCGCTCGATAAAGAATTCGAAACTCGGAACGACATAACCATGGGGGATTATCTCCGGATGATCGAACTGAAAACTTCGCGCGTGTTCGAACTTGCTGCCGTTCTTGGAGCTATTGCGGGAGGCGGCGATTATCGAGAACCTCTGCGTCAATTCGCTCGCCAGATCGGTCTGGCCTTTCAGCTTCAGGACGATCTTCTTGACCTTATTGGTACAGCTGATTTTGGAAAAACGATAGGAGGCGATATCCTTGAAGGTAAGCGCACGGCACTCTTCGTGCTTGCAATGGATCAGTATCAAGACTGTGATAGCGAGGATAAAACATTGCTTGACCGCCTTCGAGATCGGCAATCCTCGATAGATGACATAACGTCAATCAGAGAACTGTTCCGCCGGCAAGGAATTCTCGCCGCGGTTGCGGGGATGGTTTCCACTCATACGGAAGCAGCGATTGGAAATCTTTCTACCGTTGAAGATCCGAATATGCGCCATCAACTCATCGAATATAGCAGACAATTGCTTGGACTGGCTCGATCAAACCAAGCGCTTACTCCCGAAGGTCAATGACTTTAGTAGTTGATTTAGGCTTGTAAATGAAATCCTGATCCTTAGTGCGACCAAGTGTTTTGATTGTAAGTTTTTCAGCGCGTGTACTTACTTTGGAACTGGCGGCAGTTGCATTTAGGATTTGAATCGCCTGCTTATTTGCCTTGATTTCCAGGATTATCTTCTGAATCTCTCCGGCAGACTTCAACAGTTGTTGCAATATTGGCTTAGGAACTAATTCAAGAATGTACCCATTTGCGCCAATGATCTTTGTGATGGAAGCCGAGTAATTATCCTGAAACCGGAATAGATTTTCCGGGTCCTGAAATGCGGAGCTACCCGTCACATTGTCAATCGTAACACGATCCTCGTCCTTTTGGTAATTCCAGATCGTGTGACTATCAGATATGAAGATCAACGACGGACTCTCGATTCGGATCCGTTTATTCTGAAGATCTACCGTGACGTTTACTCGTCCCTCATTCCTGAGATCAAATCCCATTGAAACTTCCTTTGCTGCCAGGAATTGATCCTGCAGTTTTTTTGCCAGCGATTGAGGTGTTTCCTTTGCAACAAGCGAGACGCCGATGAAGGAAAAAATTACAATCAAGAAAATTCGGTAGATCATTACATTTGTTCTATCATCGGCGCAAACCTCGTTCGCCATTCCATTCTTCGCTCATTCCATTCTTCACTTGTCACAGCAAATATGTGCGTATCCTGCCATCGGTCCCCTAAATACAGAGCACGCAGAGCGGTGCCCTCGAATCTAATTCCCAACTTTTCAGGAATCTTCAAACTGTATTCGTTTTCAATTGCGATCCAAAGTGAGACCCGGTGTAACTTAAGTATTTCAAAGGCAAATTCCATCGCGAGCACGACCGCCTCCGTTGCATATCCTCGGTGCACATGTGGCAAACCGATCCAATACCCAATAAAGCACGATTGTGATACGCCTCGGACAATCTGTGTCAAGCCGATCTGCCCAAGTATCTCACCAGTCTCTCGCAGCGTAATAAATAAACGATAATCCGAGCCATCCTCCCATTTATCGAGTGCGATCAATATATGCTCTCGCGCGGCCCGCCGTCCGCCGGACGCGGCCTCCTGCCTCATACTCGGCGGAGACCATGGCTCCAGATGATCCTTGAATGAGATCGCAAGAAGTTCCGCAAATGCATCTGCATCGGAAGTGCGATATTGTCGAAGCACTAACCGCTGAGAGCTGATGCATTTGGGAACATGCTCCGGCGTACTGAATTCTTCCAACATAACAGCCGTAACAGCAAAATCTCAGGCTTTGCCCAAAGCTTCGAGCACTTCATCTACGTGCCCCGTAACCTTCACTTTCGGGAAGATCCTGGCAATGCGGCCTTTCTCGTCTATTATGAAAGTGGTACGCACCACACCCATGAACATTCTGCCATACAACGATTTCTTTTGCCACACACCGTATGCATTCACAAGAGTCTTATCCTCATCCACAATAAGAGGAAAATTCAGATCGAACTTCGATTTGAATTTCCCGTGGCTCTTCTCGCTATCAGGGCTAACACCCAGTACGACGGCACCTTTTTTTGCGATACGTGCAAAATTATCTCGAAAATCACATGCCTCCTTCGTACAGCCAGAGGTATTATCTTTTGGATAAAAATAAAGCACGATCTTCTTTCCGCGTAGATCTTTTAGCGATACTTCGTTACCCCGATCATCCTTCGCAGTGAAGTCTGGGGCTTTGTCACCTTCTTGGAGCATATTTATCTGAAATTTACTTGCGTTTCACCTTTTGTTACCATAGCAACCCTCCAGGGCTTGCCTTCTTGATGAACCATCCAGAAGAACGCCGCTTCTTCACCAGGATTCGGAGAGTTTACACTGACCATCCCGGTTTCTTCGATCTGTGCCGTATCGATGAGCGCACCCTCGAGTTCGGTCTTAAGATCTCGTTCTACATCGGCACTTGCGGTTCCAATAAAGTGCCCACCACGCAAGTCATATAACGATCGAAACCACGTCAGCATATCACGATGCACGTAGGGATTCGTAAAGTAATCCTTGAATTTCTGGGTCGCGATCATGGAGTCGCGCCCAGGACCATCATCGCGTGCGACGAGATCGGCGAACTTCCTTGCTGTTCCAATCTCCTCACCTGCGCCTCGATCGCATCCGCTGAGACCACCCCCCACAAGTATCATCCCTCCCAAACTGAGGGCATACCAGACGGATGAAAATCTATTATTACCTGCCATTCTTAACGTATTGTGATAAATAAAAATGTGAATGAATCGCTTTCCCCACTTTACGCCACAATTTATCGTAAATTTGTAGCTTCCATGATGGACTGACTTCCAACAAAAGACTGTTCGGAAGGATTGCCCTGCGACGATTTGATACTACTGTAAGCTACATAATGCGAATTCTTGTTCTTGGAGGCGGTGCTCGTGAGCACGCCATCTGCTGGAAACTGAAACAATCACCTCGCGTGACAGCCATCTTCTGCGCTCCCGGTAATGCCGGTATTGCGAAGATCGCAGAAACCGTCGAGCTGATACCCACCGACGTAAAAGCTGTACTCGGCTTTGCGATGCGAGAGCGCATCGACTTAGTTGTCGTCGGACCCGAGGCTCCACTCGCCGCCGGTGTCGCCGATGCCCTTGATAAGGAACGCATCCCTGTCTTCGGCCCGCGAAAAAATGCCGCTCTCCTCGAAAGTTCCAAAGCCTTCGCGAAGGAATTCATGCAGCGGCATGACATTCCAACAGCTCGCTATGCTGTCTTCTCCTTCGAAGACCAGGTCGAGTGCCGCGCATTCCTGCGACACGTCAACTACCCTGCTGTCATCAAAGCCGATGGTCTCGCCGCCGGTAAGGGCGTCATTATCTGCGAGACCGAAGCTGAGGGAACTCACGCCCTCGATGAAATCTTCACCCATCGCATCTTCGGCGAGGCCGGTCAGCGCGTCGTCATTGAAGAGTTCATGACCGGCGAGGAAGCCAGCGTCTTCGCACTCACTGATGGCATCGACTACGGCCTGCTCGCAACCGCACAGGACCACAAACGCATTCTCGACGGCGACCGTGGCAAGAATACCGGCGGCATGGGTGCCTACGCTCCTGCCGCGATCGTCACGCCAGAGATCCTCGAGCAGGTCAAACGCGAGATCATCGAGCCGGCCCTCAAAGGGCTCCGCGATGAAGGCCGCATCTACCGCGGAGTACTCTACATCGGACTGATGATCGCCAAGCCAGATGAGCGATCATCCGTGGGACGCGCACGCGTAGTGGAGTTCAACGTCCGCTTCGGCGACCCCGAGGCTGAAGTTGTGCTCCCACTGCTCGATGGCGACCTCGCCGAGATCTTCCTCGCATGTGCAGAGGGAACGCTTTCCAAGCTCCTGCCGCTCAAGCAATTCCCGGCTTCTGCCGTAACCATTGTCATGGCCAGCCAGGGCTATCCCGATAGTTACCAGACCGGTGAACTCATCACCGGACTCGAGAGCTTCACCCAAAAGGAGGAGATCGAGCAGGGAATTGCCGTCTTCCACGGTGCCACCAAGCTCGACGAGCATGGCCGCTTCCTCACCTCGGGCGGCAGAGTGCTCTCCGTGACCGCCGTCGGCTACGAAGAGGACTTGCAGCACACCATTGCCGCCGCCTACAATGCCGTAGCCCAGATCAGCTTCAACGGAGCCTACTACCGCAGTGACATCGGGAAAAAAGCACACCGCGCTCCCGATCTGCGGACTGACTAATGTAGCGCAAACTTCAGTTTGCGACCCCCAAAACACAAAACTGTCCGCCGTGGCGGAGATTGCCTACAAAGCGAAAAAAGTCCTGCCATAGAGTACACTACAACAGAACTCAATCAATTTTCAAGGAACTCCGACAATCAATGTCCCCCAGGCTAAGGGTAGACCCGCCCAGGACTTTTCGATCGCCCCCAGTGCGCCATTTGATTTCTTTGTGCAGGGATAACCCATGCCTGTACCGGCCGCGGGGTTTATACACTCTCAACGCTCGCAACCAAATTTATACTCATCAAAGTCATAAATGTTTCACTATTTATAGGAAAATATCGAATATAATTATATTCTGAAATGCCTTGCTCTATGAAAAATGAATTTGTGTCGGTCGGTGCTTCCAGCCCGATTCCCCGCCAGGGACGGCATATTAGTAGCCCAGGACTCAATTCCGGGGCTGAATCTATGCCGCCCTGATGGGATCTAATTATTCACAATTCGCCACTACAGACCCAACCTCCCCGTGAACCAAACCAGCCTAAAAATTGATTACGTGGCTCACTTTTTAACGCCCTTGCCTTGCGCCTTTGGCGCTCGCACAGGGTATCATTCCACCAGCGCTGTTGGGCACTGCTTCATAATTTGAACGTAAGTGTGCAGCGGCTGATAGAAAACAATGGCACAACTTAGCATCGACGCGGAACCGCGTACCAAATTAGGCGGGTCATCCGCACTTCAACTTCGCAATAAAGGCCGGGTACCCGGCATTCTTTACGGCCACGGCGAGGCCAGCATCCCGTTTCACGTAAAAGAGCTGGATCTTCGCCCACTCATCTACACCCCGGAAACGCATACGGTCAGCCTGAATTTAGCAGGCGAGGCCAAGCGTTGCGTACTCCGCGAGGTTCAGTTTCACCCCGTCACAGACCGCGTAAGCCATATCGACCTCATCGCAATCCATGCCGATGAAAAGATCAAGATCGACGTACCGGTCAAGCTTGTCGGCACCGCCAGCGGCGTGAAAGATGGCGGCGTAATGGATTTCTCCCTGCACAAACTTTCGATCGAGGTGCTGCCGGATTCTATTCCTGAGCACATCGATCTGGATATTACTAACCTGAAGATCGGCCATTCGCTCCATGTGAGCGATCTTCCCGCGAACCCCAACTATACCGTCACAACGGATTCCCACGCGGTGATCGTCCTGATTGCTGCGCCGAAGGCCGCTGAAGAGGCTGCGGTTGCGACGGAAGCGGTCATCACCGAACCCGAGCAGATCAAGGCTAAGGGTAAGAAGGATGAAGAAGAAGCTCCTGCTGAGAAAGGGAAGAAGTAATTGAAATTCGGGGAAGCAGTTGGTTCTGCTTCCCCGTTCTTGTTTTTCTCGACAGTTTTGCGACTACTTTGTCATCCTCGCGAATGCGGGGATCCATTACAGGTTTACCGCTACCCTGGCGACTGGATTCCCGCCTTCGCGGGAATGACAATCAACGTATGTTCCGAGATTGAGATAGTGAGAAATTCCCCGGCTCCCCCTTTCATAATTCATACTTCATAATTCATAATTTCCCCGGCTCCCCTTTCATACTTCATAATTCATAAGTTCCCCGAAACATGTGGCTGTTCGCCGGTCTTGGTAATATCGGTCGCGAGTACGCCGGGACTCGGCATAATGTCGGGTTCGAGGTCGTCGATCTGGTAGAGCGTAAGATGGAACGCTCCACCGGCTGGCGTGCTGGTAAGGGTGATTATTACTTTGCGAAGGGTTGGCGAGGTGCTGAAGAAATGTTGGTCATCAAACCGACGACTTACATGAATCTCTCGGGCCGCGCAGTGCGCGATGCGCTCCAGTTTTACAAAGTTCCAATTTCACAACTTATCGTTATCGCGGATGATCTTGCGATCCCGATGGGTGCGCTGCGCCTCCGGCTTTCCGGCTCCGATGGCGGGCACAACGGGCTGACCTCTATCATCTACGAATTGGGAACCGAAGAATTCGCGCGTTTACGCTGTGGATTAGGTTCCAATTTCCGCCGCGGCGATCAGGTGAACTTTGTACTTTCCAAGTTCAATCCCGATGAGATCCAATCCGCCGAAGCAATGATCGAACGTGCCGCGCAAGCATGTTTTGAGATTGTGGAGAAAGGAATTCAGAAGGCGATGACTGTTGTGAATGGGAAGCCAGAAGCATTGCTGCCGTAAGATATTTTCCCGAATTTCCGCTAATACCGTAAGAAGATTTAAATATAGCGGAAAGTTTTTACGATGGGTTTGTTAGAGTACTGCGATTTAGAAGGGAATGGGCACTTTTGCTCATGGCATGTAATTTGTATGTAAAGAAAAATGCATTGCTATGATTTTCTTTTAACTTTTTAATAAGACCATGAAACATTTCAACTCGACCACATTACCACGGCTCACGGCTCACGGCTCACGGCTCACGGCATAGGTAGCATATTAGCTGCTGTTTTGTTTCTTTGCTTCGTATTCTCTTCAGGTTCCCACGCACAAAGCAACCCTCAAAAGGTTCCCGTAGTTACACTCAATTTCTCGGGTGATTCAAACGGTATAACTGCCGGTAAAGCATCGGATGAGTCGCTCGGAAAAAATGCGGATTACCCCCTCAATGTCCAATGCGAGTGCATGCTGGTTGCCACCCTCACCCAAATAGCTTGGTGTAGCCAGCCCATCGCCCACCATGACGGGAAAGGAGAGACTCCTCTGGATGATACTGGTTCATGTTGCTGCGCGAACCTACAGGTATCTTTTGAATGCCCCGGCACATCGTTGTGTGGGTTCCACATTGAGTTCGATGATAGTAATTTCGACCCACTGTGCTCAGTTTGTCTCATTCCTCCAGGATGGTCAATAACTCAGAACGCGGACGGCTCACTCGACATAGATTATAGTGGGCCTGATTGCAGCGGAGCGCTTGGTAATGGCGCACCGCCGATCGATTTTCAATTTTGCGGATATAATACACCCGGCCAAGTCGGATACACGGTGACTGCTTACGTTTGCCAGCAAGGAGGACCTGAAGGGGGCGCATGTGTTCCTGGTCCAGAATTTTGCTCCAGACACTTCGAATCGACAATAAACTGCGGCACGGGGCCTGACGCCGTTACAACCAGCTATGTCCCGTTTTCAGTCGATGCCGGCTTCCCAAACCCGGCGACTACCTCGATTCGCTTCGATTATTCGGCACCCCACGGGGGCATGATGGGACTCACGCTCGTCGATATTCTTGGCAAGACTGTGAGTGCGTCGAACCATACCATCGCTCAAGGGGATGGAAATGTTACTATTGGCCTTGCGGGCGCGCAACCGGGAGCCTACTACTGTGTTTTTGAATTAAGCGGGGAGACGGTTACCAAACGTATCGAGGTCAAATAATAATTGTCATTGCGTGCGAAGCGAAGCAAGCCGTTCATGAACCTTCGGATTGCTTCGCTTGCAAGGACGAGAATACATTCAACTGGAGAAAAGCCATGAAACGATTCAGCATTTTTTTGATTCTTCTTTTTGCCACAACTATTGCCAAAGCTCAACAAGCAGGACAGCTTTCCATCACATCATATGACGATACAGGCGAAATCGTTTATATTTGCGACGGGCAAACGCTGAATTCCGTTACCGTTTCCTTCGGTATGTTGAATCTGAATAGCAAGGTTCCACTCCTTATTGATTCAATTATACCACATACTACTTCAAGCGCGTTTCAGCAATTGTGGCTTCAACATGATACCTTCACGCTCACAGATGTGTCAGTTGAGGGAGATGCGGGGTTTTTTCCCACGCAACCCGGCGATGATACAATTTATGAGACGGTTTACTATAACGGGCAGTTTTCAGCAACCGGGACGATCATTTTTCATGCGCGAAACAGCCCGGAACTATCAATGTTCGGTTACACTTTAACGACTGCGTATTCGGTTGATGGTAATGGTTTCGGTGGGGACGATCAGGAAGAGGAAACCGATACTATGCACAATAAGATAAGCAACGATAAAGACGGTTCATCATATTATTTGGGAACAGGGCCATTCGTGGACGGGGGAAATCAATTATATGATTTTGACGATCAACCTGTGGTTCTTCAGACGTGTGGCGGCGGCGCGACCATTGATTCGATTTATGAATCTGGGGATTTCTCTGAATTCTCGTTCGATCCGTTCCCGCAATTGCCTTATACCATACCAGGCGACGATTCGCTCGTGCTAAATTACGAGTTCACCCCAAAAGTAGTTGACGAAGGCGGTCTCAATCATCATTACCTCATCTTCCATTCGACAGATGGCCAATATTTGACATGGAGCTTCGAGTATAAGGTCTATCCCGCTTCGGACGTAAGCGAGGCCGAGAATATGAGCGATGCAATTAAAGTCTTCCCAAATCCCGCATCGGATGAATTGCAAATTCTCGGCGGGCAAGCAGGCACCATCCATCTCTTCGATCTTATGGGCCGGGAGCGTATGAGTGGTGAAGACGAAGGCTCGGGCACCACGTTGAACGTTTCCAGCCTTGCACCTGGAACATATTTTCTGCGATTGGGCAATCAATCGTCAAAGATAGAGATTACCCGATGAAACGATGCGGTTCTATCCGCGAATTGGATTCTTCGCCGCAATCCGCGCTTTAGCGCGGTCGCGGGAGGCGCGGGCGCGATCGTAGTCGATGGTGCCATCCATGGCATGTTGAAGGCGCTGTTCGGCACGCGCCAGCGAACGCTCGGCACGCGCCACGTCGATCTCATCCACTCGCTCGGCCGAACTTGCGAGCACCACTCCGGCATTCTCGTGAAACTCCAGAAATCCGCCGCCAAGCAATAATTTGGACTCCTTGCCGCTTTCTTTCCATTGGAATAGCCCCGCCGTAAGCGCAGCCACGATAGGCGTATGATTTAAAAGTATCGTAAACGGTCCCATCACGCCGGGTACCGTGAATTCATCGACCTCGCCCTCGAAAATCGAGCGGTCGGGGGTTACTAACTGGAGTTTGAGCGATTTTGCCATGCAAATTTAACTTGTTCATCATCTTGTTGAAAGAACGCGCATACTACCTATTCTGCTGCCAAATAGTTCTTGCTTTTTTCGGCGACCCGGCGTTATCGCAAAACCACGAATTTTTTCATGATGCTCCTTGAGCCGGATTCCAGCGTGGCGTAATATACACCGGCGGGCAAGTCGCTCACTGAAACATCCGTCTCATGCTCTCCCGCGCCGATGAATTCGTTTGGGATGGTTGCGACGGTTCGACCAAGCACATCCTGCACAATAAGCCGCGCCGGGCCATCCTTGGGCACGCAATACACTATTTTCGCTGATGATCCGACCACGCTTACATTCAGTGACAGATCATCTTCCACAGGTGCCTTCGCGTCGGCATGATTGGTATCCGGTGGTGGCTGTGTGTAGTCATTATAATTCAATGTGACGATCTGGTGTGGCGCGCCCTTCACAGCGTAAAATACTTTGGTCTTTGCAATGCCACTATCGGTGAAATGGACATGGTATTCATACGGGAATACCCCATCGATGTCGGTGAATACAAAATTTCCTTGATCGTTCGTGAAAGCATTATCCAAATACGTGCTATAGACCGTATCGTTGAGCGTGGCGACGTAAAAGCGATCGACCTCTGCGCCCATGATGGGCTCTGCCGGATCGCCAAAGGTTAGCCGCCCACGAACGATCGACTTGAACGTATCCGGCTCACCCGTATAATTCAGGACCGCGTTATTCGAAACACCATGTCCGGTCAGGCTAAAGAAATTAACCGATGTTGCCGTGTTCGGGAACTCATCCATCGGCGCCCAACTTGTGCCGCCATCGTACGTCACGAACGATGCGCCACTATCGCCCGCCGCATAACCGACCGTTGCGTTCAAAAAATAGAGACTGTTGATCGTGTGCGTGGTGTAGGTGGAATCGCCGGTAAGAAGTTGGCAATAATCCGAATCGTTGTAATTGATAATCGTTCCGTTCGTGCCCGCAAGAAATAATTCTCCCGGCTCGACATAATAGACCGCGCACACATTTGCGCTGATGGCGTAATGATCCCAGTTCCCGTCCTCGTAAAGATAATAGGCCCCATTCGCACCGATCACTCCATGCTCTGGATCGAGAAAATGGATTGCATTCAATTGATACTTCCCGAGCGAGGTCTGCGCCGCCCATGCGCCGCCCGATCTTTTCACCAGCATTCCGCTATCGCCCACCGCCCATGCTGTATCGGCATCGATAACGGCAAGCGCGCGGAGGTTTTGCGTGCCCACATGCGCGACAACCCACGATTCGCCGGTGTCCGTCGTGCTCAGGATTTCTCCCCCATCTCCAACGGCCCAGCCGTGCGCCGGATCGCGAAATTTCACATCGTGCAGATCGGTATCCGCTTCATACACCGCCGACCAATTAATTCCGCTATCGCGCGTCCGAAATATCAAGCGGCGTGAGAGAGCATAACCAATGAGCGAATCCGGATAATACACTTTCACGATGCTATCGCCGATAAACGGAAGTGAGGGAACGGTAAATGTTCCCTGAATCGGTGATGGCCCGAGTTTGTAGGTAAGGTGCTCCGGTATCGGCTCGGATAGCGCACTCCGTTGTGACCGGTAATTTTCCTTCAACAGATTGATGGGATATTCCGTGAGTAAGCCAGGACCATCTGCTGGACAGTACATAATTACATCGACAGGTCCCTTTAAGCACACGGTGACTACGCCTTTTTCGTCCGAAACCATCTTGTCAGAGTCGAACGGCACCCCTATGAATTTGCCATCATGAAAACCTGGATTTACCAGTTCCGCCCCGTCGATGGGCTGCCCTGTGATCGAGTCCACGACCAGAGCCGGATCGCAGATCGTCCACGGACCGGTGATAACCGGATAGATATTCGTATAAACCAACAACGGCGCCGAACCGGGCGCCTGTATGTACGCAAAATACGTGGGATACAAACTGTCGAAATACTGCTGCCGCAGTGCGCCATCCCAGCTGGCGTTGGCCTTCCCGTTCGGGGCGATCGGCGTGGGAAGCATTGCATCCATCGCGCTATCGCCATAGCCTAAGGGTGAGCCAAGTACCAGAAACGCATTCGCGTTCGCGAGTGGCACAGTCGCACTGGTATTCTTGATGGTTAGTGTTATGGAAAAGGGCTGGTAGAAATCGCTCGGCACACTGAGACTCCCCGACATCGAAACCGGCGGACACACTTTCAAAACCTTTACCGGTGATGGCTGATTCGGCATGGCGCCGATGCCAAGTTCCCCATCGCTGTCGTCGCCCCACGCATACAGCCAGCCATCGTTGCCGATCGCCAGCGAGTGTTTTAGCCCCGCTGCGATCGCCACGAACTGCGTTACCCCTGCAGGAAACGGGACTATCCCGCCCGTGAAGGCTGTATCCATGATGCCAAGCTGACCCTTGCCATTCGCGCCGCTCGCGGCCACACGGCCATCCATCGAAAGGACCAGTGTGTGCCAGCCGCCATCGGCCACTGCGGCCACTTGCTCGATCGAGCCGCCGTCCGGGGCCACATAAAACAAGGGATCCTGGTTGAGGGGAACCCCCGATATATCGTTCGCCTGATCGATCCGCGATTCCAGACGGTTCGATGCTCCTAAACACGGCAATGGTGAGTAGGCGCGAAAGGTATCGAGCGTGGCCTGAATCGGGCCTTCCCACGGCTGAAACGCGCCTAAGCTATCCTTACCGCATCCAAAGAGAATACCGTTCTGTGAGATCATCATCGTGTAGCCGGGACCAGCCGCCACATCCGCCCACGCCGTTACACCGGTTGGGAACTGCACCGGTTGCGGCGTGATCAAAAATCCAGTGGTGCCCACGCCAAGCTCGCCCTGGGTGTTATCGCCCCACGCGAACAAGCATCCATCCGAACTCAAGGCTTCGCAATGGTCCGCGCCCGCAGAGACCCATTTCCAGGACGTTACAAACGAAGGATTCGGAATCCGCATCGGTACGCCATACAACCCTCCGCCCACCCCGATCCCGATCTGACCTTTGTCGTTCAAGCCCCACGCATAGAGTTTATCGCTATCGGCCACGGCCAACGCGAAATCCGCGCCACCGGCCACCAGCACCCATTTGCTGGCTCCGACAGGAACCGGGACGAGCGTGGGGGTATTCCGGTTCGTCCGGTCACCCACGCCAAGTTGGCCGTAGAAATTATCCCCCCACGCCCAAAGCTGGCCCGACTGATCGATCACATACGACGATTGCGAAAGCGATTGCTGACCCAAAAATTGAGCTCTGGCAGCGAAATTCACCGATACGAGCAGAACAAGGACGAAAAAGGCTACACGAATGGAATATCTCATATCTTTAAAACGCGCTGACTCGCTTGGGTTACAAAAATAATTTGCATTTCTTTTGGCAAACCATGATATTAAGCCAGAATCGTCAATTCCCTCATTCTTTCACAAATTTAGCTCGCGAATTCCCGTCGCTGACAAAATATACACCCGGCCCAAGCAAAGAAATATCGAGTATATTGCCGTTTTGTTTTACTTCATAGCTTCGGCCAAGAGGATCGAGAATCGAAATCGGGCCGGCGGATGAAAAAACATTGATAGTGTTCTTTGCAGGATTAGGATAGACCGAAATGGTCTGCTCGCTCGACAAAGTCGCAGCAACGAGTTCCGGTGGAGGAGCAGCTCGTGCCAGCGAATGGCGCCAGATTCCTGAGTCAGCAGTTCCCGCGTAAAGAATGCTATCCTTGATCGTCAGAGAAGTGATCGCCACGCTGTCCGGAAAACCACTATCGATCGCGATCCAGCTTTTGGCGCTGTCGGACGAAAAGAAGATGCCTCCTTCGTTGGTTGCGCCAAAAAGATTCTCGCCACTGATCAATAGGGTAGTAAAATCCAAACTGGTCGCAGTTCCCTTTCCGATGCTGTTCCAGATGGAGCCACTATCGGTCGAGAGCCAGATACCATAGTTACTTGTGGCAGCATAAATATCCCCGCCAAGAACTGCGAACGCATTGACGCTGGTGTAAGGAGGGCCTTGCTGTTCCTCGTACCAATCTTTCCCGCTATCCGGCGAGTAGAAAATGCCACTGTTCGTTCCGGCAAGGAATGTTTTTCCCATGATCGCGAACGCATTCGCACTCACGGTCTGAAATCCGTAGGCGGGGTTCACCCAACTTAGGCCGGAGTTCGTCGAGATGAATATATCGTTGCGCCCTACTGCATAGAGAACTCCATCTCTTTGAACAAGCTCGGAAATATCGTCATCGGTCAGCCCGCTATCACTCGGAATCCAGTTTGCACCATTATTAGTCGAGCGGAAAATGCCACTACCGTTCGTGCTGGCATAGAGGCTTCCACCGAAATCGATCACGGCGCTCACGGCTACGGCGCCCATCCCCGTGGTATCCGGCATCCAGTTCCCACCGCTATCGGTCGTAACGAATAATCCGGCTCCCGTGCACGCAAAAAGATCATCGCCGATCGTATCGAGTCTGTTAATATAGGATTCTATCGAGGTAAGCGGGTTATGCACCGTCCAATCAGCGCCGTTGTCCGTAGATAGGAAAACGCCTCCTCCGCCTGTTGCCGCATAAAGATTCCCGCCGTTTATCAGAAGCGCCTCAAGATAAGGATTGGTCAATCCGCCGTCCTGAAGCGCGCTCCAGCTCGATCCATTGTTGGTGGATAGGAATACGCCGTTGGTCCAGGTGCCCGCAAAAAGATTCTGCCCACTGACCGCAAGGTCGTATATTCGTGCACCGTGCAAGCCATCGCCGATAACATTCCAATTATCGCCAAAATTGTTGGAATAATACATTCCGTTGTCTGAAGCGGCAAACACATACGTTCCCGCGACGGCCAGTGCGCGAATAAATTTCGGCCCGGTGTCGGTCGGCATCCAATTTAACCCATTGTCGGTAGAAATCCACACGCCATACCCGTCCGTCCCTGCAAACAGATTCCCACCTGAGAATGCAAAACAGCCAGCCCCATCCAGCGAGTCTGACGCCGTCCAGCTCTGTCCGTTGTCCATGGAAAGATACGTGCTGTCCCCAGTCCCCACGATGAGTGTGCCACCGCTTATCGTGACTGCTCTGACTGGCGAATAATTGGATAATTCAAGCGGTAATGAATCCCAGCTTGCTCCCGTATCGGTCGAGAGAAAAAGCTTGCTTCCCACGCCGGCAAACAGCTTACCGCCGCTTGCATAAAGAGCACTGACACCCGCACTTGTTAAACCGTTATTCGCGGCAGTCCAGGTCGAGCCGCTGTCGGAGGAGCGAAGCACGCCGGACGAATAGGTGCCCGCAAAAAGATCGTTTCCGATGGCTGCGAGGCAGTAATCGTCCTCGCTGAATGTGGGGACCTCGTTGCGCGGACTGTTCGTCTGCGCCCATTGTGACTGGGCGGGAACCCCAGAAATAAGGATAAAACAAGCAATAATAACGATTCGTAAGTTCATGAAGTAACCTTTAATTAGGATATGACACACGAAAAGCCCCAAAAGTGACAAGTCTTAACCAAGAATCTTAGAAATATCTTCACTAATTGCATCTCTCTCGTTTGTTCTTTGTAAAGAATAGGTACGATCCTTCAAGGTGCGCTGCTGTGTGGCCTCATTCATTCCTTTACGAATTTCGCACTCGAATGGCCATCGCTCACAAAGTATACACCCGAAGGAAGAAGCGAAATATCGAGCGCGGTCCCAGTTTGCTTTACCTCATAACTCCTGCCAAGTGGATCGAGAACCGAAAGCGAACCGGTGAAACCCGAAATCGTGATGCGACTCGAAGCAGGATTGGGATACACAGCGATGGATCCCAGGCCGAGCGTTGGCGAGCTGACAAGGCTTGGCGCCGAACCTGCCGCTGCGAGCGAGTAGCGCCATATTCCCAAGATACCAGTTCCCGCATAGAGAATGCTATCCTTGATAGCGAGCGAGGTGACCTCAGAATTGAGGAGTGCCCCACTATCGATCGATGTCCATGCATCGCCACCGTTGGTTGAAACGAACACTCCGTTGTACGTACCGGCATAAAGATTCCCTCCATTCGCCAGCAACGCCCAGACATTCGTATCCGTTAAGCCACTTTCGTTCGCAACAGTCCAATTTACGCCACTATCCACAGAGATCCATACACCTGTGCTGGTCCCGGCATACACGTTCTCCCCAACGGTTACTAGAGCATTGACTTGTTGGCAATCTTGGGCATCGTTCCAGTCTCTTCCGCTATCCGATGAATAGTAGATGGAGTTTGCCGTTCCACTCATCAAATTTCCGCCCATAACAGCAAATGCAACCCAGCTATTATTATCAGGAAGCATGCTGTCCGGAAGGCTCCAACTCGCGCCGCTGTTCGTTGAAATGAATAAATCTCCATACGTTTCAGCATAGAGAACACCATCGTGCTGCGCAAGCAAGGATACATCCAAGCCCCGAGTGGGAAGCGCTGTATCAGCGTTCCAACTTGCACCATCGTTGGTGGAAAGGAATACCCCACTACCTTCGACGCCTGCAAACAGGTTTCCTCCGATGTTGACAAGGGACCTAGCCTCAACAGCTCCCATCCCGGTGGTATCCGGATTCCAATGAGCACCGCTGTCGGTCGTGGAGAATAACCCTCCTGCCGTGCACGCATACAGCTTTGCTCCAATCGTGTCAAAGCTGTAGATCTGAGAATTCACTATGGAGAAGCGATTTGTATTCAGCTCCGTCCAATGCAGACCCATATCAGTGGAACGAAAAAAATGAGTACCATCGGTCATCCCCACATAAAGAATTCCATTATCGATGAGGAACGTGCAAATTTCAAGCGTAGTCCATCCGGTGTCGCCACAGACGCTCCAACTCGATCCGTTGTTCGTGGAGTGATATAGACCGTAGCCCTTCTCTCGGTAGGCAAAGAGGTCCTCCCCATTCCCAGCAATCAGACCGTAGCCCGGACCGGGCATATTAATCGCACTCCAACTGGTGCCACCATCGGTTGAAAGGAACGATCCCTTCGTTGCAGTAATATAGAGATTGCCGCCATCCACAAAAAAACGAGAGATGTATTTCTGTCCTGTGTCTGCTCGTGTCCAATTCGCTCCATGGTTCGTGGAGCGAAATACCACTTGTTCATTGACTAACGCATAGAGTGTATCACCGATGGTCACAAAACTGCTTACTTCACCGATCGAATCTAATAGGCTCCAGGTTACTCCCTGGTCTGTTGAAAGATCTGTGAATGTCAACCACTCGCTGCCAATCGAGACGACAATATTCTCCCCACTTACTCCGACTGCAATGATGGGGTAAACTGAACTGGAAAGTTCAAGAATTGAGCGCCAATTTGCACCGCTATCGGTCGAGACGAAAAGCGCACCGCCCGTGCCCGCATAAAACTTCCCGTTGGTATAAAGGAGGCAGCTGATCCACAGGTTCGTCAAACCATTATTCTCGGGCGTCCAGGTTGAGCCGCTGTCGGTAGATCGGAATAATCCGGAATATCCATTGCCTGCATAAAGATTGTTTCCAATGGCCGCAAGGCAGGTGATTTCCACGCCTCCCGGCGGAGAAATTTTGTTTTGTGGGCTGTTCGTCTGCACCCATTGGGATGGGGCGGGATCACACAAAATCAGCAAAAAACTGGTAATGAGAACGATTCGGGCTTTCACGGTGTGATCTCCATTTATAGAGAAGACCGGCGAAACCCGAAAAGGTAACAGGAATTGACCTGAAATAAAAATTTATCTTTGTTCTAAGCACGCGGCCAAAACAGGTTTACCGCGTTGCTTTCTGCGCGGATTCCAATGCTTCCAGACGGCGTTCAAGATCAGAGTTGATCTTTGACTGCGCTTCCAGTTGCTCCGATTGCGACTCCACTTTCGAATGCTCTTTCTTCAGCTCCTCCAATAAGAGCACGGAAAGCATGGGGTACTTCACCGCATCCGGAATGAGCGCATCTGATGTGGAGCCGGGGATGACATCCTTCGAACGCGCATATTCTGCCAGATCGGGAATTACTTTTGCGACATCCTCAGCAACAAGACCGAAGTATGGTTTGCCATCTATCTTGGAAATATAGCTGACGGGTCGAAGATCGTAAAGCTTGTCGGTATTAATGTCAAGGTCATGAATATCTGTCTTGTACCGTGCCGAGGAAGTGCTGCGCATGATCTGGCCCGAAGAAGTTACCACCATATTGGCAGAAGCCGCCGTGGTTGCGGCATACGCTCCCTGGCAATACAGCGAGGCAACGGAAGCATTCCCAATTACCACTTCATTGCTGGAAGAGGCTTGCGCCCCGCTTCCGAGACAGGTTGTATTGCTCAGTGCCGAAGTGGTTGGCCCGGTATTATCTCCAAAGGCGGCGTTGTTGCTACCTGTAGTGTTCTGTTGCAGCGCAAGGTAGCCATACGCTGTATTAAAGCTCCCAGTTGTACTTGCGGTAAGTGCCTGATACCCAGTTGCCGTATTGTAGTTGCCAGAAGAATTGCTCCAAAGCGCCTTTACGCCATCGGCATTGTTGTAGTAGCCAGTATAGTTACTATAAAGTGCCTGGTAACCTGTCGCGGTATTGTATGCTCCGGTGCGATTTGTGTAAAGTGCTTTCGAACCAAGTCCCGTGTTCTCGGTTGCACTGTCACCCGTAGGTAATAAATTTGATATTGAGCCATCATTCCAAAAGAGTGCTGAATCGCCAACCGCCACTAAATTACCTCTGTTAAAATTCGAAAGAAGCGATGCACATCCGACTCCAACGTTCGACCAGCCAGAAGAAATTAATTCCATGGAATAATACCCGACAGCAGTATTATTACTTGCATTTTCACTTCGCTGGAGCGTTCCATCGCCAAAGCCAGCATTATAACTACCGGAATGATTATTATTAAGAGAATTGAACCCAAACGCATCGTTATCCGTACCGGATGTATCATTGAGAAGAGCAAAGTATCCGAACGCGGAGTTTGTTTCCCCGCTGGTTTGAAAATGAAGTGCCTCATGTCCAAATGCCGAGCTACCATTGCTTGTAGTGTTAAATTGGAGAGCTCCCCATCCACAAGCATTATTCCCCGACCCTGTAGTATTTGAGAAAAGAGCCTCATATCCATTCGCTGTGTTTGATTGGCCTGTGGTGTTCGAATATAGTGCACTCCAACCCACAGCAGTGTTGAAAGAACCCGTCGTATTTGCAAAAAGAACGCTATCCCCAAGCGCGGCGTTGTCTTTACCTGATGTATTCAAGTAAAGTGAGCTATCGCCACAACTGGCATTACTGTAGCCGGTCGTGTTCGTGTGAAGTGACCCGATTCCCAGTGCAGCATTGCTGTTCTTTCCGGAATTATTTTCGCCTGAGCCTGCCCCAAGCTGGACACTCGAACCATCGTCCCTCGCATCTTGCAAATCCTTAATCGAATCGATGAAACTTTCACCCGACAGTGTCCTCGGCCTCCAAGCGGAACCGTTCCACGCAAGTACCTGACCATTGATGGCATTTTGCGGCGCAAGACCGATGGTATCGATCGGTCCGTTTGGATTCTTGATCGTAATAGTTGTATCGGCATTTAGAAGACTTAGAACTCCCGCAGTGCCAGTGCCGGTACTCGTGATCGTGATTGTTGACCCGGAACGAGTAACCGCCGTGCCTCCCGCTCCAACGAGCGTAAGAATTCCTCCAGTACCATCGAGGGATTGCACACCGCTATTTCCGATCACGAGATTGGGCGAGTTGTTCGTTACCGTGATCCCGTTGGCTCCGCTAATGGTGAGGTTCCCATTATCGCCGTTGACATTTTCGACATATCCCCCAGAAATGCCATTAGCAAGGGTTGCGCGTCCGGCAGTAGTGGCGTAGGACGAGGTGTCTGCGTTCAACGCTCGAAATGCATATGGCGAGAAACTCACTAACGATCGCGGCGTTAATTCTGCGCCTCCATTAATGGAAAGTGCAAGATAGTACTGCTTGGTAAAATCCAGCGCTGGTTGAAGTGGCGTAACCGCACCGATCATAACATTGAAAATGCCGTTGGCAACATTTACGGTCTGCGTCTCCGTGTAGAATGGCGAACCACCGGTGGCAACGTCGTAGATGAGTATTTTCAACGTAGTAGATCCATTCACGGGGGTGCCGTTATTTTGGATAAAGCCCTGGTAAGAAATCGTTGGCTGAGCATTCCCCACCGTGTTTAAACTAAGCACGGCAAGAATTGCGAACATTCCTACTATTGAGATGCGGATGTATTGATTTTTCATTGTTTTTATTAGAAAAAATGCATAATGGAAACTCTGATTAAAGCCTGAGCCTGGATTCCCGCTTCCGCGGGAATGACAGGAATGTGCTTTTTGGCTCTTCATGCCGTCGCTCCGACCCATGTCTTTCCCGCGAAAGATGGGATACAGTGCCTATATAAGAATTTCCTTAACAACGGATTACCTCATTTACGGGATATTTCAACCTTCTTTGTAACGACACTGCAGAACCCCAAAAGTTTCAACGGGGACCAAAATATTTGCGGCACACTTGTTGTACAGGTCTGCTCATCTCACATGATTACCCCTCCTTTTCAAGAGCCTGCACTCAGCTTGACTGGGGGAGCGGGGCACCTCCCCAGCAGCGGTGCGGGGCCGGTTAGCGTCCAGCGCTTGAAGCAGACGCAAAAAGAAATTCGCCGATTCCACGCATGAGTCCATTAATTTTTTTCATTCCAAGCCGCAATTACGATGTCAGTGACGGCTGCATTGAGACCTTGGGATCCTTACGCAGCTTGCGGTTTCAACACCCCGGCTTCGGCCAGAATCGTGCCGGCATTCTGAAAAATGGCGCCCTTCATTTCTTCCAGCGTATGCGCTTCAGGAACCCGCGCACCTGCGGCATGATAATGTCCGTTGCCGCCAAAGGGTAACAGGAATTGACCTGAAATTTATCTTTGTTCTAACCTACGCGGCCAGGGCAGGTTTACCGCATTGCTTTCTGCGCGGATTCCAATGCTTCAACTCGCTTTGCAAGATCGGAGATCATTTTCTCCGCAGATTCCACTTGCTGTTCTTCTGTCTCCACCTTTGCATGCTCTTTCTTCAACTCCTCCAACAATAGCACGGAAAGCATCGGATACTTAACCGCATCGGGAATGAGCGCATCTGATGTGGAGCCGGGGATGACATCCTTCGAGCGCGCGTATTCCGCAAGATCGGGAATCACCTTTGCCACATCTTCAGCAACCAGCCCGAAGTATGGTTTGCCATCGATCTTGGAAATATAGCTGACGGGACGCAGATCGTACAGCCTGTCGGTATTAATGTCCAGATCGTGTATATCTGTCTTGTACCGAGCCGAGGATGTGCTGCGCATGATTTGGCCCGAAGCAGTTACCACCATATTTGCAGAAGCCGCAGTTGTTGCAGCATACGCTCCCTGGCAATACAGCGAGGAAACGGAAGCATTCCCAAGTACAACCTCATTGCTCGAGCTTGCTTGCGCACCACTGCCAAGACACGTTGTATTACTCAGACTGGAACTTGTCGGCCCGGTATTATCGCCAAAGGAGGCGTTGTTGCTGCCGGTGGTGTTTTGCTGGAGCGCAAGGTAGCCATACGCGGTATTAAAGCTCCCAGTTGTACTTGCGGTAAGCGCCTGGAACCCGGTTGCTGTATTGTAATTGCCCGAAGAATTGCTCCAGAGCGCCTTCACGCCATCGGCGTTGTTGTAGTAGCCCGAGTAATTAGAGTATAGCGCTTGGTAACCCGTTGCGGTATTGTAGGCACCGGTGCGGTTCGTGTAAAGCGTTTTCGAGCCAAGGGCGGTATTGGCGGTTGCACTGTCGCCAGATGGTGATGTGAAATCATTAAAATATAGCGATGAATCACCGACTGCGACGATATTCGATCTGCCAAAATTGTAAAACTGAGCATCGATTCCAACGGCTACATTCGACCACCCTGATCCATTCGCGACAAGGGCACTTGAACCGAGGGCCGTGTTTCCGCTCCCAGTTGTGTTGTTCCTAAGCGCAGTCTCGCCGAATGCAGAATTAAAATAGCCGATGGTGTTGCTAAATAAGGCTTGGTATCCATAAGCGATGTTGTGATTGCCAGTCGTATTTGATGTAAGTGCCGCATATCCGGTAGCAGTGTTATAATACGCGGTTGTGTTCGAGTGTAGCGCACTCTCTCCAATCGCGGTATTAGCTTGTCCGGACGTGTTGAATTGCAACGCGCCAATCCCCACCGCAGTGTTATCAGCACCCGAGTCTGGGTTCTCGTTTATTCCAGATCCTCTTCCCAAAAACAGATCCGAGCTGTAGGTTCTCACGTCTCCCAGATCTTTGAGAGAATCGGGTGCAACGCCAGAAACCGTTGTCGGCCTCCATGCCGTGCCGCTCCATACAAGTACCTGACCAGATGTAGCATTTTGTTTTGCAAGACCGATGGTAGCAATCTGACCGTTCGGATTCGTTATAGTAATTGTTGTGTCCAAGTTCTGAATGCCGGTGAAGCTTTGAGGCGGAGTGCGGATGGTTACGGTCGAGCCGGAGTCGGTAACGGTGGTCGCGCCTGCCCCAACAAGCGTAACCGCACCGGCTGCGCCATTGAGGGTTTGGGCAGTCGGAGACGATACAGTAATTTTCGTACCAGCTTCGGTTACTGTCGTCCCGCCCGCGCCAACAATGGTAATGTTTCCACTTGCGGTATTCACCGACTGAACACCGCTGTTACCAATGACAATATTCGGGGCGTTGTTTGTTACTGTGATCCCGTTGGCTCCGCTAATGGTCAGGTTCCCATTATCGCCGTTGACATTTTCGACATATCCACCAGAAATGCCATTAGCAAGGGTTGCGCGTCCGGCAGTAGTGGCGTAGGACGAGGTGTCTGCGTTCAACGCTCGAAATGCATATGGCGAGAAACTCACTAACGATCGCGGCGTTAATTCTGCGCCTCCATTAATGGAAAGTGCAAGATAGTACTGCTTGGTAAAATCCAGCGCTGGTTGAAGTGGCGTAACCGCACCGATCATAACATTGAAAATGCCGTTGGCAACATTTACGGTCTGCGTCTCCGTGTAGAATGGCGAACCACCGGTGGCAACGTCGTAGATGAGTATTTTCAACGTAGTAGATCCATTCACGGGGGTGCCGTTATTTTGGATAAAGCCCTGGTAAGAAATCGTTGGCTGAGCATTCCCCACCGTGTTTAAACTAAGCACGGCAAGAATTGCGAACATTCCTACTATTGAGATGCGGATGTATTGATTTTTCATTGTTTTTATTAGAAAAAATGCATAATGGAAACTCTGATTAAAGCCTGAGCCTGGATTCCCGCTTCCGCGGGAATGACAGGAATGTGCTTTTTGGCTCTTCATGCCGTCGCTCCGACCCATGTCTTTCCCGCGAAAGATGGGATACAGTGCCTATATAAGAATTTCCTTAACAACGGATTACCTCATTTACGGGATATTTCAACCTTCTTTGTAACGACACTGCAGAACCCCAAAAGTTTCAACGGGGACCAAAATATTTGCGGCACACTTGTTGTACAGGTCTGCTCATCTCACATGATTACCCCTCCTTTTCAAGAGCCTGCACTCAGCTTGACTGGGGGAGCGGGGCACCTCCCCAGCAGCGGTGCGGGGCCGGTTAGCGTCCAGCGCTTGAAGCAGACGCAAAAAGAAATTCGCCGATTCCACGCATGAGTCCATTAATTTTTTTCATTCCAAGCCGCAATTACGATGTCAATGACGGCTGCATTGAGACCTTGGGATCCTTACGCAGCTTGCGGTTTCAACACCCCGGCTTCGGCCAGGATCGTGCCGGCATTCTGAAAAATGGCGCCCTTCATTTCTTCCAGCGTATGCGCTTCAGGAACCCGCGCACCGGCGGCATGGAAATGTCCGTTGCCGCCAAAAGTTTGGGCAAACGCAGCAGCAGAGACATTATCTTTCGAGCGTGTCGAAACTTTCCATCCTTGTTTAAGCTCAAGTAAGAACACGGAAAGCATAATTCCCTTCACCTGGAATGGTAGTTGAACCAATCCATCCACATCCTCCTCATCGGCGTTTGCAGCGTGTAACTGCGATTGAAGAATACATTGGTATGCCATTCGCCCGTCGTAATGGTATTCAAGGGAATTTAACGCATCTCGAATCAGCAGCAAGCGTCCGGGTGGCGAGGTATTATAGATCTCATTATAGATACGCACGGGGTCTGCTCCAAGATCGAGCAGATCGGCGCACATCCGAAAGATCGCTGAGGTAGTGCGCGGGAACTTGAAACTGCCGGTGTCCGTCATGATCGCGGCATACAGCGCTTGCGCGGCCTTTGGTGTGATACTTCCACCAAGCGTGGGCTGCGCTTCCGTGATCAGCCGCACGATCAGTTCACCCGTCGAGCAAGCATCCGGATCGATATAATACTCCGAAGCGAACGGCTTCGGATTTAAGTGATGATCGATCACAGCCACGGGCTTCGAACTACCTTGCACGAACGGTCCCAAAGACCGGGTGCGCGTGGGATCGTTGACATCCAAAACAAAAATCACATCCGCATTCCTGATGATCTCCGGATGTTTCGCTTCATCGAATTGCTCGACGATCGGGTTCAGCTTATCGAGAAAGGCATAATTATATGGAGTGGCAGAGTGATTAACAATGCTCACCTGTTTCCCAATAGAGAGCAGCCATTCTGCAAAGCCGATCTCCGAACCGAGCGCATCACCATCGGGATTGACGTGGGTAGTGATCGCAAACGTGCTATTGTCGCGGATCAGGCGTAGTATGGGGGAGAAATCAAGAGCCGAATTTATCATCAAGTGCTCCGAAACAGGAGACCGGCGTGAGAGATTCACACAGGGAGAATTATTTCCTTGCATTTGGCATTTCAAAACCATGCGTCTGTTACTTCTTGTACTTCTTCTTCTCGCTTTCCAACTTGTTCGCACTACCGCAAGCTGGGCCCAGTCTGCAAGCGATACTGTGGTTGTCGATACCGATGCCTCGTTCGACGTTGATTATGTAAAACTCAATTTGTGGGTGGTACCCGATACAGAGTATTTGGCGGGATTTGCGGAACTGAAATCTCATGCCAATACCCTTCGTCCTGACTCGACGATTCAGTTGAGTTTCCGACCGCAGCTTTTGCTCGACTCCCTTTTTGACGATGGAATGCCAGCAGCATTCACACGCATTGGCGACAAACTATATGTTACACTTAACCAGAATTATGCCCCCGGTACGGAGTTCGATCTGATCATCTATTATCACGGTTATTCCAGCGTGCCAGATCAAAAAGGCATGGAGCACACCTGGCAGAACTGGCAGCGCACAGGAATTCCCATTAGCTGGACTTGGAGCGAAGCCTTCGGTGCAAAAGATTGGTGGCCTTGCAAGGATAATCCTGCCGATAAACTCGATTCTGCGGATCTGATCTTTAGCTGTGCTAAACCCTATACCGTTGCCTCGAATGGATTGCTGACGCAAGTCGTCGATCATGACACCAGTCAAACCTTCTACTGGCACGAGTCATATCCTATCGATCATTATCTGATTGCATTTGTCTGCACGCAATTCGATACCTTCATGCATTGGCACCATTGGGCCGATGGCGATAGCATGCCGATCGTCAATTATGTGTTTCCCGGATCGGCGGACACGATACCCAGGCAACTCACTGTCGTCGATACTATTCTCAATCTTTATGAGCGCTGGTTTGGCCCCTATGCATTTCGCAACGAGAAATATGGAATTGCTCAATGGCATGGCGGAGGAATGGAAAATGAGACCCTCTCATTTTGCAATGACGCCGATTCGGGAACCCTCGCTCACGAAACCGCTCATCAGTGGTTTGGAGATGCCGTTACCTGCAAAACATGGAACGATTGCTGGCTCAACGAAGGCTTTGCAGTCTATACTACGGATTTGTTCTGGAGGTATTGCGACGGCCAAACGGTGTTTGATACTATGATCAGCCAGCAGGAACAGAACGTGGCTTATTTTCGCGGAGGGACGGTCTATACTCCTGATAGTTTGCTCGTGTCGCAGGTGCTTGGGGATATGATCTATCAAAAAGGACCTTGGGTACTTCACATGCTGCGTTATATTCTGGGAAGTGACTCCGCTTATTTTCGAGCGCTTCGCGAGTATGTCACAGGTCCTCTTCGCTATGGGGTGGCGAGCACAGGTGATCTGGAAGCCTCCGTTGAGAGATCCACGGGAGAAAGCCTTGGATGGTTCTTCGATCAGTGGGTCTATGGCGATGGCTACCCGATCTATTCTATTTCCTGGGATGCGCACGACGGCTTGCACCCAGCCGTGGCGATCGAGCAGACAGGTTCTACTCTGTATAGTCCTTTTTTCACGATGCCGATCGAACTTGAATTTACAGGGAACAACATCGACACTATCGTGCAGGTGTGGAACACACAACCGCTTCAATCCTATGGATTTACATTCGCGATGCCAATTACTCAAATGATTTTCGATCCCCACAATTGGCTGCTCGACGGCATGATGCCACGCACACTCGCAGTTCAAGCTTCCTCTCTAGATTCTTCCTATCTTTCCATCGATCGGCAATTAAATGCCTACACCATTGATTTTTCGATCCCTCATCCTGCTGAGATCACCTTCGAGATGTATGATTTGCTTGGTCGTGTTGTGGCATCGATTCCTTCAGGGATGCAAAATACAGGCGAGCACTCGATCCCCTGGCAGCCGCGTAATCTAAGTTCCGGTGTGTATTTTTGTCGAATGATCGGCAATGGAGTAGATGCAACTGCGCACTTTATCGTGGGTAATTAAAAGAGCACTTTCAATCCCATCACCGCATTCGTGTGACCTGTCTTTGAAAGCAGACCGGTGAGTCCGTCAGTTCCAACATCGAAGAGGATGCTATGCGCGATGCCAATTCCGAAAGCTACGGTGAGATCCTTCGTTCCATCTTGCATCGTAACCCCAAGGGCTGCATGTTCTGAAAGACTGGAACTCGGATGCTCCAGGGTGAGTGCGCATCCAAAACGCCCGTTCGTCGGGGCACCAACAGTGTTCGTCAACCCCAGCGCATATTCTGCTACCGCTCCCAGCGCAATGCCATCCAGGCTTATACCGATTTCTGCCAGATCGATCGCTCCAGCAATATGCAGTGTGGTCGGTAATGGCGTGGTGAAGGAGCCCACGGTGGTATCGGTTTTTCCGCCAAGCGCTTTCAACTCTGCATTGATTGAATCTTGCGTTACGTTTTGCGAGGATGGGCTCAAAACCGTGTCCGCGGTACGAGTGCTGGCATGGCCATTCCATCGGATGCTTCCAATATCAGTCACACTAACCGCAAGTTCCCACGGCGCATTGTGCGTGCTATCGAACGCCCCCAGCGTAAACCCGACATCGGCTCCCATCCCACTGCCGGCGGTAGCATTTTCAATAAGATTCAACGAAAATGTACTGGGCAAATTATTGAAATTAAACTCGTTCGGATAAGCCGAACGAATTTGGTAATTGACTCCTACTACATAGTGTCCTCCAAGCGGATCTGGAGGATTATTTATGGAAAATACGCCTGGATTCATTTGTAAGATCGCGATACCACTGACGTATTTGAGTCCCACGCCAGAAAGTAATTGCAGATCTCCGGATGACGGGGTTCCTAATATTGTTCGAGCATACGATAATGTGTATTCACTGTACCAGATCGCCTGAATATCAAGAGTTTGCGAAGGGAGTTGGTCACCTTCAACCATATTAGAAATCGCATCGATGCCGATATAATTTAGCAGTTCGTTAGGAATGGAAGCTTCGAGAGCGGCATGCATCGTCCACGTCAAAGCAAAGCTGCCAAGATTGGGGTCAAAATAGGAAAGGCCGAACACTCGCATATCGATGGAACTGGATAGTCCGTCATTACTCAACAAATTTGTTATCGAGATGCGTGTGGAGTCTCCAGTAGTTAAACCACTTCCCCCGGGAGGGATATACTGTGAGGCGATGCTATCGAATCCTTTTGAGACACTATTGATCTGCTTCAAACTAGGGCCCTCATTGATGCCAAGTGAAGAGATTGGTGCGAGCGTGATCTCGAACGGTTGTGGCGATCCGAGCGCAAGAAGGGATGGATTCAACCCCACAGCGTCCAAACCTCGCGAGGTGATGGCAAACGTTCGTCCCGCACCATTTGCGAATGGCGAAAGATGTTCCATCTCCTCTTGTGCATGAACGGAACTGGCGAATGTAATGCAAAACAGCGTGAGAAAAATGAATTTTTGCATAGCGTTATCTGCGCATCAGTTTTTCTAATGAGTTGATGTCTCGAGGGGATTGTGCCGAAAGAATTTCTGGGCCGTGATCGGTAACCAAAATGTCATCCTCGATCCGGCAGCCAATATTCCACCATTTAGGATCGCAGGCGCTTCCAGCCGGAATATAAACTCCGGGCTCTACTGTCAGCACAATGCCAGGAACAAGTGGGCCGCCGGTTCCGGCATCATGCACATCGAGCCCAAGGTAATGGGAAGTGCCGTGCATGAAATAAAGCTTGTACATATTAGAATCCTTGATGATCCCAAGTCTCAGCAGGCCACTTTTTATGACATGAAGTGCAGCCAAATGCGCAGATTGGACTGGAGCGCCTGCCACACAAGCTTTGATCCCGCTATCCTGCGCAGCAAGCACTAATTCATAGATCGTTCGCTGCTCTGGTGTGAACTCTCCAGAAATCGGAAAACTCCGTGTAATATCTGCGCAATACCCGTGATATTCCGCGCCCATATCCATTTCGATAAAATCACCGGACTGAGTTTGCCGCCGGTTCGTTTCATAATGAAGTATGGTCGAGTTCGGCCCACTGCCAACGATACAAGGATAGGCTGTGTACTCTGCACCGTTCTTCGTAAAAATATCTTCGGCCTCGGCTTGAATTTGATATTCGAACCATCCGGGCCGCGCATCATGGATCACTGCATTATGCGCCTCGTTCGAAATAGAGATGGCCTTTCGCATGAGTCGTAGCTCATCCGGTGTTTTAACTTCGCGTAATTCCGCGAGAATGCGGTGGTGCAGAGCCGTATTGATTTCCAGATTCGGATGCGATTCCTTGATCCGATCGAGATCGTCAATGTTCTTGAGAAGAATCGTATCATCCAGAGCAGGCTCGCGGATGTCCGCTAAATGCGGATCATAATAAAACATAGTTACCACCGGCAGCAATGCATGAAGTATGGCCTGAAGGCTATCCATGGAAAGCGCCGCCTCGACTTTGAGCACAGAGCTCGCACCCTGAGTTCCCAACCTGCGCCCCGTCCAGGTTTCCTGCATTTTGTTGCGATTGCGAACAAAAAGGATCTCATGCACCTTTCGACCATCCGATAATGCGATCCCATCTTTGCTCAGAATAAGTGCACTGCCCGGCTCGATGCAGCCTGTGAGGTAATAAAAATTTGGATCCTGATGATATTCGTAATTATTATCGTTCGACCGATTCTTTTCCGCCGCAGCAAGGAATAACGCGATAGAATTCGGCTGCATCGAGTCAACTACGAGCTTTCGCCTGCCTGCATGAAATGAAGGTGGAAGTCTATCCCCATCATAAATGCCATATTTGGTTAGCGTGTCGGCTGGAACTTCGTCGGAAAGATCTTGAGCAGCGACAAACCCCGGAGTTATTACAACAGTTAGAAATAGGAGACAATATAATATGGTTTTTTGCATAAATCTAGAGCGAAAGCACTATTCCGGCAAGGTATCAATAACTCGCGCAAGATCAAGATCCATATTGGTCACTCCTCCGGCGGAATGTGTCGAAAGCATAACCAAAACATTCTTATATCCTGATAGCAGCAGATCTGGATGATGATCCTTTGCTTCCGCGACCTGAGCTATCTGCTGGATGAATGCCACAGCATCCAGGAAGTTCATACGGCTGAAGCTCCGTTCAATCCTGGAATGCTCGGCATTGTAAGACCACCCGGTCATTCCCGAAAGTTGCCCCGCGATCTGCTCACTCGAAAGCCGACTGTTGAGTGTATTGCCCATAAGATAGAACCCTTGTGTATCCAGTTTGTTCATTATACAAACCGCATCTTTCTAGAACCTGTTCTTTATAAGAATCATCCGTTTTCTGAGAGGCACTTTCATTTTTTCTAATATTTTTTTGTAACCCTGGGCACTCTGTGCGTTTTACTATTAGGAGAGTCGATGCTATCTCGGTTTCTCGAATAAGATCTTGGACATCATGAAAAAAATAGTCTTTCTCGCAATTTTCGCAACTTTGGTCGCGGCCATCGGCACAGGCACCAATTCCTGTGCACCGACCTCCCCTCTTGTGCCTGACACGACGAAGCTGGTTTCAGCGCCATCAAGTGCTACCATAACTTGGGTTGGCACGTCGAAGGTGGATTCAGTCGCAGGCTTTTCCGTTGGCTTGACTTGTGGCTGTCCGTTCGCCTACACCGTGGTGAGCTATGGTGACGATACCAGCGTCATCCATTTCAACGTCGGGGATGGCCCCGACTCGCTGACAACGCACACAGTCACAGCGAATATTTATCCTTCACAACTTCCCGCTGGTCCTGATACCGTGTCAGCTTGGGTGGTACTAATGACGTGGCACGACAGGACATCATCGAGCACCGGTATCCAGCTCTTCGACACCATCCGGGTAACTGCCATTTATTAGTCAGAGGAGCAATCGGGTCGCGCAACCTATCACCTGCGCTGTTTTATGATCCATTCTGCGAAATCACGAAAGGCGCCGCTGCCTCCAGGTGCCTTAGCTTGATAGCGTGAAACTTTCCGAGCAGCTGGCATAGCATCTTTAGGGCAGGCGGTTAACCCTTTGCCAGCGATTTCTTGCATAATGCCAACGTCATTCACATCGTCACCGATGTAGGCAAGCTCATCTATTGAAAGTCCAGTCTTTGCAAGAAGTTCCGGCAGAAACGCGAGCTTATCCAAAATCCCGGCGAAATAGTAGGGCAAGCCAAGCTTTTTCGAGCGTGATGCTACCCGTGGCGAGTCCTCGCGAGTTATCATCGCAGTCTGAATGCCTTGCTCTCGAAGCAACTCCATTCCCATCCCATCGCGAATGCTGAACCGCTTTAATTCCTCGCCATTGGCTGAATAATAGACTCCCGTATCAGTAAGCACGCCATCGACATCGGTCAGCACCAATTGAATCCGTTTGGCACGCCGCTGAATTTCTGCTTCTGTTAACTTTTTCACGATTCTGTAGCCGTAATCATCAATGTGGGCGATTCGATCGAACCATGCTTCCGGCGAGCACTCACCAAAAGCAAATATCCCAGCACAGCCCACAATAGTTCACGCAATCGCTTCAATAACACAAACGCCGCTGCAAGTTCGCCCGCGTTGCCACTTGCCATCAACATACTAACGTATCCCGTATCCTGAATACCTATTCCGCCCGGTACCATCGGGATCGTCGCCCGCATCAGGACGCACGTTACCTCCATCAACAGTGCTTGCGGAATGCTGAGGTTTGCTCCCAGCAATGCAAGGATCAGCAGCGTCTCGATGCTTTCTGTAACCCACAACAAGCAATAGGATGCTGCAAACTTTACTACCGAACGCAGATCCCTGAAGCCATGCAGATGCCGGTTGAACTCCTTAAACTCCGGTTCTCGCTTTTCAAACCAGATACTAAGCTTCCGAAACGGAAGCCGTGTCAGCCAGCTGTGAAATCGATCGACAAACGCTCGGTTGCATAAGAGCCCGAGTAGGATACTATAGACGATCACAACCGTCAAAGCAAAAACGAAAAGCGTCCACTCCAGTCCAGTACCCATCTCACCCGTTCGAAAAAGACCAGGCAAACATACAGCAACCAGACCTACCAGGAAAGCCACCACCCCCTGCGAAAAGCCCAGCATTGTTTTACGATAGACAATGCTCGCAGCAGTCGATGAAAGCGGGAAACCGAACTGCCGCTTTAACATCCATGCCTTGAACGGATCCGAAAGGATCGATCCCAATGGAACCGTGATTACAAGAGCCTCGGTTGCTGTTCGAATCCGGAAAATGCTCGGGAATGATACGTGCCGCTCACCTGCTCGCAGCAACCGCCGCCATGATTCTGTATCGATCGTCGCGGCAATGCTATAGGGAATTAGGATCGCCAGAGTTCCCCATAATCCGATCCGCTCGATCGCCGCCGGAACACCCGCAAAGCTAATGGTTTGCGAAAGATGGAATACCAACCCCGCCCCGATCGCGATTCCAATTAATCCCAGCCCCATCCGTAATTTCGAGGATAGGATCCCACCGAGCCAAAGCTCTCGCTTTCGCCGAGGCTGCTTCGGAAGTACCGCCGATCGAGTCGTGGATTCGCTCTTCAATACTTAAAATAATTTCTTTCTGAGACCTGACACGCAATATCCTTAACCATCCTTGCAGCAAGGTAACTCCATTCGGATGTTATGACATCATTAAAATTAACGATGGTTTTGAGGTATGATTTGAGAGTGAAGAGTAAGAACATCGAATTCTACTCTTCACTCCCTCTCTCCTCAAAACCGATAACTTACCCGTGCGCCTTGATCGCTTCAGCAGCGTCGATCTTCACGCTGGGGCCCATCGTCGAGCTGATCGCGACAGATTTCACGAACTGCCCTTTTGCCGTTGCCGGCTTTGCGCGGATGATCGTGCTGAGGAACGTATTGATGTTATCTACCAATTTCGGCGCTTCGAAAGAAGCCTTCCCGACCGAAGCATGAACATTCCCGCCTTTATCGACGCGGAACTCGATCTTACCGGCCTTCACTTCCTTCACGGCCGTCGCAACATCCTGCGTGACGGTTCCCGATTTCGGATTCGGCATCAGGCCGCGCGGTCCCAGGATACGGCCAAGCTTACCAAGCTCGCCCATCACTTCTGGCGTAGCGATGATGACATCCGTATCGGTCCAGCCGCCCTTGATCTTCTCAAGGATCGTCTCGAATCCTGCTTCATCGGCGCCGGCAGCAAGCGCTGCGGCTTCCTGGTTGCGCGTCACTACCGTCACGCGAACCGTTTTACCGATGCCATGCGGAAGCGATACCGTGCCGCGAATCGCCTGATCCGCCTTGCGGGGATCGACTCCAAGGTTGATTGCAATATCAACCGACTCATCAAATTTTGCGCTGGCCGTCTGCTTGACCTTACCAACCGCATCGGTGATCGAAAGCCGGGTCGAGCGCGCATCTGCGCCGGCATTTCCCCAAACTTTCTTTACCTGATTATTATAGCGTTTACCGTGCTTGATCATTGTTTATCCCTCCACGGTTATGCCCATCGAGCGGGCGGTTCCGGCTACCATTCTCATCGCTGCTTCTACGGAAGCGGCGTTTAGGTCTGCCATTTTTTGCTTTGCGATCGCCTCAATATCGGACTTCTTGACTTTCGCGACCTTCAATCGGTTTGGCTCCTTCGAGCCTTTCTCGATGCTCGCGGCCTTCAACAGCAGTGAAGCTGCCGGAGGCGTTTTCGTGACAAATGTGAAGCTCTTGTCCGAATATACAGTGATGACAACCGGTATGATCGCATCGCCTTCCTTCTGAGTTCTGGCATTGAATTGCTTGATGAATTCCATGCCGTTCACGCCGCGCTGCCCCAGCGCCGGACCTACCGGAGGTGCCATCGTAGCCTTCCCTGCCGGTATTTGTAGTTTTACGAATCCTGTTACTTTTTTCGCCATTGTTAGTTATGGTTTAGTGGTTCGTTGTTGGATAAAGTCAGAAAATATAAGGAAAAATAGAATCAAATTCATCTTTCATATTTCATATTTCATCTTTTCCCCGACAACTCCCACGGTGATTGATTTTCAATGTTCGCCGCTTGCGAAGTATTTCGCTTCGAAGCGGCTCGTAAGCAATTTTTACCCCACTTTGGTTCGAAGAATTCTCCCCCTCCAGGCTTCATTCTGGCATTCTTCATATTTCCCCCAGAAATAGGTGCCGTTTTTCTTTCTTGTGAGTTCCCGATCATTCTATCAGAACCATCGAATTTAGGCCAAATTCGCCATTCGTTGCAACAAGTATTCATAATTTCCTTTCCTGAAGAACTCGTTCATATTGAAAGCTAATTTAATACCTTCGATTTCCAATGAACTCCGCACCCTCCCCTTTTCATAATTCATACATCATAATTCATAATTGCCCAAAAGGGCAGTTGCGCATAAAAGCAATATTCTGAACAAAACGTTCGCGGCATATCAAAAATATCAAAATTTCTTTCAGCAATAGGTGCCCATTGATATTTCACAATAAATGTCAATTTAAACATTGACAAAATATGCTATTTAGTCAACTTATAGATTGACATATTGAACCATTCCGTCAATCTATAAGTTGACGAGGACATGAATAAGAAGCTCCAGAGGCAACAATTGGACGAAATCTTCCTGGAAATGGATAATTTCCGGGCATTTGCGACACCAACGAAAGGATGGCTGTGTGCCATTCGCGAATCGCTGGGATTGTCGCTGCGCGCGCTGGCGAAAAGGACAGGCACCTCGCATCAGGCCATCGAGCAATTCGAAAAGAGAGAAGCCGATCAAACCATTACACTTGCGTCGCTCAAAAGCGCAGCCGAATCACTTGGATGTGATCTCGTCTATGCGATCGTTCCCAGAGAGCCGCTGGAAGAAACAATGCACAAGGCTGCAGAAGAAGCCGCTGACAGAATTCTAAAGGGCGCCGAACAAACGATGGAACTGGAAGATCAGTCGGTTGCAAAAACGCTACGAGCCGCCACGCGGGAAGAACTTATTGCCAAACTCGAAAATAACCCACGCCTCATTTGGAGGTGGTGAAATGAAGTTTGAATACGCGAAAGGCGCTACGCCGATCGATCCGAACGAGGAGAAGGATCTTCTTCCATCGAACATTACAACGCAATCGCAGTTGAATGAGGTGGAATATGAGAATATCGTCAGCTCACGGATGTGGTCGAGAAGCCGCAAGCATGGTAACCTGTTAACGGTTGCATTCATGGAGCGGCTTCACAAGCGTATGTACGGCGACGTCTGGAAGTGGGCCGGAGCGCGTAGGCAGAAGGAACTACAAAATGAAAAGTTCTCGCATTATTATTCCATTCGAACTGATACCGAAACCACGCTTGCGGATTTCCGCTACCGGTTGGAACATGCTGCTCCGAAAACAGACGAGGAGTGGAATCGGCTCGGAGCGGAATTCCATCACCGAATAGTAAAGATACACTACTTCAACAATGGCAACGGACGCCATGCCCGAGAACTAACTGACCTGCTGCTCCTGCAATATGGCGAGGAACCCTTCACCTGGGGAAGCGAATCGCTCACGCAAATGACCGAAACCCGCAACCGCTATATCGCCGCCCTTCATGCAGCAGATGCTGGCGATTATTCGAAGCTTACGGAGTTTGTGAGGAGTTGAAAATTTCTTTAAGACATTGGTGCCTATGGCGAAATTCGTGAGGAATCAGTTATTATCCGTATCTTTGTGACACATCATGGGCTACCTTGAAGAACATCATTTAGAAGGATTCGAATGGGATGAGGGAAACAGCTATAAAAGCTGGCTGAAACATGGTGTTTCCAATGCGGAGGCCGAGCAGGTCTTTTCAAATAAGCCATTTTTCACGTTTCGTGACGATATGCACTCCGGGCGGGAAGACCGTACTATCATTATGGGCAAAACCGATGCGGGCAAAGCGGTGTTAATCTCTTTTACGCACCGGGGACGAAACGTGCGCGTTATTTCTTCCCGCTGGATGGGGCGCAGGGATAGAAAGCGATTCAATGAAGCAATTCAAAACGATACCGAACTTTAAAACCGAGGACGAGGAACGCGAATTCTGGGATACTGTCGAAAATGTCTTCGACTATCTCGATCCCGAAAAATTCGTGCTCACCGACCCGCCGATGGTTCCCAAAACGCCGGGACTCCATAGCGTCATGCTATCGCCCGAGATCGAGAGCGAAGTGCAACGCCTCTCGCGCGAGAAAAAATTGAGCGTGGATGAAATGGTGCGACAGCTCGTCGCCGCCGGGCTGAAGCAGCAGCGCATTCAACCGGGTGCGTGAAGTAGGTTTGTGCCCAAAACTCCGAAACATAGCAGAGGCACAAGCCTGTAAAATAGCGAGACGCCTCGGAAAAGTTCAAGAGCAATGTTGTGTTCCCAATTTTAAAAGTTTGGCGGCCATAGCAAAACTGGAGAAAATAAGCCCGTTTCGCGCAAAAGAGGAGTAGCTGCGAAAAAATCGAACTTTATGGCTGTTTGAGCTGTCTGTCACATTGCGTAGTTTGTTTTAATGAGAATATTTCTCACTCAATTTCGTCATTTTGGCCTATATGTTACTTAAATTCGCCGTAGAAAACTTCAGATCTTTTAAGGAAAAAGCTGAGCTGAGCATGGTTGCTACACGCATTACCGAACATTCAGATAATAATCTTATGGTCCATGGAGAAATTACGCTGCTAAAATCAGCTGTAATATATGGAGCTAATGCAAGTGGCAAGTCAAATTTCTTGATGGCAATGAACTTTCTAAGCGGTTTCATCAGCAACTCAGCAACAAAATATGAAGAGGGTCAGAAGATTCCAGTTGAACCGTACCGTTTAAGCATTGAGACTGAGAACAGGCCTTCAATTTTTGAAATCACCTTTCTGCATGATGATTCAATTTACACTTATGGCGTAGAGGTAACCAGGGAAGAAGTAATTGCTGAGAGACTCGATCAAATCAAAACCAACAGCAAGCGGCTATTTACACGAGAACTGCAAGAAGTGATATTTAATCCAAATTTTACAGACCAAGTCGTATATAACCAAGTTAAGAAATCAACGAAACTTCGTTCCAATGCTTTACTTTTGCCTTTTTTGGCGCAACTCGGGGGAAAGAAGTCCGTTGCCATTCTCACATGGTTCAAGCGGTGGAGAGCCCTGCCCGATTATGAAGGCCCATTTTATTATAACTACGCCAGCCGATTACTCTCCGAGGAGGCCATTTGCGATTCTCTTGTCAATTTGCTAAAAGGAGCAGACCTAGGAGTTGAGTCAATCCGGCTTAAACAAGAAGATATTTCTTTGCAATTACCTCGTGACATGCCCGACGATATGAAGGAAGTAATAAAGAAGTACGGAGGAGTTTCAACTGAGGTGCAGACCTTTCATAAAAAATATGATTCGAAGAACGAGGTTGTCGGACAAGCTGAATTCAACTTGAGCGAAAATGAATCGATGGGAACCCAGAAGCTAATATTGCTATTGTTGCCGATGATAGAGGCCTTAAGAAAGGGTTATACTATATTTGTCGATGAATTGGATTCTAGCTTACACCCATTACTCACTAGATTCTTATTGGAACTGTTCCATTCGAAAAATAGTCGCAATGCTCAGTTGATTTTTGCAACTCACGACACTAATCTCCTTGACAGAAGGATATTCAGGCGAGATCAAATTTGGTTCACGGAAAAAGATAGGTTTGGAGGATCACACCTATTTTCACTCGTAGAATATCGTGAAGATCGCGAGAAAAAAATTCGAAAGGATGCTAGTTATGAAAAGGATTACCTTGAAGGAAGATATGGTGCAATTCCTTTCATGGGTGACATAGACAAACTGTTGAATGGAACAAAGGATAAAGAGAAGTCAAAAAAAGTCCAAAAGTCGGCTTCAAAAACCGGCGTTCTTGGACAGAAAAGTTGACAATCGAGAGAGACGTAAGACGTTTTTAATTGTTTGCGAAGGAAAGAAGACGGAACCTAATTATTTTAAACGGTTCCGTCTCTCTTCGGCAACAGTAGAGCCGGTTCATGAAGATACTGACCCACTAAGCATAGTCAAGACAGCAATCCGTATGATGGGGGAGCGCACCTTCGACTTCGTATGGTGTGTGTTCGACCGAGACAACCATAATACACAACATTTCAATAACGCGATTAAGCTTGCTAAAGAGAAGAAGATAGGGCTAGCTTATTCAAATGAGGCATTTGAGATTTGGTATCTGCTCCATTTCCATTACTTTCAAAACGCCGGAAGTAGGAAACGTTACAAAAAACTACTTACAAAAGAGTTAGGAGAAGAGTACGAAAAGAATTCAGAAGAAATGTACGATCTTCTTCTTCCGAAACAGGCGCTTGCCATAAAACACGCGAAAAAATTAATTGGGAATTATGTGCCTCACAGACCAGCCAAAGACAATCCCTATACAAATGTATTCGAACTTGTTGAGGAGCTTAATAGGTACCTGTGACCTAATCTTCATTTCTTTAGTAAAACAGGGCGTAGCCAGCATTATCTAAGCAACTAACGCTACAACCACCTATTGTGGGTTCCGAGCCTTCCCAAGTGGCGCTTATTTATGAATCCTCCTGCCGTGCAGGCCGCGCGCTGCCCCCCCCTCACCTAACCTCTCCCCTCACGGGGGAGAGGAACAGGAAAATTGAACCTCCCCCCAAAGGGGTGCGGAATAAGACAGAATACTCCTCTCCCCCTTGGGGGAGAGAGGGGTCGTTGCACCGGCAGTAGGTAAGCGCGTGCCGCCGGGGTTCGGCGGGCACCACGCGAGCTAAATCCCCAAAACCGTCCGCACTATCGGGAGGAACGATAATAATCCCCCCCCAAGTCCGCGTAATCCAGGTTCAAACGATTAATCCATGATCCGCTTCAAGAACGCCGGCCTGTCATCGCGATCCTTCACCGGCGCGGCGGCGCGTTCTTGCGCAGCGCTGGCACCGACAAGCTGCGGTTCGGCATCGCCATCCTCTGCCGCGCGGTCGTCAGCAATAGGCGGGAGCGAAATCCCGCGCCGGAGATAGGCCGGTTGGTCGTAATCCTTCAAATCGCGCGGCCCGCTGGGAACGTGCCGGTTATCGGTTCGCGGTGTAAGCCGCGAGATCTGGCCGGCATGATGCGCCTCCTCCGGGCGTGGGCTTCCAATAGTGCGGACCGATCCTTCGCTGCGTGCAGTCAGATCCACGGTACCGCGTTCGAAAGTTTCGCGGCCATCCTTTTCGGTAAGCGTTCCGCGTGGCTTGAACATCCGCTCGATCTTCGGCAGCGGTGTGGAATCCTCACCGATCTCCATCGTGCTCGTCTCGCGCAGAGGCTGCATGGCTTCGATCATTGGTGTGTTATCCATCGTAGGCTGCAAAATACGTTCCACGCGTGGCTTTGGTTTACTTTCATCGAAGGGGTCGCGGGCTGAAAGTCCATCATGGGTGATGCTTCCCACGCCGCGCGGCGTGAGTCCGTTGTATTTCGGACGTGTATTAAACCCCGTTGCGATCACGGTAACCATAATTTCTTCTTCCATGGAATCATCGAGCACAGCGCCAAAAATGATGTTCGCATCGTCGCCGGCGGCATCGTGAACGATCTGCGTAGCCTCGCTTACTTCGAGCAAGGACATCGAGCGTCCGCCCGTAATGTTGACGAGCACGCCTTGCGCACCCTGTATCTTCACGCCTTCCAGCAGCGGCGAAGAGATGGCCTGTTCTGCAGCAATAGCAGCGCGATGTTCGCCACGCCCCACACCGGAACCCATGATGGCATCGCCCATTTCACGCATGACGGTTCGTACATCGGCAAAATCCACATTGATATAGCCATGCCGCGTGATAAGCTCGGAAATGCCGCGCGTGGCATTGTAGAGAACTTGATTCGCCAGCGAGAATCCATCCAGGAACGAAGTCCCGTTTTCGACGAGCGCCAGCAATTTCTGATTTGGTATCACGATCAGTGTATCGACGTTCTGCCGCAGTTCCTCGATACCCTCCTCGGCTTGCTTGGAACGGCGCTTGCCCTCGAACTGGAACGGCTTGGTCACAATACCAACAACCAGCGCGCCCGCTGCCTTTGCGATCGCCGCAACCGAGGCTGCACCGCCGGTTCCCGTGCCACCGCCCATGCCGGCCGTGACAAAAACCATATCGCACGAGGCGATCATGTTTGCGATCTCATCGTGATCTTCCTCTACAGCTTTGCGCCCTACTTCGGGATCGGCGCCCGCGCCGAGGCCGCGCGTGAGGTTCTTGCCGATCTGTAATTTTATCGGTGCCGCACTTTTTTCGAGGGCCTGTACGTCCGTGTTGAGAACGCAGAATTCCACGCCCTCCAGGCCCTTGTTGATCATCGAATTTACTGCGTTCGATCCGCCGCCGCCGATGCCGACGATCCTGATCTTTGCGCCATATTCCAGCTTGGTGTCGAGTTCTATCATGGTAGTTTTATAGGGGTTAAAAAATTGTTGATTTTCGATAGCACACTTGAATTATAGTTGTTCGAACCACTCCTTCATTCTGGAGAAGATGTTTCCGGCTTGTCCGCTCATTTCGGGATCCTCCGTTAATTCGACCGGCGCTTCCGCAGGAACTTCTTCCTGCACGTAAGAGGCCGGAGCGTGATGCTTGAATGCATAAAGCACCAATCCCACCGCCGTTGAAAATACCGGAGATTCCACTTCGCGAACAAGTCCCGCGCCGAAGCCCATCGGCATTCCGATCTTGACGGGCATTTGGAAGATCTCTTCGGCAAGTTCCCGCGTGCCGTTCGTCATCGAACCGCCGCCCGTGAGCACAACGCCAGCCGAAAGATGCCGCGCATAGCCCGAACGCTTGATCTCCGCGAGCGCGAATTCCAATATTTCCTCCATACGCGGCTGGATCACTCGCGCCAGCACCGATTTTGCGATCTCGCGCGGCTTGCGCCCCGCAAGGCCCGGTAGCTGGATCACTTCATCGCGCAAGATGTGCGAAACAACGGCGCATCCATACTCGCGTTTCAGCCGCTCCGCCTGATCGCCAAGAATGCCGAGGCCTTTTCGCACGTCGTCGGTAACCTTTTGTCCAGCAATGCCGATCACAGCAGTGTGCCGGATGGTGCGCTCTTCGAATACTGCAATGTCCGTAGTTCCGCCGCCAATATCGACGAGCGCAACGCCGACTTCTTTCTCTTCATCGTCGAGTACCGCATAACTGGAAGCAAGAGGTTCCAGCACAATATCGCGCACGCGAATCCCGGCGCGCTCCACGCAGTTGTGAATGTTCTGCACTGCCGTCACCAGTCCGTTGATGATGTGTACGCTCGCTTCTAATCGCACGCCTGACATGCCGATCGGCTCGTAAATACCATCCTGACCATCCACGATATACTCCTGCGGAATGACATGAAGTATCTTTCGATCCGCAGGCAGATGAACGCGCTTCGTGTCATCGATCAGGCGCTGAACGTCATCTTCGGTGATCGTCCGCTCTGCGTTGGAGATCGTAACGACCCCGCGCGACTGGAAAGATTGAATGTGATCGCCGGCAATGCCGACAACTACCTCGCGGATCTTCACCCCGCTTTGCGCCTCGGCTTCTGCAACAGCGCGCTCGATCGAACGTACTGTTTTTTCAATATTAGTTACCACCCCTCGTGAAAGGCCATCCGCTGGTGCGTGGCCAACGCCGAGTATGGTCATGGTGCGCGGCTCCCTCAGCGAAAGCGCCGCGACTATGGCGCACACCTTCGTGGTGCCGACATCCAGGCCGACAATAATGCGGCCCGGATCGAGGGAACTGGGTACGCCGATCATGGGAGCGGAGTTCAGTGGCGTAGAATAGTTGGATGATCGCTCATGGGTGGATTCTGTATGTGTATCGAGTCCCGGGGAAGGTTCTCTACTTGTTCGCGTTCGTTGCATAGTGGGCATGGTTGGGTTCTGACTGAAGGGCGGTTTGGGAAGCGGTTGCTCCCGCACGCGCCGGTTGGAATTTGTGCTTTAAAATGATTTGGCCGCTAAACCGAGCATCGACATATAGTGGATGCCCGGTACGCAGATCGCTCTGCAATTTCGATTTCCAAACTTTTGCCAACAGATTAAGTTGGCGGTAAAAGAGCGAGATCGTATTTCTCGCAGGTGTGGAATCCCGCTGTTCTTCGAGCGCCGTATGGAACTCCCGATCAAACGGCGAACCAAGAAAGATCGGCGTTTCCGTTTCCGAAGTGTAAATCACATAAGCGCCCGTTGGGGTGCGGTGTAGTTCACCAATTGCTGCTTTGAGTGCGCCAGAATCAAGCGATGCGATATAGCTGACTAATTTGGCCATTGCCTGAAATCCCATCGTATCCTTTGCGCTTACGCCGGAAAGCAGTGGAACCTGCATAATCTTCGAAGGGTCGCGAAGTCCTGCGATGAGCTTAGGCCGAAGCAGAAGGCCGTCCCGATCGATAATGTATGTCTCACCAACCACACTACTGCGCAACGGTACCTGACTTGGCGCAACCAATGGATTCCCGGTTGATGATATGTTACCTGAGGAGATCGAGCTACCTGTGGAATCCGCCCGCAAGAGCGCCACTGGCTGGCGCTCTTCGACAGAAAGCACCAGCGTTGCAGGATCCAACTCCCGCCGAACATGCGCAGTGCGAATAAGCGAGTGAGTTAGCAGCCGTTCCTCGATCTGTTTCAAATTGATCTGATAGAACGGAACGGAATAATTGATCCCCGCAAGATGCAGAATTTCTTCATTCGAAAGCAATGCCGCGCCCTCGACCTTCACGCGCGATAGCCGAAGTCCGTTATCCGATCGCGATGCAAGATACCACACCGCAGAAAGCGACAGCAACGCCAAAACGAACAGCACCGCCGGCCACCTTGAATGCTTCCAGGAACCTTCTGCCTCATCGGCCTCGGTTTCATCAGGTTCGGATTCATCCAAGTAATATGCTTCCGGCTCCGCTAATATCTCTTCATCAGGTGCAGAATATCCTCCAAGCATCTCTGGTGGGGATAATTCATCCGCCCGTTGTTCGGCTGACTCGTCCACGGACGCCTGGCCAAGCATTGCGCGCCCCGAAGTACGCTCTTCCGAGCGTATTGCGCGCGGCAGATCGTCCATCTCTCGTTCCGAGAGATGGATATATTCTTTCCGCTCTGTCGCATCCTGCGCCAGTGCGTCTCGCGCCGTCGCCTCTCGATCTGTTGCGTGTATGATGAGTTTCATGTAAATTCCTTCTTGCCGCAGAAAATACAGCAAGCTCCGCTCTCAGCCTGGCAAAGCTGTTCGGTGAAAAATGGAATTTAGTGAGTTAGATTAAGGCGCAGTTGGAACGACTCGCACGACTATGCTTCGACGGCGGCATCTGTCTCAGGCACTTTATGTTCCTCTCCCCGGCTGCCTGTATCGTTCCCATTCAGATGTACGCGGTAGTTCATGCCGTAGGTCCACCCTTCAAGCTTCACTTGCGGATCGCGATAGAGCGCCGGACTGTAATACCGTATCGGAAATCGATTTGGAAGTAAACGCAATTCTGTTTTTAAGATACCCAACAGCGTATGGAGCGTATGTTGTGCTTTAACGCTTTTCGATGCGGCTCGCTGTATCTCATCAGGAATGTGCCAGCCAACATCCTCGTAATTGGCGAGCATCACGGCAAGTGGCGCAGACTCCAGCCGCTTTCCTTCCGTAAAAAGCCAAGGAAGCGTTTCGACGATAGTAAGTTTCTTCAGCTCCATCATGGGCCAAATGGAGAGGTCCTCACGTCCGGCTTCCAGTAATTGGCTGAGCATCGCCATCCCGAGCAGCGCATCGCGCCCACGGCTGTTGCCGTTAAATTCGTAACGCTCCGTCAGCCGGTTGTAGCCGATCTGCACGGTGCTCATCGTGTTCCTTCCCGCAAGTGAGATCAGTGGAAGGTCCGTGCGCCGAAATCGCTCCGCCAGCGATTGCTGTTCATGCGGAGCAAGCTTCTTCGGCTGAATATTCGTTTGTTGCTGGAAATTCCATCCACGGTCGTTCGGGCGATGGCTCGGTCGCAACGGAGCTCGTGGCATTTCCGGATCGAGATAAGATTCCCGATACCGTCCCAACCGCTCGACCCACAACCGTGCACCATCATCGACATTCTTCTTGAGATCTTCACGAATGGTTTTCACCATACTCCGCCAATCCGCAATACCCTCGGTTGCAGAAAGCATTTCCAAAAATGCCGAAGGATAACTAAAATTGAAATCAAGCGCAACAAGTCCCGCTTCCATCTCGAGAATGCGCTCTAAAACCTCTTTACGCGTTCGAATTTTCTCAAGCTTTTCTACAACGACCCACTCGCCTTCGATCGCTGCTTCAGCCCACAGAAGCTCCGTTGCCGGCTCCCTCTCGCCGGACCAAGAAATGAATGCTACACGCCGAAACACGCCTGAGCGTCTTAGTGGCGGGAGTTGAGTGGTATTTTTGTCGCGCTTGCGCGCGGAGTTCTGTCTTGCGTTCTGCTTGCGCTGCTTAACTCTACGCTTTTCACGTTCACCGTTTGCGGCTGCAAAAACGGGCCTCGTCTCGGATTCCTGGATGGCCGTATCCATCTGTGGGGCGGCTTCTTCCGTGACGATTTCTGCACGGACTTCCAGTTCCGGCGCAGCGCTAACCTCAAGTTCCAGTGCAGCGCTAACCTCAAGTTCCGGTGCAGCGCTTACTCCAACCTCAGAGTCGCCGTGGTCAGCCTCGTGCTGAAAAATTTCTTCTATCTGTTCGTGTTCGTTCATGTAGCTCACTTATTCTTCGGATACCGCTTCCAATGGTTGAAGTTCGGCCATTTCCTTTAAGATGAGAGGCGCTGCTTCTGTGATCGTGCCTGCGCCAATGGTAAATACGACATCGCCAGCGCGGAGGATTCCTGCAAGCAATCCCGGAAGCGCTTTCGTGCCTGAAACGGAGAAGACCTCATGCAATCCGTTGGCCTTCGCCGCATTCACAATGAGTTCGCTCGTTACGCCAGAGATCGGCGCCTCGCGCGCGGGATAAATATCAAGCAATACAAGCACATCGGCGCACACTGCGAAAGCCTGACCGAATCCTTCAGCAAAATCGCGCGTGCGAGTGAATGTGTGCGGCTGAAAGCACGCAACGATCCTTCTGTCGGGAAACATCTGGCGTGCTGCCGTCAGCGTTGCGCGCACTTCAGTCGGATGGTGCGCGTAATCATCGATGATCAGAATGCCATTTGCCTCACCGATCACTTCGAAGCGGCGCTCCGCGCCAAAGAAACGCTTTAGCGCGCGCAGTGTAATTTCTAATGGGATGGAAAGCACATCCGCCGTCGCAATGGCAGCCAGCGCGTTCAGCATATTATGCTTTCCTGGAACCCGAAGCTCGATCTCGCCGGCCACATCGCCGGAACGCACGAGTGTCGCGCGCGTCCGTTGCGGCGTTTGCGATAGATGCTCCGCGCGGTATTTTGTTTCGGGTGAATCGATACCGTAGGTCACGATACGCTTATGCAAACGAGGCGTGATCTCTCGAAGCATCGCGTCGTCGATCGAAACGATCGCAAACCCATTGTGCGAAGGCTGATGCCCGTTCCTTAAAATATCGAGACCCGTGACATGAAGGCTTCCCGCAGGGCCCTGATTCGCGAACTGCACAAATGCATCCTTTAACGACTCCATATCTCCATAGGTATCCAGATGCTCTGCTTCGAGCGAAGTCATAACCGTTATATACGATCCACCGAGAGCAAGGAAGCTTCTGTCATACTCATCGGCTTCGATCACGGCGATCTTCCCTGCTCCTGCTCGGGAATTTTTACCACCTAATTCCTTAACGCTTGCGCCGACCAGCACCAATGGGTCAAGCCCGGCTTCGATCAGAATTGCGGCGATCATACTTGTCACCGTCGTCTTGCCATGGGTTCCGGCAACTGCGATCGTCATGTGGCCGCGAACGATCTCGCCAAGAAAATCCGCGCGGCGAACCAATCGGATTCCACGCCGCACTGCCTCCACGCGCTCCACATTCTCCGAGCCAACGGCGGAGGAATACACTACGACGTCCGCACCCTCCAAATTTTTCGCATCTTGCCCGATCGAGATTGTCGCACCGAGCGACGCAAGCTCATCGGTCTTTTTGTTCCGCGTGGTGTCACTGCCACTCACCACGATCCCGCGCATGAGCAATATCTCCGCCAGCCCGCTCATGCCGGCTCCGCCGATCCCAATGAAATGGACGTGATGCAATGGGAAATTATGATCGTTGGATAGTTCGAATCCCTCGAGTTGCCACAAGCTGGCCTCCCCACTCCCGAATATCATCGAGAAGTTTACGGTTACGCTCGAAATTCGCCAGGCGAATGCGAACCGGGCGTCGTTGCGATCGTAATCGAATCCTAACAGATCGAACCCGGCGCACCGCGCGTCCGCTCGGAGGTCCTATTTGGATCGAAGCCACGTCGGCTCGCACAATTCTTCTGGTGCGGGCACGGCTCGTGAAATGGATGGCATCACCTGCAATTTCTATCTGCCGTCGCATGATCAGATTATACAGCAGCGCCAGCACTCCGAGCAGCGTGATCGCAGAAAGCAACAGCAATACCGGATCCTGCCAGAGCGTCGGGAATGATTGCCAATCGGCTATCGAGCGGATAACAAGATACAGCACCAGCGTCGCGGCATACACCGCGATCGATCGGTAGAGGAAATCCAGCCTCGCTCGATAAATGTGTTTCTCTTCGTCCATAATACTCCTTACGCGTTGCTCATCAGCCAGGCCGCAACCACCTTCGCAGCTTCCGGATGGTCCCTGCGGCGAATAGCCTCTGCCATCGAGCGCAGCCTGGTGGGATCGCTTAATAAATTCAAAACCGTTTCCGCAAGTTTGCTTCCCACTTCCGCGTCCGTGAGCACTACGGCAGAACCGTCGCGCTCGAATGCTCGTGCGTTTGGTTCCTGATGATTATCCATCGCACCGGACCATGGCACCAGCACCGCAGGTTTTCCCAGCCGCGCTAATTCGGCCAGCGAGGAAGCTCCTGCGCGACAAACAACCAAGTCCGCCGCTCGATACGCTTGCTCCATATTGTAAATGTAGTCTGCGATACGAACGTTCGGCATTTGCATGAATTGTTCTTCAAGTTTTGCAATGTTCGCACTCTTTCCGGTTTGCCACAAAATGTTATATCCCTGAGCGGCAAGCGTACCGGCGGCATTACACATCGCCTCATTGATCGCACGAGCGCCCAGCGAACCGCCGAAAACAAGAACCGTCTTTTGTGTGGGATCAAGTCCGAATCCGCGGCGCGCATCCTGCTCGCTCATGCGTTCAACGCCAAGCCCTTCGCGTACCGGTGTGCCGCAGACCGTCGCTATCCCTGCGATCCGGTTCGAAAACTTGCTTACCGACTCAGGATACGATAGGAACACTCTTTTCGCAAACCGTGCAAGTAATTTATTCGCGCTGCCTGGTATGGAATTGATTTCAAGCAGTGCTATGGGCACGCGCGAAAGCCAGGCAGCGATTCCAACCGGAACCGTCAAGTATGCACCGGCGCCAAGCATAGCGGAAGGCTTTTCTTTGGAGATCAATGACATGCAATCCACGATCGCCATACAAAATTTGAATGGGAACATCAGCATCGATGCCAACGATCTTCGCGGCGGATGAATATCGATCGGCTCGAACGGAAATCCTGCACGCGGAACTTCCTTTGCTTCGATCCGGTCGCGTGTACCAACAAAAATTACTTTTGCATCTGGATACTCGCTTCGGATTTCTTCTGCAACCGCGATCGCCGGATAGAGATGTCCGCCCGTGCCGCCCGCCGCGATGAGTATGGTCTTGTTAGGCAAGCGCTTCTTCCTGTGGTGGTTTTAGGATATGTGAAAGCCGTTCGCCAAGCGATACCTTCGGTGGCTTCGGCAGCGTAACGGCATATTTCGAAATGTTAAGAAGCACGCCGATCGCTGCGGCGCTAAAGATCATGCTCGTGCCGCCATAGCTGACAAATGGCATTGGAAGGCCCGTCACGGGCATAAGCCCTACGTTAACGAATGCGTTTATCAGCGCGTAGATCGCGACCGTCATCGTAATGCCGAAAGCGGTGTACCTTCCAAAGGCATCGGGTGCATGTTTTGCTATTTGAATCCCACGCACAACGATGAAGCCAAAAACGACCAGCAGAAGTCCGGCGCCAATAAATCCATACTCCTCGCCGATCACGGAGTAAATAAAATCCCCATACGACTCAGGAAGGAAAAACATGCTTTGCCGCGATTGGCCGATGCCCACCCCGAAGATGCCTCCATTACCAAAGGCTAGCAGCGCCTGATCGGTTTGATACGCAACTTGACTCGTATGCGTGGTATGATGCCCCACGAATGCCAACATGCGCTGCACGCGATAGCTCGCGGTCAGTGCAAAAATTCCACCACCGAACAGCGCAAGTACCCCGCTCGTGATCATGTACTTCAGTGGCACCTGCGCAACATACATTATTCCGAATGTGATCAGCACCAACACGCTCGCAGTGGACATATTCGGCTGCTTTGCAATAAGCGCCGCCGCAGCGATCGCCCAGAATACAATGGGAAGGAATGCTTTCTTGAAATCCCCGATGATCTCCTGCTTCGCAGCACAGAGCGCGGCAACATGCAGTACCAGCGCGAATTTTGCAAACTCTGCCGGCTGAAAACTGAGCGGCCCAAGCGCCAGCCAGCGCCGCGCGCCAAGCTCCCGGGTACCAATAAAAAGCACGGCAACCAGCAGCAATAGCGAGGAAAGCATGATCCATTTCGTCTGCTTTTCGAACTTGTGATAATCCATTTTTGTGAAAAAGAGCATCGCCACGAACGAAAGAAATACTTTCTTCGCATGATTGAAGAGCATCGATTCCGACGCGCCCATCTTCACCGCGCTGAACGACGCGCTCGCCGTATAAACGAACGCCAGCGAAGCGAGCAAAAGACCGGTTACGGTCAGAAACAGGCTAAGATCGGCAGTACGTTTGGGTTTCATGTTAATTAATCAACGATGGCTATAGTATGTCCATCACAATCGCGCAGGATAAACTCGCGGCCATACCCACGGCTCACGATTTCCTGAACAATATCCGCGTTCCGTGATTTCACTTCTTCAAAAAACTTTTCGATCTCCGGCACCCAGATGATGCAATCCATACTGATCTTTCGGATCTCAGCATTTGTATGAATCCTATCGCCATCGGCTTTACCAAAGTGGATCTGAACTCCATTCCTCTCCACCATCGCATAGACCGGCGGATCGAGAAAATAGCTGATGATGCTGAACCCGAGTACGTCGCGATAATATTCAGCAGTCTTAACGACATCCTTCACCACAAATTGCGGTGCAATTCCAATGATCTCTGCGGTATCGGTCATAATGAATATTCGCGTAGCATTGGAAATATATTTCCGATCCTACACCAAGCTAAATTATTTTGTTAACTAATTCCTTAAACATCCTTCCCCGCTGTTCATAATTATCGAACATATCGAAACTTGCGCAAGCGGGGGAGAGTAGCACGACATCTCCTGGCGCGGCAGCTTCGCGCGCTAAGCGAACGGCTTCTTCCATCGACATTCCGGCGGAATAGATGGGCTTGGTGCCGCCGAAAAACTTCTCGATCTTCTCCGCGCCTTTGCCGACGGTGACGATAGCTTTTACATGCTCCTTCACTAAATCAGAGATTTTCGAATAATCATTGCCTTTATCCTTGCCCCCGGCAATGAGGATTATGTCTTCCTTAAAACTTCCAAGTGCATAATACACGGAATCGACGTTCGTGGCTTTAGAATCGTTGTAATATTTCACGCCATTAAGTTCTCGCACAAATTCAATGCGGTGTTCCACGCCTTTGAATTCCCGAAGCGTCTCGCGGATGGCATCGAATTCTACGCCCATCGCACGAGTCATGAGCGCGGCGGCCATCGCGTTCATCAGATTATGCGGCCCGGGAATGCCGATCTCATTGCGTTTGATTAGTACTTCCTTTTCGCGTCCAATGCGAAGCACGACATCATCGCCAGCAAGATATGCTCCTTGCTTCATCTCTTCTTTTAGAGAAAATCCGAGGGTTCGAAAATTCACGGTGTCTGCACAATTCCGGGCATGATCGTCATCATGATTATAGACGAATACATCATATCCCTTTTGATTTTCAACGATACGGTACTTGGATTGAATATACGCTTCGTAATTCTTATAGCGATCGAGATGATCGGGTGTAATATTCAACAGAGCCGATACTTTCGGACGGAACGAATCGATGGCATCCAACTGAAAGCTCGATACTTCCAGCACGACAACAGATTTCTCGTGCGGAGATGATCGCTCAGCTGTATTTGCCTGGTCAACGATCTCGGAAAAAGCAATTCCGATATTTCCAGCTACGAACGTATTCCACCCCGCTCGCTTAAAGATCTCGCCAACTAGCGTGGTCGTTGTGGTTTTGCCATTCGTTCCCGTAATGGCAACGATGGGTGCTTCACATTGATCGAAGGCTATTTCGATCTCGCTCAAAATTTTTATTTGCCTCTCGCGAGCGAGCTTGACGATCGGCGCATCGATCGGTACGCCAGGGCTGAGCACTACATAATCTGCTTCGAGCACGCGGTGCGTGTTCTCGCCGAATTCATATTCCACGCCGATCTCTTGTAATTCCTTCACGGCATCCTCGAACTTACTCTGCTTGCCTTTTTCAGAAAGGAACACTTTCGCGCGCCGCGTCTTGAGCAAACGCGCGACTGCCAGGCCGGATTTACCGGCGCCTAAGATCGAAAAGCGTTTACCTCTTACTAGCATAATGTAGGGGCGTGCTGCGCACGTCCGTTTGAATTGAAGAAGGACGTGCGCGGCACGTCCCAAAGCTTATCTTACTTTAAACGTAGTCAGGGCAAGGATCGCAAGAATGATCGCAGCGATATACGCGCGCGTCACGATCTTCGATTCGGCCCATCCGCAAAGCTCGAAGTGATGATGGATCGGTGCCATCCGAAAAATTCTTCTGCCCTGCCCATACATTTTTCGGGAAAGCTTAAAGTACCCGGTTTGCAGCAGCACCGAAATGGACTCCAAAAAGAAGATTCCACCCACGATCGGCAGCACAAATTCTTTTTTGCATAACACCATCAGTGTTCCCATCGCACCGCCCAGCGCCAACGAGCCGGTATCGCCCATGAATACTTCAGCCGGATGCGCATTGTACCACAAGAACCCCAGCGCCGCGCCGACAAGCGCCGAGCAGAACACCGTCAGCTCGCCGGCGCCGCGCAAATACGGAATATTCAAATAATCGCTGAGTTGAAGATTCCCAGAAAAATAGGCGATGGCCCCGATCGGAATGAATGCGATCGCGACAGTTCCGGCGCTCAGGCCGTCCAGGCCATCGGTAAGGTTCACAGCATTCGAGGTAGCCGTGATCACAAGGATCACAAAAATCACATAGAGCACCGGCCCAAATTCGAAAACAAGATTCTTAAAAAAAGGGACGGTCGTCGCCGTTCGAATATCGATGCCCGCATATTTAAATAAGCCCGGAGAATAAAGGATCGTTAACGCAACAACAAGTCCGACCAGTATCTGACCCATAATCTTGTATCGCCCAATGAGTCCTTTTCGTTTCTTTTTAACGACTTTCAAATAATCGTCAAGAAAGCCAACGCCGCCCAATAGCGTAGTGGCAACGATTACCAGCACAATAAACAGATTCCCAAGATCTGCCCACAGCAATGTTGGAACAAGCAGAGAAATAAGAATGATCAGCCCACCCATCGTTGGCGTTCCCGCTTTGGCAAGATGCTGCTTGGGCGCTTCGACCTTACCCTGCTCCCCGATCTGATGCGCTTTGAGACGCGCAATGATCTTGGGTCCGCTCCACAAGCTAAGGCCGAGTGCCGTCATCGCGGCAAGAGCGCTGCGAAACGTCAGATAGCGGAAAAGGTCGCCGCCTGGTGGGTTGAAAGCCCGGTTGATCCAATTGAATAAGTAGTAGAACATAATGTAGGGCGCATCGCCGACGATGCTACTTTAGTTTGCGAGTTTGCGTGGCTCGCGCAAACTAAAGTTTGCGCCGCACGGCATTTCACCCACGTTGCAAAAGATCGATCACTTCCTCCATCTTCATTCCACGGGAGCCTTTGATGAGCACCACGTCGCCAGGTCGAACGGCATTGCGCAAGGCACCAACAAGTTTTTCCTTATCCGTATAAAAGGAACTCTTGGCTGAGCCGTTCGAGGCTTCTAATGCAGCTTTATACGCTTGCCTGGAATATTTCCCAGTGAAGTAAGCGTGATGCAGATGATAACCGGCAACGGCATGCCCGAGCGACCGATGCTCACGGGCGGCAGCGCGGCCCAGCTCGAACATATCTCCAAGAACCGCAAACCGCCGGCCTTCGGTAGGATATTCTTTCAGCGTCTTTAACGCAGACAGCATGGAATCCGGATTAGCGTTATAGGCATCGTTCAGAACGGTGATTCCATCGATCTGGAGGATCTCAAGCCGATTGGAATGGGGCCGGAAGAATTCGATCTGAGGCTTGATCTCTACGCGCCGCATGTGAAAGTGCATGCCTACCGCTATCGCGGCTGCGATGACGTTCGCGGCATAATCTGCGTACAAATGTGTTCGCAAAATAAAGGACTTACCGTCGCAACTGATTCGGATCTCTACGCGACCATCTTTTGCGTAACCGATCTTTTGTGCTAGTACATAATGATCGGTCTGCTCCATATTCGTACCAAACGTAATAGCACGATTCCCAAATTTCTTCACAACGATACTCAGATAGGGATCATCCATATTAACGAAAGCCAGACCCCCATTCTTCAGTACATAGTCGAACGCTGATCGTTCCTCGCGGGCAACACCGCTGACATTCTTGAAAAATTCCAGATGCTCCCGGCCAATATTGGTGATTAGTGCATGCGTGGGCTGAACGACATCGCAAAGCCAGGCAATTTCGCCGGGATGGTTTGTCCCAATTTCCAGCACTGCGATCTCATGTCCATCGCGAAGCTGGAACAAGGTGTGCGGCACGCCGATCTGATTATTGAAATTTGCTTCTGTTTTCAGCACATCGTAAGAAGCAGAAAGCATATACGCGATCAGCTCCTTCGACGTCGTCTTGCCATTCGATCCCGCAATAACCAGCACAGGAATGTTGAATTTTTTGCGATAGAGTTTGGCTAAGCTGCCAAACGCATTGAGCGGGCTATCGACTACGAGCAGAGGAATATTGTGATGACGATGTTTGTGATGATCGTACCATTCATTACTCACTACAGCTGCCATCGCACCCTCTTTTGCAGCCTGGTTGATGTATTCATGGCCATCAAATCGCTCACCCTTCAACGCGATAAAAAGATCGTCGCGCTTCAGCGTTCGAGAATCCGTAGAAACATCTCGAATGGCGCGCGAAAGCCCAAGCTCCCGCACACCTATCTCGTGCGTAAACCCAATGCTGAGAAGATCTTGAATGATTAGATTCAATGGGTATCCAATGCTTGACTAAATAGATGCTTCATGCCAAAATATTGGTCGGGAATAACCGGTACATTAACTTGATGCCTGAATGGGTGATCGGCGTATTGTAACAGTGCCGATGGGGCGTTGCGCTCCCATCACGTCGTTTATTTTAGCGGTTTGCGTCGCATTTTAGCACTTCTTCGCGATCGTCAAAATGCAAGCGTGATCTGCCAACAATTTGATAATTCTCGTGCCCTTTACCGGCCAAAAGAATAACATCACCTGGCTTTGCTTTCGAAACACCAAGTTGAATCGCTTTTGCCCTATCCGCTTCAATTTCAACGGTCATTCGATTTGAATGAGCGATTCCGGACATAATATCGTCAATAATAGCGAGTGCATCTTCAGATCGAGGGTTATCACTCGTGACGATCACTCGGTCAGAAAGCGTTGCAGCTATTTCGCCCATCTGCGGTCGCTTCCCTTTATCCCGCTCGCCGCCGCATCCAAATATCGTAATGATCTGGCAAATCGGCGAGATGATGGACCGGGTCGTCTCGATCAGGTTGCGGAGCGCATCCGGCGTATGTGCATAGTCAATAATGACATAAGACCCGTTCTTCAGAACAATACGCTCAAAGCGTCCGCGGACGGGTTGAATTTTGGGTATCAGATGTGAGAGAGTCTCAAGCGAAAAGCCTTCAACTCCGAAATAAAGCGCGCTCGCAGCAGCAAGCACATTCTCTACATTAATTTTTCCAATCAGCGGAGATAGAAATTGTGTCCTTTCGTCGGAATACCTTTTTTCGATCTTGAATGCCGTACCACCCGTGGAGAGCTCCACGTCATATGCCATGAGATCGGCGCGCGGCGATTGCCCATGGTGGCGAATCCCATAGGAGTGCACATTGGCCACAGTGTTGGTAACGATTTCAAGACCCAGGGGATCATCCGCATTCGTTAGTGCGATCGCAGTGTCTTTCAATCCATCGAACAATTTTTGCTTGGATGCAAAATACTCCTCCATCGTGTGATGAAAGTTCGAGATGGTCTCTCGTAAGATTTGTAAAGACAGCAATATCGAAATCCAGCGCAGCCACACGCTCCAGTGCGAGCGCATGGGAGCTAACCTCCATCACGCAGGTCGTCACATCCTCCGCGACCATCTGCGCCATTAATTCGCTAAGATCGCGCGATTCCGGCGTGGTGTGCGTAGTCGGAATTTCTTTCTCGCCAATGAAAATGCCGACCGTGCCGATTAGTCCAACTTTTTCGCCGTGTAAGCTCAGCAGTTGGCGAAGAATGTTCGTCACCGTGGTTTTACCATTCGTGCCGGTCACGCCGATGAGGCGGAGCTTGGTGCTCGGTAATCCAAACGCATCTTCAGAAATGATCGCCAATGCTCGCCGGGAATTACCCACAAGCAAACGTGAGACACTTGCCTTAACAGCATCTTCACGCGAAAACGCGGAATCATCTTCAAGCACAATAGCGCTCGCGCCATTCGCAATGGCTTGTGCAATGAACCGATGTCCATCCGTTTGGAAACCACGAATAGCAACGAAGGTATCGCCAGGCCGCACCTTGCGCGAATCGTATTGCGGCCGCGAGAGATCGGCCTCCCCAACTTCATACAAGTCGAGAAGGCCGATCTCGCTTATCGGCCATGCATGATGCGCATCGTCGCCGATGCGGCTCATGCTTTTTTGCTCACTAAATTTCATTTTTCAACGAACGCCGCCTAACTTAGGAGCGATCACGGGTCAATAATAATTTACAAACGGTGAATGATGATCGTAGAAACAAATCCTGCTCATCATTCATCATTCATAATTCATCATTGCCTACTGTTCTTCTCCAAAGAGCGTTAGCGTCGGACTTCCCGCAGCCAAATTTGCACCAAGCCTCGCGCCGGCATCCGGAAATTGTTTAGCAACAGATCCGGAACCTGCCGTTTTGACGCGGAAACCATCAGCAGAAGCGAGTTTGATCGCGCGCGCCATTGGCAGCCCCACCAAATTGGGGGCTACTTCGGCTGCTTGCTCTGGATCGTCTCCTTCGACTTTCGGCTTCGCTAATGCAAAGCGAACGGTATCTCCTCCACACTTTATTACATCGTCGATGATGCTGGTTGGCTCAGCCAGCCCCTCTTTCCCCATGCTCACGATGAATCCCTGACTTGCCAGCAGGGATCGGCCTTGCTCTGCAGTCAGCCCGCGCACATCCCACACAGGCCGCGCAGCTTTGTCATCTTGAGGAACCGGTACACCATCGATATCTACTACTCCCTCCGTGATCGAAGGTACTTCCGGCAGCTTCGGCGCGCTCCGCGCTTCCGGCGGAAGCTTGCCGTTCATTTCCAGAATGTTCATCGCGATCTCGCGGAAGATCGGCCCGCTGACCACTCCACCGTAATACCCGTTCTTCGGCGACCGTAAGATAACGCTGATAAGATACTCCGGCTTGTCGGCTGGGAAGAATCCTGTAAAGCTCGATGTGTAGTGTTCCTTCGACCAATGGCCGCCCACCAACTGCTGCGCGGTTCCTGTTTTGCCTGCAATGCGGACTCCCTTGATCTGGACGAGCGTTCCCGTGCCCGAATCGACGACGCCTTCCATGATATTGATGAGCGTCTTGCAAGTTTGTTCGCTCACCACCCGGCGGATCTCCTGCGGCTCAGTCACCACGGTTCCGTTCGGCCCATCGCGCTTGGCGATGATGTAAGGCTTCATCAGAATTCCCATGTTCGCAACGGCAGCATAGGCCGTCGCCATTTGGATCGGCGTAGCCGTGAGTTCATATCCAAAAGCCATGTAGCGTTTGGAATTCTCCTGCCAATTGGCCGGCGTGTGCAGCACACCCCGCACTTCACCGGGCAGATCGATGCCGGTGTAATTCCCAATTCCAAAATCACGGAGATATTTGTAAAACCGGCGCTTATCGAGCTTATCGGATATCTTCGCAAATGAAATGTTACTCGATTTTTCGAGGGCTTCGCGAAACGTAATGATCCCGTAAGGATGCGTATCCGTGATATGCACGCCATTCTCAGGGTTCCAATGGCCGTGTTCAGCGTCGATCTTGTCATTGGGTTTCCACGCTCCATCCTCAAGCGCAGCGGATGCAACCAGCACCTTTATGGTTGAGCCTGGCTCATAGGCATCGGTGATGGCGCGGTTCCGAAGCATGTCGTTCGATGCTTTGGTGAATGCGTTCGGATCGAAATCCGGTACGTTCGCCAGTGCAAGTATTTCACCGGTGGATGGCCGCATGACGATCGCAATTCCAGCTTCTGCTTCCGCTTTTGCTACTCCGGTTTTCAGCGCAGTTTCTGCCGCCGATTGAATCGCTTCGTCGATCGTCAGCGTGAGGTTTTCGCCATCGGCAGCAGGGATCTTTTCGTAATCCACATCCGGGCGCAGTGCGCCGCGTCCATCACGCTGCATGTATTGTGCGCCATCGCGTCCTGCAAGGTCGCGATTATCGATGAGTTCAATACCGGCAAGGCCGCGGCCATCGTTGCTGGCAAAACCCAGCACGTGCGCGGCGCGCTCGCCGAAGGCGTAGTTTCTGCGCCAGTCCATTTGCCGCATTAGGCCATGATCCTTCACCGAATCCAGCCGCGATGCTACTTCCAGCGGAACTTCGCGTTCCACCACTATATACCTGCGCGAGGTATCGCTAAAGAGATGTTCGTAATATTGCGCGGGCTTTCCGAACGTCTCCGAAAAGATCGCTGCCAGTTTGTCGCGATGTTGAATGGCCTTGGGATCGACCGCGAATTTCACCACATAAGCATTGGCTGCCAGGATGATCCCGTTGCGGTCGCGAATAAGTCCGCGCCGCGCTTCGATTGGAACTTCTGTCTTATATTGCTCCGCTGCCTCCTGAGAAAATGCTCCGTGGTCAAGCACTTGCAGCTTAAAAAGCTTCCCACCCACTAATCCAAAAGCAAGTAGAAAGAAGGCAAGCACCGTGTAAAGCCTGCCGTTCTTTTTTAGCGGATCGACCGGCGTTGGAGCGGCGAAAAATCGCTGAACAATCCGCTCGTGCCACGGCTCTTGCTTTTCATCCGTTGGTGGCAAGCCGGGTGTGGAGTCAGCCGTTGATGGATCTGCAGGCTCATCACTTCTGGGATAAGAAGTCGTGCTCTTTTGCTGCCATGCTTCTGCGTGTGGTGCTTGATTCGGGACGTGCGCACTTGTAGAAGTTCGCTTCGCGACTCCATCAAATGGTAATTCGTCCTGATCTCGGTATTTCACGCGAAAAAAATCTATTTTACTATTACCACATCTTCACCGTTCGACTGGATCATTCCCAGTTTCGACTGTGCCAGCTGCCGAATATGATCCGGCGCAGAAAGCTGCATCTCCTGAGCGCGCAAACGGATGAGCCGCTGCTCGCTTTGGGTGATCTGTTCATCAAGCTTGGTGCGCTCCAGCGTCAATTTATTGACTTGAAGCGTGTTCCAAATGATCATCACTGCGCACAGTACGACTACACCAAAAAAGGCGATCACATAAAGCGTTGGCATTTTTCGAACTACCTTTTCGATCTCACTCGGCACCGCCTTTGGGGTTGCCGGTGCGGTCGTTTCGTGAGTTCCCGCAGCAGCCGCTGGCCGCACACCTGCGGATGCACCGGCTGGCGTCGGTTCTTCTTTCGAAGGCGAGACTCCGAGTAGCGTTCCATCTCTGTTTTGTCCGAACGCCGCTCTCGGCGCGTAGGCAATCGTGGTCATTCGATCAATTACTAATTCGTTCTGCTGCTGCTATTCCGTGCTTTGGTTACCAATGCGTTCAGCGGCTCTCAGCTTGGCGCTGCGCGCCCGAGGGTTCCCATCTATCTCCATAGCGCTCGGCACGATCGCTTTCTTTGTCAGCACTTTCAGCCGCGCACTGGAGAGATCGATCCGTTCCCTTAATGCTCCAAGCGTGCCCTCGGCATACTCGGGCGCGCTTTCCTTCTTAAACAATTCCTTTACAATTCGATCTTCGAGCGAGTGATACGCCACGACGACGATCTTCCCGCCATCCTTCAGCAGCTCGATAGCTTGCGCGAGCGATGCGCGTAAACTATCCAGCTCGTGGTTCACCTCGATCCGCAGAGCCTGAAAGATGCGCGAGAGGGTTTCATTTTTTTTATCCTCACGAATCCCTTCTGCGACGATCGCTGCCAGTTCTGCGGTTGTTTCGATCGCTCGCACCATACGTGCCTGAACGATCTTCCTCGCGATCGGCCCTGCGTAAGGCTCTTCGCCATAGTTGCGAAAAATGTCCTTGAGCTTCGCTTCGTCATACTCCGAGATGATGGATCTTGCAGATAGTGCTAACCGTGGATCGAGCCGCATATCGAGCGGTGCTTCCACGCGGTAACTTAGTCCTACCGACGTCGTATCTAACTGGTGGCTGCTTACACCAAGATCATAAACGATGCCGTCTATCTTGCTTGTCAGGATGGGTTCAAGCGCCTCACTTAGTTTTGCAAAGTTCTCCTTTACAAGCGTAAAACGATCTCCAAATTTCGCAAGCCGACGCATAGCGAATTCCTGCGCCGCCGGATCCGTATCGAATCCGAGCACTCGCGCACCGACTGAAAGCATCGCTTCCGCGTATCCACCGCCGCCAAGCGTGGCATCGATGTAAATTCCTTCTGCGTGCACGCCGAGCAGTTCCATCGCCTCTTTCAGCAGAACGGGATGATGGTACTTGCTCTCCGTTTTCAATGAACTTTATGGGCAATGATGAATTATGAATGATGAATGATGAAAAGGGAGAGTTGATCGCTCTCATTATTCATCATTCATCATTGCCTGGGCGCCCCCATCACGTGCTCTACGATCTTCTCGTAACTTTCTTTTCGTGATTCGATATACTTCTTAAAATTGGAAGGCTTCCAAAGTTCGATGTGATCGAGCACGCCAATGAAAAATACTTCCTTCGTGATCTCTGCAAAATCCAAAAGCGATTTCGGGATCAGCAAACGGAATTGCGAATCGAGCTGCACTTCTTCGCTCCATTGCATGAGCGTTCGCGCAAAAAAACGGTCTTTCTCGTTCGCGGTTGAAAGCGAGCGGATCGAATCCTCCATGCGGTGCCACTCATCGAGCGGATACGCATACAAGCATTTTTCGATCCCGCGCGTAACGACGAACGTGCGCCGCGCTTCCGGTTCAAGATTCTTTCGCATCTTCGAAGGGATGCTTGCGCGTCCCTTCGCATCGACGACGTAGGTGTCGCTGCCCTTAAATGATGACATGTATGAAACAAAAGGGAAACGAACATTCCGCCCCACTTTCCCCCACTTTTCTACAATTGTAACTACAATTTGGGGCTGATAGGTTGCGATTTCTTACGAAAATCTATATTTTTTTACAAAAAAAGCACATTCTCTGAGAAAACACATTTGGCGAAAAACCTATGCTAAGGAGCATCTTTGATTTGTGAAGAGGGTTTCTAAATAATGAAGTTTTTGGTAATTTCAATTTTTTTGCTTGGTTTCGCTCCACAACTCTTTGCGCAGAGTTCCGCATCACAACCGGACTCATCGAAGCATCGAATGCGAATGCAGTGGGTCGCGCGCGATTCCAATTCCATCTTGGCACACAAAGGCCTCTTATTTCCTAGGCTGCGTCAAACCTCAGCAATCTACGATTGCCGCAGATCATGCTCGGAGTAAGCTACGCGCTGCCTCTATTCTCCCCAAATCCCCCGGCAAATTGCTTTAAGGCCACTAATTTTAACTTCTGGATCCCCGCTTTCGCGGGGATGACAAAATGCTCGGACGTTGCGCGAAGCGCCTATGTTGGCAGATCCCTGTCATTCCCGCGAACGCGGGAATCCAGATTCGGAATATTTAGACGCACCAATTTTTCTTTGAATTAGAACTTTTTCCTTTCCCTGTCGTTTAATGAAAAAACTAACAAGCGTTAGTTAATAGCAATGAAAGCCCTGCAACGCAAAGACCAAATTCGAGAAAAAGCACAATCGCTGTTCCGCGAGCGCGGCTACTCCGCGACGTCCATGCGGGATCTTGCTGACGCGCTGGGCATCGAAGCCGCAAGCCTGTACAATCACATCTCTTCGAAGGAGGAGATCCTCCAGGAGATCTGCTTTCGCATGGCCGATGAGTTCTTTTCCGCAGTTGAACCGATCGTAGAAGGTGCGCTCGATCCCAAGGAGAAACTTTGTGCTGCCCTGGAAGCGCACCTTGGCGTCATCGCCGCGAATTCCAATGCGTCGGGAGTTTTTCTACATGAATGGCGTCACATGGGCGAGCCATTTCTTGCGGATTTCAAACTTATGCGAAGGCGCTATGAGCAACTCTTTCGGAAGATCGTCGAAGATGGAATTCTGCAAAAGGTCTTTCGCGAGATCGATGCCTCCGTTGCTGCACGAACGCTACTTTCGGCTACCAACTGGACCTATGAGTCCCATAAATCCCATCGCAAGACGACCGCAGAAGAATTAAGAGAGATCACCACTATTTTGATCGAAGGAATCATTACCAGATAACTATGTACGGAAACGCATACATTGAGCCAGACGCAAAGCCCGTTGTGGCAAGTGAAGAAGACCCGGAAAAATTGGCCGAGTTCGAAGCCCGCATTGCGCGCGGAGAAAAGATCGAGCCGGATGACTGGATGCCAGCGGAATACCGCCGCCAGGTACTCCGCATGATCGAGCAGCACGCGCACTCCGAGATCATCGGAGCGCTGCCAGAGGGAACCTGGATCACGCGCGCGCCAACGCTTCGGCGCAAACTTGCACTTATCGCGAAAGTGCAGGATGAAGTTGGACATGGGCATTTGCTTTACTCTGCTGCAGAAACGCTCGGCAAATCGCGCGAGGCGATGATCAATGATCTCATTAACGGCAAATCGAAGTACAGCAATATATTCAATTATCCTGCAAAGACGTGGGCCGATATTGCAGTCATTGGATTCTTGGTCGATGCCGGCGCGATCGTCAATCAGCTTGCGAACGCCAAGGGCAGTTACGGCCCGTATTGCCGAGCGCTTGAGAGAATTTGTTATGAAGAGTCCTTCCATCTAAAGCAAGGCTACGATGCCTTCGTTGCGCTTGCCGTTGGCACACCGATGCAGCGCGAGATGCTTCAGGATGCGCTCAACCGCTGGTGGTTTCCGCCGATGATGCACTTCTTCGGTCCGCCGGATACCATTTCCGTCCACACAGAAAAGCTGATGCGCTGGAAAGTCAAGATGATGTCGAATGAAGATATGCGACAGGACTTCTTGGAGCAATATGTTCCCAAGATCTGGGAGCTTGGCATGACACTCCCCGACCCTGCGCTGAAGAAGAACGCAGATGGCACCTGGCAATACACCCAGCCCGACTGGGATGAATTCTTCCGCGTCATCAATGGCGATGGCCCCTGCAACAAAGAGCGCCTCGCCGTCCGCCGCTATGCCGAAGAAAATGGCCGCTGGGTTAGGGAGGCGATGATGAATCCGGCGGCGAAGAGGATGGTGCCGTATGCGTAAGGTAGCTTTTCACCAATAGATGTTGGAGATTTCGCAGACATTATCAGGTCATTCCCGCGAACGCGGGAATGCAGATTTTCAGCTTAAGAAAGACAAAATGCGAATAGTTTCTATAACAGCGTTTCTCACGACTGCGATAGTCGTGACATTGGCGGGTTGCATGAGCAACACACTTACGTTAAGAAATTCTGAGCATACAAGTGATAGTCTCGCGAAGATTGACTTACTTGGCTCGGGTGGGCGGCCTTCTACTGCCACAGAAGATCATTACTGGCGTTGGAAAGTGAAGACTATGCAGGATGAGCCGAACAACAATTGGCAAACTCGATACGGAATGCCATATCAGCAACACTTTACGTTACAGCAACTAACAGATTTTAATCCAAAAAATGAATTAGCTGATGATACCGGAGAATTTATGCCAATAGGACGGATAAAGCACGATCAAACCCGCTTGTGGGGGGAGACATTTCTGCACGAGTATCAGATAATTAATGTCGAAGCCAAAATTGTGGATTACAGGCTTGAAGAAGAAGATGGCGATATCCATCTAATTCTTAGCGATAGCGATGGAAAGCACACACTCATAGCCGAAGTGCCTGATCCGAAAGAAGTTGGTGACTGGGCAAGACCACAAGTATTCGCGGTTCGGAAATGGCTTTATGATACCCTCGGCGAGCCATCACCAAACCCTAAACGACCCCCAAGAGATGTTGGGATAGTTTTCGTCGTTGGTGTACCTTTTTTCGATAAGATACACAACGCAAAAGGTGAGGCGCCAAATGGCATTGAGATACATCCCATACTTGGTATTTCGCTACCTGACGATAATTAATTACTTGCAACAACTGGATTCCCGCGTTCGCGGGAATGACAAACAAAATTCAGCGATAGTATAGAGATTTTATGGATAGTTTAGATCCCCGCATTCGCCGAGCCGATCTCGATGCATCTCCTGCTTCGAGCGGACTCGCGCAAAACGAACATTGGGAGACCTTCGCGATCTTCCATCAGGATAAACGCGGCGCGGCGCACGAGTTCGTTGGCATCGTTCACGCGCCCGACCCAGAGCTTGCTTTATTGTTCGCGAAAGAGCAATATGGCCGCCGCAAGAAGACCGTGAACCTCTGGGCTGTCCGCTCGACCGATATTTTTACGTTCCAGCATGAAGACGACGATATGTTTTCAACGGTTCCTGACAAGAACTACCGTGAAGCCTCCGGCTATCCCGTGCGGAAACGTATCAATAAATATTTGGACGAACTGAAGGAGCTCGCAAAAAGCAAGTACCTTGATATGATGGAGGAGCAATCCGGATAATTCTATTGTCATTCGCGGGAATGACATACAAAAGACATTATGAGCGAAGCAATAAAAGACCTATTATATCGCATGGCCGACGATGAACTTATCATCGGCCACCGCAACAGCGAATGGACGGGGCTTGGCCCCATCCTTGAAGAAGACATTGCGTTTTCATCCATCGCGCAGGACCAGATCGGCCACGCGCTGGCGAACTACGCGCTGCTTAACACTGAATTCGGCGAACCGGTACCTGATGTCATCGCTTTCGGCAGGAATGAAAGAGAATTTCACTCCTCGCAATTCGTCGAGCTTCCCATTGGCGATTACGCATTCAGCCTGATGCGGCATTTCTTGTTCGATCATGCAGAAAGTTTGCGATACTCGATCCTAACGCAATCGTCGTTCGCTCCTGTCGCGGCGTTGGCAAGGAAGATCCGAGGCGAACTGAAATACCACGTTCTCCATGCCGATCTATGGGTGCAAAAGTTGGGGAAGGGAACCGAAGAAAGCCATGCGCGGATGCAAACGGCTTTGAACGAAGCATTCCCCTACGCGCTCGGAATGTTCGAACCGTCCGAGCATGATCCGGAACTTGAAACGCAGAACATTTTCATTGGTGAGACCGCGCTCCAAACCCGGTGGCTTGAAACGATCGCGCCCATAATCGAACGCGCCGAACTGCAACTCCCCAGACTTCCGATCAAGGAGCGAATGTACGGCGGACGCTGCGGCTACCATACGGAATATTTGCAACCGCTTATTGACGAGATGACGGAAGTTTACCGGCTCGATCCGGCAGCAACATGGTAACCCAGCAACAAATATTTGACATCCTCGCGACCGTAATGGATCCCGAGATCCCCACGCTCAGTGTGGTCGATCTCGGCATGATTACAGGCGTAACAATGAGCGACGATGGAGTAATGGTGCGCTTGCTACCGACCTTCGTCGCTTGTCCCGCGACAAGCTATATTCGATCGAATATTACAGAGGCACTAAAGAAATCCGGCTTCGCTAATCCCAAAGTGGAAATGGAGACAGAGCTTTCCTGGACGAGCGACCGAGTCACTCCACATGGCCGCAAACTGTTAGAAGAATTTGGCTTAGGCGCTCCCGTTCAAATTGATGGAATCCTCGATCTCGATGTGATCGAGCACGTTGCATGCCCGCACTGCGGCAGTACCAACACCGAAATGCGTTCGATGTTCGGCAGCACGCTCTGCCGTTCCATTCATTATTGCAATGATTGCAAGCAGGGCTTCGAGCGGTTCAAGCCGTTATGAATCAGAATGCATATCCGAGGCTGACGCCGCCGTAGGGTTGGAAATGTCCGTTCAAAATGAACGGCGCGAATGCCAGTCTCAGAAGAAATCCTCCGTCCAGCGGTTCTAATCGATATCCTATGATTCCAACATAACCGAGGTACGTTCCCCCGGTGGTCGATCCCACTTTGGTATTCCCTAACGATGCATGAACAATTCCTGCGCCGATCTCCAGTTTGGAGCTTGTAGCTCCGAAAGGAAACAAACTAACGGTGATCGGGATCGTGGTCAATGATACATTTCCGTCAGGTAAGTAACCGATCCCGATCCGTGCGCCAAAATAATCCGTGAGCATGCGGTCATAATTAATCGAGTAAATAAGCCCGGATCCAAGTATCTCCAAATAGAGCGCGTTCGGAGCAGTAATCGTACTCGAAGATACATCACTCGCCGGTTGGGGGGTGGGACTATTGTCCGACGATGATGCTGCTTCGCCCGCAGTAGGTTGCAGGCCGACCGAGTTGGACTCCGATTGAGCATTAATTTGTGATTGTGCCCTTGATGTAAGCGGAATACAGCACACTAAAAGTATTGCTATGACTGAACCGAAAACTATCTTCATAATGATGATTTTTTAGGGATGATTGTAAACAAGAAAAAAACGTTCAATACAAAAATACAAAAATTGCACTGCCTCCCCCCAAAAACCATGGGGTTGGAATGTGTCGCTAAAATCCCAACCCCAAACTGATCCCGCCCCAGGCATGGAAGCCGCCTTCCAGAATAACCGGCGTAAAGGCAACCCGGAACAAAACGCCTCCATCGTATGGCTGATAGCGGTATCCGACTATGATGGTATAGCCAATGCTGTTCACAACCGGAAATCCCTCTACAGCTTTTGTTAGATCGACGTAGGATAACCCAGCGCCAAGCTCAAGTTTATCGCTGGAAACCGTATCGCCTCCGCTAAAAGGGAACCAGCTTGCCGTGAGCGGCGCCGAGGTGATCGAAGCGTGTTCCAACACGCCGCTCTTATTCTTTGCCGAAACGGGCAAATAGCCGAAGCCAAGCCGCAATCCGAAGCTGCTCGATAGCAGTCGCTCGTAATTGAGTGTATAGGCAAGTCCGGAACCCGCTCCCTCGAGGAACAAACTGTTCCATGCAGGTGTGATTGGGGTTGTATCTCCAAGATATCCGGGGACCGGAGTGGGAGCATCAAACCTCATCGCAAAAAAACTTGCATTGCCGCATGATTGAGCAGACTGGCTCTTTGCAAGATTCGGAAACAACCAGCAGGCGATAATACCAGTTAATACAAGACAAGCGGTTTTCACTTTCATGCTGAAGAAAATTGTATGATGGCAAAACTAATGATCCGATCGAGAGATCGGTAAGGTTACAAAGTCCTACAGAGGAATATTAGTTTCTCAGCCGCTGGTGAACCACCACACGATCAGGATGCACCAAAGCAGAACAAATCCCACAATCCCGAGCCATGCGGCAATAAAATTTCGCTGCTGTGCTGGCGTAGCGTCATCCTTGATCGTCGTGACCCCGATCGCGATGTTTATTCCTCGAAAGAAGCGAGCAAGTGGGCTGAGCATTTATTTCACTGGTAAAGCACTGACTTGCGGCAACCGGAATCCGACGGCGCGCTTCTCGGGAACGATGAATGAGGGTATCATTAGTTTTTCCAATTCCATAAAGAGTTCATCGATTGAGGCTTCGTGTCCGTCCATTCGTTTGGTCAAGGCGGCTTCAATTTCTCTAAGCTGAGCAAACCATTGAACAGATTGAGAAGCAACTTCGCGCATTTTTACAAATGCTCGCACAACAAAAATGCTCATGGCGACGGCTTCTGCACTATTCAGGATGGTGGCGGCCATTATTGCTCCATGTTCCGTGAATACGACTGGCAAGGTACGTCTCCCACCATGCAAACTTGATGTTGCAGTTTGCATCTTCAAGCTTGTAAGTTCTTTCCTTGTAAGGAGATACGCAAAGTCGGACGGAAATTTCTTGATATTTCGCCGATATTGTTGGAGAAGCCGCTGGTTTGTTACCCCATAGAGACCGGCCAGATCAGAATCAACAATGACTCGCTCACCGCGAAGTTCGTGAATCATCGTTTCGACTGGAATTTTTTCGGCGATCCTTTTACGCACGCTGTATTAGTTATTTAGACTGCGGCTTCTTTTTGAAGCAGTAAATCTGCAACATATAATTAACCGGATGGTTACAGCTTAAGGTCACAATTTATGATCTTAAAATGCATCAAGCCGCCAGCGCCTGCGTCACCTTCTTCGCCGCATCGGTCATGCCTTTAGCGACCAGAAAATTCAGCCCGCTATTTTTCAGGATCAGGCCGGCTTCGTCAGCATTCGTTCCCTCTAATCGAACCACGATCGGCACTTTCGGATGCACCAGATGCGAGGCTTCCACAACGCCGGTTGCAACACGGTCGCAGCGGACGATGCCGCCAAAAATATTTATGAGTATTGCCTTGACATGCGGATCGCTCAAAATAATTCTAAATCCAGCGGCTACGGTATCCTTATTTGCGCCACCTCCAACGTCGAGAAAGTTAGCGGGTTCGCCGCCGGCAAGTTTGATAATATCCATCGTCGCCATTGCGAGTCCAGCGCCGTTAACCATACAGCCAACGTTGCCATCGAGCTTGATGTAATTCAAATTCGATTTCGATGCCTCGACTTCCAGCGGGTCTTCCTCGGCAAGATCGCGGAGCGCAGCGTATTCCGGATGGCGGAACATGGCATTATCGTCGAAATTCACTTTGGCATCCAGCGCGATCATCTTGGCATCGCGCGTGAGAACCAATGGGTTGATCTCGAAGAGCGAGGCATCGGTATCCTCGTATGCTCGGTAAAGCGCCTTCAGGAATGCCACGCATTGCTTGAACGCCTCGCCAGATAACCCAAGCGCGAACGCCAATTCCCTTGCTTCGAAATCGCGGAAGCCAATAGATGGCTCGACGAACACCTTCACGATCTTCTCCGGCGATTCTTCCGCTACCTTTTCGATCTCCATACCGCCTTCGGTCGAGACCATCACGACATTCTTCGCCGTTGCACGGTCGAGCACAATGCCCGCATAGTATTCTTTAAGAATATCGACGCCCTGCTCGATAAGCAATCTTGAGACTTTACGGCCTTCAGGGCCGGTCTGGTGCGTAATGAGTGTCATTCCAAGCATGTGCTGCGCAAGCTTACCGACGTCCTCCGGCGAGCGCGCGATCTTCACGCCGCCGCCCTTGCCGCGCCCACCGGCGTGAATCTGCGCCTTTACGACCGCGATCTCGGTAGGCAACTTCCGCGCTGCTTCGACCGCCTCATCGACCGTATATGCGACGTACCCGACCGGCACCGGTACGCCATATTTTTTCAGAATTTCTTTCGCTTGATATTCGTGGATTTTCATGGAGAGTGATAATTTTGATGCAAAAATACGAACATGTTGGATACTCCTTTACAAGAGTACCTAAAAACTCAATCAAACGGACTCGCTTAGAAAAACCAATCCGCGCCGACGACAACAGTGTTCGTTCCGAATCCGATGCCGGAAGGACTGAAAAACAGAGTGATCAGGTCCACTGCGGCATGCACACCGATCTCGTGATTGAGATAGTACGCAACGCCACCACCGAGGAACAGATCGCTCGTCGAGCCTCCACCGAGGCTCGAGATGGAAATTCCACCCTGTACAAAAGGGCTTACGCTGGAAGTAAACAGGTAGCGAAAAAATGGAGCGATCAAATATTGCGTCTTGCCACCAATGTTCCCACTCCTGAGGCCGAAAGTAAATAGGGACCCAAATTGCATATTCGGGCTCATGGCGTAAGTTCCTTCAATGCCGCTCGGCGCAGAACTGGTGATAGCGTAAACCCCAACGCCGTATTGCTGCATCGGCGGGTCGTTCTTTTGTGCCGTTGCAATAGAGCTATGAAAAATCAGGAACGCTATAGTAACAGCAGAAAAACGTAATTGGATAAGATATGAATTCATAGTGCGAGCGGATTAGTGTGATGAAGCGAAAAAATGCTTGAAGTAAACGGAATGAAGGCAGTGGAGCATTCCCCGGAACATCCACTCAACCCTGTAATCGCTCATGATCTGCGTGGGCCATTGAGCTGCGCCCACAATGATTCCTCCTGGGACGAATATGAATATCTTTGGTTAGGGTTCTTAGGAGAACACACCAAATCCCCCCTCCTAGAAGAACCAATCGGCATCCGCGCGAATAATGCTCCAGCCCACCGTGGTTACCGACGGATTACTGAAAACAATATTTAGGATATCCACACTGGTGTGGAGGCCAATCTCATGGTTGATGTTGTAAGCAAGTCCTAATCCCAAGAAAACTCCGGGGTTCGTCCCAGCCCAGGTGGGCAACTGTAAACCTCCCTGTACAAACGGACTTACACTGGATGGGAATAAGTAGCGCGCAAAGGGTCCAAAAAAGAGCTTCGTGGTGCTCATGCTCCCAGTGTTCGTAAGAGCCAAAGAAATTTCCGATCCCACCTGCACACTCGGATTAAAAGCATAAACAGCCTCAAGCCCGCTCGGAATAGTGCTGGAATTAATAGCATACGCCCCCAAACCAAACTGTTGAACAGGGGGATCGTTCTTCTGTGCCTGAGCGGTAGAACTGCCAAAGATCACAAAACTAATAACGACAGAAAAAATGCGTAGGGTTGAAAGACTAGTATTCATGGTATATTAACATTAGGGAAACAAAACAAGACTTATTCATAAACGCAAATTGGCCGGAAGAGCATTCCAAGCCATAAGTGCTATTATCCAGGCGGCCGGTGATCGTTCACCTCGGAATTTTAAAGAAATAATCCGCGCCGATCCGCAATACCCCCCAGCCTACCGTCGATGGGCTGAAAAAGAGATTTATAATATCGACATCGCCATGCAGGTTGATCTGGTGATTGATGCAAAAAGCAACACCGCCGCCAACAAAGATCCCAATCTCCGTACCGGTGGTCGGAGAATACAATTGAATCCCACCTTGAACGAACGGGCTGACAATCCACGGATACAAAAGCCGGGCGAACGGCGCGACTAAATATGCCGTAGATGAGTTTGAGACCGAAAGCGAAAGCTCCGTACCCACTTGTAAGGTTGAATCAATGGCATCTGTAACCTCGAATCCGCTCGGAAGGAAATTCGTAATTCCGTAAATGCCAACTCCGAACTGCTGGGAAGGTGGATCGTTCTTCTGCGCATAAGCAGTGGTAACCGAGACGGCCATCAGCATTCCAATTACTCCAAAAAAAAATCTGCGGTACTTGATCATGGGATATTAAGAAAATGTTTCAATGTGAACGCACTTGGAATGATAGAGCATTCCTTAAAATCAGCACCCAAAAATTCTCAGAAATATCAAGAATCCCTGTCCGGGTACTGTGATCTCATACGATATAGACACATAAATCGTGCTTCACCTGTTGTGAAGCTAACTCTAAATCCTATTACATCTCGATCTAACATGAATGAATTCGTATTTCTTTATCGTGGCGCAATGAGTGATGGCCAGCAACCTTCACCAGAACAAATGGAAGCGATCATGAAACGCTGGCAGACTTGGTTTGCCAAGCTTGGCGAAGAAGGCAAACTCAAAGAGTGGGGCGCCCCGCTTCATCGCGAAGGCAAAGTCGTTGCCGCAGGTGGCTCTATTACCGATGGGCCTTTTTCCGAAGGCAAGGAAGTGATCGGAGGATATTCCATCATCAAGGCGAAGGATCTGGCGGAGGCTGCTTCCATCGCAAAAGGCTGCCCAGCCCTCGAAACCGGCGGCAGAGTGGAGGTTCGCCCTGTCGCGCCAATGTGATCGACCGTCCGAACATGGATGATCCGAGCTTGGAACCATGTGTGAGCGAGGCCGTCGAGCATTTATTCCGACAGGAATCGGGAAAGCTCTCGGCTTCGCTCGCACGGGCGTTCCATTTATCGAAACTTGGCGAAGTGGAGGATATCGTTCAGGATACCATGCTTGCCGCGCTCACTGGGTGGGCATTTCGCGGAGTTCCTGAAAACCCAACGGCCTGGCTCCATCGTGTTGCTAAGAATAAAGCCGTCGACTACATTCGCCGCCGCCAGCTTTATGCTGAGGAACCGCTAGAATTGCTTCCTGGAATGCTTGCAGCCACGGCATCCTTAGAAATTGAACGAAATTTTCTCGCGTGGGAAGTCGAGGATTCCCAACTCAGGATGATGTTCGCATGTTGTCATCCGGGGATTCCGATGGAGTCGCAAATAGCGCTCACACTCAAAACGCTTTGCGGTTTTAGTGTGCGAGAAATTGCAAACGCATTTCTAACGCAAGAGGCCACCATCGAAAAACGGCTTGGTCGAGCGCGAAAATATTTTCGCGATCATCACGTCCAGCTTGATGCCCCCACAGGCACCGCACTGAAGGATCGCCGAGGCGCCGTGCTCTCATCGCTGTATCTTCTTTTCAATGAGGGTTACAAAAGAACCGATAGCCAGGGTCTGGTGGATCGCGATCTTTGCTTGGAAGCCCTCCGGCTTGCGCTTCTTATTGCAGAGCATCCTGAAGTGCGTTCGCCTGAAACACTCGCGCTGGTTGCGCTTATGTCCTTTCTTGCTGCGAGATTCGATACACGTACAAACGAGCAAGGCGACATTATCTTGCTTTCCGAACAAGACCGATCAAGGTGGAACAATGACCTGATCGGTCGCGGGATGGATTATCTTGTTCGTTCCGAGCCGGATATCCATACCTCCACATATCATCTGGAAGCAGCCATCCAATCCCTTCATGCGACTGCTGCAAATTTCGAGCATACGGACTGGGCTGCAATTCTTGGGCTGTATAAACGACTTTACACATTAAGACCCAGCCCGATCGTTGCCATGCACATGTCGGTGTCCCTTCGTCAGGTGCATGGATCCGAGGCTGCTATTGCGTTGCTCTCAGAGTTGCCGCTCACGAAGTACTATCTCTATCACGCGCTTTTGGCCGATGCACAGGAAAAATCGGGGCGCATCCGAGATGCGGCAGCATCCTACCGCCGGGCTATTGAGCTTACGTTGAATACGCGAGAGAAGTCACTCCTCGAAAGCAGACTTGCTTCCTTGCCAACCTAATTTAGAGTCAGAACTTCGGCCGCTCGCAAATTTTGCCGTAAATTTGAAGAATGATGCGGCGCATACTCTACATTTTCGGAATTCTGGCACTTCTGCTGGCTGGTGCGTATTATATCTTTTTTCTGAAGAATCCGAGGCTTTTGGAGCACGATGTAGTCATTGTTGTCCCCTCCGGTATGACCGTCCCTGCGCTTACTGATTCGCTCGATGCTCATCAGCTTCTCCGATCGCGCATCGCGTTTCAGATCGCCGCACGCACGTTGGGAACCGCAAAAAAACTGCATGCCGGGCTTTACCGCATAGCACCAGGGCTTTCAAATACAGAGATTCTACGTCGCCTCACCGGCAGCGAATACGCGCTCATTCTTCGCGCCACATTTCCCGAAGGGATCACGATCTACCGCGTGGCTTCGATCGCGAAAGATAAGCTTGGACTCGATTCCGGAATTTTCATGCGCTTTGCGTTCGATACCGCGTTTCTTCACTCGCTCGGAATTCCCAAAGAAGCAAGGTCGGCAGAGGGATATTTATTTCCAGATACCTACGAATTCCTTCTCAGCGCCGACCCCAAAGGTTTGCTGACTAAAATGATCAAGCACTGGAAGCGGATGGCGGATGATTCGCTATTCGAGAAATCGGACGAAGAAAACTTATCACTGCAGCAAGTGATGACGCTCGCCTCGATCGTTGAAGCCGAAGCACATCGCCCCGATGAACGCGATACGATCGCCAGTGTCTATCTCAATCGCTTGCGCATCGGAATGAAGCTCGATGCCGATCCATCGGTACAGTATGGTTTGCAACTCTTGCGCCCCATTACGCATGTTGACCTCCTGACCCCAAACCCATACAACACTTATATGAATGCCGGACTTCCACCTGGCCCTATCTGCAATCCGGGTGCAGCCAGTATCCGTGCCGTGCTGCATCCCGCGAAGAGCAAGTATCTCTATTTCGTTGCTCGCAGGGATGGCTCCGGCGGACATTATTTCAGCAGATCGTTGGCTGAGCAGGATCGCAATATCAATATGGCCCGGAAGAATGCGGCTAAGGAATAGGGTTATAGGTAGAGAGGAAAGGGTAAAGTGATGGAACGGGTGAAGTTACCCTCCCTGTTAGCGCGGGTGTCAGAACTTGGATTGCGCAGATTCTTCTGATTTATAGAAATCCTGAGAATCCATCCGCGTAATCTGCTTTAATCCGCGTAATCCTGGTTCAGATTTTCGGCGTGTAGCGCAGCCTGGTAGCGCACTACTTTGGGGTAGTAGGGGTCGTGGGTTCAAATCCCGCCACGCCGACAGTTGTAAAGCAAATGGGGGAAATGTAGCGCAAACTTTAGTTTGCGACCCCTCACATTTGCAAAGTCACAAACTAAAGTTTGTGCTACATTTGTCAAATCAGAACAGCACTTTTCTGTTCCTATACAGATTCATTAATATTCCTGCCATTAGCAGGTTTGTAAGCAGCGCCGAGCCGCCGTAGCTCATGAACGGCAGTGGAATTCCGATCACGGGCATCAGACCAAGCGCCATACCAATGTTCACCGTCACATGCAGGAACCAGATCCCGGCAATACCGATGGCGACCACGCTCGAAAAAATGCTGCGCACGCTCGATGCTATAGCGACCCCTCGGAAGATCACAAACAGGTAGAGTAACAGAATTACGACTGCGCCAACAAATCCAAATTCCTCAGAAGGAACGCTGATGATAAAATCCGTCCATTGCTTCGGTACATAACGTAGTTGGGTTTGGGTGCCTTTCAAATAACCTTTGCCAAGCAAGCCTCCGGAGCCGATGGCCATGCGCGTCTGGATCACATTGTATCCGGCTCCAAGCGGGTCAAGCTCTGGATTAAGGAGCACTTGCACGCGGTTGCGCTGGTACTGATGCAAATGCTCATAAATGAAATTGGTCGAGAACGCAACAGCAATAACGACACCGAACGTAAGCACGGTAACGACAAGATTTCTCCGAAAAATAAAGAACAGGATGGCACCACCGGCCAGCACCGCGATGACTGTTGGGGTTTGACCGAACAACGATAGCACGGCGACTAATGCAGGAATTACAAATGCTGCAAGCAGAAACAGATCGACACCGGACCACAGCAAAGTTACCACAAGCAATCCTGCAAAAATGACCGCAGTACCTGGATCGGGTTCCTTCAAGATCAGTGCGGTTGGAACAAAGACGATCGCACATACCGCAAGCACGTTTGCAATTTTCCCCAGATCTCGGCCTTTGTTCAAGAATGCCCCGACGGTGAATATTGTTGCAAGTTTGGCTATCTCCGAAGGCTGGAACTGAAAACTCCCAATTGCGATCCAACTACGGTGACCATACACCAGCTTCCCTTTCCAGGCAACAAAGACTAACAGGGCTAGGCTGATGCCGTAAAGCGGGTACGCGATTGCCTGGAACCAACGAACCGGCAGCATCGCCATTACGATCATTCCCGCGATGCCTCCGGCAGCAAACAGTAATTGCGAGCCGAACCGGTTGTTCATGTTCGCGGCATAGGTCGCGCTATAGATCGCGAAAAATCCGGCGGTCACGAGCAGAAGCACCGAAAGGAACGTCGTGATGTCGAAATTCTTTATCTCCAGCACATCGCGCACGCCGGACGCGCTGGCAAACTCGATCTGGTTACGTTCGATCGCCATAATTGGAACTTATCTTGCGCGCACTCCCGGTCGGTGAGGCTGTTTTGAACGTGGCGGGCCAAGCAATTCTCTCGTCACAACGAACGTGCGCAGTGCATCCTTATCTAAGGGAATCTGGCTGCGAACAACTGCAACCTGATCGTAGGCATCGGTCGCAACAGGCTGGACGATCTCCTCTACCACCTCATCATTGGCTATAACTGCCTCTTTCTGCTTTCTCCGCTTGGCCGACTCCATCAGTGGCCGTATTTCCTCAGGCGTCTGGTCAGCAATGGGCCGGGAGCGGTCTGGCGTAACAGCAACGGGAGTTGAGGGCAGAGGGATAGAGCGGTCGGCATAAACAGAACGGTTTTCATCGGCACTCACCGGCCCTAGGACCACAGCTTGCTTCTGAGCACTGCGAACGGGAGGAGGTGCAGCCTGTGCAAGCGCTTCCTTGCGTTTCTGCTCGCGCATAGCCTTCCTCCGGGCCTGCAAGATGCCCCAGATGATAATGAAGATGAGATAAATGACAGTTTTCACGAATCAAAGTCTTTGGCCTGCAACAATATTTCCCCGCTTCACCACTCCCACCACATCACTAACGGCGATGTGATAGGGCAGATATTCCAGCCGAGGAATATCATACAACACGAAGTCCGCAAGTTTATTCCGCTCAATGGAGCCGTGTGTTTGTGCGCGGCCTAGCGCAGCAGCGCCGTTCAGGGTCGCCGCGGTCAGTGCTTCCGCGGGAGTCATCTGCATTCCGATCACGGCAAGCGTAACAGCGAGCTGCATATTCTCGCTCATTGCGCTCCCCGGATTGCAATCCGTTGCGATGGCAACGGCGCACCCGGCTTCGATAAGCTTACGCGCGGGCGCATAATTCGCGCGTAAACTGAGCGCCGTAATTGGAAGAAGATTCGCCACAGTGCGCTCGCTCTTCGCAAGGGCCTGAATTCCTACATCACTCACTTTCAGCAGGTGATCTGCACTATATGCGCGCAACGTTACTGCAGTTCTTGCGCCATCCGTCTCGGCTAGCTCATCGGCATGCAGTTTTATTTTCATTCCCAGCTCTTTTGCCGCTTCGCAAATTTTGATGGTCTCTTCTTTTGTAAAATAGCCTTCATCCATGAAGACATCGCAGAACTCGGCTAGCTCGTGCAAATCGGGCAGCTGCACGGATTCAATTGATTGGACGTATTCAGATTGTGATTGATCTTTTGGCACTGCATGGGCGCCGAGAAAAGTTTTTACTATTTCCATCGGCATTTCTTTGCCAAGCCGATCTGCTGCAAATAACAATTTTCGCTCCGCTTCCAAGGAAAGCCCGTAGCCGGATTTTATTTCCATCGTGGTTGTGCCATGTGCAAGCGCGCGTTCCACAAAGGGTTTGGAGTATGCAACAATCTCATCAACAGTGTCATTGCGAACGTGTTCGACGGAACTTTGTATCCCACCTCCCATTGCGGCGATCTCCTGATAGGACTTGCCTTCTGCACGCATCGTGAATTCCAAACTTCTTTCACCGGCAAAGACGCAGTGCGTGTGGGAATCCACAAAGCCTGGGAGCGCAACAAGGCCCCGACAATCAATTTTGGGATATGCTGAATAATGAATGGTGAATGCTGAAGAAGGGCCAACATCTTCGATCGTGCCATCATCGCGGACAAGGATCGCAGCATCCGCAAGCTCTTCGATCTCGCCCATTGCAGCACCTCGCAGCGACTCAAAACCGCACGGTGTATAAAGCTTTCGTATGTTGTGGTATAACTTCACGGTACATCATAACCATTTTTTGGCTAGTGTCATTGCGAGGGAATATCGAGTTAACGAATTACTCCCTGTTACTTGAAAGGGGGGTAGATCGGTGAACACAACCCTTCGCCACAACTCGAACTACAGAAGAAGAAAGCGGAGACATATCCCTCAATGCCGGTGGTGTTGATTCCGTAGGATACCAAGCTTTACAGCCGGATTGACAGTGAGAGATTATACACAAATCATTGTAAATTAATATCTCTTGTCGTGTTTGCCCAAGATACAATAATGTAATTCTGACCGTTGGATGCAGTCCCGATTTTATAGACACCTCTCGAAAGTGAGATTGTTGCTTTCCCTTTCGGAATTTGAGAAAGATTTGATGAAGAAATGACATAAGAACCCAACGACCCCGAAATCTCGTCATAATACCCCTGTCCACTTGCAGAAGCAGTTTGGGAACCGCCAGAGGGAATTATCATTAGCATTGTTGTTTCGGCACTATTCCCTGCGTTCCAGGTGATCGTTAGATTTGAATCCTCGCTGACACTGGCAGCAACAGTTGGGCCATAAATAGTTAAAGAGTCTACGGCCCTGAAGCGAATCACTAATTGCCGGCACGGAGCCTGCCCCCTGGATATTCCATGATTGATACCTTCCGTCAAAGTAAATAGGCGCACTTTGCGATACATAAGCATTCCCTGAGTCAAGCGGAAGGCTTGATCCATTGAAACTCACATTACCGGCCGCCAGCCAGCTTGAACTCGAACTCGATGTATCGTTAAAATATGCTGTCGTCAATGTTCCAGGCTCCCATTTTAGCGTATCTCTTGTAGTGCCTGTTGAGTCAAAACCGTCTCCCTGGGAGATGCTTGAATAGAAGGTGTACGCAATCTGAGTGTCTAAGGATACTATCCCATAAGTGAACGGTCCTTTTTTTGATTGCGGGCTCTGAGGTGCAGCGCACGAAATTAATAAGGCGGATGCTGAAAGTATAAGAACTGATGATTTAAACATATAATTTAAATGGGATGATTTATTTAAGAGCCTCTTAACAGGGGTGGTCGTAGGTTAATTCAACATCCAGAGCATACCTCTGGAACATAAATTGTTTGGCCATTACCGTAGTTCCCGCTGAGTGGATAAGGGTTTGGCCTTGAATGGCAAGTCACAGTTTTAGTGCCGCAAGTGTATGAGATATTAAATTGCAAGAACCAATTCCCCGGATTTGGTACAGAGAAAATATACTTTACGGGCGCGCCACCAAGAGTTGGCGACAATGGTTGGTTCTGGCAGCTACTTTGCGTCCAATTCTTACCATCCTGGCTGTAGCTGATTGATAATGTAGCGGCCGTACCAGTAGCTGACGTGCAATAACACCCACCGCCATCTGTGAGCGTTATACCCACCGAGGTCCATGTAGCTGCTGGATGGTGACCGAACCCACAAGTTGTCATAATAAATGCACATGCCGCACCCATCCGCGTGAGTATCCAAGTAGTCTGAAGCTTTCGTGGTAAATGAAGATTCATGAATTTTTGCTTTTAGAAAAACTTTCTCGATGAAGGAACTCTCTCTCTCTCTCTCTTGGTTCCAACAAAATTAAAATATTTTCAAATCTTTGAAAATCCTATGGAAAATCATCGAAATCGTGCAGAATCAACCATAAACGGCTTTTTGTGCGTGTTATTGATACTGATATTAAACGGTGTGTCTGGTGTTTCCGAAGCACAGGTTGTGCCGTCTCAGGTGAATTCCACCATCGGGCTTCAAATCTCGGTGCCTGTAATCGAGTCCTTCCCACCACTAAGCATGGGAATGCCACTCGATGTCCTGCTAGGTTATATTTATTACGACAGCTTATCCCGAACGATGCCCCGGCTTTCGATTGATTCTTTTGCACGAGGACTGACAAATTCCGACACACTTGCATATGCTATAAAATATTTGTATGAAATGGACGATTACGACCCAATAACATTCCGTCAGTGGCTTAAGCTTACACCTTCCATAGGTCATTACAAAACATCTCCTGGGTATATTTATTCAAAGTTTGCTGCTGTGGCTTCAACAATAATTCCCGATACAGAACGAACCGCAATGCTTTGCGGCTCAGACTTTATTGCCCATGTGAGGATATCTAGTTTGCAGGATTATGACGATTCAGCCAGATCGGACCTTCAAAACGAGGTAATAGTAAGTTGCCAAGTCCTTGACACCATCAAGGGTAATGTATATCCCCCTTGCCCTGAAACTTCCACCTTGCCAGTCAGAAGCCCAGGTCTGCTCTCCGTTGGTGAGTGTTTGCAATTGGTCTACAGCCCCTCTTCTCCAAGAAGTGCAGCAGGTGGAGATGTTCTTTATGGATGGATGCCACGCCTTCAGGACAGTTCGGGGAATCCGTGGATTGCACTCGGGCAAGAATATATAGCATTCCTATCAATCATCAGCTTGGGTAACGATTCCTCAAATTATGTATTAACAATTTGTCCAGTGTATTTCAAGTCATCGTTCAGCGGTCTTTATCCTATCGTGAGTGGCGTTGTTCAGGATCCCAATAACGATTTTGGTTTTGGTGCTAACCTTCCCGTTTCGGATTTCATTACTGCACTCCGGAGCAGAATTTATTCTATAAAAAATCCGTAAATAAAAATCCGTAACTATATGAAACGAAAATTCCTCTGGTTGGCATTTTTAATGGTTTTCTTAATAAGGAACGATGTGACGATAGCTCAAAGTAGTTCCTGCGGTAACGCTTGCTACCCTTACTATTTCTGTCCACCAGCTACTCCAAAAGGGCCACTCCAAATTCTATGTGAATCCTGCCCACAAGATGTTGGGCACGGCTTAAGCGTTTTCGCCCCTGGGATCCCTTGCCTGAAAATTGTCAATACTTTCGTTGCTTTCGGCTCTAAAGAATATGTTGAAATGTATATAGATAGTACAGGCCAACCGACCGAGGTATTTGACCCGACCCAGGTTCAGAATGACGTTGCCTCCGCAGAGCTTGCATATGCTGAAGTGTGCCCAGACTTGCGCCCAAATACAACTTGCTGCGAGACAGTGGAGCTGGAGACTGATCCGACGATATTTAGTAGTGCCGGCTGGAATGCCTCTTCTACCCCTGCATTTACAACCATGTTTATCAATCCATCGACATGTAATTTGGTTTGCACTACATTTGTGATGCATCTCAATTTCACCAACGATTTCTTGACCGCTACTCAGGGGGGGGATCCTTCACAGATTCCCGTCGTCCAGTCGCTTGTATCGAGCGCGGACTGGGGAAATATCCCAGACGACCCTCCTCCGGGGTTTACATTTTTTAGTCTACTCAATTACGTTGCACATGAACTAGGTCATGCACTTGGATACCCGGAGGAAGATTTGGTATCGCCAACTTGCGCAGTTGATGGGGTCATGCAATATCCTTCATCTGGCGAAGCTCCAATAAACGGTCTTACCAACCTTGAGGCCTGTTGGTTCAAACAATTATACTGCCCAGGCCCATGCCCGACTGACGCCCCGCCGTGCAACAGTGAGCTGGGAGTTGCTGATAAAATAATAAATATTGACCCTTTCATATTCATCTCATTATCCCCAAATCCATTCGACAATACCGCAACCCTTTTGTACTCGCTTGGGACACCCGCTTATGTCAATGTTCAAGTGTTCGATGATCTTGGTCGCAATATAGTTCAAATTCCATCTAAGTTCATGGGGTCGGGCCAACAGTCGTTTATATTTGAATCGCCCGGCTCAGGTGAAAATACATTCTATATTAGAATTGAGGCCAATGGAAGCGCACATACGTATCGTGTAATCCATACAGGTCATTAGGTCCAATATTTATCCCTAAAATCCCTTCCCGAACTGGAAGTGCGTTTGCCAGCCGCTGGGCGCGCCGAAGACACCGATGGGATCGAAGCCATAGCCAAAGTCGATACCGATCATTCCAACGGCAGGAACCTGCACGCGAGCGCCGACACCTAACGAGCGTTTCAGATCGAAGAGATCGGCATGAGAAAAATCGGCCCAAACATTCCCAGCTTCGGCGAACGAAAGCAAATAAATGGGTATTGGCTCTAAGCTAACAAGGAAACGCAGTTCCGCAACGTAATGCGAATATGCATCGCCACCAGGCGCATACACGCTGTTTTGCGACTGAATACCCTGCACGCCTACGCGGGCATCCGGGTATCCACGTAGCGGAATGGTATAGACTCCGGTAACTAATCCGCTGCCACCCATCACAAAAAGCTCCGTAGGCGGCACAAATGGCGTTGGGCCAATACCGCCCATTTGTCCAATGTCAGCCATGGTCATTAGCACCACTTTGTGTTGTGCTGCAACATCGAGCAGCGGAGTATAGAACTTCATGGTGATGCCATTCCTGTAGTAATTAGCAGGTTGGTCTGGAGGAACGGAGGAGATTGGGAGATATGCAATTCGAGTAAGCAAAGCAAACTCGGAGCCAACCCCTGGGAAGATCGGATTATCGGTCGAAGTGCGGGAGATTACTTGTTGAATCGCGGTTTCATCATGAATGCCAGTGGAATACACGCCGCCGCCGTTCGTGATATCAGAGTGCAGTGCGGAAATTGTCCAATCGGCTCGGAAAAAGTCGTCTGGCCATTTAAATCGGCGTCCGATCGAAAGTGACGCGCCCTCTTGTTGGGATGTGTAGATATAGGCGGAACTGGAGGCATAGATCTGGAATCCAAGCGAGGTTGGAGTTTGGTTCAGCCACGGCTCGCTGAAATTAAGCGAGAGCGACTTGTAATCCAATTGGCCCGCCATCGCTGAGACCGAAACCACCTCGCCTCCGCCACCGTGCAAAGGATCGGTGATGTCAAAATTGTTGAATGAAACACCGACGGAACCTGTGAACCCGAGCGTACCACCGTAGCCAACAGAGGCATTGAACGTATCGCTTGATTTTTCCTCGACATTATAGGTGATATCGACATCACTCACATCGGGCTGGGGATAGAGTTCAGGCTGCAGCTTTTCCTGATTGAAGTAATTGAGCGCCGCAAGTTGCCGCATCGACCGAATAACGGCGGAGCGGCTAAACGGATCGCCGGGGCGCGTGAAGAGCTCGCGGCGGATCACGTAGTCCTTCGTCTTCGTATTGCCCTTAATATCGACGTACCGGAAATAATGCTCCTTGCCTTCTTGCACGCGAATGAGAATATCAACCGAATCTCCCGGCACGACCGTCTCTTCCTTTGTTAGGTTAGCAAGATATCCTCGGTCATAATACAGCGAGCCAACATCAGAAAAGTCTTGCGTGGGGCCATGCAAGTTTGTTTCCATACGGACGATGTCATAAACATCGCCCTTGTGAAAACCGAGATGATCGCGAACCTCATCAGGTGTAAAGACCTCCGCACCAACGACCGCGATATTTCTCACATAGTATTTCTTTCCCTCAAAAACAGTAATGAGAATGCTTAGGTTGTTCTCGCCGGTCGTCCATACGGAATCACTCAAGATCTGGGCGTCGCGATAACCTTTCGAATGATAATAGTCAACGATTTTCTTCTTATCGTCCTCGTATTTTTGTTGATCGAAATCGCCGCTGGAAAAGATATTCCACCACACCTTTTGCTTAGTGTCGTCCATTGCGCCGCGCAGATCGCCGGCTGAAACGTTAATGTTGCCTTGAAAATCAATATGGCGCACAACCATTTCCTTCCCTTCGTTGATGGTGATGATCAGATCAACCTTTGACGAGTCCACCTTTTGCGTTGAGGAATCAATCGTAGGGTTTTGGGTAATGGTAATGGTGGCAAAATGATAACCATCCTTCTCGTAGAGTGCCCGAGCGCGCGTTTTCCCGGCATCTACCTCCCAGGGGCGCACATAATCTCCCTCTCGCAGGGAGAGTGCTTTTTCAAGATCTGCCGTTTTTACCTCTTTGTTGCCGACTATGGTGAACTTATTCATATGGGGAAGTTCGGCTACATGCAGGCTAAGAAAAAGGCCGGTGGTACTATCAGGCTGAACGACCTGCTTATCGACGACCACATCCACTTTCGAGAAAATACCCAGTCCCCAAAGCTGCTGGACTGCAGCTCGGACCGCATCGCTTGGAAGCGAAAGTTGCTCGCCTCGATAGAGGCCACTCTGGCTGATGATCGTCTGCGCGTCACCTGTTCGATTACCAACCACGGAGATTCCAAGAACGGTATAGTGCCGGTCTGGTGCGATCGAGCCTGGGAATTGAGCCGAGGCCACGCGGGAGAGCGTGATAAGAACGAGTGCTACAAAAAGAGAGCGCATTCAGGAAAAAAGTGTGACCCTAAGCCGCTGGCGTCGGAGCGAAAGAACTTCGTAATCCTCTCATAACCCGTAAAGTGCGTTGATTGTTGCGCACGTTCGATAATGTCCCAACTTTTTTGATGGTTTTGGGCGTTATTAACAAATTGTCACGCCAACTTTTTTTCATAACGCATTGCAGCCCCCCTCATTCATGGAGTATAAGTATTATCCGAATCGACCTGAAAAACTGACTAAAGAATTCGCCGAAGAGGCTTTTTCGAATCTCATCTCGCGCATTCCTGCCGCTGAGCAGTCAGATTCACCACAAGCATGGCTCGATCTCTATCGTGATTGGAATGCGCTCTCTGCATACTATTCAGGCGAGGGAAGCCGGGTACACTATGCTCATGCACAAGATATGGCTGATGAGCTGCGGACCGAAGCCGATAAATACTTTCGGGAAGCAGTCACGCCTGCGGTAGAACATGGCAACGCAGCCATGCTCGATGCATTCCTGAAGAGCCGGTATAGAACGGCCGTGGGCGAGCTTTACGGTCCCTATCTCATCCAAGCATTGATCACGAGCGTTGAACCATTGGCGCCGATCAATTCAAAATTGAGAGTGCAAACCGATGATCTTGCTGACCAATATCAGAAGCTCGCAAGCTCGGGAGAGGTAACGATCCAGGGAAAAACGATGACGCTTTCTCGCGCAAGAGGCATGCAGAGTGACTCAAATCCTGAGATCCGGAAGGAAGCGTGGATGAAATATCGGGGTTGGTTCCTCGAACATCATGATGAGTTTGCAGAAATCTTTGACAAGATGGTAAAGCTACGCGACCAAATGGGCCGAAATCTTGGGCATGACAATTTTATTCCGCTCGGTTACCTTGGTATGCGCCGCACCGACTATGGCCCAGAGCAAGCCAAGGTATTTCGTGACTCCATTCGCGAGCATGCCTCACCACTTCTCGAACGATTATATCACGAGCAAGCCGCTGCGCTCGGAACCCCGACACTCAAGCCTTGGGACGCTGGGTATCATCCAGAGTATTCGCTTCCTACGGGGATTGCGCCTGTTGATAAGCAGCTTGAAAACGCCCAACAACTATTCGATGAGATATCGCCTCGCTTGGGGGCACACTTCAGCCGAATGCGCCGCGAAGGGCTCATTGACCTTGAAAACCGCAAGGGTAAACAGCCGGGTGCATTCTGCACTTCGATGCCCGATGAAGGCCGCGTTGCTATTTTCTGTAACTCTACCGGTGATGAAGGTGACGTTGGGACGCTCGTCCATGAAATGGGACATGCATTCCAGGCATGGGAAAGCCAGAAGATCGAAGCTGTCGATCTGCAATGGCCTACCAGCGATGGCGCGGAGATCCATTCGATGGGAATGGAATTCCTTAGCATGCCGCATCTTTCATGGTTCTTTAAACCGGATGACGCTCTCAAGTTCCGGCGGCATCATTTAGCTGATGTAGTGATGCTGATGTGCTACATTGCTGTTGTTGATGAATTCCAGCATTGGGTGTATCAGAACCCGAATGTCACCCCTGCCGAGCGCGATCAAGCTTGGAACATGATCTGGGATTCCTATATCCGTGGAATTGACTTCAGTGGTATGGAAGAGTATAAGTATGCGCGCTGGTATCCTCAGAGTCACATTTTCCAAACACCGTTCTACTATATAGATTATGCCATTGCGCAAACGGCAGCGATGCAACTTGGGATGATGAATGAAGTCAATCCCGAAAAGGCGCTGGATACCTATCTAAAACTATGCGAGCTTGGTGGCACAGAGGGCATTCTCAATATCTTCAAGAGCGCAGGACTAATGTCACCATTTGATCCGAATACGATGCCGCACCTGATGGACTACGCAGCCCGTGAGCTTGGCGTCGAAGAAATGGCCGAAGCCGCTTAAGGAAAATAAGCGTGTTATTTCCGCGAAAGCGGGAATCCATCGGTTCATCGTAGCTCCAGGGTCTGGATTCACAGCGCATGGTCGATCATGCACCTTTCGCGAGAATGACAGTGTAAATCCTATCCTAAAAATCCCTCCTAAAATCACATAGATCCCAGTCGTGGTAGGTTTTGGTTTTGACGTTCACCGGCTTGCCGAAGGCGAAACACTCGTCTTAGGCGGAGTAATGCTCGAATCGAGACTCGGAACCGTAGCGCATTCGGATGGCGATGTGCTCGTTCATGCAATCACGGATGCACTGCTCGGCGCGCTATCGCTTGGCGATATTGGACTTCACTTCCCCGATACCTCCGCAGAATGGCGCGGCGCGGATTCCATTGCGATGCTACAACGCGTGCATCAACTCATTCGAAACGAAGGCGCACAAATTGTAAATATTGATTCCACTGTTGTGCTCGAAACGCCGAAACTGCGCCCGCATATCGACACCATGAGAACGCGAATTGCCGAAGCCGTTGGACTAGATGTTAAACGCGTTTCCATTAAAGCCACCACCAACGAACGCCTGGGCTTCATTGGCCGCGAAGAAGGAGTGGCAGCGTATGCGGTGGCGCAAGTGGAGTGGAATTAGAAATCCCTTGGAAGTTTCTCTACTTTTCGATCACCAACCGCCGCGTTTCGACAGCTTCATCGGTTTGTAATTCTACAAAATAGGAACCTGCTGCCAATCTGGAGCAATCGAACGAAACGTTGTTCGGCCCGGAATTCCATTCATTGCTGTTCGGTGAGCGCAGAACGGTCTTGCCCGTTACATCCACTACCGATAGTTGCACCTGCTCTCTTGCAGGCAATGTGAACGAAACCGATATTTGCCGATCGTTGCCAAGTGTTGCAGGATTCGGAGAGATCGTCAATGAAAATTCGGGCGAATTGCCATTCGCCCCTACAGCGCTTGGTGCAGCCGATACATGCGTTGTATAAACTCCCGAGCCTTGCGTGGCAATAGCTACGAATCCATCGGATTGCCGAACATCGATATTTTCTACAATAGCGTTGCCGATCGTCAGCCCACCTTCAGCATTCCACATGACGTTTGGACCAGAAATATCTGTCGTTGAGTATAATCCCACGCTGGTGCCGCAGAGATAAAGCTGCTGACCATTCTGATGCACGATGGAAACCCACCGCACGGATGGGCCGTCGCCTGAACCATCCGGATTTTGTTCGAGATTGCCGCTCGCATCATGCCAGGTAACGCCGCCATCGTTCGAAGCAAAGATGCTGATAACGTGGTAATTCGAAAAGCAAACGACAATGCTATCCGCATTTTGAGGATCGACCGCGATGCACGATACAAACGCATTTACGGGAAAAATCGAACCGGTTATTTCATGCGGCGTCGGTGAAACCGCATTGGCGCCATCCATCCGAAACACATGCCCATCGCTTGTACCGTAATACAACCGGTGCGCGGGAACCTGCGACATTCCAATCGCCGTGATATAGGATGTGTCGGAAAGAGAATCAATGGGAAGCTGTATCCAATTGTTGAAAGCGTTCTCCGCAAGCTCGGTGTCACGCCACAGTGTATTACCCGCCGAGCAATACATTTGGTTGTTATCTGCGGGGTCGAGCATCCAAGGGGTGACGAATTGGGCATCGCCAAAATTGGGCCGAACGGCATTCACAGAGTCCACTGAAAAATCCGGTTCCAGAAACCACTGGCCAATATTGCCATTCTGCGAGGACATATAATAAGCTGCTTTATGATCAGCGATAGCACAGAAACATCCGTCACCGCCATCATACTGCTGCCAAACATTTCCTCCATAAGCAAGCCAACTCCCCTGATCCTGGAACCCGCCAATGAGCGTTGTATCTCCGGGAGTCGCATGGTCCATTGCGACCTTATACAAAATGCTTGCTTGATCCTGATAATTAAGGATGTCCCATTCGATCGGCCGACCAACGCTATTGTTATCCAGACAATCATGAGAAACATAGATACCACCATCGTTCGCCGAATAAAGCACGTTGGGATCGGATGGCAGAAAGGCCATGTCATGATTGTCCGGATGGTGATTCGGATAGCTTTGCGAGCTATCGTAGTTCCCAGCTAACCACGCACTGTAATATCCTCCGATCCAGCTTATTTTATTGGTATCTTTAAATCCGTCTGTGGAACGGAATAAATTTGTGCCTCCGATGAACACGACATTGGTATCAGTTGGCAAAACCTTGAGCGTGATCGCATAGCCGCCGTAGGTATTTACTCCTCCAGCATCATGCAGGTCGGCGGGAGCAGGAACATTAGCGGATCGATCCTCCCAGTCTCCTCCGGGTCCCGATCCATTACCTGATCGAAATGAGTATTTGAAGAGCGTTGGGGTGTATCCATTGGCGGAGTCCAAGCCGGCAAAATAAACAATGTTCTCGTTCGATAGAGCAATAGCAATCTTGGTACGCGCTGCCTTTGAAGGCCAATTTTGAGGTGAAATATTTGTCCATGCAAATCCATTCGTTGAGCGCCACACCCCTGCTTTGGAAGGAGAACCACTGCTTGGTGATTCACCGCTGAGAAAAGCATAAAGTACACCGGTCGAAGTAATTGCGACATCGGTCGCGAATGAAATATTCACTGGATCTCCTAACACGCGAGCCCAACTGTTGCCGCCATTATTCGAGCGCATGATCGCTCCATATCCTGCCGCATAGATCACATCGGAATCGTTACGTGAATTATCGACTACGATATCCCAAACTCCATCGAAAACACTGTCAAGCACCGTTGGATCAGAGCTGACCGTGGAAGGGAGCACGTTCCATGTCACTCCATCGTCCGTGGACTTATAAATGCCGTTCCCAACATCTATACTGTGCCAATTTTGATCCAGAGCCGCTGACGTCCTGCGCCACACAGTGCTGATAAGCTCGCCGGTTCCGGCGTACCACGTGCCGGTTTTGCCGGAGCGATGATCTTGGACGATGGAACTCATATCTTTTAACTGCCCGGGCGCCGTCGATCGATTCCAGGATCGGCCGCTATCGGTCGAACGCCAAACGCCGCCTTGAGCAGTGGCGATCAGCACGTTCGCCTCGTTCGCAATATCAATTCCAATTGCTTGTGTACGACCGCCAGCATTCATGGGCCCGGCAGACTTCCAGCCCATAGTTTGAATGGTGGGCGTGCCTTTTAGTGCCGGTTTAAAACTCCCGATGGACTGAGCAAAATTCAACTCCCTGACGCGAATACCACGTGGAATTTCTGCCGTTGCCGGGTCCCGCAACCGCATATAATCCCAAAATTGGTGTTCCTCACCGCCTTCCATCAATCCTCGATTAGCCCTGCGCGCATCATGCGATCGCAACCCTTGATGGCGCTTCTGGTATTGCGTGTCCATTCGAAGAACTATTGCCAGCGCGAGGACGAACGCAAGGATGGGAATGGTTTTCATCATGTTGACTATAACACCTCTGGCGTGTGAGCCAGTTCGTGGCTATCGCGCTTGATCCCAAAGGCGAGCACCACCCCGACCATCGCCATCATCGCACCCACGTAACCGATCCAGTTGGGATGCAATCCACCAATGATCCATCCTCCCAGTACAGGCGCAACCGATCGAGAGAAGCTCTCCAACGATGCCGACACACCAAGCGCACCACCCTTACGCTTTGGTGGAGCAAACTGAGTAATGAGGCTCGAAAGTGTCGGCCTGGTTACACCGGTTCCAAATGAGAAAAGAATTGCGATTGATACCAAGCCTGGAGTCGTGCGAGCAAACGCTAATCCCGCCAGCCCAAAAACCATTGATACCAGACCCATTCGAAGAGATTTTACTTCGCCGATTTTTCGCACCAACGGACGAATGACCAAACCCTGCCAGAACACACCGAGCAATCCAACAAAACCGAGGAACAACCCAACTTGCTGGGTGGTGAATTGCAGAGCCGTCATCGCAAACAACGAGAACATGGAAACATACAGCGAGAATGGCAGCGCGAAAAACAGAAACGTCAGCAGCAGCTTGCGAAGGTTTTGATCACCAAGATATTCAATAACTCGTGCGTAGTAGCTCAAACCTCGTTTCGCATTTTCATCGCGGACGTGCTGGTGCTCTTTCAAATAAAACGTCGTGAGTGAGGTGCTGCATAGCGCAAAAAATGCTCCTGCAAACGCTGGCGCAGAAAAGCCAAAATGCGTAGCCAATAAACCACCGATCGGAGGGCCAACGACGAACCCTAGCCCGAATCCAATGCCAATGATCGCCAGCGCACCGGCACGTTCTTTCGGTGGCGTGACATCTGCGATGTATGCTTGCGCAATAGTAAGGTTCCCGCCGCTGATGCCATCGATAATGCGCGATAAAAATAGAGTCGGAAGCGAGTTTGCAACCCCGAGCAGAATAAATCCTGCCATCGAGCCTATTTGCGAATAGATCAGCAATGGACGGCGCCCGAACCGGTCGCTCATGCCTCCCAAGATCGGTGCCGCGACAAACTGACACACCGAATAACTTGCCACCAAATAGCCGATCATTTCTGGAGACGCATTGAACGTCTTCGCATAATACGGCAACAGCGGCAAAATGATCGAAAAGCCCAGCAGATCGACAAAAACCACGATCGCAATCGGGATGAGCGCCTTGTTCTTAAACATTGTGCCTCTTAACAGACTCCCAAGGACTTTCATCCTGCGTTTTTATTCTAATGGATGTCTGATTGCGTTTCATCAGCTCATTCCGACCAACCTGACTTCGGTGCTTTGACACTGAATGTAAAGCCCCACCACCAAATTTCACCACCCACCCCAATCCCCGCCGTAAGTTTGTAGTATGAAAAAGAGATTCGCACTTATCGTAGCGGTTCTTACTATAGCGGTTTCTGGTGCGAGAGAGTCGTATGCGCAGTGGGTATGGGCAAATGTCCCTTTTGGCGGTTTTGTTTCCTGCTTCGCCGCGAGTGGCGGGAGCTTATTTGCAGGAACTGATACCGGTACTTTTCGTTCCACAGACAACGGCACGAGCTGGAAATTGGTTGACGATTCCGCCAGTTCTCCGTTTACTGTGAATGGACGGCATCTCTTTTCTGGGAGTTTTGGAGGCGGCATTTCGGTTTCTACCGATGATGGCACGAACTGGGTTCCCGCAGATAGTGGGTTAATGGTGCCAGGCCAGCCGTACTTAACGGTCATTGTCTATTGTATGGCAGGGCAGGATTCAAGTCTTGTTGTAGGGACGTATGGAGACGGAGTATTCCGTTCAACGAATAATGGCGATACCTGGACATGGTTATATACCGTCCTGTATTCTAAGTACGGCCTCTATTGCGGTGACATTTTTTCGATAGCGTGGAGTGATTCGAATATCTTTGCTGGTACGGGCGGGAATGGTATTATGCGATCGACGGACGATGGCGCAACCTGGACCGATACAAGTTCGGGCCTCTATTTGAATGTATATTCTCTTGCGCTGATTGGCACGCAACTTTTCGCAGGGACCTATGATAATTTTAGTGGGATGTGTGGCGTTTTCTTGTCAACCGACAGCGGAATTAGTTGGACGGAGGCTGACGAGGGTATCCCGACGTATATGGAAGCGGGTTCTCTTGCGGTAAGCGGCACAAATCTCTTTGCTGGGTGTCTATGCGGTAATGGCTGCGGAGACGTTTATCTTTCAACGGACAGTGGCAAAAGTTGGACAAGTACTGACTTCCAGAACCATCGCATCAGAGGGCTTAATGTGCTGGGTGACCAACTCTACGCCGGAACGGATAGCGGCGCCTACAGAAGGCCACTCTCTGAAATGATTCCGGTAAGTGCTGTTGTGCAGCCTCAAATATTGTTGCACAAAATTCAAAGTTATCCCAATCCATTCTCCCTATCCACAACCATTAGCTTCACCTCGCAGGAAAGCGGCTTGGCGGAAGTGAGCGTGGTGAATATCCTCGGTGCTACCATTGCACTCATATTTTCTGGCAAGTTGGATTCGGGAACGCACACTTTCACCTGGGATGCAAGTGGCTTCCCGCCGGGAGTGTACGAGTGCATTGTGCAAATGAATGGCAATATATCGAGAACGGCGATGGCAGTAAATTAACCATCTCGACGAGCAGGCTAAGAACTATTCTTTGCTAAACCCGCGTTCGACGAGCCCCTGTTTGCCGCGATAGCCCCGAAAATAATCTCGCATGCCCCAGAAGATAGCCTTCGCTGCGCGTGGATTTTTTGCGCGAAGATCGAAGAAAAAGCGGTAGGCCATATAGATGGGATAGAGCGTCCAAAACCGAAATGCCTCGAACCCGTGGTAATGCTTTTTCGCATAAATAAAGCAATTGCGATACTGCATGTACATGTGGAACGCCGTTTCATACCCAAGCGCTGCACTCGTGAAATTGTGGTAGATCACGCTCTTTGGTTCGTACATGCAGATGTATCCCGCATCGCGGGCGCGGTGACACCAATCGGCTTCCTCCCAGTAAATAAAATATTCCGGCGAAAGGACGCCGATCTCACGAATAACGCTCCCACGCAACAGCATCAGGCAGCCCGATGCGTATGGGATCTCGCGAGGCGTCTCAAATTTGCCGACATCTTTTTCTTCCACGCCGTAGTGATAATATCCCATGTGCCACTTGCGATAGCAGCCCGCGTACCAGATAATATGATCCTCGCCGTTGCGGGTTTGCGGAGCGTAATAGATCTTCCCGCTTGCTGCTGCGATTTTCGGATCCGATTCCAGGCGTGCGACCAGCGGTTCGAGAAATCCGGGTAGTACGATGGTATCGTTATTCAGAAGCAGCACATGATCGCACCCGGCCTTGAGCGCATATTCGATCCCGAGATTATTCCCACCGGTAAACCCAGTGTTTTCCTTCGATGGAAGATAAGTGACCCTTGGATATTCTGTGCGCAGTCTGCTGAGGGATTCATCTTTCGAGCCATTATCTACCACAATGATCTCCGCATTCGGATACGTGATCGTGGCCAGCGATTTAAGGCATAGCGCGGTATCCTCGTAACTATTCCAGTTTACGAGTACAATACCCACCTTTGGTAGCGGATAGTGGATAGTGGATGGTGGATAGTCCGTCATGTTCCTCTGCCGAGTTTTGGTGATGAAGTTTGATGCTTCACACTCCAAACCGAAATAATTTCTCTGTTAAAGGCATCTCTGATATCCTAGGGATCCCCGCTTTCGCGAGGATGACAAACAAACTGGGTATAGCGCGAAGCGCATAAAACGTCGTGCCAATGTCATTCCCGCGAAAGCGGGAATCCAGGCCCGGAGACTTCATAAATGAAGATAAGAGACTCTGCTTCATGATAAATGTTCTCTATTATCCACTATATACTTCCCAAAATATCCACTGCCATCTGGTACTTCTTGAACGGTGGCATCAGATACACTCCATCGACCAGCGATTTAGCCTCTTTCAGAAATTCCACGCAGATGGCGATGCCCTCCGCGCTTTGGGCTTCGACGCTCGGTCGTTTACCGATCCGTTCATGGATCCAGTTAGGAATCGACATACCTGGAACTTCATAATGCAGAAACTCCGCGTGGCGCTTGCTGCGCAGTGGCAGAATTCCGAGCATGATCCGTGCCTTACCCTGAAAGGGCCGAATGATCTGCATGAATCTTTCCAGCGCATTCATTTCGAAGATCGGCTGGGTGAAGATGACTTCGCAACCTTCAATGATCTTTCGTTCAAGCCGAGAGGCTTCACGGTCGATGTCATCCGCGAGCGGATTGCATCCACATGCGATCAGAAAATGGGTTCCATGGATGTCCCCGCCGGAGATCGGATTTCCCATAAGGTCGCATCCGTGGTTCATGGAGTTCACCGCACGAATAAGTCCGATCGAATCGATGTCGTACACGCTCGTTGCGTAAGGGTAGTCACCGATCTGTGCAGGATCGCCCGTAACACATAAAATATTTCGAACTCCAAGAGCATCAGCGCCCAGCAACTCCAATTGCAAGCCGACCATATTCCGATCGCGGCACGCAAGATGGGCCATTGCCTCGATGCCGCACTTCGATTGGACTATATGGCTGAGCGTTAGGGAACTCATTCGAAGTCGTGCACGCGCGCCATCCGTGATGTTCACGGCATCGATACCCGCCTTGGCGAGAAAGGATGCACCTTCTAAGACGCTCGACATATCGAGTCCGCGCGGTACATCGAGTTCGACCGTAGAAAGAAATTTTTTGCCGAGATTTTTTTTGAAATTGGAGAAAAGCTCCTCGTTCGCTTTCCCGTTATGTTGTTCGGCTTTAACCGTGATCTTCTGGAACTGCAGCTCACCTGCGGGAATATCCTTTATTGCATCACGAATAGCGCGAATATGCTCGGGTAGTGCACCACCAGATGCACCGATGATCACAACTCCAGCTTCGACCAGCCTCTTGGCGCACTCACCAAGGTACTCAGGCGTCGCATGGTACATCGGGTACCCATCGACAAGCGTTGGAATACCAATATCCGGTTGTGCACAAATAGGTATTCCAGGAATAGCAAATGCCTGGATTATGCTCAGCATTCTGTTCGGTCCGACCGTCCCGTTGGAACCAATAACTGCGACACCATGCGCTTTCAGCCGCTCTGCTACATTACGAGCGAAATCAGTAGCGAGCAATGCGCCGTCCTCGGGGAATGTTTTCTGCGCAAAAACAGGAATTTCGGGAGCTACCCGCTGCGCTTCCTCGATGGCGATCTCAAGCTCCGTGAGATCGATAAAACTCTTCAGCATGATCACATCGGGGCCACCATCGACGAGTGCGAGCAATTGCTCGCGAAACGCTCGGCGAACCTCCTCGTGCTTTAACGGCCCAACAGGTGCAAGAAACTTTCCGATCGGCCAGGGCCACCGCTACAAGTGCGTCATTATCGTTGGCGACCGCACGCGCGAGCCATACGCCCTTGCGATTGATCTCATAAGTTTTCTCAGCGATATGATGGCGGGCCAACGTGAGCGGATTCGCGCGCTCCGTATTGGTAGTCAACAATTCCGCGCCTGCCTCGGCAAAACGGCGATGTGCGTGCTCTACTGCGATCGGCTGGGTCAGATTGTAGAGATCGATGAGCGGATCCGTCAAGCCTGCGGCAAACAGGGTAGCCGCCATCGATCCATCCGTCAGGATTGGACGCGATTGAGCGGTTTGGAGGCGTGTGGTGAATCGGCTTTGGGGCATTATAGTATCCAAATACAATTTTCCCAGGGTTCCGTTTCACTCCACCCTGGGCTATTTACCATTTTTTGTATTTTACAAGGCTGGAAGATAAAGGAACAACGGAATCGGGGATGATCCCATCGGATTGCTGTAGAAGAATTACTCGCGGGCCACCAGCGGAATTCCATGCCGATCACAAAAAGCTACGAGTTCATCGACCGTGCTCTGAGTTTGATGGTGGCTTTCCTGATTCTGAATATATTTGCGCACTTTGGGAGCAACACTTGAGCGTACGCTGAAAACGGCATAGCCATTTTGCCAGCCGAAGTCTGCTACTCCCTGCTTCGTCAGCCAGAGCGAAGACCGTGCTTTGATGGCTCGGACGGCATCGGCAATACTAATGCTTCGATCAATAGTCAGGAGCATGTGAAGATGATCAGCCGTTCCACCCGCCTCATGAAGCACACCCGCATCTTTCGAATGACACCACCCATATACGCAAACATTTCCGGAAAGAGCGCTCTTGGAATAAGAATATCCTTCGATTTTGTATGAAATATCAAATGATAATAGATTCCTGTGTATGAATGCGCCATTCGGGTTCAAGCTTTCGTAAACATAATTGGTCATTAGCCCAGGGTGGAGCGAATGCGGAACCTTGGGATGATAGTAGAATGGGATGATGGGATGTTGAATATTGGATGTTCGGGAGTAATTCACCGCCCCACCATCGCCACTGATTGACCGCCGGATTGTTTTTGAAGCAACAAGAAACTCTTAAAATCATCGACGTTGCGAGTGAAGCCGGGGAACGTGGCGAGCGGTTTATCGTCCGGCGAGACGATCACATAATAGGGAAGCGCAATCGTGTTGAACCGATTCTCTTCAATATCGCGGTTTGTATCGTTGAGCGGCGTGCCGTTGTCGGTATAAAGCCTGGCCAGGACAAATTTCTGGAACATCTGCTTTACGTCAGCGCGGCTGAACACGGTGGCTTCCATGGCGCGGCAATTCGTGCAGGTGTAGCCGGTAAAATCGATGAAAATATTCTTCCCGGTGCGCTTGGCTTCCGCGAGCGCAGCGGGATATGAGGGTAACCATTGCTGAGGGGCCTGCGATGCCGGAGCGAATGAAATTGTTGGTGTGACAGCGGCTGATTGCGCGACATCGCCGGCATCGTTTGGAGGCAAAAAACCATCGAGTTGGCCCAATGGATGTCCGTTAAATCCGGTGTATAAGTAAATACCACCGGCAAGGAATACCACAGCAATTAGTACGCGAATCGCACCGATCTGCTCGACCGGTGTATCGTGCGAAAGCTGGAAACGGCCCAGTAGATAGATCGTTGTGATGATCGCAATAGAAACCCATGCTGCAAGCACCAGATCGCGTGAGAAGAAATGCCAAGACCAAATGAGATCGACATTCGAGAAGAATTTCAGAGCGGCAGCAATTTCGAGAAAGCCCATTACGACCTTCACGTTGTTCATCCAGGTTCCTGAGCGTGGCAGCGATTTCATCGCATTCGGAAAAAGCGCCAGCAGGAAGAACGGCGCGGCAAAGATGCTCGCAAAAACAAGCATCCCGACTAGTGGTACGAACCACGAACCGCGAGAGAATGCGACCATCAATGTTCCCACAAATGGTACCGTACACGTAAAGCTCGTCAATGAAAAAACAAAGCCCATCAGCACAACGGAAAACGTGCGGTTCTTCGAATGCTGCGCCGTGGAGTTAAGTTTGGATAGTACCGATGAGGGTACGCCGATCTCGAATAGTCCAAACAAATTGAGCGCGAACGCAATAAAGATCGCTGCGATAATGAGATTCGCCCACGGATTGGCCGCAAATTGATTGATTCCCGCCGGTCCTGCAAGCAGCGAAAGCAAAAAGCCGAGCAATACGAACGTTACGACGATACCACCCGCATACATGAAGGCATCCTTCGCAGCCTCTTTTTTCGAGCCGGCATTACGCTTCGTAAAAAAGCTGACGGTGATCGGCACCATCGGAAACACGCACGGCGTGAGCAATGCAAGAAGCCCAAATCCCGCAGCCGCCAATATGAATTGCCAAATGGAACTCTCAGCGATCTTCGTCACATCCCCGTTCGCAACGGCGACCGGAGCAGAACCACCCGCCGGTGGCTGACTCTGCGCACCACCCGCGGTAAGACCCATGCTCGCTGTGGAATCTTTATGGAGAGCAAACTTGCTTAGTGTATCTGCTAGTGCAGCAGACGAAGTCGATGTGTCTGGCGTTCCGTGCGCAATTGTTAATTGCAATGGCTGATCGCCGATAACGTCCATAGGCACATTATACATGGAGGGCGGCAGGCAGTTGCTTTCATTGCACGTCTGGTAGACCAAATGAACCCAAAACGGGATCTTCGCGGAGGAATTCTTCTTAACCTTGATTGAGACGATCAGGTCAAATGGCTGATGAATCGCCTTCGTAACCTGCATGAAATTCGAATCATAGCCGATCACCGGTTTGCTGATCTCCTTAAGGCCATCCAGCGCAAAATAGTCGGAGAGTGAGTCAGGGATCTTCACTCGCAAAGGAATAAGCCCACCCTCATCAGACATCGTTGAGCTCCAAATATGCCATGGATTGTGAACATCGACGTGGAGCTTTACTTTGAACGTCTTGCCCGCGGTGGGAACCTCTCCCTTCATCAGTTGCAGCTTGAAGATCGCAGAATCCGGGTTGAGCTTTATCCCCAACTTCGGGTCCCGAGCATGGCTCACAACTGCTCCCACCAGGAGCATCATTCCGCAAAGCACGATATGTCGAATTCGTTGCGTCATTAAGGGCGTTATAAGCTTGCTATTTCGAATTCAGGCCTTTTCATCTGACTCGCAATCTTCAGTTTGATCGGCGGCTGACCGAGGAAGGTCATAGGTACATCGAAGGTATGTGGAGGCATGGCTACGGTACCATCTGCGGCCTGATACTTCACATAGACATGAAAAGGAAGCCTGGATCTTGGTTCCTGAGTTACTCTTACAGTTATTACAATATCGAATGGCTCAAAATTTGCCTTGATGGAGGCCCAAAACGAAGAATCAAACCATGTTCTCGGATTGCTGAGCTCTTTAACGTTTACGATTTCAAAATATCGTTTGAGGGAATCTGGAATTCCAACCGAAATCGGGATGAACCCTTCACCATCCAACATGGTCGAGCTATAAATATGCCAAGGTGAACGAAGGCCAACATGGATTTTTACTTCGAAGGTTTCGCCGACCTTCTTTACATGTCCCTTCACAAGTTTAGCAGTGAAAATGGTCGAATCCTGGCGAAGCCTTGATTCAAGTCTTGGTTCTTTCGCATAACCCACCTGTGCTGCCATTAGGAGCATCATTCCGCAAAGCACGATATGTCTGATTCGGTGCGTCATTGTGGTTTGTACGCTTCAGCCAATTCAAATGGTGGCCGCATCAGAACGGCGGCAATCTGCAACTTGATCGGCGCCTGGCCGAGGAAGGTCATTGGCACTTCAAACGTGCGCGGCGGCATGCACATCGTTTCGGTGCAAGTCTGGAAATGCACCCAAAGATAGAACGGCGTGTCGTTAGTTGGTTTCTTCTTGACCTTCATGGTTACCGAAACGTCGAAGGGGGTAAAGTGCGCCATCGTTACTGCATCGAAGTTCGAATCGTAGGCCGTCTTAACCTCACCGCTCTCTTCTACCTTTTCAACCTCGAAAAAATCCGATAGTTCCGGTGGCACCATAAACGTCAGCGGCACCAAGCCACCCTCGGTGGACATCTTTGTGCTATAGACGTGCCATTCCTGTCCCGGCGTTACATGGATGTTCACCAGGAATGTGCCACCCATCTTTGGGTGCTGGCCCGAAGGCAGCGACATCGTGAAAATCGTAGAGTCGCCACCCAGCTTGCGCTCGACTCTCGGCGGTCCGCCCAAAAGAGTATGCTCGCCAATATTTGCGCGAACATCGCCTGCCGAAGCAAGGGTGACAAATAGAGCGAAAGCAATAATGAATTTCATGGCGCGCAGGATTCAGAGGAAAACTCCATTACTATAAACTTAACAGAGAATCTACCCGTTCCGGGTCGTTTGGGACTTCGTGGTTGGGGCTGGGAAAGTGGCAGGCGAACTAACGCCCTCGAGGGGCGATCCTAATGGAACATCTCTTTTATCATTCCCCACGTTCGGCGAACACCACTGGAGGGTTTTGTCACGCTGACCGTCTGTGAGTAACTGACGTCACCGTTTGCCAGATCGATCTCGATCCAATACTTGTAGGCATCGGATAAGACATGCGCGCCGCCGCTTTGGCCACCAAGCGGCGCGGCACTCAGGTGCGTGTCCTGGAACTTGTAATAGGAATAACTGCCCGTCGCTGTTACTGTACCGACATTCTGAAAATCGTTCGTGGAGGTAATACTTTCGCGTTGGACCGTGTAGCGGCTGATTCCAGTCTCGACCTCAGACTGCCAATTGAGCGTAATGCCATCGCCATCGGGCTGCGCAGTGAAGGAATCAATACCGCCGGCTGAATCAAAGCCTACTAAAATTATAAAAGCAAGCAATCCCGCGAAAAGGAGAGGTCTCTTCATCATTACGCCACAAAGATACGGCGATTTTTGACGCCTTCTCTGCAATGTTGCGGTAGGAAACCGTGCTATGGCCATGGTGAAAGATTTCTCGGAATTGCGCTGTCGTTGTTCTTCACATTAGTGAACGGATTGTAACGCGCTGTGATTCCTTCATTATTTCGGCGAATATGCTGTAAGCCACTGCGAATAACCACCTCGCGTGTAATTAGCGATAAGGCCGAGCGAGGGAATAAAGCTGTAACCATACTGCCCTACTAATTTGGAGTTCACTGTTACGCTATCGGTAGCGTAGGTCTGATTATTCAGATGGAAACTCATCCCCGAGCCGCTGTAAACTGCGGTAACCGTATCGAAAAATACATTGCCGCCGTAGCCATAATTTAACGTGTCGATCACGGTCGTGTGCGAGGCGAACGGGAGCACTAAATAGTCCCCGGGAGGGCCCCAGCCTGAGGAGGTTCCCTCGATCGCCAGATCGCCATCCGTCAAGTACGATTCGTAAATAAGAGTGACCCCGCCATTCGAGCCATTCGTCTCAGTAAACTCTCTAACCGTACTGCCAGGATGGGCCGCGTCTGTGGAAGTGGTAGCCACCACCGTGTCATAGGTGGTAAACCCGTTATCATCTACGGTGATGAATGTACTGCCGATCGTAGGGATAGGGCCTGCCGCCGTGGTCACAATCGGTGATGTCGAGGTTTTCGAGCAACTGGCAAGGCAGCCGAACGCAGCCGAAATAAGGATCAATAAGGTCAGGGTTCGTAATGATTTCATAGTAGAGCTTTCTTGATGGCAAAATGAATGGAATAAACTTTAAACCCTGAGAATGCCCGATAGTTTCCCACCTCCCTTTCCCCAAGAAATAGGTGCCGTTTTTCTTTCTTGTGAGTTCCCGATGATTCCTCGTTTCCAAGCTGTTTTCGCCATTTGTTGCAACAAATTCTTTTCTCAAAGAACTCGTTCATAACGAAAACTATCCCCGCTCTCGATTTTCAATGAACATGACACAATAGCACAATTCCCACAGACACTTGGTGCCCATAGTTTCACTATCAATATACGGCGTGGATTTCCGGAAGTCAAGCGATTTCTGAAAATAATCGAAAATAATTGATTTTTTCCAAATGTGTGCTTGGAAGCGCTGCTTCCGTGGAGGGCATCGGGAAGCAGCGCTTCCCGGCACACAACGATTTTAGTTCGAACGCTTCCCATCTTTCCCTAATCCGGGAAATCCTATGAATCGTGGTCCCGTTTCATACTTCATAATTCATACTTCGTACTTTCCCCGGATGCCGCCCCAAAATTCGAAATTTTCGTTGGAAGCAGAATCGATCAGTCACGATAGGATTCGCGGCGGTGGCGAACGAGGGTTACTTTTACCTCGCGCGAGGAATCATTGATCTCATAGACCGCGCGATAGTCGCCTTGACGGATGCGCCACAGCTTTGCTTCGCCAACAAGTTTCTTGCAACCGGCAGGTCTGGGATTTTCGGCAAGAGACATCAGCTTCTGAACGAGTTTTAGGGCGACCGCAGGTGGGAGCGATTCTATCTGCTTGCTGACCGCTTTCGAAATGTTAACGCGATACATGCCGTGACCGCGAGGCCGAGCGTTTCACTCCGGATGGCCGCGATCCCTTGGCAGCTCTTGCCGGCTTCGACGAACGCAGAAGACGGGAATGCAACGCTTCGATCGGCTCGAACGGACCGCGCAGGCGCTCCTTGCTCAACAGCGAGTCCTGAATATCTTCCCAGAGTTCCGGACGCTTGCGTATGTCGATCTGCACGGCGATCGTGGTGCCATGTTCGTCGGTTAGATATTGAATGCCACTCATAACAATCATAACCGAACCGCCCAGCATGTAGTGCCGATGAACCCTCGCATTTCCCCATCCCATCCTTTCCCAAATCCAGTAAATCCAGCAAATCGTGGTCCCATCTTTCCATAATCCTGAAAATCCCGTGAATCGTGGTCCATTTTTCCGTGACGCCACGAAATTCGAAATTTGGTTAGACGCAGGATATTTCCTTTGACAAAAGGGGAGGAACAATGAAACGAGAGTGCCATCACTTAAGGTTTAATTTCCATCCAATTAGATGTTCTCAGCAATTAATCAAAAGTATGCCAGCAATAAAGAGTAGCCTTCACTTGGATCGTCTCCAAGCGAGCTATGGCTGGCTTCCGCCTGATAAACTTTCTGAGCCACGTGAGCCAGCCGCGCATCAACTTATCAAGCATTTGCGGCGTGCCGTGCGTAGCAATTTGCAATCGAAGTCGGAACGGCAGCCAACGAGTATTAATCTACTAACCGACAATAATGGTTCCGAATCCCCATTCGCTATTTTTTGCGAGTTCGACTCAACTCCCAAAACCGAAGAACTTTATGAGATTCATAGACTGTGTTGGAACTTTAGTCAAGTGCCACTTCTGATTGTCAGCGAGCCTACTCTCTTGCGAGTGTGGAGCTTACTCGATCTACCTTCATCCGCAGGTGGTGAACGCCAACCCCCTGATCCGATAGGGGAAGCAGCTTGGGTGAACGATGATTTTCGTGATTTAACGATTAATCTTCATTGGGTTTATCTTAGTTCCCGACAATTTTTCAAGGAAAAGAAATTTGCTCCTCATTTCAATGAAGCAAACCGCGCGGATAAAACGTTGCTGAAGAACCTTCGAGCAGTGAAGGATATTTTGCTCGCTGATGAATTAATTCAAGGCAGCATTGACGAAAAAAAAGAAATAGTACATGATTTGCTTTCGAGGGTGATCTTTTTGCAATTTCTTTGGGATAGAAAAGATAAAGATGGACGATCCGCCCTAAATTCCGACTTTTTGGCGGATTTGTATCGCCGTTCCGAACTTCGGGAAACACATACATCCTTGGCGTCTATTTTATCAAGCAAAGAAGAAACATACCGATTTTTTGAATTTCTTGGGAGGCATTTCAACGGAGATTTATTCCCAAACAATAAGAAAAGGCCCCATGCTGGATATAAGTCAGACCTAGAGCAAGAGCGTCGGTTAGTTAGCGAAACCGCTATCCAAAGACTTGCCGAGTTTGTATCAGGAGAGTTAGACATTTCAACCGGCCAGGTAGCGCTTTGGCCATTGTATTCTTTCGACACTGTTCCCCTCGATTTGATTTGCAGCATCTATGAGCAATTCGTCGAGGGACGCGAAGGAGCTCACTACACACCGGCTCATCTTGCCGACCTCGTGCTTGATCGCGTTCTTCCGTGGAATGGCGATCCTGATGTTACATTACTTGATCCTTCGTGTGGTTCGGGAGTTTTTCTGATTAAAGCATTCGAGCGTCTTCTATATCGGTGGGAAAGAAAATTTGAACGTGCTCCAAAAGCGAAAGAAATAGTTGACTTACTTAGCGAATCAATATTTGGCATAGATAAGAACCAACATGCCGTTAGGGTTGCATCGTTAGGGCTTTATTTAGCAATCTGCGATCACATTGAGCCAAAGCAATATTGGCGTATCGTTCATTTCCCTTCACTACGAGGTAGTAACCTTATTGCCGATGATTTTTTTTCATTTAATAATCCTCTTTCGAATGACAATGAGTACGACATCATAATCGGGAACCCACCATGGGGCGACGATGCTCAACCTTCTGAGGATGCGATGGAATGGGCGCGGACTAACAATTGGCCGCTCGTTGACCTTCAAATCGGAACTATGTTTTTGGCAAAATCAGTGACGCTACTCTCGACGACAGGTATGGTCTCGATGGTGCAGCCAGCAATGGCACTCCTTTATAATAGCAGCCCAAATGCGGTGGCTTTCCGACATCTATTCTTCGAACGAATCGCCATTTCTGAAATAGTAAACTTGGCTGCTCATCGACAGATTTTGTTCCCACATTCCCAGAGTCCGGTCTGTATCGTAACAGGTGGTAAGGACACAACCGATGAGATCATTTATAAATGTCCGAAGCCATATAATTCCACCGAAGATGCATACTCATTCCGTTTCGATGAGTATGGTTCACACACGATTGAAAAAGAGGAAGTTAACCACCCTGCAATCTGGAAAGTGCTTTTTTGGGGTGGCAGAAGAGATCTTGAATTGATTGATCGACTACTCTCGCTTCCTCGGCTGGATTCCATAGCAGAGAATGTTGCCTTAAACATAGAAGATGGATTTATTCGAGGAAATCGAGAAGATGATCTGTGGGTTGAGAGTATTGGAAAAAAAGTGCTGGAAGGAAGGGGTGGGTTATGGAAGTCGCTACCACTAATGGCTTCCATTGAGTCTTTTCCAGTGAATCATGATCCTAAATTCGAAAGATCACGCTCTGATTCTGAGTCAATCTACCAACTACCTGTTCTTATCTTTAACAAAACCCTTAGGCCCGCTGAGGGACGATTCAAAGCCGTCCATGTTGAGTCTGACTCTTCTGGCTCGGAATTGCTTTTTTCGAGTTCCTCCGTTGGTATTCATGTTTCTTCAGTATCGGTTTTTCAGTATCTTTTCGCGTTATTGAATAGTAAGCTATCAGCCTATTTCTACTTCATGACAGCGTCACGACTCGCAATATATAGACCAACAATATATACGCACGAGCTTTATTCCCTTCCCATATCTTCGCACTATGAAAAATTGAAAATTCCTTCGAATCCCTCTCTTGAGGATATTGACGACGCTGTTTCAGGGCTCTTTGGTCTTAATGATGCCGAACGAATTCTCGTGGACGATCTAAGTTCTGCAATGATTAACCATAAGTTTGATTCTTCGCTAGCCGTTTCCATGACTGACACATCAGCGATGGACTCTTACTCAAGTATACTTGCTGATTGTCTTCGAAGCGGTCTCGGCAACGATGAGAGCTTTTCCGCGACGTTGTATCGCTCGCCGTCGACCAGCAATTGCGGTTATTGCGTTCTCGGTCTTCATGTCGGCTTGAAGGGAACGGATTATCTCCAAATCGAAGATTACGAAGTATTTGATGATTTTGTTTGGAATTTGCTGCTTCAACAGCAACCCTCAGCCAGCTATATTAACCAACGAATGGCGCGAGTCTATTTATCACACCCAATTGATGGAGTTTCGGTTCCAACAATTTTTATAGTTAAACCGAACGAAAAAGGCTTCTGGACAAGATCGGTTGCGTTACGAGATGCGGATTCGATTGCCTTGGATATTTTGTTTTGGTCAGGCCGCTCAACAAAACCAGCGAAACCCATTGAGTCTTCTCATTCAAAGCGTAGCAATAGAACTGTTCCAAAGGAGAATGAAGCAGCAAAACTCGCCCATAAGCGCTGACATCGCTGATACTTTCTCTCGTTGGCGACAGGATTACGAGCAGCAACTCATTTTGCTCGTCTATCGTGGCTATCTTGCCATGTGTAGAAGCGAAGAAGACCCGAAGGAAGTATCGGTTCAGGAGAGAGCTATAACGCAAGATTTATCTGGCTTCATCCAAGATCAATTAAGTGGCTTGGAACCATTTCGATTTTTTCATTCACCTTCTGAATTTGAAAGTCAGAAAACAAAGAAAGCGAAGCCACCAGAATACGATATGGGATTCATCTCGCGTGAGAAACATGATGGTATCCGCATAGTATGGCCGCTCGAAGCCAAGCGACTAAAGGATGCGAATGACCTCAAAGATTATGTAAAAACCATTAATGATCGGTTCCTGACATCTACGTATGCCCCGTTTTTAGCATCTGGGGCGATGGTGGGTTATTTATTCAGGGGCTTACCGCTCGATGTGCTCCAGAATCTGAGTAAAGGCTTGGGAACTCCGGTCCATGATATTGGAATAGATATAGCGCCTTGCAAGCATGGCGTTAGCGACCATACGCGCAGAATACTTCCTAAAGTTAAGCTATCTCGGTCCTTTACCTGTCATCATATTATCGTTCCATTTGGGGAATCTATTACCGCTGCTGCGAATCCAAAATCCGTTCAGACTTCCATTTGGAAAAAGCGCGTAAAAATTGGTCGCCACTCCTAACTTGGCAATCAGCGACCCAAACCCTCTCCACCAAACCCCTGTTATGCGTCCTCTAATACGAAGGGGCATTCCATACCGTGGGCTTTTATCCTCAATCGAATCGTTGGCAGTGCGGGCCGTTTGCGCTCAAGCACGCGCTGGCTATTGTTGGCCGGTTCGTGGATGAGGAATCGCTGACGAAGGCTGCGCGTACCACCAAAGAGGGTACGGACGAGAAAATGCTTCGCCGCGCCGCCGAGCGCTTCGATTGCCGCCTGCTGGAAGTCCGCCGTTTTACCGAACCGGCCGCATTTAAGGCGCTGACTTCGGCTCTGGCTCTGGGCCGCGCTTGCATGATCTGCATCAACCAGTGGGGACATTGGGTCACTATTGTGGGATTCGACGCGAAAAGCGAGCGTTTTGTCGTGATCGATAGCGAAAAGAACCCGGTAGTTCGCATTCCGGCGTGGAGCGAGCTGAAGCGCCGGTGGGTCTATAACGAGTACGATCGCGATGGCAAATTAAAACAATATTACGACTTGTACGTCTTGCGTCCGAGGTTTCGGGTGCAATCGAAAGCGAATTTTTCGATCCAGCGCGCGCAATTCCTCCGGCGTGCCGGAAATGCGCAGTTCATCAAGCATTTCGATGAATATGTGAGCGATCTGCTGAATATCGCGCGGCCCAGTCCCGCAAGGGATGGCAGCGCGGTGATCTCGATGGCAGAATTCTTGCGGCGGCATAGAAAGATGCTGTTGGAAACCGTCCGCTACTGGCACGAGCAGACGACAGAAGCGCAGCTTCGCCGCGTGCTCGCGAATATGCAGTTCGTCGCTGAAACGTATGGTCTCGTAATCCGTCAAGAGGACGAAAAGCGGACCATCGCCAGCTTCGCCGCGCTGCTTATGACCTGGGCGACCACGCACGAGCCATTGGAGGAAGCGCTTTACGGATAGGGCTCCAGAACCGGGATTTCGCGGATTAAGTGGGATTACGCGGACGATTAGGGGAGGATTTTCCTGGGAGATAGTTTCGTAGTTAATTTTATATAGGGATATTATAATAGAATCGCGATTAATTTATCGGAATCAATTCACTTTTTTCACAATGGAAGTTTTAGCAGAAAGTAGCAGGAATCTTAATCCAAAAATCGTCCGCGTAATCCCACTTAATCCGCGAAATCCTGGTTCTTTCCCCGGTTCAAACATATGATCAGATCAACAACAGTTCTCGGCATCGTAAAAGATGGCAAAGCGGCGCTTGGCTCCGATGGTCAGGTGACGAACGGCGCGACCGTTATGAAATCGAACGCGAAGAAACTTCGCGTGCTCTATAACGGTCAGGTCATCGCCGGATTTGCCGGCTCAACGAGCGATGCGCTTACGCTCTATGATCGCTTCAACAGCAAGCTCGAAGAATATCGCGGCAATGTTGCGCGCGCTGTCGTGGAGCTTGGCAAAGATTGGCGGAACGATAAATATTTACGCCGCCTGGAAGCGATGCTTGCCGTTGTAAGCAAAGAAGGCGCATTCCTGCTCTCGGGAACCGGAGATGTGATCGAGCCGGAGAACGGCATCGTAGCCATCGGCTCCGGCGGACCCTACGCGCTCGCCGCTGCACGCGCCTTTATGAAAGCCGATCCGAAGATGCCGGTGAAGGATATTGTCGAGCAATCGCTGAAGATCGCCGGCGAAATTTGTATTTACACGAACACACATATTACGATAGAAAGCATTTGATGAGCAACGAGTGATGAGTAACGAGTACCGAGTGGATTCACTCTTGCTCGTTACTCGTTACCCGTTACTCGTTACTTTATGGAAGACATTACTACAGTTACAGAAGCCCAACAAAACGGCGAAGCGGTCGCGGAAGAGAAGTTTCAGCTTACGCCGCATCAGATCGTGGCGGAGCTGGATAAATATATTATTGGTCAATCGAATGCGAAGCGTTCGGTTGCGATCGCGCTGCGTAATCGCTGGCGCCGCCAGCAGGTTCCCGAAGTGCTGCGCGAGGAGATCATGCCGAACAACATCATCCTCATCGGCCCGACGGGCGTGGGCAAAACCGAAATCGCACGGCGTCTAGCGCGGCTTGCCGGAGCGCCATTTCTTAAAGTTGAAGCGACGAAATACACCGAAGTTGGCTACGTAGGCCGCGATGTCGAATCCATGATCCGGGACCTCACCGAGCTTGCGATCACGATGGTGAAATCCGAGCAGATGGAAGCGGCGGAACCCAAAGCGAAATCCAACGCCGAAGAGCGCATTCTCGATATACTCGTGCCACCGATGGTGCAGGCGCCCATGAAGCCACCACCAATGATGTTCCCCGGAGTTCCCGTAAGCTCAACCATTTCGGGAATGCCGCAATCACAGCCGCGCACACCGACGGATGCGAAAGAGCAGGCGGAAGTCAACGAATACACTCGCAATCGTTTCCGCGAAAAGCTCCGTGCCGGCGAGATGGAAGAGAAAGAGATCGAGATCGATATTCAGCAAGCGCCGCCCATTGCTTCTATGCAGATCATGGGGCCGCTCGGCGGTGCCGGAATGGATGAGATCGGTCAGAACATTCAGGATATTCTTGGTGGAATGATGCCCAAGAAGAACAAACGCCGCAAGGTTCCTATCTCAGAAGCGCGCGCCGCATTCGAGCAGGAAGAAGCCGCGAAACTTGTCGATATGGATAATGTCGTACGCGAAGCCATCGAGCGCGTCGAAAGCTCGGGAATTATCTTCCTGGATGAGATCGATAAAGTAGCCGGCGGCAAGCGCGAAGGCGGCGGGCCGGACGTTTCCCGCGAAGGAGTCCAGCGCGACCTGCTGCCCATCGTTGAGGGATCGAATGTCAGCACACGCTATGGCATTGTGAAGACAGATCACATCCTATTCATCGCGTCCGGTGCGTTTCATGTCACGAAACCGAGCGACCTCATTCCGGAATTACAAGGCAGGTTCCCAATTCGCGTGGAACTCGATAGTCTTACACAAGAAGATTTTGTAAAAATTCTCACTATTCCCGAAAACGCACTGCTCAAGCAGTATGCCGCACTACTTGCTACCGAAGGACTCGAAGTTGAATTCACCGATGATGCCATCGTTGCGCTTGCCCGCATTGCATTCGAGGTGAACGAAGCCATCGAAAATATCGGCGCGCGCAGGCTGCACACCATTCTAACCACGCTGCTCGAGCAAGTGCTGTTCGATGTCCCCGACATCGTGAAAGAGAAGCACCTGAAAGTTACCGCCAAATTTGTCGAAGACCGCCTCGATAAAGTAGTGCGGAATCGGGATTTGAGTCAGTATATTTTGTAAGTGTGACAGATAACGATTGTCATTCCCGCGCTCGCGGGGATGACAAATCGGCTGCGAGTTAATTCGAGACCGTCCCGCTTACACTCGCAGTCGTTGAAACATTTATCGTGACCGGATTTGCATCGGAAAGAGAAATCTTCCCAGTAGCGGGTTTGCCGCCTACAAAGATGATCGCGCCTTTCGTGCCGGTAAAAGAAACATGGCCGGGATTCATCGCCAAACCGTTTTGCTTAATAGTACTTTTGCTGGTATTTGCACTAATCGCTGTGGCTTGTATCTTAATGACATGAGGCCCAGAATTCGAATCGGCTTTTTCCGCATTGTTCGGTGCGTTGGTCGCCTGCTCAAGCTCACTATTCACCCGTGAATCGCCTTGTGGCGTGACCGGCACGACGGTAACCGTGTAGGTTCCTTTTCGGAGCATCGGGGTAGTGAAATTCCCGTTTGAATCAATTGGAGCGGTGACATTTGGCCCGCCGCCCGTAGGATGCAGCACCAAGTTATTCTTGATATTGGAGCGCGAGGTATTAACCGCGCTTGACTGCCCCGGCTGCGCAAATCCGTTCGTGGCGGCTATAACGGAAAGAATAAGCACTGCGGCGAAGAAGGCCGCGCGCCTGGAATGAATGCAAATGAATGGTTTCATAATAAGTTACTTTCCGAGTGAGGTGATATTTTAGGTTACAGTTTTAATTCGAGACCGTCCCGCTTACACTCACAGGCGTTGAAACATTTATCGTGACCGGGTTTGCATCGGAAAGAGAAATCCTCCCAGTCGCTGGTGTGCCGCCTACAAAGATGGTCGCGCCTTTCGTGCCGGTAAAAGAAACATGGCCGGGATTCAGTGCCAAACCGCTGTACTTAACATTGCTTTTGCTGGTATTGTTGACAGATGCTGCGCCTTGCTTTTTCGGAGGATGAGGTATCATCGTCGAATCGGCTTTCTTCGACATGGCAGCACCGCTCGGTGTGATGTCCGCCTGCTCAAGCTCACTATTCACCCGTGAATCGCCTTGGGGCGTGACCGGCACGACGGTAACCGTGTAGGTTCCTTTATGGAGCATCGGGGTGGTGAAATTCCCGTTTGAATCAATTGGAGCGGTGACATTTGGCCCGCCGCCCGTGGGATGCAGCACCATGTTATGATTGGTATTGGAGCGCGAGGTACTAATTGCGCTTGATTGCCCCGGCTGCGCAAATCCGTTCGTGGCGGCTATAACGGAAAGAATAAGCACTACGGCGAAGAAGGCCGCGCGCCTGGAATTAATGCAAATGGATGATTTCATAGGATTATTAAAGAAATTAGCGATTCTGAAGAGCCATATAACACAACCTGTGCGACATGGCGTGAACTTAATGAATACTAAGATACGAAACTTTAGCGGTGCTTGTGTGAAAAGCAAAAAAGTGGCGGGTTGGAGTGGGAAAACCGAAACTATCCCGATAGCGGCGTAGCTGCGGCACGTTTGTAGATCGCTCCTGATTAAATACTGGATCCCCGCATTCGCGGGGATGACAAGCATAGGAATCATTGCGCGAAGCGCCAAAACGGCACTTTGCTGTCATTCCCGCGAATGCGGGAATCGAGGTTCGGACTTAATCAGAGTTTCCTTAAGATTAATTCTATAATAATATCTACAAACGTGCCACGCCTATGGCGTTTTCGTTGCCACGCGAATAATTTCCCGAACTCCCATCCCAAACAGTATTACCATCCCAGCCGTACCGAATGGGATCGCTTTATTGAGACCAGCCTGAATCCCCACTGGCGGAAGTGGGATAAAACTGTTTACTTCAACGAATAATCAATGAGTGTGCTAACGCCTCCTTGTTGCTGGCCACTGGTAAACAGTCCTACCTGAACGGGTTGGAGTATTTTTGTCAAGATTCCCAATGAGGGCGCATAATAAAAGAACTCGTCTAAGGTCTGCGTAACGGGCACACCTCCCGAGATGACGGTCAGGTTGAAAGCCCACTCTATCTTGACCACATTCGTGGATACTCCTTTGACGGTCATTGTCTCTTGATCGACGTAAGAATAGGTGGACGAGGTCTTTGTCTCTACCGTCACGCCGGAGAATACCGCGGTGGTGTCGGTAGTTTGAGTATTAGCCACCTTGCTGGCCACCGGCAATATTGTCCAGACTGAAATGGTGTCTAACGGCCCCGGCCCATATTCGCTGATGTCATTGTTTGCCTCATAATTAATGTAGCTCGTATCGTTGCCCATACTGCTAACCCCAACGATTTCCGACACGTTGGTTTTTCCCATATAGGACATTCCGCTTTGAAGTACGGTTCGAACTGCGGTGTCTCGAGTTCCTGGAACCGGCAGGCCCGACGTGGTATCTGTGCTATACTCGTCGAAGGTGAAGGTGCTTCCAGTTTTAGGCTGGACATAAGTTGTCGTGTTTGTATTTGTTGGACTCGTGCTCTGCTTGCAGGATACGATGACCATAGAAAGCAGGATGAGTAAAGGGACTTGTTTTAGCATAATTCAAATGTGTTTATTGATTAATACATCACAAAACTACGCAATTCCTGTCGCCATCCAACAAATTCCGTTTTTGAGATACAAAATGCTTACCTCGCCGCCTCCACGATCACACTCAACGCGCTGGCATCGAGCGATGCGCCGCCGATGAGGCCGCCATTATTCGAAGAGATCGGCATGGGTTCCCGTTCGTTCGAGAATGAGTTCGGTGGAAGTAGGAATGTAAACCAGCAGCCAGTCAGGTTCGATATGGCATTCGCGGCGACCTTCATACTCGCCATCTAGTTTATGGTCGCGATGGCGAGATTCCAGTCGTTGTTTTTGACGAAGAACATCGAGAACACTTTCCATTTTTGACCAATTCTTACCGCGTCGTACCATTCGCTTCGCATCGCGATCGAACTTACGTGTGGTAACAAGTCGAAGCATTAGATGCCGAGGTGTTTCCTCAGCGCCTCCATGCTTTCATGCCTCGTCAATTCTTTTCCGGCATCGGTCTTTTTCATCGTTCGTAGAGTCGCCCGATTAGGTATGCGAACCTCGAAAGGTAAACCCTTATGATATTTGACCTGCTTAAAAAACATGGCAATCGCGTCCGAGACGCTGATCCCAAGCTTCTTTAGTACGGCTTCTGCTTCTTCTTTCAATTCCGGCTCGATGCGAGCGCGGATCATTGCTGTTTTTGACATGATGTGCCTCAAATGGGATACAAACAATTTATATGGTTCGTTCCTGTTGTCTACGTCGCAGCCTCCACGATCGCAATAAACGCGCTGGCATCGAGCGATGCGCCGCCGATGAGGCCGCCATCGATGTCCGGTTCTGCAAAAAGCGTGCGGGCATTATCCGGCTTCACACTGCCGCCGTAGAGAATACGTATATCACTTGCAATGCTGCCAAACTTTTTATTCAGTTCCGAGCGAATAAAAGCATGTGCTGATCGCGCTTGTTCCGGAGTAGCTGTCTTGCCAGTGCCAATGGCCCATACCGGTTCATACGCCATTACGAGCTTTTGGGCATCGGGAGTTTTCATTCCCGACAAACTCTGATCGAGCTGAAGGGATAGGACCGATTCCGTTTCGCCCTTCTCGCGCTGCTCTTCCGACTCTCCAATGCAGACGATGGGAATGAGGTTAGCATCCAGCGCAGCACGAATTTTTCGGGAAACAAGTTCATCCGTTTCTCCAAAAATAGTTCTGCGCTCGCTGTGGCCGAGTATAACGTAGGTGCACCCAAGTTCCGCAAGCATAGCAGCAGAAATTTCACCGGTAAATGCCCCGCTCTCGCCAATGTAGCAGTTCTGGGCGCCATATTTCATCGAAGTCTCTTCGAGTGCGTGTTTGGCGATGAGCAGCGCCGTGAATGGCGGACACACGACGACTTCGTGGGCTTCGCATTTGGTAGTCCATTCGACGGTAAGCTGAAAGAGCAGCTTGCGCGTTTCTTTAAGCGTGCCATTCATCTTCCAATTTCCGACGATAAGTTTTGGGCGCATGGATTCAGTCATCAGTCAGAAAATGAGATAATCGTTCTAACAAACGTTGCAACCGCTTATCATCGATTTTGCCAAGCTCACCTTCGATCGATAATAACGGCGCTGTGAAGAGCCATCCGACTACTGATCAACGAAGTATGATTCAAACCACTTGTAAAAAAATCAGAATCTTCTTCGTAGATAATTTCATCGAGCATTGGAACAACATTTAGCAGTTTGCTGCTGATGCCGCAGACTAAATAATCCCCGAACGGCGGCATTATTTTTAGAACCAACGCAGGCCGAAGCTTTTCTCTGCCGTCTTCTTGAATAAGCTGAGTTAGAACAACGTCACCGGGCGTCACGGAAATAGGGATTACGAACCTTGATCATATCGGAAGTATATTCATCGGGTTCATCGGCAGTAAGCATGGCAAATGCCTGAAGTGAAAGCTCATTCCATTCCTTCCGTTCCTGCTGCACGGCGGGATCAACCACCATCACTACTAATTTTGCGTTCGGTTCAAGATCGACATCCACGTCGAGGCAAACATGGCGACCATCATAATGTGCTGGAATCTGCTGATTAATCATTGAATTTTAACAACATTCTAAATGAAATTCGTTCTCTCCATTCTCACGAGACTGTAGCAATCAACCTCGGAAGCATTTCTCCCTGACCCGCTTCTAACTTGATGGGATTTTTTAAAGACATCCAGAAAAAATCGAATGCGATTGGCTTCCCGACAGATTTTCCTCCATCTGTTTCGTAATGCCGCCATTCGCGAGGTGCAGGAGCACTCAGTTTAATGTGATAGACGTGCCGTTCTTGAATTTCCTTTCGATATGCGCTCATGTCGTAATAATAAATCCCAATCTTGGAAGCGACGGTGAAATCCGTCAATCCTGTTTCTTCGGTAACCTCTCTTCTAACAGCATCGAGTGGAGGTTCGTCTGCTTCAATGGTACCCGCGGGGGCTTGAATGCCTGCGTCGAGGAAATCCGGCTGACGGAATACAAGCAAGCGATTTGCGTGCGTCACGTAAGCGAGCACTTTTCTGGTGAACCGATAAACATCTGGAATATCAGGCCTCATGATTCGAAGCATCCCTGATCAACTTCACAAGTCCTGTCGGGAAAAAGACTTCCGAGGACGATTCGATTTCAGATATTTTCCACCATCGCTCATCGGCAATAGGCTCGCCGGGATTTATATTAGAATGGGTAGGCGTAGGTCTTCCGGTTATCGTTGCAAGGAAAAACTTTTCATGCTGAGTTACTATCTCACCAGAGAAGTATAGATCGATGTCGCTCGTAAGAATACACTTTTCGACATGATCGATCTCGATGCCGGTTTCCTCGGAGAGTTCTCGAATCGCAGCTTCTTCAAAGGTCTCGCCATCATCGACACCGCCTCCGGGTGGAACCCAATACTCAAGTTGATCCGGGTGGTTCGGATTTGCGGGTGTTGTATCGCAATGCTTGATCAGAAGAATTTCTTCGAGATCATTCATTACTATGGTTCTTGCGCAGTTACGGATTCGAAGTTCCATAAATTCTAATTGACAATGGATTTTACGGCCCTGCTACGCCATTGCACTGCGTTCGTCCCAGGATGAGCACGAGTGCGCCGAGGAATACCAGCACATAGATCCCTATCTTAAGGTATGCGATCGTACCGGAAAGGGGTTCGTCATACGCTGCTCGAATCTTTCCCCACAGGCGTTTATACCATGTCGGATGATCGAGTTCGTCAGGAGTAGTTTCAAGGGTATCCTTGCGAAGCGTTTCCATGCCAAATCGGACATGCGAGCTTCAAGAGTGGTTCCGTCGTATGCCGATGTAGCCATGCAACCATTTTTTACCCTTGCTGTTATTCGTATCCTCTATTCTAAGCTTTTTACAAAGAAAGGAATTCTATTATGACCACGGATCTCAAATTCGAAAGACTGATCTTCACCTTCACCATAATGATCGCGCTCACGATCGGAGTAGGGGCTTTGCGCTCTCAAGGTATGAGCACAACTACGACCTTCCAACGGTCTGGGCTTGCAATTTCGAATCCAAAGACAGCCGCATTTTACATCAAGATCGGTGGTTTGGAAGGGCAAGGCAAAGGCTATTCGAATAATGGAATTGAATGCCATGGCTTCAACTCTGCCGTCGAGGTGCCCGACCGTCTTAAGCCCGGTACCTATACCGTCCAATTCGCCGATGCGAGCGGAAAACCATATTTTGGTACCAATGGTCAGAGCTTGTTCATTACCTCGAAGCAGTCAGGTTTGGCTTCCGGGAAGCGAGCCCATTCACCTATCTCGATCACCAAACAGATTGATAATTCATCACCCTTAACATTTTCCATCGGTCCTAACGATGTTGATGAGGATGGCATGGTATATGTGATGATAACGGTTAGGCAAACTGAATTGCCGCCCGGCGCTCCTATCGATGCAACCCCAGTGATTTCCCCTTCCATAAAGAATTAGGGAATTGAAAAAAGCCGGATCGAACTCCGGCTTTTTTAACGATCTCCCTCAGATCCTGAAATCTTAAAACCTGAAATGTGCGAACGCTTTATTCGCTTCGGCCATACGGTGGACGTCATCGCGTTTCTTCACGGTTGTGCCTTCACCATTGCTGGCTGCGATAAGCTCACCAGCCAAACGTGCAGCCATTGATTTCTCCCCGCGAGCGCGGCTATACTGAATAAGCCAGCGAATGGCAAGAGCAGTCCGGCGATCCGTGCGGACTTCCGTGGGTACCTGATAAGTTGCTCCGCCAACGCGTCGTGAGCGTACCTCGATCAACGGCGAAGCGTTGTTCATCGCCTTTTTGAAAACTTCGAGACCTGATTGGCCGGTCTTTTCCTGAACGGAATCGAGGGCATCGTACATGATGCGCTGGGCGGTCGATTTCTTACCGCCGATCATCAGCGAGTTGATGAACTGCGATACTAACGTATCGTTGAATTTTGGGTCCGGCGTGCGCGGACGCAGCTCTGCTTTATGCTTTCTCATTCAATTGTTTTCGGTTATCGTGTACAAAAGAGTTGATCGGATGTTCGGAGCACCAATGGCGCTCCCGGAATAGTCCGTACTTACCGTCAACCACCCCTCCGCATTGCTGCGAAGATCCTAATAAAAATTATACTGCCTGATCGTAGTGACCGGGTTCCCCGGCCTTCCCCAGTTCGCCTGACGGATGCGCGGGAACCGCGCAACTACAATTCGAAATTATTTCGGCTTCTTCGTGCCGTAACGGGAGCGTCCCTGCTTGCGGTTCTGAACCCCTTGCGTATCGAGCGTACCGCGGATGATATGGTAACGCACGCCCGGAAGATCCTTCACGCGGCCACCGCGGATCATTACGATCGAGTGCTCCTGCAAATTATGCCCTTCGCCCGGGATGTAAGCCGATACCTCCATGCCGCTGGTAAGCTTTACGCGCGCGACCTTGCGGAGCGCCGAATTCGGCTTTTTGGGAGTGGTCGTATAAACGCGGGTACATACTCCGCGACGCTGAGGGCTATTCTTGAGGGCCGGGGATTTGGACTTATAAGTAAGCTTTTCCCGCCCTAAACGCACTAATTGGTTGATCGTTGGCATAAATGCTTGTTCTGTGGCTATTTGTGATGATTGCCCCGCCCTGCCCGAGCAAACGCTTCAGCACAGATGCTTATTAGCTATCATGCTTTTTTGCGTGAGGCGGGCTGTTAACCGGAACCGCCGCGTTTCGGTTCAATCTTAGTGCTTATGCTTTCCTACCCATCCCAAGAATCGCCCAAAAGCTTGTCGAAAGCCCCCCTCGTTTCCAAGCCAATTTCGCCAGTTGGACACCTGCCAATATTTTTTTTTGCATTAGGAATTCATAAACTGTAGAGTTTTGAGGTCAGTTGTCTCCGGATTGTCAAGAATCATAGCATCCAACCCGCTTCGTTTTTCACTGCTGAGTTCCACAAAACGCTGGAAATATTAAGAACTTTGCTGATCGATCAATATTTCTTACGGCATGCTACACTTCGGCTCACTTCAGGAAATGGATAGCAACGGATAATGGGTTGTGTAATTGGCGCATCACAAACTAATTTTGGATCAGGCGGAACAGTGAACTCTTCGGAAAGCTTCTCGTTTGCAGAGAGACGATCTCCAATCCACTGAACTTCTATGGGCTACTTCCAAACCGGAGCGACCAACAAAGTTACACCACAATTCCATGCAGCAAGGCGAGGGGGGACTTGTCGAGCGAGGACGCTCGACCTACGCGCTCAGTTATGAGACGACAAATTGTATCCATCTCTATTATTCTCCTTCTTACATTCGCAGGAATGCCCGCTGCCAGAAGCCAGTGGGTGTATACACAGGGACCAGCTAATGGAAACATTACTGCTTTAGCTGTAAGCGGCTCGAATCTCTATGCAGGAGTCGCTTTGGCTTCTGGTGGCATCTATCTTTCTGCCGATAGCGGCACAACATGGGAGCCGATTATTCAAGGTTTACCCGACACAACGTATGTGTATGCACTTGCAGTAAGTGGCACGAACGTCTTCGCAGGAACTTGGCAACATGGTGTGTATATCTCGATAGATAGCGGAAAAAACTGGAAAGCGGTCAACACAGGATTGCCAATAAATGCTGAGGTTATTTCGCTAGCGACGATGGGAACAAATATCTTCGCGGGTACGGAGGATAGCGGCGTATATCGTTCAACTAATAATGGCTCAAGCTGGGCGTCTTCTGGGTTATTCGGCGAACATGTTCCCGCACTTGCTGTAACCGATACAATTCTTTTTGCAGCCTCAGGCGGGGTGTACCTGACGACTAATTATGGCAATAGCTGGACTAGGCAAGGAACGGTTTCGGATGTTATCTCACTTGCCGTCAGAGGCACAAATATCTTTGCTGGAAGCGACATAAGCGGCTCTTTTCTTTCCACTGACGGCGGTATCAGCTGGAGCAATATCTCAGAAGGGCTTTCCGGAGGGGTACCGGAGGTGGAAGTAAATTGCTTTGCAGTGAGCGGAACGAATATTTTTGCTTCGGCCAACGGCCTTGTTTTTCTCACAACCAATGACACAAACTGGATTGGGGTTGGCTCGGCATCCATGAACAATGCTGTTGATGTTTTTGCGGTAAGTAGCACCAATCTTTTTGCAGGAACTGCCGGCAACGGTGTTTGGCGCCGTCCGCTTTCGGATTTCAATCTATCGGGCGTGGCGGAGAGCGCGGTTATGAATTCCGCCAGATCCCTCCGCGTATTCCCCAATCCCGAATCAGGCGAATTGCATATTATTGGCAGCGAACCAGGCACGGTTCATCTCTTCGATCTCCTGGGCCGGGAGCGCATGGATGCTCTGCTGGTGGCTAACAGCGCCACGCTGGATGTATCCTCCCTCCCACCTGGCATGTATTTCGTAAGCGATGGGAATTCGCAATCGAAGTTCGTCAAGCAATAGCGGATACAATTACGCATTGCAAGCCGGCTCTATTCCAAAGGGCCTTCATTCACACTGACAGAAAAAAAAGAATCGCTCACCCGTGCTTCGGAATTTCCTCTTCCATGATCGTATCGGTCTGGTCGTGGGAGGGTTCGTAGCCGTAGATGAGGGGATTGGCAGCAAGGAAGCGCTCCGCATCGATGGCGGCCACGCATCCGGTTCCGGCTGCAGTAACAGCCTGGCGGTAAACGTGATCCTGGCAATCGCCGCACGCGAACACGCCGGGGATATTGGTGAACGATGTTTTGCCTTTCGTCTCGATATAGCCGACCTCATTCATGTCGATGATGCCTCGGAACAGTTCCGTATTCGGCGAGTGTCCGATGGCAACGAACACGCCGTTGGTTGCAACGTGCTCGGTAGCGCCGGATTTGGTATTGCGCAAGATAGCGCCATTGACGAGCTTGCGTCCTTTGTCGTCAGTCGTGCCAAGCACTTCGATGATCTCCTGATGGGTGCGCCAGTGGATCTTGGCGTTAGCCCGGGCGCGGTCGAGCATGATCTTCGAAGCGCGAAAATCATCGCGGCGGTGCACAATGGTCACCGAATTGCAAAAGTGGGTAAGATAATTGGCTTCTTCCATCGCGGTATCGCCGCCACCGACGATAAGCACATCCTGATTCTTAAAGAAGAATCCATCGCACGTCGCGCATGCGCTGACGCCATAGCCCATGTAAAGTTCCTCTGAGGGAATGTCCAAAAGTTTGGCACGAGCACCGGTCGCAATGATAACGGAATCGGCATGATACTTCTTATCGCCTGCATGAACGGTGAACGGCCGCCTGGAAAGATCAATGGAGGTTGCCGTTTCGTATTTGCAGACAGCACCGAACCGCGTCGCTTGCCGGCGAAGGATTTCCATCATTTCGGGCCCTTGCACTCCATGCTCGAAACCAGGATAGTTCTCGACCTCCGTCGTGATGGTAAGCTGGCCGCCGGGTTGCTCCCCTTCGAGCACGATCGGGGAAAGATTGGCACGGGCCGTGTACAGCGCAGCCGTCAGCCCCGCCGGACCGGAGCCGATAATGAGTACCTGATGAACTTCGTGACGATGAAGGTGCGTATGAGACATCGAATGATAATGTTGAATTACTAAAAAGGAAAAGCTATTCTATTATCACAAAAAAAAGGAGCATTCGGTTCAGATCACTTACTGCCATTCTGAATGGTTTCAATTCATGTCATCCTGAGCGGAGCAAATTTTCGCAAAGTGAAAATTTGCGGAGTCGAAGGATCTCCGGTCGTTCACCAAAATGCCAAACTACATAAGATTCTTCGACTTCGCCGGACTCCGCTGTCGCTCCGTCCGGCTTCGCTCAGAATGACAGTGCAAGTTAAATTCAGCGGAGCTAATTCACCACCATGGCCGCTCGCGACACGCGACCGTTCATCTGCACAATGCATTCATACATTCCCGTGGGCAAGCCTGTAGGCTTGTCCCACATAAAGGAGTGCGTTCCCGCATCCAACTCACCCGAAAATATGCGTGCAACGATAGCGCCGAGGATATTCACGATCGCCACGGTCGCCACCCCGCTCTCGGGTGTGGTGAAGCTAATCGTTGTGGATTGGGTGAATGGGTTTGGATAGGCGGCAATTGCGGAACTTATTAAAGGACCGGGTTCCACAGCGCTTGAGCTGATCATCTCCGAAAGCGGGCGGCGCCAAACGCCGCTGTCCTGGGTTGCGGCAAACAGATTCGTCCCCATCACCTGAAGGGATTGGATAAAAGCTCCAGGTAAACCACTATTTTCTTTAATCCAGCTTTTACCGGAATCGGTTGAGAGATAAACAAAACCTGCATTTCCGCCTAAAAATAGATTTGTCCCGCTTGTCGCAAGAGCAAGTATTACAAAGTTATTGAGCGGGAGACCGTTAGTAGCAGGTGTCCAGCTTGAACCGTTGTTGGTTGAAAGATAAGGCGTTCCTTCAATCCCAATAAATAAATTTGTACCATTTACGGCAATGGGTAGTGTGCCATATCCACCTTGTGGTAGCTGTAGGCCATTACTTACCCGAATCCAATTGTTGCCGGTATCGGTTGAAAGATAAACACCACTGTCGGCCGTCCCGGCAAAAAGATTATTGCCGCTCACAGCAAGGGATAATACAAAAGGGCTTGTCAAGCCGTTATTGGCTGCCGTCCATTGTGATCCAAAGTTAGTCGTCCGAAAAACGCCGTGTCCGTAGGCGCCATCAAAAAGATTTGTGCCAATCACAGCGAGCGCTTCGACGAAAGGAACTGTTTGCAAGCCAGAATCAACCTGCGCCCAGCTTATACCATTGTTAGTCGAGAGATAAATGCCCTGGTAACCTCCGGCAAATAGGTTTGTGCCCACTTGTGCAAAGGCATCAACATCAAATTGATTATCCAAGAATGGCAACCCGGAATCAACCACAACCCAACTTACGCCGGTATCCGTGGAAAGAAAGATTCCACACACCCCAGAAGTGCCCGCAAATAGATTAGTACCATTTACAACAAAAGACGATGCTGAGCACCTAGCGGGCCAATCCGGCCAATTGGAGCGCACCCACTGCCCCGTCGCATCCCGCATGTCAGAGAGCACAAGCGTAAGAACCGCAACGAGAAGCGCGAATCTCTTTTTCATGCTACAAACTTACGGTGGGAAATGGGGCGGGTGGTGAAATTTGGGGGTGGGGGGGGCACTTGCGCTATTACATTATGATGTCATCCTGAGCGGAGTTTTTCTCGACGAAGGAGAGAAAAACGGAGTCGAAGGATCGCATGTAGTTTGGCTCACGGGTGAACGTCTGGAGATCCTTCGACTCCGCAAGACTCCGCTATCGCTGCGTCTTGCTCCGCTCAGGATGACAGTCATAATCGCATAAAATGACAGGAATAATTTTTTACGTATTGTCAATAGTAATCTTTCGTGATAAGATGTACGATTAATCGTATTTTTGTGTTTGCGCTTTCGAATTAATTGCAACGCAGTTAATTCTGAGCATTTTAGCACTTTTACCCTTTTTCACTTTCCCATGTCGAAAATACTGGCCGGACTGAATTCGGCACAGCGAGAAGCCGTCTCGAACGTGAGCGGCCCGGTGATGATCGTGGCCGGCGCCGGCTCGGGCAAGACGCGCGTGCTTACGCACCGGATCGCGTTATTGCTGGAGCAGGGCGTGCGCCCGCGGGAAGTGCTCGCGCTTACCTTCACCAACAAAGCCGCGAACGAGATGAAATCGCGCATCGCAACGCTGCTCGATGAAATGAGCGATACCGCGCTGCCGGAAATGGGCCCCGATCTTGCGCGCGATCTGTGGATGGGAACGTTTCACTCCATATTTGCGCGCATTCTTCGGAAAAATGCCGCTCAACTTGGCTATACTTCGAGTTTTTCCATTTACGATAGCGACGACTCCCTCGGCGCGATCAAGCAGGCAATGAACGCGCTGAGTATTTCGAAGGATCAGTTCAACCCGAGCGCAGTCCGTTCGCGCATTTCGAGCGCGAAGAATCAGATGGTCTCGCCGGAAGAATATATGCGGCTTGCGCGCGATGTTTTTTCCGAGCAGGTTGCGAAAATTTATCCGGAATATACGCGCGCGCTAAAAATGGCGAACGCGATGGATTTCGATGATCTTCTGCTCAAGACGGTCGAGCTCTTCGATCGCAACCCGGAAATCCTCTCGCAATATCAACATAAGTTCCACTATATTCTGGTGGATGAATATCAGGATACGAACCGCGCGCAATATGCGATCATCAAACGCCTGGCCGGAAAATATAATAATCTCACCGTGGTTGGTGACGATGCGCAGTCCATCTATGCCTTTCGTGGCGCGGAGATAAGTAATATTCTCGATTTCGAACGGGATTTTCCCGGAGCGAAGATCTTCCGACTCGAACAGAATTATCGCTGCACCAAATCAATTCTTGCCGTCGCGGATGAACTGATAAAGAATAACAAGGGGCAAATTCCCAAAACGCTCTTCACGGAGAATGTGCGCGGCGAGCCAGTTCGCATTACGCAGTGCATCGATGAGCGGGACGAAGCCAGTTCCGTTGTTCGCGCGATCGAAGATGAAATTCGCAAATCCAAGCTCGATCTCAAAGATTGTGCGGTACTCTATCGCACGAACGCCCAGAGCCGCGCCATTGAGGATGGTTTGCGGCGGCAAGGCATTCCTTATACTATCGTTGGCGGCACAGCATTTTACAAGCGCAAGGAAATTAAAGATGTGCTGGGTTATGTGCGTTTGCTCGTGAATCCGAACGATACAGAAAGCCTTGCGCGTGTGATTAACAACCCTCCGCGCGGAATTGGCGCAACGACGATGGAGCATGTTGCGCTTCATGCGCGCAATCACGATCAAAACATGATGGCCGCGCTCAGTGCGATCGAGTTCGTTCCTGGTGTGCAAAGCCGCGCTATTTTGCGTATTCGTGAGTTTACCAAGCTCATCAACAAGTACACCGCGCTTCGGGACAAAATGTCCGTGAGCGAACTGCTACGCGCCCTTATCGACGATACGGGAATGCTGCAGGAGCTAAAACTCGAAAACACCATCGAGGCCATGACGCGGCGGGAGAATATTCAGGAGTTCCTCTCAGCAGTTACCGATTACTTCCACGAAAAGCCTGACGCCACGCTGGAATCGTTCTTGGAAGAAATTGCGCTTGTGAGCGAAGTCGATCAGGCGGATGGCACAAAGAATGCCGTCACACTCATGACACTGCATTCCGCAAAAGGATTGGAATATCCCGTAGTGTGCATCACGGGTCTGGAGGACGGCCTGTTCCCAAGCGTGCCCGTCGGCGTGAGCCGCGAGCCAAGCGAGATCGAAGAAGAACGCCGCTTGTTCTACGTCGGTATCACGCGCGCAATGCGCCGATGCTTTGTGTTTTATGCGCAGGAACGTTTGAGGTTTGGAGAAACAACACGAGCATTGCAATCCCGTTTTATCGAGGAGATAGAGAAATCCGGTTCGACCGAGCATATCACCAGCTTTGGAACGAAACCACAAACACGCAAGCCGTTCGACGATGGTTATGAGGGCGACCGGCCATCGACCTCCCATCTTTTCTCCGGCTCGCCGGTCGTTAATGGTCGCACGTTCACGCGCAAACGCCGAGAACACGCGCCCAATGATAGAGTTTCATTTGAGGATCAAACCAATTATTCTCAAATTGCAGACGATCACGGGTCGCCGATGCAGCGCGGTTCCCGCGTGTTTCACGAGGTCTTTGGCGAAGGCCGTATCATCGAAGTGCGCGGAGCCGGCGATAAAGCAAAGGCGACGGTGGAATTCCAAAAATTCGGCAGAAAGAATCTGATGCTCAAATTTGCGAATTTGAAGGCGATGTGAATGCAGAACTATCAGCATATTCTAATGTTGGTTAAAGTGGGAAATCCCACCTTTTGCAATTTATGAAGACCAAACGATACCGCACAGCAGAAAAGCCCGCGAAGGCAAAACGTAGCCCAAAACGTGCGCCAGTGCGCACCTATGAAGGAAAGCTCGATGAAAAAAAACGTCTTGTCATTCGCGGCGCACGGCATAAATACTACCATGTACGTGAAGAGCCGAATGGCATGATCGTGCTGACTCCGCAGACGATTGTGGATGTCGGTATCTCACCCAGAGCATTGGCGATGCTTGACTCATCGGTCGCAAATTTTAAGAAAGGAATCGTATCTGAAGTGATCGATCTTTCAAAATACCGTAAAAGGTTTTCATCTAAATGAAATTTAACATTCGCATGGGCATACCGGAAGTCAAAACGCTTTGGGATGACCTTACGAATTGTGAAATGGCCGGACTGCTGGACTCCAAAGAATTGATTTTTTTCAAGAAGCTGTCGAAGGCATTATTGCTAATTGAGGAAAATCCACGCCACAATAGTTTGCAGTCCCACGAGATTATGCCACTTTCAAGAAGAGTGGGATTTAAAGTATTTCAATCCTATATAGAGAACAACACTCCCGCGGCAGGAAGAATATTTTGGGCGTATGGGCCGGGTAAGGGTGAAATTAGTATCTTATCGATTCAATCGCATCCAGAAGATAAAAAGTCTCGCGGATATGACGCGGTAAAACTATCGGCATTTCCCTCATAATTCGCTCCCAAATTTTTCCGGCATTCATGCCGTGATCTTGATGTTCTATTAGTCGAAAACATTTTTTTGAACCCCATTAAATAGTGGCAGCAGAATCCCGTTCCGGCTGGCGGAACACACAGCCGATCCAGCGCGAATCGATCACCGTGCAGCATTTGTACGATTCCACCAGGGATCGTTTTCGACTTACCCTTCTTGCCGGCAGGGAAGGGCTTTCGAATCTTATCACAGACAAAAGCCTGCACCGCCCAGGGCTGGCGCTGGCTGGGTATGTCGGCCTTTTCACGTATCACCGCATACAGGTGTTTGGCAATACCGAGATCTTCTATCTTCGCTCGCTGCCGATGGAGGAGCGCATCAAAGCGTTCTCCACAATAGCTGGTTTTGCGATTCCCTGCATTGTCCTCACCAGCGGGAGTCAGCTTGACCGTGAGTTGCTGGATATTTGCAACGAGCATAAAATTCCCGTCTTTGTCTCAACGTTCGAAACGACGAAAGCGATCTTTTTCCTCAGTGATTTTCTTGAGGATCAGTTTAATCCGCAGGCGGTGATCCATGGGGCGTTCGTGGATGTCTATGGCGTGGGGTTGCTCTTCGTTGGCAGAAGCGGTATTCGGAAAATCGGAAGTTGCGCTGGATCTCATCGAACGCGGACACCGGCTTGTGGCCGACGATGTCGTGATGGTCACGCAAAAAGGCGAGAACATCCTCATGGGTGCGGGAACCGATCTGGTGCGGCATTTCATGGAAATTCGTGGGCTGGGTCTTATCAATGTGCGCGAAATGTTTGGCATCCGTGCGATCCGCTTTCAGAAGCGCGTGGAGGTTGTTGTGGAGCTCGAAGAATGGCATGCCGATGGCGATTACACCCGCACCGGACTCGATGAATCCTCGGCGCAAATTCTTGGAGTTGAAGTTCCCCATGTGCGCTTGCCCATCATCACCGGAAAGAATATCACCGTGATCGCGGAGGTCATCGCGCTGAATTATTTGCTGAAGCATTATGGCTACGATGCCAGCCGCGAGTTCGCCTCGAAGCTCGAACAAGTCCTCGCCGAACGCGGCCCGAAAAGCGCCTCCAAAGGCGACCGCGTGATCCCCTATTTCGAGCATGATTTCGAATAAGGGGGCAGAACCGGGATTACGCGGATTGGGTAGGATTACACAGATCTTTAGGGTTGGAATTAGCTCCGTAGGAGCGAAGAACCTGCGGGCAATATTGCCTCCCGTGCTGTTTTTCACTTTAACCATGTTCCCAAAACGGCTTGTGGTACTCGCGGCCTTCGCTGGAACGCCTTTGGCGTGTGGTTTGTACAGAGCATAACATTTTTTATATTATCGCGTAAAAAAGAGAGTTATCATGCAGACGGAAGCCCGCCCGCAAAGCGTTAAGAATGTTTTTCTAAATACTATATGGCCTCTGAAACGCCTGACCCCGTTCAGTTAAATATCACAGAAGATGCCCAAAATGGGTTAAATTACCTCCTATCCTTAGACGCGGAGGGCTACAAACGTCTCATCCATTTACTTGAAAAGGTACCGGAGGACAGCTCAAACTTTGGGAGCTATCTTGCTAAGGCTGGAAAGTTTGATTCAAAAGTTATTGGTGGATTGTTATCGGCGATGGTGCTAGGTTTTGCAGTCGTTGACTATGAAAAGAAAACCTTAGAAGAAGCTACTTTAGAAATTACAGCTAACTTACAAGAAAAGAATCCAGACGCAGTGGAGCTTTTTAAGAAGTTCTTTCCGGACATCCTTCGTCAAAAAGCGACAACGAAGTATGCTTTAAGATCAAAAGCTTTTTCTCTGATTTGGCAATATGATAAAACCTTTTTGGCAAGTTCCATCGCTACGGACATAAGGCCTGTTTTTGATTTTATTGATGAGCGTGCTAAACATGCAATGATACTTCATCAGCTTAGGATTTCTTATCGAGATGGCGATAATGATAAAGAGATTTTTTTAACACTTGACAATACTGATTTAAGCAAGCTACGCCGAGTAATTGACAGGGCCGAGGCAAAATATGAGTTACTTACCAAACTTTATCCAGACACTGAATTAATATCGTTCAGATAATAATCTTTAGATTAAATGCCGACAGTAGTAGTAAAGCCTGAAAAAAGACAGGGTCAATTTTATGATCCTTATTTGGCAACATCCGAGCATGATGTTTCGACCGGATGGGGAGTCTTCGGCTTCCAGAGCGACGCAGCTTCATTATTCGGACATACAGAGCCCAGAAAGAAGGAATCCAAAGGAGGAGTGGACATTCCGTCAAAATATCAACAGCTCTCTGATGTTTTAACCACTCCTAGTAGGAACGATCTGTTCAATGAACTTGCGAATGTTTTATCAGATATTCAGAAGAAGAACTTATATGCTTATACCCCTTTCGTTCAACCACGTGATGTTGAGAACTTTGAACACATAAGCATTGCAATTAAGGAGGCACATTATTTACGTACGCTTCAGGATGACTGGGACGGAGAAGGCAGCCCTGCAATTGCATCAAGCGCAATTGACTCGGCAGTGGAATTTATACGTGTATTAGCTCAACAATTTTTTGACCGTCTCGACTTTATAATTCCTCAGCCAGAATTCGGACCTTCTCCATCGGGCGGCGTTACTGTTGAGTGGGAAGGACAAAATTATAAACTTACTCTTGGATTCCCACCCTTTATGGATGAGAAAGGTTGGTTTTATGGTCGATCTGAAATGGGTTTCAAATATGAAGGTATTTTGGGATCGAATCCGAAAGCGTATCTTGCGTTTTTTGACCTCTTTGAGCTCGGTTGAACCTGCAAAGAGAATGTCACAGATTCCCGACTCGGCTATTCTATTTCTTAGAGTGCATCGTGTGAATATTAAAAATAACGGGAAAAGTTTACGTCAAGGAGCATACAAGGAACGAGGTGAGGGTAAAGAATTAGGTTTGTCCGTTAACTGGAACCAATATGCCACTGCTAGCGAAACATTGGATCAATTACAAGCTCTTACTGCTTTTGATGGAAGGCCACGTGATGAGGCAGACTACGGAGTTGTAAGCTTCGCAGCTGGCTCGGTTTTCAATGCCAAGCCAGAACCCCCTCTTCAATCATTCAGAGTCGAGCATTCCCCAATTTCCGACCCTCCTAATCCAGCTCATTCTAACATTTTAAGAATCCCTCGCGAATTCCAACAAGACTCAGATGATGTTAAGGTTGCCGATGCGCTTGATTACTTAAAAACATGGGAAATCTATCCTCAGAATCGTCCTCCGGGTTATAAGGGCGATTGGCCCCCTCCAAATCCCTGATACTCTCTTTCTGGCTTCGGCATTAGTTCTTTCGCGCAAACGCTGGTTACACCTTGCCCAGAATTTTCATCCAATACGAATCCACCCACATCACCTTCACCTCGCAAGCTGCCGGATATGCGGAGGTATCCATTGTGAATATGCTTGGCGTAGAGGTTGCGCGATTGTTTTCGGGTGAGTTGGAAGCACCCACCAACGGTGCGCCGGGAGAGCATAAATTCGTGTGGAGTGATCCTACAGGATTGCCCGATGGGGTGTATGAATGCCTCGTTCGCATGAATGGGCAAGTGGAAACGCTGCCGGTGGTGTTGATGCGGTAATATCGTTTCAACCTCGATTTTGGAGACTTTGAGATGAAATCTCCTCAACTCCTGGTTCAGACAAGAGGCGTGCGGAACTTCTGAGGTAGGAAAGCAGGTAGTGCTGGTTTTTCCTTGCAATTCATACCACCCCCAACCTCCGAGATCCACAGCGACGGCCGCTGGTTTCGCCATTCCGATGGCCGCTGGCTGATGATGCGCGGTGTATCGTTCGGTCCTTCGGCGAAGCTGCCGCCGCATTTGCCGTTTCGCGCAGAGGAAGATTGGGCTAAGTACGAAACCTATCTCGATCTGCTATTGGCCTGTGGTTTTACGACGCTTCGGCTTCCATTTTTTTGGTCGGCGTTCGAGCCGCATTGCAATCCAAATGAGCCGGAATACGATGAGGAATATCTGCGAAAATTCTTCGGCTATGTGCAGCGCTTCGCAGACAAGGGATTTCTGCTTATCATCGATCTTCATCAGGATCTGCTTGGCCGCGCGTTCGGCGGGAACGGAATGCCGGACTGGGTGCGGTCCGAGGGAACGCGAACATTCAGCTTTCTAACCGATACTCCGCTTTGGGGCGCGAATTATCAGTTTAACCGTCATTTACGAAAGACCTTCACAGATTTTTGGAAGAACGATCTGACGAATCGTTCCGTAGACCCTCCGCTGGAGCATTTCCCGGTCCGCGACCGATTTTTAGATACGCTGGAACGTGTTGCCGAAGCCGCTTCGCGCTGCGATCGCGTGCTCGGCATTGAGATTTTCAATGAACCGCATCCAGCGCAATTGGATTATCGCGAGTTCGAATCGAAAGTGCTGCCGGAATTCTATGCCGATGCGATCCGCCGCATTCGGAAACATTCCGAAAGTCTGTTCGCCTTTATTGCGCCGCAAAGCGATTGGAATGTGAATCTTCGGAGTAATCGAGCGTATGATACCCATCTTCCCACCGCGATCTGCGACGATCGAGTGGTATTTGCATTCCATTATTATGATTCCCTTCTCACCGCGCTTGGCGGGCGATGGTTTCACGATGCGAAACGCGAGGAGTATCGCGACGCCCAACGCCTCGGCGCAAAGATCGCGCGCGGAAAAGGGATGATCCCATTTTTAACAGAATTTGGGACGCGGCAAAATTGGACCAGAAATATTGTACGGCGTCACATGGAATGGCAATTCGAGGCGGTCGAGCAAGCCGTGGTGAATGCAACCTATTGGAATGTGAACCTTTATAATACTCGCGAGCGAAACGATGGCTTCATGCGCGAGGATTTTTCGCTCATCGGTCCATTGTCGAGTTCGGAAGGCGGTGCAATGGCGTTGCGCAATGTCGATGTCGCAACGCGGCCATACGTTATGGCGGCGAGCGCGGAACCGGTTCACATGCACTTTAATCTTCGCACAAAAGTATTCGAGCTTATTCTGCAGGGACATCCCGTTGACGCCACGACCGTGATCTATCTGCCGATCAGCCCAAAACATCCGTGGCAGCCAGTGCACTATCCAAATGGGATCGATGTGAACTATAATGGAGCAGAATCGAGTGGCGTCTCATTAGAAGAGGATCAGCTCTTTATTTTTCTCGATCCTGAAGCCACAACGCATCACATCACCATTTCGTCAAGGGTGGCGATTCCCCATGCGATCTAATTCTTCTTTAGTATCGCTGTATTAGATTCGTCCAGCGTTACAATGGAGTGGACTTCGAGGGTGTCGATGAATTGAGGCGCGGTCGAAAGCGTAACGCGCGCCGGGATCGTCATATCGAGGGTTCGTTTTAGCACGCACCCCGAAAAGAGTTCGAGCACCGTGGTATCGGTGCCCTCGATGGGTCCCGAAACGTGACTGATAACTTTCGTTTCAGAATTGCTTTGGAAGCCGTGGAAGACACCGGAATCGGTAGCAGCAAGAATGGCAAGGAAGTGATCGTTAGTATCGAGCAGCCGCGCAAGGTGATATGTCCGCGATACATCATAGGTATATTCGCCGGTGGTAATTCCAATGTTGATGGTGTCACGAACATGAACGGTATCGCAGCGATGTTCCGTCCAGGAATCTCCATAGGTGACAGGATGCTCTGGAAGCGGAATCAGCATGTGCGGAGGCTCGAAGAAATAAGCATTGGTCTGGGCTTCGGCATTGAGAAGTTTTATGCTGTCTTTAACGATCTTTTGTAATTCGTTACCTTTCATGTCGTAGGTGAGATCGGTCATCCGGTTGACTGCCCAGTTCTCGTTTAGCGCGACAGGGCTGCCCTGAAGATCGTGGCCGGCGATGCCGAATTTGGTAAAGTACTCTTCAAATTCCCAGATGCCCTTTTTGTAGTCAATGGCAAGGTTGTGAAAAGCAAGCTGCGCATCGCAGCGAAGCACACCTCGATAATCATTCCCGCTCGAATGGACCTTTTGATCGATCTGTGTATGCACATCGTACACTAATGTTCCGGCTTGAGGCTTATAGCGCAGCGTGAGCATGTCCGGCTTGACCTGCGGAGTATGCACGGCATGTTTATGGCGAGTTTGAGCAAGTGCGGGTACAACGGATGGTAATACACACGCCGCTGCGACAATTAAAAAAAATAGGAGGATTGCGAGCGGCGCAGTTCTCTCCGGCGAGCCTCGCTGGAGAGCCATCGCTCGGCTCAGTCTCTGCGTCATTGAAGTGACGTTCCCATCACCGAACGATCGAAACACGATTTTGGCATACTAATTGGTTACCGTTCAGCATTTGCACTAAATACGCCCCTGACGATAGTGTGCTTTGAGGTGTAACGAGATATACGCCCTCACCTTTGCTTTCGAGTTGCGTCGAAAATGCTTGACCGCTCGACTCCTCGATAAGCCGGCAGGAAGAGATCGGCTGATCCGAATCAACGAGGCTGACAGAGAACGATCCGCTCCCAAATACTGGGTCAGGGAAGATCGAAAGCGCGGATGTTGTCTCCCCAGCCCCTGACGACGATACGCCGGATGGCGCGGCGGCCTGAAGACTTCCAATATCCAACGCCCAAAGTGAACGCCCATACGCAGAAGCGATCAACATATTCTTATAGATCTTGATGTCGGTTATGATAACGTGCGGAAGACCGGTTCCCAGCTGCGCCCACTGAACTCCACCGTTTGTCGTTGCAAATACACCGACATCCGTAGCGGCGATGATAGCCTGATTTTTCAGAAGCGGATTTCCATTCTCGGCCAATGTATCGATCACGATGGCGCTCACAGGAGTTGCAGGGAGATTTCCGGAAATATCGGTCCAATGCGTACCGCCATTGGTGGTTTTCATGACATGATCGGTAGTCGATGCTGAGGATGTGCAAAGAAATGCTGTCAGAGAATCGCTTCGATCTGGTACGATCTGCGCAACATTGGCGTTCGGAATACCGGTTTTTTTTGATACCCATTTGGGAGCTATACTGTCTGGTCGGTTAGGATTTACATAGGTTCTCCAAACTTCCGGACCACTGGATGAACTATAGCCACCGGCCCAAAGCATGGGGTTGCCTGAGGCGTCGCGAGGTCCGAGCGCAATAGTTTCAATATCACCATAATACCAAACAGAATCACTCGAAAAATCGCCGGCGAGTATTGGCGACCACGAATACCACTTGATATTCTCCAGATCGTTCCAATCCAGCACGGCATGATACACATGGCATCGGCCCGTGTAGAGATCCGTGGGGCGTTCCTCATCGAGTGCGAGCGGGACGACAAACCCTGCTGACTCGTTCGTATCGGTCAGTGCGCCTGGGCCATAAAGCAAATGATAGGAAAGCGTGTGCCAGCGAGGGAGGGTGTCGTGGACAGTGTCATGACCTCCAAGTGGGTTGGGAACCAGGGAATCCAAAGTATTTCGTGCGAAAACAAATCCAATGGCCGCTGATGAAACCAATTTTGTCGAATCTGTAGGAAGAACGATAGAAATTCCTCCATCCCCTTGGTTGATCCAGGCAAAATTGGAATCAGTGGCCAAGGATTGAGCATTACTTGTCAGCCCATGAGCGACGGTGCCATTATCTTGAGTTCCGCCAAGCACCTTCAAGTCAGTAGCGGCAACAGTGGCCGGAGTATTGACCATACCCGGTACCCACGGCTCAATAGCATAGAACATCGTGATCGGAAGCCCCTTTGTTTGGCTCCACGTCGTGCCAAAGTTAGTTGTGTGAAAGACTCCTCCATCGGAAACAACGATCATGTCGCTGCCGGACTTAGATGCCGTGAACGCGAGTCCGTGTTGATCGGAGTGCTGAGCGCGATTATCCTTTGCATAATATTGGCTATAGGCGTCAGTGATGTCGGCAAAGGTCATTCCGAAATCTGTGGATCGGAATATATCAATCCCACCGAGATACAGCTCGTTCGGGCTTGCGGGATTAGATGCGAGAAAAAAATTGTATCCGCCCTGCGCATTGGTGATGTTGGCGGAATCTTTGTTCTGGATGCCGCCCATCGGGATCTTGACTGTGGAGTCCAGAACTTTCGTCCAGGTTACACCTTCGTTCGTCGAACGGTACAGACCTTCAAAGTTCTCATCGATGAGGTCGTGCGTAACGGGATTCGTATCGGTTCGAACGTAGCCGGCGAACAGGTAAGTTTGTTCACCGCTGGAATTCCAGAGAAGCGCTCCACGCCCGAGCACTTTTTCTGTTTCGCCGTTGGGTAACCCACTGGAAGCAAGCGTATCGATCCTCGCCCAGGTATTACCGGTATCAACCGTGCGATAGATTCCGCTGTTGGGTCCGCCCGCCCCTCCCGGACAAAAATCTGGGCCCAGCGTCATTGAATGGTCCCATGCATACGCGACAAGTTCCCCTGAATTTAGTGGATTTATCGCAAGGTCGATGAAACCTGCACGGATGGTGTCGATCGAGCAACCGGCGGCATGAGTGATCGTAACACCGCCGGAGAGCGAGCGCATCCACGTAAGGCCACCATCGGTCGATCGAAATACACCGCGGTTGGTGTCGGAGTACTTATCCGGACCTGGAATGGCAACGAATAATTGCTCATGATCACGCGGGTCGATGAGAACTTTAGCAATATATTGCGCAGCCGCAAATCCAAGATATTGCCAAGTGTTCCCGCCATCTGTCGATTTCCATAGTCCATCGCCGGGGTAAGAATCGCCGCTGTTGTTACATTCGCCCAGACCGAGATAGATCGTTTCGGGCGCAGTCGGATCGAGAGTTACGCAACCAATAGATTGGCTTCCGAAGGTATCCGTTACGCATGCCCAGCTATTGCCATGATCGGTGGTTTTCCATAGCCCGCCGGAGGCCGCGCCAACATAGAAAGTGTTGGAGTCTGTCGGATGGGTTGCGATGCAGGTAACCCGGCCATCGATGGAGTTGGGGCCGATACTTTGCCATTGCATGAGAGCGAGGATGCCATCTTTTCCAAAATGATTTGAGAGTATGGGCATTTTCGCTGCCTGGGCGAGTGCAGTTGGATAAAAGGATGGATTGATCGTCTGATTTGGCCAAGCGCGGCGTTGATAAAACCAATTGCTTCGTTCTTCGCCACCGGCTCCGGGATGTGGAGTATTGATCTTGTGCGGAGGTTCATGCTTTTGCCTGATCTGACTCTGACCTGATTCGCTCATCGACTTCGACGCCTTTTTTGGATGAGAAGGGTGCTTTTTATGGTGCTTTCCATGCTTCTTGTGATGACGAATCACGTGCGTAGTGGAGACCTGTGGATGCACCAACGCAGATGATGACTGTTGTGCAAAACTGGGCGCAGTGAACAAGAAAAAAAACGCAAATAAAAGCCACGTCCCCGGATGCGTTGAGGAGACACGCGTTGAATCGATAAAAGCCATGTTCACCAAACCGGACAAATGGGGATAAAAGTTTGTTAGAAATCTTGATGAGAAAGATACCCATCGCCACCGGAATGACTTCTATTCGCGCTCTACTTTCAACAGCCGTCTATTCGGCAAATCTTCTTTTGCTTATGTCTTTCTCCGCGGCCGGTGCAGCAGCCCAGAGTGCAACGCCCGCGAAGCGCTTTGAAAAACTTCCGCTTTCGATCAATATTCCCGATCAAAGCGAGTTGCTTCCCGTCATTTCGTCCGATGGAAAAACGCTCTATTTTACGAGAACCCGCGCTGGTTTAGATTCCAGCATCGTGTTCGATATTTGGTTGAGCCACATTACAGATGACTCGATCTTTTCCAACCCGGAATTCGTCGGCGGAAATCTGGCAAGCGCCTACGGAATCGCCGTTAGCTCGATCGCTCCAGATAACAATACTCTTTACCTAATAGGTAAAATGCACAGCGATTCGCCTCCCGACGAGCGGGTGTACATAACGCATAAGCTTGCCACAGGTTGGTCCATCCCAGAGGCGATCAAGATACAGCAGTTCCGCGCGCGAGGCGTCTATACGGATTATAGTTTCGGTCCGAACCAACGGACGCTTGTTATGGCGGTCGAACGTGATTCTTCCCTCGGCGACCGCGATCTCTATGTGAGTTTCTTCGATGATTCGTCCCACTCGTGGGGTACGCCTCTTTGGCTCGGCCCGGACATCAACAGCCGATACGCTGAGATGACCCCGTATCTCGCATCCGATAATAAAACGTTATATTTTTCCAGCGATCGCCCCGGTGGCCTTGGTGAATTAGATGTTTATCGCGCAGAGCGTTTAGACAGCAGTTGGCAGCATTGGTCCAAGCCGGAAGATCTTGGCTCCGACGTGAATCGTCCCGGCCGCACCAGTTATTATACCGAAGATGCTTCGGGGAAATATGCCTATCTTGCCTGGCGCAAAACGACGAGCGAACCAAGCGCCTTATATCGCATCCGCGTAGAGCGGGTGCGGCCGGTCGCTCTGGTGCATGGCCTTGTCTCCGACGCAATGGGCAAGCCGCTCTCCGCCCAAATTCGTTATGAACGCCTCCGCGATGGAACTCTTCTTGGAACCGCACGATCGGACCCGGCGACCGGAGCCTTTCAAATTTCCTTGCCCGCCGGCGAGAACTATGCGCTTCGCGCCGAACGTGAGGGATACTTCCCTACCAGCGAACATGTGGACTTAACTGATCTCACAACGTTCCAAACACTGGAGCGAGATCTGAAATTGAACAAGATCGAAACAGGAGTTGCGATCACGATGAAAAATGTATTCTTCGAGTCGGATAAGGCCACGCTGCTCCCCGCCTCCTACTCGGAACTTGACCGCGTGAAGGAATTACTTGCGGGCCATCCGCAATTCAAACTTCAGATCGCCGGCCACACCGATAGTACCGGCTCCGAAGCCCACAATGTTCGCTTAGCAAAAGATCGCGCAGAAGCAGTGGCAGCATATCTGATCCAGAATGGAGTTGCGCCGGAGCGGCTGACAACGATCGGCTATGGTTCCTCAAAACCCGTTACTACGAACGCTACGGAAGAAGGCCGCGCGCAGAACCGAAGGGTGGAGTTTATTCTCAGCACGAAATAGGGAATGCATCGAAGCCAGGAATAAGATCGAATCACGGCAACTTAATTGAGAGCCAATCGTTTATAGTTGGATATGGAAACGATCGAAGGCTATTACGATGGGAAGCAAATACTGCCATTAACGAAGATCAGAGATCCTCGGCACCGCAGAGTGAAAATTACTCTCCTTGAAGAGCTTACGGAAGAAGAGGAGATCCGCCTTTCGACAGCGCATTCAAATGCATTCGAATTCTGGGAAGATCCGCGCGAAGATCTCTATCAGGATTATATCAAAAGCTAATGAGGACTGGCCAGATCGTCCTGATCCCCTTTCCATTCGCAGAGTTAACAAATGTTAAAGCTCGCCCATCTGTGATCGTAGCAGAAACGGACGACAGATTCAAGGATATTATTGTAGTTGCGATTTCCTCCGTTGTTCCAGCACACGTGAGCAAGAACGAATTTATAGTTGAGGCCTCATCCACAAATGGTCTTAGGGTTCGATCCGCAGTGAAAGTTGACAGGCTTGTAACAACAAAGCGAAAAAGTATTATTATAGAGTTGGGATTCCTTGTTGGGCCCGAGATGGATAAACTTGTTTCGATTTTTCGAGCATTACCGCAAGGAAAATAGGAACTCTACAAAAATTCCGTCATTTGCCGGCGCTTTAAATAATCCACAACGTCGCGGATACCCTGCGACTGGTCGCGACGCGAGATGAGGATCGCATCGCCGGTATTAATGACGATCGCGTCCGTCATCCCATACGTGAGCACGAGTTGGTCATTGCGCGAGATAACCAAACACCCGCGCGAATTTCGTGCTATGACATTACTGCCGATCAGTACATTATTTTCCAGATCTTTCTCGCTCAGGCGATAAACCTCGTCCCAACTACCAACATCGCTCCATCCGAGGGCGCCTGCTCGCAGCACATACACATCCGAGGGTGGCATCACGGCAGCGGATCCCTGCTCTTTTCGACCTGCCGAGGCTGGCTCCATCACGCCATAGTCGATCGAAACGCCGCGAACAGTTCCATACACCTCTCGCAAGCGCGCATCGAAATCCGGCGCAGTATGGTGTGGAAGGTTTTCCATCTGCTGCATGATCTCCGGTGTGTATTGTTGAAGGGCCTGCTCAATCGCATCGACGCGCCAAACGAACATGCCGCTATTCCAAAGAAAATCGCCGCTTTCAACAAAACGGCGCGCAGTATCAACATCCGGCTTTTCTGCAAAACGCTTCACGTTAAATATATCCCGCAGTTCGAACTCTGAAAACTGAGGCAGCTCTTTTTGCGAAGGCAAATGCTCGTCATCGAGTTGAATATATCCATATCCGGTTTCGGCACGCGAAGGATGGATGCCGATCGTGATCAAGCCGCGGGTTTCGTGCGCAAGCCGAGCAGCCAATTTCATCAGCCGAGCGAATTCGTGCTCATTCCGAATCACATGATCGGCCGGCAGTACGATCATGACCGACTCCTCGGAACCCGTCAAAGGGTCTTGATTGCTTCGCTCACGGATGATGCGTGCGCCGAGCGCGATGCAGGGTGCGGTATTGCGGCCCATCGGCTCGGAGATAATATTGGACTTTGGCAGCTCGGGAAGCTGGCGTTCGATCTCCGCGCGCTGTGCTTCATTCGTTACGATCAACGTGTCGCCGATCTCCGCAAAAAGCAGAGTTCGTTGCAGCGTCGCCTGTATCAGCGATATGCCGGGTGTAATGACATCGAGTAATTGTTTCGGTTTTTTTGCGCGGCTTTCCGGCCAAAACCGCGAGCCAATGCCGCCCGCCATTATGAGTACGCTTATTCGCATAGCGCAAAATTACGGCATATCTGCCTTCATGTTGCAACGAAGACCCTTTAAAGGTCTTCTATGGCATTATTTTGGAAGAATGAGCATTACTATTCAACGATGAAATGAAGTCCCTATATGGGTCTTCGTCGTCCCAGCCATGATTTGGACCACTCGTACAAAATTATTCGATAATAGAACACCATTAAGGGGGCTTCCAGGACCATTATGGGGTCTTCGAAGACCGTTAAGAGGTCTGATATGCATCGGCTTGATTCTGCAAGCTGGATATGCCCTCGCGCAGACGCGTGAGATTCCAAGACCATTAAGGGGTATTAATGGCATTCCTTCAACTCAGCAATTCCAGTCTCTTGGAGCGTCGAATGGACTGAAGTTTATTCCGAATCGCGGCCAGCTCTCCGATCAGAATGGGAAGGCCATGCCGGAGGTACTTTACACGCTCGATGGCTATGGCGTGAAGACGTACTTCACGAAAGGCTCAATGCATTATGTCTTCTCGAAGCGTTCGGGACCGCCTCACCTGTTCAAAAAGAATGAAAGAGTACCAGCCGCCCCGCATGAAAGTTTGAGTCTGTATCGTGTCGATGTGAAATTCATTGGTTCCAATCCCGATCCGGAAATCATTGCGAGCGACACGACCGAGGATTATACCAATTATTATCTGACCAATTGCCCGGATGGGATTACACACGTTCCCGGATATTGCAAGATAGTATATCGCGATATTTATCCTCACATCGATCTGGTGCTGTACACGAATGGGAATGATGATCCCACGAATCCCAGCTCCAATCCCAGGAATCCCAGTCTGGAATACGATTTCATCGTGCATCCCGGCGGCGACCCAGGCGCGATCCGGATGCGGTACGATCATGCAAGTTCCCTTTCGGTCGATGAGGATGGTTTGTTCCATCTTGCATCACCATTCGGCAGGGTTGATGAGACGAAGCCGAATGGGTATCAACTTCTTGCGGATTCGAGCGAGAACGTGCCATGCGGATTTAAGCTCACCCAAGATACCGTAACATTCGAGACCGGCGCTTACGACGGCACGCGCGATCTGTACATCGATCCACAGCGGCTGTGGGGGAGCTATTTCCGATGGGCGGACACGAATAATTATACGCAAGTGACCGGCCTCGCCGTGGATCGATCGGGCAATGCGGATCTCTATGGCTACACGGACGGCACTGCCAACATCGCCACGAGCGGCGCATACCAAACAAAGTATGGCGGAGGTTCGTACGACTGTTTCCTGGCGAAGTTTGGATCGGGTGGGAACCTGCTATGGTCCACTTACTACGGCGGCAGCGGGGATGATTATTCTTCCGGCGTTGCCTGTGACACAGCGCGCGGAATAGCTATAACTGGTTTTACCAGTGCCAGCGGGAGTTTTATCGGGTTCTTAGCTTCTTTCGATAGTACGGGTTCGCTCCGGTGGGACACCACTTATGAGAACGAGGGATATGGGGTAGCAGTCGATAGCGCCTCAAATATTATTTTTACTGGAGAAGAAGCAGGTCATACAGGACCTGCTAAGGCGTTTGTTGCAAAATTTTCCTCAAAGGGATCGTTGCTTTGGACCACAACCATTAGCGGTACGACTACGCCTGGAGGCGATCCTGTAACGATTGGTTGGAGTGTCGGTGCTGACTTAAACGATAATATCTATTTCAACGGGAGTACCACATTCACGGCGGGGATTGCCACAGCCGGCGCTTACCAGACTTCGTATGGCCCGTCATTTTTTGCGAAGCTTTCACCGTCCGGTGCTATTGACTGGACAACCTACTATCAGGACTCGATCTTTCCAGACCGCATCAGCCATCAAATTTATCAAATAGCAGTAAGTCGGTCAGGTAACCTTTATTTTGTGGGATATGACTCCCTTCCCGCGGACGCTTCGCCGGGCGCTTACCAGACGTCTCTGATCGGCGACACCGACGCCTTTTTCGGTAAATTCAATACGAACGGCAAGCGGATCTGGGCTACGTATTACGGTAACTCCCCCAGCAGCGCACTTTACGCGCTGACGCTCGATAGCGCGGAGAACATTTTTGCGTGCGGCGAAACCTACAGTCCAACCGGCATTGCAACGCCGGGAGAGTTCCAAACGACGCTGCTCGGCCCGTACAATCCGTTCATCATCAAGTTCGACAGCGGCGGACACCGCAAGTGGGGAACCTACTACGAACGCAGAGGCATTGGATTTGGGATCGGACTCGACCCCAGCGGACATCCATTCGTTGGCGGGACGACCTACACGGGCACGGATGAATATGCCACCACGGGCGCATACGATGGCGCGCCCTACGGCGATGCCAATGGATTCATCGTCAAATTTTGCGATCCATTGGAGCTGCTCGTGACGAGTAACGTGGCGGACACGGTGTGCCCGGGCAGTTCACTCACGCTTACAACGACGGCCGGTCTGGCCGCCTATCAATGGCTGCAGGACGGCAGCCCGATCTCCGGCGCGACCTACGAACCCTACTCGCTGGCAGCCCCGGAGATTCCTGGAACCTATTATTACAGCGTCAACGCGGTCGGCAAGGATGGATGCGACGCCATCTCGGATACGGTTGCGCTAGTCGTGCGCCGGGTTCCGACGGTCACGATCCCGCAAACGAACTATGCGATCTGCGCAGGTTCCTCGGTCCAATTTCGGGCGGCCGGCATCACCGGCTGGACGGGTCCGCTGACCTACGCGTGGACCCCGGCAGCGACGCTGGCGAACGCAGACTCGCTCGATCCCATCGCCACGCCGAAACAGCCGACGACGTACACGCTCTCGGTCACGGACTCGAACGGCTGCGTGACCATCGGGAAGGTATTTGTCTCGTTCTTCGGCCAGCCCAAGATCACGCTTCCGCTCAATCCGACGGTCTGTTCGGGGTCGTCCCTCTCGATCACGGCGGCAACGACCGGTGGAACCGAACCGTTCACGTTTGCCTGGTCTCCGGCGACCGGCCTGAACCGCACGGATTCCAGCACGGTCATCGCGACGGTCGCGAAAAACACGACCTACCATGTGACGGTCACCGACCAGAACGGATGTGCAACCCAGGACTCGGTGCTTGTCGTCGTCTCGGCGGGACCGAAGGTATCGACCGGTCCCCCGCTTTCGATCTGCCAGAGTTCCTCGATCAAGATCGGGGCCAGCATCTCCGGAGGCGTGCTGCCGTACAAGATCCTGTGGACGCCGTCGGCAACCCTCAGCGATTCTACCGCTCCACAGCCCACGGCCTCCCCTTCGGTGACCACGCTGTACACGATCACGGTCACGGATAAGAACGGCTGCACGACCGTCGATTCCGTGCTCGTGACCGTCTCGGATTCACTCCTGCCCACGATCACCGGCGTGCCCGCCATCGTCAACGATACTGTCACCATCTGCGCTGGAGACACCGCGAATCTTTCTGTGGGAACCGGCTATACAAGTTACGCATGGTCGGATGGTGAGAAAACGGCAACAATTGCCGTTGCTCATGCGGGAGATTACGCTGTGCATGTCACGAGTGGCGCAGGTTGTTCGGGAACCTCAAACGCGGTGCACGTGAAGCTTCTCCCGGACAGCGTTCCGCATCCGGTACTGTCGGCCAGCCAAACGACCATCTGCGAGGGCGCAAGTGCAACCGTGCAGACAACCAAGCCCTATGCGAGCTACCTGTGGTCCACCGGTGATACCGGCGCTTCGATCGTCGTTACGTCCACCGATACCGTCACCGTCACGGCGACGAACGCGAACGGCTGCTCGGGTACCAGTGCGCCGGTCGTGATTACCGTCCTGCCTACGCCCAACGCTGCGATTACCACCAGCGGGCCGACCACATTCTGTTCCGGCGACAGTGTTACTCTGGCAGCTGCCGGCGGTTATGCAAAATATCGATGGAGCAGCGGCGACACTACATCCTCTATAATCGTGAAGAACAGCGGTACCTACTCCGTCTCGGTGTCGAGCGTTGCCGGATGCAGTGCCACCAGTCAGCCGGATACGGTGACGGTGAATTCAGTTCCCATGCCCGTCATTAGTGGCCCAGCCTCGATAGCTCCGGGTGCTCAAGGCACCTATAAGGTGAATAACGTACCCGGCGATAGTTACCTCTGGACACTGACGCCTGCTACTGCCGGAACGATAACCAGCCCAACCTCAGCGAATAGCTCCATTCAATGGGGTTCCACAGGCACTGCAACGCTCACGCTCACAGAAACCTCGGCAAACGGTTGTTCGGCCACCGTCCAGCTTCCTGTGACGATCAATTCGAACCTGATGCCTGTGATCACGGCAAATGGACCGCTTGTGTTCTGCCCGGGCGATTCCGTTACACTCGATGCAGGTGCCGGCTACGCGACCTACCAATGGTCGGACTACGGAACTCCGATCGCAGGCGCCACGAAGGAGTATCTGACCGTCAGTACTACTGGCGCATACACCGTGTTCGTTACGAGCGGCGGTGGAGCTTCCGGAACTTCAGCGGCAGCAGATGTTATGGTTTATCCGGCGCCCGCACAACCGGTCTTCACACTCCAGGGCGATCAGCTTGTCTCGAGCCCGGCTTCGGCGTATCAGTGGTATTTGAACGGCGTGATCTTGAAGGATTCAGTCCGCCAGTCCATCACGCTCAATCAACTTGGCGTGTACACGGTAACGATCACGGATTCGAACGGTTGCCAACAACCGAGCGGTGCTTTCTTGTACTCGACCGTTACTACGGCGCAGGTTTCGGTACAGGGTGGGATCGCGGCACCCGGAGATACGGTTTCGATCCCGATCCTGCTGGACTCCGGAATCAATTTACCGGCGAGCGGCGGATCGAGCTATGCGGGTTTCATTGGCCTCGATGCGGGGATGCTGACGCCGGTGAATCCTGTCGGGGTGCTTCAAGCGAAGCGAGCGCCCTATAACGGGCCCTGGTGGATGGTTCCGATCGCGGGCACAGTTCCTAACGCGCCGGGTGTGTTGCAAACGATCACCGCGATCGCACTGGATTCCGGGCTGTGCTCACCCATCACGATCGACAGTTTCACGTTCCTGCCGGGCACGAGCGTTTTGGTCACCACGGTCAATGCCAACTTCTGCCTGACCGACTTCTGCAGGCCCGTCGTCTCCAACGGTGCAAAAGCCTTCATGATCGAGAAGGTCTTTCCCAATCCCGCTGCCGACGCATCGTTCACAATGGAGTATTTCGTTTCGAAGGATGGTCCGGTCTCGATCTCGTTGCAGGACGAGCTCGGACGCACCGTCTGCCAGCTCAAAGATACGTGGACTGCGGCCGGGGATAAGAACGAAACCTACTCGGTGCAGGGGATCTCGTCGGGCAGGTATCGGCTGATACTGCGTTCAGGATCGCAAGCAGCTAGCGCCCTGCTCGTTGTAGCTAAATAAAAAATTATGTGCGATCAATATTCCGGCATTATTTTGTCCGGATACGCATTATAGGTCACCAATAAAATGTCGTCCAACATGTTGTGGAATACCCGAAATAAATTGTTTACCTTCCTTTGCTTCTGCGTGCTCCTGCACGGCGGAGGGCTATTTGCGCAATCGAATGAAGATCGGGGGAGCGCTCGGAATGCCCAAATCCAATCGCTCGGCACATCGAACATTCTGAAGTTTATTCCGAATCGCGGCCAGCTCTCCGATCAGAATGGAGATGCGATGCCCGAGGTACTTTACACGCTCGATGGCTATGGCGTGAAGACGTACTTCACAAAAGGGTCGATGCATTATGTGTTTTCGAGATCTTCGCGTTCGAAAGATTCACTCAGCAAACCTTCGATCCCCAAACTCAATGAGAATGGTATTGGGAACCCTGATACCCTCGCGCTGTACCGCGTCGATGTGAAATTCATTGGTTCCAATCCCGATCCGGAAATCATTGCGAGCGACACAACCGAGGATTATACCAACTATTACCTCACCAATTGCCCGGATGGGATTACGCACGTTCCCGGATATCGCAAAATAGTATATCGCGATATTTATCCTCACATCGATCTGGTGCTGTACACCGATGGGAATGATGACCCCACGAGTCCCAGCTCCAATCCCAGGAATCCCAGTCTGGAATACGATTTCATCGTGCATCCCGGCGGCGACCCAGGCGCGATCCAGATGCGATACGATCATGCTACATCGCTTTCCATTGATGAAGTGGGTACGTTTCATCTGGCTTCGCCGTATGGGAAAGTCACGGAGACCCCGCCGAATGGTTACCAGCTTGACGCTGACACGAATGAACACATTCAGTGCGCCTTCACACTGGTTGGCAATACGGTCGGCTTCGAGACCGGCAGTTACGACCGCACACGCGATCTGTACATCGATCCACAGCGGCTGTGGGGCAGCTATTTCGGATGGGCAAATGCCAGTAACTACACGCAAGTGACCGGCCTTGCCGTGGATCGATCGGGCAATGCGGATCTGTATGGCTACACGGATGGCACCGCCAACATCGCCACGAGCGGAGCATTCCAGACCGTGTATGGTGGTGGTTCCTACGACTGTTTCCTGGCGAAGTTCGGATCGGGTGGGAATATTATATGGTCCACCTACTATGGTGGAAGCGGTGATGACTACTCCGGTAGTGTCGCTTGTGACACTTCGCGTGGGGTGCTTATCGCCGGTTATACGACGAGCAAAAGCGCTATTGCTTCATCAGGCTCGTTCCAATCTTCATTCAATGGATTGCAGGATGCATTCCTTGTTTCCTTTGATAGCACCGGGGTTCGGAAATGGGGTACGTATTATAGCGGAAACGGTCAGACCCCAGGCCCATCTCCTTGCCCTTGTTCATCGAATACAACAGGATATGGCGTTGCGGTCGATAGCGCCACGAATATCATTCTGGTCGGGCTTACACAATCAACCGGTGGTATTGCAACGTCAGGTGCTTTCGAGACTTCTTTGGTTGGAGTTGGCACTAATCTTTTTATCGCAAAATTTTCCTCGCTGGGTTCTCGGCTCTGGGGTACGTATTGGGGTGGTTCGGATAAGACGCCCGGAACAAGCAGCAATATGGCTGGAGGGGCTGTTTGCGCAGATGTTAACAACAACATCTATATTGACGTAAGTACCACATGCACATCAGGCATCGCGACCGCGGGAGCTTATCAGACCTCGTATGGCCCGACGGTATTCGCAAAGTTCGCTCCGTCGGGCAGCACCCTGGATTGGGCGACCTACTATGGGGACTCGATCTTCCCAGACCGGATAAGTCAGCAGATCAATCAGATAGCAGTAAGCCGGTCAGGTAACCTTTATTTTGCTGGCTACGACACGCTTTCAGGCAATGCGACAGCCGGTGCTTACCAGACGTCTCTGATCGGCGACACCGACGCCTTTTTCGGTAAATTCAATACGAACGGCAAGCGGATCTGGGCTACGTATTACGGTAACTCCCCCAGCAGCGCACTTTACGCGCTGACGCTCGATAGCGCGGAGAACATTTTTGCGTGCGGCGAAACCTACAGTCCAACCGGCATTGCAACGCCGGGAGAGTTCCAGACGACCCTGCTCGGCCCGTACAATCCGTTCATCATCAAGTTCGACAGCGGCGGACACCGCAAGTGGGGAACCTACTACGAACGCAGAGGCATTGGATTTGGGATCGGACTCGACCCCAGCGGACATCCATTCGTTGGCGGGACGACCTACACGGGCACGGATGAATATGCCACCACGGGCGCATACGATGGCGCACCCTACGGCGATGCCAATGGATTCATCGTCAAATTTTGCGATCCATTGGAGCTGCTCGTGACGAGCAACGTGGCGGACACGGTCTGCCCGGGCAGTTCACTCACGCTTACAACAACGGCCGGTCTGGCCGCCTATCAGTGGCTGCAGGACGGCAGCCCGATCTCCGGCGCGACCTACGAACCCTACTCGCTGGCAGCCCCGGAGATCCCTGGAACCTATTATTACAGCGTCAACGCGGTCGGCAAGGATGGATGCGATGCGATCTCGGATACGGTTGCACTCGTCGTACGAAGGGTGCCGACGGTCACCATCCCACAAGCGACCTACGCGATCTGCGCAGGTTCCTCGGTTCAGTTTCGGCCGGCTTCCATCTCCGGATGGGTCGGACCTCTGACCTATGCGTGGACCCGGCGGCCACGCTGGTCAATGCCGACTCGCTCGATCCGACGGCCACACCGAAACAACCGACGACGTACACGCTATCGGTCACGGACTCGAACGGATGTGTCACCACCGGCAAGGTGTTTGTCACGTTCTACGGTCAGCCGAAGATCACGCTTCCACTGGATCCGACGGTCTGTTCGGGGTCGCCACTCTCGATCACGGCGCTTACGACCGGTGGAACCGGACCCTTCACCTTTGCATGGTCACCGGCCGCAGGCCTGAACCGAACGGATTCCAGCACGGTCATCGCGACCATCGCGAAGAACACGACCTACCATGTGACGGTCACCGACCAGAACGGATGTGCAACCCAGGACTCGGTGCTTGTCGTCGTCTCGGCGGGACCGAAGGTATCGACCGGTCCCCCGCTTTCGATCTGCCAGAGTTCCTCGATCAAGATCGGGGCCAGCATCTCCGGAGGCGTGCTGCCGTACAAGATCCTGTGGACGCCGTCGGCAACCCTCAGCGATTCTACCGTTCCACAGCCGACGGCATCCCCTTCGGTAACCACGCTGTACACGATCACGGTCACGGATAAGAACGGCTGCACGACCGTCGATTCCGTGCTCGTGACCGTCTCGGATTCGCTCCTGCCCACGATCACCGGTGTGCCCGCCATCGTCAACGATACTGTCACC